>NZ_PUGF01000003.1 GCF_002976435.1 Solimicrobium silvestre | reverse complement strand
AACTATATTCGCTACTATAATTACGACCGCATTAAACTGAAATTAAAAGGGCTGAGTCCTGTGCAATACAGAAATCAGCCCTCGGTAGCCTAGCAATTAATCTGTCCAACTAAATGGGGTCAGTTCAATTGATCGGCTTTTTTTTCGATAACGTCATTTTATGCAGGGTTACATTTATCGTCATCTTTGCGTAGGGTGGGCACGGTTTTGTGCCCCTGTATTCCTATAGGGAGGGAGTCTGTGCCTGCATGCACAGACCGTTCCGTAGGTGAGTGGCATGCCACTCAAAATCCCTACTACACCAAGCGTAACGGTTAATAAACAATGGATTTTTTTGGGGATGTCTTTAATCGGAGGTAACGCGTGGACACAAAAAACCGTGCCCACCCTACGTCTTATTCCATCACCAAACCATCAAAAGCCGCATTGTTTATTTAACGATGCGCCGTGTTAACCTAGATTCCCGCCTGCGCGGGAATGACGTTGTTGACGGTATGGTGTGTCGCTATAACGAATTTAAGCAGCTACTTTTGTTTTCGCCGCCGCTTTCTTAACCGGCTTTTTAGCTGCACCAGCTACTTTAGGTTTGCGTTCTTCAAATTCAAAGCTGATCTTGCCGTCTTTGGCTTTCACCAAAAATGCTTTAAACGGGCGACGGGTGCGTTGTGAGATAAAGCCAGGTAATAAGTCAGTTTTGCCATCAACCAGCAATTTAACCATTTGCTCAGGCAAAATCTCTTGTTGCAAGATAATCCGGCCGCTGCGGAAATCACAGGCCTTCGGTTTTGCCACTGTCTTTTCACATACATAACCCAAACCGAGTTCGTACACATTGGACGCGCATTTTGGGCAAGGCCCTAATACGGCATGTCCGGTGAAATCGACTGGTTCAGCGTCTTCGTCATCTTGATTTTGTCCAAAGTCGAATTCGAGCTTGAGATTAGTACCTTCATCGTCAGGCACAATTTTCAGAATGGCGGCAAACGGGCGACCCATTTTAGAGCGGAAGCCTTGCAGCGGACCGATTTCACGTTTGGCTAATAACTCTTCCACTTCGGCTACTTCAAACTGACGGCTGCCTGGCGTTTTGGAAATATTAAACTCGCATTTGGTGCAGGCGAAACGACGGTAGTTTTCTTTCACTACCCCGCCGCAATGCGGGCATGGCGTAGTTAAGGTGGAGTAGTCGCCGGGGATCGTGTCGTTGTTGTATTCTTTGGCGCGCTTGACGATGATTTGGGTCATCTGGGCAATTTCGCGCATGAATTCTTCACGGCTAATTTGGCCTTTTTCCATTTGCGCGAGTTTATGTTCCCAGCCGCCGGTGAGTTCCGGTGAGGTGAGTTCATCCACACCCAAGCCGCGTAGCAACGTCATCAGCTGGAACGCTTTGGCGGTCGGTTGTAATTCGCGGCCCTCACGTAATAAATAGCGTTCAGTCAGCAAGCCTTCAATAATGGTGGCGCGGGTCGCTGGTGTACCTAAACCTTTGCCTGTCATGGCGGCGCGTAATTCATCGTCATCCATCAATTTACCGGCACCTTCCATCGCCGATAAAATCGTCGCTTCGGTATAGCGGGCTGGCGGTTTAGTGACTAACTCATTGCCGTGTATCGATTCGGTTTTGACTTTTTCGTTTTTGGCGACGGCGACCAGAGTGCCGTTATCTTCACCGTCGGCGGCCATTTCTTTACCATAAATAGCCAACCAGCCGGGTTTGGTCATGACCTTACCGTCGGTTTTGAAATGATGTCCGGAGACTTCGGTGATACGGGTCGTGATCTGGAATTCTGCTGCTGGGAAAAACACCGCCATAAAGCGCCGTGTGACTAAGTCATACAGTTTTTGTTCTGGTTCGGATAAGTTTTTAGGCGCTTGTGTGGTTGGGATAATAGCAAAGTGATCCGAGATTTTTGTGTTATCAAAAATCCGTTTGTTTGGCTTAACCCAGCCTTGATTCAAAATGGTGGATGAAAACTGTTGGTAATTATTATTTTCTGAAATCACTTCCAACGTTTGCTTCACCGAAGCAATATAGTCTTCCGGCAAATGACGTGAATCGGTACGCGGATACGTCAATACTTTATGTTTTTCATACAAGGCTTGAGCTAAACCGAGCGTGTTTTTAGCGGAGAAGCCAAAGCGTGAGTTGGCTTCGCGTTGTAAGCTGGTCAAGTCAAATAAGGCCGGTGCTAATTGTGTGGCTGGTTTTGATTCTTCTGTAACCACGCCAATCTTGTTACGGCACGCCGTCACGATCGAATCAGCAGCAGTTTGGCTCCATAAGCGTTCAGCGCGTTGCTCTGGATCTAATTCATTCTTTTTATGCTGATGATCGAGCCAGCGGCCTTCATAAATACCAGCGGCGCAGACAAATTCAGCGCGTACTTCCCAATAAGCGCGTGGCACAAATTGTTTAATTTTTTCTTCGCGTTCCACCACAATCGACAGCGTTGGGGTTTGTACCCGACCTACTGTAGTCAGGTAAAAACCGCCTTCTTTCGAGTTAAACGCGGTCATGGCGCGGGTGCCGTTAATTCCGATCAGCCAATCTGCTTCCGAGCGGCAACGCGCTGCATCGGCTAACGGTAGCATTTCGCTGTCAGTACGCAAGCGTGAGAAACCGTCGCGTATTGCGTTTTGGGTCATGGATTGTAACCATAAGCGCGTTACCGGCTGTTTGGCTTTGGCGTGCTGTGCAATCAGGCGGAAAATCAGTTCACCTTCGCGGCCCGCATCGCATGCGTTGATTAGGGCGGATACATCTTTGCGTTTAATTAATTTAGTGAGAACTTTTAAGCGTGCTTCGGTTTTAGCAATGGGATTCAACGCAAAGTGCGGCGGTATCATCGGTAAATTAGCAAAACTCCATTTGCCGCGCTTGACGTCATATTCTTCCGGCACTGTAATTTCGAGCAAATGCCCGACAGCGGAAGACAGGACGTAGTCATCGGATTCAAAGTACTCATCGTGTTTGGTGAAACCACCTAGGGCCTTGGCAATGTCAGAGGCGACAGAAGGCTTTTCGGCGATGATGAGGGTTTTGGTCATTTTTTTGTTCTCAGGTAAATTCTAATATGGCGCAAGTAAACACTATAGTTGTAACCGAGGTAAAGCTATAGTGCAAAATTTCGCCAATGATAAAGCAAATTTGTAAAATACACGCTGTTATAGGGTAATTTTGCGTTTAACTTGGTATTTGCATTGTAAGTTATGTAATAACTTGCTTGCAAATCAGCAATAAGCGAAGGATTATTTGCCGTGCGAGAGCAGAGTGTTAGTGCAAAAGATGTGGTTTGATGACTTCATCAGATAATAAAAGCTCATCAAACATCAGCAAATCAGGTTCTTTCCCTTGGCTCCAAAGCATCATTAATACGATGATTTTGAGTTTATCCAAGGTAATTGGCGTATCGTCTACTGCTAAAGCGCGCTCAATAACGATCTCGCGTTGCTGTGAAGTAAGCAGTTTCGCTGATTCCAAAAAATGAATAAAACCAACAGCAGGAATGCCCAGCATGGCGATTTCTTGCGTTGCATAAACACGAAATCCGGTTGATTCTGGCTGTTCAGGAATAGTTAGCGTGGTTTGAGTCAATATATCTAACCAGTCGATGGCCTCGGAAATTTCATCTTCGTCAAAACCAACCGCTGACAGTTTCTTAGCCAGTGCTTGCGGCTCAGGGCAAGCATCAGGACGGTAATAGGTCTCGTAGAGGTAAACTAAAATATCAAACATAACGCTACTTTAACTTTTAGCGAGTCAGGATTCAAGTTTTTAAAGAAACTATTTATCCCAGGCGGCGATATAAACCGCCAGCCAACACTTCCACGTGACCATCTAACTCCAGCATCAGTAACTTAGCGCTCAGTTCGCCACTATCTACATTGCAACGTTGCGCTAAGACATCAGGGTGAATTGGGTCATAGCCGATTGCGATGAGCAGTTCAGATTCAGCCTCAGTTTCAATTTCGTTATTTGTATTGGACGGGAATGGCAGCATGGATTGTGCTGGTTCTGGCTTGCTGTCTAACGTATCTAAACGTAATTCTTGCAAAATATCCTGCGCAGTTTCAACCAGTTTTGCACCTTGCTTAATTAGTAAATGGCAGCCTTTGGCGAGCGGGGAGTGAATGGAGCCGGGAATGGCAAATACATCGCGCCCTTGTTCTAGTGCCATGCGTGCGGTAATTAAAGAGCCGGATTGCGCCGCTGCTTCAATCACTAAGACACCTTGGGATAACCCAGAAATTAAGCGATTGCGGCGCGGGAAGTTGGAGGCAATGGCGGGCGTGCCAAGTGCATACTCACTTACAATGCAGCCGTGCTCGGCTATTTTATGTGCTAAGCCCCGGTTACGCGCTGGGTAAACAATATCTGCACCGGTGCCAATCACGGCAATCGTCGAACCCGAAGTTAAGTCTAAACTCTCTAGTCCACCCTCATGCGCGGCCGTGTCTATACCCAGCGCCATACCAGAAACAATGGTTAGCCCGGATTGACTGAGGTTGCTGGAGAATTGTTTGGCATTGATTGAGCCTTGGGTGCTGGCATTGCGACTGCCAACGACGGCAATGGAGGTGTTACTAAGTAACTCTATCCGGCCTTTTACATATAGGAGTGTGGGCGGATCTGGGATTTCGAGTAGCAGCGTCGGATAGTTGTTATCGGCTAGCGTGATGAGGAAGTTATTTGGTTCTGCGCACCACAAGTGAGTGCGTTCAATTAAAGCCAGGATTGTTTCAGTTGGCGGCTCGCAAAGTGCTTTTGCTTGCCGTTCTGAAACAACCTGTTTTAATGCTGCGTAACTTGCCGAAAAAATTTGATCTGGGAGACCAAATTCAAGCAGCAATTTTCTTGCTGCTTCACATCCAATTCCCGGTGTTGCAGTTAATCGTATCCAGTCACTTACGTCTGACACGCAAACGCCTTATTCCGGCTTTCTGACGATATCGCCGACTTGAGCTGAATCGGTTACCTGCATAATCAGACCGTAAGAAATGTTTTTAAATACGCGATAGATAAATAAAGTACCGTATTGTTCATCAGGCAATTTGATGACTGATTTGCTTTTGGTTTTATCGGCAATGATGTCGCCCAAACGATACAGTTGCAATACGGTTCCGATATCGATGCCATCTTTTGAGCCGCGATTAATCGAGATCGTTTGATTTTGTCCCGCTTGTGCAACACCGCCGTAGATAGAAACGATGCGTGCATTGACATCAGCGCTTGGCGGATGCGGAACGTAGTTAGCCATTTCACTATTAGGAACAGGCAATAACCGGTCGCCCACAGTCATTTCTTCTTTTGAGGTGGTGACTAAGAACGTATGCGCTTCATTATCAGTTTTACCTTCCCGGGTTAATTTAAGCGTGCCCAGGTAAGCTGATTCGTAACCAATGATTTTATTGGTCTCAGGATCTTTTAATGGTGTTGACGGACGATACACCTGGAAGAAGCTACCGCCATGCAGATCACCCATGGCATAAACTTTTTCAGATTTACCAGCATTCACATGACCTTGTTGAGCTGAAACAATGCGCGGTGTATCTTTTAATTCATTCTCTTCGAGAATTAATGGCTGCGATAAGAATGGCTCAATAACGTTGGAAGGAATTGTGGTGATAGCATTGCTGGCTAAATTTTCTCCGCGTATTTGTGGAGAAAGGCGTACCGTTGGTATATTGCCCGGGCTTGTGTCCGAACCGCCGCCGCCAGCCGGTTGACCAAGTCGCAGACGTCCTGCAGCGCGATCAAAGTAGACGATTTGACCTGGGTAAATCCAATGTGGATTTTTAATGTCTTCACGATTCATGCCCCAAACTTGCGGCCAGCACCAAGCGTGTTCCAGAAACATTTGGGAAATGCCCCATAAAGTATCGCCCTTGACGACTAAATGCTGATCAGGCGCATTAGGCAAAAATGCACATTGAGTTTGAGGTGCATTCATTTCATCAGCGGCAAAAACTGACGAGCTTAAAGCAAGGAGCAGCGCGATTGTGCTAAACTTTTTCATTATTTATCCATTGCGTACAGCCAATTTTGAGAAGTATTATCAAAAATATCCTCATTGGTTGCGGTTGCTAAGTAGTGGTTAAGACCGACAGTTGCTAATTTGAATCAAATTTTGCACATAAATCCTTGAACTAGCAAGAGAAAACGCGCTTAAGTTGCGCGAAAGTCCCATGACAATATTAACAATACTACGCTATCCAGACAAACGGCTGCATAAAATTGCAAAACCAGTGACAAATTTTGACGACCGTTTAAAGAAATTAGTCGCTGATATGGCTGAAACTATGTACGAAGCGCCTGGAGTTGGCTTAGCTGCCTCACAAGTTGATGAGCATATTCAGCTTGTGGTGATAGATGTTTCAGAAACGCAAAATGAGTTACAAGTTTTAATTAACCCAGAAATTACTTGGGCCAGCGAAGAAAAAATACTCTACGACGAAGGTTGCCTCTCGGTACCTGGTATTTACGATGGCGTTGAACGTTCAACCGAAGTTAACGTGCGTGCACTGAATTTAGATGGCAAGCCGTTTGAGCTGAACGCCGACGGTTTATTGGCGGTTTGTGTGCAACATGAACTAGACCATTTAAAAGGTATCGTGTTCGTTGAGTATTTATCGCCTTTAAAGCGTAATCGTATTAAAACACGGATGCTAAAAGAAGAACGCGAATTGGAACGTAGCAGTGGGCGAGGAAATAATGCCGCATCGCAAGCACCTAGACGTAATCGTTTATGAAGGTAGTATTTGCTGGGACACCTGAATTTGCTGCCACCGCGTTAGCCGCGATTCAAGCTGCAGGCCATGAAGTGGTGCTGGTACTAACTCAACCTGATCGTCCGGCTGGGCGAGGAATGCAGCTCCATGCTTCTGCTGTTAAGCAATTTGCTTTGCAGCATCAAATACCGGTTCTTCAGCCTATGTCGTTGAAGCTGGATGGTAAATACCCCGAACAAGCACACGATGCGCATGAATTACTGAAGGCAACTCCGCATGACGTAATGATTGTTGCTGCGTATGGCTTAATTTTGCCGGAATCGATATTAACTATTCCCCTCTATGGTTGCCTGAATATTCACGCTTCCTTATTGCCGCGCTGGCGCGGTGCTGCGCCGATCCATCGTGCTATTGAAGCGGGCGACGCTGAAACCGGCATCACGATCATGCAAATGGATCAAGGGTTAGATACTGGAGCGATGTTGTCTATGCAGCGCATTCCAATTGCTGCTGCGGATACTACGACGGCTTTGCACGATAAATTGGCGGAGCTGGGCGGGCAAATGATCGTGAGTGTTTTGCAGCAATTGCCCACAGGCGGGCTAACTGCGATTGCACAGCCGGAGCAAGGGATTACCTACGCTGCCAAAATCGCTAAAGAAGAAGCCGCATTGGACTTTGCGCTACCTGCTACTGTATTAGAGCGAAAAATTCGCGCATTTAATCCGTTCCCAGGTGCTTGCGGTGTCGTCAATGGCGTAACGCTAAAGTTATGGTGTGCTGAATTAGCCGAGCGGCCTGACTCAGCAAAAGTCGGGCAACTGATACTGCAAGATCATATGTTGCTGGTGGCGTGTGGCGAAGGAGCGTTGCGTTTGTTCGAGTTGCAAAAGCCAGGAGGAAAGCGTTTGCCTACAGCTGAATTCTTGAAGGGGTTTGCGCTTGATGACAAAAGTTGCTTTGAATGAAGGGTGTTCATTATATGTTGGAGCAGCTCTTGCTGAATCAATTATATGTTTTGTGAATATCTGATATGTGAAAAATAAACTAGGAAAATTATCGTTGGACGACTATAGTTGCACCTGTCTCCTCCAAAACCCTCCTAAGGAATTGGATTTAACCCGTAACCTGTATAAGGTCGCGGGTTTTTTTTTACCTAAACGTTTTTTTCCTGTTAGAACGTATATCCGGCGGTAGTTATCTGGATTACAATCTCAACATGCCGTTGTTGACGGCAACATGCACTATCCAGATTGATTTAAAAAGGAGTAACGATGTCTCTACTACGATATGCTCAGCGCAGCTTTAGTTTTCTTTGGCGCATGCTGGATGGCGGTCGACGGATTTTTTTGAATTTGCTCTTTCTAATTGTCATCATTTTTATAGCCGTAGGGCTGTTTGGTGGCGGCATTAAAAAACTGGACGATAAAACCGCATTAATCTTGGATTTGCGCGGCAATCTGGTCGAGCAGCAAAGCGGCAGTACTAGCCAGTTATTGATGATGCAAGCGCAGGGAGAGAAAAAAGATTATACCCAGTTGCGCGATGTACTTGATGTCTTGGACGCCGCAGCGAAAGACAAAAAAATAACCAGTATCGTGTTATTGCTGGATGAAATGCAAAACGCCGGTTTGCCGATGTTGCGCGAAGTTGCAGCAGGCTTGGACCGTTTTAAAGCCAGCGGTAAAACTATTGTCGCTTGGGGCTCCAGCTTTAATCAGAAGCAATACTTCTTGGCAGCGCATGCGAATGAAGTGTATGTGCATCCGATGGGGATGGTTGCGCTGGAAGGTTTTGGCGGTTACAAAAACTATTACCGTGATGCGCTAGACAAACTAGGCATTACCGTTAATTTGATGCGGGTCGGTACATATAAAAGCTTTGCAGAACCGTATATCGCTAATGGACCATCTAATGCCGCATCGGAAGCAGAAGCATTTTTATATAACGATCTGTGGGCAACCTACACTAATGATGTAGAAAAAGCGCGCAAATTAGGATCTGGCAGCATCATGCGTAATATTGATGATTTGCCCAACCAAATCAAACAAGTGAATGGTGATTTGGCACAATTGGCACTCAACGATAAATTAGTAGACGGCTTAAAAACCCGCGATGAATTGCGTCAACTGATGTTGGATCGTGGCGTTAAAGACGCGCAAACAAAAAGCTTCCGCCAAGTTAATTATGAAGATTACTTAGCTCGTCAAAAACCGATTATTAATCCCAATGGCAACGCCATCGGCGTGATCGTTGCTGAAGGTGAAATTAGTGACGGCATGGCGCCTCCAGGCTCTATCGGTGGCTTATCCACCGCCAACTTAATCCGTAAAGCCCGTGAAGATGACCAGATTAAAGCACTGGTATTGCGGATCGATTCTCCCGGCGGTAGCGCATTTGGCTCAGAGTTGATTCGTCGCGAACTGGAAATTACTCGTCTGGCTGGCAAGCCGGTCGTGGTTTCGATGGGTAATGTTGCCGCTTCCGGTGGTTATTGGATATCAATGAGCGCCGATGAGGTTTTCGCTGATGCCGCAACCATTACCGGTTCCATCGGCGTGTTTGCACTTTTGCCGACCGCCGATAAAGCGATGGAAAAAATTGGCGTGCATAGCGCTGGCACTACTACGACTTGGTTGCGTGGTGGCTATGATCCGATGCGTCCGATAGACCCGCGTTTTGCTGAATTGATTCAGCAAAGTGTGAACCATATCTATGCCGAATTCACGAGCAAAGCAGCTGTCGCACGTAAGTCAACGCCTGAGAAAATCGATGAAGTAGCACAAGGTCGGGTCTGGACTGGCCAGCAAGCCAAAGAACGCGGCTTGGTTGATACTTTGGGAAGTTATGGTGACGCGATTAAGTCTGCTGCAGCAAGAGCCAAGCTGACTGGTAATTACAATGTGGATTATATTGAAGCCGAGCCAACCGGGCTTGATCGTTTCTTTAAAATATTTGATATCTCGATAGCAAAAGTAGTTTCTGATCATTTCAATGTCAACATATTGCCAGCCGGAATTCCTCCTAAGGCTGCGCAAGAAATGACAAATGATATGCGCTGGTTATCAGATATGACCGACCGTAATAAGGCGTTTAGTGTGGTGACGCATTGCATGTGCAGCGTACCATGATATGAACCCATAGCCTGGTTACTTAGTGTTTAACGAAAAAGTCTCATCGGTTGAAATGCCGATGAGGCTTTTTTTGTAATATCAAAAGCAATCTGACACCTTAATTCGGTGAACAGCGTCTACATAGCGAAGGCGGTGCCGGTGATGGCATTTCTTAATGCTAGCCCGCCTAGCACCACAAAAATGATGGATGCAATAATGTGCACGGCCTTGATTGGGAGCTTGTTGGCAAAACGGCTGCCAAGGTAAATAACCGGCACGTTCGCCAGTATCATACCCAATGTGCTGCCGCTGACCACTCCAAAAAAATCATGGTAACGCGCCGCCAAGGCAATCGTCACAATCTGCGTTTTATCACCCATTTCCGCGAGAAAGAAAACGAACACCGTAGTACCAAATACGCCCATCGCTTTCTTGGGCATGGCAAGTTCGCCTTCGTCCAGCTTATCGGGGATCAAAATCCATCCTGCCATCAGTACAAACGACGCGACGACCGCCCAATTCAGCACGGTGGGATTTAATATGCCAGATAATAAGGTGCCTAATCCGCCAGCTCCGGCATGGTTGGCGAGCGTCGCAACCAATACACCAAGAGCGATCGGCAAGGGTTTGCGATAACGCGCAGCGAGGACGAGGGATAGTAATTGCGTTTTATCGCCAATTTCGGCTAACGCGACGACACTGGTTGAAACTAGAAATGGTTGTAACACATTGGACTCCTTGACCGGTAGAAACGCGATGACCGCATGCTACCCCGGCCATGCGGAAGCAATACGGTCAAAGGTCTCGCCAAATTCTTGGAATCACTTACACCATGTCGCGGGCGACAAGTCTGTTGATGTAAGTCCCTTTCTAGATGAAGGGCGGCTACTCCCCAATGACAGCCCGCATTATAACAATGCATTCAACGGGTTTGCTACCAGCTATTTTTATTATTCTGTTTTGCGTGAAGCGCAGGACTGGCAAGGTTTGGCAGTGCCGTGGTGAAAAGTTTCTTTTGGGAATTAATTTAGAGGTGCTAGACTTAACTGCAGCTAGACTTAAAAAGCAAATAGACAGGCTATGCCTGTCTATTTGATCTGGACTAACATCAAAACGGGTGAATCTTATTTTGATGCAGCTGGAGTTGCGGCTGGTGTTGAAGCGGCAGCTGCTTTATGGTGCTTTTTATGTTTTTTTACTGGTGTTGAAGCAGGAGTGCTGGCTGGCATTGCAGCTGGTGTAGCGGCTGGTGCTGGAGTTGAAGCGGCAGCTGGAGTAGCTGGAGCAGCAGCGAAAGCAGAAACAGCAAACAAACTAGCAACTAATGCGGAGATAATGGTTTTCATGTTAGATCCTATTAAGTTTAGACTACGTTAAGTAAAGCAACCCACGCTCTAATAACGGGGTGTGCGGGTTGTGGTTGACAAGGTTTTTTCAGATTTCCACTTTATTTTTAACTTTTTTTAATCGCATGGGTAATTTAATGAAATATCAGGCATTAATTAGAAAATTTGAGCACCGTGATTTGAACGAGCTGGCCCAATTGTTTGACGCATATCGTCAATTTTATGAGCAAGCACCTGATTTGGCGCTTGCCGAACACTACCTGGCTACGAGAGTGGAAAAGCGCGAATCCGTTATTTTGGTCGCCGAAAACAGCGCGGGCGGCCTGAGCGGATTTTGCCAGTTGTACCCCACATTTTGCTCAGTATTGGCGCAACCAATTTATGTTTTATATGACTTGTTCGTCAGCCCAGAGGCACGCGGCAACGGCGTTGCGAAGCATTTACTTAATGCGGCACGTGAACTGGGGATTTCCGACGGTAAAGCCCGGCTTGATCTGACAACGGCAA
Source organism: Solimicrobium silvestre (assembly GCF_002976435.1). Lineage (GTDB taxonomy): Bacteria > Pseudomonadota > Gammaproteobacteria > Burkholderiales > Burkholderiaceae_D > Solimicrobium > Solimicrobium silvestre. The sequence continues at coordinate 286,722 of NZ_PUGF01000003.1, read as the reverse complement.
AAACTAATAGTACGGCGCAATCGCTGTATGCGTCGCTAGGTTGGGTGCGGGATGAAGAGTTTTATACGTATAACCTGACTTTGGATTAAGTATTAATTTATAACTAATTTTTAAATATCATCGCTTCCCCACAGGCAGGAATCCACCATTCTACGTTGTAGCCGTTGCTCCTCGCCTGCGCGAGGATGGTGAGTAATGGTTACGTTACCTGTTTCAAAAAAACAAGGGAGTATATGAAAAGGGCGTAAATAGCATCATTTTCCGCCTTTATTCATAGCGCAAAGCCTCAATCGGATCAAGATTGGCCGCTTTTGCCGCCGGCATAATGCCAAACACAATGCCGACTACGCTGGAAAAACCGAAAGACAGCAGCACCGCCCACCAAGGTACGGAGGCAGCGGGGAAGTTGGGAATCATTTTTGCCGCGCCGATGCCGAGCAAATAGCCAAGTCCCAAACCAATCAGACCGCCCAAAATCGACAAGAGCACGGCTTCAATTAAGAACTGCATCAAAATATGGTGGCGTTGTGCACCCAAGGCTTTGCAGATGCCGATTTCGCGGGTGCGCTCAGTGACCGACACCAACATAATATTCATAATCCCAATCCCGCCAACCAGCAAAGAAACGCTGACGATGCCGCCTAACACCAAGGTCATGGTGTCGATGATTTTTGAAAAAGTATCGGTTAGTTGCTGCGCTGTTTGTACTTTGAAATCGTTAGCCTGGCCGGGTTTTAAACGATGTAATTGGCGCAGCAATGCGGTAACCCGATCCTGGATTTCATCGAGCTGCTCCATTTGATCAACCGTAAATGTGATGACAACACTAATTTTGGCGGCATTGCCAGCGATGGTTTGGCCGACCGAAAACGGAATTAAGGCGTAATCGTCCTGGCTTATGCCAAACATTTCACCGCGAGATTCGGTCACGCCGATGACCTTAAACCATTCGCCGCCGATTTCAATATAACTGCCGAGCGGATCATTCGGTAGCTTTAAGTTTTCACGTAATTTACTGCCAATTACGCACACTTTGCGGCGTGACTGATTGTCGTCGCTAGTAATAAACCGACCTAATTCAGGATAAATTTGGTTAGCGTCCTGGTAGTTCGTCGTAATCGCCTGAACCCGGGTGAAGGTTGAGGTGCTGCTGTTTTTTACGGTCGTGCCCGAATTGCCAAATGGCATGAAGGATGGTGAAACATTGCTCACGCCTTCAATATGCTGCAATACTTGGGAATAATCATTCAAGCTCAAACGATTCACAACTCCTTGCAACTGGAGTTCAAACGGTGTGTAAGCGTACACCGTTAAACTGTTGGAGCCCAAGCCCTTAAATTGGTCACCAATGGTGGCAGAAAAACCTTGAATAATTGAGACCACGGCAATCACCGAAGCAACGCCGATGATGATGCCGAGTGCGGTCAAAAAACTGCGCAACGCATGAGCGCGGATGCTGAGTAAAGCGGAGCGTATGCTTTCAAGAAAACTAACCACGGACTATTTCCTCAGTTGGAGACAGCGCTGTAGTTGATGCTGTATTTGTATCAGTGAGAACCCGTCCATCAGATAAGCGCACCGTTCGTTGACAGTGGTTGGCGATGTCGGGTTCGTGCGTCACCACAATGATGGTTTGCCCTTCCGAGTGCAAGGTATCAAACAAGCTCATGATGTCGGCAGCGGTGGTGGAATCTAAGTTGCCGGTGGGTTCATCTGCCAGCAATATAGACGGCTCGCCGCATAAAGCACGTGCAATCGCAACCCGTTGGCGCTGCCCGCCGGAGAGCTGGTTGGGTAAGTGGTCAACGCGATTTTCTAAGCCGACTCGTGCTAACACTTGTCGCGCACGTCGCTCGCGTTCAGCCGGTCGAATGCCGCGATAAATCAGCGGCTGCATGACATTTTGCAGCGCTGTAGCGCGCGGCAGCAAATTAAAACTCTGAAAAATAAAACCGATTTCACGGTTCCTGGTTTGCGCCAGTTCAGCTTGACTCATGCTGGCCACATTGCGGCCATTTAAAGAATAGCTGCCTCTGCTCGGCGTATCCAAACAGCCCAAAATATTCATCATGGTGGATTTGCCCGAACCTGAAGAGCCGATGAATGCCATGTATTCATTGCGTTGAATGGTGAGATTAATGCCATCCAGCGCCGCAATGATTTCCCCACCCATTTGGTATTGTTTGCCGATGTCGTGCAAGCGTATGAGTTCAGTCATTTTTTAACCGCAGCGGTTTCATTGGCTGCGCTAGCCTGCAATTTTTCATCGGGTTTTAAGTGGCGCAAAATTTTATAAGGGCCGATGATGACGGAGTCTCCCTGCGTTAAACCTGCCACGATTTCTTGATTAGTATCATCAGAAATACCCAGTTTCACTACCCGCTTGTGGCTGACGCCATTTTCTAGCACAAACACATAGTTTTCAATTTTGACCGTTGCTTTGTTTTTTGTTTTATTGTCCGCGCCAACATCGGTTTGTTGATCATTATTCGACTGCACCGCTTGCAATGGAACTGCCAAGGATTTGCCTGAAGTAGCGGTATAAATTTCAGCGCGACACGTCATGCCGGGATGAAGAATCAGTTTGTCTGGATTGGCAATGCTGACTTTAACGGAATAGTTACGCGCCAACGATGTGCCTGTTTGTCCTGAGTCTTTTTTTGGTGATAAAGGAATCGTTTTAACCACGCCGGTCAGTGGTGTATCGGGATAAGCAGCGGTATGAATCAGCACTTCTTGCCCAAGCATAATCCGGGCAATATCGGCTTCATCCACATTCACTTCAGCCATTAAGCTGGCGGTGTTGGCGATCGTCATCAGGCTGGAACCGGCAATGCCGATTTGGCTGGCTACCGCCGTTTCACCGACCTTGATATCTAAGGAAGTGACCGTGCCAGAAATCGGTGAACGGATATTGGTTTTAGCTAAACGTTCCATGCTTTGATTGAGCACCGCTTGCGCTTGCTGCAAACCTTCGCGGCTTTTGCGCAATTCAATTTTAGATAAATCAAAAGCGTAGCGGGCATCATCTAATGCCGAATCAGAAACCATCTTCAAACGCTGCATATCCAGTTTGCGTTGGTACTGACTGGTTTGATTGGTGATGCTGAGTTGTTGATGTTCAATATCAATCTGCCCTTGTCGAACCAGCGCCTGCTGCTGCGCTAAATCGGCGCGATAAGCCTGATCGTCCAGCGTGAGAACGACCTGGCCAGCCTCAACATGGTCGCCTTCTTTCACTAGAACCGAGCGGACTTTGCCGATCACTTCCGGCGACAATAACGCCTGCTCCTGAAACACTAAATTACCGGATGCAAGAATCGACGCCTTGATCTCACGCGGCGCTACTTTTTGCACCTCGACCAATTGGGCTGTCTCACTATGCACCAGCTTGAGCAGGAAAGGCACGGCGAATAGGCAGGCGATTCCTGTGAATACTAACCATTTACGTTTCATGATGCCTTATGCATTAAGTTGATTACTGCCATTACGCCATAAATGATCAGGCACGGTGTTACGACAACAGCGATACTGGTCGCGCGCGATTTTTTGCTCCATGTCTGGAAGCCAATCACCATTAGAACCATCACCCAGATGCTAGTGACAGTAATATTGTCTAACAGACCGGCCCAAGGCAGGTTCATGTCGATATGAAAAAATAATTGATTGAGCGAGAGCGGGTTGAGTTGGTTGGGTGCCAGTTGTCCTTGCTGCGTCAATAAAATTTGAATTACGCCCAGAGGAATACTGAGTAAACTCGGCACCGCCGACCAAGTGGCAAAAGCAAACCATTGACCAAAGCCGATGGTTAAGTTGCTGACTTTGGCGACGATAAGAAAATAAACGGCAATCAGCGCATAAAACACGGGAATTCCGATGAATGTGCTCGCAAGTGACATACCGATGAGCGTACTTTTACCCATGAATTTTTTAGCGGCTTCTAGTTGCGCGGGCTCCATGTCTTTTCCGGCTAATAATTTCTCTTGTAACCAGGCGAAATCCACGCTTTGGTAATACCACAGTAAAAGCAGCGCAGATCCAAGCGTGGCAAGCAATAATGGCAGCAACACCATAGAACGTTTTTCAAGTGCGGCAAAGGCGCGGGAAGGCTCGGTGAACATGCTCACCAGGGTTGAAAAAGCGGAGCTGCGAACGTGGTTGATATCGGTTGATGCGGTAGTCGTCATGTGCAATCCTCAACGTTAATGAGTGTGCTGCAAAGGGAATACGGATGGTATGGGCGTAATGAAAGAAAGCTGGGTAATACTATTAATCAACCAATTTATTGTCAACTGGCAAATAATTCGCGACCCGGTTTTTATCAAGTGCAGGGATTTTAATTGCTGTGCAATCAAGATGATGATGTTTGCGGTGAACATCTACATTTTTGTCATGAAATGACGGTTCTGAGCGATGAGCTCGGGTTGGCTATTCGTTACAATCTTTCGAGGATGCTTTGCTCTTCTTCCACTCCTGCAAACAAATCGGGCAAAAACAACGCGCATCTTCGCTTAACGATAATTCCGGATAAATCGGTAAAACCGGTTCCGTGGGCAGCGCTGCGCACCAGCAAGGCTGGCCGGTCTGGTCGGCCATGGCACAGGTGAATTGGGCGGCGCAGCGCGGGCAGATGCTCATGACTTACTCTTTATCTAGAGGAAACTGATGCATGGCGCGACGGATAAGGCGCATTTGGCCGCCGAAGTTGGTGCAGGCGACACAGATCATCATGTGCAAGTGCAAGCGGGTTTTTTCGACAAGGTTTAAGTCTCTGTCCATTTGCTCAGAAACTAAGCGATGTACTTCTCTGCAAGTAGGTTTGATTCCCACGATGTGTCCTAAAGGCGTTTAACTATGTGCAAACCAATTAATATCAAGGCATTCTCTCAGCCGCAATCTGGCGCGATACAAGATCACCCATAGATTAGACGCGCTGAGGTTTAATTCCTTACAAATTTCTTCCGTTTCTAAATCCAGCCATTCACGCATCATAAATACGCGGGCATTTTGTGCGGGTAATTTTTCCAGGCAAACTTCCATCACCTTAAAAAAATCTTGTTGTTCAAGTACTGCTTCGGGATTACCCCAGGCGCGAGGAGGATCAACCGTGTGGCCGTTAGCCTGAAACAAATGATCAATGACATCGTCTTCAGACTGGTCTGTTTCAGTTTCAATTTGAACAGTACGACCAGCCACCCGCAAGCCATCAATGATTTTAAATTTAAGAATGCCGATCACATAAGTGCGCAAGCTAGAAGCGCCAGCAAATTGATCTGGTTTTTCTAGCACCGCCAATAAGGCATCTTGCACAGAATCTTCCGCCAATTCGGGATTGCGCAATTGCAATAATGCAAAGCGTAACAAGGCCGGGCGCATGGCTTCAAGCTGTTGGAATAGGGTTGGAGTAGTCATTTGTGCGGTAGCGTACTGGATTCAATGACTTATTACAAGAAAATCACAGAACGAGGCATGCATTTAGCTGTAAAATCTCATCGATAATTTTATGGGATTTGACATGACCAATCTGCCTCCTGAATTGCCCTCCGACTCACTGACTGATGCCGCTTCTGATTTAGCAACAGCGACGCCGATTGTTAGCGAACTAGCTACAGATTCTATTCCCGCGCACATTAAAGCGGAAATTTTAGCGGAAGCGCTGCCGTATATTCGCAAATTCCACGGTAAAACCATCGTCGTTAAATACGGCGGTAATGCCATGACGGAAGAACGTCTTAAGCACGGTTTCGCCCGCGATGTAATTTTATTAAAGCTGGTCGGCATGAACCCGGTCGTGGTGCATGGCGGCGGCCCGCAAATTGATAGCGCGTTACGTAAAATCGGCAAGCAAGGCACTTTTGTGCAAGGCATGCGAATTACCGATGAAGAAACCATGGAAGTCGTTGAATGGGTGCTGGGCGGTGAAGTGCAGCAAGACATCGTAATGCTGATCAATCATTATGGTGGTCAGGCTGTTGGCTTAACCGGCAAAGACGGCGGTTTAATCCGTGCGCGTCGTTTTGAAATGCCAGACCGTGAAAATCCGGGCAAATTTTTGGATATTGGATTCGTCGGTGAAATTGACGCGATCAATCCAGCAGTGGTTAAAGCGTTGCAGGACGATGCCTTTATCCCGATTATTTCGCCGATTGGTTTTGGTGTCGACGGCCAGGCTTACAATATTAATGCCGACGTTGTTGCCGGCAAAATTGCCGAGATTCTAAAAGCCGAAAAACTCATCATGATGACCAATATTCCTGGCGTGTTAGATAAAGAAGGTAATCTGGTTACCGATTTGTCCGCGCGTGAAATTGATGAAATGTTCGCCGACGGCACAATTTCTGGCGGCATGCTGCCAAAAATTTCATCTGCTTTAGATGCTGCAAAATCGGGTGTCAATACGGTACATATTATTGATGGCCGAATTGAACATTCCCTATTGCTGGAAGTGCTGACCGAACAGGCATTCGGTACGATGATTCGTAGTCACTAACTTGAAGCTAAAGCGCGATTCAACACCGCAAACTACCTGGTTAATTGATTTAGATAACACCCTGCACAACGCCAGTCACGCGGTTTTTCCTGCAATTCATGCCAACATGAACGCCTATATGGCGGACCTTTTGGGTGACGGGAAAAGCCCGGCAGATGCCGCAACAGTAAATGCTGCACGAACGCTGTATTGGAAAAAATATGGCGCGACTTTACTGGGTTTGATTAATCATCACAATGTCAATCCGGCAGAGTTTTTGCAGCAAGCGCATCACTTTGACGATTTACCTAATTTGCTGCGTTATGAGTCCGGCTTGAAGCGCTTATTAAAGCGTTTGCCGGGACGTAAGATTTTATTCACTAATGCACCGCGTCAGTATTCGCGGCAGGTGTTGCAGCACTTAGGGTTGCATCGGCATTTTGATCAGCATATTTCGATTGAGTCTATGCGCGTGCATGGCAAGCTGCGTCCTAAGCCAAGTCGCTGGTTGTTGAGGAAATTGTTGGCGAAGCAAAAATTATCGGCGCGTCATTGTGTATTAATTGAAGACACGCGTGAGAATTTACGTACCGCTAAACAACTGGGGATGAAAACGGTGTGGATTACCCAGTATTTAAAAGAAAAAAAACGATTTACTCGAGCGCACTATATTGATTTGAAAATCCGTTCCATTAAACAAATTCCAACACAACTATCCAGACTGTCATTAAATAAATAGAAACTATGGCCACTTCCAAACCGGGCGAAAAAAAGCTACACATCCTACAAACTTTAGCCAGCATGCTAGAGAATCCCAAGGCTGAGAAAATCACCACTGCGGCACTTGCGGCGCGTATCGGCGTCTCTGAAGCGGCGCTGTATCGGCACTTTGCCAGTAAAGCACAAATGTTTGAAGGCTTGATTGAGTTTATCGAAAGCTCGGTGTTTGGTTTAATTAATCAGATCACCACCCAACAAGAAAATGGCATGTTGCAAGCGCAAGAAATCATCACCATGTTGCTGAGTTTTTCTGCGCGCAATCCCGGTATGACCAAAGTCATGACAGGCCATGCGCTCATCAATGAAGACGAGCGTTTGCAACTGCGCATGAATCAATTTGCTGACCGGATTGAACTGTCATTGAAGCAATCGTTGCGCTTGGCGGCAGTGGCCGGTCAGATTAATGAGGCAGATGTGGCAGTGCGCGCTAATTTGATCCTTTCTGTTGTTTTGGGGCGCTGGCAGCGCTTTGTTAAAACATCGTTTAAGAATGACCCATTAGAAAATTCAGCGGCGCAAATTAGCTTTTTGTTGTCGTAAGGCGGTTCCTGACTCTCTTTAACGGCAAACCATGTCCAGTTTCACCTTACTTGATGACAGCGACGCCAGTGCGGCACAGCCCACTTCGCGGTTATATACCGATCTTCAGCAAGTATTAAGCTGCACCGACGCTGCGCAATTTTCATTCATGCTTGAGCAAATGCAAGCCGCTTTGCAGCAAGGGTTGTATGCAGTGGCGGTGTTTTCGTATGAATTGGGTGTGGAGTTGCAGGGCTTAGATTCTGGCCCTGCGCAGCCATCCAGCATTTTGTTGTATCGGCAGTGTCAGCATTTAAGCCATGAGCAGGTCGGTAGCTGGTTGCAACAACAGTCGGAATGTGTAGCTGAGGTGGCGGGTATTGCCGGGCTACGTTCCAGCGTTGATGAAGATGAATTCACACGCGCCATAGAACGGATTCAGCGCTATATTGCCAGTGGCGACACTTATCAGGTGAATTACACATTCCGTTTACACTTCACGACTTACGGCAGCATTTGCGCGTTGTATCGACGCTTGCGCGAACGTCAATCAGTACCGTATGGCGCGTTGATTGCCATGCCGGACGGCTCGGCAATGCTGTCATTGTCACCGGAATTATTTGTTCGCCATAGCCAGGGCAAACTAAGTGCCCGTCCCATGAAGGGCACTGCCGCCGCGTCAAATACCTGTGACGCAACATTGAATCAGCAACTCAATACGCAGCGCAGTGAGCACTTATCTCTAGACGTAAAAAATCGCGCTGAAAATTTGATGATCGTCGATTTATTACGCAATGATTTGGGCAGAATTGCGCAACTCGGTTCCGTGCAAGTACCCAAATTATTTGAGGTACAGCGCTTTAACTCCGTACTGCAAATGACTTCCAGCGTCACGGCACAATTAAGGGCAGACGTAAATTTAACCGACTTATTTCTGGCGATTTACCCTTGCGGCTCGATTACCGGTGCGCCGAAAATCCGCACCATGCAAATTATCCAGGAAGTGGAAACCGAAACGCGCGGCATTTATACCGGCGCGATAGGTTGGTTTGATCCGACGCAACACAGCTCCTACGGTATACAAAATATCCCCGATTTTTGTTTGTCGGTTCCAATCCGCACGCTGCATTTGCAAGCGCCGCAAGCAAACGGCAATCGCCGTGGCGTGATGGGCGTTGGCGCAGGCATTGTGTTTGATAGTGTGGCAGCCGACGAGTACCAGGAGTGCCAATTGAAAGCGCGCTTTTTAACTGACTTGCCCGCACAATTTGCGCTGTTTGAAACCATGTACGCCACCAAAGAAAACGGTTGCCGGCATGTTGAACGGCATTTACAACGATTGGCTAAAAGCACGCACTATTTTGGGCTGCCTTTGCATGTATCTGACATAGAGCAGCAACTGCAAACAGCTTGCGCTGCGCTACCTGAAAATATTCCGCATCGCCTCAAATTAAGCGTCGATGGCACAGGTCAAATTCAAATTCAAAGCGCCGTTTTAGCCCCGCTGACCATGCCGGTAAAAGTGTTATTTGCCAGTGCTCAGCAGCAGACACAAAACCTATGGCTGCAACATAAAACGACGCAGCGCGCTGAGTATGATCAGGCCTGGCAAATGGCAGAAAGCCAGGGCGCGTTTGATATGCTGTTTTGTAATGAGCGTGGTGAACTCACTGAAGGTGGTCGGACGAATTTGTTAGTGAAAATAGATGGTCGTTGGATCACACCGCCATTAAGTGCTGGCGTATTGCCGGGCGTAATGCGTTCGGTATTAATGGATGATCCGGCGTGGGCGCTGACCGAGCGCAGCATCAGCGTAGAGCTGCTAATGAATGCGGAAGAGATTGCTGTATGTAATGCCTTACGCGGCGTGTTGACTGCGCAGTTGGTGTTGATTTAAGACAGGGTTTTATCGGGAAATTATATCCCCCTATTTTTTTTATATTCAACGTATCCAATGGCTTTCCGGCCGATGGAAGCACGATTTTTTGATCATATATATCAAGCTGCTGTTTCATCGGTTGGGCAGATGAGGCAATGCCCAACTTAACTCATTTGCTTATAGCTTATCCGGCATTGACTGTATTGTTGGCCGGGCCTATGGCGCTGCCTGGTACAGTGATCACTGCGCCAGCCTGTGTATTTACCGTATTGCCAGTTCCGTTCACTGTGATGGTGGAGCCATTAGAAGTGATGATTGTTCCGGATGGTACCAAGACGGAGCTGTTCGCCGGCATAGTATACGAGCTGCCTGCTGTCAGCGATGATGGAGCTGAAGTTGCTGAGCTTGGGCTTGAACCGCCACCGCAGGCAGATAAAGTTGCAACGAAGCAGAGTGCTAAGAATGTGCGCAGGCTATTTTGCATGTTGTAGCTTTCTTTTGAAGAAAAATTAGTTCACTAAGGAAGTAGGGAATCTGAGACAAACATAAATGCTTATCTGCAATTTATGTTTGCGCGATTTTATAGAACGGTGGGAAAGAACGCAATGCCCTATTTAGGGCATTTTGAGTTCTATGTAGGTAGTTTGTCGCTGAGTGCTATGTATTCTCTTCTGGATCATTAAGTGCTTCTTTAGCCGCTTGTTCTGGCGTTAATCCGTCATAAAATAAATCGGTAAACCACTCAACGTGTTCTTCAATATGATCTTGCGCCTGCGCTTGAGTAGCGCCGGCGGCTACTAAATGGCCTTCTACTTCGATGCACCATTCAATGACTGCCATCGTTTCGGCATCAATTTCTTCAGTTTTTTTCTTGGCCATGTTAATTTTCCGTAAGGTTAAGGGTTTTGGTGAACGGGGCCGCAAACTGCACAGTGCGGATTGCGTTTTGCTTTAATTTGTTGCCATTCCATGCTGCGTGCATCGAGCAATAATAATTTACCTGCCAATGAAGTACCTACGTGCATTAACAGCTTTAACGCTTCGGCCGCTTGCACCGTGCCGATGATGCCAACCAAGGGGGCAAATACGCCCATAGTTGAGCAAGCTACTTCTTCAAAATGTAGTTCGGCAGGGAAGATGCAGGCATAGCAGGGCGCATCTGCCTGACGTACATCAAACACACTGCATTGCCCGTCAAAGCTGATTGCAGCACCGGAAACTAACGGTTTTTTATGCGCGACACAAGCCGCATTCACCGCGTGTCGGGTGGCAAAATTGTCCGAGCAATCCAGTACCACATCGGCCTGTTGAACTAGTTCACACAAACGCGCTGCGTCGGCTTTTTCGCACAAAGCATGAATCTGGATATGGGGATTAAGTTGCGCTAAGGTGAGCTTGGCGGAATCGACTTTATTCAAGCCGACGCGCTCTTCAGTATGCAGAATTTGACGTTGTAAATTAGTCAGGTCAACCTGGTCGTGGTCAATCAGGGTAATGCTGCCAACGCCTGCAGACGCGAGGTAAAAAGCAGCGGGTGAGCCTAAGCCACCCGCGCCGATGATCAGTGCCTTAGAAGCCAGCAACCGGCTTTGTCCTTCTATACCTATCTCATCAAGCAAGATGTGGCGCGAATAACGCAGCAGTTGTTGGTCATTCACAGCGTTCTCGCTAACTATTTTTTAGTGGCAGGAATGCTGGCGTCTGGAATTGCTGGAGTTGCCGCTGGTGCTTTAGTTTTATTATCAGTTTTTTCGTCTGATTTTTTATCCGACTTCTTATCTGACTTGGCATCATCTTTAGATTCAGCATCGGCTTTATCCGCTACTTTAGCAAGTTGAACTGGCAAGCCTTTTAAATGATTTAACGCTTGCATCAATTGGAAGTCAGTCGCACTTCCGTACTCCAATGGTTTGAGCGTTTTTTCAATTTCAAGTGCATGCTTTTCATCTGCTGCTTCATCACGTTTTTCTGTGCCGGCAGTACTATCTTTATCGTTATCTAAATGCTTTTGCAAATCAGCTTCACGCAAGCGCAGGCTGTTAATGCCGTCATTTTCTGCGGTTTCTTCCACGTTCAAATCAGGCGTAATCCCTTTGGCTTGAATCGAACGGCCATTTGGCGTGTAATAACGCGCTGTAGTCAGTTTCACGCCGGTGTCGGCACTAATCTGACGAATGGTTTGAACCGAACCTTTACCAAAAGTCTGGGTACCCATAATGACTGCACGTTTGTAGTCTTGCAAAGCACCCGAAACAATCTCAGAAGCGGAAGCTGAGCCGGTATTCACCAACACAACCATCGGCACATTTTTAATCGCTTCAGGCAATTTAGCGAGAGCATCCGGGCCGTTGCGGGTACTATAAAACTCACGGCTGGCAGTGTAGTTTGCTTTGGATTCAGGAATTTGTCCGTTGGTGGTAACTACGGTGACATCCTTTGGCAGAAATATGGCAGAAATACCAATGGCGCTAGGAACCAAGCCACCTGGATTATTCCGCAAATCGAGTACCAAGCCTTTAATGTGTGGATCTTGTGCGTATAAGGCGTTGATCTTTTTAACTAAATCATCGAGTGACGGCTCTTGGAATTGTGAAACACGCAACCATGCATAACCCGGTTCGATCATTTTGCCTTTGACACTTTGAGTCTTGATCAATGCGCGAGTAATCGTCAGGATAATTGGCTTATCAACATTTTTACGCGCAATAGTCAGTGTGACTTTGGTATCTGGCTCACCACGCATGTGTTTTACTGCTTCATCGAGCGTCATGCCTTTAACGGATAAGGAATCTAAGCGGGTGATTAAATCGCCCGCTTTGACACCGGCTTTGTCAGCAGGCGAATCTTCAATTGGGGAGATAATTTTAACAAAACCATCTTCCATGCCGACTTCAATTCCCAACCCGACAAATTTACCTTGGGTCGTCTCCTGGAGTTCTTTGAAGGCTTTTTTGTCCAAATAAACGGAATGCGGATCAAGCGAGGCAACCATGCCCGAAATGGCTTCGGAAATGAGTTTGCTGTCATCAACCGGTTCAACATAATCGGATTTAATCAGGCCAAACACATCGGCAAGTTGTCTTAATTCTTCAATGGGAAGTGGCGTAGCCGTTTTTTGCGCCATTGCAGAAAACTGTAAAGATGCAGCAACGCCAGCCACTAAACCTAAAGTGATTAAGCCAAAATTCTTTAATTTGTTACCCATTTTTCGCCTGAAAGATTTAGTTTGAATCTAAATTGATACTACTATTTGAGATTAATCCAGCTAAGTGGATCAATAGCCTTACCCTGAAACCTAAGTTCGAAGTATAAACCTGATTGTTCATTGCCGCCGCTATTTCCAACAGTAGCAATCACTTCTCCGGCACTGACCGTGTCCCCTGCCTGCTTTAGAACCGATTGATTATTGCCATAAATGCTCATGTATTGCGAGCCATGATCAAGAATAATTAAATTACCGAAACCGCGCAACCATTCTGCAAAAATAACCTTGCCAGAGGCGACCGCTTTAATTTCCGCTCCTTCGTTAGCTCGGATAAATAAGCCCTTCCACGCGGTTCCTTCGCCACGTTGGCTGCCAAATTTAGCACTCAGCTCACCTTTGGTTGGTAAGCGCAAGCGGCCTTTTAGCTGAGCAAATTGGCTATTATCTGAACTGGCTTCGGGAGTTTTGGTGACTTGAATCGGTGCAGACTCGGTGATTGTGCCGGAGCCTGATTTAGTCGACGAAGATTTGCCAGCATCCTTAGCCGGCTTAGCTTCGGTAGCTGCTTTACGCTTGGCTTCCAGCGCCAATTGCGCCAAACGCCGCTTTTCTTGCTGAGCTTGCTCGGCTTTGCGTTGTTCTGCGATGAGCTGGTTAAGCTTGTCAACGAGGGTGGCTAAACGCTGCTCATTTTTTTGTAATTGTCCGGCTTCTTTACGTTGCGCACTCAGCTTGCTGGACAGTTGTTTAATTAAGCCTGCACGTTTTGTTTGTTCTTTAACCAAATCCGATTTCTGTTGCTGCTGTTCCTCTGCGATATCATCTAAATCTTGTTTGGCTTGCTCAGTCGCGAGTTTGTTTTTATCGACGGCGGCTAAGTTGTCGCGTAATTGGCTGATCAGCTTGTTTTGGCTTTGCGATAAATAACCTAAATATTGCAGGTCACGATTGATCCGGTTGGGATTATCTCCTGATAACAGTAGCTGAATCCGGTCACTATTGCCGGTTTGGTATTGTTGTCGCAGCAAAGCAGAGAATTGTTTTTTTTGTTGTTCAACTTGCTGCTGTAATTTTTGCTGCTGCCCAGCTAAATCAGTCAATTTTTGTTGGGTTTGCTGCTGCTCGGCAGAGAGTCCGACTAACTTCCGATTGGCGTTTGAGATCGCGGCTTCTGAATCGGCCAAGCTATCTTCTGCGCGCTGCTTGGCAGACTCCGTGGTGAGGATATCTTGTTTTAAGTCGCTTAATTTTTTACGCAATTCGGCATGCTCAGATTCAGCCGTGCGCTTTTGTTCGTCGCGACCAGGGCTGGCAGACCAGCTTGGAGTAAACCAAGCCAGAACCAGCGCCAGGGCGGCTAATTTTGCTGCGTAAGATTTAGGCAATTAGTTCGCCCGACCTTGGTTTGCAACGGCAGCCATCGCCGCGTTGATAGCGTCTTGATCACCCAGATAATAGTGTCTGATCGGCTTTAAATCGGCATCCAATTCATATACCAACGGTTGGCCGTTCGGTACATTTAAACCAACGATGTCTTGATCACTCACGCCATCCAGCATTTTGATCAACGCACGCAAGCTATTACCGTGAGCAGAAATCAAAACCCGTTTGCCAGATTTGATGGCTGGTGCAATGCTGTCATTCCAGACCGGTAAAACACGTTCAACCGTATCTTTTAAACATTCGGTCAGTGGGATTTGCTTTGGATCTAATTGAGCGTAACGCGGATTATTAAAATCAGTACGCGGGTCGTCCTGCGCCAAAGGCAGAGGAGGAATATCATAGCTGCGGCGCCAGATCATGACTTGATCTTCACCATATTGTGCTGCGGTTTCGGCCTTGTTCAAACCTTGCAATGCACCGTAATGACGCTCATTCAAGCGCCAGTCGTGCTGCACCGGTAACCACATTAAATCCATCGTATCCAGGGTATTCCACAAAGTGCGCACGGCACGTTTGAGTACGGACGTGTAAGCAATATCGAAATCAAAACCGGATTGTTTCAGTAGTTCACCGGCAGCGCGTGCTTCGGCTACGCCTTTTTCTGTCAGGTCAACATCGGTCCAGCCAGTGAAACGATTAGCCAAGTTCCAAGTGGATTCGCCATGGCGCATTAAAACGAGTTTATACATAATAGATTTCAATAAGGATAATAAAAGTAGGAAGCGCTAGAGCCATTAAAGCTAAAACTGGCGCTATTTTCTCACCGTTTCTAAAAGTCTGACAGAGTATTAGCACATTGTTTGGTCATCTATTTTATAATGACGCCGTTAACTTAGACTATTGGATCTGTGTGAAATTTATTATTGATAATATTTGGCTGATTGGTTTGATACTGATTTCAGGTGGCGCATTACTCGTTCCGGTACTGCAACGACGTGGTGCAAAAGTATCTCTTTTGCAAGCAACGCAATTGATGAATCAAAGCAAATGCGTGGTGCTAGATGTGCGTGAAGCCGCTGAATTTGAAGCTGGTCATATCAAAAGCGCTAAAAATATTCCATTGTCCGACCTGTCTAAACGACTCGGTGAACTGGAAAAGCAAAAATCCCACGCAGTCATCACCGTATGCGCAAAAGGAACCCGTTCAGCGACTGCTGCTGCAATGTTAAATCGTGCTGCGTTTACCAACGTAGTGAGTTTGGATGGCGGAATGGCTGCTTGGCAAGAGCAAGGCCTACCAGTTGTCAAATAAAGTTTTAGTTGTGAATATGTAATTTTGGAGTAGTAAGATGACCGTGCAAGTGAAGATGTATAGTACTGGAGTATGCCCTTATTGTATTATGGCAGAACGTTTATTGCAGTCTAAAGGTGTTGATCAGATTGAGAAAGTCAGAATTGATCTTGACCCGCAACAACGTGAATTAATGATGCAACAAACTGGTCGCCGCACGGTGCCGCAAATTTACATCGGCGAACATCATGTAGGCGGTTTTGACGATTTAACTGTATTAGATCGAAGCGGAAAGCTAGACGAATTGCTGCATCCTGCGTAATATTGCGCAACGGATGCAACTTAATGCAAAGCAAGGTCTTGATAAGTTCGAGGGCGACCTCAACTACGAGGCGCTGTTAAGCTAACTAAGTTTGCTGTTCTGTCCTAACCCGCCTTAATTTTTTACCACTGCTCTAAGATGTTCCGGCAGTTTCCATACTAATTTATAGAAAGTGTTTCATGTCAGAAGAAAATTTGCAGCCAGTATTTCAAATCCAACGCGTATACCTGAAGGATTTATCTTTAGAACAGCCTAATTCCCCTGCAATCTTCTTGGAACAAGAAGCGCCAGCAATTGAAGTAGCGGTAGATGTCGCTGCTCAACCTTTGGCTGACGGCATTTACGAATCGACAGTGACTGTTACTGTTACTGCCAAGATCAAAGATAAAGTCGCGTTTTTGGTAGAAGGCAAGCAAGCTGGTATTTTTGAAGTACGCAACGTACCAGAAAATCAACTCGCTCCATTGTTAGGCATTGGTTGCCCAAATATCGTTTATCCATATTTGCGCTCGAATATCGCTGATGCGATTACCCGTGCTGGCTTCCCACCAGTTCACTTGTCGGAAATCAATTTCGAAATGTTTTTCCAACAACGTATGCAAGCTGCCGCCGCTGCAGCAGAACAAGCTCAAGCTGCAGGAACTGAAGAAGTTGCGCAAGTAACGCACTAACAGCCTGGCCTCACTTTGTGTCGGCCAGTTAGTAACTTGGCCGGCACAAAATATCACGCAAAACATTTAGTTATCACTAAACTGTTATCAACAGATGGGAGCTAGTATGAAATCACAAACTCGCTTGGTTATTTTGGCACTGGCAGCTTGTGGATATGCTAGTGGAGCCTTCGCACTTGACTTCAAAAATGTCGGCGCTAGTCCAGTCATCATGTATGACGCACCTTCTATTCGCGGTCAAAAATTATTTATAGCACCACGCGGAATGCCTGTCGAAGTCGTCATTAAT
Source organism: Solimicrobium silvestre (assembly GCF_002976435.1). GTDB lineage: Bacteria > Pseudomonadota > Gammaproteobacteria > Burkholderiales > Burkholderiaceae_D > Solimicrobium > Solimicrobium silvestre. The sequence continues at coordinate 269,914 of NZ_PUGF01000003.1, read as the reverse complement.
TATGGCGCCTGGTCAAAAGTACGTGATTTTGCCGGTGATCTGTCTTGGATTGAAACCAAGCAATTAAGTGAGCGTAAAAATATTCTGGTACGCAATTTAAATGCAAAAATCCGCATTACTGCAGACGATTATTCTGAAGTGGTGTTTTCTGCAGATAAAGGTGTTGTCTTAGAATTGGTTGATACGGTCATTCCAGGCTGGGCTAAAGTAAAACATAGCGATGGTGCAACGGGTTATGTGCGACTGAATGATGTTTGGGGCATTTAATTAAGATTCGAAGCAAGCAAAAACGCATACCCGCCATTATGCTGTCGAACGTTGCGTGTTAACTATTTTCCATTATAAAACATGAAAATCACCATACTAGGTGCCGGTGCCTGGGGTAGTGCGTTGGCAATCGCCTTGGCGCCACGTCATCAGGTAATACTTTGGGGGCGTAATAGTGAAGTTATTCAACAGGCTGATCAAACGCGTCAGCATCAAGGTTTTACTCTCCCACCGTCCCTGCAATTAAGTGCTGATTTTAATCAGGCACTAGCACATGTAAATCAATCGGATAGCTTGTTGATTGTTGCAACCTCGGTTGCTGGCCTACGTCCGTTATCGCAAGCGTTGAAAGCGCATTCTGTGCCGAATTTGATCTGGCTATGCAAAGGCTTGGAAGAAGGCAGTTTGCTATTGCCGCATCAAGTTGTGCAACAAGAGTTGGGTGATACGCTACCTTGCGGTGCTTTGTCCGGTCCATCCTTTGCGCAAGAGGTAGCACTTGGAAAGCCGTGTGCGCTCACTATCGCCTCGAACTTCCCGGTATTGTCTGATTTGGTTGTTAGCGCTTTGCACAGTTCTGCCATGCGTGTTTATTCTAGCGACGATGTGGTCGGTGTTGAAGTGGGTGGCGCGGTAAAAAATATTTTGGCTATTGCCACCGGCGTTGCAGATGGACTTGGCTTAGGTTTAAATGCACGAGCTGCATTGATTACCCGTGGTTTGGCAGAAATAACGCGGCTCGGGCAAGCCTTAGGCGGGAAGTTGGAAACCTTTATGGGTTTGACGGGTATGGGCGATTTAATTCTGACCTGTACCGGGGATTTGTCGCGTAATCGGCGAGTAGGTCTGGCGTTGGCGCAAGGTAAGCCGCTAGCGCAGATCGTCCAAGAGTTAGGGCATGTGGCTGAAGGCGTGCGTTGCGCACAAGCTGTGCAAAGTTTAAGCCGTCAGTACGGCGTAGATATGCCAATTACTGATGCTGTTGCGGGTGTGTTATTTGATGGTGATAGTACCGCAGACATGGTGCGGCGTTTGTTGGCGCGGGACGCTAAGGCGGAGCTTAACTAATTGAGTTTGCAAGGTGTACATTAGGTTTAAAAAAACGGATTCCAGCGCAAACTGGAATCCGTTTTTTTTTATAAAACGTAGCGCGATAAATCGTCATCTACAGCTAAAGCTCCCAACCGTTGTTGAACGTACTCACCGTTAATTTCAATAGCATCGCCGCTATTTTTGTCGGCTTCAAAAGAGATTTCTTCCAACAGTTTTTCCATTACTGTATACAAACGACGAGCACCAATATTTTCAGTCGTTTCATTCACAGAATAAGCGATTTCAGCCAATTTTTTAATGCCGCTATCTACAAACACAATTTGTACATTTTCTGTGGCCAATAAGGCGATGTATTGCTTAGTCAGGCAGGCATCGGTGCCGGTCAAAATCCGTTCAAAGTCAGCGATGGAAAGCGATTCCAACTCAACCCGAATTGGGAAGCGGCCTTGTAATTCCGGGATTAAATCCGATGGCTTGGCTAAGTGAAATGCGCCCGATGCAATGAACAATATATGGTCCGTTTTAATTGTTCCATATTTCGTGTTGACTGTTGTGCCTTCTACTAATGGCAGTAAATCACGTTGCACCCCAGCGCGTGAAACTTCGGCACCGCCGGTTTCAGAGCGACTGGCGATTTTGTCGATTTCATCTAAAAAAACGATGCCGTTTTGCTCAACGCTTTGAATCGCATTTTGCTTAATATCGTCTTCGTTGAGTAATTTTGACGCTTCCTCTTCAATCAATAATTTGAGCGCTTCCGGGATTAGTAATTTGCGTGATTTTTTACGACTGCCACCAACGCCAGAAAACATCGATTTAATTTGCTCGGTCATTTCTTCCATGCCGGGCGGTGCCATGATTTCTAATTGAGGCGCAACGTCAGCAACTTCAATTTCGATTTCTTTATCGTTCAGTGCGCCTTCACGCAAACGTTTGCGTAGAGTCTGGCGAGTGTTGTTGTCAGCTGGGGCTGCATCAGGCGGATTAAGACCAAAATCACGCGCTGGCGGTAAGAGAATATCGAGTATGCGATCTTCGGCTGCATCTTCGGCGCGAGCCCGGACTTTTTTAATTTCCGTGGCACGCGTTTGTTTAATACCAATTTCAATTAAGTCACGAATGATGGTATCGACATCGCGTCCGACATAGCCAACTTCAGTAAATTTAGTGGCCTCAATTTTGATAAAAGGCGCGTCGGCCAGTTTTGCCAGGCGACGGGCAATTTCAGTTTTTCCAACGCCGGTTGGCCCGATCATTAAAATATTTTTTGGCGTGATTTCATTACGCAGTGGTTCGGCCACTTGCTGACGACGCCAGCGGTTACGTAACGCAATTGCCACAGCACGTTTGGCTCGATCTTGCCCTACTACGTGCTTATCGAGTTCGGAGACGATTTCTTGGGGAGTCATGCTCATCATGTTATTCATGGTGATTAATCCAGTGTTTCTATAGTGTGAGATAAATTAGTATAAATACATAATTCGCCAGCGATAGTCAGTGATTTTTTGACAATTTCAATGGGCGAGAGCTCGGTATTTTCTTGCAACGCTTTTGCCGCAGATTGAGCAAATGTACCGCCAGAGCCAATCGCGCCAATGCCATCTTCCGGCTCCAGTACGTCGCCATTACCGGTAATAACCAGGGTTGTTTCGCGATCAGCGACTAATAACATGGCTTCTAAACGACGCAACATGCGGTCAGTGCGCCAGTCTTTGGCTAACTCGACCGAGGCGCGCATTAAATGTCCTTGATGTTTTTCTAATTTGGCTTCAAACCGTTCAATTAAGGTAAATGCATCAGCGGTGCCGCCGGCAAAACCAGCTAACACTTTACCGTGGTACAGCTTACGCACTTTGCGAGCGGTACCCTTCATGACGATGTTGCCTAGTGTGACTTGTCCGTCGCCGCCTAGTGCCACGCTGTTGCCACGCCGGACGGACAGAATGGTGGTGCCGTGAAATTGTTCCATAAATGCCTTAAAGTTGGATATTGTCTAAGCAATCATTAATGATTGCCATGTCGAACGATAAGCAGGAGTTTGGGGCAGGAGTTAAAAATTACAAGCTAGTTAGTTAATAGAAGCTTATCGATTGCAATGCATTCTCAAATAAGTGTAGATGAAAATCATCGTTTCCGTGGAAATATTCTGGCAATGTTTTAATGCTACATATCTGTAGGCATGGTTTATCTGACTTAATAGCAGCCCTGAGTTCGGTGCTTTTAAGCTGGCGAATACAAATTTTTCTGAAAGGCTGCTTACTTGGTTAGTAGCTGATCGAACCATTTTTTCTGATTTGCAACGGCGTACACAAAGGTTCCGCGATGATTCGCTTTTTTAACTTCTATTCCCACAGCGCTAGCGCCTCCCACGAATTTTTGGTAGCTGACCGGAAGAGTGGCGATGTAAGCAGGTACCACCTCATCCTCATCCCCGTAGTAAGTGTGTAAAGGCGTTATGCTGCGCCAGCGAAAGGCTTGGCTGTCCTGTAAAAGCGCCCAATATCGGCTGCTGCCCAATGAGCTTCCGGCGATGAAATCATCCTGGAGTAAATCGTTCATGCGTTTCGGTAGTTTAGGCCCAGCCTCTGCGTAGGTGATTTTGTTGAGATAGAGGTCGCGGGCGATGGATTGGTATTGAGGCTTAAAGGCGGACAGAGTCAGGTTAGGCAAGCCATAGTATTCTTCATAGGCATTTATCTGCAAGATTGCCAAGCCGGGAAGATATACCGCGTCATGGTTTTCTGGCGCATGCAGCCATCGATTCATGATGGCAAACATATCATTGGGAGCGCTAGCAACGGCGGCCGCTTTGACTGGAATGCCAAGACTTTCCAATTTGTTCAAAAAAACCATGGTGCTCCAGCCGCCTTGGGACCAGCCGCTTAAAAATAGAGGTCCCCAGTGAAGTTTCAGATTGACGCTGACCGCCTGCGCAGCGAGCATCATATCCAAACAAGCCTGCTGGGTAGAGGCTTTGACAAGAAAACTATCGGTCTCCGGTGATATGCCTTTGCCAAAATAATCTGCACCGATCACCATATAGCCTTGCCCTGCAAACTGGGCGATCATTAAGCGAGTTTCCATCGAGTTATCGGGGTGGGATGGCACCTCGGTTTTGCTAAATACCGTTCCATGTTGGTAGGAGACCACCGGCATTGTGTCGGCTCCGCTCTCGGGTACTGCCAGCAAACCGGAGGCGCTAGTGGGTCTGCTATTGTGTTCCGGGATCACCGATGGGTAGGTTATCCGGTACAGTTTCACCGGATACCGTGCGGGAGGATAACTCATCGGAAAATCTGAAAACTCTTTCAATTCCGAAGTCAAAATTTGATTTAGCCGATCAACGCTATACGTCGCGATGAGTTGGTATGTGACTCCCGATGGGACGCGGATTTCATTTTCTTGCCCCTGCGTAGCTGCGCTGGTAGCGAACAGAAAAATGCCTGTCGCATACAGAGTGATGGGAAGTCGGCGAAAGTGGAGAAGATTGAGCTGCCAGAGTAAAACACCAAGCGCAATTAAAGTTATTATCGGGAAAACCATAGGTCACCTTTTACTTAACGTATAACTACTGTTCACTCAAAGGAGTGGGAGAATTAGCTTAACTATATGATTCGCTAGCGATGGGAAATGATTTTTTGACGGTGCTAGCTTCGTGTTTATTGCGTAGCGTTGACAGTAGATGAAAATATATTACTGAGTAAGTGTAGGCGAGATTTAGCGTTTTCGTGGGAATATCATGGCGATGTTTTTAAATCCCATGGCATTTAATAAAGCTATTACTAAATGATTCACGTCATGGAATTCAATAGATACATTCAGTTGTTTGGAAAGTGGGATGAGCCCGCTTAACAACTGCCCGCATGAGCTGAAGTCGATTCTATCCAGCTGAGAGCAATCTAACTGAACTGAATTGTGTTGCTGCGCAAAAGTAGCAATGTTGCCGATGAGCACGTCGGTATTGCCATCGATTATTTTAGGCAGTAAAAAGCGATCGGCTTCAACAAACTCAATAGAAATACCTACCGATGCTGCTGTAGCTTTATTTTTTGGCGCTTCAAATGACGGAGGGGAAACTTCATAGGTAATGCAGTAATCAATGCTAGCTTCTTCAAAGGCCGCTTCGTCATTAATGAGCTGTAATAACTCTAACAGTAACAACCAGGGCGCTTCGCTTTCATCGCGTCGGCCCACAGCGACTAAGGCGCGTACATATTTAATTAAATCGTGCGCACCAACTACTGTCAATTCTTGCTTGGATTTTTTTAAAGACTGAAACCCTTTTAATAAGAGTTCACAGCCCATTACATCCACTTCGGTAATACGAACAAATTCAAGCCGCATTTGCTGGTGTTGCTTGGCAAGCGAATTAAGCTTATCTATTTGTTTGTTAATTTGCGCGTTGAGTTTTCCTGAAAAAGAAACGCCAGGCACAAAACCTTTTTCTTTTTTAGGTGCGCTTTGAGTTTGTGCGGTTACCCAAATCGGCGCAGAAATTTCTAGCTTGCTCACATAATCCAGGCTCAACTGTTCAAACTTCACCTGATTGTTGGTGATTTGGTATAAATCAAACAGCATTAACCATGCGGAAGGATTTAATGCATTGTAGTTTTCAGTGTGGATTAAGTTTTGCAGAATGAGTTCAGCGGCTTCAAATTGCTCACTGGCAAAAAGAATCGCGGCTTCTTCTAGTGCCGGTATATTTTCAAGTGAAGAATGGCTGGCGAGTGCCTCGGTACTGGAACCCAGTAAATACTCAGTTACGGCACCGAGAAGAGGCATCGTCGCTTCAAAGTTATCGGTCTGATTAGGGTATTTTTTATGATCGATGGTGTTGTCGTCATCAAACAAGTTAATGTTTGCGTCGGGCTGTTGGCTATTGACGGGTTCTTGCTGTGGTTCGATTTTTTTCTTGATAATGTCACGCGACATTTCGTATTCAATCGCGTCAATCTTACGTTCTGTAGCACGAGCAATATGGCGTTGCGCCATGATTGAATTGGCGAAATCAGCACTCGTATTGGCGGTAAGGCCAGTCGTAGTCAAGAGGCTGTCTTTGGCTGATTTTTGATCAGTCTCAGATGTTTTCTTGCCTCCATTTTTTTTGCCGAAAATCGAAAAAATCACTGCTGTATTCCTGTGTTAATTGCTGGTGGGGGTAAGTGTTGAGGTATTTTTTATAGTAATACACTTACTAGCAATGCTTCACTTAAAACGGTAAGTATATTCGATTTAATAACATGTAAATGTTGCCGTAACACAATCTTACTATTTTTACTGCAGCATTTAGTGAAGTATGCGCCAAATTAAATCCGAATATTCCCTCTCATTAATAATACATTATTTGTCGTTTTTCGCTATGTAAAACAGAAAAAATTAGATGTGGAGAGATTAAAATCGATCGCACTTGTAAAAACAGGTAGCTTTGCCATTAATGGCTAAGCTACCTGTTTTTATAATGTAAGCAGTAATAATTATTGCTTAATCACCATAAAGTTTTTGCTTTAATTCGCGTCGTTGCTGTGCTTCTAAAGACAGGTTAGCCGTTGGACGCGCTAATAATCTTGCTACGCCAATTGGTTCGCCAGTTTCTTCGCACCAACCGTATTCACCTGAATCGATTAATCCGATAGATTGTTGAACTTTTTTGAGCAGTTTGCGTTCGCGGTCACGAGTACGTAGTTCTAGCGCATGCTCTTCTTCAATCGTCGCACGATCAGCCGGATCTGGAACCAAGACTGTTTCACGTAAGTGTTCAGTTGTTTCGTCGGCGTTTTTGAGCAGATCTTTTTCAAGCTGTTGCAAACGCGCCTTAAAAAAAGCCAATTGGGCTTCGTTCATATAATCCTTCTCACCCATCTTCAGAAGTTCTTCTTCCGTGATAATGGATGCCGGTTTATTGCTTGCTGCACTTGTTTTGGTAGTTTTAGTTGCCACTTCGCATACTCTCGATACGACAGATTTGATATAAGAGCAGTCACTTAACGACCGCACGACCCAACTGATAAGAAATTTTTTTCTAAATCAGTAATCCGATAGTTTATACCAGACATTGCTCTAAACCGCTAATAAAAATATCTTTTGGCAAATTATTCCCAATAAATACAATTTTACTTTCTTTTATTTCATCTTTTTCCCATGGGCGGCCAACATCGCTGCCCATAATCTGATGAACGCCCTGAAAAACCACTTTGCAATCGGCTCCGTCCATAAATAGGATGCCTTTATAACGCAGCATTTGAGGGCCAAACGCAGTAATTATTCCACTTAAATATTCATCTAGCAATGCCGTATTAAAAGGACGTTGGCTTTTAAAAACAAAAGCGGAAATATCGTCCAGATGTTGATGGGCATGGTCATGATCGTGATGGTCGCAGTGGGAATGATCTTCATGTTCGCAATGTTCTGCATCGTCATGGTGATGATGTTCTTCTTCAGTTTCACCCATAAAGTCAGGATCAATGGCGAGCTTGTCATTAAGATTGAAGCCACGCAAATCTAATACATCGGCAATCGCAACTTGTCCAAAATGTGCGGTGGTAATTGGCGCGCGTGGATTAATCCGTTTGAGTCTGGCGGTTAAAGAATCTAAATCTGTTGCCGTAACCAGATCTGCTTTGCTGATAAACAGTTTGTCGGCAAAGCCAACCTGACGTTGCGCTTCCTGATGTTGGTCTAACTGTTGCATGGCGTGTTTGGCGTCCACTACCGTGATGATGGCGTCTAGCATATAGTGGCTAGCGACTTGATCATCTACAAAAAAAGTTTGCGCGACCGGGCCTGGATTGGCGAGACCAGTGGTTTCGATAATTAAATGGTCGAAACTAATTTCACCAGCGTTACGTTTTTCTGCCAGATTGCTTAATGCAACAATTAAATCACCGCGCACCGTGCAACAAATACAGCCGTTATTCATTTCAATGATTTGCTCTTTGGTGTCGCGATGCAAAATTTCATTATCTATGTTTTCTGCGCCGAATTCATTCTCAATCACGGCGATTTTAAAGCCATGATCTTCATGCAAAATGCGGTTTAACAAGGTGGTTTTTCCTGCACCTAAAAAACCGGTCAAGATTGTGCTGGGAATGAGTTTCATGATATTCAATCGTTGCTATAAATAGTTTATTTTGTTTTTGCGCGCGGATGCGCCGCATCATAAACTTGAGATAAATGTTGAAAATCCAAGGCCGTATATACCTGGGTAGATGCCAGCGAAGAATGTCCTAATAATTCCTGTACGGCACGTAAATCGCCGGAGGATTGCAGCACATGTGATGCAAAAGAATGGCGCAAAACGTGTGGATGAACATTGCTTTTTATTTCTAATTGCTGCGCATGTGCTTTGATCCGTAATTGTACTAAACGTGCTGACATGCGTGTGCCGCGGCTGGTTAAAAACAGCGCATGCGGTTCCAACTTTAATAAACTGGGGCGTTGTCCCAGCCAATGTTGCAGCGCCGTAATTGCCGAACTCCCAATGGGCACTTCACGGACTTTATTGCCTTTTCCTGTCACATGCACCATTTGCTCTGCCAGGTCTATCCAACCGGACGATGTATAAGCAGCTTCTTTACAATAACCGATGTCCAGGTTAACTAATTCAGATACCCGTAAGCCGCTCGAATACAGCAATTCAAACATCGCATGGTCAGCCGCTTGCGACGCGGAAGTACCTAGCGCATGTTCAACTAAATGCACCGCTTCATCGACCGATAACGCTTTAGGTAAGCTTTTACTGCGTTTAGGCGCTTTGATGCCGATAACGGGATTGATCTCTGTATCGGTATGATTAGATAACCAGGAAAAAAAACTGCGCCAGCATGACAAATGTCGCGCAATGGAACGCGCTTGTAACTGCTTGCTGTGTAATTGACTGGTCAGTTTCCGGATTTGCAGGGTGCTGACCTGATGCGGCGGGGTGCTGGCGAACAGGGCGGATAGGCTAATTAAATCGGTCCGATAACTGCTAATAGTATGCGGCGAATAATGGCGAATATCACGCAAATACGCCAGGAAACTTACGCAGTCTGGATGCAATACTGGTGTGGTTTCCGTGGCGGTATTCATGCTGCTACTTACTTAATCAAGCAGCTTAATGCCGCGCTGCTTGTGTCGGCAATTTGTGACAACAAGTCGGTGGCCATGGTGCTGGTAAAACGATATTTATCGGATGATCCAAGCACTAATAAACCGATCACTTCGCCGTTGGCGCGTAACGGTAACATGGCAAGGGAGGCGACCGGCGCGTCTATCCAGCTTGCGGCTTCAAAGTCTTTATTTTCGCCACAAAACGGAGCATTTAAGCCGCGTGCAAATAAGCGGATATCATCACTGGCTGGACTGGCAAACCAGGCATGCTGATATTCTTCCGCGACATTCCACAGGCGCAAAGAAGCGTGTGGAAGTGAGAAAAATTCTTGCAAATTGGTCGTGAGTAAATGCGGTAAATCGACATCATTTCTAGCTAATAAAAGTGAGTTAGTCCATTTTTGAAATTTAGCCGTAGCGTTGTCGTTTTCTTGCGCCATGCGCAGCAATTCAGATAAACGTAATTCAAGATGGCGATATTTATCGCGCACTACTTCCATTTGTCGTTCTTGCAAAGAAACTGCGCGGCCCAATAAGGGGCTAGACAATTTAATCGTTCCTAACAGTTCGGCATGCTCTTCAAAAAAATGCGGATTGGTTGCTAAGAAACTGGCTACTTCGATGTGATTCATACTAGTGACAACCTTTTATAAATTAGGACTTGCGCATAGTGCTCAGGCAAGGAGAGCACGATGGGTAAGTCTTATAGATTAAATTCGCCTTCAAAGACGGTTACGGCAGGGCCAGTTAAAAACACCGATTGACCGACGCCGGCCCAGCTAATAGTGAGTTCGCCGCCGCGCGCAGTGACTTGCACCGGAGAGGTTAAATGACCGCGTAAAATTCCGGCCACAACGGCTGCGCAAGCACCGGTACCACATGCTAGCGTTTCGCCGGCACCGCGTTCAAAGACGCGTAATTTAATATTGTGCTGATCAATGATTTGCATAAATCCGGCATTCACGTGATGTGGAAAGCGCGGATGGCATTCAATCAATGGGCCGTCGGTAAGAACCGGTGCCGCATCAACATCTGTCACGATTTGTACCGCGTGCGGATTGCCCATTGAAACGACGGAAATTAAGACGGCGGATTTGCCGGTTTTTTTACCGACATTCAGTGGCCAAAGCGTCGCTTGTGCTTCAGTCTTGCTGACTAAATCTGTTGTATCAAAAGGGACTTGCGTCGCATCTAAAATTGGCGCGTTCATATCTACTGTAACGCTGCCATCCGTTTCAAGATTGAGCTCAATAATGCCTTTCATGATCTCAACTTTAATGCGGGTTTTTTTGATGAGCTTTTTTTCGTGGACAAATTTTACAAATGCCCGGGCGCCGTTGCCGCAATGTTCCACTTCGCCACCGTCGGCATTAAATATGCGATAACGGAAATCAACTTCGGGAAGTGTGGAGCGCTCTACAACTAGCATTTGATCCGCGCCGACACCAAAGCGTCGATCGGCTAATTTTTTCCATTGTTCTGGCGTAAATGCGATTTGCTGATGGATGCCGTTAAACACCAAAAAGTCATTTCCCGCGCCGTGCATTTTTGTGAATTTTATTTTCATGCTGCGTTTCTATTTGAGTGGAACAAATGAATAGGCGAACAAGTAAGCGAACAAACAACATTGGATTATAGGCTGCTCTAATGATAGTAAGCAATTTTACTATCGCAGAGAAGCTTTCCATATACTCTCATGTTTTTTTGAAAATTTTAACGTATCCAATGGGTCATCTGTCGATTAAAAATGAGTTTTTCGACAGTATTAATAATTCCCAATGTAGAGCCTGGTTAATATCAACAAATATTTATTTAATACACGGGTATGCCAAAACTAAATTTTTTATTTATATAAATCTTCAGCGCCTTCCGGACGAGTCTTAAAGCGACGATGCGACCAAAAATATTCTGCCGGAGTTAAGCGTATCTGTTCTTCCAAAAATGTATTCATGTATTGGGTCGCCGCCACAATATCGTCGCCAGGGAAATTTTCCCAAGCTGGATGTACGGTAACTCGCCAGCCTTGGTAGTTAGGCAGCATGGTGGCAATGACTGGCACAACTTTAGCGTTAGTGGCTGCCGCAATCCGAGCTGGCGCAGTTAAGGTGGCTGCCGGAATCCCAAAAAACGGCACAAATTCTGCATCTTTAATCCCGAAATCCATATCCGGCAACATTAAAAATCCATACCCTTCGCGCATCGCACGAATAATCGGTTTGACTCCTTCAGCACGGGATAACAGCCGTACCAGCCCAAAACGGTTGCGGCCATTTTTTAAAGCTTCATCAAATACGGCATTTTTTTGTGGCGCATAAATTGAGCAGATCGGCGTCTCCAACACTAAGCCAATACCCGCCACGTCCAAGCTAACAAAGTGCGGGCAAAGCAAGATCACCGGACCAGCAGCGATTAACTCAGTCGGTACAGCCGGTTCAACACGGATCAGTTTGCGTACCCGCTGCTCGGAACTCCACCACAAAATACTGCGTTCAAAAACGCTGCGCGCATAAGCTTGAAAGTGTTGTTTTGCGATGGTTGTACGTTCTGCTTCGGAGAGCTCTGGAAAGCATAAACGTAAATTGGTCTTCGTGATGTGACGACGTGAAGGCAATATCCAATAAAAAATACTGCCGATAGCTTCACCAAAACGTCCCAATATCGGTAGCGGTAAAAAGTGTAAACACCACATTAGTCCTAATAGTAATCTCATATTTTTCTCTAATTATTATTGTTTATGATTGTTGTCTGAGTTGGTCGTCGGCGCTGCCACATTCGCCGGTGTTTTGTAGCGGTTATAGCTCCAAAAATATTGCGCTGGGCACTGCGCAATTAATTTTTCCATCGCCAGATTAATCGCGCTGGCTTGTTGTTCTGGTGTGCCGGTTAATGTTTCGGTGAACGGAACGAAGCGGATTAAAAAGCCCCGGCCAAAAGAAAGTCGTTCAGCGTATGAAAGAATAATCGGCGCGCCTGTCATGCTATGCAGTTTGGACGACAGTGTCATGGTGTAAGCGGGGCGACCAAAGAAATTAGCCCAAATGCCTTCACCTTGCTGAGGAACCTGATCTGGCAACAATCCAACTGCGCCGCCCTTTTTTAACGCTTTAAGCATGCTGCGCACGCCAGTTAAATTGGCTGGCGCCAGCAGTAAATTGGTGCGTGAGCGGGCGTCAGTCATTAGCGGTTGTAAGGCTTGTTTGCGCGGCGGACGATACAAGGCGGTGAGCGGCGTTCTGACGGCAATCGCTTGCGCAATAATTTCAAAACAGCCTAAATGCGGCGTTAAAAAAATAACACCTTGCTTGGCATCCAGCGCTGCTTGCGCTATCTCCCAGTTTTCTATTGTTGCCGTTTTTAATACTTTGTCCGGTGGCGCGCACCAAACAAAAGCCAGTTCTAAAATATTTTTACCTGCTTCAGAAACAGCGCTCCGGGTGTGCTCGGCAAAGCCGGCTTGCCGAATGTTCGTTTGCAGGCGATGACGATAAGAAGGGCTGATCAGATAGACCAACCAACCAAGACTGGCACCGATTCCATGCAGAATAGGCAGAGGCAAAAATGACAATAAACGAAATAATCCAACCAGCATAAGACCTTGTATGTAGTGAATTGCAGCAAAAAATTCCTAAGAGGCGTAAAATAGCACGAAATCCAGCCTCACTGCCTGCCGAATTGCCCCAGAAATCTGGAAAATCTGGCGTTTTGAACTAAGCTTATTGCATAGTTCTTAAGCTTGTGGCGCTGAATTACCGCCGAGTTAACAGACAACTTGCGAGACGGTATATAAATTCCGCTAAAGCGTCGCAGGCTCTTATTTTTCTGCGACATGGTCAACCATAAGCAAAGGACGCCTGACATGGCAAATGAATACCTCTTTACTTCTGAATCCGTCTCAGAAGGTCATCCTGACAAAGTCGCCGATCAAATCTCCGACGCAATTTTGGACGCAATTTTAGCCCAAGATCCGCACGCACGCGTCGCCGCAGAAACTCTCTGCAATACCGGTTTAGTGGTATTGGCCGGTGAAATTACCACCCACGCCAATGTCGATTACATCAACGTTGCACGCGAAACGATCAAACGCATCGGCTACGACAATACCGACTACGGGATTGATTACCGCGGTTGCGCCGTCATGGTTTGCTACGACAAACAATCTCCAGATATCGCACAAGGTGTGGATGAAGGCCGCGGTCTTGATTTAGATCAGGGCGCTGGCGATCAAGGTTTAATGTTCGGTTATGCCTGCGACGAAACACCTGAATTAATGCCTGCTGCAATTTACTATGCGCACCGGATTGTGGAGCGTCAATCGCAATTGCGCAAAGACGGCCGCCTGCCTTGGTTACGTCCAGATGCCAAATCGCAAGTGACTCTCCGTTATGTCGATGGCCGTCCAGTGGGAATCGATACTATTGTGCTGTCCACGCAACATGCGCCGGAAATGCACCATAAAGCGATTGAAGAAGCAGCGATTGAAGACATTATTAACCCGGTCGTGCCGAAAGAATGGTTAAAAAATACCCGCTATTTAATTAACCCAACCGGTCGTTTTGTGATCGGCGGACCGCAAGGCGATTGCGGTTTGACTGGCCGTAAAATTATTGTCGATACCTACGGCGGCGCTTGCCCGCACGGTGGCGGCGCATTCTCAGGAAAAGATCCTACCAAGGTAGATCGTTCTGCTGCGTATGCTGCACGCTATGTGGCTAAAAATATTGTGGCAGCCGGTTTGGCGCGTCAGTGCCAGATTCAAATCAGCTATGCAATCGGTGTCGCTAAGCCGATTAACATAACTGTGTATACCGAAGGTACCGGTATTATTCCTGATGAAAAAATTGCAGAATTAGTGCATCAATTTTTTGATTTACGCCCTAAAGGCATCGTACAAATGCTCGATTTATTGCGTCCGATTTATCAAAAAACTGCTGCATACGGTCATTTTGGACGTGACGAGCCTGAATTTACCTGGGAACGTACCGATAAAGCTGCCTTGCTGCGCGATGCCGCAGGGTTGAAATTTTAAACAAGTAAAATCAACTCCGTGCGTAACGGCTATGTTGGTGTTCTCGTTGGGCTCATGTTTTCTTTGCCTGTTTTAGCAGGCAGCTCAACTCCACCAAAAAACGTTAAAAACCCGATTAACCAATGGTGCACACCGCTGGTTAATCGCTTGCCCAAAGTCACCATGGCGCAATGCCAAAATAGTGCTTTGCAGGCTAGTGGTTCCGTTTCAAAAAAAGGTTTTCCACTATTAATTAAAGACGTACCTGCCCGTCTTGTTAATAACACCCTTCCTATCAAGTCACCCATCAAGGTTTTGCTGATAGGTGGCATTCATGGCGATGAAAAAACCGCTTCGGCGATTGTGTTTCAGTGGCTGGATAAATTAAACAATACAGCAGGTAATGAGTTCCACTGGAAAATTGCTCCGGTAGTTAATCCTGATGGCTTGCTAGCAGCAAAGCCGACTCGTGTGAATGCGAACGGAGTAGATTTAAATCGCAATTTCCCCACACCCAATTGGAATAAAGAAGCTCTTCAATATTGGCGTACCAAAACCAGTAGCGATCCACGTCGTTTCCCTGGTAAAGCCGCTCTTTCTGAGCCAGAAAGTCGCTGGATATTTAATCAGATGGAGCAATTTCAGCCTGATGTCATCATCTCGGTGCATGCACCATTTGGTGTATTAGATTTTGACGGTTCCGGCACCCCACCCAGCAAATTTGGTCGCTTACTGTTTAACCGGGTTGGCGTTTATCCAGGCTCGTTAGGCAACTACGGCGGTCTGCACAAAGAGATTCCTGTGGTAACCATTGAACTCACGAATTCATCCCAGATGCCATCGGACGCAGAAATTGCCCGCATTTGGCAAGATATGCTGGATTGGGTGAAGCTCAATATCCCTTCGCAGGCTAAGCTGGCCGAAAAATAAATCGTGCGTTGAGACGGTGCGCGTGGCGGCCTTACTTTGTAAAGCAAGGCCGCCACGAATGCAGAACTAATTCATCCGGGGTGACAAATACTGCAAGCTATTTGCCGGCGGTACGTTTTGTGTACCAAGACCAAGACTGGTGCCAGCCAACATCGTCTGTGCTGAAGTCAGTTCTCCATTCTTCACGAAGGAATAGTGGATTGTGTTGGCTAATGTTAGTAGTAGCGGCGTGGTCTTTGATGGATATGGTTGGTGGGTGGGCGAAACTAGAGCCACTCAACAATCCGAACTATCGTCAAAAAATCATTGAATGGTTACAGAGAAAATTAAATCGAATAAATAGTCGTCAACTTTGAGGATCAGAAAATAGTTAAAAGTAGTTATTAACTCCTCAGAGCCTTAGCAAGTCGTCGCATCGCGACGTCGATTTCAATTGCAGTCAAAGAGGCGTAACCTAAGATCCATCCCTCTTTTTTATTCTCACCTGCATATAAGCGGCTGAGTCCTGATAATTCGACGCCAGCTGCCGCTGCCTGACAAATTGTTTTAGCCTCGGACCATCCATGCGCTAGCAAACACGGTATCTGTAGCCCCCCTTCAGTTAGTAATGGAGTGACGATGCCCGCCAGATGTTTGCTTATTGCGTCAAGCATAATTTTCCGCCGACCCGCGTATAGCTTACGCATAGATCGGACATGTGAGTTGTAATGACCATCTTCCATAAAACGGGCTAGGGTTAACTGGAGAATCTGAGGTGTATGCCCATCGATAATGCTGCGAGCATTGGTAAAAGCTTTGACTAGTTCTTGCGGTAGAGCGATGTATCCGATTCTAAGGCCTGGATAAAGTGTTTTGCTGAAAGTGCCGAGATAGATTGTTCGGTGATACTTGTCCAGTCCCTGCACACATGCGATTGGCAATCCGTCATAGTGAAACTCGCTATCATAATCATCCTCTATAATCCATTTATCATTTTTGGCAGCCCAACTGATTAACTCAAGTCTGCGCTCCAGCGACATGGTGACGCCAGTAGGATATTGATGAGAAGGGGTCACATAGATGCAATTTGCAGAACTGCGGTCTGTCAGCAGAAGATCAGTACGTATACCTTGAGCATCGACCTCGATGGGAACAATACTTGTCTCCGCAAATTCAAACGCTTTTTTGGCACCAAAGTATCCTGGATTCTCAAATAATATGGACTTGCCAGCGTCCACTAGAAGTTGCGCACATAAGAACAGTGATTGCCTTGTACTGCTCAACACGACTATCTGTTCGGCGCAAACCTTGGCTCCGCGTTCAAGATTGAGATAGGCCGCGATAGTCCTGCGCAATGGTTTTGCACCTTGCGGATCACCATGAAGAAGAGCATTGGAACGAAATTCCTTCATCGTCTGGCGCTGCAGGCGCTCCCATACATCGATAGGAAAGTTTCGGGTTTCGGGCAAGCCCGTAGCAAACGCTTTGATTAGCTGTTGATCAGAAACGCCACCGCCATCAAAAATATTTCGCCCACGTCGGCTAAGGCCGTTCGAGGCATTCTTCACATTGCACTTACTCACTTCAGGCTTTAAACGACTATCTGAGAGTCCTCGCAATTGAGCACCGAATGTCTTAGAGACATAGCTTCCCGAGCCCTTGCGTCTAACAATAAAACCATCTCGGTGAAGTTGCTCATAGGAATTTTCGACGGTGTCGCGGGCGACACGGAGTGACACGGCAAGCGTACGGCTTGACGGTAACTTCAAGCCTGCACGAAGAGCACCGTCAAGTATCAGATCACGTAATCCACGTTGAATGCGCTGATGAATACCCAGACTCTGAAAATCAGTCTCATTCATTCGAATTTTAAGTGTTTCGAGTTCGAAGGATTTTGTCATTCGGGCTCCTTTAAAGAAAGCAATTGTCCTGATTTAGCAGACAATTTTTTCATTTAGCTATGAATTTCATTGCCGAATAGTTGACTATAAGTGCAGCTAATTTATGGTGAAAAATGACGCTATTTTTAGGATTTTGTTCTAGTCACTTTTTTTAACTTCTGGGCCAGTAATACGCATTCGGTAACGAGCGTGCGCCAAAAATAGCCTGTCCGATACGGACTATAGTTGCACCTTCTTCAATGGCGATCTCAGCGTCACTCGACATCCCCATCGACAATTCTTCCAATTCAATGCATGTATGAACGTCCTGTCTTGCCTGATCACGGAGTTCCCTCAGTTGTGCAAAGCAGCTTCTGACACGAACCTCATCAGAAGAGAATATTGCCAATGTCATTAAGCCTCTAACACGTAATGAGTTATATGAAGGCAGCGAATTTAAAAAGGAAATTACTTCATTAGGTGGTAATCCGTATTTACTGGCTTCACCAGATGTGTTGACTTGAACGTACACGTCTAAGTAGCGTCCTTCAACCTGCAAGCGACGATCTAATTCCTCCGCAATGTGTAAGCTGTCCAGCGCATGAAATTCTGAAGCAAAGCGAGCTACTTGCTTAACTTTATTTGTTTGTAGATGACCTATTAGCGCCCAATTTAGATCAGTCAAATCAGTCATTGATTCCCATTTACGACTTGCTTCCTGTACCTTGTTCTCACCAAATAACCGACAATCTGCTGTGTAAGCTAGACGTAAGCTCGCTTCATCAAAGGTTTTGCTTACCGGTAAGAGGCGTACGTTTGATGGATTACGATCGACGCGCCGACAAGCACGAGTAATGCGCTCATTCACGCAAGCCAGATTGTGTCGAAAGTCTTCAATGTTATTGGCTTGCGGATAGTGAGCTTGATCTTGACGATCAGAGTTAGTTTCCGATAACACGGTGGCAGTTATTTCACCAATACAAGATATTGATGTCATCATTTTTTCTGCCCTTTATTGTTTGGCGATGTTGAAACAAGATTCACCGTCTCTCCTGAAAGAGTACTATTGCGCGGCAAATAACCATTGAGTGCAGTGTAAGTGATTAAACCAATTAACAGTCCCCAGAACGCACCACCAATGCCGAACAACGTAATGTTGGCCGCCGATGCTAAAAAAGTGATAAGTGCCGCTTCCCGTGATTCTGGGGCGGACATGGCACTAGCCAGGCTGCCGCCAATTGTACCAAGTAAAGCTAGCCCCGCTAACGTGGTAATAAAAGTCGTTGGGAAGGCCATGAAAACAGCCGCAAGCGTCACGCCGAATATCCCGATAAGAATATAAAAAATTCCCGCTGCAATGCCTGCAATCCATCGTTTCGACGGATCTTCGTGTGCTTCTTTTCCAGTGCAAATCGCTGCCGTAATTGCGGCGATGTTAAAAGCATGTGATCCGAACGGTGCCATAATGAGAGAGCCTAGCCCAGTTACGGCTACGATAGGATTCGCACTGGTCGTGAAACCGTCATTCCGCAATATCAGCATGCCTGGCATGTATTGCCCTGTTAGGGTAATTAGGAAAAGCGGCAATGCAACACTTAACAAAGAATTTATCGAAAATACTGGCGTCGTGAATACTGGAGCAGCAAACTCAAGCATCAGGCCCGACAAGTCGACACGACCCTGAATAAGTAGAAAAACCAATCCAATCAATAAAATCCCCACTACTGCGTATCGTGCGGTAAAACGTTTAAGAACAACATAAGTAACAATCAATATTCCTGCCAACAGAGGGTCGACACTTATTCCCCCAAAAGCGCCGATGCCAAACTGCAGAAGAATGCCAGCAAGTAATCCAGCAGCGATCCCTGGAGGAATCAGGCGAATGACCTTCTCGAAATAGCCTGACAAACCAAGTACGACAAAAGCAGCAGCTGAAATTAAATATGCACCGACTGCCTCGGCATAGGGCGTGGTTGCCAGTGCGACTACCAGAAAAGCAGCAGGTGTTGACCATGCCGCTATGATCGGTTCGCGAGTATACCAACTGAGCAAAATTCCTGTAACACCAACGCCAATAGAAACTGACCACACCCATGAGGCCGTAAGCTCTGGGCTCAGACCACCAATTTTTGCAGCTTGAAAGACTAAGATGAAGGTGCCACCATAATTAACGATGACTGAAATCATTCCAGCGACAATGGGATGTATTAGATCTCTTGGTCGAATGGAAGAGGACGGACTTATTGACTTTGATGACGCTGAAGAATACATGATGTCATGGCACTTTCTGAAAAGCATGGTTGCTTAACTGAGCTAATAGAAGCTGTTTTATACCGTACAAGTGGGCTATTAGAACCATGCACTTTTTAATGTTTTAACAGACCACTTTGGATTATTAGCGGCTAAGGCTATCCGCGTAAATGCAAACGGAGTAGATTTAAATCGCAATTTCCCCACTTTCAATTGGGGTAACGAAGTGCTCCAATATTGGAGCACCAAAACTGGCAGCGACTCCTGTCGCGTCCCCGACAAAGCGGCTCTTTCAGAGCCGGAAAGTCGCTGGGTATTCAATCAGGTCGAGCAATTTCAGCCCGATGTCAACATTTCGGTACATGTGCCGTTCGGTGTATTGGACTTTGACTGCCCCAGCAACCCGCAATAACAAATCTCACCCGACGCAGAGATTGCCCGCATTTGGCAAGATATGTTGGATTGGGTGAAGTTGGATATTCCTTCGCAGGCTAAGCTGGCCGAAAAATAGCTGTTATCGTTTTGCTTAGTAAGTAATTAGTTTTCCAAAACAATGTTTGGCATAGTGTTATAAATTACACGCAAAGATTGGTGGCTGTCGTTTTAGAATGATCTCTGCATTACTCCTAAAATCACCACAATAACGAGGAAGACAATTGAAACTAAATCCCCCATCCATTGCAACGCTGAGCGTCATTGTTGCGTTGTTAAGCGCCGCCAATTTAGCGCACTCGACTGATCAACAAAACACGGCTGATCCCTACCAATGGTTAGAGCAAGTCACCGATTCAAAAGCATTGGATTGGGTAAAAGGGCGTAATGCGATTACCCGTGCTGAGCTTGAACAAGAGCCTGATTTTTTAACGTTGCGCAGCCAGATACAAGCCGCATTAGATTCAAAAGAAAAAATTCCTGTCATTGGGAAAATGGGCGAGTACTTCTACAATTTTTGGCAAGATGGTGACCATCAGCGCGGTGTGTGGCGTCGGACTAGCTTGGAAGAATACCGGAAAGAACACCCAAAATGGGAAACGGTATTGGACTTAGATGAGTTGGCAAAAACAGAAAAAGAAAACTGGGTTTTTAAAGGCAGTGCATGCCGTGAGCCGGATTATGATCGCTGCTTGTTACAACTCTCACGCGGCGGTGCAGATGCGGTTGTGGTGCGGGAATTCGATCTGACCAGCAAGCAGTTTGTAAAGGGTGGTTTTGTGTTGCCTGAAGCAAAAAGCAATATAGAGTGGCGCGATAAAAATAGTGTATTTGTCGCGACCGATTTTGGGGCTGGCAGTAAAACCGATTCAGGTTACGCGCGCATCGTCAAACTTTGGCAGCGCGGCACTCCCTTATCTCAGGCTCAAACATTGTTAGAGGGGAAAAAGACCGATATCAGCGTATCCGGTTCCAGCAGTAATCATTTGGGCGTACACCATGAAATTATTCAGCGTGGCGTTGGTTTTTTCGATACTGAATATTATCTGTACGACGACGCCAAGTTAGACAAGTTGGATGTGCCAGGCAAAGCCGGAATCAGTTTTTTTGGCTCACAATTTATGGTGACCTTACGTGAACCTTGGGTCATCAAGGACGTAACTTATCCGGCCGGTGCTTTATTGGCGATCGACTTTGATGCGTATAAAAAAGGCGCACGCAACTTTACTACCCTGTTTGCGCCGACGGAGCGTACTTCCTTAACAGGAGCCACGGCCACCAAAAATTACTTGCTGGTGGAAGCCTTGGATAACGTAAAAAGCAGCATGACTGAATGGAAGTTTGTTGATGGTAAATGGGCTTCTCGCACGGTACATCTGCCAACCATCGGCAGTATTGGCGTAACGGCGCTGGATGATGAGCACTCCGACGGCTATTTTTTAAGTTATTCCGATTACTTAACGCCGAGTACTTATATGTTGGCGCAAGCTGGCAATGATGAGCGCGAAGTGCTTAAAACCGCACCAGCTTTTTTTGACGCCAGCCCTTATCAAACTGAGCAAAAGCAGGCAACATCAAAAGACGGTACCAAGGTCCCTTACTTCATCATTCATCGTAAAGACATGAAGCTGGACGGACAAAATCCTACTTTGTTATATGGCTACGGCGGCTTCCAAATTTCACTGACACCTTCGTATTCAGCAGGAATCGGTTTGGGATGGTTGCAAAAAGGTGGCGCATATGTGGTGGCGAATATTCGCGGCGGCGGAGAGTTCGGCCCGGCTTGGCATGAAGCAGCGATGAAGGAAAACCGTCAAAAAGCCTACGATGATTTTGCCGCCGTAGCGCAAGATTTAATCGCGACCAACGTCACTAATCCTAAACGTCTCGGCACACAAGGCGGCAGCAACGGTGGCTTGTTGGCTGGCGTGATGCTGACCCAACATCCTGAGTTATTTAATGCGGTGATTAGCCAAGTACCTTTGTTGGATATGCAACGCTTTAATAAATTGTTGGCCGGCGCTTCCTGGATGGGCGAATACGGTAACCCTGATGTGCCTGCGGAATGGGCTTATATCAGCAAATATTCGCCATATCAAAATGTCAAAACTGACGTGGCTTATCCGAACGTGTTGTTTATAACATCAACCCGTGACGACCGCGTACATCCGGGACATGCACGTAAAATGGCGGCCAAGATGATAGAGCAAGGGCATAAAAACGTGCGCTACTATGAAAACATTGAAGGCGGTCACGGTGGAGCAGCTAATAATGCGCAACGTGCCGACATGAATGCGTTGCAATACACCTTTATGTGGAAAATGTTGCAAGCAACAGATAGCTTACATGCCGTAAAATAAAGCGGTTCGCAATTTGATGTAGGTTACACAAAACGTGCGGCGCAAGCTGCACGTTTTTTTATTAAACTTTCACATTTCACTCAAAACCGAAAGATTCTTCTGTGACGTTTTCCCAATTAATTTTTAGCTTCGTGTCACGTCATCGGCGCCACTATTTTCTGGCCGCCGCCATGCTATTTACCGTCGGTACGTTGACAGTCTGGATCCCGCGTCGGGTCGGGCATCTGGTCGATGAAATGGTAGCTGGGCGCTTGACTGATACCTTGATTTTGCAGCAGTTGGGCATTTTGCTACTAATGGGCGTGGCGATTTATTTTCTGCGGGTTGGCTGGCGCATGCAATTGTTCGTCGCATCTTATCAACTGGGCGTGCATTTACGTACTGAATTATATAAACGACTTTGCTTGCAAGGCCCTGACTTTTTCCAGCAACAGCGCACCGGTGATTTAATGGCGCTCGGTACCAATGATGCCGATGCGATTGAGCTGGCCGCCGGTGAAGCGATGTTGGCGGGGTTTGATGGCACGTTAACGTTGGTAATGGTGCTGGCAATGATGTTTTTAGGGGTTGACTGGCGTTTGGCGTTAATCGCCTTGCTGCCATTTCCTTTCATGGCGTTAGCATTCAAGCGCATCACCCAGCAAGTGCATGATGCATCACATGAAGCCTTAACCTGTTTTAGTCAGTTGAATGGGCAAGTGCAAGAAAGTTTGGCTGGTGTACGGACGGTACGTGCGCTCGGTTTAGAGTCGCGCAATGCCAGTCAGTTTGCGGTGCTAGCAGAACAGGCTGCCGACGCTAGCTTGCGTGCGCAGCGATGGGAAGCGGGTTATGAGCCAGCTGTTGGATTAGCCTTAACTACCGCAGGGTTTTTAACCTTGAGTTTAGGCGGGTATCTAGTCTGGCATGCGCAAATGAGTATAGGTTCGTTGACCAGTTTCACCATGTATTTAGGCCAGTTAATTTGGCCGATGTTCGCTGCCGGTTGGGTGCTTTCCCTAGTTGAGCGCGGCCGTGCAGCTTGGCGACGTTTGGAGCCCGTTCTGGGTTTGCCATTGTCGATAGAAGATGCAGGCACCATCACAACACCACCGCACGGTTCGGTGCAATTTAGCGATGTGCATTTTGCCTATTCAGAGCAGGCGCAAGCCGCTTTGCAAGGAGTAAGCCTGACGTTGAAACAGGGAACAACGGTTGGTTTGGTTGGACCGACCGGCTCAGGAAAATCCACCTTAATCCGTTTGCTGCTGCGCCAATATGCGGCACAACAAGGCAGCATAAATTGGGGTGAACATCAGTTATCGGATTACCGCTTAGAAAATTTGCGAGGCCACATAAGTTGGGTTGCGCAAGAGCCGTTTTTATTTTCCGCCAGCGTCGCTGCCAATATCGCTTTGGGTAAGCCGGACGCGACTCAGGTCGAGATTGAACAAGCCGCGCAACTCGCTGCCGTGCATGACGATATTTTGCGCTTTCCATTGGGTTATGACACGCCGGTAGGTGAGCGCGGTGTGACGCTATCTGGCGGACAAAGACAACGCGTTGCGATTGCGCGTGCGCTGCTGACAAATAGCCCGCTGTTGTTATTGGATGACGCATTATCTGCGGTCGATACCGGCACTCAAACTAGTATTTTGCAGCACTTGCGCGGTGCCAGAGTCGGCCGTTCGGTGCTGTTAGTCAGTCACCGTTTAAGCGCGGTAGCAGATGCCGACAATATTGTAGTGCTGCGTCATGGAAAAATAACCGAGCAAGGAACGCATGTCAGTTTGTTGGAGCAAGACGGTTGGTATGCTAGCCAATGGCGTTATCAGCAATTGGAGGCGGCGTTAGATGAACTCTGAAATTCTTAATATGAAAAAAAACGAAAAATGGCAAGCAGTTCAATTGCTAAAAAGCGCAGCGAAAATCGATCAATCGCATGTCTGGGTCGGTATTTTTTTACTAGCAATTGCAGCTGGCCTTGAAGCAATGGGTCCCTTATTGGGCAAAGCTTTCATTGATAATTATTTACTGCCCAAGCACGCCGATTGGGTTTGGATCGGCGGCCTTTTATTGGCTAATTTCTTGACTGGTTGCATGGCGACCTGGCTGCGTTATTTGCAATTGTTGCGACTGGCCGGTGTGGCGATGCGTTCGGTGCGACGTTTGCGCGAGCAGGTGTATGCCCATGTATTGCGTTTGCCGATGAGTTTTTTTGATAAAGCCATTACCGGGCAATTAGTGAGCCGCGTCACCAATGACACAGAAGCAGTCAAAAACTTGTACGTACAAGTGCTGTTTGTGATGTTGGATAGCTCGATTGTGGTGTTGGGCGCGTTAGCGGCCATGGCTTGGCTGGACTGGCGCTTGATGCTGATCGTAGCAACCTTAATTCCCGCCATGGTGGTGATAGTTTGGTTTTATCAAAAATGGAGCGCACCAGCAGTGGCGCGTGCGCGGCAATTGCGTAGCGATTTAAATGCGCAATTGGCCGAAAGCATTGCTGGTATGAGCGTGCTACAAGCCAGCTTGGCGGATGGTCGTTTTGCGGCGCGTTTTGGCGCAACCAATCAATCGCATTACCAAGCGCGTATTGCAGAATTGCGTGCTAATGCCTGGCTATTACGTCCGGCCTTGGATTTGATGAATTCGATGTTGCTGGTGGTGGTTATTTACAGTTTTAGTCAGCGCACTTTTAGCGGCATTGAAGTCGGTATCTTGTATGCCTTTGTGAGTTACATTGCGCGCGTGGTTGATCCCTTAATTCAAATCACCATGCAATTCGGGCAGATTCAGCAAGCGGTGGTATCCGCTGCGCGGGTCAACACTTTACTCAATGAAAGCACCGAACTTTATCCAACTTCAACGCAAAAATTGCGCAGCGGTAGCGTGGCTTTTCATGACGTTAGTTTTGGCTATGATCCGGCCCATCCGGTTTTGCACAATATTAATTTGCAGATTAAAGCCGGAAATTTTTACGGCGTGGTTGGACATACCGGCAGCGGAAAATCGACCTTGCTGAGTTTGTTATTGCGCTTTTATATAGCGCAATCCGGCCGTATTGAATTAGATGGTTTGCCATTAGCTGGCGTCAGCGAAGAAGAATTCCGGCTTAAAGTGGGTTTGGTGCCGCAAGAGCCCTTTTTACTGGCTGCCAGCGTGCGCGACAATATTGCAATGGGACGCGAGTTAACGCAGGCGCAAATAGAAGCCGCCGCCAGAAGCGCTCACGCACATGGATTTATTCAACACCTGTCGCACGGTTACGACACAGAGCTAGGCGAAGGTGGTGCGAAATTATCTACCGGACAAAAGCAATTGCTAGCGATTGCACGCGCCTTGGCGGGCGATCCGGTGTTGTTATTGCTGGATGAGGCAACCTCGCATATCGACAGCGAAACCGAACAAGTGGTGCAAACAGCCTTGGCGGAATTGCGCGGTAAAGTCACCATCATCGCCATTGCGCATCGGCTTTCTACGATACGGGACGCTGACCAGATTATTGTGCTCAATCATGGCAAATTGATGGAGCAAGGACGGCATGCGGAATTGATGGAGTTGCCGCAAGGCATTTACCAAAAACTGTATTTATTGCAGGCGTTGGAAGAGTAAGGAGGCGTTCCAGTGAAGCTAAAAACCTAAATAACGTCATTCCCGCGCAGGCGGGGATCCAGAAGCTCGTAAATCTACCATTGACGGCACTACGTGCACTGGATTCCCGCCTGCGCGGGAATGACGATATTATTGTTATTGGCTTAACTGATTGAGCAGTCCTTTGTATCTACTCTGCTACCGTCAAAAAACAGTGAAGTACATGGAAAAATGGCAAATTTCCCGAAAATTCCTCACAAACTCACTAAAACCAGCACCCGATTAAACGCCTTTAGTTCCACAAAAAATCTCCTACAATGATCAAGATACGTGAGCAGCAGCTGGCATTTGTTGCTTTTTGCTGTATACTTCCGTTTCCCAAGGAGCGTTGCGACAAAGTAAGATTAAAACATTAATCGGTATTTTGCCAGGCTTGGAGAATTCACACCGCAACTGCGCTCACGTTACTTTTTTCAACTGAAAGGAGGGCGTGATGAACGCCATCAATAAAAACAAAGATTACCTCGTCGCCGACATTAGCTTGGCCGCATGGGGACGTAAAGAAATCAATATCGCAGAAACAGAAATGCCCGGCTTAATGGCGATTCGTGAAGAATTCGCTGCCAGCCAACCGTTACGCGGTGCGCGCATTGCCGGTTCTTTGCACATGACGATTCAAACAGCCGTGCTAATTGAAACACTGACTGCACTCGGCGCGGAAGTGCGCTGGGCTTCGTGCAATATCTACTCAACTCAAGATCAAGCTGCTGCGGCGATTGCTGAAGCCGGTCATCCGGTATTTGCCTTCAAAGGTGAAAATCTTGATGAATATTGGGAATTCACGCATCGTATTTTTGACTGGGCTGACCAGCCTGCGAACATGATCTTGGATGACGGCGGCGACGCTACGCTGTTGTTGCACCTGGGTAGCCGTGCTGAAAAAGACAGTTCCGTCTTGAATAATCCAGGTTCAGAAGAAGAAATCTGCCTGTTTAATTCGATCAAAAAACATCTCACTGTTGACGGTAGCTGGTATTCAACACGCCTGGCAGCAATTAAAGGCGTGACCGAAGAAACCACGACCGGCGTGCATCGTTTGTACCAGATGCATAAAGAAGGCAAATTGGCTTTTCCTGCGATTAATGTGAATGACTCCGTTACCAAATCCAAGTTTGATAATTTATACGGTTGCCGCGAATCGTTAGTGGATGGTATTAAGCGTGCCACCGACGTCATGATCGCCGGTAAAGTTGCCGTCATCATCGGTTACGGCGACGTGGGTAAAGGTTGTGCGCAAGCGATGCGCGCCTTGTCAGCCCAAGTTTGGGTAACAGAAATTGACCCGATTTGCGCCCTGCAAGCGGCCATGGAAGGCTACCGCGTAGTGACCATGGAATACGCTGCTGCACAAGGCGATATTTTCGTGACTACCACCGGTAACTATCATGTGATTACGCATGAACATATGCTGGCGATGAAAGATCAGGCGATCGTTTCTAATATCGGCCATTTTGATAATGAGATCGACGTAGCTTCATTAGAAAAATACGAGTGGGACAACATCAAGCCACAAGTTGATCACGTGATTTTCCCTAGCGGAAAACGTATCATTTTGTTGGCTAAAGGTCGCCTGGTTAATTTGGGTTGCGGTACTGGTCATCCATCGTATGTAATGAGCTCTTCTTTCGCTAATCAAACGATTGCGCAGATTGAGCTGTTTGCTAATCCAGGCAAATACCCAGTTGGCGTATATACCTTGCCTAAGCATCTGGATGAAAAAGTCGCGCGTTTGCAATTGAAAAAACTCAATGCACAATTGAGCGTACTCACCGACCAGCAAGCGGCTTATATTGGCGTGCCAAAAGAAGGCCCGTACAAAACTGATCATTATCGTTATTGATTATTTTCGTAGGGTGGGCACGGTTTTGTGCCCACGCGTTCTCTTCGATCTATAATATTTTTACACAAATCCGTTGTTGATGTACGGTTACGCGTGGGCACGATGAACCTGTGCCCACCCTACAGATAACAACTATAGGAGACCTCATGCGTCTGTTAGCTACATGGTTAATCAATGCCCTGGCACTATTGGCATTGCCGTATTTAATGCATTCCGTCAGCATCGACAGTTTCGCGACTGCCTTATTAGTTGCGGTAGTGTTAGGTTTTGTGAACACGGTATTGCGGCCGATTTTATTATTACTGACCTTGCCTGTCACCGTCGTTAGTTTAGGTTTATTTGTGCTGGTGTTAAATGGACTATTGTTTTGGATGGTGGCAACCATGTTTACCGGTTTCCATGTTGCAGGATTTTGGTCTGCGGTGCTTGCAGCAATGCTCTATAGCGTTATTTCCTGGGCGCTCTCGACTTTAATACTTAAAGACTAATCACGAAACGAATTGCGAGACTAAGCTCATGCCACAACCTAATTTTAGTATTGAATTTTTCCCTCCTAAAACACCTGAAGGAGTTGAGAAATTACGCATAGTCCGCGCAAAGCTGGCTGTGTTAAATCCAACCTATTTCTCCGTCACGTTTGGTGCGGGTGGCACGACCCAGCAAGGCACTTTAGACACCGTATTGGAAATGCGCGCAGAAGGGTTTGCTGCAGCACCGCATTTGTCTTGTGTTGGCGGAAGCGCTGAATCAATTCGCGCCATTTTGCAGCAATATAAAGCCAATGACATTCATCGCCTAGTGGCGTTGCGTGGTGACTTGCCGAGTGGATACGGTGCTGGAGGCGAATTCCGTTATGCCAGTGAATTGGTTGAATTTATCCGTAAAGAAACCGGCGACTGGTTTCGGATTGAAGTTGCTGCTTATCCGGAAATGCACCCACAAGCCCGTTCACCGCAAGACGATTTGAAAAACTTCGCACGTAAAATTCAAGCGGGTGCCGATGCAGCAATTACCCAGTATTTTTACAATGCCGACGCCTATTTTCAGTTTGTAGACGCCGCCAATAAACTCGGCGTGAATGTCCCGATTGTGGCTGGTATTATGCCCATCACCAACTACACGCAGTTAATGCGTTTTTCTGAAATGTGCGGTGCTGAAATCCCACGCTGGGTGCGTTTGAAATTAGCCAGTTATGGCGATGATAGCGCTTCCATTAAAGCATTTGGGCTGGATGTGGTCACGCAATTGTGCGAACGATTACTGGCCGGTGGTGCACCGGGTTTGCATTTCTATTCCATGAATCAAGCGGTAGCAACTAGTGCGATTTGGCAGCGCTTGCTGTGATGTTTTGTTTTATTCGGTAAATAAAAAAGGGCACTTAGATTAAGTGCCCTTTTTCATTATTTCTGAGGTGATGCTTGTGTTAATTCGGGTTTTAGATCCGGATTAACCTCCGGTTTTACATCCGATTTCACCTCAGGTTTTAAATCTTGTGCTAATTCAGCTTGCGCCGCTCCCATTTTTTCCATCAACGGCCCCATCATTTTTTGCATCATGTTCATGGTTTGTTGCATGATTTCAGGCATTTTTTTACTAAAGGATATGCCGGCTGGCGATTGATAAAAAGCAATCATGCCATCAACATCGGCCTGACTTAACGTATTTCCATAAATTTCTGCAATTCTTGGCTCCATCGCATTCCAGCTAATTTCATCATTTTGAATTTTGATGATTTTTGCACGGAATGCATCAAGTGCTTTTTGTTGGTCCGGAGTGATTGTTTTTCCCTTCATCGCCTCTTGAACCAAATGATTCACCGCTGCTTCCAACTGGCTTTGAAGTTTTGGAATCATGGAACTTACTTCCGTTATTTCAAATAATTTTTGCAACGATTCCTGAGTAGGTTTAGTCGTTTGTGCGAATACTTGAGAGCTTGCCAGTAAAGTCAGTGCTGCGATAAAGCCGAACAATTTTTTCATTACTAAATCCGAAAAAGTGGTGAATTACAAGCAGAAGTTTGCACCAAGTGCAATTACTCTTCCAGTAAACTTTTTACATCTTCAATTAACTCTTCCGGTTTAGTGAGCGGCGCGTAGCGGTCATAAACGGTGCCATCTTTTTTTATTAAAAATTTAGTGAAATTCCACTTGATCGCAGCGCTACCAAGCACACCGGGTGCGTGTTGTTTCAGATATTGAAAGAGCGGATGCGCTTCATCACCATTGACATCTATTTTTTCAAATAAGGGAAAAGTAACGCCATAATTTTTTTCGCAAAACGCACCAATTTCTAACGCCGTTCCCGGTTCCTGGCGACCAAATTGATTGCATGGAAATCCCAACACCACAACGCCAAGATCTTTAAATTCCTGGTAAAGCGCTTCTAATCCCTTGTATTGCGGCGTAAAGCCACACGCGCTGGCCGTATTGACGATCAGTATAACTTTGCCCTTGTAATCACTTAATGACACAGGCTGGCCAGCCAAACTGGTGGCTGAAAAATCATAAACATTACTCATACAATTCCTAAATGTTGGGTGCCGCTGTTCAAGTCACGTTCTTTAGCTTCTTTACCGTGCAACATAATTGCCAGGCGCAATTCATTGACCGAATCGGCATTGCGTAACGCATCTTCATAAGAGATTTTTTGCGCTTCATATAACTCAAAGAGCGACTGATCAAATGTCTGCATGCCATGTTCGCGTGATTTTTTCATGACCTCTTTAATTTCGTGCACCTGACCTTTAAAGATCAAGTCACCAATCAACGGTGAGTTGATTAAAATTTCTAATGCAGCACAACGTCCTTTGGTTCCTCGCAAAGGAATTAAACGTTGAGAAACAACGGCTTTTAAATTCAGCGACAAATCCATCAACAATTGTTGACGACGCTCTTCAGGGAAAAAGTTAATAATCCGGTCGAGTGCTTGGTTGGTGCTGTTGGCATGTAATGTGGCTAAACATAAGTGACCCGTTTCGGCAAAGGCGATGGCATGATCCATCGTTTCGCGGTCACGAATTTCACCAATCTGAATAACATCGGGCGCCTGACGCAGCGAGTTCTTTAACGCGGCTCCCCAGTCTTCCGTATCAATACCCACTTCACGTTGCGTAACGATGCAGTTGTTATGTGGATGCACGTATTCAATCGGATCTTCCACCGTAATAATGTGGCCGTAACTATTGGCGTTGCGGTACCCAACCATCGCTGCTAAGGAAGTGGATTTCCCTGAACCAGTCGCACCCACCATAATCACCAGACCGCGCTTGGTCATGGCAATGTCATTCAAAATAGCCGGCAGGCCAAGATCTTCAAATTTAGGAATGGTGGTGGTAATTGTACGCAGCACCATGCCGACGCGGCTTTGTTGCACAAAGGCAGAAACCCGGAAGCGCCCTAGTCCCGCAGGGTTAATCGCAAAGTTACATTCTTTGGTTTGTTCAAACATCGCTGCTTGTTTGTCGTTCATGATGGAGCGCGCTAATTCGATCGTATGCGCGGCCGTCAGCGGCTGGTTTGATACCGGCGTTACTTTGCCATCTATCTTAAATGCGGGCGGAAAGTCTGCTGTGATAAATAAGTCTGAGCCATTTTTGGTGAGCATCAGACGTAATAAATCGTTCATGAACTTGGTGGCTTGATCGCGTTCCATTTTGCTTAGCTCTTTCTATTTTAGCCTGGGAAATTATCAGGAATTTTGGCAGCGAAACGTGCAGCGCCAAGTGAAATTTGATTACGTTTAACCAGTTCAGTTAAATTTTGATCCAAGGTTTGCATACCCACATTGCTACCGGTTTGAATCGCAGAATACATCTGGGCGATTTTACTTTCACGTATCAAGTTACGAATCGCTGGCGTGCCGATCATGATCTCATGCGCAGCAACACGGCCAGAACCATCTTTGGTTTTAAGCAGCGTTTGTGAAATAACTGCCTGTAACGATTCGGACAGCATCGAACGCACCATCTCTTTTTCTTCTGCAGGGAAAACGTCGACAATACGATCGATTGTTTTAGCGGCGGAGGAAGTATGTAACGTACCAAACACCAAGTGACCAGTTTCTGCGGCAGTGAGTGCCAAGCGGATGGTTTCCAAGTCACGCAACTCACCCACCAGAATCACGTCAGGATCTTCGCGCAATGCGGAACGTAACGCGTTGTTGAATGACATCGTGTGCGGCCCGACTTCACGTTGGTTAATCAGGCATTTTTTAGAATCGTGCACAAATTCAATCGGATCTTCAACAGTCAAAATATGACCGTATTCGTTTTCATTGACATGATTCACCATCGCCGCCAAGGTAGTTGATTTACCCGAACCGGTAGGGCCAGTAACCAAGACCAAGCCGCGCGGTTTTAACGCTAAATCAGCAAAAATTTTAGGTGTATTCAGTTGTTCCAGCGAAAGCACTTTGGACGGAATGGTACGTAGTACCGCGGCAGGGCCACGTTCCTGGTTAAATGCATTAACCCGGAAACGAGCCAGGCCAGGAATGGCGAAAGAAAAATCGCATTCTAAGAATTCTTCAAATTGTTTACGCTGCCCATCGTTCATGATGTCGTAAATCAGCGCATGGACGTCTTTGTGTTCCAGCGGCGGCAAATTAATACGTCTAACGTCACCGTGAACCCGTATCATCGGCGGCAGGCCGGCGGACAGATGTAAATCGGATGCATTATTCTTGACTGAGAACGCGAGTAGTTCGGAAATATCCATTTATAATCCTGACAGTCCAAGTAAATAAGTTGAGGCGCCTTGCTTAATACATGGCGCATGAAAGTAAATTATCCCGATTATGTCCACAATCCTTATTAACTTGCAAGCCGTACAGCAACAGATTATTCATGCTGCGCAAATAGCAGGCCGCTCCCCGCACGAAATTCAGCTGCTAGCTGTGTCCAAAACCTTTAATGCGGAAGCTGTTTTAGAAGCGGGCAAAGCAGGCCAAACGGCTTTTGGTGAAAATTATTTACAGGAAGCCTTGGATAAGATGGCGGAGGTACGCCGTTTGTCCCCCGAGCTTGCCTTGGAATGGCATTTTATCGGCCCAATTCAAAGTAATAAGACCCGTTTAATCGCGCAAAACTTTTCATGGGCACACGCGGTGGACCGGTTAAAAATCGCCGAGCGTTTATCAGAACAGCGTCCAGACAACTTGCCGCCATTAAATATTTGCTTACAAATTAATATTAGCGAACAAGAAACAAAAAGCGGCGTGCCAATAAATCAGGCAGCACAACTTGCCCAACAAATAGCGGCGTTACCGAATGTACGCTTGCGTGGTTTGATGGCAATTCCAGAGCCTGCGCAAACACTGGAGCAACAACGCACTCCTTATCAGCAAATTAAAACGCTGCAAGAACAGTTAAATCAACAAGGCTTGGCGCTGGATACCTTATCTATGGGCATGTCGGCAGATCTGGAAGCGGCGATTTTAGAGGGCAGCACCATGGTGCGAATCGGTAGCGCTATTTTTGGGAAAAGAAATTATGCTTAATAAGACAATGAAACCAATAAAAATTAGCTTCGTCGGCGGAGGCAACATGGCCAGCGCACTAATCGGCGGGCTATGCGGCACAGTAAGTCAGCCGGAAGACATTCACGTAGTGGATGTAAGCCCGGTTTGTTTAAGTCAGTTGACGGAGCGGTTTGGCATTAAAACCAGCAACCAGATTGATGCACAAATTGCGGAGTGCGACGTTGTATTGTTGGCAGTAAAGCCACAGCAAATGCGCGAAGTAGCCGAGCAATTGGTTCCCTATTTAAAAGGGCAATTAATCATCTCAATTGCCGCCGGAATCCGCGCATTAGATTTATCACGTTGGTTAAATGGCTACCCCCAAATAGTGCGCACCATGCCCAACATGCCCGCCCTGATTAATCAAGGCATTACCGGCATGTACGCCATGCCGGTTGTCAGTGCGGAACAACGCACTATTGCCAATGCCATCATGAGCGCAGTTGGCGCCACAGTCTGGCTGGACAACGAAGCACTGCTAGACCCGCTAACTGCCATCTCGGGCAGCGGCCCGGCGTATGTATTTTATTTCATCGAAGCCATGCAAAAAGCCGCGCAAGAAATGGGGCTAGATCAAGAACAAGGCCGCCAATTAGCCTTGGCGACTTTTTTAGGCGCATCACAATTAGCGGCTCAATCAAGTGAACCTGCTGCGGTATTGCGTGAGCGAGTCACATCCAAAGGCGGCACCACCTATGCCGCCTTGACGAGCATGGAGCAAAGTGGTGTTTCCAATGCAATAGTCACCGCATTGAAAGCCGCAGCCGAGCGCAGCAGTGAATTAGGGGACGAATTTGGTAGTGAGCCTAGCCGTTAGTCAGAAGTACCACAATAGACCGAAAATTCTGACTTTTTTCTTGACAGCCTAAAGCCATGAAGTCATAATCTCGTGCTTCCTGGTGATATAGCTCAGTTGGTTAGAGCACAGCACTCATAATGCTGGGGTCGGTGGTTCAAATCCACCTATCACCACCAAAATTTAGTTTTAGGGCAACCTGGAACTTACAAAAACCCGCTTTTAGCCTTGTGCTTAAGCGGGTTTTTTGTGTTCTAGAGTATTTGCGAGTAGCTATTTGTTGGAATGTTAGACCTGACCCCTTCTGACGCACCTTCTGTGTTTCATAGTTTATTTCCTTTCGAGCTACATTTGTTCGCTATTTTCATAATTATTTCGACAGCATTAAATGCCTTCTGATGTAGAGTAAGAGCATTTTGACGATGCTCTATAAATAATTGTCAAATCAATCCTAACTCCATAGGCCGAAGATTTATTTGAATCGGCCTATATACTGTTTGATTACCTGAAGACAACACTGACAAGATGGATACCATAACGGCCTCAGCACAAGACGCGCTAAAAAAAGAACTCCAGGCAATTTTTTCTGACGGTTTGGTGACTATCGTTGGTTCGGGATTGTCGTGCGCAGAGGGTTTGCCAGGAATGGGGGCGCTTGCGACAGAGTTGGCGTCGAAAGTTCCATCCGCTATTCCTGACGCAGATAAATCAACATGGACAGCAATTGAAGCGTGCTTAACGTCCGATGGTTTGGAAGGTGCACTGCTCAAGCATGCGCCAACAGACAATATTGAATCGGTCGTGATCAAGATTACCGCTGCATTCGTGCTTTTAAAAGAGCAAGAAGTAATGACTGCCTGTATGAACGGGACTCGAAAGTTAAAAATTGCGAATCTATTTCCTCATATTTCAGCGGCAAATCCCAAAATCGCACATATCATCACTACCAACTACGATCGGTTGATTGAGTTTGCTGCAGAGTCTGAAGGTTGGGGGGTAGATTCGATGATGGTTGGACGGTACTGGGGAAAGCATGATCCTGACTTGAGCGACAAGCTAATGGTCAAAAGCTTATCCAACGGAAACAAAGGAACTGTTAGGCTTCTATACAGAAATCACGTCAAGCTGTTCAAACCGCATGGGAGTCTAGATTGGTTTATGGCAGGCGATACACCAATGACATGCAGCATGGCATTCCCATCTGATCCACTAATTATCACACCCGGTGCTGGCAAGTACAAAAAAGGTTATGGGCAGCCATTTGATGCGCATCGTGAACGTGGGAATGCGGCGATTGACAGTGCCTCCTCGATTCTGTGCATAGGTTACGGCTTCAATGATGACCACCTACAAACTCACCTGTCCCCCAAACTAAAAGGCGGGACAAAAGCACTATTGCTTACCCGCGATTTATCGACGACTGCGCGGGCCATCGTCGTTCAATCATCAAACTGCATCGCTCTTGTTAGCTGTGCGGATGCCGCTAGCCCAGGAACTATAGTAGTTCGTGGTACGACTGAAACGCTTATCCCAAATATGCAATGGTGGGATGTGGAAAATTTTGTTAAAGGAGTTTTGACGATATGACTAACGCGGCATTGCAATTTCAAGACAGTGACCGACTCGGGCGAGTTGCTGCGGTCGATACAAGTCGTGTGTTGATTTCAGTTGAAAATCATCAACACATGACCACCATTGCAGTTGGTAACCTTATTGCTATACAGGGACGTACCGCTGCCGAATTCCTAATTGGAATCGTTGAGAGGGCGACCAGATCTGTAAGCGAGAAGCTGCTTGTTGATGAGCCAACAGAAGAAGGTGTAATTCCTGTCGGCGAGAGTCAAGAGGATTTCATCAAGACTGTTCTTATCGGAACCTATCGAACAGTAGACGGAAGTTTTTCAAATACCTTCAAGCGCGGAGCAGATTGTTTTCCGCAAGTTGATCGCGACTGCTTCCATGTTAATAGCAAGAACCTTCAGCAATTCATGAACTTGTTATCCATGAACGTGAAAGAAGGGGAGCGTCTAACACTTGGTCATTTTATGGCCGATCAAACAGCTATTGCAGTAGCGAACGGGGATAAATTTTTTCAACGACACGCTGCAATATTGGGAAGTACCGGATCAGGTAAAAGTTGGGCAGTTGCGCTAATGCTAGAGCGTGCTGCGGCCTTGAAGTCTGCGAATTTGATTGTGCTTGACATGCATGGAGAGTATTCGACCTTGTGTCAAGGACCCAATGCAATTGCGCAGCAGTACCGTATTGCAGGACCTGGCGATTTGGACAAGCCCGATGATGGCTGTTTATTTTTGCCTTATTGGTTACTCAATCGAGAAGAAATGTTAGCGCTAATTTTGGACCGGAGTGATGACAATGCCCCGAATCAAGCGGCTCGATTTACCGAACATGTTCG
The DNA here is from genome assembly GCF_002976435.1 of Solimicrobium silvestre. Lineage (GTDB taxonomy): Bacteria > Pseudomonadota > Gammaproteobacteria > Burkholderiales > Burkholderiaceae_D > Solimicrobium > Solimicrobium silvestre. The sequence continues at coordinate 233,468 of NZ_PUGF01000003.1, read as the reverse complement.
TTCATTGAAAGAGCAAGTGCTAAAGGAATCAAAGAAGGAAGATGTTCTTGCAACCTTTACCGTCGATTCACCGATTCCATATCCCATTAAATCCCTTCAAGCTTTGTTGAACGAGGATGATACTGGTACAAAGAAGGGCGCAAACGACAAGGATATCAAGGGCGATTGGAATGGAAAACTCAGTCGATTCATTATTCGTATGAAGGCGAAGACTGATGATAGACGATGTGGGTTTATGTTTCAGCCTCCAGCAATGTGTAATGATTATGATTGGCTCCAAAAAATGCTAGGTAGTCTTTTTGCCGTATCTGACACACAACGCGGTATAAAAATCATTGATTTTTCTGAGGTTCCATCGGACGTTTTGCCGATAGTTACTGGCGTTCTTGCGAGGTTGTTATACAGCATTCAATTTTGGATGGATAAGGAATCACGGCATCCCCTTACAATTGTGTGTGACGAAGCACATTTATATTTGCCGGTGCGAGATTCTGCTGAGGCGGCAGAAAAGCGCGCACTTGAATCGTTTGAGCGGATCGCAAAGGAAGGACGTAAATATGGGGTTTCACTTTTAGTCGTAAGTCAGCGACCATCCGATGTGAGTCGCACAATTTTAAGTCAATGCAATAATTTTCTTGTCTTGAGACTCACTAATGATCAAGATCAAAGTGTTGTAAAACGATTGATGCCTGAATCAATGGCCGGTATCACAGACATACTTCCTTTGCTTGATCTTGGTGAGGCGCTGCTGCTTGGCGACTCTATCTTGCTTCCGACGAGGATTAAATTGGACAGACCGAAAATTGAACCTGCTAGTGCTACTAGGCAGTTTTGGACTGACTGGGCAAATCAGGTGCCAAAGGTCGATGCAATTCCCAAAGCAGTAGAAGCGCTCCGACGGCAAGTGCGTTGAACGTGGGTACTGACGAAGCAAGACAATACGCGCATTTAATAACTCACGCTGGATGACAACCTTATTTAATACTGCTTATGGAAATCCCAAAAAATCCGCCGAAAATCGGCAAGCACGAACAAATAGATAAAGAATTTGGAGTCTGGTGGTGGTTTTTAAATACCTGGGGAACTGCCTCATTTTTGCTTTTTTTGGCTTGCCTCGGAACAGGGGAATACAGACATACTTGTGCGTTAATCTCTTCGATATTGCTTACATGGTCATATTTTTTCGGACTTAGCGCTTTCCCCCCATTCATAAACCGACTTCGTAGTCAGAGCACCGAGGCCGCAAAGACTCTTGAAAAAAAAATTTTCTTCGAGCATTTTGTTAAACGGCCATTTGATTTTCTCCCGCTTTTGATTGGCTGTGCAACACTTGGGTCAATCGCATTTTTGCCCGCTTTTTATGGACGTTGGTATTTGTATGTGTCGATTCTGAATTTTAAAATTTAAAATAGTCCATAACTAATCAACAGATACAAAATCTATTTCAAATTTAAAAATGAAAATCGCTAATAGCGTTTTATTGAAAAAAATTCGCCACGCAATTGACAACGGAAATGTACGAAAAATCGTACTCGCGTCAGATGATATTTGCTCCCATTATCGCGAACGAGAGTGTCATGATAACGTCGCCGATTGGATCGCTAGTCATCCAAATCATCATGCGGTGCTGGGCTGGCTTATTACTGCACAATGTGTGTTTGCTTTACACTCGGTAGTTGATACCGGTACGGAGTTGCTCGATATTACGCCGCGGCCAGAAGGCGGAGGGAGAGAATTAAAATCGTTCATTGTTGAGGATTTCCCTCACGACCATCTTCCGCCGCAATTGATAGATTCTGGTTATGTTGAGCAACCATAACAAGTCGACGTAAAAATTAAATTCTTAACGGATCCAATGGGCGATTTCATCTTCTTTGCCCGCTTCTTTTGTCGCGCGCTTCGTATTTATTATCAATGCGCGGCAATTCGCTATCATAGATAGCTCTTCATTGGAGTAGCCCATTCGAATCATCATTTTCTCAATGGCATCACAAGTGCGATAGAGCAACCCGCTACATCGATCAATTCATGCAAGTTTAATTGACCGAGTGCTTTCCGAACCAGCCAACTTACATGATTTCCGAAAAGTCGCGGCTATGCTCCGTGGGCATACCAAAGAAGATATCGATACTCTCCTTCGCAACGAGAACGGTGTAGCACAGGACAATTGGATGTGGTTGGTCCGAGAAGTTGAAAAAGTGCGCGGAGAACGTCTGATAAACGAAGCTGGCGAACTGCGGCATTTGTAATCAGATTCAGGGAAATCTTGGTTATTGACGAAATAGATAAATCGCAGAGCAATGCCGATTGTTGCGTGGAGCCCTGTGTTTTCTGAGAGTTAATTCGGCATTTAAAGTGTATGGTGTTAGTCCCGAAAACTGACGCCCATTAGATTGATGGAGAAAATGATGCAATTGCGCTTTGGACGATTCTGCAATATTTAAGTGGCTGATTAATATTTTCGTTCGAAATTCCGTCTCTGCAAATAACGGTAGCGTTTCCATTGGAGGGGACAATAACGCTCCGATCATTATCAATATTAACTCCAATTCTGATTCTGACGGGACAATCACTCTAATACCTGAGCTGATTCCTGCCAAAGACAAGGTGGATACTGCGGCAGTCCAATCAAAACGAATTCAATTTGCCCTTATTTTCGATGGCGAAATCAAAGACTGGAATTCGGACAAAATAAATACCGTATTAGAGTTACTTCAGAAATTGACTGGCGATATGGAATTGTCCTTCGTAAAAATCGAAGAAGGTTCCGTTCGATTAATCTTCAATGTGCTCGAAAAAGACGTATCAACCTTGCCCATCAACTACCTACGAAACAAATTAGTCGTTTCGGACGAATATCTGGTTGGTGCAATTTCTTTGAGCGATTTAAATGAAATCCCAAGGCTTTCTATGTTTTCGGTATTCTGAATTTTCAGAGTTAGGTTTGGGGTGATGTGATGCCCTTTACGGAGAATAATGATCTTAAGGTCACCAGATATGGGGCTCATGATGAATGTGTCAGCCAATTCTGATGTAATGATCGCAGGAGTGGAAGTGGAGATTGTGCCGTACTTGCGAGTGCGGGCGACAGATGAGCTGAAAAAATCGATACATCGAGAAATTAAAAATCAGATCAAACTGGGGCCACTCATGAGTGTATATTTCGCAGTTTGAAGGCGTTTAGATTAAAATTGTCGGATCTGGAGTTTGTACACGATCTCGACACATTAGTGTCATTCAGAAACGCATACCCACGCTTGACCATCGGTAGCCAACGGCCGTGATCGTACCCATTTGGGTGTCATGTTTTATGTGCAACGACGACTGCACCGAGGCACAAGCTAATCATTTTGAGCACTATTTTGGAATTCCCTCATGGAAATTAAAGTCAACTTTCTCGATAAGCTTCGTATTGAAGCCAAATTCGATGATTTCACGGTGATAGCCGACCAACCTATCCGTTATAAAGGCGACGGCTCAGCGCCTGGGCCTTTCGATTACTTTCTAGCATCATCTGCCTTGTGTGCTGCTTATTTTGTGAAGTTGTATTGCGATACGCGCAATATCTCCACCGAAAATATCCGGCTATCCCAGAACAATATTGTTGATCCGGAAAACCGTTATCAGCAGATTTTCAAGATTCAGGTCGAATTACCGGCGGATATCTCCGCCAAAGACCGCCAAGGTATTTTGCGCTCCATCGACCGCTGCACGGTAAAAAAAGTGGTGCAAGCCGGGCCGGAGTTTGTGATTGAAGAGGTTGAGAATTTAGATGCCGATGCGCAGGCCTTGCTGACCTTAAGTTCAACTGCCGATGCCGCCACTTATATTGCAGGCAAAGATCTGCCTTTGGAGCAAACCATTGCCAATATGTCTGCCTTATTGGCGGGCTTGGGCATCAAGATTGAAATTGCTTCGTGGCGCAATATTATTCCGAATGTCTGGTCGCTGCATATCCGGGATGCCCACTCGCCAATGTGTTTTACCAATGGCAAGGGCGCGACTAAAGAAAGCGCCTTGGCATCGGCATTGGGAGAATATATCGAGCGACTGAGTTGCAACCATTTTTATGCTGGCTCGTTCTGGGGCGAAGACATCGCTAACGCGGCGTTCGTTCATTATCCGAACGAGCGCTGGTTTAAGCCTGGCAAAAAAGATGCGCTACCGGCTGAAATTCTGGATGAATACTGTCTGGACATTTACAATCCCGACGGCGAGTTACGTGGTTCGCACCTGATCGACACCAATTCCGGTAATGCAGCGCGCGGTATTTGTTCACTGCCCTATGTGCGGCAATCGGATAGCGAAGTGGTGTACTTTCCATCCAACCTGATCGAAAACCTTTTCGTCAGCAATGGCATGAGTGCCGGTAATACGCTGGCCGAAGCACAGGTGCAATGCCTGTCCGAAATTTTCGAACGGGCGGTCAAACGTGAAATTCTGGAAGGTGAAATTGCCTTGCCTGATGTGCCACAAGAAGTACTGGAAAAATTCCCTGGCATTTTGGCCGGCATTCAGAGCTTGGAAGAACAGGGATTTCCGGTGCTGGTGAAGGATGCGTCGCTCGGTGGGCAATACCCAGTGATGTGCGTCACCTTAATGAACCCGCGCACCGGCGGTGTGTTTGCCTCGTTCGGCGCGCACCCAAGCTTAGAGGTCGCGCTGGAACGTAGTCTGACGGAATTGCTGCAGGGGCGCAGTTTTGAAGGCTTGAACGATTTACCTCAGCCCACTTTTGTCAGTAACGCCGTGACTGAACCCAATAATTTTGTCGAACACTTTATCGATTCCAGCGGTGTCGTATCGTGGCGCTTTTTCAGTGCCAAGGCTGATTACGATTTTGTTGAATGGGATTTCTCGGGTCAAGGCGAAAACTCGAATGCAGAGGAAGCCGCGACCTTGTTCGGCATACTCGAAGCCATGGGCAAAGAGGTCTACATGGCGGTGTATGACCAATTAGGCGCGACCGCTTGCCGAATTTTGGTGCCGGGTTATTCGGAAGTGTATCCGGCAGAAGATTTGATCTGGGATAACACCAACAAAGCCTTGTTGTTCCGCACCGATATTTTGAATTTGCATCAGCTGAACGATGCCAGCCTCGAAGCGCTGCTAGACCGTTTAGAGAACAATGAGCTAGACGATTATAGCGACGTCGCTACATTGATCGGTATCGAATTTGACGAGAATACGGTGTGGGGTCAGCTCACCGTGCTGGAGTTAAAGCTGCTGATTCAACTCGCCTTGGAGCAATTTGAGGACGCGCATGAACTTGTGGGAACCTTCCTGCAGTACAACGACAACACGGTCGAGCGAGGATTGTTTTATCAGGCCTTGAATGTGGTGCTGGAGGTGCTGCTGGATGACGACCTGGAACTGGACGATTTCGTGGTCAATTTCCGCCGGATGTTTGGTAATCCTCGGATGGACGCCGTGTTGGGGTCAGTGGACGGCAGCGTGCGCTTCTTCGGCTTAACGCCAACGAGTATGAAACTGGAGGGGCTTGATAGACACCAGCGCCTGATCGATAGCTACAAAAAATTGCACACGGCACGGGCCAAGGTGACGGCAAGCTCCTCAGATTTTGAATGACGGCAATGCGGAGTTCCATCTGCCCGTTAAGGGCGGCGGACTCAACCGATCAGGTATTAATCCGTTGCATTCCAAGCGATTGACGTGTTTGGCAAATGTAGAGGCGGTACTTCAGTAAATGGAAATAAAGCATGAAAAGCTGGTTCCATCGGTGATGTAGCTGTGTCAAATTTGTGCCAACTTTGAATTTGATTAAAAATCCCCACCCTTGCGTGACATTGGTTTTAATGCTTGGCAAGCGTCGTTCGCCGGTATTTGAATTCAACCGCAAGGAGCGGGGTTTTGATTCGATGCGTGTATCCTAGACTGAACGCATCACCAAATACATGAGCGCATCCAATGAGCACGAACAGTCACAAATCCATGCCGGCATTGCATTTGCAGGATTGGGCAAGCATAGAAAAATCCCTGGATGCCGGCGGCAACGCAGTCCTACCGGATCTGCTGACATCTGCACAGTGCGAAGAACTGGTCGTCATGTATTCGCAGGAGGAACGCTACCGTTCCCGCGTTGTGATGGCAAGGCACGGATTCGGACTTGGTGAATATAAATATTTCGCATATCCATTGCCGGACATGCTTGCCAAACTTCGTGATGAACTCTATCCCCATCTTGCAATTGTCGCCAATCGCTGGAACCAGTTGATGGGAAACGGTATGCGCTATCCTGCAAACTTGCATACTTTTATTGAGCGTTGTCACGCCGCAGGTCAAACCCGCCCCACGCCGCTGATTCTGAAATACGGCGAAGGTGATTACAACTGTCTGCATCAAGATTTATATGGCGAACATGTATTTCCGTTGCAGATTGCCATTCTGCTGGCTCGCCCGGGTGAGGATTTTACCGGCGGCGAATTCGTGATGACTGAGCGAGGCTCATCGCAGCTGCGTGCGGATGTCGTACCGTTAAAACAGGGCGATGGTGTCATCTTCACTGTGTACCAGCGACCAACACAAGGCAGGCGCTCTATGCGCAAAGTCGCCATGCGGCATGGTGTGAGCAAGATACGCAGTGGCAGTCGTCATGCCGTCGGATTGATCTTTCACGATGCGCACTGATTTTATGACACTCGAACTTTTCCCATTGGAGCATTCCGATGAACCGGAAGCGATAGGCCCCGGTTCTTTTGTCCTGCGCGGTTTCGCTTTACCGTATGTCGATGAAATACTGCCTGCCGTCGCGGCGCTGGAACGGTGCTCGGGATTTAGAAACATGATTACACCGGGCGGTTTCACCATGTCGGTTGCCATGACCAATTGCGGGCAATTTGGCTGGACGACCGACCGCCGCGGTTATCGCTATACGCAAATCGATCCCGATACGGGCCAACCATGGCCCTTGATGCCAATTGCGTTCATGCGCTTGGCACAGGCAGCGGCGTCCGCAGCAGGGTTTGCTGATTTCGTTGCTGATGCATGTTTGCTGAATCGTTATCTGCCAGGCAGTCGGCTCTCTTTACACCAGGATAAAAACGAGCGCGATTTTGCTGCACCTATTGTCTCGGTTTCGCTCGGCATGCCGGCAGTCTTCCTGTTTGGAGGGCTTGATCGCACCGACAAACCCGCGCGTATCCCTCTGATGCACGGCGATGTGGTGGTGTGGGGCGGTGTGGACCGGCTACGATATCACGGCGTGATGCCGCTTAAAGAAAAGCCGCATAGTTTGCTAGGTAGCCAACGCCTTAATTTGACGTTCCGAAAGGCGGATTGAGCTTTTTAGTGTTGCTCGTTCTCCCTTGTGTTCGACTTTGTCATTCTGCAACCAATCGGTGGTGCCGAATGAAATGTCTGACATTTGCATGGTGACTCCTATGTGGTGAGTACATAATCGTTACGATGTTTTTGCCGTGTCTGCGTCCTGCCGTTGAATTCAAATAGTCATAGCACTAGCCCGGTACGCCGCTCGCACAACGCTGAATAAATGCACAGAAAATTCGATAGCAAAAAACGGAGTGCTTGCGATTGAATTTTGTCTTAAAGTACCTTCATTAACACGTTTACATGGACATGGTCATGAAACCTCGCCTCACCCTGCCGTCAGTCTTACCACCGAAATCGTCTGCTGATGACATTCGTTGGGCCGCCGTGCAGGGACGTGATGCGGCAACCGATGGTGATTTTGTCTATGGCGTCAAGACGACGGGCATCTATTGTCGCCCGAGCTCATCCGCGCGCCTGCCCAAGCGGGAGAATGTAGAGTTTTTCGATAACGCACAAGCTGCCGAAGCGGCGGGTTACCGACCAAGTCGGCGCGCATCAGCTGACCGGACCGCAGCGGCAACGCAGCGAACGGCATTGGTTGCCAAAGCCTGTCGCCTGATTGAAAACGCCGAAGTTCAACCGAATCTGGACGCATTGGCTGAACAGGCAGGCATGAGCACGTTTCACTTCCACCGTATTTTCAAGGCCGAGACTGGCCTGACGCCAAAGGCATATTCCAGCGCTTCACGGGCGCGTCGCATGCGTGGGGAATTAGGTGGATCAGGAACGATCACAGATGCCATCTATGGTTCGGGTTTCAACTCCAATAGCCGTTTTTACGAAGCTTCAGTGGGCATGCTGGGTATGCGTCCGCGTGATTACAAGGATGGCGGATATAACGCCGAGATCCGCTTCGCAGTGGGTCAATGCTCACTGGGTGCCATACTGGTCGCGCAGAGCCAACGCGGTATCTGTGCAATATTGCTCGGTGACGATCCCGATCTGTTGGTGCGCGACTTGCAGGATCAATTTCGCAAGGCGCATCTGATCGGTGGCGATGCTGATTTCGAGCAGTTGATTGCTCAAGTTGTTGGCTTCATTGAAGCGCCTGCGCTTGGACTGAAGTTACCTTTAGATGTGCAGGGCACAGCGTTTCAAGAACGCGTTTGGCAGGCATTGCGCGAGATTCCTCCCGGCATGACAGCCAGCTATAGCGACATAGCGGAGCGGATCGGTTCACCTAAGGCGGTGCGCGCAGTCGCTCAGGCATGCGCTGCCAACCACATCGCTGTAGCCATTCCCTGTCATCGGGTTGTACGGCGCAATGGCGACATTTCCGGTTACCGCTGGGGTGTCGAGCGCAAGCGCGAACTGTTGCAACGTGAAGCGTGAAAATGACGGACTGGAGAATAACCGAAAAGCTCGCCATCGCAGAGCTGGATTGGCCGCGCATCACTTCCGATCTTGACAAGGAAGGGTATGCATTGCTACCTCAGTTACTCAACTCGGTACAGGTGAAAGCCCTGACTACATTGGTGCGTGATGTCGATTCACGAGAACGATGGCAGTCGCTCGCGAACCTTGATTTAGGACGGGGAAATATAGCGCGGCTATCAACGCCATTGCCCGATCTGCTCGACGCCTGGCGTGAGGCGTTATATAGACAGTTGGCGCCAATCGCGCATCGTTGGGCCGAAATTCTTGGCGCTGACTGCCACTATCCGGACACGCTCATCAGCTATCTGCGAGCTAACCACGAAGCTGGTCAAACAGACTCGCTAACAACGGCAAGCTGCCTGCGGGAGGGCGACTTCCAGGCCTTGCATCAACATGCGGAGGATAAGTACATCTTTCCACTGCAGCTGGTCATATTACTTTCTGATCCAGACACTGATTTTACCGGGGGTGAATTCGTGATGACCGAACAGCGGCCACGCATGCAGTCGAGACCCATGGTATTACCGCTGCAGCAAGGCGACGCGGCACTGATTACTGTTGCCCATCGGCCGCACTTGGGCAGCAAGGGCTATTATCGCGTCAATCTCAAGCACGCAATTAGCCGCGTGCGCGGTGGGGAACGCATCGGAATTGAGCTGCTGTTCCACAATGATGCGCAAGGAAATCCATTCATTCCCTAACACTCCTGAAAACGCCATGCACAATGATCTGGGGATCGATAGACAAATCACACCGCAAAACTAATGCACAGTCACTTCTTGATTGTGTCGAACATGCAGAAATTATAGAGTTTGAAGATTGCGGACATTTCCCTGATATTGAACAACCGGAGCGATATGTAAATCACTTGACCCAACATATTACAAAGCACGCGCAATAGTAGCGATCTAAACTAATTAGGTTCAATTCCAACTTTCCAGGATCACTTATGCCTACAGCTGAAACCATAGAGCGCTTCATTGCGCGTGTTGAACAGAATGCTCACGTCGAGGCTGTTCAAGAGTTCTATACTGAAGATTCTACAATGCAGGAAAATCAAGGCGTTTCCCGGCGAGGGCGTGACGCGCACGTTGAGAACGAGCAGAAGGTCATGGCTCGCGCGCGATCTCTGACATCAGAATGTGTCAGGCCCGTTTTCGTGAGCGGCGATAGGGTTGTTATACGCTGGATATTTAAATTCCAATGGCAGGATGGAACATCAACACACATGGAAGAACTCGCGTACCAACGCTGGGAAGGCGAAAGAATAGCCGAGGAGATTTTTTTCTACGACCCTGCGCAACGGGTACCAAAACTACGCGAGTGACAGCCATGGACCGCAAGGAGAAATTGATACCTAACTTGGGCTCTGCGCGTATAGCTCATACCCGATTTGCCATAGTGCCTCGGTCCAAATGCTATACTTTTTCGATTTGCATGAGGAATGGGTATGCCAGTATCTTTGCTAAGTCTTGCCTCAATGATGGAACCGTTGCGCGGATTTGTGGCGGTTGGACGTCGTATGAGTATTACTGCTGCTGCCAGTGACTTGTGCCTGACCCAGTCTGCGATGAGCAGACAAGTGCAGGCTCTGGAAGAGCGACTTGGCATCAAGTTACTGGTGCGCGGGCACCGCTCGATTTCATTCACTGCTGAGGGTGAACGACTCTTTCGCAGTGCCGATAGCGCGCTACAGCAACTTCAGGACACGGTTGGCACGATTATTCCTGACCACGTATGCCGTCCAGTCACACTCAGTGCCAGCATTGGTGTTGCGGGCCTGTGGATTTTGCCCAGACTTGGACATTTTCAGCAATTGCACCCCGAAATCGATGTGCGCGTTGCAGCCAACAACCGGATTCAGAATCTCACCAGCGAAGGAATCGATCTGGCGATTCGCTACGGATCTCGTTCTGACATGGAAGAAGGCGCGACACTGCTTTTTCGCGAAACGGTTGCTCCGGTATCTCACCCGTCGCTGGCGTTGGATCAGCTAACGTCGGTAAACGATTTAGCCGGACAAGTACTGCTTGAATTCGACGACCCGGGACGTCCATGGCTTCATTGGAATGACTGGCTGGCGTCGGCCGGTTTGGGCGGTGTAAAACCAAAAGGACTTTTACGCTTCAATCAATATGATCAGGTAGTGCAATCCGCAATGGCAGGCCAGGGAGTTGCATTGGGCCGAGTCGAACTGATTCAGCCGATGTTAAATGACGGACGTCTTAGACTGGTTCCTACCTCACATAGTGGCCCAAGAACCGATCATTCTTACTGGCTAATTCAGGCGAATGCCGCTCCGCGACCTGAAGTCGCCGCATTGACTGCATGGATTCTCTCCGAAGCCAGCCAATAAAGCAGAGCCTGTCCACAATTCTTTGTCATTGATCGACTCACATGAATTCCTTGCATGTGAACTGCGCGAAATTTGCGTTTGCGCGATTTTGTGTGAATGGGTTTCAATGTTGACCTGAGTAAGGCAATCCGATGTCTGCTCCAAAGGAGAATGTGATGAATACTCATTTATATCCCCACAACACAGTCGTTGCGGCAGCTACAGCAATCACATCAGTTGACGCAGTGCTCGGCTATATGCAACCGACAGAAGCGCGCCCCTACAATTATGCATACGAGCCACCAGCAGGCATAGCCTGGGAAAATTACGCGCACGATAATCGAGAGGTGCGTATCCTCGACGCACGCCATGCGACGGCACAGAGCTCAATTCATCATGAAGGATTTGAGCTGCTGGATGCGTCGTCCGAGCTGCGAGATTTTTACGATCGCGATACGATCATTCGACGGTACTATCCCGAAGTCGCGGCACTGGCCTGCTCGGCAACCGGCGCAAAGCAGGCATTCGTATTTGATCATTTGGTTCGTAAACGCGAAGCAGACCGCAGCAAGCTTGGATTCGGACGTTCCAACAAAGGAATCCCAGCGACCGCAAATGGGCGCGTTCACAATGACTATTCAGAGGAATCCGGCCGCAAGCGGCTGGCGCTGGTCCTTGGCGTAAAGACTGCAGAATTGAACAGAAATCGGTATAGCATCGTGAATGTCTGGCGATCAATCAATGGCCCGGTTCTTGACACGCCGCTGGCCGTTTGCAATGCGCGCTCCATCGACGTTGCTGATTTGGTCTGTGCCGAAGTGCGCTATCCCCAGCGGGTTGGGGAGATTTACCTGCTGCGGCATTCGCCACGACACTGCTGGTCTTATTTCTCCCAGATGAATAATCACGAAGCGCTTATCTTCAAGCAATATGACTCTCAAGTCAGCGGCGTCGCACGCTTCACACCCCATGCAGCGTTTGATCACCCTTATACTCCGCCGGATGCACCGCTTCGTGAAAGCATTGAAGCACGTTGCCTGGTAATTTACGAATGAATCCCGAGACCTCTATGGAAACAGCAACTCCCTACGCTCCTGTGGCGCTTGAATTCTGGTATGAATTCGGCAGCAATTACAGTTATTTATCCGTGATGCGCGTCAAAGAACTGGCCGAACAATATGGCGTGCCCATCGTATGGAAGCCATTTTTGCTGGGGCCGATTTTCAAGTCCTTTGGATGGGAAAGTTCGCCTTTTGTGCTGCAAAAGGAAAAAGGTGCCTATGTCTGGCAAGACATGGCGCGTGAATGCGTGAAATATAATTTACCGTGGAAATGCCCGACCAGCTTTCCCCGAAGCGCGCTGCTACCAATGCGTGTTGCATTACTTGGAGCTGATAAGCCGTGGATTGTCGACTATAACAAGCGAATGATGCAGGTCAACTTTGTCGAGGATCTGGATATCGACAATGAAGAAATCGTATCCAAAGTGTTGACTGAACTAGGTCTGCCAGCCTCGCAACTTATTGCAGAAGCACAGTCGGAAGACAACAAGCGCCGGTTGCGTGCGCAAACTGAAACAGCACGGCAAAGAGGTATATTCGGTGCACCAACCTTTTTTGTCGACGGCACTCTGTTTTGGGGCAATGATCGGCTGCAGGATGCATTGATATTTGCTGCCGGACTTAAGATACTGCCGTTGGATTAGTCCAGTTGGCTTTATGTATCGAAAACTTTCAGATAATGATGGTGACAGTGGCTGGTGATTTTTATCCGGCGGCGAAGTCGATGACTATATGAGAGATGCCGATAATCATGCAATTTATTCAGTGAACATAGCAAGATCCGGGACGCGAATGCGCGCATAAATCTCTATATTGGTTATTCCGTACCGGGACAAATTCTTGTCCGTACGAGAACTAACTTATGAGAGGTTTCAAAAAATGTCTGCATTGTCCAACAAGGTCGCCATTATCACCGGAGCAAGTTCCGGAATCGGTTATGCAACCGCAAAACTATTCGCCCGAGAGGGTGCCAGCGTCGTTGTCGCAGCGCGTCGCCAACTGGAACTTGACGCACTTGTTAAAGAAATCACCCAAGCGGGCGGTCACGCTGTCGCGCTTACCGGTGACGTCAAGGATGAGGCTTTCGCAAAGGCATTGGTCGAACTTGCGATAGATCGTTTCGGCGGTCTTGATGTCGCGTTCAACAACGCCGGGACGATGGGCGATATGGGTGCCACGCCCGATGTGTTGCTGTCGAGTTGGGAGGATACGATCAAGACCAACCTGACGAGCGCTTTCCTCTGTGCGAAGTATCAACTTCCCGCGATGCTTAAACGGGCCGGCGTGACTCCAATGGGTTTTAACACTTGGCAAGCGTTATAAGTCACTGACTCATCATGCTGGGTAATGGCCGTAACAAAGTCGTGGCCCATGGTGAGGTTAATCCAAGTGGCTTGGCAAGTGAGTCATGAATTAACGTCCCTAAAATGCTAAACCTTTGACGACTTCTCACCGTTTCTAATGGTCGTAAAGGCCGAATGATTGAATGCAATTTAGTAATAAATCACTGTTAAAACCGGGTAGTACGCAGAGGGGATTACACGAAAAGCCAAATCATTTATTCACGCTAGGCACTTTTTCATGCGCACATAAATTCGTTGTTTTATTTAACAGGTAGACCTAACACAAAGCAAGTTGTGTAAGGTCTACCTTACGCAATTTTGCTTAAGACAAACAGCATCGAAGATAGTCCCAAGCCGCAGCACCGTGTGCAATCTTGATGCTGTCTCTATTAGACTTGACTCCAGTTTTGTGGAAAGCCTTCATTTGCTAAAGACGCTACTTTATTATCTTTAAACTACTTAATTTGTGCGGTATTTTGCACTTTTATATTGAAATTAACCATAATGTGCTAAATACTGCACATATGGATAATCAAAAACTCATTCAAACGCTCATCAATCGCCGGAAAGAATTGCGGTTAACACAAATCCAATTGGCTGAACTTGCTCAAATTAGTCGGAGAGCGATCATCGATTTTGAGTCAGGTAAAACATCAATCAGTCTTCGTCGCCTGACCAGAATTTTGTACGCGTTGGAGTTGACGTTAACCATTAAACCAGGTGGTAGTCGCCCTTCCGAGGCCGAATTAAGAGAACTTTTTAAGGATGATGAATAAGGCACTGAAATTAGAAAAAATCATGCCACATAGGAATTCGTTAATCGTACAGTATATGACTTGTATTTTATTTTTACAGGTAATACACTGTATATTCGATATACAAGTTATATACTGTATTGTTGCTATATTGTATAAAGCCTGTTCCGGTTTAGGAGAGTGCCATGGAATATCCAATTAAAACACTAAGTCAACTGCGTCTGGTATTACAAGGGTTTCGCAAAGCAGCCGGCCTCACTCAGGCGGCAATGGCGAGTCAGCTTGGCATTACACAGCAAAGTTACGCACAGATAGAGGCGAACCCTGCTGTAAGTAGCATGGAACGCTTATATAAGATTTTGCGGATATTAAATGTTGAATTGATACTTGCTTACGAACCTAATCAAAAAATTGATCAGGGTACGTTTTCAACGCCTCGCCTAGAGGAAATGAATGAGAATATTGAGAAGACGTTAGAGGTTGAGCCGGAAACAGTTAAATTTAGCCGTACAACAGCAAAAAAATCGACTAGCCGAAAAGCACCAAAAAGAGTTATGCCTCCTTCAGCTAAAAAGGAATCGTGGTAAATAATGGGACGACACTCACATACCCAACGCCTGATAGTGTGGCTCAACGGCCTACCCGTAGGTGAATGGGATGCAGCACCTGGTCGCAACGCATTCGGCTATTTCGACGAATGGATACAAGATGATCAAGGCCGGCCACTTTCATTGTCGCTACCATTTACACCAAGTAATGAACGGTACCGAGGTGAGCTGGTAGCCAATTACTTTGACAATCTGCTGCCGGACAGAGATTTAATTCGGAAGCGGTTGGCACAACGTTTCAAAACAGGTGGCGTTGAGCCATATCAATTGCTTTCTGAGATCGGCCGTGATTGCGTTGGAGCTATCCAACTACTCCCCCCAGACGAAGAACCACAAAACCTGTACCAGATCGTAGGACGGCCACTGGACGAGCCGGCTATTGCCAAAATCCTGCGTAACGCCACATCGACAGAGCCACTTCGTTTCGATGACGATGATCACGATTTACGCCTCTCAATCGCAGGAGCACAGGAGAAAAGTGCTTTATTATTCCATCAAAATCAGTGGCTATACCCTGGCGGAAGCACGCCAACGACCCATATTCTAAAACTACCACTTGGCATTGTTGGCAACATGCAAGCAGATATGAGGACTTCGGTAGAAAATGAATGGCTGTGTTCAAAGATAGTGGCTGCTTTTGGCCTCCCCGTCGCACACTGCGACATTTCCACTTTCGAAGACCAAAAGGTATTGGTAGTGGAACGCTTTGATCGTAAATATTCTGCAGACGGAAAATGGATCGTACGTCTACCTCAAGAGGATTTTTGCCAAGTAACTGGCACAGCGCCCCTGCATAAATATCAGGCTGATGGTGGTCCAGGCATAATTAACATTATGGACGTGCTCTTAGGATCAGATCAAAAAATCATTGATCGTCGTAACTTTTTCAAAACCCAATTAATTTTCTGGCTTTTAGCTGCAATAGATGGTCACGCCAAAAACTTCAGTATTGCACATCTGCCAGGCAGCCAATATCGTGCGACGCCGTTGTACGACGTTCTTTCTGCGCATCCAGTTATTGGAACAGGTCAGAACCAGTATGCTCCTCAAAAAGTGAAGCTCGCAATGGCGATACGAGGCAGCAAAAATTACTATGAAATAGCGCAAATTCAACGGCGCCACTGGACTAAAATGGCGCAACAGGTTGGCTTGGGTAATCATGTAGCTGAAGAAATCATTGTGGAAGTACTGGCCGCCGTTAATGGCGTTGTAGACGCGATGTATAACTTACTACCTGTAGATTTTCCTATCGATGTAGCACAATCAATTTTAGACGGAATTCTTCACCAGAGCGATAAGCTAAGTGCTATGCCACCTTTTGACCAACGATAGTTTTTACACTTACACCGCTCTCCATAGTCGTGGTCTTGGTCGTTGAAATGGCGAAATTATGACTTTTCTGTAACGCATATCTGCAGATTAAGAGGGAGTGAAAATGGGTAAGGGTTTCATTCATTTTTCGGTCAAAAAAACGTAAGCGTCCCCGGCGGTATTACCACGCACTTTACGACTACCCCCAAACCTCCAAAGCCAGGTTTGGGGCGATGTAATGTCACTTGCGGAGAATAATGCTCTTAATCTCCGCATGAAAAGCGGAAATTACACCTATATCTGGCAACACCAAGACTGGCCAAACTGGCATTTTGATGCTGATGCGTTAGTGACATTGCTCGCAAGGGCGTATGTTGGGCCGCATGGAAGCGTTAGGGTTTCCGCTGCGTGACCAGGCAATGCTACAAATTCTGACTGAAGACGTCATCAAAACCAGCGAAATCGAGGGTGAAAAATTGAACCCCCGATACCGTACGGTCATCCATTGCACAACGATTAGGTATTGATATCGGTGCGTTGGCACCCGCGGATCAAAACGTGGATGGCATAGTCGAGATGGTGTTGGACGCGACCACTAATTATGCAAAACCACTCACTCAGGACCGCTTGTTTGCTTGGCATGCCGCACTTTTCCCAACAGGCTACAGTAACCTGTCAACAATTCGCACCGGCTGTTGGCGTGACGATGCGACTGGCCCAATGCAAGTTGTGTCTGGCGCTATCGGTCGACAAAAAATCCATTTTGAAGCGCCACCTGCCGACAAGTTAAATCACGAGATG
Organism: Solimicrobium silvestre; assembly: GCF_002976435.1. Classification (GTDB taxonomy): domain Bacteria; phylum Pseudomonadota; class Gammaproteobacteria; order Burkholderiales; family Burkholderiaceae_D; genus Solimicrobium; species Solimicrobium silvestre. Next base: position 216,527 of record NZ_PUGF01000003.1, on the reverse strand, counting down.
AACCTGTTTTTAGACTGGTTCAATCAAAGGCCTGTAATAGATCCCGTTCTTAAAGCAGGGCTTGCGCATTGTTGGTTGGTGACATTACATCCGTTTGATGACGGTAATGGCCGCATCGCCCGTGCTGTTGGTGATATGGCGCTGGCACGATCAGAACAATTGCCACAACGCTTTTACAGCTTATCCGCACAGATACATCGTGAGCGCAGGGATTATTACGATCTGTTAGAAAGAATCCAAAAAGGAAGTTTGGATGTCACTGCCTGGTTAAGTTGGTTTTTGGGATGTTTGCAGCGGGCGATAGATGGCGCAGAAATCACTTTATCAACGGTGTTGGAAAAGTCTAATTTTTGGAGGCGCTGGGCTGGCACTCCTTTAAACGAACGTCAAATTAAAATAATCAACCGCATGCTGGATGGATTCGATGGAAAACTGACTAGCAGTAAATGGGCGGCAATCGCAAAGTGCTCACCAGACACCGCATTAAGAGATGCGACGGAATTAATTCAGCGTGGATTAATGCATAAATCTGATTCTGGTGGGAGAAGTACTAGCTATGAATTGATTTTGGAAAAATGAAGCTGTAGGCTACCAAATTCGATCGGGCGGGGAACAAGCATTGCAACAATTATCGCAAAAACTCAGTACCGGAAACGGCAAGAGATTTTCGCTGCAAAGTTTGATTAATTGTCGTCAACTCTCTCCACGGCATGGAGAGAATTGTGCGGGCCTTATTACAAAGGCTTAAAGCGATTAAATGATGTTGCTACACGCGACTGATACAAGTTGATTACTTAATTAGCGATTAATTCAGGAAACTCCGGATATTGCATTTCATTTTCACAGATAAAGGGTTTCATGATCCTAGCTATTTCAGATATCACATTAACGACAACAGAATTACCAAATTGTTGATATGCCCGGGTATCAGATACGGGGATAAGGAACGTATCGGGATAGCCCATCAAACGAGCACACTCCCGCGGCGTTAAACGACGCGGATTTTTTTTCTCACCCTGATAAACCAAAATTTCTGAACCGTCTTTGTGGTAACGAGCAGAGAGTGTTCGTGTAATTGAATCTGGATATGCCATCCCATACCCAAATCCATTTCCCTTTTCTCTATGCTTAGCTGCGTAGTTTTGCAGGTAAGTCCATAAATTATCGGTTAAGGTATATTTTGCGGGAACACACCGTTGTTGATGATCAAAATATTTATTTTCATCCCATGCCAGAACGGGTTCACTTCCATCCGTTTTGTGTAAGATGCTTTGTAGCTTAATTTGGTTTTTCTCAGGCAAATTCAACATGTTCCAATCAAATGCAACCGGTTCCCTAAAGCCGACAATAATAATGCGCTCACGATGCTGTGGAACATAATGCGCACCATCAATGACTTTGTAGTGAATGTGGTAGCCCAACTCTTCGCTCAACGTCCGTTTAATAACATCGAATGTGCGTCCCTTGTCATGCGATAGTAAATTTTTTACGTTTTCCAAAAGAAAAGCGCGTGGACGTTTTGCTGCAATGATTCGTGCAACATCGAAGAAAAGTGTTCCCTGTGTCTCATCAGCAAAACCGTGTGATCTTCCTAGTGAATTTTTTTTTGATACGCCCGCAATCGAAAATGGCTGGCACGGAAAACCCGCTAATAGAACGTCGTGATCTGGTACGTCCTCTTCATCGATTAAAGTGATATCGCCATCTATTTTGTGTTCATCAGGATAATTGGTTTCATACGTTTTTTGCGCATAAGTATTCCACTCGCTGGTGAATACACATTGCCCTCCGACAGCCTGAAATCCGTGACGGATTCCACCTACGCCCGCAAATAAATCGATAAATTTAAATTCGTCAGAAGGTTCAGGTATTCTGTGAATAGGTAACATTAATTGCTTCAATGCCGCCGTTATGTATGGCTGGGGTGAAGACTGGCGGGCTTCCCAGCGACGTACTGTGCGGGAATCGACCTTGAGGTGTCTGGCGATTTCGGTCTGAGTAAATTTCGCGCGCGCTAAGGCTAGGTAGGACATAGCTTCATCATGGTCAGACGTTTCTAAGACATAATCCATATAAATATCGATAAAAAGGGAATAAGGCAGGACAATACGTCCTATATTATTAACCGTCAAGTAAAATTTACTGTATATAAAAACAGTATTTTAATTTGAATACCAATGTGTCTGTATTTAATGCCTGTCACAATTTAAACTCTTTCAGTTCATTTTAACGAATATGTCTGACGTACATAGCGCCGCTATCCGGTCAAAAAATATGCGGGCCATTAAGAATAAGGATACCAAGCCAGAAATCATTATTCGACAGGCTTTGCACGCAAGAGGTCTGCGTTTTCGTCTTCACGTAAAAACGCTGCCCGGTACGCCGGATATTGTTTTGCCAAAATTTAAAACGGTCGTATTTGTGAATGGCTGTTTCTGGCATGGTCATCGCTGCCATCTTTCGAAAACACCCAAAACACGAACAGAATTTTGGCTTTCTAAAATTTCAGCCAATATGAGTCGTGACGTACTCATCTATAAAAAATTATCAGACGCAGGGTGGAGAATTGCTGTGATCTGGGAATGTGGAATAAAAGGATGCGGTAATCAAAAGCTAAATGCGCTCATTAGTGAATTTGTTGAATGGCTTAATGACCCAAAATCTCTAGGTTTTGAATTACCTTAAACGATAAAAAATGTTGATTTCAAAATTGCGTAATAAATTAAAACTACAGAAGAAATTCTTGATAATATTACGAGTTGGTTTTTCGCTGAAGATAATTTTAGTAAAATTGTGAAAGGTAGTTTTAATGGCAGCAGTTCAGGGAACGTATGACACTCAATCTTCCAAACAAATCACGATGTCAAATATCACGCGAATATTTCATGATTTAGGCGTTGTAAATATCTATGTTAAGAAATTAGCCTCGAACGATAACAGCAAAAATCAACCTTTCTTTGGCAGCCATCTGACGGATTTGTCATTTTTGCCGACAGGCGAAATGATCGCATCAAATTCTGAATCCCAAAAAACGTTAGATCCAAAAAGAAAAATCAAATATCAAACTAATTTGAAATTATCCTGGGTGGATGCTGAAGGCAAAACGTATGCAGCGCCGAATTCCAAACTCATTTATTACCCTCAATATCCAGAAGTCAGGTTTTCTGGATTTCTAAGTGGTTCCAAAGCAGACATCAGTAAATGGATGGCACCCGAAAAACAGGGAAGAAGTGAGGGAAGATGGTTGCTTTTAGGCGTCTCTAAAGATAATTCGATTTACGCCTATCTTGCAACGCCTGAAAGTGATCTTTCAAAGGAACTCGCAAATGCAAACTACATCAAGATAAGCACAATATTCTGGCAACTGAATACCAGTCACATTGCAACAATAAAATCCACAAAAGAAGCACTAAAAACTAAATTGCTTGAAATTCACAATATGGGATGGGTCGCAAGTCAGAAGTTAAGTTCAGAAATGGTGATGGAGTCGTATAAGGCAGCTAACGGAGGTGGATACACTCTTGAAGCTTTGCTTGGAATATCTCCAAACGGCATTGCAGAACCCGATTACTTAGGTTGGGAAGTAAAACAATTCGGCGTCACAAAATTCCCGCGAACCGGATCAAAACCGACGACACTCATGACACCTGAACCGAATGGTGGCTTTTATACGGAACATGGCGCTATGGAATTTGTTCGCACCTTTGGATATCCGGATAAAAGTGGCAAGGAAGACAGAATAAACTTTGGCGGAAAACATATTGTTGATCAATATCAGAATCTTACTGGACTAACTTTGCATCTTAATGGTTACGATCCGGCGCTATCGAAGATTACGGATGCAAATGGTGTCATCGCGTTGTTAGACAAAGCCGGTAATGTGAGCGCGAGCTGGAGTTTTGCGAAACTGATGGATCACTGGAAACGTAAACATTCGCAGGCAGTTTATATCCCCTGTTTGAGAAGATCTGATTCCGGTACGTTTCAATATTCTTACGGCAAAGATATCGAATTAGGGGAGGGCACCAATTTTGAAAAATTTCTGGTTGCTATGCATAAAGGTGATGTCTATTATGATCCAGGCATAAAGCTGGAAATGGCGACTGGTAATTCCCCCAAGCTTAAACGCAGAAGTCAGTTCAGAGTTAATCACAAGGATATAGGTGCCCTTTATAAAAAATTCGAACTAATTGATTTATGTGAATAACCTGAGCAATGTCATTCATAGATCAAGTTTTTCAAAGTTTGCAAAATAAATTTACGAATGCCAAACCTGTCCCCACTGCCCTGTGATAAACAATAAATAAGTCAGTATGTATTTATGAAGTTTGAGACAGTCATCGCCGCACCTCCAGCATGATTAGGTGATGGATATGCTGCAAATTGGCTTGGTCGATCCTTTGTTGTATATTCATCATAGGCATTGAGTCCTTCGCTGGCAGTAAATGTTTGATTTTGATTTAAATTATCTCCAGAGCTTGTCCGAACGTTGAAACCATTTGGCGGCGCACTTACTAAGTTGAATGTAATATTCATATTCTGTATTGATGCATATGATGGACAGGCAGCTCGAATATGCGTATCACACACCTTACAGCTTAGTGGATTTGCAGAGCGCATTTCTTTAGCAGGGCCGCCGTACCGAACGCACCATAAAATATTTTCAGCAACTGAAGAGTGGACTTTGCGTGCTTGTGCTGCCATCCAGATCAACCGTTCTACTTTCCCCCAAACGGTGCTGCTAGCAAAAATAGTGGCGTGAAAATTTCTAGGTGCTACAGAAAGACCAATAGGGGCACTTAGAAATGTTTTTACCCAATTATCAATTGGAAGTGCGGGTAGGGAGCCAAAACACTGCTGGGCATAAAGTTGCATCACTTTGGGGCTCTGATAACTGCTCGAAAGTCCGGTATATTGGGAAATGCAATCTTGTTGAGTCAATTTTTCTGGATTCCATTTACCCGTCCGCAGATCATGATGCATCAATAATGAAAGGATTGCTCGACCAGGTCCTCTATTAAATGCAGAATAATTATCGTATAGGGCGGTTCTAACCCTACCTCGCGGTGCTTGTTCTATCAATGCAACCAGAGCATCGGTATTTAAATTTCGAAAATTGTTGCCAGTTGAAATTCTTACGTTATTGAGTTCAAAGCGAGAGTAGGAGGAGCTTCCGAGATTAACAATATTTGTAAAAGCATTGGAGAAAAAAACAGTTGCACCACTCGGTCCCACTAATGATGAGTATTTGGAAAACAACGCAAGAGGGTTCGAATTATCACGAAATTCGCTCCAAGTTGGTAATAAATAGAAATCTGCATGTATACCACCACCCGTTTGAATTCTTTCACCGAATGCAGCAACATAAGCGTGTAGTTGGATCAATTCGCCCTTACGTCCACCCTCTGAGTTCCAGCTTGCAATATATCTCGCTAAACCAAATATTGCATCCCAGCACTTTCCAAACGGAAGTTTTCCGCCAAATGAGCTTGCAACAATTTGAATCCATAATTCCCGCAATAAAGCGTTGGCAGCGACCAATGAATTCGTTAATGCACCCGTAATATCGTTTAACACTACAGGATTATCAAGCCCTAACCTTGACCGAGCTGCCATCTTAGCAATATCGACAAATCTTGAATTTACATGCAACGAAAGATCTTTACTTGACGCAAGGGTTACGCGAAGTACCCCTAATGAACGATCATAAGCAATGCTATGTACAAATCCGAATATCCTGTCCCTTTCTCCGGGTCTTTGTGTGGCATCAAGAGTTGGATCAAGTTCATGAAAATATAAAATTGGGAAAAGCGGGAGGTCTGGATCATACAAATAAGTAAGGGGTAGCCATTCCTGAGGAAAGTCAGAAACATTGAAATCATGGAAGTAGGCTAACGCTTCAAATGTCATTGCATTCCTTAGAGGATAAACACTGTATGGTGAAATTAATAAAGTGCAAGATTATCACAGTAACATTAATGGTTGAATGACATATAGTTCTATTTCAACATATTAATAAATGTAGGAATATTAGACACCTTAGTGGTTGCAGCAAGTATTTCGCGATTGGTAGTAGATTCTGGTCGACAAAAATTTGAGTGACGTGACCTCATACAACGGCTAATAACGAATAATGAAATCGTTTTAAGTAAATTGCGTTGCCGGGCGCTAAGCACGCATTGATCGTTTTGCGCAAGAATCCAAAAATATTGAAGAGTTCAATGGCTATATCAATTCTTAGGGGAGAGTGATGACAATTTTGGCGAGTTTTTCTTTTTCATCGAGCATACTAGATACCCATGTATTTCAACGAGAGTGTGATGTGATGCTCTTCGCCGATGGGAGAATTAGCGACCAAGCAGGCGCTAATTTAATAATTGATACTGCTCCGAAAATTGCCGTTCAAGAGGTTAAGGTTGTCACCACAGATCGTCGAACGTTAACCACGGATGTTGCAATTGGCTATGCGGGAGCGTCAGCGTTGGTCGCATTGAGTGTTTTGAATTTTTCTGCACATGTGTTGCGACATCTTGTTGGTGAAACGTTACCCTCAATAGAGCAAATTGTGTCATTTGTCGCTGAAGCGCTCAAGGTAAGCATTACCGAATACTCAAACAATAGGCATCAAGCAACTAACTTGAGGTTATTGGTAGGTGGTTATGATCAGTCTAAGCAGGAAGTAGTGCTTAGACAAATAACGCTAAAGTGTGTATCCGGGAAGTATTTCACTGAAATTGACGTCCCTAGTACGTCTCTTACAATAGCATCCGGCCCTACGGATGATAATCTATATGAGCGTATTCAGAACCAAGTACTGTCAGTGTCGCGCGATGAAGATGCTAGTTGTGATGCCGAGGATCTAGTTGCTAGGCAAGTTGAACTATTTGTCAGGGACAATTCAAAAGACAGGCCATACGGTGGTCAATTGCAGGTTTGTAGAATTGGAGCATTTGGAGCCCAACTCGCGACCACAAAATTTTGGGACAAATCCTATCGCAGCGATGATTTGCCTGCTGATTGGAACCACGGAGACTATAGGAGTTTAATGTTAGGGTATGACGTATTTGACCTTCGGGTTGGTCAGTGCGATTTTCAACCGCACTATATCTACCATTTGCCAGACTCCGATGGTACACCTTGGGCAAAGGGCCCGATAAAAATCGAAGAACGACCTGCAGATGATGGCGATGTATTTTCGCGACCACGAAAGGGGTTACTGGATATTCGAAACTTTTCAAAAAAATAGGCGTTCGTGACAGAGGTGGAGTAAGTCGTCCGTTCCTGTGCAGATGCGCCAGATCATAAGAGCAAGCAGTTAGGCGAAACAAATAAAAGAGTCGCTCACAGTCCACCTCAAGAGCCTTCTCTGTTGGAGGGACACGGGACGGAATGTGTGTGACTTAGTCCAATGGTGAAAGTATGTAAACATATCTACGCGATATTTTACGGCTCTCATTAATTTCAGTTGTTTTTATGCCCTTTCAAACAAAAAAATGGTAATTTTGTTGAGGTAAAATTGCAATAATTTGGTGTCAATTATTGCAATAAAAAGTTTGAAAATTAATGGGCCATATTTTATGTCCATATGAATTTTTATGAGAATAAAAACCTATATATCGTGCGCTTTATAAAGGCTTATAAAAGTCCACCTATCCCACCTATCCACCTTGTGCTTAAGCGGGTTTTTTGTTCGCCCAAGATTTTCCATGTTTGTGGCATTCTGAATCTTCACAGGTACCGGATGCTAATGGGTGATGCATCAACCCGATTCAAACATTCATTTATTTAATCTGTTTGATGCATCAATCCATCCAGTTAGCTACGCCAAAATAAAAAGCAAAGTTCACGTAAAAGCAACTGCAAGCTCAAGGCACAGCGCATTTTTGGAAACCAATACCTAAGTGAATCTAAGCTTGAATCGGCATCACTATTTGGTATTGAAATTGTTACCGCTGTCCGCTTTCAGTTCATCCAGTGTTTTATAAGCGTCGGTAATTCTTTCATCAATGAATTTGAGCCGTTCAGTCGCGTGACAAATTCCTGCCTGGAACAATATGCGTGAAATTCGGTCAGTGCAAAGACCTTCCAGAGCAAGATGATCAAGTACTTCAAAAATGGCCGAAAGATCGCTGACGATGTCACGAGCCTGGGTATAGGCGTCAATTGTGTCGACGGCGAGGTGGGTAATTAGTGGGGGGCGTTGTTGCGTGTGTATCTGATCGGTGCTGGTCATGGTGCGGTCCTTCCAGTTCGGTTTGAACGCCACCCGCTATTAAACGGGTGGGCGGCAAATAACAGGTTGACAGACTGGCACTTACTACCAAAACCAGCAGCCCGAAGGCTCCTACTATCGCCGCCCAATGAAGAGACGCGACAGTACACGCACGTAAAAAAACGGCTCACGCCGTTCATGCGGGTAGTAAAGTAGAGCAGGCTGTCAAACCTGTTCCCATTTTTCTCTGGGAAGCCTTAAGTATCAGTTAATGCGGTGTATAGCGTCAAGCATTTTTGACATTGATTTAGACACGCTCGTTACGAATATTATTGTCGACAATTTTGACAATCAAAAAACAAACTCGGTCACAAGCTTGCAGCCGCTAATTTGAATGTTAGGCAACAGCGAAAAAGAGCCCCTGACCCAAATTTTCACTCGTGGAACGTGATGTGGCTCCCAGCTCAACTATGCGTTCCGGCAACATCAAACACTACCTGCGCAATGCACGTAAGCCATGGTTTCGGTGCGGTTGCCGGACTGTGACTTATCCCCCCACCTATCAGCTTTACTAGTTATGTAAGAAACGTGATTTTGGTTTAATGCTTCCAACGGTATAGCGCTAGTGCGCAAACCGGAAACACTCAAATCTTAACGATTGAAGGAAGCAAGAAAATGCCAAAAGCCATAGTCATCGGCGGAACCGCAGGAATCGGTCAGGCCATCATCAAGGGTCTGATCGAAGCTGGTTACTCCGTCCACTTTACCTACAACAGCAACGCCGACAGTGCGGAAGCGATTCGCCTCCAGTATGGCGACAGCTGCACCTGCACTCAGTTGAACTTGTCCTCGCTGGACGCGGTTTCAGCCTTCTTGGCTACCGTCGACAGCGCCAACGCGCCGGACGTGCTGGTCAACAGCGCTGGCATGGCCGCCGACTCCTTGTCGTTGGGCGATGTGCGGGCCCGTTTGGAGCAGGCCACCACCATTAACTACCTGGCGCCGGTCACCATCGCCTGCCACATCGGCAAGCTGATGACTGAGCGTCGCACCGGTTCGATCGTCAACATCACCTCTATCGCTTCCAAGCGTCCGAAAGCTGGCAACGCCATCTACGGTAGTGCCAAGGCTGCGTTGGAGCGCTTCACCGCGACGTTGGCGTTAGAGATGGCCCGTTTCAAAGTGCGCACACTGTGTGTCTCGCCAGGCTTCGTTGATACCCCGATGTTTCAGAAATTCTCAGGTGGCAATGCGCGGGACATTATTCGTGAAATTCCTACCCGAGAAATTCTGACGGCGGACCAGGTGGCGGAGACTGTCCTGTTATTCGTCAAAGGCCATATCAAGTCGACCGGCACCACTTTGGTGCTGGGCAACGGCGAACTGGTTTTCTAACTTTTTTAACCCTGCTGCACCCATTCATTACTTTTAACCTTTTAACCTAAACCTAAGGAACCACCATGAACGCTAACCAAATCTCACAAATCGCTGCTTCTGTCTTGTACTTGGATGACGCTAACGCCATCGACACTGGCAAATCACTCTTTAAGGAATACGGCATGTCGTCGTTGGACTTCGTCGATTTTGCTTACGAGTTGAAAGCAGCTGCTAACAAGGAATTCGATCCAGACCAATTGTGGCCAATCAACGTCATGATGAACAACCCAGTGTTCTACGCTGGCGGTAGCTGGACTGATGCTGGCCGCGCTGAATTAGTGCGCTTGTTTGATGGCTACACCACCGTGCCAGCCTCGGGCGGCACCGAAGAGTTGTATGCGTTGTTCTCGGTCGGTTACGTTGAACACCGCCTGCGCGCACTGTAATCATCCGCCATCAGGGGAATATCATGACATCACTGTACATCCGCACCATCGGCATTAATAGCGAGCGCTGCCAGGATACGGAGCAACTGACCGCTAATCTCGGCAGCGGCGCTGTAACACCAGCCTCGGCCGATCGTTACAGCACGCCGGCGATCCGGCTCAACGCCGACGGCTTGGCCGTAATCGGCCGCGAAGACCGCTCGATCTTGAACGAAATCTCGACTGGTGTGTTGAACGCCATCGCAGACGCGCTGCGCCACACCGGCACCGAATGGATGGGCGAGATGAACAATGTCGCCGTGTTCACCGGTACCGACGGTAACGAACTAACCTTTAACGCCATCAGCAGCCTGATCGACCGTGCCGGCGACGAAGCCATCGACCGCTTGGGTGAGCTGAAATCGTTGACTAATCCGATCAATATGATGCGCATGCTGTCGACCAATTCGACCTACCACGTTTCCAAGCGCTTCGGTGCTCAGGGCGGTGGTTATCCGAACCAGAGCATGTCGCTGTCCGGCCTGTGCGCGTTGGAAGATGCGGTGCATACGTTGCGTGCTGGCATCAGCGAACGTGCAGTGGTGGTCGCTTCGGGCAATATGCGCAGCTTCGATTCGTTGGTGGTGTTTGGCAAGCTGGGCTTGTTGGATGAAGCCGGCGGTCAGCAGCAGGTCGATCCTTCCTACGGCGCTGCCGCGCTGATAGTTGACAGCGCCGACGCGCAAGACGGCCCAGCGCCGATCGCGGAAGTGCTGGCGGTGCAGACCTTGTTTGCGCCTGAACCTTTTGTCACGGTGCAGACCTGGAAAACCTTATTCACCACCGCCCGCGAACGCCACGGTTTGCCGGATCTTATCGTCACTTACGCCAACGGCTCGCGCCAGTTGGAAGAGACGGAAACGGCTGCGCGCAACGAGGTGTTCGGCCCAATACCGACTCGTAATTACAAGCGCTATTTCGGTTATACGGGCAAGGCTAACAACCTGCTCGATCTGGCGGCCACCCTTGCTGACGACAGTATTCCGGTCGGTGCCACGGTGTTGCTGTGCGGGGCGGGCTTCGGTTTCGGCATCGGCTATTTGCTGGTGCGCAAACTGGGCAAACCGGTATTGCAATAGACAAGCATAGACAAGCATAAACACGCGCCGCCGGCGCGCAGCTCCCGCATTAGTGCATGGACGGCTTTGGGGTCGTCCGAGGGAGACCTGCATGCCTGCGCAAATGTATTCAACCCTAAAACGAGAACTACATACTATGGCTTACGATAACTCCCCCATCTGCATCAGTGCGATCGGCGCGGTGACCCCGCTGGGCGATACGCTGGACGAAGTGACCAGCGCCTTCTATGAAGGCCGCAGCGGTATCCGCAAAATCGAAAAATTTAGCACTGATACCTTCGACACAAAATGGGCCGGCCTGCCGCCGATCGCCAATGATTTGATGCACTGGCCCGACCGCGAAAACCGTTACAGCCCCCGCCCTGGCGAAGTGCTGTATGCCGAGCGCGCTATTCAAAGCTTGCTGGCGGAATTTAATCCGCTCGACGTTTATGCCGCCGACCGCGTCGGTTGTGTGCTCGGCGTCGACGAGCCGGCCATCAACCCGCAGCGCTGCATCGACATTGTGCAACGCACCGGCCGCGACAACATCAACAACCGCCGCGAAATGATTAACAAAGCGGTGCAGTCGTTCCGCATCTCCGAGCTGCTTGATATTGACACCACCGCCGTGTTGCGCACCATTCATAAAGCGATACCGTTCTCTGGCTACACCCGCACCCACGTCGGCTTGTGTTCGGCGTCGTTGCAGGCGCTGGGCATGGCGTTCAACGCAATCCGCGAGGGCCGCATTGACGCTGCCATCGTCGGCGGCGTCTCGGCCAAAGTGACGCCGATGAATATCGCCCGCTTGGAAGCGATCGGCGCTGTTTGCACCGACGCGGCGCTGGAAGGCACCGAACGTTCGCGTCCATTCGACCGCCGCCGTTCCGGCTTCATGCCAGCTGAAGGCTCGGTGTTGTTCGTGATCGAACGCGAAGACGCAGTGCGCGCCCGTGGCGGCCAGATCTATGCTCGCTTGAAAGGTTACGGCGCCAGCTTGTCTGCCGAACACATCGTTGCGCCGCACACCCAAAACACTGAAATGCGTTTGTGCATGCAGCGTGCGCTGGCCGATGCTGGCATTCCGCTGGACGAATTCTCTGCAATCAATACACACGGCACTTCGACCAAGCTGAATGATCACCACGAAAGCCGCGCCATCGCTGAAGTGTTTGAAGGCTTCAAGATTCCCGCCGTGGCCGCCACCAAATCGCAGCATGGTCACTTGATTGCCAGCGCCGGAGCGATGGAAGTGCTGGGCGTGATCGGCTCCTTCCGCGACGACTTCTTGCCAGCTATCCGTAACCTCGGTGAGAGTGACGAAGAAGCCATCTTGCCATTGCTGCGCAAACGCCGCGACGGTCCGGTACGCAACGTGCTGAAGAACTCGTTCGGCATGGGCGGCCTGGCCTCGTCGATGGTGCTGCAAAACCCACGTCTGGTGAACTGAAATGAAAGGGCGCGCCATGCGATTCATCGATTTGCTTAACAACGCGACTTGGACCGCGATTTATCGCGGCGTCAAGCTGGATGCGCCAAGCGCGCGCCGACTTGTGGAACAGGCAGCGCAGCGGCTGCAGAACGTCCAGCAGGCAGCGCAGGACGCACTGCGCTTGGCTACCGGCACTGTCGCTGGTCAACAACTGACTGTGTTCTGTGCCTTCACACCGTTAGAAACACTGCTGTGTTATTGCATCGCTTCGCGTCTGGGTTTGCTGGCTGCTGTGCTGTCGCCACGCACCTTGCCGCGCTTCCTTGACGATATTGGTCCAGGACTGGTGGTTCGTCTGGTGGCGCCGTCCGGCCATAAGCTGCCCGACGCCGCTGCCAGTTATGGTGCGCTGTTGCTCGACCTGTCGCCAGAAGCCGCCATCGAAGAATCGTTTGAAGCGTTACCGCCGCCGGCGCAGGAATGCCGTCTGGTGTTCAACACCTCCGGCACTACCGGCAAACCTAAGCGCGTACTGTGCGCCGAAAGTCGCTTGATCGGTAACGCGGCAATGGTGGCCGAATACTTGGGTCTGCAAGCCAGCGACCGTACTTTGTGCACCTTCCCCGTGCACTTCATGTACGGCCTTTCGACATCGCTGTGCACCTTGTTGACGGGCGGCCATATTGAATACTGCGACTTTCTGCATCCCGGTTTGCTGGCGACTAAGGTAGCGGAGCACGGCATTACGGTGCTGCCGGTGATCGGTGATTGGGCCGACGGCTTGAGCACACGCTGGCAACAGCTGGGCTACGCACCGCAACGCTTGCTACTGCTTAACGCTTCTGACCGCCTGACCCAGCAACAGGCACGCACTTTGTTGCCGCATGCAACGGCGTTGTGGAATAACTTTGGTCAGACTGAATCTGGCCCACGCATGTTCGCCATTAATCTGTCGCAGATCGACGACCTCGACAGCGTGACTTACTGCGGAACCATCGCCCCGGGCTTCCCTGCCTTCGATGCGTTGGAACTGCGCATTGCCCCCAGCGACGACGCCGACGGCTGCGGAGTGCTTTCCTACCGCACGCCTTACGCCATGCTGGGCTATTTGAATGACGACGGCAGCATCACGCCGCCGCCGGAATGGATCGCCAGCGGCGACCTGTTCCGCCGCGCCGCCAACGGCGCTTACCTGTGGGCTGGTCGTGCTGCCCACACCATTAAGGTCAACGGCCAGTTCGTGTCACTGCGAGCCCTGGCGGATGACTTGCTGACATACCAGACCGTGACCGGGGTCGGCTATGCACGCGGCAAGGTCGACGAACTGTATTTGTTTGTCGAAGCTGAGCAGCCTGTCAGCGATTTGGGCGCGCAATTGCGCCGGGTGGTGTCGCGCACGTTGGGCGGCAAGCACTCTGATATCCGCATCGTGCCGGCTTTGCCGCGGACCGAGAGCGGCAAGATCGATTTTAAACAACTCAATATGACTCTCGCCAAGGAACTCAACATGACTCTCGCTAAGGAATTCGCATGAACCAAACTCTTACCCCGACCAATGCGGCATCGTCCGCGGTCCGCACCACTGCTCACACCCGTTTTGATCCGGTGCCCGTGCGCGCACTATTGCAACGCCAGTACGCGCTGAGCGGCAAGCCGGCCGACAGCGTACCGGAAATCAACAGCTACGAAGACTTCACTCGTCTGGTGCCGGTGATGGACGGCACCACCTACGCGGCGCTGGCCGAAGCCACCTTTGCCCAGAACGGCGCGGTCGGCTTTTATATCGGCGGCTCCAGCGGTACCACTAACAAACCCAAGCTGGTGCTGTCCGGCACCCCGCGTCTAGGCATTGCGCCGACCGACGAGCAGCGCGAATTGATTGGCAACCTGCGCCAGAACGGCGTATTCCAGCCGGGCGATGTGGTAGCCAACGGCTTCATGGTCGGCCTGTTTTCAATCCTTCACCACGGCGTGAACCGCGTGCTGGAAGCCTGCGGCGCTAGCATCGTTCCACTCGGCACGCTGGATGAAAGTTGCGTCGAAAGCCAGCTGAACTTCCTGGCGCAGATCGGCACCAACGTGCTGGTCGGTACACCAGGCACACTGGTGCAAGTGGCTCACGCGGTGCGCCGCACCGGCATCTCGGTGCCGATCAAGCGCATCGCCTTCACCGGCGAACGTCTGGGCTCGACCAAGCTGGCGCTGTTGCGCAGCGTGTTTCCCGGCGTGCGTGTGATTAGCTTGTACGGCATTTCGGAAGTCGGCTTTGTCGCCATCGGCGACGAAGGCAGCGGCAGCCACAAGGTGCGTGAGAACGCGTACCTGTTGGAGACCGACACCGACGGCCGTTTGCTGTTGACCTGCCTCGACCCATCGAACCCGATTCCGGTGGTGCGCTACATGCCGGGCGACCGCATCACGCTGGAAACCACCGAGGAGGGGGCTTGGATACGCCACATCGAGCGTAGCAATCTGGACTTCAACTTCATGGGCAACCTGGTCGAACTGCGCAGCTTGCGTGCTGCCGTGGCGCAAACCACTGGCGTGGCAGATCCGTTGATCGACGTTGTGCTGTACACCGGCGAAGACGGCCGCGACGAGCTGACGCTGCGCGTCTACGGCGTGTCTGACGACGAGTTGGTTCAGACCCGTCAACTGGTGGCCTCGTTGCCGGAGCTGCGCGAAGCGGCCGAGAAGAACGCCGGTCGGGTCGAAGTGCGCAGCGCGAAGCTGGAAGAGGCCGTGCTGTCGGGCCGCCAAAAGCAGCGCCAGATCCTCGACTACCGTACTTAATTCATACAACGAATTTACACAACGAATTTACACAACGATTAGGAGAACATAATGGCTTTAAATTTTTTGGACATGTGCAGTCTGCCTGTCTACACTGCGCCCTACCATGCCTGCGCCGAGATCGACGTCAAGCGTTTCTCGAACTGGCGTGACCTACCGATGAACGCGTTGCTGACTGAAGGTATGAATCAGTTCGCCGTGCGCTTCGCCCGTACCGTGCTGCCGAAAGTGATGGGAAGCCGCTTGCGCGTGCTGCCAGTCGGTATCCGTAATTTGCAACAACTGGATGAACTAGGCACGGGCCCATTTCTGGTGGAAGGCGACGTCAGTCAGTTCGGCCCGACTGCCCGGGTGCGCATTACGGTGCGCAAGATGGGCGCGGAAGCGACGCCGGTGTTGATGCAGGCGGAAGTGGCGGCCGCCGTGGCCGGTGTAGTGGCTGTGGCGGACGGAACCCCGGCCCACGCGAACAGCGTGCCGCCGCTGAACTGGCAAGTGAATGACGATCCGCTGTTCCGCCTGACCAGCCCGTTCAGCCAGATCGACCGCTACGGTTTTCAGGTTAATCCCGGTTGCCCGCTGTTGGAAGAACACTTCCCCGGTTTTGCAGTCGCACCCGGCTCGCTGGTGTTGTCCTTTGTCTGGGAACAGACGGCACGTCGCTTGGGCGTACGCGGCAAGCAACTGCAGATTGACGACGCCCGCTTCGTGCGTCCGGTCATTCCCGGTGTTGATTACACCTGCAGCTTGCGCGATTTAGCCGCGGACGGCAAACCTGGCCGCTTCCGCTTTGTGCTGAGCTCAGCCAACGGCGACGTCCATTCCCAGGGCATATTTCACTTCGAAGGTATGCAGGACGGCTTGGCCGTGCCGCAGGACGAACAAACAGAGGTGGCAGCATGAACGCCGTGTTGACGCATACCCCGTTGTGGGTGTGGGCAATCTTGGCGCTGCTGATTCAACGTGGCTTGGTCGCCGCGCAGCCCAACAGTGTCACGCTGCCGCGGTTGTTCTTGCTGCCGCTGATATTTACGGTATTGGGCGCGATGGGTCTGGCCCGCACTGGTTCTTTGTTACCGGCCGCCTTGGTCGCAGCGGCAGCGGGTTTGGTGCTGGGTGCTGCTGCCGGCTGGGGTTTATTTGCCGGTCAGTCCGGTTATGTTTGGGACCAGCAGAGCGGACAGTTGCAACGTCCCGGCAGCTGGTTGATGCTGGTGTGTAGCTTGGTGGCCTTCGTGTTGAAGTTCGGCTTGGCCACGGTGGCGGGCTGGCAGCCGGAACTACTGGCTGGCACCGGCGGCGCGTTGTTGACTGGCCTCGTGCCGGGCATCGCCAGCGGCTTGCTGTGGGGCGCCAGTGCTACTCAGTTGCTGTTGGGTCGCACTCGGTTGAGCACTGACGGCAGTGGAGGTTTGACATGGAACTGACTAGAAAAATCGCCATCGGAATTTTGCCCTGGGCAGCCTTCAATCTGCTGCTACACTTCACGCCGCCGCGCTATTTGGTGCTGGTTTGGTTGCTGTTGATTGCAAGCCAGTTGATCTTGGGATGGCGCGCTCTGCGCGAGGGGAACCCTGTAGCAATCGTCGCGTTGGCGCTGTTCTTAGGGCTGTTCGCCAACGGCTACACCGGCATACTGCCTTGGGCAAACGACTATGCGAGCACGCTGTGTTATGCCGCACTGGCCGTTACAGCGCTGGCTACGGTGTTGCTGCGTGCACCGTTCACAGCCAGCCAAGGCCGCCGTTACGTGCCGCAGGAGTTCTGGCAGCATCCGAACTTTATTAGGATCAACCAGCACCTCTCGCTGGCCTGGGCTGTGACCTTTGCCCTGAATGGCGTGCTGATGACGTTGTCACACTCCTGGCCGCTGAGTTCGCAACTGGCTTGTTATGTGTCGCTGGCTGCCGCAATCGTGTTTTCTGATCGCTACCCGGCTTCTGCCAGGCAGCGTGCAGCGCAACTCGCCGAACAGGCGATGCGCAACCGGGTCCAATTCCCCGTTGCAGGCTAAAATGAATTATTGATCAAATGAATTATTGAAAAAATGCATTATTAAATTTTACTTAATTAAACTTTATCTTATTTAACTTTACATTCAGGAACTCATCATGAACCAACATCTTTTAATTTTGGCCCGCGGCGAAGCCCGCACCTACCGCGGCGTTGATGGCCGCTCCTTGTTGGACGGTCTCCCATTTGAAGTGACCCTGTTTGCCGACCGCGGCAATGGCCCTGATCTGCGCGCCTTGGAAGGTGAGCACGAAATCGAAGTGGTACGTTGGAGCGACGAGCCAGCCATCATCCAGCGTGCCATCGAATTGCACACCGGCGTGCCGTTCACCGCCGTCACCACCTTCGACGAACAGATAGTGGGCCTGGCGGCCAAGATCCGCGATGCGCTGGGTTTGCCTGGCTTGACGCCGGAAGCAGCGGAGCTGTTTCGTGACAAGATGCGTATGAAGACAGTGTTGGATCAGGCCAAGGTGCGCACGCCAAATGCCTGCCACGCGTCGGACCGCGCCGAGGTGGAAGCGTTGCTGACTAAGTACGGCAAGTTGGTGGTTAAGCCAGTCAACGGCATGGGTGCCCGCGATGTGGTCTTCATCGACAACGCCGCTCAATTGGACGCTTGGTATGCTGAAGGCAAAAACACTGCCGAATTTGAAGCGGAAGAATTTATCGACGGCGTGTTGTATCACGTTAATGCGTTGGTGCGCGATGGCGTACCGTTGCTTACCGCCAGCGCAATCTATGTGCCGGGCATGGGTAATATTGATTTCGCGGCTGGCACGCCGTTCGTCAGCGCCATGGTTATCGAGCCGGTGCTGAAAGGACGTTTGGAGGACTTCTCTAACCTGGTGATTGCGGCGTTGGGCATGCGCGACGGCGTCACCCATCTGGAGTGCTTCGTCACGCCAACGGGAGAGATTGTGTTCTGCGAAGTAGGTGCCCGTCCGGGCGGTGGCGGTATTGTGTGGATGATCGAGCAGCACTGCGGCATCAACTACAACCACGCGCTGATGATGCTGGAAGCTGGCCACGGCAAACAGCTGCAGATCCCGGCGCAACAGCAGGGCTTGGTCGGACTGATGGGTTTCCGTAGCGCGCAGTCGGCCTTTATCCAACGTGCCGCCGAGCAAAGCGATTTCAGCGAGGACTGGATCCACGTGCGCCAGATCGACATCGGCCAGGGCGTATTTAAACCGGCCGCCGCGCACTGTACCGATTTCCTCGGTCTGTTCGTATTCAGCTCCAACGACATGGATCACTTCGAGCAACGCCGCCGCAATTTGTCCGAGCGCTTTTACAACGCGTTGGAAATGCAAGCTGCCTGATCACCACACCATTTAAATTAAATTGAAAGGAATACCATCATGAGTGCAATCGTATTGAAACGCTGCCACTATCAGCTGGAAGTGCAAGACGCCAACCTGGCCAACAGCAGCTTTGAAGATGTAGGTTTTGTCGGTTCCAGTTTTAACCTGGTGTCGATGGAAAAAGCCGAGTTCACTAAAGTCAGCATGGCTGATGCCAACTTCAAGGGCATCCGCTTCGACAATGCCCGCTTCGAGAACGCCAACTTCGTCAACACCGATATTCGTGCCTCCAACTACGAAGGCCTGCGTATCGAAGGTATCCTGGTGACGGACATGCTGGCCGCCTACGGCGCCCGCGCGGCAGCCTGAGCGTGGACGCCATGCGTATCCTGATACTGGGCGTCGGCGGCACCGGTGGTTATTACGGCGCGCGTCTGGCTGCGGCTGGTTGTGACGTCACCTTTTTGCTGCGGCCGGGTAGCGCGCAGCGGATCGCGCGTGACGGCCTGAAGCTGACCAGTGTGCGCGGCGACGTGCATATGCCGGTGCAAGTTGTCACCCAGGTCGAGCAGCCTGCCGACTTGGTGATCCTGAGCTGCAAATCGTATGACCTCGAGGCGGCAATTGCCGCCATCACCCCGGCGGTCGGCGCGCATACGCTGGTACTGCCGCTGCTGAACGGGCTGCGTCATCTGGAGCGGCTGAACCAAGCGTTTGGCCGCGGACGTGTGCTGGGAGGCATGTGCAATATTAGCGTCGGCCGCTCGGCGGACGGCGCCATAGAACACTACAACCGCTACGATGAACTTCGCTTTGGCGCACAGCCGGAAGCAAAAGCGCCTGGACCGATCGACGCGAGCGCCGTGGCAGAGGTGTTCAAGAGCGCGCACTTCCTTAGTGTGCTCAGTTCGGACATCGAACAGGACATGTGGGAGAAGTTTGTTTTCATCACCACGCTGGCTGGCATGACCTGCGCGCTGCGCAGCGATATCGGCGGCATCGTGGCTACCGCGCCCGGTGACCAACTGATGCGCGATGCCTTGGCCGAATGCCAGGCGGTGGCGGCGGCCAATGGGCATGCGGTGCGGCCACTGGCGCACAAGCTGGCGATGCGCGCCTTCACAGAAAAGGGCTCGACATTTGCCGCTTCCATGCTGCGCGATCTGCAGGCCGGTCATTGCACCGAGGCCGAACACATCGTCGGCGATATGGCGCAATGTGCTGCCGCCGCCGGACTGCCGCATCCTTGTTTGCGGATGGCGCTTTGCCATTTGCAAGTCTACGAACACGCTCTCGCCGCCTGAATTTTTACCCCTTACGCCGCTGTCGCGGTAATGCCGTTCAATTAAGCCAATAAACTGTGTAACGTCATCCTCGCGTAGGCGGGGATCCAGTGGCACGAAGTGCCTTCAGCGGTTGATTGACGAGCTCCTGGATTCCCGCCTGCGCGGGAATGACGTTAATGAACGCATCGCCGTGCAACTATTTTGTGCTTCGCTGAACGGCATTACCGCTGTTGCGGCGTTTTTCATTTCAAAATTGCAATTTTCTCCGACCACTAGTAAGTCAACCTATTAGTCTTACTAGTTACGCCCGCCAGCCTCGCTCCTTAGAATTGCCATTACGCTCTAGAAGGCGTATTCCATTCCCCAATTTAAGGACAACATCATGAAACGAATATTAAAAATGGCGCTGTTGAGTGCGTTGGTGGCATCGGCGGCTTCGGCCTCTGCCGCTACCTTGCAAGTGAAAATCGACGGCGTCGCCAGCGGTAAAGGCAAGCTGCGCGTGGCCGTGTGCGATGAAAGCACCTTCCTGAAAAAATGCACGATCGGCGCGCTGGCGCCAGCCCATACCGGTTCAGTGACGGTCGACGTGCCTGATGTACCGACTGGTAACTGGGCGGTAATGGCTTACCACGACGAAAACGACAACCAGAAGCTGGACCGTGACGAAATGGGCATCCCCACCGAAGGTTACGGCTTCTCGAACGGTGCCACCGCCAAGTACGGCCCGCCGCAGTTCAGGCAAGCGGCTGTGATCGTGAGCGCTGGCGCGACCGCGGTGCCGGTTCAAATCACCCTTAAATACTGAGAGGCTGTCATGGTTGCCCTCCACGTTACCGAATTGTCCAAGCGCTATAAGCGCGATGCGGAAGCGTTCACCGCGCTAGACAAAGTGTCCTTCTCCATTCAGCCGGGCGAATTGGTGGCGCTGACCGGCCCATCCGGCAGCGGCAAAAGCACACTGCTCAATATTATCGCTGGCTACGACCAGGCGGACGGCGGCAGCGTGGTGGTTAACGGGTTTGACGTCACCCGCGCCAAGCCGACCCAGATGGATGCGCTGCGCACCCGCACCGTCGGCTTCATCTTTCAGCAGTTCCACTTGGTGCCAGGTTTGAACGCGGTGGAAAACGTTGAGCTGTCGCTGTTGAACACCGGCATGTCCAAGGCCGAGCGCCGTGCGTGCGCCACCGAAGCTCTGCGCCGCATGGGTTTGGCTGAGCATTCGTCGCGTCGTCCGGCCCAACTGTCCGGCGGGCAGCAGCAGCGTGTCGCGGTTGCACGTGCGCTGGCGGCTAAGCCTAGCGTGGTGTTGGCCGACGAGCCGACGGCGGCGCTGGACCGCGCCAATGCCGAGAGCTTGATGGATCAACTGGCCGCACTAGCGCGCGAAAGCGGCATGGCCGCCCTGGTATCAACCCACGACCAGCGTTGCCTGGACCGTGTAGACCGAATTATTCGTCTTGAGAATGGAGTTTTATCATGATGTGGTTATCCCTTGCTTTGCGCAATATTGTCGCCAACCGGCGTCGTTCGATGTTGGCGCTAGCCGCAATTGCGGCGGCGGCGGTGGCGATGATGCTGTTCGCCGGTTACGTCAACGCGATCCGTGTCGGTTTGCGCCACACCACCATCCACGATGGCCTCGGTCATCTGCGCGTGGCTGCCCACGGTGGCTTTGACGCCTACGAAGAAAAGCAGTTACAACACGGCATGACGCCGGTTCAGTACGCGGCGTTGGAAAAAGCGGCAGATGCTGAACCGACGGTGCGCCGCATCGTGCCGGGCCTGACTTTTCAGGGCTTGGTATCTAACGGTCCGCGTACCTTAGCCTTCAGCGGCAGCGGCGTTGATCCTGCGCTGGAAAGTGCCGCCTTCAGCGCCAGCCATGACATCGTCAAAGGAGCACAGTTGAACGCATCCGCACCGGACGACGGCATAGTACTTGGTACCGAATTGGCGCTCCGTCTCGGCGTTGAGCCAGGGCAGAGCGTGACCGTGTTGACCTCGACTGTTAGCGGAGCCATCAACGCGGCCGACATGCAAGTAGTGGGTATCGAAAGCACCGGCTCGCCGGAACGTGATCTGCATTTGTTGCGCGCCAAGCTGCCGATGGTGCAAACATTGCTGGCCACCGACCGTGTGTCGTACGTGGCTTTGTTGCTGGATGACCAGGCTGACGTCGAAGACGTGCAGCGTCGCCTCAGCACCGCGCTGCCGCAGCTGGAACTTCGCAACTGGCTGCAACTTGCTCCGTACTACACCCAAGTGTTGGGACTGTATGAAAACCTGTTCCGCATCTTCGGCCTGTTTATTCTCGTGGTCAGCCTGCTGGGCTTGACGACCATCATCCTGACCAGCGTGCTGGAACGTTCACGTGAAATCGGCGTGATGCGCGCCCTTGGTATTAGCGCTTGGCATGTGCGTCGCGCCTTTGTGCTGGAAGGTCTGGCGTTGTGTGTGATCGGCGTTGTCCTCGGCATGCTGGTCGCGGCTGGGCTTGGTGAGAGTATCAATGCGTTGCGTCTCACTATGCCACCGCCGCCAGGACAAACTGAAGGTTATCCGTTGCGCGTGTTGTGGGATTGGTCGGCGACGGCTGGCATTGCAACGGTGGTGCTGTTGCTGGGGATCGCAGCGGCATGGATGGCAAGTGGCCGTGTTACGCGGCTGAAAGTAATCGACGCTTTAGGAGCACTCTGATGAAAACGAAAACGACTCTACACATTTCCGCTGCGCTGGTGTTCGCTTTGGCCAGCTCCTGCTGGTATAGCGCCACAGCCGCCACCGCCACCACTGCCGCGGTCGACCCGGCTGCGCTGGTGGCTAAGTTGGACGCCTTGCGCCGTCCCAGCGCCGCCAATTTGAAAATGGTGTTCACGCTGACTACCAGTGAGAGCGGCGCTCAGGATACTTATCGCTACACCGGCCTGATCCGACGTGACGCTGGCACTCTGGTGCTGGCGGAAGACGGTGATCAGCGCGGCCAGAAATATCTGTACACGCCGGGCGGCTACTGGTTGTACGCACCGCGCACCCGCCGTCCGATGCGCCTGACGCCACTACAGACGTTGCGTGGACAGGCCAGTATCGGTGACATCTCGCGCTTGAATTTGGCCGATGATTACAGCGCCGCCTTCGCCAGCCAGAGCGAAGCCCGCATCGACGACCATGATTGCTGGGTGCTGACTTTAATCGCTAAATCGCCGGAAGCCTCGTACGCCAGCATTACGCTGTACGTGAACAAGGCCGATCAGGTGCCGGTGCAGGCCGACCTGATGGCGGGTACTGGCCGCAAACTGAAGACGCTGAAGTTCGGCGGCCTGAAAAAGGTCGGCGGCCAAAATCTGTTGACCACGCTGACCTATATTGACGCCGTCAATACGGACAAGCGCACGGTGCAGCAAATTGATGCGGTGGAGTCCAGCAGCACGCCAGCCGCGATGTTCCAACCACAAGCCTTAGTTTTGGAAAACTGATCTGATGCGCCCCGTCTTTCTTCCCTTGATCTACGCGGCGCTGGCTCTGCCGGTGACCGCCTTGGCCGATGATGCTGGCGTGCATGGCTATGCCCTGACCGACCTGATACAGACGCAGGCGCGCAGTACCGCCGCCAATCCGGACAATTTGTTCGGTGCGGGTGGCGGCGCTGGCGAGCTGGCGCTGGGGCTGGAAGGCAATGTCAGCGGTGTACGCTGGCGCACTCGGTTGACCGTGGACAGCGAGAGCTATAGCGGCAGCGGCTCGCCGACTGAGCGCTATGCCAGCCTGCAGGAATTGTATTATGGCTGGCTCTGGGGTGAACGCTGGCATTTCTCGGCAGGTCAGCAATTGCTGACCTGGGATAACGGCATGTCGTTCCAGCCGTTGGGCTTTTTCAAGTCGTCGCAGACCGATCTGCGCGACGTGTTCGATACCGAAGGCCGCAGCCAGGGCATTCCGATGCTGGTGGCTACCTATTTGGGCGACTCGGTCACGACCGACATCGTGGCCAGCACGTCCAACCCTGGCAATAATCAGGCCGAGCAGACCAATGCGCGCCAGCTGGCGATCCGCTGGTCGGGCGAATTGGCGCCGGGACTGAACACTGCGCTGATGCTGCGCAAGCGCGATAGCGCGCGCGTCGGTGCTGGCGTGTCGACGTCGTATGGCGTGGACGAAGTGACGCTGCACGCCGATGCTTATTATGGTCCAGCCGAGGCGCGCGAGTTCCCGGTCGGCTTGCTGTCCGGTCCGGCGCAGTTGTTTCTTCCGCCGCTGGAGTTCAGTTACGACCCTGGGCACGATTACGTGCTGCGTTCGGTGATTGGTGCCACTTGGACCCCGCAGCGCGGAGTAGCGTTGTATGGCGAGTGGGTGCACCACGGCGACGGCGTGTCCGGTAGCCAGTGGAAACTATACAACGAACAACTAGCGCTGCATACCGCTGCGCTGAACGGTCCTTACCATGACGCCGCCGTGGGCAATCTGGGCACCGATCTGTCTCTGTTGGGCAGCACACCGAACGGCGTGCGGCGCGACTATTTGTATCTGCGCGCCGAGCTGGGGCAGGGCGACGCCACCTGGTTTCTGTCCACCTTTGCCGGCGTGGCCGATGGCAGCGCGATGACCACCTTGTCCAAGACCTGGAAGTTACGCGACCACCTGACATTGGAGGCCGATTTGAACGCGTTCACCGGCAAAGCAAATAGTGAATTTGGCTTGACCCCATACCGCTACCAGGCTCACCTGGTGTTGCTGAAGACATTTTAACGAAAGACGATCATGGATGAAGCATTCTTGTTGCCGCCGACGATAGATCCGCTAGGGCTGCCCGCCCACAACGCGGTGGCGATCTATCTGCTGGAACTTGACCATTCGGCCTGCCGCGACTCGCCCCAGCGCTATCTGTCGCTGTTGGCGGCGCTGGAACTGGCGAACTGGCAAAAGATCCGACCGGTGGAACGCCAGTGGCAATACCTGCAAAGCCGGGTATTGCAGCGACTGGTGTTGGGCGCGTATGCCGAGTGCGACCCGCGCTCACTGACTTTCCATCGCGATGAGTGGGGCCGTCCTACTTTGGCCGAGCATGGAGAGCTGCATTTCAGTCTGTCGCACTGCGCCTCGCACGTGGCGCTGGCGGTCGGCAGCGATTCGGTGCTCGGGGTTGACGTCGAGACAGTGGTGCCGGTGCGGTCCAGTTTTATGCACATTGCCTGCAAGTTCTTCCATCCGGACGATCTGGCGCAACTGATGGAAGTGCCCGAAGAGCAGCGCTATGGGCGCTTCCTGGAACAATGGACGCTGAAGGAAGCTCATTTGAAAGCGCTGGGATTGGGTATGCACAAGTCGATGGCCGACTGCCGTTTTGAACGCACCTCTGCCGGCCTGATTGTCGCGCATGACCGCGCGCCAGTGGAGGACAGAGTCGCGCCTAATGCTTTTATCGCCCAGCGCCGCATGCGCGGTTGCCAGCTGGCGCTGGCTTACCGTTACGGTCGGCCGGTCCGCTTCCGCTATCTGAACGGCGATACCGCGTTGCCTTGGCAGGATACGAGCTAAAAATACGCTGGGAACATGGCTGGTGCCTGATGGTGCTCGCCCAATAGGGAATGGTTATTTTCTTTAGTAATGGTTGAGTATTTTTGATTTGTTTAACAGGTTTTAACCCGGACATCGCTAGTAGTTCTAATAGGTTGTTGCGTCAGTTGCACTAGTCGAGCTGCTAGTTATTTTGCTTAGTCAAAACGCATAAAGTAGCTACATCAACTGCAGTAAGTGAGTAGCGAAAAGTGAAGCAAAAACGGGTTATCTAATTAAATCTAATTAAATCTAATTTATTAAAGGAAACTGTCATGGGCTCAACGATTCAAATAAACCAACGCAACGAATTCAACCGTAACGACCTGCGCGACATGCACGTACTGCGCGCCAAAGTCTTCAAGGACCGCATGGGCTGGGAAGTGCCGGTTTTGGCTGGAATGGAAATTGATGGTTACGATGCGCTCGAGCCGCACTACATGGTGATCCGCGACGACGACAATAAAGTGTGCGGTACTTGGCGCATGATGCCGACCGAAGGCCCATACATGCTGAAGGACACCTTCCCAGAGTTGCTGCACGGTGCAACAGCTCCGGAACAAGAGCGTATTTGGGAGCTGAGCCGCTTCGCCATAGAAACCGACGGTGATTCCAAGTTCGGTTTTGCCGAGCGCGCGATTGCAGCGATGCGCGGCATCGTTGAATTCGCCGACAAGCAGGGTATCGACAAATATGTGACCGTGACCACCACCGCCATTGAGCGTTTGCTGCGCCACACCGGCGTTGAAACCAGCCGTATGGGTCCTCCGCTGCAAGTCGGTGTGGAACGTGCGGTAGCCCTGGAAATTCACCTGGGCGAAAAAACTCGCACGGCTTTGTTTGGCAATGCTGTGCATTAAAAAAAGCGGCGATTTTTAAATAAAAAGGTGGCGATTTTTAAACGACTAATCGTTGCCTGTTTTAACTTAGACAAAAATGCTAAAAATATATAAAACCACGAGCGAAGTTATTCCAGAAGGCCGATTAATTCTTGAATTGTCAGAGGATAAAACCGGCGGCGGAGAAAATAATCTGTACTGGATTACCTCTCGGGATAAAAATTTGATACGCGACCTGCGTCATGTGATGCGGGAAAATCAGACCCAGTTCTGGCACCGTTTCGGGGTAACGCAGACCCAGGGCAGCCGTTTTGAACGGGGTAAGCCGATTCCGCTGCCAGTATTGTTGCTGATCCGGCTTTACCTGCTGCGTGTTATTGATGACTCCAACTTGCAGCAGGTGAGATCCCCCAGCTTCGACAGCGAAGGCAATTAGCCGGGCAGGGTGATCAGGCCGAGACGGATCGCCTTGATCACGACGTCATTGCGGCGGCTGACGCCGAATTTGGTACGCAGATTACAGATGTGAAAATTGACGCCCGCTTCCGAGATGCTGAGGATGCGGCCGATTTCCCAGGCGGTCTTTCCGGCGCACATCCACTGCAGGCAATCCATCTCACGGGAGGTTAGCGTCGGGACGTCTATGGCTGGCGCCACCGACGCGTGCACATACTGGTGCAGCGAGTCGAAGGCAACATCGCGCAGCAGCGACAGGCCGCCCAGGTTCTGGCTCAGTTCTTTGAGGAAGGCGGGGCCGGGATTTTCGTCGCGCACGCAGGTCAACATGCCGACCTCGCCAGCGATACCGCGGATCGGCAAGGTGACGCCGACCTTCAGGCCGAACGAAGCGGCTTCTTCATACAGCGCCTGCTGTTCAGTAGTTTTGAAGGACTGCGGCATCCAAACAAACGGCGAGCTGGATTTAAAGCAGTACTCGACCGTAGGATCGGCGGCGCTCAGATTGTTGCGGTCGTAGTGTTCGCGCCACTTGTCCGGATAATTACTACGCAGGTAGATGTCGGCAATGTTAACTTTGGGCTGCGGGATGACGGCAAACAGCACCTTATCAAACCCCAGCCCCTGAGCGGCTGTCTGCAACCGCGTGATCGTATCGGTTTCATCGCGCGCATTCATCAGCGCGTCATAGGTCGTAAAAAAATCTGGCGCGACGCCGGAATTTCCGAAAACCTCATCCATAAGTTCGATCCTCTTTTATGGTAATCGTCGCTTGTACCTGCTGACCAACCATCATCAACGCACTGATCATCCACCAACTAAATACTATTTTTTTAAGCACAATTATTCCCTGATATGTACGTTAATTTAATATGATTAAGACTGCTGGATGAAAAGAACAATGACCTAATACAACTCGGGCAAGGTATTCATCTATTCCAATTTGTTCTTTTAATTATTACTTTGAGGGGGAAGACTTTTTACTTAAGCAAACATGTAAACAACTACTTATTCGAGCTAACCTCGCTCGAGGTGATGTTGACGTTGTGCGCCAACCCTGCCAAAACATGTCCCCTGTTTCTCTCTACTTACAGCCGGCATACGTTTTAATAAATTATCAAGCTAAGTAAATTTACACGGAAATATTTTAAAGATCTATTCCCTATTTATGCATTCTGCATATTTGTAGTAATTCAGCAACATTCCCTTGAAACATGATTTTGTTGTGTTGTTTGACAATCCGTGTTTTTTTGCGTGTGCCAAGTGGGTAGTCGATGAGTTGATGAATAGGGTTGGTTACACAGACTCAATCTCTGATGACCTGCAAGTATCACCGCTGTACGATATCGTAAATATGGCCAGTTCGTATGTGCCAGGAGATACTTGGATTCAGATTAAATCTCAAATTGAGCTAGGATGCTCAACTATTTCGGCTACAAAATAACGTCAATATTTTTATCCCGATTTAAATCTATATGTATTTGTAATTGGCTCACTGTTTTTCCAGTCCCTGCACAAGGAATTTTCCAATAGTACTCATCAGGATTCTAGGACGATACATCATATGACCACATCACTATCAACACCAGGCGTATACATCAACGAGATTAATGGTTTTCCAAATTCGGTTGTCCCGGTTGAAACGGCGGTACCAGCATTTATAGGGTATACCGCGGCAGCAGCGTATCTGGGGAAGTCGTATTTCAATATCCCATCTTTAATTACTTCCTTTGCAGAGTTTCAAGCAATTTTTATGTTGCCAGATCCACCGCCGCCAGCTGATCCGGCGAAGCAATATAATCCTGAATACTATTTGGTTGCGCAAATTGGCGTTCCAACAGCTGGCGACTATGTCTTAATTGACGGAGTTTATTATTCTGTCCTGCCAGATCCAAATACGATCTATTACATGTACAACAGCGTTCGCCTCTTTTTTCAAAACGGCGGTGCAAATGCATACATTGTTTCCGTTGGTACATATGGTCCACCAAGTGGCAAACCAGTCTCAGGTCCGAATGTTAATGTGGTCAATCCTAACGTCCAATTATCCGACTTACAGCGTGGTCTTTCTTTGCTATTAAATGAGATGGAACCAACGATGTACATTTGCCCGGACGCGACGCTATTATCTTTGCCAGATAATGAGAAACTCATGCAGAGTATGCTTTTGCAGGCTGCTAAGATGCAAACCGCAGTATGTCTCTTAGATGTCATTGGTGGAGTTAATCCAGATCCAATTATGTACACTACCAATATCCAAAATTTTCGGAATAGTACTGGAAGTCTTGGACTGAATTACGGCATAAGTTATTATCCATTTATTGGCACAACGATTATGCAATCGGGAGATGTAGATTTTACGAATCTGTTTGGAGGCGACATCAAGCAACTTGCCGCCATTCTCAATCCGCCGAGTAATCCCAATCCTGTTGCTGGCCAGATTTTATCAATGATCGAGACGCCGCCATCAGATCCAAAGACAAATAGTCAGTTGCAGGCCGACCTTATTGACGCGAGCCCGCTCTACAGTAAAATCATCAACCTAGTTTTAGCAGAGGCCAATATTTTGCCTCCAAGCGGTGCGATGGCCGGTGTGTATACAGTTAACGACAATATGGCAGGTGTCTGGAATTCCCCAGCAAATACCTCGATTGTTGGTGCGGTTAGTCTTCCCATTAATCTGTCGGATAGTCAGCAAGCAAATTTAAATGTAGATGCCGTATCTGGAAAATCTATTAACGCTATTCGATCATTTCCAGGTCAGGGAATTCTAATCTGGGGAGCCAGAACGCTCGACGGCAACAGTCAAGATTGGCGTTATCTCTCTGTGCGACGAATGATGATTTTTTTAGAACAATCTATAAAATTAGCAGCACGTTCTTATGTATTTGAACCTAATGATGCCAATACGTGGGCTGCGATAAAAAGCACGGTCGATAGTTTTTTGACGAGCGTGTGGAAAGAAGGCGGGTTAATTGGAGCGACTCCTGCGGATGCCTTTAACGTGAGTGTCGGGCTTGGTACAACAATGACTGGTGACGATGTTTTGAATGGAATTTTGAATGTGACTGTTCAGGTTTGTGTGGTTCACCCTGCTGAATTTATTACCATCACCTTCCAGCAAGTCCAGGCAAATTCTGGCTGATTTTTGCACTGATAACGCAGAGCGCCACGTGGATGGCATAGTCGAGATGGTACTGGGTGCGACCACTAATTTTGGAAAATTCTTCACTCAGGATCGCTTGTTTGCTTGGCATGCCGAACTTTTTCCAACCGGTTACAGCAACCTGTCAACAATTCGCACTGGCTCTTGGCGTGATGATGCGACTGGCGCAATGTAAGTTGTGTCTGGCGCTACCAGCCGACAAGTTAAATCAAGAGATGCACCTATTTTTAGACTGGTTCAATCAAAAGCCTGTAATGGCTCTAATGCCGTTCAGTTAAGCCAAAAACTGTGTAACGTCATCCTCGCGTAGGCGGGGATCTAGTTTGTGGTCGGCGGTTCAAGTCCATCTATCGAAAAATATTCTTTATAAATCAATGAGTTGGAATAATATGCAGCCATTTTAGATTGCCGTAATAATAATTTTCGTCAACAGACTCACTATCCTATTCGTCAGTAGCCAAAACCACAATCCTCCGCTCCCTGCATCCATTGCAAAAAATAACAGACGACTAGTTCCAATTACGAGTCACACAGTGCCAGGAAAGTGCTTTGTTAGTAAATAGGTTATTACCCGAATACTGTTAATCACAAAGTTGCAAAGATGGACGCTTGAATTTTATGGAGTTCCTATGATCGTAGGATTCACCTTCACTTAATCATGTTTATAATAATTTATTCCTACGGTCGTAGGATTATCTCATGATTTATTGAATTTACTCACACTAATTCCTACGTACGTAGGAATTAGTGTGATTTTTTTTGGATAAATACGATATAATTCCTACGTATATAGGAATTATTTTGGGGGTGTCTATGATTATTAATTTGGAATCTGTTGCCGATGTTGGGTTTGCTGTTCGCGCTACCAGGCGTTCGAGCGGGATCCGTATTGATGATATGGCAGGCATCTGCAAAGTGAGTAAACAATTCGTTTCTGACGTCGAGCACGGCAAAGAGACCGTTCAAATGGGGTTGACATTGAAAATGTTGTCGGACCTTGGAATTCGTGTCTTCTTAGATATCCCTCCCAGTGCCGAGCAAATGTTTACCGAATTGAAGAAATCCGGTGGTTTGAAGCCGGCGGGGTTTGCTACGACGGCCAAAATAAAGCGCTCTGGTGGGGTGGATCCATTAACACCAGCCTCTCGAACACGGTCAAGGTGATATCTTGAGACAGTTGAATGCGACATTAAATGAGGAACTTGTTGGTGTCCTGAGTGAGGATAACAATATATGGGTCTTTACCTATGATCCCGAGTGGGCCGCGTCGCCTTCTGGGTTCGATCTGTCACCTGCTTTAAGTCGGTCTCAGCTACAGCACGTCGACGGCTCAACGGTGCGTTCTGTTCAGTGGTATTTCGATAATCTACTGCCAGAGGAAGAATTGCGCAGTGCCTTGGCCAAAGAAAACAAGTTTGATGGCAGTGATGCCTTCTCTCTCTTAGAATATTTTGGGGCGGAGTCCGCTGGCTCCCTTGTTCTGTTGCCACCAGGTCAGCAAGAGCCTCCTATTAGCCAGACTCGGGAACTTCCTGATGAGGCATTGTGCCAGCGGATTAAAAATCTGCCGCACGCTACCTTTGCAAAGAATGCGCCCAAGAGAATGTCGTTGGCCGGCGCGCAACACAAATTATTGGTTGTGTATATGGACGGGAAACTGCACGAGCCTGTCGGACGTACGCCGTCGACGCATATTTTGAAGCCCAATCATCAAAGCGCAGATTACCCGGCTTCCGTAATGAATGAGTACTTTACAATGCGATTGGCCTCCAAACTGGGTCTCAATGTCCCCCCTATTTATCGCCATTACACGCCGGAACCCGTCTACATTATTCAACGTTTTGATCGATATACGGATCCGAGTGGTCAAACGCAACGACATCATATTATCGACACGTGCCAACTGCTCAATAAAGACCGATTATTTAAGTATAAAGATGCGTCGATTGCCACATTAAAAGCCGTGATTTCCCGGTGCCGCAACAGAGTGTTAGCGACATCACGGCTATATCAGTGGTTGGTGTTTAACGTTCTTATTGCCAACGAAGATAATCATTTAAAAAATCTTTCTTTCACGGTGGGTCAGCAAGGAATTGATCTGTCTCCGTTCTACGATATATTGAGTACAGGGGTCTATCACACGAGGGCGATCGCGAATGACCGGGCCGCTTGGGATAAAGTAGATATGGTAATTGCGCTGGGTGATGTTAAGTCTTTTTCTGATGTCACCAGGGCTGCCATTTTACAAGCCGGTGCAGACTTGGGTTTGCGTCCAGCCGCTTGCGTACGTGAGCTGGATCGCCAAATTTCGAAGTTGCCCAAGGCAGTGGAGCAGATGGAGGCGGAAATCGTGAAAGAAAATGCGACTTTAAACCCAGAAACTGCAAAATTTCTCGCTTCAGAAATTCGTCTCATTGGGGTAATCAAACACATTATTGTTCCAGAGATGATTAATAAGGCATCCGTTCAATAAAACTATCAAAATATTTTCGCACTTCAACTCATCCCTTGCCTCCAGCTATGGCAAATTTATACTGCCAAAATTGAGGCCACGACCTCCGCATTTTTGTGACACCCTGGCCTGGGTGATCACTTTCGTATTCGTGGAATTTCAGGATTTATGCATTCTGGTACGGTAGAAGTGAACTTGTCGAAGGGTATTAGGACTTGTCCTCGACATCATTAGTCATTACTTCGTCTGTCTTAAAGGCTCAACATATTAGGTGCGTTTTGAGCAGTTGCGCTTGCAGTAAATCCCATTAAAGCAACAATAGTAAACATCAAATATATCAATTTCTTTTTCATCATGAACATATCCATTTAGGTTGAAAGTGAAAATAACAAAAAGACTGCAACATTACTGCCTCCTCTGCGGAAGCTAATTACTACTAAAAAGTATTCGGAATTAGTGAGGGATTGACTTGATTAGCGCAGCTGCTGCTGATCTAGCCTGTGCTATCTCGTCAGGGGTAAGTTGCTCAGCGTAGTTCGGATTGGGTGGTATTGTGGTGAGGTCTTTGTTTGTGTACGAAAGAGCCCTGAACGCTAAGTCATAAGTTACAGCGAGTTGATAATTTTGCTGAACGCCCAAACCTCTCGCATAGCTATCACCTAACATGAACATAGCAATCGAGCTACCCTGTTGTGCGGCCTGTTGATTATAGTTAAATGCCTGTTGTGTCCAAGCAGTATAGCGAGGGTCTTTTACTCCAGATTCGGGGTCTTGCGAAAGCCACTCGGGGGCTTCTGTGCCGAAGGTCACGAGAGCCATATTATTACCGCCCTTCGCAGCCATATTCAGGTAGTCTAGCCGTTCTTTAGGTGAGAAATTAAAGTCTTTGCAGAATGCTTGTTCAGTGTCAGTCGGTTGGGTGTTGTATACCCGTTGGCGCTTGACGACACCTGTACAATAGGTTTCAGCTGAATAGATATTGTATTCAGCGAGCGTATCACCCTTATCGGCAGCGGCACGAAGCCCATTTACGTATTGAGTAACAGTAGTTCCATTCACGTCAACATATTTCCCATCACCTCCTTTAAATATTGATAGCTTAGTTTTGCTCCCATCAGGCTTCGAGGTGTTCGTTATGTTTGAAAACCATTGATGCCCCGTTGATTTTTCAGGGTTACTCTGATCAGCGGTGACCTGAGTCGATGCGGGGCCCGCCTCTTTATTCCAACTAAAATAAATCCACATAGCCGCCCCTGCGAAGAGTGCCACGACAATTACAATAATCGTCAGCGGTTTTGATTTCATTACAGTTACTTCCTTCCCGGTTACGCTTGAATGATGTGTAGTCATTGATAGTCTCTTATATTATTTATTGCCAAAATGTTAGTTGGCAAACTCCAATCTATTGAAATGCCTTTTGGCAATGCCCTAAATAGGGCATTTTGAGCACAATAAAATAACAAACCTAAAAAATAATCCCTCTTAAAACAATACTTCAATCACGCCAACATCCTAATTGGCAGTCACCAGTTCCTTGCTAATCGGTGGCAGCCACGTACATTCCCCATACTGTTTTTATTTCACTTCTTTTTGGGTGGTTCGCTAGTATCATTCCCTTTTTTAACACCCTCATGCGGATGCTCCGACAAACTAACACCGCTAGCAATCACATCCCCCTTCGTCAACGTCACATCACCAAAAATTCTAGCCACGTAGCCCGTATTAAGTAGGTCGTCAATAGCGCAGCATATTGCGACGCATGGGAAAGTAAAACAACTAAATACATAACTTGTAGACGTATTCGTTTATTCGAAATTCACATGCGGCGTAATGCGCTGCGCTATTAGCTCCCTACATGTTACGAATTATTTGGTAGCGGAAGTGTGGCTGCTATCTGTCTTCAGTTCATCCAATGTCTTATAAGAGTCGGAGATTTTTTCTTCAATGAATTTGAGCTGTTCAGTCGCATGACCAAATCCTGCTCGGAATAAGATGGGTGTAATGCGTTTATTGGAAAAATCTGTCAGAGCAAGATGATCGAGTACTTCAAAAATGGCCGAAAGATCGCTGACTATGTCACGGGCCTGTGTATAGGCGTCAATTGTGTCGATGGCGAGGTGAGTATTACGTGGGGGACGTTGTTGCGTGTGCATGGTGCGCTCCTTCCAGTTCGTTTGACCGATACCCACCACGGAGGGTGGGCGGCAAATAACAGGTTGGAAACTGGCACTACAACCACAACCAGCAGCCCGAAGGCTCCTGCTACCCCCGCCCAATGAATGGGCGCGACAGCATGCGCACAAAAAAAACGGCTCGCGCCGTTCGTGCGGTTGTAGTAGGGCAGGTTTCCAAGCCTGTTCCCCTTTTTCTCAGGGAAGTTTGAAGTATCAGCTAATGCTGTGTATTGCGTCAAGCATTTTTGATATTGATTTAGGCAGGTTCGTTACGAATATTACTGTCGACAATTTGGATAATCAAAAAACAAATTCGGTCATAAGCCTTCAACCGGTAATTTGATTACGGTCAGTGATAAGTTCAATGATATGGGAGCAGGCCTAACTTCCCTGCATTTGAAAATATTAAAAAATTAGACCTGCCGCGTTGTTGCATTTATTGCGTAAAATTAGTGCCGCGAAATTTCTCCTGATTCAGGCGGCTACGACCCAGCGTAGCCAGGTCGTAGCTGAATGTGAGGTTCTTCAATTGAATAAGCGCGAATAGCATGAGAAACAAGAATCCATCGGTTCGCGCATCGCGTGAATAATTTTTTCGTTTGGAAACATCAGGCAAATCATGCTCACGTAATAGTAATTGGTGGGCATCTTATCCGTAATGGAAAACGGCGGAATCATCTCTTGAAGAGTGATTTTTAAAAAACACAAACGGCTGAACCCAATGCTATGGTTCTTTTCTTCCGATCTGCCTAGAAATAAAAAAATCCCGGTACCAGAGTCCGGGATTTTTTTGCGGCTAATAGTTACTTTATAAGCTTGAGGTTTACGTAGAAATTTTCGTGTGAACCAATACTAAGAAATGTGACTGACTCCGGATTAAACTTGCTCGGTTGTAGATGGTAAGAGAGTAATACCTGCTGTTTGTTACTGTAATACTTATAAACAAACATGCCCGATAAATCCCCCTTCTTTTCTTCACCTACGGTTGGATCAGCTGCCACAGCTTTCATTGCAACTTCTAAATCCAATTTTTCCGTTTTATGTAATTTCTTTGAAATTCTGGTAAATGAGGGTACTGCCAGAATTGTAAGCATTATTCGCCAAAACTATAGGGCGTTGCCATCCCAGCTTTTTCTTCCGCTAAAGCTAATATGCTATTTTGAATAAAGACGATTGATAGTTCTGGATTTTCCTCGGCCGCCTTGCCAAGTCTGGCCCAATGCTCTATTTGCTTTGGGACGGATCTGTGCTGAGCTTCCGCATATGGCTTTGCAATTTCAATAAGTGATTCTGATATCTTCATGGTTTTCGACATTTTTGGGAGGCCTTTCCATCGTTAATTGGTTTCATATTAGCTTAAAAGGTTACCTTTTACAACCATCGATTGCCTTCATATTGGTGCAAATTTGCGGCATCCAAGCTTCAAGAATACGGATGCGATCATTGCTTACCATAACCTCGTTCCGGCAATTAATCACCAACATCACGGTAGTCTTTCACGAGCCCAAATAATTCGCCAAGATGGCCTTCATAGCGCTTCCAGCGTGCCAGCGAAGTTTTATAAATCGGCTTACGTACCTGCGCGGCGCTGGCAGTCTTAACCCGTCGCTTATTTTCATGAAACGCCAAACATTGGTCGTTCCACGGCAAGCCAATATAGTCCAACAAGCGGCGCGCTTGACCTTCTGTGTCGGCCACCATGTCTTCGTAGCGCAAATCGAGGATTGTCCCAGGCGGCAGTACTTCATGCCAATGCCGCATTAACTTGATATAACGCACGTAGCTACGGCCCAGCGTACCCTGGTCATAGCTGAATGCGAGGTTCTTCATATTGAATAAGCGCGAGTAGCACGAGAAACAAGAATCCATCGGCTCGCGCATCGCGTGAATAATTTTCGCGTTCGGAAACATCAGATAAATCATGCCCACGTAATAGTAATTGGCGGGCATCTTATCTGTAATATGTGTAGCGGTTGGTGCCAGCCGCGCAACGCGCTCGGAATAGTGTTCGCCTAAGCGTTTGAAATCGTCGGCTGAAAAATCCGGTACCACATCGGGAAAACGCTCGAAAGCTGCATCGGGTAACGCCGCCGTGATGACCTCACTCATGTCAGATAATTCTCCTGCTCCGAAGACTCCGGGGTAGCTAGACAGGATTTGTTCAAGCAAAGATGTGCCCGAACGCGGCATGCCGACGATGAATATCGGAGCTTTGCCGATATCAATTGGGCGCGCACGTTGTGCAAGGAACTCCTTGGAAAACACGTCCATCATGCGCTTATGCGCAGCTTCGTCAGCCGTTTCATCAAAAGGTAGCAAGGCATGCTGCAATCGATTCGCTTCTTGGTAGGCGGCGAATGACGCATCGTAGAGTCCCACATCTTCGCGCATTTTCCCTAACGCAAACCAGTAACGAATGCGCGCTTCTACGGGCATAGCTTTGACCTCGCCAAGCAACGCTTCGAGCATATCCTGATGCGGATCGTTTTCATGATATGTCTTCAATGACGACAAACTGTAATGCGATTCGATAAAATTTGGCTTGATGGTAATCGCCGTTTCGAGCGATGCGCAAGCCTCTTCCAAACGACCTTGTTCTTTCAAGACGTTGCCCAAATTATTATGCGCCGGCACATAGTCTGGATTTAATTCAAGCGCCCGTCGATATTGGGTTTCTGCTTCCTCAACACGTTTCTGATCCTTGAGGACGCAACCCAAATTGTAATGTGCTTCGACATAGGTGGGCCGGAGTTCAAGTGCGTGCCGATAAAGGGTTTCTGCATCGATCGATCGGCCTTGTTCACGTAACGCATTACCCAAATTGTTATGTGCTTCTGCATCTTCCGGCATTAATTCCGCCGCATTTTTAAGCGCCGCTACCGCTTCGTCTTTACGGCCTTGGCGCCTATGCACTGTTCCTAGCGCCTTCCAGGCAAAACCGTGCTTTGGAAAGCGTGCGATCAAGGCAATTGCCGTCGTTTCCGCTTCTGCATAACGGCGTTGGGTGAACAGTACAACCAGCGCATCGATCTCCTGCGTGGTTGGCTCACTCGCCAATAAATTGTCGGAGGTTTTTATCGATGGAATATTCGGTAACTTAGATTGCTCGTCGTGCATCAGGCGGCGCTCCGATAGGGTTGGTCAGTTAAGCGAAAACATAGAATATATCGAATCCCTTCGATAGAGTTAACCATTTTTTTGGGCTTTTGAGATCGATATTTATTCGCCCGTTGCTCCGAGCCGAACCGCTTACTCATGCCAAAATTTTTGATGCCGGAGTTGTAATCGCGCTTCTATTATTGCGTTCGTATTTGCGATAAATAATTCACATTAATAGGCCAAAAATCACACACTAAATTCAAATTAGAATGTGAATTCTAAACAATGCCGAAGAGAAATAATTCTTCCTAAAAATAGTCGATCTGCATAAATTAATGAGTGCATTTGTGAAACTTTATCGTCAAGCAGTAATGACGTATTGTCTTGTGGAAATTAAGTTTTTCTAGAGCAATTGTGCAGTATCAAAGCTCAACATTTTGTAACAAATTACTGGTTGAATATATTTCTGACGCGTCATAAATTGCAACATCAATTAAATGCACTGACAATAAATTTGATTGAAAAAATGCTGCATGAGTCAAGAACTCAAACGACGGCATATAAGAGAGAGATTTCCCATATATAGAGATTTCCACACGGAGAGCCTGCATGAAATTTCGTTTAAATCGCTTGTCGTACCGGTTCCGGTTTACAGCATCATCATCTTTTATTACACCTTCATTTTTTTCGACATCGGCTCAGTATGAGTCGCAGCAACCGTCATTCGCAAGTGCGAATTCACGGCTGCATCGAATTCTTACTTAAAGTACTTTCCCCCCCCCGAATAGAGTTTCAATGTAGACGATCTACACGATCGTCTGGATTGTGATCAACAATTTGTTTGTCGCGTTTTCTAGAGACGCTGGCAGGGGAGTTGTTGCGTCGACGCAAGAGTAACTTCCTGCGCGGCGGCAGTGTAGGCGAAAGCGTTCTTGTGACTATCCTCACATGAATTTATCTTGTGAATTATCTTGTCTTTTATCACCACGGAGAGAAATAATGAAATTCAGAAGTAATTTTAAAATGCTGCCTCTTGCAGCAATGGTGTTGGCATCAATGGGAGTTGCAGCCCATGCCGAACCATGGGCACCGACGGCAACTAAATCGAGCCAATTGGTGCCTTCAGCAGTTCATGTTGCAGCAATGCAAGTCGGCGCGCCGACACATATTGTGGTAGCGCTCAAAGTGCGCAACAAAGCACAACTTGATGAGCTAACGGCCAATATTCTGGCAGGTCGCACTACTCAAACGTTGTCAAGCGCAGAGTTCATGAGTCGTCATGCACCTAGCGCTGCACAAGTGCAGTCTGTGGTCGCTTACTTGACTCGGAGCGGCTTTAGAAATATCAAGGTAGAACCAAATAACATGCTGGTCAGTGCGGATGGTACGGCTGCTTCTGTAAAAACAGCGTTCAATACCGAAATGCATGTTTATAACGTCAATGGCCGTACAGCACATGCTAATACCGGTGATGTATTCATTCCTCAATCATTGAGCGACACCATTTTGGCAGTACATGGTCTGCAAGACGTGCAAATGGCTCACACAATGTTGGTGAAGGCAAAACCGAATAGCGTTCATACATTGACAGCTGTTGGTCATAATCCGACTGATTTCCCGTTAATCTATAACGCAAGCAGTTTGCCAAGTGCGACTAACGCGACCATCGGTATTATCACGTCAGGCAATATGTCACCAACGCTGGCTGACTTGAAAACCTTTGCGACAAATTCCGGTTATCCACAACCTAACGTGAGTGTTGTGACACTCGGCTCCGCTAGTTCTTCTACATCAGGCGAAGACGAATGGAATATGGATACGCAGGATTCTCTGGCTGCCGCAGGCGGTACTATCAAACAGATGATTCTGTATACGGCTAGCACATTGAGTGACGCCGATCTGACAACTGCCTATAACCGGGTAGTTAGCGATAACACTGCAAAAGCCATTAACGTTTCTCTTGGCGAATGCGAAAGTGATGCGCAATCTGCGGGTACTATGGCCAGTAATGACCTGATATTCCAGAGTGCTGTTGCTCAAGGTCAGACATTCTCTATCTCTTCCGGTGACTCCGGCGCTTATGAATGCGGTGGTTCCAGTACTGCTCAGAGCTATCCAGCGTCCTCCCCATATGTGATCGCAGTTGGCGGTTCATCCGTCAATACAACCGGCACAACTACATGGGCAAGTGAAACAGTGTGGGCATGTACTAGCGCATCAAGCTGCCAGCAAAGTGCAAACGGCGGTGCAGGCGGCGGACCAAGCCTGGATGAAACAGCACCAAGTTGGCAAATTTCGGCAGGCGTGCTTAAAGGCGCAACCAAACGTGGCGTACCTGACATTGCTCTTGATGCAGATCCTAACACTGGCGCAATGGTGCTCATCAACGGCCAGCAAACACAGATCGGTGGCACTAGCCTTGCAGCACCATTGTTTGCTGGATTCTGGGCGCGTGTTCAATCGATGAATGCTAACGCGTTGGCTTTCCCAGCTGCCAAAATGTATCAACTGGCGGCAGCTAATCCAACCATGTTCCATGACATTGTCTCCGGCAGCAACGGCGGTTATTCAGCTGCAGCTGGTTGGGATTATGCAAGTGGCTACGGTAGCTTGAATATGGCGAATTTTGCGTCAGTGATGGGCGGTACACCACCACCACCACCAGGCAACGTGTTGAGCAGTGGCGTGCCAGTGACTGGTTTGGCTGAAGCAACTGAAGGTAGTGGTTTGTATTACTCCATCGTGGTTCCGGCTGGTAAGAGCAGCTTGGTCATCAAGACCACGGGCACTGTTGGTGATGATGATATTTATGTAGGTAAAAATTACAAACCTACATTAAATAACTTCGATAAATACTCCGACAACTACGGCGACAACGATAGCGTCACATATCGCAATCCTGCAGCCGGAACGTATTACGTGTTTGTTGAAGCGTATCAAGCTTTCAGCGGTGTAACGCTGACAGCTACGTTCAAGTAATTGGCTTTAGTTAGTAAGTAGTAAGAAGGACGTCCCCCTCTCCAATTGGAGCGGGGGATTTTGAGCTTTTATCTCATGTGATTTACTCTTCTCTTACGGCTGCTATTCGTGTGAGGCCGATAGATTAGTAAATACTAATGGTCATTTTTAGGACTGGTGATTTGGAACAACAACGATATCCCCAAACGTACAAAAGGTACAAAGCGTCAGGATTCACCTTGCTGGAAGTTCTCGTCGCCTTGGTTATTGTCGGCACTGCTCTCAGCGCCAGTTTGCGTGCGGTCAGTAACCTGACACGCAACAGCGGTGCGCTACATGCGTCGACGATGGGTTCTTGGTCGGCTGAAAATACCTTGGTCAATCTTCGCCTCTCCAAGGTCTGGCCAGATGTAGGAAAGCAATCGATCAACTGTCCGCAAGACGATATGCAACTGGTGTGCGAACAAAGCGTGACGGCGTCCAATAATCCAAATTTTCGGCGCGTTGAAATCAACGTTTATGACGCGCAAGATACCCAGCGACGTGTCGCACATTTAGTGCAGTTGGTGTCCAATGGTTTATAAATTGAAACCATTCCGCCATCTCAAAAAGGGATTTACCTTAGTAGAGCTATTGGTCGCCATTTCCATTCTTGCGGTGATCGCAGTAATAGGGTGGCGCGGCCTGGATGGCATCGTGCGAGCACGGGTTGCCATTTCCGCCGACATGGAATTCACCCGCAGAATGCAACTGACATTTGCACAGCTGCAAAGAGACTGTGCGCAAACCGCCAGCATTGATGCACTCAGCGGCCGGCAGGCATTGCAGGCAACCGATGGTCAATTGACGCTTCGGCGTACCGTCGAAGTTGATAATCAACCCATGTGGTTCGAGGTAGTGACGTATCGGATTGCGAATGGCAATTTAACGCGCAGCGAATCGCCCCCAACGCGTGACATGGGTGTACTCGATCAAATGTGGAACGACGCGTTGCAAAACGCCGATCATGGCGCGGCAGTGACTTTGCAGTCAAATATGGCGTCGATGACAATGCGGGTTTGGCAGGACGACGGATGGATACCGGCTATGCTGACCGATTTGTCAGGGCCCATGCCGAGTGCGCTGGAAGTAGAAATGAAAATTTCCGGGCATCAAACTGCCATCGTCAAAGCATTACTGATGGGGACAAACTGATGCAGGCCGCTATAACAAAAAAGTCGACGTTGAAGGCATCGAACCGGCCAACGTCGACTTGTAGACAACGCGGCGTCGCCATCGTCACCGCGCTATTGTTGACTGCCTTGGCCGTGACGATTGTTGCCAGTGTTTTTTGGCAGCAGCAAGTTCAGGTTCGTGCGGTGGAAAACCAACGTTTGCAATCACAAACACAATGGGTACAGCGCGCAGCACTTGATTGGACCCGCATTATCTTGCGCGAAGATGCGCGCACAACGGCAGTTGATCAACTTGGTGAAGTGTGGGCAACACCATTGCCGGAAACACCTCTTGATGACTACATTGAAAAAGACGGCAGTGACTCCGGTAATTCAGGTGCAAGCGGCGGCACCTTATCAGGTAAGGTGATTGACGCGCAGTCCTATTACAACCTCAATAATCTGGCGGTGGGTGGCGTCGTTGACCCACAAGAGATAGCTGTTTTTAAACGCTTGCTGGGTTTTCTCAGCATCAATCCTAATCTAGCGGAAGCTACGGCTAAGGCGATTGGGGCAACACAAGCGCCAACAACAGCACCATCGCCTCCTGCCAATACACCCGACTCAACTCCAGCCTCGACTCCAAGTGCCCCGAGCGCTGGTAGTACAGAGCAACCTGCGTTGTTTATTCACACCGAAGACTTAATTACTATCCCCGGCTATACGGTAGCAGTGATCGATAAACTAAAAAACTATGTCGTAATTCTGCCACGTCCAACTCCGGTCAACGTCAATACTGCCGGTGTGGAAGTGCTGGCAGCGAAGGCGAACCTTTCCATGGAAAAGGCCACCGCAATGATAGCGAGCCGTAGTCACGCCTATTTCATCACCACCAATGATTTTCAGAGCCGCGCGCAAGTTGATGTGCCTTCAGGTAAATTCGATATAGCCGTATCGACCAGCTTTTTCATGGTGTTTAACAAGGTGCAGTGGGATCGCGCTAGTCTGAACATGCAAGCATTGATTTATCGCAAGAGCTCTGGAAATACAACCGTCATGTGGCTACGTGAATATTGAAATTTAAAAAATGCATTGAAAATAATTCTTGAACTAATACGGAGACTAGAATGAAAAATGAGTCACAGTTACAAAGCAATGCCGATTCTATGGTGCAGAACATGTATGGAAAATACGATGTGCAATATCGCTTGAGAGCGCCTGCTGCGTTATGTAACTTCGCCACTGCAACCACAGCCGCGTTCATGCCTGATCAGAGTATGCCAACCATGGATTTGAGCCGCGACCTGGTCAACCAAGTGACGATCCCGAATTATGGCTATAAGAACCAGACCAAAAAAATTTCCCCCGTGTTTTCCAAAAGGCAGCAAGCCGCGCTCTTGATCAAAGATTGCCAACTCGCCTTTTCGGACGTGATGCATGCAATCGGCAACACCGCTACCAAACATCAGAAGCAGAAAATCGGCCCCGCCGTTGCGCCGGGTGAGCGCTATTCGTCTGAGCTATCGACAGAAATACGGACTATCTTAGATCGGCAAATGCCCATCACTGAATTCGGCATGCGCTGGGAGCCGGATTTTCAAGTGTTCTATGGCGCCGGTAAAATATTTGCAAACGCCGGGGTAACCAACACAGTTCCTACCCATGACTTAGCCCACCTCTTGATTGGCGCTTGTGGGAATTTGGAGTGGTGTCCGGAAGGTGAGCACGAGGAGGTTCGTCTGGCTGAATACTACGCCGTATTTATTGAAAATCTTTTCGATAAAGTATACGGGCATATGGCACAAGGCAGCTACAAGCACGACACCGTTCTAAACGAGACCATTGCCTATATGCGTTGGTTCGTCGACGTGCACTATTCACCATTTCCGATTCCCGCCGAAGAAGCGTATCGGCGTTTTTGCTGGAATATGGATGTCGCCGCCATCGTACGTTTGTCGCCGTTGTTCTTTGCGTTGAAACATGTCGAGCGAACTATTACTGGCTATCGTGACCAAATTTGGGAGATGCATTTCAATACGGAAGATGCACCACTCGCCGAACAAGTGGCAGCTATTTGCGCCGATGGCCCTTTGAGTTAAATCGTGCACACACTGAAAAAATGAGGTGGCGGGAGGAACAGCGCAGCGACAACTTCTTCGTCTGCGCAAAAGAATCTCGCTACTCTTTCGCCTTCAGCATCGTATGTGGCATATGCACATTTTGCAGCCCCTGCACTGCTAGCACAATAGTACCGAGCTCCTTCGGTACAACGGGGTCATTTACATTCGCATAGGCGTCTCTGCCACCCACGGAAAAATGCTGCATGTTGACATGGAAGGCAGATTTTGCTGCGCCGACATTGCCGTTAGCAGTGATGAGCAAGTGGTTGGAGGCGACAGTGATGTTACTGAAACCGTTTTTACTGAGATAAGCTACAACGGCGCTTACCGCATCATCGGCAGGAGCGTATTTGCTTTGAAATTGTGCACTCGTCAGCGGGGCGGGTGAAGCCCCGGCGGTGACACCTGACGTTAATGCATCCAGGCCAGCCTTGTCCCGAACTTGCAGGGAAACCGTAATATGCAATGCTTCATCAGCA
This sequence comes from Solimicrobium silvestre, assembly GCF_002976435.1. Taxonomy (GTDB): domain Bacteria; phylum Pseudomonadota; class Gammaproteobacteria; order Burkholderiales; family Burkholderiaceae_D; genus Solimicrobium; species Solimicrobium silvestre. The sequence continues at coordinate 172,105 of NZ_PUGF01000003.1, read as the reverse complement.
TTCATCACTGCACCGGGCTTCGCCATTGACACGTCGGGCGTGTGCGATTGTATCGGTACCCATACTGTATTGGGTTGAGCCGCTGCGACAACGTAATGGGTTATTAATGCGGTAGCAAAAATAGTGATCAGGTTGGTTTTAAGCTTCATTAATTCGCTCCTTAGTCTTCAGTCGGCAGTGAATTCGGCAATTATGTTAATTCACCATTTAATCGCAATCTAGTTTTGCACAATCGGCGTAAAAATCCAACAGAATCCAACAATCAGCGGTTTATTTGCAATGACTGGTTGAGTCTGCCTATCTATGGCGGATATTTTATCCAGTACATTTTTCACACCGGCAGTGCAGGTCAAATTTTTAAAGCCAGATATAATCAGCCTATCTCTGCCTATCTTCCGAGGGCAACGGTAAATTGATAATGAAGGGGGAGGGCATCATGCTAATTACGCGTAGTAAAAAAATACATGGAGTTATTCATACCTGTGCCGTAGCCTGTGCTGGAATCGGCGCTGGGCTTGCCCAGGTCCCAGGTTCAGATTCTGCTGCGATAGTGCCTCTTCAAACGGCAATGATTGTATCCATTGCCGCTGAACATGGCGCGTCGGTTAGTAAAGGTCTTGCAGCAGATTTACTCCTTACTTTTACTGCAACGCTGGTGGGGCGCACCGCTAGTCAATTTTTGGTGGGATGGATTCCCGTTGCGGGCAACATCATTAATGCCAGTACGGCGGCGTCTATTACCGAAGTAATCGGTTGGGCAGCGAATGCTTATTTTGAAAAAACAGAAATAGCATCTAAGTCAAACTAACTGATATCTATAAATAGAAATCAAGTGGTTTAACTCTGCTTGTAGCGTCTGAATTACTCTAGACTGGCTGGTTGGTAAAGACTACCAGTAAAGTGTTTGAGATATGTCGGAAGCATTTTTTGTTGCCCCCAGTACGGCGTTAAGTTCACGTCCACCACGTATACGACATCGTCGTCATCAACAACTAAGTCAACTGCGCCAAAATCCAGCTCAATAGCATTAGAAAAGGTCACTGCTGCGGCGAATACGTTGGCCTTTAGTGATCCAAGCAACAGGCATACTAGAGCGTCGCTGGACTGATCCCGTGTAAGCAACGAATCGTTCCTGCCACTTGCGCTTTCCATGCGTTTTATTACCGCATTCGATTGGCCTTCACATAAAATGCAGTGTTGACCAGAAAAAAATACGCGAAAAAATATGCCATCTGAACGATGAATAAAACGTTCAATATGCAGATTTTTATCTTCCCAGATTTCTGCGGAAAGATCACCCGCGCGTAAGTAGGGATATTCAGAAATACAAGCTGTTTTAGACAAAGTGGGAAGTCCCAATTTACAAAGTACGTCGCACGGCAAACGTTCCTCTGGACAGCCACGTGCATTAAGTTCCGTCTTTAAGAGAAGGAAAGTGTCTTGATTTATTTCGGGACTCGCCCTGAGCGTTGGCAATCCAATCTTTTGAGCATGCTTCTGCACGGCCGATTTTCGAATATCCAATATCCCCGAATTCCAGATGACACCGCCATTGGATCTTATCGCATCAAACAGTCCTTGGAATTCATTAAGGAGTCCTCCCAAGTAGCTGATGTCAAAATGAATTAACAGTAATGTGCATTTCTCGATCTCTATTGGATCAAAAGAAATACATCCATCTACAAATTTCAATGTGGACACTACGGCAGTTGGATAGAGATGTTGCGCTAAGTAGCCATCCCACCCGTTGAAGACCAATATATGATCAGGGATTCGAGCTGCGGTACTCAAACTAAAGCCCAGATTGATAGTGCTCAGTCAGCCGGAACCACGTAGGTAGTTGCGGCTGGCAGGATACCAACCTTTGCTCTGTTGCAATGAAGCAGCTGTGTGACATGTAGTTAGTTGAAAGGTTTTTTGTGAGCCTTAATAGCATTCAATAATTCTATAAGCTTATCAGTGGATACTGGGTCGTGCCCTTGTGTTAATGAATGTAGAACGGCCGCTGCATGTAATTCTCTTTCATTGAATCCATTCATTTGTGCAAGAAAATTTACCTCGCTCTTTAAAGTGCTTAACATTGAGGCTATATCTGCATAGTCTACAAACTGGTCTGGATTGTGTAGGTGTGTGCCCATTTCCATTACTCCTTTATGTTAATTCAACTCCGAAAAAATTTGATGCAATCACGAATCTACCATAATAAAAACTAAGCGCCCTAGGCTTTTTTGGGGTGTGTGTGGTGCTGTTGCAACCGGACATAAATAGGCATCAGGCCCATTAACTTTCGATGTTTTTTTAAGGCACTATTTTGAATTGCTACTAGGGAAAATAGTGTGTTGCAGCGTGGAATTTTTATCGAATTGGTTGACGCAATTCATAGCGTAGGAGCATGTCTTATAAGGACGGGTCGACGCTATGTGCGCCTTGTCTCAACAGAATATTTTATTTTTTAAACGGTGGAATTTATGCCGCAAATCAACATTGCTCGGCGTCTATAAATCGATTCAATTAGATGCCCGACCGTTCCCAGAATTGCCCGAGCCATTTATTCGCGAACGGCGTAAAAAAATCGAGACTGTCTCCAAAAGGTGTGTGGGTAAATTCACCAAACGTAGGCCCAACATCTTGCGGGCAATAAATGTCAATCCGAACAAACGGAAACTCATAGGATCGTGCCAGCAACTCTGCAGTTTCAAGCATGGCTTCAAGATTAATCGGTCGTTCCTCAGTTGGGCCGAAATTTCGCATTGTATGCATTGGGTCCCGGATCAAATTCCAATCACGGTCGTACCAGGTTAACGTATTGCGATGCCGATCACAAACGTACAATACTTTTGCGACGCCGTGAAAACAGAAAAACTTATAGTCGTGTGGAAGCCCTTCTTCCGCAGAGCCAATGAATTCCTCTACTATTATTCCCGCATTTGGATCTGCAACTACTCCGCGCATTTCGTTTAATGTTTGCTCAATAGTTGTGTGCGAAATATGGCGCTCCTTAAGCACATCAAAGGTGCCGTTGCGTACAGGTATGACTTGTTCCGAATTGGCACCGTTAGAAAGTTTAATGACGTAGGAGGTTGGCAACGTGTCGAACGGGATTGCGGCGGGGTCTGTCCCGTACCAATACAAATTGGCGACGCGTACGCCGCACTTTGCAGCAAATTCCTTGGCGTTAAGTTTGTGGCTCAGTTTTCGATGCCATTGTGGGCAGCATTTCCAATGAGCAAAATCATCAAAACGCGTTCGAAGTTCGTGTTCGCACACTTGCGGGTGTCCACTCTGAGTAATTGCAGACCACAACTCACTCTGTCTGGCACGTATTAGGTCGGCGAACGCCCGCATCAGAACTTACCCATTGCAACAAAAAGCTCGCGCAGACCCCGGTATGGTGTTCGCCCGTGTAAAGTCATCGAATTATCAATGAGCAACACATCACCCGATTGCCATTGGTGGCCGATTGCCAGCTCTTTCTTTATCTTGCCTAGCTCTCGGAGATGATCTGGATTCATTTCTTTACCGTTCGCAAAGATGCAATGGTGGTAGCGATCCGACCCATTGATTGCCAAAATCTCTTGCCTGGTTCCATCGTCATGCTGCGAGGCGTGCCAACGATCCGCTTGGCAAAATAGTGCGTTAACACCCGTGTAAGCTCCAGCGACCACGCTGGGTAAAGTCTCCTCTATGTGTAGACTCATCTCTGGTGTCCACCAGAATCGCGCGCCGCGCTTATCAAGCAATCGGCTCACCTCATCTGGGTTGTTACTCTCAAAGGTTTGTGCCCATGTCTTTGGCCATTCGGGCGCACCGTTTGATTGAGCTGGTAGGTTTTGAATGTATGTCACTTCGGTCAGCGCGAAGGCAAGTGCTGCTGCGGGTGAGAGCCGTTCTGCTATTTTCCGCCCGTCTGTCAACAAAGTTTCACCGCCGATCATGTCGGCTTTCTTGCAATAGAAAATTAAAATCTCAGGGTGCGCGCGGGAGTATCCCATTTCGTTGTGTACGGAAATGTATTTTTCTCCTGAAGTGTCGTTGGATGTGTAAACGTAATCAGTGGTCAACGTCCGGCGTGCGTCCCCTCCGCGATACCGCACTCGGGATGAAAGCACCGTCTGCGTGAATCGGTCAAACTGCTCGACGGTATTTATCTGGAAGTTCCGGAAAAGTAAAGTGCCCGACTGTTCCAGTTCTAGTCGAAATTTCTGTCGATCAGAGTTGATGTAATTCAATAGATAATCTAACGTGGCTTCCCTCGAATTACTTGGTTCGATCAAGGGTGATACGGTCGATCCGGCTCTTGAAGTACTAGGCATATGCTTTCTCTCTATATCTGTGAGTCGAGCTCGAATTCTTCTCCCAACTGCCTAACTTTGGGGCTCATAAGATCTGACTTAAGTAGCATGTTTATGCGGGGCAGAGCGTCACTTTCAAGCACAAACTTTGCTTTTCCTTCTAGCATTGCACGGGACACCTCTCGCTTAATATCGTTAGTGAGTTCTTGTAGCGATTTTACTGATGTTACTGGGTAGTAACGCGAGAGCCGTTGTTCGAAGTGAATTCGTTCATCACTGTCAGGGGTTTGACTTTCAAGGTGATATACGAGAATTCGTGCCCCACCGCTTGCAGCTTCAATCACGGAGTTATATCCGCCATGCGTCACGACGACGGCGGCGTTCTGGTGAAGTGAGGTGAGATCCTTATGCACCATTGTTATATGGCAGTTAATTGGTAACGATGCCGTGATGGGAACTGCACCATGCGGGCCAACGATGACATCGAAGTTGCAATTGGGCATCATGCGTGCCGCATCAATACACGCGGCAAGTAGTGCGCCACCTCCGGTGCCACCGCCACAAGAACAAACGACTCTGGGTGCGTCTTCACTTGTACCGTGGGTGTGATTTGCTTGAGGTGGCCATACGTAGCCCACATATACCGTCTTTGCCGCGGTATTAGGAACGAACTTATACTCTTTAACGACATCGACGATTCGACGATCTGCCGTGACGATAATGCGGTCATAAACTTCGCCAAAGTCTTGACTTGCAGCACCGAAAAGCATATCAGCGTCAGCAGAGTCAGCAATGCCTCTATGAATGAAATACTTCCTTGCTGTCGTCGTTTTGAGCAGTGGGCGAAGCTCGTCATTGATGCCGAACGGTAGATAATCAACCAAGATTGCGTCCGGTTGAAAAGCCTCGCTTACTGAAGCGATCATTCGAGAACGAATGCTCACAGCCTCTTCGATTGGAACGTGAAGCCACCTGGGGCGGTTATAGCGTTTTGCTCGGACAGCACTAATACCGTCCCAGCTCGGCAACTTAATCGTTTCGCATTCTTGCGGAACCATCCAGTGGGATTCGGTCATGCCAGTCATTATCAGGCAAGAGAAATCTCCCTGCAGGGAAGCTGCGATTCTTGATATGCGTCGGAGATGCCCAAGTCCTTTGGCGTCGTGGCAAAAAAGTAGTACTCGCATTTGTCGATGAATCATTGGGAATCCTTCGTTGCCATTTCAAAAGCGTTGACCCACGAGGCCCATTCTCGGGCCGGTGCAAAACGTTTGCGCCACATCCAAACAAAGTCGTGATTGATCGAAACATGACCAGCCAACATGTCGAGAGCCATCGAATTTAATTGACGTGTGTAGTCTTCACTATCGGCTATTCTCGCAAGTCGAATATGATCGGCGACTTCCGTAACGTCACCAGCAAATTCTCCGCAGCGCGTGGTTACAATAGGAATTCCTGAACACAGCGCTTGAATACGTGCGGCGGAGCTGCCTTCCCCAAGCGTTGCGGAGCAATAGATAGAAGAGTGTAGTAGTTCGGTATATATCTCATCGCGTGAAACGTAGTTCATGAATGAAAATGCCTGGCCTGCACGGGTTTGGACGTCTTTCAATCTTGATTCCCAATAGTCCTTTTGATGCTCTTCTATTTTTCCATAAATCTTGAGCGTTACCGGAAGATTGGCTTCTAACAGCGTGAGAAATGCGTTGATTAGGACGTCCGATCCCTTGTGGTAACTTAAACCAGAGTCCGCTATAAGGCGAATCACTTCGGTTTTTTTCTCAGGTGAATGGAGCAACTCTTCCACATTGACAGAAGTTGGAATGGTAATGATCGGGGTTCGGGTGAGTGACGACAATCGGTTCGATTGCTCCGTGCTCTTACACACAATGAGACGAGCTGACTGACAAACTTCACGCAGGCTAATTCGTTCGCGCAAATTGCGAAACCCGCGTGAGAAATCTGTTCCTACAATTGTCGTGACGTGCGGAAGTGCCAGGTCATCGGCCACCAACATCGCCAGTTGCCCTACAGTCATCGCGAAGTTAGACACAATGATGTGGTGCGACTCTTTTTTACGTTCAACACGATCGGAGATAGCGTTACGCAGCAGTAAAAAATTTAATCTTGCACGTTCATTTTCCTTGCGCGCTTCCGACCAACTCGCTTTTTCGATTGATCTCTCCCACACGGAACGATCCCTGCCAATGGATACGATCTCGTAATTTGCCGTTGGCGCTGCAATCTCGCGCTGGTCACCGGTGACATAAATGGTTACTGAGGCCAATCTCGGTGCAAGGTTCGCCGCGAGCTCCTGAGTCCAAAGCTCTAGGCCGCCGGCAGTTGGGGGAAACTGCCCGGTCACGATATGAATGGACAGCGTCATGGTTTCTGTAGCTCCTCAGTCAACTCAAACCTGTTCCACTGTCCGGGCCGTAATTCTCCCTGCGGAAGCGATGAGTTCGCTAGCATGGTGATGCCGCGTACTAGCACCTGCGCAGCGTCACTAACGAATGACGTTCCGAACGGCACTGCATAGTGCTCTGCCGGTAGCCCGATTTCTTGTTGAATCCACTTTTGTCCGTCCAAAATATGGGCAGCAACTTGTTCATGGTTCAGATGACTGATTTCGAGGTGAGACCAGCCGTGGTTTGCTATTTCTACACCCAGGGAGCTGATTTCGCGCAGCTCATCGATTGACATGGTTTGCGCATGGTGGCTTATATTCAGATCAGGAGCGTCAAATTCTCGTGCAAGTTCTCTGACTCGTTGCAAAGCTGCTTCGTCTGATATGGTCAGTAAGTCGGCCTTCAAGACACGTCTCAAACTTCGCGTAACAGTGAGCCCGTACAGCTCATACTTTATGCCACCATACGTAACTGTATGATTGGCGCACTGGTCCAGTAATTCATCCAGTAATGAGAAGAAATAAGGGACTTGCCGAATGATTTGGAGGGGATTTACAAAAAGTATGACATGGTGACCAAGTTCACGAGCCAGTACACATGCTCTTGCTGCCCCCTGAGTTGAATCATCAACGGTCAATACGTGGTGATTAATTCCGTGTTTTGACCAAGGTACGTACTTTTGTTCCAAGGACTTAAGATACGTCCAAAGTCGATTTTCCGGCACATAGTTGCGGAAGCTTTGTCGGTGTTGTACCCACGTAGGTGCACACCCATGTAACAAATGAATCCCCATTGCGCTTTCCCCTGCGTCATTAAAGGTGGACTTTCTGTACTATTATGAGTCTTCGTTTCGTGCCTGGAAGTGATCCTGCGCCAGACGCCGCAGGGATGCAGGCGCGGCGCTTGTCCACTCCCACGCTCCTGAAGTTCCTAGTGCTATATGCTGATCAGGGTCGAAGCCCGCATTCTCAAGCGCTTCATGGCGCTCGATGTATCTGCGATCACTGACGGTGCCATGCCATAAGTGATAAATCCGCCCTTCAATCACTCCAATATTTCCGCACACCGTTTGGTGTAGAGGCTTTGCCCAATCAAGGTAATGTTGAGCACGGCGGGGCCCTAATCGAGCGAGCGTAATGGCCTCTTCAAATTTACCTAAACATGCATAGGCAAAAAGGCGATCAGCGCCACCAAGCACCATAACGTCGTATAGATTGTGTTTTTTTATGAGGTCTCGGCGCACTGCCCACGCTCCCCCAGCGGAGGAACGTCGACGCGCAGTGTCTGACTTAAGCGGCCCATCCAGTTCGCCGCTTTGGGCTAGCCATGCGACCGAATATCCTGAAATTGAATTGGGCATTTTTTCCGAGGAATTGTGATCCTTTGGAAGATCAACCAACTCTGAATAACATTGAACGACCGGGAAATGTTCTAAAACACGTTGGAGCTCGTCGGCCCAATCTGACCGTTCAAATATAATGTCACAGTCGACAAAAACGATATATTCTACGTCACTCGGAAGATGGTTGACAGCAACATTCAGCAGGCGTTCTTTTTGCCACAACGAAGATCCCTCGGCGACCCTTACGACAATGTCAGCGTCATCATCACTTAGGTCGAAGTGGTCATTGCATCGTAATTCTATAGCCAGTAATGGGATGTTTAGTCGCTCACGAAATAAGCGATAGTTTTCTCGGCGTGATTTGTACGCGCATGGATTGAAGTAAGCAGTTACCGCCCAAATCCGGCAATCTGGCTTCATTTTGCAAGCCGTCGGATGTCTTTAATTGCGCGTATTAGATCAATAATCATATCGTGGTCGTATGGTATATTGGGACTAGTTGTACTTCTAGAGGCGAGTTATAAATAACTGCAAATGCCTTAGCTGAACGCTTCTGACGATGGAGTATGAATTACTAATTTTAAAATGTCAAACTATGCGATTGAGCGTTAATTTTAGCCAAAATCGTGAATAATCCAACGCTATCGTGGCGGACAATCTACTAAATTGAGGTTGACGTGGCTCGTATTCTTATTACAGGATCAGCAGGTGGTATTGGCCAGATGACAGCTCGTGTGCTACTGGAAGAAGGGCATAGTGTAGTGTTGCATGCACGTAACGGCGAACGCGCTAAAGAAGCACATGAAGCATTGCCAGATGCCGAGGCTGTCCTGGTTGCAGATTTGCGGAGTATTTCTGAAACACGTTCAATGGCTGAATCGGCAAACAAGTTGGGATCATTCGACGCAATAATCCACAATGCTGGCGCAATGCCACTCACTCAAAGTATCTCAAGCGACGGTATATCCGAACTATTTTCTGTCAACGTACTGGCCCCGTATATTCTTACTGCCATGATGGAACGAGTAGAGCGCTTCATTTATATAGGTTCTGGCGCCCATCGTGCCTCTAGTGCGCACTTCAATGATCTTCAATGGACCACCCGTCAATGGAATAGGAATGATGCGTACGCTGAGTCGAAGCTTTACGGTGTTCTCTTGACGTTTGCTGTGCCCAGGTTTTTGCCAAATGTTCTCGCGAATGCCGTTTCGCCGGGCTGGGTAGCAACACGGATGGGAGGAAAAAATGCGACGGATGACTTGAAGGAATCCCCACGGACACAGGCATGGTTGGCAGTAAGTAATAGCTCTGCAGCCAAAGTTTCTGGCGGATATTTTTTTCATTTTGAACAAGGTAGTGCAAATGAAATCGCGTACCAAACGGACATACAAGACAGACTTTTGGCTGAGTGTAGGCGCGTCTCGGGTATTTCGTTTCCAGCTAGCCCCGGCGCGATATCATTCAGCAAGGAGGCATAATCAATCATCTTGATCAAGTGATACGGTCATCACATTTCGATATTTGGGGCTCACAAATGACTCTAAATATTTTCCAACTTCATCGCCAGTGTCAGTTTGTGAGTTTATTTTAGTGCACAAAGTTGTGGCATTACGCACGGCGATTTTAACTGCAACGTCACGGCAATTTCGCATCAGTGCCGTTGGTTGTTGACGATTGATTTAATATAGATTTGTCTTCAGCAGATGCCCATTTACTTTGAATATCGAGAAGCTGCGGCAGAATTTTAGAAAAGACATCCACCAACTTAGGATCAAAGTGTTGCCCGGAGCTAGCATTGACATAGCCCAGAATTTTTTCAATCGGCCAAGGCTCCTTGTACGGCCGTCTCATACTAAGTGCGTCGAACACATCAGCAAGTGCAACAATGCGTGCTGATTCCGGAATATCCTTTCTACGCAAGCCATCAGGATAGCCGCTGCCATCCCATTTTTCATGGTGACGTAGTGCAACTTCCGCCGCTAATTGGAAAACTGGTGCATCACTCTTACTCAAAATATTGTAGCCAATTTGCGGATGGGTTCGCATAACAACCCATTCCTGCTCGTCTAATGGCCCCGGTTTGCGCAAAATGCCTTGTGGTATGCCAATTTTTCCGGTGTCGTGCATGGGCGCGGCCAGCTCAAGCCGTTCACTATTTTCCTCACTCCAACCGTAACCTTGTGCAAGAGCGCGCGCGTAAGCTGCCATGCGCCAGATATGTGCGCCGGTATCTGTATCATTAAAGTGCCCGGCTTGACCCAGCATCAAAATGGCATCTCGGTAACTCTTTTCCAGCAACGTGGCGCGCACAAGAGATAAATGGGTTGCTACTCGCGCGCGAACAATCGGTGTCGAAACCGGTTTGATCAGATAATCAACGCCGCCAGCGTCAAATCCAGCTTCTTCGTGCGCCGTATCCGTATAGGCCGTGACAAAAATCACCTGAACACTACCTGTAGAGTCAATTTTCTTGATCTGCCGGCATAGATCGTAGCCGTTGATATCTGGTAAGCCAATATCCAGCAAAACCATTGCTGGGCAATGCTTCGCGACAGCAGCCAGCGTCTCACGGCCATTGCGGGCAAACGCGAGTTTGTAACTGTCTGCCAGGGCATCTTCCATAATAGCCAAATTGGCAGGTTCATCGTCCACGATGAGGATGGTTTGAAGACTCATAACAGCTACTCCAAAGTAATGCCTATCTGCTGGGCCAGTTTGATTGTGGCAGTCTCAGCAGCGCGAAAATCGAACGCATGCACGTTTTCGCGAATGGCCGACAATTCTTGAGCAGGTAACAGTGTTACTAGTGTAGACAAGATTTTTCTAACTGGTGCCGGATTATCGGTATCAAGTGCCTTGAGTAGCGCGGCGAGCAATATATCGAGTTGAGCGCAGAGCGCTGATGACATATCGCCTACAGTAAACGTAGATGCTGGTACCAACTGCTCCATCACGACCGCCGGGGCAAATCGATCAATTGCGACTATAACTTGCTTTAGCGCATCATCAAGACGTCCCAGTATCAAGGTCGCATCGTACTCCGAAGCAAGTACCCGTTCAGCCTCGATCGCCAGCCGGTAGGTGGTGGGCATCGCCATACTCCCTGCGACCCCTGCGAGTTTGTGTACTAGTGCGGCTGCGCCAGGGCGATCATCATTGACCAAACTTGCGTTGATCACGTTAATCGTATTTCCATAGCCTTTGACAAATCGGCGTAAGTAGTCGCGATAGGTTTGAAGATTGGGCCAAATTTGCAAACCTTTCGCAATATCAATGACGGGCAAATCTGTAGGTAACTCAATATTGGCGCGCTCTGCCGGCGTCGCATCATTAATGTTATGCGTGTCTGAGTTGACGCTGTTTTGCGTACGTCTAAGTCGCTGTATCAGGGTAACCGTAGTCGGCACGTCGAATGGCTTGCTGATGAAGTGCGTCATACCGGCTGCGCGTGCAGCTTCTTGTTGCGACTGGAAGGCTCCGGCCGTCAATGCAACGATGGGAAGGTCATTGAACTGAGGCATAAGTCGCAAGCGAGTCGTGGCTTCGATGCCATCCATAACGGGCATTTGCACATCCATTAAAACCAAGTCGACGTCGTCGGGATGCGCCTGCAACCAATCCAGTGCATCCTTGCCGTCAACAGCGAGCGTGACGATGGCACCCTCTCCTTGTAATATCCGTTGCGCCACGTCACGGTTGATTTCACTGTCATCGACGACCAACAGACGAATACCTGCCAGCCCATAAGTCGTCGTTTGCGCAACGGTATGTGATGTGCCAAAGGAGACGGCTCGCCTGCGTTGTGCTTCGATCGTTGCGTTGTACAGCGCGGAGGTGGTAACTGGCTTGTTCAGAATGGCATCCACCAATTCCGCACCAGGCCTGCTGGCCAAGCTGGACAATGAAAAGGCAGTTGCCATAATGACGACGGGGCACTCGTCGTCTGCAAGACACGCGCGAATCGCATGTGCCGTTTCCAATCCGTCCATGCCGGGTATGTTCCAGTCCAGGATGACGACATCGGGCAATTCGCCATCTTTTCGCTCCATAATTTCTGCCAGCACGGCCTCTCCCGAGGCTAATGCGCTGACTTGCCAACCCAAGCCAAGGGCGATATCGGTAATGGCTTTCAATTCGATATCACAGCTGTCAGCGATCATCGCATCAACGCGCACCATATCCGGCGAAGAGAAATCAGCGTTGGTGATCAGTTGTAACGGGAGTGTGAACCAGAATTCGCTACCCTGTCCGGGCGTGCTGGTCAAACCAATTTCGCCACCCATCAAGCTCACCAATTGGCGACAGATGGTTAATCCAAGGCCGGTGCCGCCAAAGCGGCGGGTAGTAGAACTGTCAGCCTGAGTGAAGGCCGAGAACACCGCTGTTTGCAGTTCCAGCGGAATGCCAACACCGGTGTCCTTCACGCAAAAACGCAGAACAACATGCTTCTCATTCTGGGACTGTAAAGAGATACACAACTCGACACGGCCTTCATGAGTGAACTTAATGGCGTTGCTAGTCAGATTGTTCAATATTTGCTCCAGCCGCAGCGCGTCACCTATCAGGGATAAAATTCCTGCGGGAGGAGGCTGAATGATCAGCTGAATGTCTTTGTCTCCAAGGATAACGCCCATGCTGCTCGCGATATTATCAACTACGTCACCCAGCTTAAACGGCGCCTGTTCGATCACCATGTGACCGGCATCAATTTTGGATACATCCAGAATGTCATTAATGATGCCCAACAACATGCGTCCGGACTTTCTTATCTTATGCACCATATTGTGGGCATCGAGATCAAGATGTGCCTGTTCCAATAAGTAAGCCAGTCCCAGAATAGCATTCAGCGGCGAACGAATTTCATGGCTCATGTTGGCCAGAAACTCGGCTTTGCTGCGGTTGGCAGTCTCGGCAGCATCGCGCGCCTCAAGCAATAATGATTCTGCACGCTTTTGCGCGGAGATGTCTTGGGCAAAAATCAGTGTGGCCGGCCCGTCGACCAATTCCACCCGGGTGGTGGTTTTGAAGACGGGCACCAGTTTGCCATTGTTGCCTAGCCCGTGCGCTTCAAACATTTGTTCGATGGGAGAATCCTCATTAATTAGCGTTTCTTGTTCATGCAATTGATCGAGAGATTCCGGTGAAATCATGGTTTGCCACGGCTGGTCCTTTAAATCGTCGGTTGGCGCATACCCATGCAGAATGTTGTAGCGCGGATTGGTGTACACGAAATGTCCACCGCGCAGGATGGCGATTGCTAGTGGCGCATCTTCAATCAAGGTGCGGAAACGTGCTTCACTCTCGCGCAGCGCATGGGTGAGTCGTTGCTCGGTTATGTTTGTAAACGTCACAATCAACAACGATAACTCTTTCGATTCGCCATAAACAGGCGTCACATTGACGTTGACAAACACAGCCATGCCTGTATCTTTTCTCCGAATTTCCAATTCGAAATTGCGCACGAAATCCTCTCGGAATCCCCGTCGTGTCGGCCAGTTTTCCTTCGGCAATATCTCGCCGTTAGGCAGGTATACGTCAATGCCAGACCACACTTCTTCAATTGATCGGGGCTGGTAAAACAGTCCGTGGATACTGCGTGCGGCATCATTGGCGCGGATCAATGTATTCGTGTTGTCAAATACAAAAACGCCTTCCGTCATATTGTCAAAAATAACTTGCAGTTCATTACGTCCACGAACCACTTCTTGTTCAGCAGTTTTGGTAACACTGATATCCATGAACGTGCCCATTAGCATGACGGCGCGCCCGTTAGCGTCGCGTTCAATGGCTTGCCCGCGCGTTAAAATCCAAATCCAATGGCCGAGGGAATGTTGCATGCGGACGGTGACTTCCAGTAGTGGCTTGCTGCCGTTTATGCATGTGCCTACTTCAGAGAAACACGCGGCGTAGTCGTCGGGATGTATCCGTTGGCGAAATAAATCGGTATCTTCATTCGTGCTAAGCGATGCAATACCCATGATCGCAAAACAATTTTCATCGAACCATCTGGTGTTGGTTGGAATATGGACGCTCCAAAGCGCTAAATTAGCACCCCGCAGTGCTAGCTTTATCCGGTCATTCGCGTCGAGCCGCTCCTGTTCAATTTCAACTCGTAGTGTCTCGATACGAGAACGCCGGGTTTGCATCCAATACAGTGCCAAGCAACAGAGCAGGGAAATGGCGACAAAGAACACACTGTATGCAGCGGCTTGATGTTGCAAAGGTACCGCAATAGCCGTCAATTCGCGGCTAATTCCAATCACGATTGCCTTGTCCATGTGCAAGGCGGCTGGCTGGATGGTCTGCAAGACCATCATCCGACGTTCCCCTGTCGTGTACATGGTTCCTGTCACCACGCTTTCCACTTGACCGCTCTGACGATGGCGACTGAAAAAAGTCCCAGATCGGTTTAAGTTCGTACCGCCTATGCCTTTTTTCTCCGGATAGTTCAGCAATTGCTCACCGTCGCCATGAACGACAAAACCCCATACGTCTGGAGCATAAACGACTGGGGTGAACGAGTCGGAGAAAAAATCTTGATTAAGTGCTGCGACGACCATTCCGGTAAATTGGCCATCTTGACTAAGCACAACGCGAGAAACTGCCATGACCAAGTCCGGTTCTTTCTTGAGAGACTGGAATGGGGCAGACACATATAAAGTAGCGCTATCGGATTGTTGTTGTGCTCTTTTGAAATAGTCACGAAAACTCAGATCTTTGCCTAACAGGATCGGCTGTGACGCTGTAACGACCAATCCATGCGCATCCAATACGAGCAGAGCGCGAATGCCAGGTATGGCTGACTCCAAGGCACGCAATCGAAGCAAGAGCGCGTCAGAAGATTGGACTGGATGGCCCACCAGGAAGTCCTGTATAACCCCTTCTAATGTATGGTTGACAGTAGTTAGATTGTTTTGAATGTCGCTGGCGACTACATTCGTCAGCGTATGCAAGCGCTCGCGCTCGCTACTGTTGATACGATCTGTCTCGGTTACATGGGAGTAGGTAAGAAATGCACCGAAAGCCACGAGCATTAACATCAATGCCATCCATTCGGTTAGTCCGCGTCTTGAAGGCAAGTTGATGCGATTATGTAGCATACGTGTGGCCAAGATCTTCCGTTGATGTAGACGATCGCTAAGCACTAGCAAATCGAATCCCGTAAATGTTCGATGGATTGCTACTATTTAAAGCTAGGTGGCGAGACTCATAATGGACGCAAGTAAATGGTCGCATTTTGTTGCAAAAAAAGAATTAATTGAGGAGGCTCTAGTGATGACGCACACTTTGAGTTACATTAAATTTAGGCTTATATTACGAGATCTTCAACCGCTATCTTGCCAATTGCTGAAGTTAACCACGACATTTTCCAAGTTACAACAAATCGATGTCATCGTTAAAGGTAGCCCATTAGCGTAGGCAATAATTAGATTACTTTTTCCGTTCTTGAAGTTAAAGGAATAACATGCTGCACCATATTTCCCTTGGCGTAACCAATCTGGCCAAAGCAGGTGCGTTCTACGACGCGGCTTTGGCCGCACTAGATTTCCGCCGTGTGTTTGAAGACAATACAGCCATAGGCTATGGCCTTTACGATGGCAAGGACATTCTTTGTTTGAAGCTGCGACCAAACGCCACGCCACCGGGCGCTGGCTTTCACCTTGCCTTGGCTGCCCCATCGCGCGCGGCGGTTGATAACTTTCATGCGGACGCTCTGGCTATAGGCGGACAAGACAACGGCGCGCCGGGTCTGCGTCTGCATTATGGAGCGGATTACTACGCCGCCTTTTTGATAGATCCAGATGGTTATCACATCGAAGCAGTCTGTAAATTTTCTCTGCAACAGCAGCAAGCGGTTGGCGTATGAATACTACAAGTCCATCAATGCATTAACAGCCAAGAAAACTGTGAAGCCAAAGAAAGTGGGCAGATTTAACTTTCCAACATTTGCAGAAAAATATTGGAAAGCTAGGTCTGCCTCATCATTGCATTTATTTCTTAAAATCAATGCCGCGAAATTTCTCCTGATTGCTGCGGTTACTTAAATCTCCCCAATCAATAAAACTTGTAATTCAACCCCACATACAAATAACGTCCGCGTGGACTATAGAGTTGGGCAAAGCCACCTGAGCCATATTGACCGAGGGTGCCCATGTCGCTGTACGGCGGCATTTTACCCATCAGATTTTTCACCCCGCCAGTGAAGGTCAAATTTTTTAAACCCGTATATTGGCCCATCACATCAAGTTCTGAATGCGCAGGGATAAACCGTGTTCCCGGCGGTATATTATCCAGCGACGAAGCAAAATCAATCATGCCGCCAACAGTGCGTACCGATGCGGTCGCATTCCACTCATCGTTATCAAGAGACGCGGTTATCACATTTCGATATTTTGGATTCGCAAAGGTACCTAAATATTTTCCCATTTCCTCTCCAGCGATTTCTTGTGAATTTGTTTTGGTGTACCACGTTGTGGTATTGCGCACGGTGATTTTACCGAGTGGCGTACTGCCAGTTTTGTAGCGCAAATCAATATCAAAACCCTCAACGTCAGTGCTCGCCATATTTTGATTAGTCATGTAAATTTGGGCTTCACCATTCACAACGCCGAAATGACCGTTTTTGAGTGCTTGAAACACAGATGGTTTACCAATCTCATTTTTTTTGTTGATTCGGAAATAATCAACACCTATCGACACCGCACTAATCGGTTCAATCACCACGCCAAAATTAAAGGTTTTACCTGTCTCCGGTTTCAGGTTCAAATTTGAACCACTAACCCTGCTGTAAGAAAACGGATCGCAAGCGTCTGAAATAATAGGAAAAGCAGAGCAAAGTTTTTTATCTTCAGTTGTCTGCGCACCAGCCTCTTGGCCGCCAAACATCTGCTTCAACGTAGGTGCTAAAAAACTCTCTGCATACGAAGCACGTAGCATTAAACTCGGCAAAGGTTGATAACGTATTGCCACCTTAGGACTGGTTTTATTCCCGACATTACTGATATTGTCATAACGCGCAGCGACTTGCGCTTCCACATTTTTATGGAAGGGGATAGAGAGCTCGCCAAACACGCCGCTAGAAGTACGGCTGGCATTAACCGCCGCCTGCCGAATTCCTCCAAACACGTTATCGTTAATTTGATTGAAGTCAGGCGTGTCTTGCAATGCCTCTTTATTGACAGAAAATCCGACTGCATAAGCGAGCGAGCCACCCGTCAGCGGCATAATAGGCGCCGAGGTTTTAGCATTAATAAATGTAAGTTTAGAGGTCGCTTCGCGGTAAGGCCTTAATCTGAATTTATTAATTTCCGCTTCGGAATTGTTGGTGCTGGACTTGCCCAAATTCCAGGTTCAGATTCTGCTGCGATAGTGCCTATCCAAACGGCAATGATTATGTCAATTGCCGCTGAACATGGCGTGTCGATCAGCAAAGGTATTGCAGCAGATCTGCTTCTTACGTTTACCGCGACAATGGTGGGACGCACGGCTAGTCAATTTTTGGTGGGATGGATTCCCGTTGCTGGCAACATCATTAATGCCAGTACGGCGGCGTCAGTTACCGAAGTAATTGGTTGGGCTGCGAATGCTTATTTTGAAAAAACAGAAATAGCATCTAAGTCAAACTAACTGACATGTTCCATGGAATTTAAGTAGTATTTATTTTCAATAAATTCTTGCCCTTCGTTATGTGGTTTTCAAACCACTAATACGCTCCACTTATTCCAAAATTCCGTTCTTAAGTATCCAAGAACGTACAAAAACTGCTTTTAGCCTTGCGCTGATTCGGTTTTTTTATTTTCCAGAGTATTATCTTGTTCAATTGCATCTAAAGTATTTGTAGGACGAAAGGTACTTTGAGAAATTTCAATTATTGAATTTTAATGAAATAGGCAATTCAAAAAATACGATTCGCAATGTTATGAACATGCTTTATTTCTCACAAAAATGGAGAACTAAAAATGAATCAATTCTGTATTAAATCTTTTTCTTCACAAGCGAATCAAAAAACATCAACTCTTTGCACCTATCTGACTTTAGTTCTATGTCTGTTTCTTGCCGGCTGTTATTCAAACCCCGTCAAAGATACGATAGATCATGCAATTCAGACTGAGTCTCGTTGTAATGCTATACAAGAAGCAATTCCTGTTGGACCTAAGGAGCAAACAGGTAAGCTATTCGATGCTTTATCTGTGCGATTAGTCGGAACTTGTCTCAACGCTTGCGATAAAAAAACAGATGAAAATTTGTCGCTTGATGCGAGCGAATACACGAAGGAAAATCTGGAGGCTGAATTTAAAAAACAAATAGGTGCAGTAAGCGCAAACAACCAAAGTAATGCAGAAAAATTCGACGTGTCGGTTGAAAATATAAATGTGGCGTTTGGCCAATTAGTTCGTGACTTTGAACAATTGAAGAATGCTAACGGTGCCGTAAAGAAGCAGCTGACTGGCCTTCGTGAAGTAGCTATTAACGGAGATACCACGTTGAATAACTGTAAAAAACGAAGTGATTGCATGATGAATCTAGCTGAAGTACTGCAAACCGATGTAGTTCAATTTGCAGATCTTCAGAAAAGTGTATCGACGCTTCAAGAATCGCTAAAAAAGGTTAGTCCGGATTTAGTTGCGCTGAATAATCAGTTGACAAAATTTAAATTTGATTATCAGGCTCCAGGAATGGATACTTTAATTGAAGAGTACACCAAGCTTTCGACTACTATTAATGGGTTGGATGCAAGACTTGAAAATGGAAAGGAGACGCTGGAGAGATTATCAAGCAAAGACTTTGAAGGTGCTGCGTCGGATCTCATGGCATTTAAAGTCTACAACAAAGTCGCAGCGCGAATGTTAACAGTAATCGATGGTATGTTGAGTCAAGCTGATCATGCGATCGATAAAGTCGATGAGCGATTTTTTGGCGCTATCAATTTGGCGGTCTATTTAGAGCAAGATAAATTGCAAAAACAATTTGACCATATTTTCAACGACGTTATAAACAAAGGTTTTCCAACGAATACGGCCAAGTTGGCGTTCGCCTCAGCGGCGTGCGAAAAAATGGGATTGGGCACGGCAGATGCCGCTCAAAATCGTTCCATGTTTACCCCATTTTTATATGAGACTCTGATTAATGTGCAAATTGATCTTGCGAAAGATGGGCCCTTAACAGGTGATGCAAGAGAGTCTGCACTAAAGGAGGCGAAAGAAAAGGACAAGTCTGGCGATACCTATGTCAATACAATCTTAAGTGAAGCAAGTGATGCCTACGTAAGTGATATTAAAAATAACAAAGCACCAGCGATGGTTGATCAAGTTGCACTTTGTTCTGCAATTGAGGAGGCATTAACATTGAGCAACGGCAAAGACGTAAATACATTGTCCGTTGTACGTCAGGCCTGCGGTCAGGCGATTGTATCGGCCATAGTAAACAAGACGTCTAATCTAGCTGATTCGCAACAGGCAATTAAAGCTGCTGCAGCACAGGCTGCCAGCCAACTTGATGCAGATTCCGCTATATTTAAATCTACGCTGGACAAGGTATTGGCGGCCATTCCGAAACCAGATGTCAAACCAGATCCAGTCTGCGACAGGATAGTCGCGAGCGTTAACGGAACGCATTGCACAAATTTGAACGGTCAACTTATTATTGAGTTTGATGCCAGTTTTGCGCTAGGTGCGACTTATGACAACGCGATTGAAATGAATTTATTCAAGTTGGCAAACGTGTTGAATCTTTGGCGCTACAACTACTCGTCCGTTCATGTTGAGGGCTACGCTTCACATGCGCCGCCAGTTTGTTCAAAAAATCTTCCTGATCAGAAGACGCGCTTGAAGTGTGAGAACGAAAAAAACGAAGCGATTGCAAAGAATCGGGCAATATGGGCCCAATTAATACTTGGGAGAAGATTGATATCTAAACCAGCAAATATTAGCGCTCACGGCACTGTCGATTCACTTAGTTTTGATGCCGCAATTGACAGGCATATCCGTATCACACTTGAAAATAGCTCAACAAGTCAGAAGTAGGCACAAGAGCGTGGCAGGTCTAACTTCCCAATATTTTCAGAAAAATATTGGGAAGTTAGACCTGCCCCGTTGCTACATTTATTTCTTAGAATTAACGCCGCGAAATTTCTCTTGATTTAGGCGGCTACTTAAATCACCCCCATCAATAAAACTTGTAATTCAGCCCCACATACAAATAACGTCCACGCGGGCTGTAGAGTTGGGCAAAACCGCCTGAGCCATATTGACCGAGGGTGCCCATGTCGCTGTACGGCGGCATTTTATCCATCAGATTTTTCACCCCGCCAGTGAAGGTCAAATTTTTTAAACCCGTATATTGTCCCATCACATCAAGTTCTGAATGCGCAGGGATAAACCGTGTTCCCGGCGGTATATTATCCAGCGACGAAGCAAAATCAATCATGCCGCCAACAGTGCGTACCGATGCGGTCGCATTCCACTCATCGTTATCAAGAGACGCGGTTATCACATTTCGATATTTGGGATTCGCAAAGGTACCTAAATATTTTCCCATGTCCTCTCCAGCGATTTCTTGTGAATTTGTTTTGGTGTACCACGTTGTGGTATTGCGCACGGTGATTTTACCGAGTGGCGTACTGCCAGTTTTGTAGCGCAAATCAATATCAAAACCCTCAACGTCAGTGCTCGCCATATTTTGATTAGTCATGTAAATTTGAGCTTCACCGTTCACAACGCCGAAATGACCGTTTTTGAGTGCCTGAAACACAGATGGTTTACCAATCTCATTTTTTTTGTTGATTCGGAAATAATCAACGCCTATCGACACCGCACTAATCGGTTCAATCACCACGCCAAAATTAAAGGTTTTACCTGTCTCCGGTTTCAGGTTCAAATTTGAACCACTAACCCTGCTGTAAGAAAACGGTTCACATGCGCCTGAAATTGGAGAAAATACAGCGCAAATTATCTTATTTTCAGTGGTCTCCGCACCAGCCTCCTGGCCGCCAAACATTTGCTTCAACGTCGGCGCTAAAAAGCTCCCCGCATACGAAGCACGTAGCATTAAACTCGGCAAAGGTTGATAACGTATTGCCACCTTAGGGCTGGTTTTACTACCCACATTACTGATATTGTCATAACGCGCAGCGACTTGCGCCTCCACATTTTTATGGAAGGGAATAGAGAGCTCGCCAAACACGCCGCTAGAAGTACGGCTGGCATTCACCGCAGCCTGTCGAATTCCGCCAAACACGTTATCGTTAATTTGATTGAAATCAGGCGTGTCTTCCAATGCCTCTTTATTCACAGAAAAACCGACTGCATAAGCAAGCGAGCCACCCGCCAGCGGCATAATGGGTGCCGACGCTTTCGCATTAATAAAGGTCAGTTTAGACGTCGCTTCGCGGTAAGGCCTTATTCTGAACTTATTAATTTCAGCTTCGGAATTAGTGGTGCTGGTTGGGTCAATCCAGCCATTATCGATGGCCTTATAAAAAAGGCCTTTATCCATGTAATTGGAATCGCTATTAGAAACCTTAGTCTGGCCGCGACCAATCGCCACATCCCAATCAATGTCAAAATTACTGCCTTCTAAGCCCACGGTAAATTGTGCCAAACTGCCTTTGCGATCTGTCGTGCGCGGGCCGATTTGCATAAAACGGCCTGCAACGGTTTTACCATTCATTTTAAAATTACCCGGCGCTGGTTGAGATAAAAAATGGTCTTTATTCTCTGAATAAATAAACTCAGTAAACGCACGCGTTGTGGAATTAACTTTAAAACTGCCAATCAACATACCATTCACGCGGTCAGCACCATTGATGGCGGTTAATAAGGACTTGTTGTAATCAAAGCGGCAGCTACTGCCTTTTACATCTTCAGGCGGGCATGGTTTTACCTGCCCACCGCCGACAATATTGCCGGATGGATGAAACCCGCTACGCCCATCCAAACCACCCATGCGCCGCCAATCGGCAGAGCGGGTAATATCCCGGTTAGCGGTATACACCGGAGAGCGGCGCAGAATATCGACGGTAGCTAAAACGTTAAAACGATTTTCGTCATAGTCACCAAAACCATAAACCACGCTAGCCGTTTTTTCTTGCGCATCACCCACCGCAGCTTGTCCATAACCGGTTTTAACTTCAAAGCCCTCATAATTTTTCTTGGTAATAAAGTTCATTACACCGGCTACCGCATCAGCGCCATAAATAGCGGAACCGCCATCTTTTAATATCTCCACCCGCTCTAACACACTGACCGGAATGGTATTCACATCCACTGCCGACCCCGCGCCACTGCCATCTGCCATAGCGTTAGTCGGCAAGCGACGGCCATTGAGTAAGACCAACACGTTACGTGAACTCAAACCACGCATTTTGACGGTGGCCGTACCAGAACCGGCAGGTGAATTACCGCTCAATTCACCTTGGTCATAAATATCAATCGTCGCCAGACTTTTAATTAATTCAGCCACCGTTGTCGCGCCGGTACGTTCAATATCTTTTTTGGTATACACATCAACCGGCGCGGCGGTTTCGGCATCTAAGCGTTTAATGGCCGAGCCGGTAATAGCTACCCGTTGTACTTTTTTACCGTCTTCTTCTATCGTCTCGTCAAGTGCCATAACAGGGTCGGCCAATAAGCCCAGACCAAGAACAATGCTGCTGGAAATGAGTGCGCGTTTGGAATGTGCATGTGTTGCTTGTTTCATTTTTATGTCTCCTAAGGAATTGAATTGATGCGTTGAATTAATTGTGTCAATTCAGGCACGCGCTAAATTTTTTTTCAAAACTCCCTGAATGATTGCTGACTAGGTTGTAGACAGCTTTCGCTAAGATAAACTTGCAGATAAGAATTTATTCAACTACGTTATTAAGGTAAATTTGTATTCCAAATTGCGGTTGGAATTGCTTTTATGTTTAAGCGAGATTAATCGTAACACAACCTTATAGGTTGGCTATCAACTTATTTAGCACTTCAATTCAATAAGTTGATAAGCGACCATTCAAGTCGAATGGAGGTTTACGTATGAAAATAGATGAGCGGGTATTAGCGCAGGTGATAGGTAAAGCTATTTCCAAGAGAAGATTGGCATGTAATCTCACTCAAGAAGATGTGGCGGAACGTCTTAATATTGGAACTGAGGCTGTATCACGCATGGAGCGTGGAACGGTAATGCCGACGGTTTCCCGTTTGGTTGAATTGGCAGATATTTTTAATTCCCAAGTTGGCGATTTGTTGATTGAGTCTAGTAATCGAGCCAAAGATCAGGGGAAGTTGATCACTAATCTTATTAATGCTCTTTCACCGAAGGATAGGGCGTTTGTGGTGGGGATAGTGGAGAGTTTGACTGAGCATTTGGGTTCGTGAGGCGGTAATACTGCCAGGTTTCTTAAAATAAGATGGCCTGCCTTTGTTGGGTGCATGCGACATGTCATGAGGAAAAACTGATCTAATGAATGATTTTCAGCAATTTAATGTAAATAGGAGCACTGG
Organism: Solimicrobium silvestre; assembly: GCF_002976435.1. GTDB lineage: Bacteria > Pseudomonadota > Gammaproteobacteria > Burkholderiales > Burkholderiaceae_D > Solimicrobium > Solimicrobium silvestre. The sequence goes on along the minus strand of NZ_PUGF01000003.1, from coordinate 148,581 downwards.
ATGCAAGTAGACATTGTTGGGAGAATTAATAATCTTCAATTGCCAAGAACCCAGCCTTACATACCTTTATTTGAATGTTTGGTAAATTCAATTGAAGCTATGGCTAATCTGCCAGATTCGAGTCCTCGTCGCATTGATGTCAACATAGAGCATGACATCCGCCAACAAGGTTTCAAAGGGATAGAAGACGCAGCTTCCTCTATTCAAAACATAACTATCACCGATACAGGTGTTGGATTTAACGACGCAAATTACCAGGCATTTTTTCTTTCCGATTCTACTAATAAAGTTTCAAACGGGAACAAAGGTATTGGACGTTTTACATGGTTAAAAGTGTTCGAGAAAGCGTCGGTATTCAGCACATATAGTGATGATACCGAATGGTTTCAACGTAGTTTTGATTTCTTAAAAACAAAGAGCGGGGTTGAAAACGAAAATATTTCGGAGTCAAAGTCAAATCGATACCAAACTATTGTTTCACTTAGCTCTTTACGAACAGAATACCAAAAACACTTCCCTAAGAATTTGGAGACAATTAGCCGAAAAATTATTGATCATCTATTGATCTATTTTGTATCGGGAAATTGTCCATCGATTTGGTTGCACGATAATTTAGGCAGCTCTGCGTTAAGCGTGAATGATATGTTTGCCGATGAAATCCGGTCATCCGTCACTGAAATTCCTTTTATGGTTAAAGAGTGGCCTTTCATGGCGAGAATCGTTAAATATCATTCGAGCACAGCAAAGCAGCATTCAGTTTCATATTGCGCACATCAACGAGAGGTTCGGGCACAAAAAGCCAGTTCGTTGGTCTCTGATTTAACAGTTAAATTGTTGGACGACGACGACGAGTCTTTTGTATTTCTTACATACATATCTGGATTATATTTAGATGAGAATGTAAATTCTGAACGAACAGATTTTTTATTCATGCGTGATGATGAATCGGATCTAATTGAAGAGCTTTCCAAACAAGAGCTTTATAAGGCTGTAGGAGACCAAATAAGAAGTGTCGCCGCACCATATTTGGCTACATTGAAAGTGGAAAAAATTCGAAATGTTGAGCAATTTGTCGCAAATAAAGGCCCTGAATATCGTTTTATTTTAAACGAAAGGTACGAAACACATCTGGATTCAGTGCCACCTCATTTAACCGACGATGCCTTGGATTTAGCACTTTTTAAAGTTCAGCGAGAAATAGAAGTTGAGCACAGAGAAAAAGCAAAACAAATTTCAACACTATCAACCAATGCTGTTACCGACTCTGATCAGTATAAGGCGCTTTATGATCGCTATATTCAAGAAGAAAATGAATTGGGAAAAGCTGCTCTAGCAAAGTATGTGATCCACAGGCGAACAATTCTTGATCTGTTGGATAAAGCGCTGGTATTTCAAGATGATGGTCGTTACGCAAAAGAAGAGCTGGTACATAAGCTAATTTTTCCTATGCGTGTCACTTCAGATGATGTTGCATTCTCGGAGCAAAATCTTTGGGTTATAGATGAGAGACTCGCGTTTCACATACATTTAGGGTCAGACGTTTCATTGAAAAAATTAAAGGTTGTTAATTTAAATGATTCTGATGAACCTGATATAGTCGTTTTCAATGCACTCACCGCATTCTCAGAATCGGAGCAAGCGTTTCAATCAATTGTACTCGTTGAATTTAAACGGCCAGAACGAAATGAATATCCAAGCAAAGACGAAGATCCGGTAGAGCAAATACTTCGCTATGTGCGAAAGATAAAAGACGGCGAAGCTAAAAGTATTAAAGGGAAAACTATAAATGGGCAGAAGATACCTTTTTATGCCTATATAATTTGTAGCCTTACACCTAAGATCAGACAAATTGCTGCAGATCGTGATTTTACCCCTACGGCTGATAACGAAGGATATTTTTCTTTTCATAAAAATAGTGGCTGCTATATTGAAATTCTGTCATATGACAAAATGCTTAATGATGCAAAAAAACGCAATCGAGCATTTTTTGACAAACTCCAAATTCCATTCAATTAGGCAAATTTGAATATTGCATGGAACACCTGGACACCAAGACATTAATTATTTTGTGTGTTGGTTTTGTTCGGTTCAGTACTAAATAAAATTCGCACGTGAGTAGGGCTAAGCTAAGCCTAACATTCTAACAATTAGCTAATATGTGTTTGGAATGTTAGAACAACACCATTTGCGAATATAGTCAGTCGTACAAATTCGCGACCTCTACGCCTCAACTACTTTTAGCAGTTGAGGCGTTGCTCCAGATTTCTCGACAGCTGTATCAATCTCCATCACTAGTTCAAGCATTTCTTTAACCATCGAAATATCGAATTCTTCTTCTTTATCCTCTTCATGAGTACCCTTGTTTAGATAATTCCATTCCAAAGCGTGGGTACTTTCCTTCCCAATCATTTTGGCAAGCAATGGAATAACGTCTTGAAAAATCGTAACTTCTTTTTTATTTAGAAATCCATGAAGCCCACTTGCAATAGCCATCAAATCAGGTGATCCTCCTGGGCCACGCAGTCCGACTTGAATTTGTGCAGTATGGCTTTTATTCCCGATTTTCTTCCAAAGTCGGTTGAGAAGGTCTTCAAACGATTTTCGCACGTAACTCAAGCAATCACGAATCTTCCCATCTTGATAGCTCTGTTCGGCAACCACCAAATAATGTCGAGGTGAATCCAATTTCACGAGAATTTGCTTCGAATCGACTGGTATAAGAAAGTCAATGCGGCAGACAGTACTCTTATATTCAATCTTCGGTATGGCATTTTCAAGACGTTTAACGAAATCCTCCCCATGAGTTGTAATAATAAGCTGCCGTTTCTTGATTTCATCATCACCCAATATTAGTTCGATAATGCCACTTCTATGCTCATCGTCAATTGAATTTACAACATCGTCAAAAATCAAAAATGGCAGGTCATCCCGAACGATTTTGGAAAGCAATATTGCAAGTCCCAAGCAACGGATATGACCTTCGCTTAGAATCTGCAACGCATCACATTTCTGCCCCACCTCAAATTCAATTTCTATTTTCTTTCCAGGTGATGTAGGAAGAGTTAGTGATTTCAATCTATCGGAAACATGATCGTTTTTGTTGATAGCGTTATAGTATTTCAGTGTTCTATCGTTTAAATCGGCAGCAAGATTCAACGGAAGATTACCGTTGTATTGTAATAATTTTTCACGGAAATTCTCGTAGGCAACTAGGTATTTTATGTTGCGCGAGACAATCGGTTTTTCTATTTCAACGAGTTTGATGAGAGTATCGTTTTCTGCTTTGAACTTTTCGATGGCGATATTGGCTGCATTCGCATTTTTTATATTCTGATCAATTGTCGTTTTTATCGCAACGATTTCTTCGAGATTTTTTGCGAGTGCGGTGTTGGAGTTTTCTAATTTTTTTATTTCCGATTTTGATTTTCCGATTGCCTCATTGAAATTCAAAATTGCCTTCTTCAATTCTCCCAAAAGATCCGCTTTGCTTAATAGCATAGTCAGGACATCTTCCTTTAATTTCGGGTTGTTTGCATTTTCAGCTGAAACTTTAAGGGCATCGATTTCAACTGATTTCGCAAAGGCTACTAAAATTGCAGCAGGGGCCAAATTTCCGACTTTTGATACTAATTTCGGCCATCTATCATTGAGCTGCGTTGCAATGTCTTTTATGCGCGCCTCTTTCTTGATCGCGACATCAAACTGCTTCAGCTTTTCTGTAGCGTTTTGATAGGGATCAACCGGAACCATAATTTTGTCCCCATCGTATAAAAGCGATTCACAAGCTGGACAATGATTTTCAGATTTTTCCTTATTTTTTAGTATCGCTGAATACAAATCGCCAAGAGAGAGTTGATCTTTGTATCCAGCTAAAAATTGTTTAGCTGCTTTGCTCTCTTGGATAAGAGTTGTCATATCTAGAATTTCGGTCGAAATAACATCTATGCCAGGGTCAACCGCCAATTTAAGATTGTTGAGTCGCCCAATTTCGGTGTGATTTTTTTTTGTGACGCCACCGTTACCATCTAACCCGGAAATGTGTTCTTTGATCTCATCCAATGCCTTGTAGGCTGGGTATTTTAGTAGGAGTGCATCTTGTTTGCTTTTGACTTCTTTTTCTTTTTCAGGAATTTGCAGCAGAATTGCTTTATGGCCTGCAATCTGCTTTTCCTTGTCGGCTAGTTCTTTGGCCTTCTTGCCGGTAGAATCAATGTAATTTTCAAAGTTGTCATTGAACTGCGTGGAGAACCCGTTAAACTCTTCCAATCCAAAAAGTGCCGCCAATCTAACTTGTTGCGCAGCCGTTGTATTCGCCGCAACACGTGCAAAACCATCGATCCTGTTTTTTTCAATGAAGCAAAATTCATATCGCTTTGGATCAGCTTGAACAGCGACACTTTTCCCGTCTGAAGTTTTACCAGATAATAATGGTTGATCTGACTTCTTAGTTATGGAATTTTTTATGTAAGTAGTAATATCGATTCTTTTGGCGTCAGCCTCGTTGATTGATCCAAGCAGGCAATATTCTAAAGCTTCGCATAGACTAGATTTTCCAGTTCCATTTGGCCCATATATAAACGTGTACGGATTCTTGAACTCAAGTATTTTCTCAGTAGAGAATCCACGAAAATTTTTAATTTTTATAGCCGAAAGGTAGGTAATTCTATTAAGATCGTCGGTAGATGCATCAATCTCGATATTTAAATCACTAGATGCAGAGTCGCCGGCATTCTCGATAAACTTCGCAATAAGCTTCCCCCTTTTTCCTCCGGCAGTCCCAGATGCTTCCACTTCGTGAAAATTATCTAAAACAAGTTTTGCCAACTTCTTTTCGTATTCCGAAAACGCTGCCTGAGATTTAATAAGAAAACGTTTAAATTCTGAAATTGACTTAGACATAGCGATCCGATAAATGAGTGGTTGATGTTGCTGAGTAAATTTTCTTAAATTTATATCGTCGCTAATTGGTTTCAAAAATCTACTGAATACCCTTCGCTTTATTTTTCCCGAATCTCTACCCCTTGACACCACTTTTTCAGCATGGTATTGAGCGTCGAAAGGATCTCGTACCAAAATGCAATTTTGCCTCTCAATTATTGATTGCGTGCATTTTTATAGAGCTTTTCCATTCACGACACTGACTTTAGCAAGACCAAGAATGCGAATTAATTCTGTTTTATTTCATCTCAGTTTTTTTGCTTGCTAAAGGGCTTTCGCAAACTCACTTTAGTGTTAATGCTGTTTAGGCGTTCAGAGAGGGGCTGCAAAATAATACTCATCCAAAATTTAGATATTTCCGATTTGCAGCGCAGTATCAAATAATTCGCTAACTATTTTCCATTCTGGATGCCAAGGTGTGACAACTTCTATTTCCCCATTATGAAGTTGAGAAATATCAATACGTCGAAGGGAGGAATGCAGTTGATACATAGGCGAACTTTCATTTACGTTCCACTTACTATATGGACTTCCTCTAAATTCGACTCGGACATCATCGTCACGTATTGCGATTATTACGCCATCCTCCCCACCAGATGGCATAAATAGTTTAATGCTGGACATTACTTTTCCTATATGTGCCTGCTCGACGCATTCTGATTGATAACTTAAACGTTGCTAATTTAAAACTAACAAACACTATCTTTATAATGTGTGTTTGTCTATGCCCTAAATAGGGCATTTTGATTCATGAGGCGTAATATTTGAATAAATTGGTCGGTGTTGGTGTTGCCAGATAGCGTTAGTTGCTGGTCAAGTGGAATTTATAGATGGATACGATTGAGATTAACGTTGCCTTATCAAAGCCAGCGTAGCCTGTAGCCCGTATTAAGTAGGTCGTCAATAGCGCAGCGTATTGCGACGCATGGGAAAGTAAAACAACCAAATACATAACTTGTAGACGTATTCGTTCATTCGAAACTCACATGCGGCGTAATACGAGGCGCTTGTAGCCCTACAGGTTACGAGTTGCTATCCACCTTCAGTTCATCCAGTGTTTTATAAGCGTCGGAGATTTTTTCTTCAATGAATTTGAGCTGTTCAGTCGCATGACCAAATCCTGCCCGGAATAAGATGGGTGTAATGCGTTTATTGGAAAAATCTGTCAGAGCAAGATGATCGAGTACTTCAAAAATGGCCGAAAGATCGCTGACGATGTCACGGGCCTGTGTATAGGCGTCAATTGTGTCGATGGCGAGGTGAGTATTACGTGGGGGACGTTGTTGCGTGTGCATGGTGCGTTCCTTCCAGTTCGTTTGACCGATACCCACCACGGAGGGTGGGCGGCAAATAACAGGTTGGAAACTGGCATTACCACCCAAAACCAGCAGCCCGGAGGCTCCCACTACCGCCGCCCAAAGACTGGGCGTGACAGCATACGCACAAAAAAACGGCTTCGCGCCGTATGTGCGGGGTGGGATATGGCAGGTTTCCAAGCCTGTTCCCCTTTTTCTCAGGGAAGTGTTAAGTATCAGGTAACGCGGTGTATAGCGTCAAGCATTTTTGACATTGATTTAGCCGCGTTCGTTATGAATATCATGATCGGCGGGCAGCAGGTCTAACGCGTAACACACCATAATCCGTAAATCATCGATAACTATATTTAAGAAGCCGTTGGGTACCAGAACATAACTGCCCTTACGGTTCGCATGCAAGTGCCTTCATTGCCTCAGCTTCCTCAACACGGAAAATGTAGGCATACAACGAGATGAAATCACCACAAGTATCGTCTGCAGAAAAGTCTTTCCAGACACCGGCCGATTCGCCCGACAAACAAATTTTCATCGAACGGCCAGCTTCGCCTTCGCGTGAACCAATGCACCACTCGCGCCCTTCACGTACGCCGTTGGGGAACCAATCGGCAGCCAGTAACTCAATTGAGGCTAATGCTGCCTGACCTACCTTCTCAACATCATCTCGATTCACCCAATCACCCTTTGACCAATACTCGTTTTAACGACTTTGTAAAAATAATTAATTGGGAGCACAGTTAAACCATGTTGACCGTAATAGAAACGCCTGAATTTAGAAATTGGGCCACTCATGTGTGCGCGACACCGAGCGTGAAGAATTTATAGATTGGATTGCCGATAATCCGCTTGCCGGCGATGTCATTTCAGGCTCGGGCGGTTTGCGCAAAGTACGCTGGTCGCGCAGCGGAATGGGTAAAAGCGGCGGTGCCAGGGTAATTTATTACACCCGACTGGCTAGTGGTGAATTGGTACTGTTGTTGGTTTATGCTAAGGCTAAATTCGACAACTTGCGCCCAGAATTTTTGTTGAAATTGAAGGAGCATTTTGATGAACAAACGAAATAAAGCAGTAATTGATCCAGAAATGCGTGATTTTGAAGATGCGCTCTTGCGTAGTATGGACCAAGCCAAAAAAGGCGAATACGCTGCCGTACATACACCAGAGCAAATTGTGGCGCGACGCGGTCGACCGGTTGGCAGTGTTAAGGCAGATGCTAAACAAGCGGTGAAACTTCGTTTTGACCCAGACGTGCTGGCCGCATTGCGCTCTACAGGTCGAGGCTGGCAAACTCGTGTTAATGAAGTGATGCGTGAATGGGTAAAAACACACGCAAAAAATAACTGAACCCTATTCAATCGACCACCTCGCCATTCGGCAACTTCCGAATTGATCCGATCTGCGATGGGATCAATGCATAGTCCTTAGACTCCGCCCGATACGGATGCTGCTTTTGTTGCAGCGGCTCATCCCCCCGTGCTGTACACAATGGCGCAAGCTTGACGGACTCCAACAAGCCAGCGTAGCTCGGCTGGGTTGAAAACCCAGCATCTAACTATGTGAGCTTTGGAGGCAGCTCAAACACTCCAATTCCGTCTAAATAGTTAAGCGTGGGATTTAATTCTAGTTTTTAAACTCAACTTATCAATAAATGCTGGGTTTTCAACCCAGCCTACAGCACTGCCTTAATAAATCGATGACGTCGACATTCATCCCTGCTTGAAACAACGAGTTCTAGAAGATCAAGGGTTCTCCTTACAGATTCGCTAAGAATAGCTATACTATTAATTTTATTAACATATTAATAAATTTATTAGTATTTATTGCCATTTTTATGGAAATCTATCTGGAGGAAATATGGCGACATCACAACACGCAAATGGCTTGGATGCATGGAAAGACGGCATCAGAAAAGCCGCGGGTGACCCCAAATGGGACGCCCATGATGCTGAAATCAAATCGACCCTGACTACCTACACACATCACTTAATTCGCCAAGGTTATCGACAGCCGAATTTGAGCTGGCAGATGATCAAAGCAATGGTTTGGGTGGAAACCGGGGCTGGGAATGATGAATGGAAAATCAAACCGATGCAGATAGGGAATCGAAACGACCCGGGCATAGATGATTTTTTGGCGAATGATAAAGGGGCTGAAATCATCGTGCCACCACATTTGAGAATCATGCTAACTCGTGAACGGATCAAACACAATTCTAGCTACAATATCCAAGCGGGTATTGGTTATCTGTTAATGCGCTCAGCCGAATACGGCTTTGAAAATACACTACTTAACACCACCGTCCTCAGCTATACCGTCAAACCAGGCGACAGTTTGGACCGGATCGCCCGGACTCAAGGCAGCACTATCGCCACGCTTAAAAAGCTCAATCCCAGCGCCCATATTTTGCGCCCAGGCCAGGTACTGAAGTATCAAAAATCCACTATCAAAAAAGTCATCACCGGTTGGAGCCCTATTACCACGGGCATGATTGCGATACGTTACAACAAGGGCGATAAAAATTATGCTGAAAAATTAGAATTTGCTTTAAATGTTATCTGCAATAGAAAAGGGGCATCATGTTCACAATAAACAGGCTTACTAAATTTTTCATTCTTTCTTTTTGCGTTATATCACCTTGGTTAGTTTTTGCCGCCGATAAGCCATTTACTGGTGTGTTTGAGGGGCAGGGGCGGGGGTGCTATGGCAAGTTATTCATTAAAACCAAGACGATTGAATGGAATACGCCATTTACTGTGTGTAAGCAAACGCCTTACACGATTCTTGAAAAGGATTTTTCTACTAAATCCCCGCATATCGCTTATTTGCTTAAAAATTCGAGTGAAAAAGCTTGTGGGCTTCAGGTAATTGAAGTGAAATTTAATCCTGAATATCCCGATTATTGGAAGGCAATCGGTTATCCCACTATAGATGACTTCTATAATAAAAATGATCCAAATTCAGACACGCTTTCGTGCAGTATTTGGGTGCTTAAAGGGTCTCAACTTATGGGATTTTAGCCCGCGTAGGCTGGGTTGAAAACCCAGCATCTAACTATGTGAGCTTTGGAGGCAGCTCAAACACTCCAATTCCGTCTAAATAGTTAAGCGTGGGATTTAATTCTAGTTTTTAAACTCAACTCATCAATAAATGCTGGGTTTTCAACCCAGCCTTCTATGAGAAATCAATTGTCAAGTTTCTTCCAAAATATGCGTACTAAGACGTAATGCCGTTCAGTTAAGCACAAAATAGTTGCACGGTTATGCGGTCATTAACGTCATTCTCGCGGTGGAACTGGGAATTCAGACGATACATCGTCTGCCAGTGGAACGGCTCGTGCCTGCAGGCACGGGCTCCTGCTTAGGAATCCAGAAGCTCGTCAATCAACCGCTGAAGGCACTTCGTGCCACCAGATCCCCGCCTACGCGAGGATGACGTTACACAGTTTATTGGCTTAACTGAACGGCATTAGTACTAAGACGTCTTTTAATAATCAAAATTTTTCAGGTGGGCTAAAGGGATCTTCCTGTTGTGAATTTGTTCGATAAATCGATCCGTAACCTCTTAATGATTGATTTATCGAACATTAACATTGACTTTGCCCCATACATTCCCCTATATTCAATACAATACTTAACAGTCCACCCTCATTCAAATGCGTGTCACTCTATCCTTGGCGCTTCCTACTGAGCTCGCCGTCGAATCCGAGAAAATCGGTGCGCGATTGGCACGGCTTCGTGTTGCGCGCCATATATCACAAACAGAGGCTGCCCTCCGAGCGGGGATTTCACGGAATACTGCTTATCGATTGGAAAAAGGGGATCCGGGCGTCGCCATAGGACAGCTGCTCCGTTACCTTGATGTAATTGCACCTGGAAAAAGCCTTCAAAGCTTCTTCGCCGAAAGTGACCCATCAATCGCCGCGCTAGGGGAACGCGAACGTAAAAAACGTGTGCGTTCGCTGTCGAAGAAAGAACTGGAAGAACTGAATTTTTAAGTCACCATAATGCCTAATCAAAAAAAACTTTTCGTTTTTGCGAAAATTGAGAACGAATTCGCCCCAGCAGGAATCCTGACGCTCACCGAAGAGAACACGAATGTCATTGCTTCGGAATTTGCATACGGCACCAAATATCTTGAACGGCCCAATGCAATCGAAATTGACCCTGTCAGCTTATCTATTTCCCCAAAAAAGGCGATCTATAAAAAGAAGGTCGCTCCAGTGTCTGATTTGCGGATGTTTGGGGGGATTCGTGATGCAGCCCCAGACGCATGGGGGCGCCGTGTGATCGAAGCCAAGCTTAAGGCTAAGGCAAACGATTTGCCAGAATCAACTTATCTGCTGGAAGCTGGCAGCAATAGAGTCGGAGCCCTCGATATTCGCCCCGACATCAGCTCACCTGCAAAAGACGGAGTTCAATCAGTGGCCGATCTTCATTATTTGTTGGATGCAGCCGAACGTATCGAAGAAGGAGCCCCGATTCCTGCCAAGCTGGAGATCATATTTCAAGCCGGAGCCTCATTGGGAGGAGCTCGTCCCAAAGCGACTGTTCGTGATGAGCAAGGTGTGATGTGGCTAGCAAAATTTCAAAGCAGGCATGAGCGATTAGATGTACCAAATATTGAGGCAGCTACCATGCATCTCGCTTCAGAGTGTGGCATGACTGTCCCGGAAGTGAAGGTAATTCAAATCGGTGATCGCAACGTAATGCTCATTCGTCGTTTTGATCGTTATTGGGCAAATGTTGGCGAAGCACCTCCGATGGAGGATGCGTTATTCCGAACGACGCCGGGTAATGGCCGGGTCGAAAAGAGTCTGCATTTTATAAGCGGGTTGACACTACTATCATGTGACGAAATGCAGTCACGCGAAAAAAGCTATAGTGATCTAGCCCACGCAATTCGAAAATATTGCGGTCAGACCGTCATTCGCGACAACAACAGAGAATTATTTACCCGTATGGTCTACAACATATTCGTGTCCAATGATGATGATCATCCGCGCAATCATGGTTTTCTTTGGGATCCCACATTGGCAGCATGGCGTCTAAGTCCTTTGTATGACGTCATGCCCCGTTCTACAATTGCGACTGAGCGCTACCAATTTCTCGGTGTAGGTCAGTTGGGGCGTGTTGCAACGCTGGACAATGCAATAACTGCCAAGGAAGCCTTTAATCTGTCGGCACAGGAAGCGACTACCATCATCGCCGATGTATGGGAGCGAGTAAGGGAATGGAAGAGCTATTTCGAAAAATTTGGTGCGCCGACTGAATCGATTGAGCAAGCGACAAATGCATTCAGGCATATCGATAAAATTTCAACTCCGAAATTGCGTGCTTTACTTCCTTAACTTGATGCAGTAATACATCCCGAGGTAACGTCGATCAGCTGCGCTATTGGCGCTCCTCTTTGTGGCACGGTCGATAACGTTGGCTCGGATGGAAAGTCAGAAAGCAGCTCGGCAATATCCAAACCGATTACTTTTGCGGTAGCATTCATAGCGGACTCCCCCTCTCGACTGTTGCATGTCAGCCGACCTGACATGCTTGCACATTATGATGCCGTATATTGGGTGGAGTCCATTACATTAGGCTGGGTTGAAAACCCAGCATCTAACTATGTGAGCTTTGGAGGCAGTTCAAACACTCCAATTCCGTCTAAATAGTTAAGCGTGGGATTTAATCCCAGCTTTTAAACTCAACTCATCAATAAATGCTGGGTTTTCAACCCAGCCTACTGCGCTGTTCACCTTCAGTTCATCCAGTGTTTTATAAGCGTCAAGCATTTTTGAGATTAATTAGGCAGGTTCGGCCCGTCAGCCCGCTTCTCAATTTTCAATTACACTGCTGGATAAGTGCTCAACTGAAACTATTTATTAAAGGACTATTATGCGTATCGATATCGTCTCAGACGTGGCTTGCCCGTGGTGTGCGGTCGGCTTGAATTCATTGGAACGGGCGCTGGAAAAAATTGGCGATGACATTCCGGTGCAATTGCACTTTCAGCCATTTGAATTAAATCCGACAATGGATTTTGCTGGTGTCGACAGCGCTGAATATCTGCTCAAAAAATATGGGATGAGCAAAGAGCAGCTTGCGCAGAATCGGTTGAATTTGCATCAACGCGGCGCTGAAGTTGGTTTTCAGTTTGGAACCGGAAATCGGGTATGGAATACCTTTCACGCGCATCGCCTGATGCACTGGGCCGGGTTGCAGAATATCCCCGATGTGCAGCGCAAACTTAAGCACGCGTTGCTGCAGGCTTATCATGGCGAAGGGCTCAATACGGCAGATCCGGAAACACTCGTCACAGTGGCGGTTAAGGCCGGATTGAACGAGGCGCAAGCGCGTGAAGTGGTGAACAGTGATCTCTATAGTGATGAAGTACGCGAAGCCGAAAAATACTGGCAACAGGCAGGTATTAGCTCGGTGCCAGCATTCATCATTAATCAAAAACATTTGATTTCCGGTGGTCAGCCGCCGAACGTGTTTGTGGAAGCGTTGCGCAAGATCGCGGAAGAAGAGTGAGTCTGGATTGCTTCAGAAAATGGAGATAGAGAAAATTGGGGCAGGTCACACTTTCCTACATTTATTTATTAGATGTTGGAAAGTGTGACCTGCCAGCATTTTTCTGTGTCAACTGATAATAATACTCACACTATCAGCAGACAAGGCGATGCCAATTTTTGCGTTAGCTAATTTGATTTCACGATAATTTGATTTTTCACGGCTATTACGCCATCGGTATTACGTGCGATCGATCCTGCTTTATTTATTGAAGTTTGCGTGTCCGTGCTTCCACTCAGCCAGACGACACCCTTGTCGTCGGTATCCACTTTAATATCTTTTAAACTAGGCAGGTGTTCAGCGGCCAGCTTTGTTTTAATTGCGGCGGTGATTGCAGAGTCTTTGACCAAATTCATCGGATGATCATTATCAACATTGTCGGCATAAGCCCCTGCCATAGGAGCCAGTAAGCAGCCAACTAGTAAGTACGTTGTACCAAATTTGAGTTTCATCATAACTTCATAAATAGTTCAAAAGGATTTCATCTTGTCCTAAGAATAGAATTGTTTCTGTACGGTGCCGCACTTTTAAATTTTCAACATGGCGTCAACATTTGCATTCTAAATTTTGAGGTGACATAAACCATATCCTGCAATCACCTTGATAATATGATATTCATCTGGGCTGGCTTGAAAGCCCAGCTTATACACAACTCGTAGATGGATGTTAAGTTTGTATACGAGCCTATTGTATTTAAAAATTGAAGGTGTGGTACCGCACAGAATCGATCTTGGTCGCAGGATAAGATGAACTCCCTTTCAACTAATTGTGGAGTCATTATGAAATCCAAATTTTGCGCAACGTATGTACTGGCTGGTTGCTTTCTGGCTTCCATGTTATCTGCGTGCGGCGGTGGTGGTAGTGGTTCTATTCCAGATTCTAGCCCGGCTGTGCTGGCACCTGGCGCGACCTATACCATGCAGCAGAACAATTCGGTCTTGGTTCCTGCCGGAACAACGGTCAGTGCCAACGGAACAACGGTCACCGTTGCGGGGAGCAATACCACGACTAACACAACGAATGGCGCAGTGGTGGTGGTGCCGACCACGGCCACCGGCCCTGCGAATAATACCGTTACGACAGAGTAGGTTGATTTTTGTATTGCAGTAAAGTTCAAAAATAAGACTTTGATTTGTTTAACAGAATTCCATCAGACGTGATGGAATTTGCTATCAACTCATTCAATGCGTTTATGAATATATTCATTGAGATAAAACATTTCAGTCTGTCATTGAGTTGTTGGCTGGGTTGAAAACCCAGCATTTCTGAGTAGAGTGTATAAGCTGGGTTTTCAACCCAGCCTTCTCGACTAATTAACGCCAGAACATCCGGGAGTTAAATTGAGTATTCAGGCTTGGAGGCATCTAAATTGCCCTATTCGCAAATTGCAATAATTTGATTCAGCATTTCACCAGCTTGTATCAAAACTTCTTCGGACGCTTGCTTCCAAGGATGCGGTTTTCCACCTTTCAGTCGCCAATCAAAGCTTTTAGGTTGGTGGGCCAATACGTAGCTAACTTTGCCTTTTTCTCCAACGAATTTCACTGCAAATGGATTGGTTTCGTTAGACTTCGCAGTAGTCATCGGTAGGCCAATAACAATTCTTGTACGGTCGTTAAATTCTTTCGGTGATAATACAAGTAACGGGTGCATATCCTTCGTTTCCTGGCCAACTTGGGGATTGAAGTCTATCCAGATAATATCTCGGCGTTCGGGTATCCAAATTTTACTAACCATTAAAACACCTCGGCACCGACGCGGCTGGATATGATCACTTCACCACCATGCTTTTCTGGGTCAAACGCCGCCAGCCGTTGTTCTAGTGTGAGCTTTGGCGAGCCTTTTCGATGAACGACCACGCCGAAATCATCAGTAGAAATTTCCACCGGTTGACCAACTACAAAGTTAACTTTTCGTGCCAACGCTGCGGGAATACGCACTGCCAAGCTATTCCCCCATTGCTGGACAGTTAAGGTTGCTGTCTTACCCATAATAACTCCTTTAGTGTAGATGCAAGTATATACGTATGTGTGGATGTTTCAACACGTATATACATATTAAATCATATCGACAAATATTTCGCACGACCTCTTTTGCGTCACGTCCAAATATGACGTGACGTACGCCAGCCTGCGGCTCTATGCAGGTCGTCGAGATTCTATGGTTCCGGTCATTGCATTTCTGTTGATTGTTACTCGATATGATTCAAGCCGTCAATTCCCTATATAGGTCATTTTGAAGGGAGATGTGCCGCAATAAGACATAATCGCTGCGGGCTATAAAATTAAATTGACGCCTTGTTGATAGATGGCATTAAATGTCTCCCAATTTCGACAATATTCATTGGTTGATTATTTGACTTGGCGATATTTTAGAAATCATTTCCTATTAATCCTTCACCATTAAATTATAAAAAAAGATCTTGAATTATGGCTTCTTCATTGGATGCATTAGGACCACAACACAGGCTGGTTAATAAAGAGAACTAAAGGATTTATATATGCAAAATTTTAAAACGATGGCGACTGATAATGCGCTCGCCATCGGACAACGCGTCACGCAAACTTTTAACAAATTTACTGCGCCGGTGAAGCAGTGCCATGCACTGTTGGTGACTGTAAGCATGGCGTCGCTCCTGTCAGGCTGTTTCATTAATGCTTATCCCGCCCAACATAGTTTGTGCCAAGCCGACGCTCTAAGCAATTGGAAATACAATCGCGTCCAATCGCAATTGGATCAAAAGGAAGGACGTTATTTCTTTTCTGTTCGCGATGAATCGTGGAATAGTAAGGCGATAACTTCCGGGCTGCTTTCTGGCGTGTATTGGATAAAGCTGGATGGCAGCCCGATTCCACGCGATCGAGGGCTCCCTGTGATGGCCTATGATCCCGCCAAGGCGTACATTGAGGTGCAAGGCAAGAGAATCCCAGCTATACCGCGCATTTGGACCGGAGCGGAAATGCCGGAGACGGAGGTAACCTTGCCGGTGAACTTTACGCATAAGACATATTTCCTGGCTTTTCCGGTGACATTGGATAAATTCGACACCTTTCGAGTTGGCTTTGGTTCCGCGTGGCTCAATGGGGTTGAGATACCGCTACCGGCATATGAGTCCTGCAATACTTCTGTACATTTTGACTGGGATTTTTCCACTCACCATTGGATTGCGTGACCTTGGCAATGTGTGTGGTACTTCATTTTCCCCGGGACACAGCCGTTGAGGAAATACGCATACGACTAATCGGAATGCTTGACTCACCACAGGTAAGCAATCGGACGATTTCTGGTATTCACGATTACTAAATTAAGCGATCAATGGCTACAATAAAAACATCTATTTTCTTTTTATTTTTCCTCTGCTTGGTTGACGCACACTCCGCTGAACCGCAAATTTCTGCTGGCCGGTATCATAATTTAGGACTCGCAAGTGACGGCACTGTGTACTGGTGGGGTAACGATCAGGGTACGAGAAATTTTATCCGTATTCCGATCGAACCGAAATCGCCGATGCGTGTTGATGGATTGCCGCGCATCCAATCAGTTGCGGCCGGGTGGCAACATAGTGTAGCAATTGCGGAAGATGGCAGTGTTTATGAATGGGGCTTTAGTCCTTACAATGAATACCAGGTACTTATGCGGCAACCTTTGCTTGGTGTTTGTGAGTTAGAAAGACTCCTATCCGGCGGTCATGGCAAGAATCCCTGCGCAGAAGAGGAGATAGCACGCGCTACTAAGATTTATGTCGCCAAGCCAATACGCATAGCAGGAATACCACCTGCGGCTATTGTCGCTGCTTTAGACGATACAACCATCATTGTTAGCCGCGACGGCAATGTCTATTGTTGGTCAGGCGTATCAGCTCCGCAGCAAATAATCGGGCTAGAGAAAATCAAGGCGATTGGGCTTGGACAATTTCACGGCGTGGCATTGCGAGATGATGGCGCCGTATTGACATGGGGGCACGAAAACAATGGCAAGCTTGGGCATTCATCCGCCCCAGACGAATCCATTTGTTTCAATCCTAAACCTCAGGTGGCATTCACACAAGCTGCGGGAATCGGGGCTGGGGTCGAGAGTACTTATGCGTACCGCGCTGATGGCACGGTGTGGGGCTGGGGTGATCCTTGGAGTGAGCAATTGGGATTTAAAACTACGGCTCGAAAAAAAACCGATCCAACTACTTCTGCACCTCGTCACATCGCAACGGTTAATGAGATTGTTCAATTGGCGACGGGTGGCTCGACCGTAATCGCAAGAACCGCAGAGGGGAAACTCATCAGCTGGGGTGTCCATTATGAGAGTGTTCGAGACCTACCAATGGGTTTGCGGAAAAACGTAATGTCATTAGTCACTCCACAAATGAGCCAAATTAAAGCACTTTCTACCTACGATCACACGCTGACGCTAACGCAAGATGGCTTTGTTTGTGCTTGGGGTGGCAATACATATGGAGAGACCCGGCCTGACAATAAACGCCGTAGCATACAAGGCGCAGTCCCTGTTTTGTTGGCCGATGGTCAAACGCCACTGAACCTCTTCAATGACAAAAATGCGCTTCCGACACAACTATGTGGCGACGAACATTGGCGCGGAAGAATCGCACTATGGGAAGCCGATGAGCTGGAAATTAAACGAAGTGAAAATCGCGAACAGGCACTCGCAGCAAAGGTAGGTTTTGTAACGCCCAATTGGTTTGGTCGCAGTGCTGTCATCTCAGCCGTTGCACTCCATAACAGAAAGGCCCTTGAAAGCCTGCTCGCCACTGGGGAGTGCGACTTGAACATACAAGATGCAAACGGACTGACAGCATTACATAACGCATTGCTTAAAGAGTCTGACAGTGGATTAGCTACGCTTTTATTAGATCGCGGAGCCAATCCAAAATTAATCAGTGTCACTGGCTTGAGCACTCTTATGCTCGCAGCGGAAAACCAGGGGCCTATATTATTTAAACGATTGATCAGTCTTGGCGTTCCTGTTGATGCCAAAAATGCGGATGGAAGTACTGCGCTGATGTATGCAGTAGCGGGCAAAAATGTTGAAAACGTCAGGCTGCTCATTGCGCAGGGAGCAGACGTGAATTCACAGAACATGTCTGGTGATACCGCTCTTTCCATTGCACAGTACGAAGATCAAATTGAGATAGTGCACTTGCTGCAAAAAGCTGGGGCTGTAGAGTAGCGATTGTGTGAAATATGGGGGGCTGACAGCACGGCCAGTGTTCTTTCTTGACGGACTTTATTTGACCGGTTTAATTGCTCTAATTGATTTACTCCCTATTTTTAGCAAGAAACAACGCTGCATGCATGACATGGTTGCTAGAACTGTCGTAGCCTGTAATAAGTAGGATGTGTTGGCGGCTATATACCTACGATGGCAAGTCATTTCGCATTACAGTTTATGAGTTGATGGCTGATAGCCTGCGAAGGTTTAACTAAAATGATTGTGCTGTAATTTAAAAGGATAACTATGACAATGGCTTCTTGTGAATACGCGGACGAAGTCCCGTGCAAGTCAAATAACTACGCCTTTTTTGACGATGTATGTGCGAATGAACTAATTAACGCAGTCACCGTAGATCAGATTATTAATCTGAGTAAATTTTGCACTTCGATTCCACTTGATTTTATTGAAAATGATCCAACTGACGTACTTAAATTTAATAAGCTTCTTACCCGTGCAAAAGATAAGGTTGGGGTTTATCACCTTTGGGTAGAAAATAGTCGCTGTTCTGATCATAAAATCTATTCAATGCTCTGTGTATATGTGGGTAAAGGGGATATTTTAGACAGGGTCAAGGAACATACAAAGGAGAAGTATGAAAATCAAGGTTTGCTGCACCTTTCATTTTATGAATGTGAAAACCGTATTGCAAAATACTTGGAGCAATTATTTTTAGATATATATGATTTTCCAATGAATCACAAAGAAAATAAGAATAGCAAAAATGAGAAGCTTTATGCGCGATGGTCATCCGACAGATATAACATCGGTACAGAAATGGAATTTCTTTCCGATAGATATAGCAAATAACTGGATATTTTTATCCAGTTAGATTTTCTTTTACTAATTCGCCATTACGCACGACGACAAAAGCTGTTTTAGTTTGTTTTGCTACGACGTGAGCGCGCTGGCTGGCGCGCTCACGTTCCGCAGTGCTATTTCTGACATCCTAATCACGTGCTTGGCGCAATGATTTTTGGTTCATTTTTTACTTTTATTTTTCAAATTGGTATGGATCTAATTTTTCACCGCAATGCTTACAAAACGTGGAATCGGATTCATGACCTTCCGTTATGCATGAGGAACATGTACGTGTTGTAGGTACTCTTTTCATCATCGTCATTGCCAGCTCAACACCTACAATCCCGGTCGGTAATGCAATGATGCCGTAGCCTAGCAGCATCGCGCAGGACGTGATCAGTTGCCCTAACGGTGTTTTAGGATGTATATCACCATAGCCAGTAGTTGTTAGCGTTACGATTGACCAGTACATGCCAACCGGAATGCTGGTAAACCCGTTTTCGGGTCCTTCGACGACATACATGATTGTTCCCAGAATGACACTCATGATGAGCACTACGCCTAAAAACACCATAATCTTTACGCGGCTGTTTCGTAACGCCTGCCATAAAATTTGCGACTCATCAAAATAACGCGGCAGTTTTAATATGCGAAATACACGCAACATGCGGAGTAGGCGTACATCAATTAAATAATAAAATTCCGGAAAAATAATGGCAAGGTAAGTCGGTAAAATGGAAATCAGGTCAACAATGCCAAACCAACTTAGCGCGTAACGTAAGGGATGTTTTACGCACAGAAGCCGCACCACATATTCAATCGTAAATAAGACGGTAAAAAGCCATTCCAGGGCATTCAAAACAAAATAATCGTTTGACCGTATGGCGCCAACACTATCAATGATGACGGTTGCCACACTCAACACAATGAGAACCAGTAACATCTTGTCAAAGCGCCGGCCTGCATCGGTATCTGCTTCAAAAATGATGGTGTAAAGGCGATCACGCCAATCGCGATTCTGCGCCGTGCCGTTCGATGTAGTTGGTTTAAGAGTGGACATTATTTATTTCTGAATTTTATTCATTTTGTGGTGAGTCAGACTAACAGCTAACTGCGCCATGTCATCTCGCATTAATGCGGAAAACAGTTTCATTGGGCTACACCAATCTGCTTGTCGACGTGTGGTTGAAAATATTATAGCGATCAACGCAAAGTGTCTCTGCATTGAGAAAAATATTTTTAGAAATTGGCACACTAAATTTGAACTTTACTGTTTTGCTTGGAAAGATGGATCTTGGGTCAGGCCTAACACCCAATCATTTATTAGTTATTGGAATGTTAGATCGGCCTCCTTTGCGGTTGAAATCATCGACTGATAACACCCGGCCCAAAAGAGGCGATCAGTTTTTTGAAAGACATCACTTGTTATCTGCGCATCTAATCCTTTTAGATTGGCAATGTATTTATTTCCTGCCGCTACCACATCGGATTGCCAGCAAGAAGGTAATTGTTTTGGGCCGCGGTGATTATTTGCGTGAGAGTGTTCAATTGAAATGCAGCGCCCAATCCAAGGTTCATCGTCGCTATGTCGAGATCCAGTTGGATTATATCTGCCGGCGGGTAGGCTCCGTTCGGTAATGCATTAATCCCTTCCACGACCGTATTGGATTCCATTTCAAAGCCTCCGTCGTTGTGCTTGATTCCCATTTTGTAGAGTTCAATGGATTGCTTCAATTGATTTAGCTGACTGCCGATAAAATTATTGGCACGCTGTCGCTTGGCAGCCAATGCCAAGGCTGCAGCGGCAACGCCAATTTGCGGCGCAGCGCCACCATTGAGTTGGGTGAAGTCGATGCTCTGATACATGGATTCACCGATATAGGAAAAAGGCCCCTTGGTAAAACTCTTATTGAGCACATGGCCTGCTTGTCCAGTAGAGGTAATGTCCACGATTCCTCGTTCCGCATTCCTGGTAATAACGAAGTCAAGAATGGCATTTCCTGAAGGTGTTTGTGGGGCCGCAGTAGCTGGTAAGGCCCCATTGTGGGTCACCTGATCCTCAATGACATAGCCGACGGCGGCGGCTTTCAGCGCACCGTTGTTACCTGCCATGGTATTAACGAAGTGGGCGAAGTGTCCGTTTGTTACGCCGGGAAATTGCGCTTGGGCCAGCGGGACTGCAGCGCCTGGAAGCGTAGCTGCATTCAGCCTATTCCAGGTATTGACATAAGCGGCGTTGGTGATCCCTTCAATGACATTGGCGTCTGTGATGATGTTGGTTTGATCGGCATTGGCTGCTGCCGGTGTTTTAAAGGGAACCAGCATACGTTGGATAGTCGAATTCTCAGCTGGTCGTGGACCCGAAAAATCCGAATGTTGTTTTTCGTTTTTGGCTAGACGCTGAATTGACGGCGTAATATTACGAGTGTCCATGCGTGGCATGCTTTGTCGTTGCTGGCTGTTATCCATTTTTGCTTGCATAGCCATTAACGTTTGCTGCGGAAAGCTGTTCACCATTTGAGCCTGAATTACTTTTTGCTGCGCCAGCTGTGGACGGAGATCTTCGACCACAATTTGTGGCGTTGCCATTAATTGTGTTGGATGCGATGAGGTTAGACTTTGCGGCTGTTTTGATAGGTCAGTTTGAGCCCCTGTTTTAACTCGCATAGTGGCAGTTTTCTTTCTATAGATAATGCGAAGCAAGAAACACGAAATAGCATTTCATCAATGATGATCAAGAGTATATGTGTATTTAGGCCGAAAAAGCTATGCGAAACTACGTGCGGTTAAAGCAAAAGGCAAGGAGGGGATACGCATTATGTTGAGTCAATGGTAGTCGTTCCAAGGTGGCATGCCGAGCAGTGTCGTGGCATGACAGTTCTTTGTAAATTGGTCAAAAAGTCAGCAAATTTACTTTTTCATCGATTGGTGACAGATGGCGGTTACCCATTGAATTCGACTGATAGCGATGTGATGCGGGATTATGTGGCCTCATAATTGGTGTGCTACGTTATGACACCTTGCGAGTTAGGTCAGGTCTAAGATGCCTACATTTTTGACGTATAGCGTCATAGCGCCACTCTAGTGAAGCGCATTGATTTAAGATAGACAATGCCAATTTGCGATACTATAAACCCCGCTGCATGACATTGTGGCTGATGTGTCCATTAATAAAAAGTAAATAGTTAGACGTTGAGTGAATTGAACAGAAATATTTTTTCGCAACTTGCGCGTTGAATCAGCAGACGAAGCAAGACTTTATATCGGAAAGAGTTCGTATGACAACGATGACAATTACCAAAGAAGGCCGCTCTCATTTGCGCAGGATATTGCATTGCAAGGTTAAGGTGATTTCGAAAAATGGTTCAGTGCTCGTCGGGAGATCAATCGACATTTCTCTGACTGGTATCAGCGTAATGCTGGACGAACCTTTCGACCATGCGCCGCAATGCATAATCATGTTTGAGGCACTATCCGCAAACCAACTTACCAGCAGCAAGCTGATCAATGTGACTGTGAACGCGGAAGCCGTCTATTCGATTTGTGTTGGCACAACCGGTTTTCGGGTCGGATTCAAATTTGACCGTATTAATGAGGAAGCGTTGAAATCGTTGCGCTTGCTTCTCGCGTGACTTCCCATGACGGTTCATCCTGTTCCAGCATTGAGTTTGTTGATCAGTCAGCCCGCGTATTCAGTACTAAGTAGATTCTATAAAAAACTGAGGTCTAACACTCAACCATTTAGTTGTTTGAGTGTTAGACCCCTTTTGCGTATACCTTTTGAACTGCCCCAAAATAGTTGCACAAAATGATTGAGCAAGCCAGTTTGATTACCTGGCAGGTAATCGACCGGACTAAATGTTGAGTAGAGAATTCGTCTGTCGATTAAGACAAACAACTTTCCGGAAAATCCGGCTCAAACATAAAGGAGCTCTACCATGTCAACCTCACAAACTTCTCAACTGATTGCCGAACAGGCGCATCGTATTGCTACGCAATATATTGCCGTTTGGGATGAAATGGGCGCTACCCACCGCCGCTCTCTGATTTCGTCCACGTTTACCCCCGACGTGGAATATACCGACCCCATGATGCAAAGTGCCAGCCATGACGGCATGGACAAAATGATCGCCGCTGTGCAGGCACAATTCCCAGATTTTCGTTTTCAGCTACATGGAACGCCGGACGGGCATAACAATGTCGTGCGTTTTTCTTGGAAGCTGGCAGCAAAGAATGCTGCACCGGTCGCGTTCGGCACCGACATCGTCATTGTTACTGAAGATGGACGCATCAGTAAAGTAACCGGTTTTTTGGATGCGGCGGCGGTACCAGGCTGATTCTGCACTGAACTAATTTTCCAATTCAAATTTAATACAAACTAATTTTTTATGGAGTTGATCATGACTGCGAAAAACGTTGATAAGCAAGTCCCCGTCGCCACGTTGGGCGAGCCAGGATTTATACGCACTACCGATAACGTGAATTTGTTTTATCGTGATTGGGGTGTTGGCGAAACCGTGGTGTTCCTCAGCGGTTGGGCTATGTCGTCCGATACCTGGTGCTATCAGATGCTGCATCTGAACGACCAAGGTTTCCGCTGCGTTGCCTACGACATGAGGGGCCATGGTCGCTCCAGCGATCCAGGGCGCGGATACGACTTCGATACAATGGCGCAAGACCTGGCCGCAGTACTGAACGTACTTGAGCTGCAGTCCGTTACGTTGGTTGGGCATTCTATCGGTTGCGGAGTAATCACACGCTATTTGACTCGCTATGGAAGCGGACGCATCAAGCGTATTGCCATGCTTGGTACCGTCACTCCCTGCATGCGTAAAGCCGCAGATAATCCTGACGGTGTTCCTGATGAGGCAATTGACTATTTTTTAACTAAGCAGTTGATGCAGAATTTTCCCGGCTGGATAGAAGGAAGTAAAGGGCCGTTCTTTGGAGAGAAAACGCCGACAGGAATGGATACATGGCTTACTCAAATAGCGCTATCAACCTCTGGGAAAGCTTTGTTGGAATGCAGCCGTTCACTGCAGGACGCAGACTTCAGGAAAGAGCTGACCAACATTGATGTACCTACACTGATTTTGCATGGGGACAAAGATGTCAGCGCACCGCTGGAACTGACCGCGCGCCGTACTGCCGCATTGATTCCAGGAGCCAAGCTGAAAGAGTATGCGAATGTAGCGCATGCTTTATTCCTTACCGACGTGGATCGGGTTAATGCTGACCTGTTGGAATTCATTGGCGGCAAAAAAATGGAATAATCATATGCCGCAAACTGCATGCCAATTGTCGATTTATTTTATGGAGTTGACCCTATGTCTGCCTCAAATGCTGTAACAGATACTTCGGGCGGCCATGCCGTCTCCAATCCTTATTTCAAGGATTTCGCTTCGGCGCTTCGATATTGGCGCGACAAGCGCGGTTTTAGCCAGCTGCGCTTGTCGACAGTTAGTAATATTTCGCAGCGACATATTAGTTTTCTTGAAAGTTGTCGAGCGCAACCAAGTAAGGAATTAATTCTGAAAATGGGAGTGACTCTCGATATTCCACTTCGCCAGCGCAACCAGATGCTATTGGCAGCAGGCTTCGCGCCAGCCTACCAGGAGCGGAAAATGTCGGACCCGGAATTGGAGTCGGTCAGATATGCGCTAAATTTCATGTTGGCGCAGCAGGCACCCTATCCAGCGCTAGTGGTTGATCGCCTCTGGAATCTGGTCATGAGTAATGAGCCGGCGCTGATGATGATCAAATGGTTGTTAGATATTCCAGACAGCCAGCCAGTTTCAACTGAAGGTCTGAACGTTATCAAGATGATGCTTGATCCCTCGTCGCTAAGGCCCTATTTGGTTAATTGGGAACACATTTGCGCAGATCTGCTGCACTGGATTCAGCGCGAAGCAATGAGTGATGGGCCGGGCAGTGAATCTACACTGTTGCTTCAAGAACTGGCCACCATTCCGGGCGTGCAATCAGCGAAGAACGTGCCCAATCTAGATACGCGGGCATTGCCCTTTATGCCTGTCACCATACGCAAGAACGACGTGACGCTGAATCTGTTCACGTCGATTACTACCATGGGAACGCCGCACGACGTGACCGTGCACGAGTTGCGGGTGGAGTCGTTTTTTCCGGCTGATGATGCGACTGCAGCCTGGTTCAAATTAAAAGCGAAGTGAGTTACGGAAAAATGTTCGGCCACAATTTTTATATATATTTTTAGACGAAAAAGATCAGATGTTAACTGTTACGGCTACGCTGGCTTCTTTACTAAGAAGCCAGCGTAGCCTGTGCTAAAACAAAATAGGTATTGTTGCGGATAACGTCAATAGGGCATATTTTTGTCGATCGGCTTAACTCGGCAATTTCCATGCATATTCCACGGCAGTCCATAATTGCTGTGGTTTTCCATCAACGGTGCCGGGTTTGAACTTACACAAGCCCAACGCTTTTTTTGCAGCGACATCTAATGTTTTAAAGCCAGATGACTTTTCGATTTTTGAATCTGCTACACGACCATCCAATCCAATCAAGAACTGAATCCGGACGACTCCCGCTTCTTCATTGCGCAGGGAATTAGTTGGATACGCTGGCTTATCACAAGTACTGAAATCGACCTGCGCCTTGACAACCGAAGGGCCTGTTGTTGATGTCGTCGCGACTTCAGTCGCATCTGAAGGCTGCGGTTGTACATTCGTTGTAGCCGCAATCGCGTTTGGCGAAACTGGTTGATCTACCTGTATCTCCGGCACTGGAATGAACGGTGGTGGCGGCTCAACTAATTTCGGTGGAGGTGGAGGTGTCTCAGGTGGAGGAGGTGGTGGCTTCACCTCTTCAATGATTGTTGTTTCTATCGGCAGTTCTTTTATTACGGCGATAATTTGCTTACCCAAGCCGGTTAGCAGCGCATAGATAACTATCGCATGAATCACCACAACAACAAAAATACCCGTCATTTTTTTGATCGGATCTTGCTCGCGTTCTGAAAAATTCATATATCCCCCAATGCGGCGTAATAGTTACTTCAAAATCCAAATTCAGCATTTGGAATTAACATCGCTTTTCTTCAATACTTTTTAATCTTGGTTCATTTAAAAATATTGCTATGAAATTGAGTGTATGTTTTTAAATAAATTCCATCTGTTCGTTATCGAACATAGGGTTACAGGCTGGAATGAAATCCCCGCCGATGAATGACCTGTTTAGGGAATAAGATCCGGCAGCATAGGGAATTAAGCCATGTTTTGATGTGAGCGCTGACCGGCAGAAAACGGCAAAGACTGTGTGAAAACGCAAATAAATCGCAGATTGACTTATCAATAAAAAAAGGTAAGAGTGCGTTTAAATGTGTCCCTGAGTAATTACAGGCAGAAAATGTGCTTGGACGCATAGGAAGATACGTAGTCTCTGTTATGAATCTTAAAAAGGTGTTCGAGTATGCTAAAGAAAAAAATGAATGTGGCAGTAGCATCGATCAAAATTCTTGCGGGCGCGGCGTTCGCATTCCTTGCCAGCGCGGCAGTAGCCGGTTCTTCCGATATAAAGATAGAGCCGAAGGCGGATACGCATTCAATCGCTCAGGAAATTGAGGGGAATTGGGGCGGAACGCTGGCGGGAACCTTGCGCCTTATTTTGCACGTCAAAAAATCACCTTCCGGCGAATATACAGCAGTCATGGAGAGCGTGGATCAAGGGAATGCCATGATTCCGGTTGATAAGCTGGAAGTCACTGCTGATCACCTCATTTTGTCGGCCACGACGGTTCATGGTTCCTTCGATGCCAAATGGGACGACAAGGCCAAAGCCTGGGCCGGAACCTGGACACAAGGCCAGGGCATGCCGCTTACGCTATCACGAACAAACGGCGACATACCGAGGCCAAGACGACCGCAGGAACACGCGATTGAGACTGCACCTTTACCCTATGGCCAGCAGGCAGTTACTTTTGATGGCGGGAACGCAAATGTCAAATTAGCCGGAACATTTAGCACTCCAAAGGGAGAAGGCCCTTTCCCAGCTGTGGTGTTGATTGCCGGATCGGGTCCAAATACACGTGATGAAGGGGTTGCCGGCCACAAGGTTTTTTTAGTACTGTCGGACTATCTAACTAAACGAGGTATCGCCGTATTGCGGTACGACAAACGCGGCGTCGACCAGTCAACCGGTGACTACAAATCAGCCACCACGGCGGAATTTACTTCTGACGCCGAAGCTGCTTTCACCTATTTGCGCAGCAGGGCCGATGTCGATGTACGACATATCGGATTGATCGGCCATTCTGAAGGCGGCGAGATTGTGCCAGCGGTTGCGGCTAATGATGCGAAAGTCAGCTTTATCGTTCTGCTAGCGGGCCCCGCCATCCGCGGCGATAAATTATTGGCGGAACAAATATATTTGATAGATAAAGCGTCCGGCGTTCCCGAAGATCATGGCACCATCAGTCGTAAGATAAATGAGGAAATATTCACGGCAATTGCTGAGGCAGCGAATGAGTCCGAGGCAAAATTGAAGGCAGAAGCCATTTTTGACAAGGCAGTGGAAGACCATAAGATATTTGGCGACGTTGCACAGACCAAAGCAGCAGGCTTTTCTCAATTGAGTACGCCATGGATGCGCTATTTCCTGAGTTACGATCCCGTTCCTGCGCTGCGCCAGGTGAAGGTCCCGGTACTGGCACTTAATGGATCACTCGACTTGCAGGTTCCACCTAAGGACGATCTGGCTGCCATGCGGGATGCTTTGAGCAACAATAAAGATGTGACGGTAATGGAGTTAGCCAATCTTAATCATCTCTTCCAAGCCGCCAGCACGGGATCGCCAACGGAATATGCGGTAATTGAGGAAACCATCAATCCTATCGCCTTGAATGTTATCGGTGATTGGGTATCGGCACATACGAAGTGATGGGGCGGGTTGACGCTAAAGAATTCTCTGAAATTGATGCCTGCTCTTCAAAAGTGGGCACCATCGTAGAGCGCATCGAATAGTTTTTTGAGGCGCCACGCTCTAAGACTTGCGCTCGCAACCACTTCAGCTGTGGGCGGCTTATTACCTGCATTTATGAAATTTATGTTTTCATAAATGGTGGAACAAAACCTACTTGGATTATTTATACTAATGCGCACTGTCGTTAATAATCTTCCCTTCATTTTGATTGAAAAATCGAAGAAGGCAGGATGAGTTTGCATAATCAGAACCCAAATTCACCGCTCAGGCAATTCCACTCTTGAACATTTGGAGAGATTAATGAATTGGTATCGAACTCTAATTACACTAGCAATGTGCCTATTGATTGCGCCGAATTTTGTTTCGGCGCAAGCGACCACTCCTACGACGGTTGAGATTCAGCCAGCACTGCACGACGGGCAACATGATTTCGATTTCTATTTTGGCAGCTGGAAACAGCACCTCAAGCGCCTAATTCATCCCCTGACAGGGTCCACGACGTGGGCCGAATTTGACGGCACGATTGTCGTCCGACGAGTTTGGGATGGGCGCGCCAACCTGAATGAGTTTGAGGGCGAGGGCCCGTCAGGGCATATTGAAGGTCTGACGCTGCGTCTCTATAATCCGCAAACTCACCAGTGGAGCTTGTATTGGGCCAACAGCAAAGATGGTGCTATTGGCGGACCACCCAGCGTTGGAGAATTCAAAAATGGACGCGGTGAATTCTTTTGCCAAGATACCTTAAATGGCAGAGCTATTTTTATTCGATATATTTGGTCGGACATCACTCCGAATTCGGCCCACTTCGAACAGTCGTACTCTGACGATGGAGGCAAGACATGGGAAGTAAATTGGATATCAACAATGACGCGGCTGCAAGAATGAATCTAACCAGGCGAGCTGGGCCCCAGTAGATAGTACTGATTTAATCGATATACGCTTGATGAGAACTAACGGAGTCAAGATCATGAAAAAATGTTTGCGCATCTATGCCTTAATCTATTCCTTAACTTGCACTTTGATTGCCTGCATTTCACAGCAGGCAATTGCGCAACAGGATTCGCCTGCATCAAATGCTCAGCAAGCTGTTACCGTGCCAGATGGGCAGCACGACTTTGATTTTGAGATAGGCACATGGAAAACGCATTTGTCGCGTCTATTGCACCCGCCAACGGGCTCAACAACATGGGTAGCCTATGAGGGGACAACCATAGTCCGAAGAGTTTGGAATGGCCGCGCAAATCTGGTGGAACTTGATGTTGATGGATCTGCGGGCCACATTCAAGGTTTATCTCTCCGACTATATAACCCTGACTCTCACCAATGGAGCCTAAATTTTGCCAGCATCAGCAGCGGCACGGTTGATGCTCCTACCGTCGGCGAATTCAAGAATGGGCGTGGTGAATTTTATGATCAGGAAACCCTGAATGGCCGAAGCATTTTGGTCCGTTTCGTCATATCAGACATCACCCAGAACTCGTGTCACTTCGAGCAGGCGTTTTCAAAGGATGGCGGTAAATCATGGGAAGTGAACTGGATCGCGACTGACACACGGATCAAGGGCGAAGCTGACAAAACAAATTGAACGACAAGTTCTATGTGTGGATTGACCTTCAATATGAGCAAAGGCGGCTTCTGAGAACCCTATCCGATGGCTCAGGCACAACAGGGATAGACTCCATATTCGCATCAAGAAAGCCACCAATTCGCATTTTAAATGAGCTACCAGTTTGCATGCGTCAAACCAGCAGCCAACTTAAATGTTCACCATTGTGAGAATGCTTGATTAAGTCCTTAACTCTAAAAAACACTTTTTTAAACAACGCGTGAATGTCTGGTGAGGAACGGCGGATTCAACGGGTTGCTGCTAGATGGATTATTACTGCTATTACTGCTATGA
Organism: Solimicrobium silvestre; assembly: GCF_002976435.1. Classification (GTDB taxonomy): domain Bacteria; phylum Pseudomonadota; class Gammaproteobacteria; order Burkholderiales; family Burkholderiaceae_D; genus Solimicrobium; species Solimicrobium silvestre. The sequence goes on along the minus strand of NZ_PUGF01000003.1, from coordinate 118,888 downwards.
GTGCCCATTGCCGCCAGATCGGGTTGCTGAAACCTGTCATTCAGGCAGCGAGGTTTGAGTACAAACGTAAGGTATCCTATCCAATAGAGACGCCAGGCTGGCATAAATGCCGAATGAAAAACGTCGTCGAAATACTTCCTAACGCGTCGACCGTCAATATGCCGCTTTGGCTTGTAGTTCATCGGAAAATTAAGGGGAACCCGATTATCGGAAATGTATTTAACCAATTGTCCAAAATACTGATAGAAGAGATTTCAGTCGATCAACGACATTTTTGTCAGCTCTACTTCAATTACATTCATCGGCCACCCTTTTTTCTGCCGCTTTAAGCTCAGCGTCACTATTGGCAGTTCCCGATCTCGTTGCCTTGGCTGCTTTAACTGCGTTCCAATGATCCATAGCGTGAGCACAGCTTGCAAATAGCTTTGCGACTTCTGCTTTTTCTTCTTTTGAAGGTAATGAAGTGTTCTTCGGTGTCGCTGCCGAATCGACCGATGCGCTATGCAGAGTGACTGTTGATTGACCAGCATTAGCGGGACAAGGCGTATCCTGAAAACTAGTTGACCCGTCCGGCAGGGTACATTTAAATACCCCTGCCTGTACCTGAAGCGGAAGGCTAATAAACAATATCGCGAACTGAACTGATAACTTCAATTGCATCTCCTTTCAACGTTTTAATTTGCCGCACACGCGGACTGTACCAAGAGCAATGGTCGACTTTTCTCGCCACGCCATGAAACATCGCTTTGTTTTACCGGTCTATCCATCTGCTTGTTAATTCTGGCCTTTTGCCACTTTGGCAAAAAGGCCCCTGAACATAACGCTGGCAAATGGATGGTCGACATGACATTGAATAACTGTGTTTCGCGCACTCTCGACTTGCTTGTAATAGTTGACCATGTCAACGACAGCGTTTGCTCCCTTTTCTTTGGCACGATTGTGAAATGAAACGAGCGCTGCCAGTGCCGCTTGCTTGCACGCGTATCGATCGCCCATCTCAGTAGCATTGCCTTTGACATTGCCAACAGCAGCCGACTTTAGCATTACGACCGTCTCTGGCGTTACTTGTCCTTTCAAATAAAATTTTACGGACCCATCAAGGACATCGCGAGCTTCAGGCATAGTCAGCACGTCTTGCAGCGAGAGTTCCAATATAGAATCGGCTGCCCAAACAGACGACATTGTACCCATCGTTAGGACCGCGATCATCAGATATGATTTCATATTCTTTAAATTTATCGGTTTTTAAAATACTGCACTCAAGAAAAAAACACCAAATAAAATTGCAGCCTGAACTAAACGAAATTTCGTCATGCTACAGTTAACCTCCACAATTTTAGTTAGTTTCGCACTGACCGAAATGTGCCGAATCCGACCTTTCACAAAAAAAAATGACTGGCGCCTTAACGACGGGGATGCGGCCGCTTACTGGTCATGACTTAACCATTGCATGGGGTCATGGACATGATAAATACCTGAGTCAATTGCGAATTGGCGAAGATAGTGTGTAGGTTAATGTAATGGACGCCTCCCCTCACTTAAGTAGTGTGTTGAAACTCTACTTTGGCACATTGCGATGCCGTTGTGGGCGGGAGGCGTCCATTACATTAACCTACCTCGCTGAACCATCAAAAGTACTTCAAAAAAATAATGAGCAGGTCTATCTGCGCATGGTTGAGCAAACCAAGCAAATTGCGGTAGCCCACATGCCAATGCTGAAACGTGATTTAACAGAATTTGCCAAATCAATTAAACATCAGATCAATACCGAATCTAGCAGTAAGCCCGTTGATAGGGTAAAACAATTCAACATCGTTGGCATTGCGGTTATTGCGACGCTGTTTGGTATTTTCATCGGTTCAACGTGGTTTGGCCAGGGTACGAATCAATCGCGCGAAGAAGAAAAAAAACTGGAAATGGGTAATTCGATTGCGAAAGTTATCCCTTTGCTCGACAAAACAACGAAGGACAAAATAATCCAATTAATGGAAGAAAACTCAAAATAGCTACCCTCTTCGCTAAATTGAGCCCAACAAAATTTCACATCCTCCCCGCCCTAAACGGCGGGATTCTACTGTGCTCAAACAAACACTGCTTGAGTCGCTTCGGTGGGTTGCCGCCTGAACTCACCCCAACGCTGATCGAGGATAGAACGGTTCAAACCGGACTTCTGGGCTACCTTCGTACCGGGCTGTTCGCTATTCCCCTTGGCAGACCTGGACATATTCCGTATGCCATCCGCGCTTGCATCCCCGCCCTAAAGGACGAGGTTTTACGCGCAAGTCTGATAAAATCCATCATTAAAAATACGTCGGATGTTTTACAAAATTGGTCAAAATTTGCGACACAAGCCGGTATTGGTTCCGATGAAATTAACCGTATTCAACAACATTTTTGGTTGCCACTGGCCTAATTTGTCTGAAAATGACCACCAAACCAATTTCGGCAATTAAGTCGGCAATAATTAATTGAATTCAATAATGAATGAATGTAGTATCTGCATATAAATCAATAAGTTACATATTTTAATACTCGGAATTCAACTCGGCAAAAACATGTATTCTAAAGCAAACCAATTCGAACCTCTGATTCCGTCGCCAATGCCACAAGCGCTAATCGATAAAGCGTCCGAAATCTCAACATCCTCATTACGATTGACATCTGCAGCGCATCCTTCTGCGCGCTCTGCAATTCGTGAAATTGTACGTTCGCTAAACTCATACTATTCCAATCGCATCGAAGGTCAAGGGACACACCCACAAAATATCGAACGTGCGCTCAGGATGGAGTTTTCGGATAAGCCGGACATCGCCCGCCTGCAGCGGGTTGCGCTAGCCCACATTGAGGCCGAACGAGCTCTTGAAAATCGCGTGCTCGGTGGCCAATCAGCAATGTCGTCAAATTTTTTAATCGCATCCCACCATGCATTGTATTCGCGGCTTGAAGTAGAAGACCGAACGACCGTAGACGGTCATATTATTGTGCCAGGCGAAGTGCGGACGCAAGAAGTCGAGGTTGGTACTCATGTTGCTCCCACCGCTTCATCACTGTTGAATTTCTTTGAGCGAATGGACGAAGTTTACGATCGTTCGACGGGTTGGGATTTAAAACTAATTTCGGTCGCTTGTGAGCACCATCGCGCCGCATGGGTACACCCTTTCAGGGATGGAAACGGTCGTTCGGTGAGGTTACAGTCACATTGCGCCTTGTGGAATTTATCGGATGGATTGTGGTCGCCGAGTAGAGGAATTGCACGAACAGTAAACACCTATTATGCCAAACTACATAACGCAGATATGCCACGACGTGGCGACCTTGATGGAAGAGGAAATTTAACTACCGCAGGTCTCAATGAATGGGTCGAATACTTTCTGGATATCTGCCTTGATCAAGTAAACTTCATGAGCAAGATGCTTGATCTCGATGGTATGAAGCGCCGCATCGAGGCGCTGATTACTTTTCGTTCGATGCACGACAAAGGTATGCGCGCAGAAGCAATTTTGCCGCTCTTTCATGTATTTGCGGCCGGGCCGATTACACGCGGCGAATTTACGCAAATAAGCGGCTTAGGTGATCGTACCGCCCGTTCGTTGTTGTCACGCCTACTGGCCACCGGACTGCTTGTTAGCGACACTGCCCTTGGACCTGTGCGTTTTGGGTTGCCGCTTGACTCCCTTCAATTCTTGTTTCCTGAACTCTATCCCGAAGCTGCCACAAGTCCTGACTGAATTGCTATTACCCGTGAATCCCCTCCTTTGTGTAATGCTACCGACGATTTAAATAAATTACGGTGGCACAGTCTTTCATAAACAATCCTATTCCATTCCAGGAATTCATCCTTGCGTGTTGCTGCTATAGCTGCGCAGCGATAGCGGAATGAGCGGTCACGTTCGCCGGAATGCGCAGTAACAATTAAAATTTCTCTCTCCATCATGACCATGAAAAAATACAATAAACCGCATGTGACTGCGATCCTGATATTTTCTACAGTGCTGTGCGGATGCGCCTCAAAACTACCTGATCGCACATTAAAGCCTGAACTGATCTACACATCGGGCAGCCCAGAGCCAACTCAAATCATTCTGCAACAAACGCAACACGTAGAAGTTGTATCGACCATAGAAGGGCTTAGGAATTCTGTGGCCTCATCAGATTACAAATACAGCCTTACGACTGCTGAAGGTAAGACTGTTGCATTGCCATTTTTGGATGCGACAAACGACTCGTCAGGTGCAGGTCATATCGATTTCGTCTTTTACAACACCGCCAGTAGCAACTGGATTGCGAGCAGTGTTGTTCTGAGTACGCATATGGAACATGTGAGAGGTTTATTTGAGTGGAAAAGCGTTGATGATTTATTTGTCGCTGTCCATGTAAAGACTTTTACCAAGGATGCCTTGGTTAGTAAAAAAACTATTGAGGTATGTAATATCTCTGAAGCCAAGAACCCTGTCATTCAGTACGACAAATTGCGCCCCGCACTTCGGTATTGTGGAAAAAGCGGAACAACCGTCTATTTTCCCTTCACCGACACACTCACCATAGAGAACGCAAACAATTGCTGCCCCGGCCCTGCGGAGCAGGAGCACTTCGGCAAGCGCCGTAGCCTCAATACGTTTTTTGAGGAAGCCATAATCACCACCTCTAATTAACTTGGGCCTGATCCCTTTGCGCTTGGCTCCCGATTTTGTGATGTAACTACAAGGTGATTCAATGGGGGGGAAGATACTTCAATCCCCCTGAGCTGTGCCTATAACTCCACGTACACCAATCCTTTGAGTCGTCCCAGGCAAGCTTCATGCAACGCTTGCGGCGCACTCTCGATCCCGGTGAATTTTGAGGAGGTTAGGTGGATGCCATTGTCCTGTTGCCATTCATCGAGGTGCTGAAGCCATTCATTGAACGCGTCAGGATCGTTGTCGGCGCTGTAGCCGCGCAGCGTCATGCCCTTGATGATGAGTTGAAACGAATCGAGCTCCACTGGTGCAACTTTCGTCGCGCCCTTGGCAGCTAACTCGGCAGTCAGTGCGCCGAGCAGTACGAAGCGCGCTCCCTGTCGGGCGACTTCTACCGCAGCCTGCAAATGCTCGCCACCTACTATATCTACATAGACATCAATACCTTCCGGCGCTGCATCGGCCAACAGTTCGGCAATTGGCGTGCTGCCGATGACGATGACTGCGTCATAGCCGAGGGCTGTTTTCATCCATTCGGCTTTGGTATGGGAAGTGGTGCTGCCGATGACGCGCGCGGCACCGAGCCTGCGGGCGATTTGTCCAGCCATTGATCCGATAGCACCTGCACCGCTGGAGACGAAAACCGTGTCACCTTGCCGCACTTGAACACCGCGGGTCAGCGCGGCGTAGGCTGTCCAGCCGTGCCCAAGATACGCCACCGGATTGACTGGCCCTGAAGGCAGAAGTACGCATTGGTTCAGCGGAACCGCCGCGTACTCGCGCCAGCCGCAATGATGCGAAACAAAGTCGCCGGGCTGTAAGCCGCTTTCGGATGGTGCCGAGACCACTTCGCCGATCGCTCCATCGGCCAGCGTATCACCGGGTTTGATCGGTGGAAACGGAATGCCTTTGATGTCTTCCGCACCGGCACTCATCATTAAGCGTGCGGAAATCGAGATACGAAACCACCGATTGCGCACCAGAATTTCTTGTGCGGAGGGGCGTGGCATCGGGGACGTTACGATCTCAAAATGTTCAGGGCGGGGTGTTTCATCGGGCCGTCGCGCGAGTTTGACTTCGCGGGATGTTAGGGGGTGCACGATCATGGTTAACTCCAAGTCAGATGTGAAAAAAATCAGGCTGCACATCGCATGTTTTGAAATGCGAGCATATAATCGCATTTTATCGTTGCGTCGCGAGTTTGCCCATTCGCGTTCTATTTCGACGGAGAATCATGCGCAAAGCACCAAGCCAACAACGTTCACAGATCATGGTGGATACCATTATTGAAGCCGCCACTCGCGTATTGGCACTGCGTGGCTGGGCGCGTTTCAAGACCAGCGAGGTTGCTGATGTAGCCGGTGTCAGCATTGGGTCGCTTTACCAGTATTTCCCCAACAAGCTCGGACTTGCCGAAGAGATTCGGCAGAGGCACCTTGACGCTGTGCTCGCGGCGCTTACTGTCTCCGGTAACGGGCGGCAAATTTCAACACTTGATCAATGGGTAACTCGCCTGATTGATGGTGTTATCGCAGTTCATTCGGTCAACCAAGCCTTGCATCGCATCTTGCTTGAAGAAGTGCCATTTGCCGGGCAATGGAATTATGAGGAGTTTAAAAGTGAATATCAGGGACGTTATCGGGATCTGATCACGGCGAGTTCGGGCAAGCATAGTAGTGCACGTGATGATGTGGCTGGACGGGTGCTTGCAGCAGCGGTCGAAGGCGTGGTTCATGCCGCGGCCCGGCACGGAGAACTTGACTCGCCTGCGTTGAAGGCGGAGCTCGGTCAAATGGTTCGGGCTTATTTGCGTGATCGATCTGGGTAATCCAGAATCAGGTCTCACATTTATACATTGATTAGCTAGTCGTTGATATACAGATCGTGGGTAGAAATTGCCAAACCTTTCAGGATGACATTAACCATGGATAAATTTAAAAACCGTGAAGTCGCAGAAGTGTTCAAAAGCTAGCGCGAGGTTACGGAACATTTTTAATTGAAGTAGGGGTGTTGATACCCTTGCTTCGATGCGCATGAATCCGACAACTCCAATAGCCGCTGCTACTAAAAGTGTTAGATTGAGCAAACCAAAATCACCCCGCCCCACAGTCATTGCCAGTGCATAGGCCGCAAGCGTTAATGTAAGCAGCATGCCTGTCTTGTCAAAACCGCCCCTAATTGTTTTGTGATTATGTCGGTCAACCGGCAGGTAACGCAGCACAAGTAAAAAGGTAAGGATGCCCAAGGGCAGGTTGATGAGGAATATGGCTTGCCAACCGATCCGTGCGATCAAAATTCCGCCTAACGAGGGGCCAAGCGCGGTGCCAATTGCAGACATCGTTCCGAGTAGTCCCATGGCACTGCCGGTTTTTTCCTTAGGCATTAAATCGCCGACAAAGGACAGTGACAATGACATCATGGCGGCGGCTCCGAGACCTTGTATGGCGCGCGCGGCAATGAGTAACCAGAGCGCGGATGCGATACCGCACACGACCGAAGCGCCGGTGAAGAGAGCAATTCCGGCCAGCAGTAGTCTGCGGCGCCCGGTTAGGTCTCCAAGGCGGCCGATGCCGACGACGAGCGTGGTAATAGCGAGCAAATAGGCGATGACAACCCACTGCACTTGCTGAAATGACGCACTAAATGCTTGTGCCAGCGTCGGCAATCCCACATTGACGATGCTGGTGCCAAGGGAAGACAACACCATGGAAAACGAAAGACCGACTAACGCTAAGCGAACTGACGGCGTCTGGGAAACACCTGCGATATTAGCCGTGCTGGGTTCTGCAACTTCTTGTTTTAACATGGTTTTTTCCTTCAATGTTTAGGGTTTGATTGTTGTGCTCCGAGAACTGAAAGGCTATTATTCAACTTCAAGTCAACTTGAGGTCAAGCGATTTATGGGGCTCGATATATCTGAGGTAGCAAAGCGTTCCGGCATCTCCTGCTCGGCATTGCGTTTTTATGAGGAAAAAGGACTGATTACCTCGATCGGCAGGAAAGGCTTGCGGCGACTTTTTGCCGCCGACGTGCTGGAGCGATTGGCACTCATCGGCCTGGGACGTGCCGCAGGTTTTTCACTTGAAGAGATCGAGAGCATGTTTGTAGCAGATGGGCAACCTACCATTAACCGTGCGGCGCTTAACGCCAAGGCAGAAGAAATCGACTCTACGATTCAGAAACTGAGTGCTATGCGCGATGGCTTGCGACACGCGGCGGCTTGCTCAGCGCCAAACCATTTTGAATGCCCTACTTTTCGTCGCCTCATGCGAGCTGCCGCAGTCGGTGTCATTGACGCACCAAAAAAGAAGGCTCCGCGATCAAAGCTGGTTTAGGCGCGCAGCATGTGGTCACGCGTTTGCCTTAACGTTGATATAACGAAATGTTGACATCAATGTGCGCTACCGCTCAGACAATCACCAAATTTGAGACCAACCTACGTAAGAGCCGCCCGACAACACGTGTGGCTATAACGTGGATCATCGCCAGGTTTTCGCGTTGGACGGTGTCGTTTCGATTTTTTCAAATGGGCCGAACCGGTCGATCTGGATGACACTCGTGGTTCAACCTCGGCTCGACAGGTGCCTGCCTTAAAGGGTTCTCCAACATGCAAATCTCTTCCAATTCTCCCAAAAAACGGATCGCTGCGATAAATACGATCAATGCTAGTTCGCTTAAAGCATTGCGGTTATCCGAGAGTCGCTACCGCCGGCTATTTGAAACCGCGCAGGATGGGATACTTTTGCTTAACGCGGATACCGCCCAGATCGAAGACGTCAATCCCTATTTAATCAACATGCTGGGATATTCGCATGCCGTGTTTCTCGGCAAAAAATTATGGGAAGTCGGTTCATTTGCAGATGTTGCTGAAAGCAAAAATATGTTTGCAGAACTGCAAACAACAGGTTATGTCAGGTACGAAGACCTTCCTCTCAAGACAAAATCAGGTGAGCTCATTGAGGTGGAATTCGTCAGTAATACGTATGAATGTGAAGATATTAAGGTAATTCAGTGCAACATCCGAAACATCTCCCAACGCAAACAGGTTGAGCGCGAACTCATTGAAAGCAAGGCACATTTGCATCAGCTATCGATTTTTCTGCAACGGGCGCGTGAGGAAGACCGTGCCCATTTTTCCCGCGAATTACACGACGAGTTGGGTCAGAACTTAACGGTATTAAGGATCGATTTCAACGGGCTAGCGAACCAACTAGCGACCAGTGATCCGGCAATTGCTGCGCGGCTCGATGCAATCGATCAAGTGATCATTCGAACGGTGGACGCAACGCGGTTGATTTGCGAAGAGCTGCGTCCTGGTATGCTCGATGACCTTGGCTTTGAAGCCGCGATCACTAGCTACGCGAGGAGTTTTACCAAGCGGTTCGGCGTACCCTGTGATCTGTTGCTGGATCGCGAGGACTATGGACTGGATAAATATCTATCGACGGCAATTTTCAGAATCGTTCAGGAAGCGCTAACCAATATCGCCCGTCACGCACAGGCTTCGCATGCCATGGTGGCATTGCAGGATTGCGATAACGGCTTGCTGCTGACGATAGCCGACGATGGAATCGGCTTGCCGACTGAGCTGACCGATGAAAGAAAAACCTTTGGCATACTTGGCATGAAGGAGCGCGTCAACATGCTGGGCGGACGAATTGCAATCGATAGCGCACCGGGGCGAGGAACCCACATCGAAGTGAATATCCCCAGAAACGATTCGCCATGATTCGTATCCTGATCGCCGATGACCATACCCTGATGCGTGACGGGTTGAAGCAGATTCTGTCTACTGCAGGCGATATGATTGTTATAGGAGAAGCCAGCAACGGTTTCCAAGTACTTTCAAGCGTTCGCAGTGAACAGTGCGACCTGCTGTTACTCGATATGACGATGCCCGGTCGGAGCGGAGTCGAGCTGATCAAACAAATCAAAGCAGAAAAGCCCAAGTTGCCAATTTTAGTCCTCAGTATGCATAAAGAGGGTGAATATGCTGTCCGTACTATTCGCGCTGGCGCGGCAGGTTATCTTTGCAAGGACAGCGCTTCGCAGCAGTTGCTCAGTGCGATACGCGCGGTGTCATCAGGTGGGCGTTTCATCAGCCCGGAAGTTGCCGCTGATCTTGCGTTCGGTTTGATACTCGGAGATGAGCGGCCACTTCACGCCTCATTGTCGGAACGCGAATTTCAGATTTTTCGCCGGATAGCTGCCGGTAGCAGCATCAACGACATTGCCAGGCGGCTCAACCTAAGCGCCAAGACAGTCAGTACCTACAAGACTCGCGTCATGCAAAAAATGCAAATGACCAGTGTCGCTGAACTAATACGCTATGGGCTGAAACACGGCCTGGTGGACGATTCGTCCATTCCCTGATTTCCGTCTGATCTAATTGCTGTAGGGCAATTCCTACAGCTAGTCACTCCCTCTGCTGATATCGCCCAAAAATCGGCCGGCGTAGCATCACGTTAATGATATTAACGAGCTGATGACGATGTTGAAAATTCTCCTGATTGAAGATTCTCTGATCTTGCGTGAGCGGCTTGGTACGTTAATTAATGCCATTCCAAACGCCGTGTTGGTGGCCCAGGCTGACAACGAGGACCATGCACGAACCTGTCTTCAACAGGTTCAACCAGACATCGCCATCATCGATCTTCGACTTAAACGCGGTAGTGGCTTGACGTTGATCGAACATATCAATTTTATGTATTCCGATATCACGACGATCGTGCTGACGAACTTTGTGCAACGCGAATACCAAGCCAGGTGCATGGCACTTGGCGCTCATTACTTTTTCGACAAAACCAAGGGCAGCGAAGCTTGCATTAATCTGCTAACAGCGCTTTGCAAGCACAGTTGCGACGTAGTACCGATTGCCGAGATGCACAGAGGAATTGAATCATGATCAACAACTGGAGTTTGACCACTATGTTCAACGTAAATGCGTTACGTAAGCCAGGCACAATACCTGCATTTATCCTGTTCCTCGTGCTCGCGTTGCACGGTTTCTCCGTGCATGCCGAACTGGTTTTTCGTAGCGTTGAGCAGGTAGACGGCCAACAACGCTGGTCGCCGATCAAGAAATACAGTAACCCGTCCGACATTCTCTACACAAGGGGTGGAGCGACAGCGCATGCCGAAGAGGTGCGGGTAATTCTTTCCGGAGAGGTCACGCACCGCGACGTGGAGAGCGCAGAAATTATGGCAAAACTGATTAAAAGCGGCAAACAAAAAATTGCCAACAACACGATATGGTTTTCCAGTAATGGTGGCGATATTGATGCGGGGATGGAACTCGGGCGGCAGCTTCGTGCGTTGGGCATTGACACTATCGTTGGCAAGAATGACCGCTGTATGAGTGCATGTGTGTTCGCATTCATGGGAGGTGAACGCCGCAGTGTGGCAGGACAGCTCGGCATTCATCGTCCGTTTTTTCCGTTCACTCAGGATGCATCTTCACGCCTCGACCAGTTTCGCCATTTGGAGAGTACGTTGAAGAACTTCGTCGAGGAGCTGGATTTCCCCTCTTCATTGTATGAAGCGATCATGCTGGTTCCCCCGGAATCTGTGCAGGTGGTCAGCCCGGCAGATCTGAAACGGTTTTATTTGGAAGGAATCAGTCCATCGTCCGAAGACCGGCTGGATGCAGCCTCAGCGCGGCGACTCAATTTAACCATGTTCGCTTACCTGCAGCGCAAAGCGCGTGCACCGACGTGCGCATTTCTTGACGCAGGTCAGGGTAGATGCGAAGGCAGAGTGCAGGAAACAGCAATAACAGCAGCAAATGAAAGTGCAGCAGAAAGTGCTGCGGATAGTCTGGCCAGCATGTCGAAATCTGAATTGATTGAGGCCGGACGGACAGACGGATCAATGGTGCAGGCTACGGCAGATGCGCAGGTCGTTCAACCTTTTCGAACGAATCATTAATTATCAGGCCCGTAGTGAAAGTGCCGCTTAGGGCCTGGCATTCTTCAATCACCTGAAATGACGATGATTAGTTACTGATTATTACATCAACCCGGTGACCATTATCCTGCGTCGAGTCGGTGAGTGGACCGAGGTGGATTCTGGATTCTTTCACTCCGGCATCGGTCAGGGATTCTATAACGCTATGCACATAACGATTGCTCGGACCGTTGATCGTGATTTGTGAAGATGGATTCTGATTCATATAGCTCACAATCTCTTGCGTTTTGCCGTCGTCTGACTTCTGAGTATCGTCGCTATTGCCTTTAAACGTGTAATTCCAGGATGGTGTTGAGTTGCCCTGAGCGCCGGTACCGGTATAGCCGAGTGCTCCGGTAGAACCGCCCATGCCTTGCGCGCCAGTCTGACCGACCTCACCTTGTGGGCCAGTAGAACCGGTAGCGCCAGTCGGCCCAGATAAACCTGCCGTTTCAGTGTTACCTTGAGCCCCAGTAGATCCAACTAATCCTTGCGCGCCAGTGGCGCCGACTGCGCCAGCCGGACCAGCAGGACCTTCACGCGACGGACCTTCAGGACCTCTGCTTCCAATTACGCCCTGAATACCGGTTAACCCGGTAGCGCCCGTTGCACCTGCAGGCCCTGGTATGCTGGAACCTTGTGCTCCGGTATCACCGGTCATCCCTTGTGCGCCGGTCGCGCCGGTTGCTCCGGTTGGACCAGCACGCCCCACCACCATTCTGCCTTCAACACCCGTTTCGCCAACAGGACCTTGCATGCCCTGTGCGCCGGTCTCACCCGTCGCACCTGTTGGACCAGCCATCGCGAGACCAGTAGGGCCGGTGGCACCGGTTTCACCCTGTATACCCTGCGCACCAGTAGCGCCAGTCGCCCCAGGAGGACCGACGTAACTGATGGGTGCTGGTTGCTGTACATAGTTGTTTTCTGCGACGTGCGGCGGAGTACTAGTGCACCCTGCGGCGAATAGTCCGATTATCGCTAGCGATAGCGTACTTTTTATCATTGTGGATTTCATGGCAATTCCTTTAATTTGAGTAGCTAAAATTGCGCACTTGTATAAGAAATTGACCTCGAAATCGTCAGTGCGCGCTACGATTCGCAATCCAAGCTACACCGAGCGCACAACCAACTCTGTTCGGTGATGCACATAACGGAATTTATCGTTGAAATATTCGGTAAAGTTATTGCTTGTAGGAGACTATCCGCGAAGCCAACCAATATGTTTGAATCGACATTCTTATCGATGGGGCTTTTTTATTTTCTGAAAAACGTAGAAAGACTTAATGCCGAAACGCAAGTTTCGATTGGTGGTTCCAGCCGCGAGGAGGCGACGTGAAGTAATGCTAGGGGCTCCGCGCCAGAGTGAGCGCATGGCACGATGAACTGCGTTGCACAGGGGAAGTCAACAGAATAAAATAGCGTTACTATGAGTCAACCCCGTGCATCCAACTTCCCCAATTTCTGGCAACTTCAGGCGATAGGCTGGACCAGCCTCTATTTGCTGATTCTAATCGCCATGATTCCTGTCATTGGCGCGCCCGGTATGTTGCGTGGGAACGCTATCTATGTCGGCGTTGCATTTATCGAAAGTTGCGTGCTGTGGCGGCTGTGCCGTTCTGCTATCGCGAAACAACATTCGTGGTTGGCGCTTGAGGCTCGTGCTTTCGTCTGGTCGCTCTGCGCGGGTGCATTTGGAGCTCTGGTCGTGGAGCTCGGGATCTCGGATATCCGGCCCCTCGAATGGATAAACTGGTTGACCGACTGCCTTCAGATTACGGTGATTCTATTTCTGTGGTGCAGTCTTTATTTCAGTATCAAACAGTGGCGCCACTCGGTTGACGAGCGCGAACGCCGCATTCTGGCCGAACAGGCATTGCGCGAAGTTCGTCTGAACTCACTGCGCTATCAACTCAACCCGCATTTCCTGTTTAATGCCCTGAATGTGGTGTCGACTCTGGTGGCAGAGGGCAATGGTAGCGGCGCAAACCGTATGCTGAGCCAGATCGCCGAACTGTTGCGCAGCACTCTCGATTCTGACGGTGCATTGAGTCATACCTTGGCTGAAGAGATAACGCTGGTGAACCGCTACCTCGACATTGAGAAGGTCAGGTTTGGTGAACGCTTGCAGATCAATATTGACATTGATGACGCGGTCACGGATGCCACGGTGCCGACCATGCTGTTGCAACCACTGGTTGAGAACGCCATCAAGCATGGAATCAATTTGCAAATCGATGGAGGCTGGCTCCGAATCGCGGCGGTGTCTGCTGAAGGGCGCGTATCCATCATTGTTGAGAATTCCGGCCATCGCGATCTGGTGGTGGTTCCTGTGAAGCACGCTTCGTTGGGGGTTGGCCTCGCGAATACCCGCGAAAGGTTGCAGACGCTGTATCCAGACAGCCATGAACTTGAGTTGACCTGGCCGGAGCATGGCGGATGCTGCATAAAGATTGAGATCCCATTGGTGAAGCCAGTCAATCCCCGGCAGGAGATCTTGTGCGAGTCTTGATTGTCGATGACGAGCCTCTGAGCCGACGGGGTGTTCGTGCTCGCTTGCTGCGCTTCTCTGACATTAGCGTGATCGGGGAGTGCGGTGACGGAATCTCTGCGGTCGAGAAGATTCGTGCCGAGAATCCCGATCTGGTGTTTCTAGATATCCAAATGCCCGGGTTGAACGGACTTGAAGTGATGAGGCAGCTCGATCAGGAGCATCTCCCGCTGGTGATTTTTCTGACCGCGTACGATGAGCATGCACTGAGCGCATTTGACGTGCAGGCATTGGATTATTTGGTCAAACCGATAGACGATGAACGCTTCTACGTCGCTCTCGAGCGTGCCCGTGCACTGCTCGAAACCTCCCAGCGCTTGCGCTCCGCAGAGAAAATGATTGAAGTGTTAAAAGGCGAGAGTTCACCGTATGCTACGCACTTCCGCGTACAGACCGGGACGCGTATTCAGATTGTCGACGCTGAAAATATCGACTGGATTGCCGCAGCGGGCGACTATTGCGAACTACATGTGCAAGGCCGTCTGCATCTTCTGCGCGAAACCATGCGCTCATTCGAAGAATGTCTTGATCCGGCGCGCTTCATTAGAATCCATCGTTCGCGCATCCTGCAAAAATCGCGTGTGATGGAATTGCGCCGCCTTGAAAACCGCGAGTTCTTGATTACGCTTGTTGATGGTTCTGAGCATCGATCCAGCCGCACGTGTGCTGACCGTATCGACAGCTGGCTATTGGGGCGTAATCGCCACTAGCGGAATGTGGTTTCTAAAGATAACCCCCGCGCCGAAATTCTGCACAAATCAAAAAACTTCGTCGTGCTAAACCTTCGATCTGGCGCAGCGCATTGTCGATTCATCGAATCTTCGGCACGCAGCTTCTGGTTTCTTCCCACAGACTGCTAGAGTTAGCGCATTCCACAACGCAAGGAAGACGCAATGAAAACCGCCACACCTCACTTTTTTACCCTGTCACGTCCAATCCGCCCAACGTGGTGCCGGACTATGTTGGCGTTGGTCATGCTGGCACTGTTTACTACACTCAGTTGCCAGGCGCAGGATGTTATTCCATTGCTGCTAACAACTAAGTTCAGCCCGGGCGCTTCAGACTGTGATCACAACCCGCCGCCACCTCTGGAAATCAGGCAGTTCGATGCCACGACTTATGTCTTGCGAGAGAGCCTGTGTGTGACCGATGAAGCACCTTTTATGTATCTCATTATTGGCTCAACCCGGGCTCTTTTAATTGATACCGGTGATGTTGCTGACCCTAAAAAAATGCCGCTCGCGCAAACCGTATTGCGGCTCTTGCCGGCAAAAGCTGGGCTCACGTTGCCCTTGCTTGTCGCTCATAGCCACCGGCACAGTGACCATCGTGAGGGCGACGTGCAGTTCCGGGGTTTGCCAAACGTAGAGGTGATTGGTCACGACATCGATAGCGTGAAAACGTATTTCGGTTTTGTCGACTGGCCCAATGGCGAAGCCCACATTGACCTTGGTGGCCGTATTGTCGATGTGATTCCGACTCCCGGTCACAACGAGACGCACGTGGCATTCTACGATCGCACCACAGCGCTGGTTTTTTCGGGGGATTTTCTTATGCCGGGGCGTCTCCTGATTAACGACAAGCAGGCTGATCTTGCCAGTGCTCGCCGCATGGCTGCTTTTGCAAGTCAACACCTTGTCAGTTATGTACTGGGAGGGCACGTTGAAATCAATGATGCTGGGGAGACGTTTTCTTGGGGAGCGACCATGCATGCCAACGAACACGTTCTTCCATTGACCAAGAAAGATCTGATGGCGTTACCCGAGGCTGTCGAACACTTCAACCATTTCTACACGCACTACGGTTCTTTTATTATGCAGGACCAGCTTTTCGTGCCGCCATTCCTGACATTGGCCGCACCGGATTCTCTGGTTTTACTTGGATCGACCCACTGATGTATCGCCTACATTCGTAAAGCATGCGAGCTCTCTGGCATACGAACGCGTACCAGGAACTCGGAAAGCAAAGCACGCAACATGGCAGGTTGTTCGTGAATGCTGTAATGACCGCACCCGGCCAAAGTGTGACACTCAGCGCCGGGGAGGCTGTTGATCATTTCGTTGATGTTGTGGCGTGTAATGGGGTTTTCCTTTTCCCCAATGACTAACTTCACTGGTAATTGCAACTGCTTAAATTCCCAGTGACGGCTTGAGAGAAAGATGCGAAATAGTTCTAGCATGGCGTCCGGCAAAAAACGTTCACTGAGCTGCGTTGCGATCGCACACACGGTTGCGTCGCTTGGTACGTCACAGCCCATCCGAATGCGCAAGTTTTTCTCAAAGCGATACTGGACGCCGCGTGCGAACAGGTCAAAATCGGGCCATGACACTGGGCGCTGCGCATCACAATACAAAGGTGCAAACAACAGCATACCGTCGGCCATCTGGCGCGCCGTCGGATCTGTAGCCAACCAATCCAATAACACCGTGGCACCGAACGAATGGCCGACGAAGATACCGCGTTTTATCGGGCACAGCGCCAATGCCGCCTGCAACCATTTCAGCGCTGGTTGCAGGGTAGGCCAAGATACACCGTCACGACCGGACCAGGGCAGATCAAGGCGCCAGATGTTGCAGTGTGAGAGTGCTGGTAACAATGCATCCCAGGTATCGCTTGAGTCCACCATGCCATGCACGAGAAATACGTTCGGCCCGTCGATATATTCTTCTAGTGTCGGACCACGCACAGCAACCGTGTAGCCGCCGAAATCTTGCGTGCGCAGTGTTGTGGTTTCGGTAGGAAAAGCCCACCACGGTTGGCCGGATACTGCGCTGGTTTTGTTGTTTGTGTACATACCTTAACCTCTTCAGCATGGCGAACTGCACCGTTATGTTTATGAATGAGCATGCAGGAAATTATGTGACCCCAATGCTCTCTATTGTTCATGTGCGTAGGCTTTGTATCAGCAGGAATTCGCCGAACACATTTAAAATGCAGCCTCGTGATCACGGACTAATTTAATCGGGAATTACGGCTGTCGCCTCGATTTCAACCTTGGCCCCGTCGACCATTAAGGCGCTCACTTGAAACGCGCTCATGGTTGGAAAATGGCCGATCAACTCCCGATACGATTGCCCCACCTCTTTAGCCTGTTCTAAATAGGCCGCACGGTCAGTCACGTACCAGGTCAGGCGCACGATGTGTTCCGGCTTGGCTCCGGCCTGCGCCAGTACGGTCACAATATTTTGTAAAGCTTGGCGCGCCTGATCCGCGTAGCGCTCGCTTTGGAATTGACCTTGCCCGTCCCATCCAAGCTGGCCGGAGGTAAAGACTAAACTTCCCTTGGCTACGACACCATTGGCATAGCCGCGTGGACGAACCCAATCGGGCGGTTGTAAGATTTGCATTATGAAGCCACCATTTCTGTTAGTTTTGTCTGTTCTGTAAACCGCTGCAGCTGCTGCCGCACGTCATCGGGGAAAACAATTGATTTGCCGCTTTCTAGCGAAGTTATTACCATTACCTGCTTGCTCTGCATCCGGACCTGGTCGCCAAACCGTGCGCTGATCAACACTTCCAGTGAGCGCCGCCCCAGGTTCTGTAATTCCAAGCGAAACGTGAGTAACTCGCCCTGGCGCGACGGAGCCAGGAATTCATTCTCGAGCTTGACGATCGGCAGCCCCAAGCGCCGGGCACAGATGAAGTGGGAAAAATCAATACCCAATCCTTCTGTGAACCAGTCTTCGACCAGCCAATTGCTTAAGACCAGATACTGGGGGAAATAAACAATACCGGCCGGATCGCAATGAGAAAATCGGATCGGGTAATTTTTTTCAAAACAAGTAATACGCATGAAATCCTCGTAGATTAAAAGCAGTAGTTCAGAACAGACCTGCCGGCCTGCGCTTCGTTAAATAAAATTAGATATGAATGCGAGTGCCGCCCTCAAGCTCGAACTGCGTGACGATGCGCATATAGTTGGCAAGCATGCCCAAACCGTGCTGTGTCAATACCGATTCAGGATGAAATTGCATGCCGTAGATAGGAAGGTGGCGGTGTTGCATAGCCATGATTTCTCCCTCGCTGCCATCGGGCCGTAAGGCGCGTGCCGTGACGAGCAACTCTGGCGGCAAAGCGTCTACCACCAATGAATGGTAGCGCCCGACCAACCCTTGTTGTGGGATACCGGCAAACAAGCCATCGCCCGCATGCTGGATCGGTGAGATTTTGCCGTGCAATACTTCCTCGGCGCGACGCACCTGTCCACCCATGGCTGCCGCGATGCATTGATGTCCTAAGCAGATTCCCAGTATTGGCAAGCGCCCGGCAAAATGACGGATGGCGGCAATAGATATGCCCGCCTCTGTCGGTGAACACGGGCCCGGCGAAATGATGAGCGATTGCGGTGCCATGGCATCGATCTGTTCCAGGCTGATTTGATCGCTGCGCCGAACCTCGATTTCGGCGCCCAGCATGCTCAGGTACTGCACGACGTTATAGGTGAACGAATCGTAGTTATCTATCATTAAATGCATGCGGGGTCCTCCAGAACGGTCATCTCTTGCTGCCAACTTTGAGCCAATTGCGCTGCAAGCAGCATCATCCGGCTCTTTTCTATCGTTTCTTGCCACTCACGTTCGGCCACGGAATCTTGCACCACCCCGGCACCGGCCTGAACCTGCAAGATCCCTGCCTGGAGAACGCCAGTACGGATGGCGATGGCAAGATCTACTCCGCCGTGCCAGTCCATGCAGCCAATGGCACCACCGTAGATTCCGCGTGCATGCGGTTCAAGTTGGGCGATGACTTCAAGTGCACGAATTTTCGAGGCGCCACTGAGGGTGCCGGCCGGGAAGGTGCTCTTGAACACTTCGAGGCCGCTCAATTGTGATGGTGCCAAACCAGTCACCGTCGAGACGATATGCATGACGTGGGAAAAATATTCGACCGACAAAATATTCTTGACCTGTACGCTGCCGACCTCGGCCACGCGCCCCAGATCATTGCGGGCTAAATCAAGCAGCATCATGTGTTCCGCGATTTCCTTAGGATCGGCCAGCAATTCCTGTGTGAGCTGGAGATCGGCCGAGGCATCCGCACCGCGTCGGCGGGTACCGGCCATCGGCCTGCTGGTCATCGTATTGGTTTGGCGCTGCACCAGCATTTCTGGCGAGGCACCCACCACCTGAAATTGACCCAGATCGACGATGTAACTGTACGGCGTCTGACCCAAGCTGCGTAGCGCTTGATATAGGGTCGGCGCGTCGCAAGACAAGGAGCGGCTCATGCGTTGCGACAGCACTACCTGCATCACGTCGCCAGCCGCGATATATGTCTTGATGGCTCCCACCGCCTGCTCAAATTGCGCACGGGGAAATGCGTAAGTAAGCTCATCATGGAGCGCTGGCGCGGCGTGCGTAGTAGTCTTTGGCGCATATGTTTGCGCAGGAAAGTTTGTAGCGATCTCTGTCATCTTATGTAGCACGTGTTCGCACAAGGCATAGAGCCGATTGTGCGTGCGTAAATAGCTGTCGGCAACGCCAGGATCGTCATGCACGATGCAAAATAGTTGCGACTGGCGATGGTCGAATACCAGCAATTCCTTGCTGACTAGCTGTACCACATCAGGCACGTCGAGCCCGGACGGTTTGCGCGGTTGGCGCGCCAGGCGTGGCTCGATCAAGCGAGTGGTTTCGAATCCGAAGTAGCCGAACAAGCCGCCAGAAAATGGCGGTAGTGCTGCAATTTGCGGCACTCTGAAGCTAGCCAGTAAACGTTCCAGTTCGTCCAGGGGTTCGCTCGTGCTGAGCTCCTGTATGATTTCTCCCTCTTTTATATGCTTGAACCAATGCTCTCCGATCTCGATGCGCTCGGCTGCTGGTAGCCCAATGATGGAATAGTGGCGCTGAAAATTCCCGCCCTCCCACTGCCCCGTTTCGAACAGATAATCGTTACCTTGCATGCACAAGACACGGTAAAGACTAAGCGCTTCCAATTGGGGAGGTAGCGGCAGTATTTGCCACAGCGGCACCAGATTAAAACCCTGTTTACCGTATTCGAGAAATTGTTCTTGATTCAACATAATAAATCGCTCTCTTCGTGTTGCGTCGGCATTACTGCTTGCAAAGCGTTGCTAGCCTGACTTGCCAGCGCACGCCGATTGAGCTTGCCGTTAGCGGTCATGGGTAATGTTTCCAGTGGCAGTACTTTGGCCGGATACTTGAAACTCTCCAGATGCGTTTTTAGAGTCGCCAGGGCAAAGCGTGCCTGTTGTTCAAAGTCGTCATTCGCGCGGATGTACAGCACCGGACGATCTTCCCCCGTTGCGTCGCGTCCAGGCACCAAATAGCACTCGCCGAGTACGCCTGCATGCTGCGAGAGCAAGGACTCGACTTCGCTCGGCATGACCCAGCGCCCGAATACTTTGAAGCGCTCATCTTCGCGGCCATGGAAATACAGGAAGCCGTCACTATCCGTAGTAAATAGATCGCCCGTGCGATACCAACCGTCGACGAATTTAAGCGCATCGTCTTGCGGTCTTCTCCAATAGCAAAGCGCCATCGACGGTGCTTTTACCAGCAGCACGCCTGGCTCGTCGTCGGCCGCCAGCGCTCCTTGTTCATCGACAATGCGGGCTTGCCAGCCGTCGAGCATCCGGCCAACGCTGCCTCGGCGCAGTCGGTCTGGGTAGGTCGTAGCAAATACATGGCATAGCTCAGTGGCACCGATTCCATCGTGCAGGTCGAAGCCAAAGCGTTGCTGCCACATCGCGCTGATGCATTCGGCCAAAGGCGCACCAGCCGAAAAAGCCAGACGCAAGGAGCAATTGCTGGGCTGCAATCCTTCCTCAAGCAGCAAACGGTACATGGTTGGCACGGCGAATAGCACGTTGGGCCGGTAGCGTTTGAGGTTGGCTGCGACCAGTTCGGCCGTGGGCCAGGCTGGATCGAGCAACGCGCATGCACCCAAATAAAGGGGGAAGAACAAGCTGTTGCCCATGCCATAGCCAAAAAATGCTTTGGGCACGGAATACAGCAAATCACTGGAATTGATGCGCAACTGGCCAGCGGCGAAGCCAGCGCAAGAGGAGATGATGGATGCGGCACTGTGCAGCACGCCCTTGGCTTGACCAGTGGTGCCGGACGTATATTGAATGAAGGCCGGTGCAGTAAGCGGTCGCATTAAAAAGCCATTCCATGCTGAGCCTTCGGCCGTTGGCGTGATCCAATCCCGATGCATACCCGCTTTGATCAAGCGAAGGTGGGTTGGATGCGCTGCGCTAGCGATTACCTCTGTTAAGACTGTTTTTTGCTCGTGCTGGCCGAATACAATTACCGGATCGGAATCATCGAAAATATGGCGCATGGCTGGCGCATCAAGCCGAGGATTGATTAGCAAGGGCAGGGCGCCAAGCGCCAATGCTGCAAAAAACAGCACGGCCAATTCCGCACCGTCATCCAAGCCAATGGCAATGCGTTGATCGGCACGCACACCTTGCTGCTCAAGCCAATGTGCTTGGCAGCGAACCGCACAGTCTAGCTGCCGATAGCTCAGTGATATATCGGGCCCGACAAAGCACAGCGCATCGGATTTGCGCTTGCTGACAATGAAATGTGCGGCTAAATTGATGTTCGTCATACACGGCTCTCCCAGTCCAGGTGCTGAGCATGAACGGCGGGCAAGCCGACCTGTGCTTTAGGCGCAATCGGACTTGTTGCACGCTCAGACGCCAAGCCGAGCTGGTTCACCAGAGTCGCCGTCAACGCCATGGCTTGTTCCGGATTTAATCTGGGGTCGCAAGCGCTCAGGTAGCCGGTCGCCAGATCGGCTTCGCTCACTTTTGACGGGCCGCCGAGGCATTCGCTGACGTTCAAACCGGTCAATTCGAGATGCACGCCTCCGGGATGGGTGCCGATTTTGCGATGGGCATCAAGAAAGCCATTTAATTCAGCTTGAATCGATGCGAAGTCGCGGGTCTTGATACCGTCCGCTGTCTGAATGCCGTTGCCGTGCATCGGGTCGCACATCCATAAAACTTCGCGGCCTTCCAATTGAATCGCTTCCAGCAGTTTGGGTAAGCGATCGATATGGGCCGCGCCATTACGTACGATCAAGGTAAGTCGACCGGCTTCATTGAACGGATTGAGCACATCGATCAGGCGTATCAGCTCTTCGCGACTTACCGTCGGGCCGAGCTTGACGCCAATCGGATTACACACGCCGCGCAAGAATTCGACGTGGGCGCCATCCAGTGCCCGGGTACGTTCGCCGATCCATAAAAAGTGACCGGAGCCGCAATACCAATTACCCATTGCATCTTGTTCAAGCATTGATTGTTCATACGGCAGCAGCAATGCTTCGTGGCTGGTGAAGTAGCTTCCCGCTCTGCTGGCATTGGCTTCACTATTCAAACTGCGCAAGTAATTAAGACTACCGGCGGCCTTGAAATAAGCTGTTTCCATGCGCAGCGGATCGGTCTGGCGCGCCTGCTCCTGGAACTCCGCGCCATTGATCATGTCACCGCGATAGCTAGGCAGTTCCTGCCCAGCGACGCATTCCATAGCACTACTGCGCGGCTTGGCGTACTGCCCTGCGATGCGGCCAATGCGCACCACCGGCTGATGGCTTGCCGCGCCGATCATCGCTGCCATTTGCTGCAGAAGATGATAATGCTGGCGGATGATTTTCGGGCAAAAATCAGAGAAGCTTTCGGCGCAATCACCACCTTGCAAAATAAAGCCACGCCCATGTGCGACCCTTGCCATGCGCGAGGTGAGACGGCGGATTTCACTTATGGCCACCAGACGCGGATAGCTTTGAATCCTTGCTAATACCTGCTGCAACGCAGCGTCGTCCTGATAGTGAGGCAACTGACGTTGCGACATGGATTGCCAACTGCTGGGGCTCCATGGTGTGCGGTTAGAGAACATTTGCGCCACTTCCTATTTAATGTAGTAAGAAAAATTCGCTCATTGCCCATCTTCAAATAAGTGTTCAGGTGGTTAGCGCACCCAGTTCCTCGCGTAACGCAATGCCGCCAAGGTTTTGCAGCAGCGGGGCATTTTCGCAAGCAAGGTAGGCGCATTCGACATCACCGGTATTAACATGCTGATGCGCAGCCCAGACCGGTATATAGACGGCGTCGCCAGCCTGCCACGGGACGCGGCGTTCACCGACCACTGAATAGCCGCTGCCGGCGAGTATGTACATGACGGTTTCGTAGTTATGCCGATGTAAGCGTGTCGACTCGGCCACGTCGAGGCGTCCGATGGTCATGCTGATGGTATTGGTCGGCAGATCGACGATATGAACCTTGTGCTTGCGATCGGAAGAGAAGGCTTGATCGGCAGCATTGTTCGTTTGCATGACCATTGGATGCTTCAACCGTTCCGGCATAGTCACTTTTAAGCGGGCTGGCACGTTGCCAAAATCGGCTGAGGAAAATCGCGTGCCGTTCACTGGTGCTAGCGTACTGGCGGCCGGTGTTGCGCTGCTGTTTTGGACGTTGTTCCAGATTGAATCGAACATGGCCACTCGCTTGCCGATTAATTCGCGCCCGATCTGAATTGCCAGTTCACGCCGTTCCGGTTTGTCGAGGGTCAAGCGGCGCAAAATGTTCAGCATGGTGATAGCGTGATCTTCGTCTTCTTCAATGTGCAATCTAAAGAATTCTGTGGCGTCTTTGCCGTAGCCAAAGTGCTGCAATGCCTGCAATATCGGACGGTAGACCAGCGGGACGATTGCTTCTGCACCCAGGCACATAGCGGCCAGTCCGGCCAACGGGTCGTTCGACTGGCAATAGCCCATCATCGTCTGCACCATCGCCGTGGTCGCTGGCAGCGCTGCATGCTCGTCCGGCGTTACACCGACAATTCGCAAGGTGCGCTGGAACATCTCGGCATGCGTCATGTCGCCCATACCGTCCACGCCCATTTCTTCACGCAGATTTTCAAGCAGGGCCATAATGTCGCTGGCTTCGGTTAACTGCCCCAGTAGCGAGCACAGATAACGCGTGAAGTTGCGTGAATAATGACTATGCTGCACCAGCAAAGTTTTGAGCACGCCAAGGCTAGCCTCGTTGCGACCTAAAGCTAATAACAGCGGATGCTGCACCAGGTCTTGCAAGGCGTCTTCTTGCAGCCAGTTATTCCACATCAAACTCATGCCGGCCGGTGCCGTGCTTTGCAGTATTGTGACTGCCTCGGTTTCCATTAATAGCGTCATACATTCCTCTTTCTTTTAAAATTTAAATCGTCCAGGACGAATTGGGACATCGATAAAAAAAACCCGCGCGCTACCTCTTTAAAGCGCGCGGGAAAAGGACAATTGACCGTCCCGTATGCGGAGCAACAGCACTCCCAGCAGAGCGCAAACGAGCGGAAACAGGTACATTCCAGCCCAGGAGAAATGGCGCACTGCGATACCACCCAGCCATGAACCCAACGCTGCGCCAATGAAAAATACGGTCATAAATAAACTGTTCAATCGCGATGCAGCAGCAGGGTCGATACTTAGAACCTTGCCTTGGGAAATCACATGAACCGAACGTACGCTGACATCGGATACGATCAGGAAGATGATGATCATGAACACACTGCTGCCGAACCAATAGCCAGCTAGCGACACTGCGCCCATACATAATCCCAGCAAGACGATGACACCACTCCAGTGCAACCGCTGCTGCAAACGGCGTACTAGCGCCGGCGCCCACAGTGCTACCACGGCGGTAAATGCGAGCAGGCCGGTTTGAGACGCGCTCCAATTCAGGGAGCTATGGGTTAAGGAAGCCAGGTTGGCCCAGATACCGTTTAAGGCAGCGAAAAAGCAGGCGGCGACCAAAGCGAGACGCCGCAGTTCCGGCAGGCTTTGCCACAATTGCGCTTGCCGCCGCAGCATCTGGCCGTAGCGCAAGTTAGGGTCGATCTGGGTTTGACGGCGCACGCTATAAAATAAAGACAAACCTAGGAGCACGGTCACGCCGCCAGCCAGCAAATAAACCTGACGCCAGCCAATTTTTTCAGCACCCCATCCGCCCAGTACGCGCGCCAGCAGCAGGCCAGCGAATAGGGCTGAAAGCAGGTTGTCGACGATCTTTGGTCGGCCAGCGGTAGTGGCCGCGGCGGTTTTGGCGCTGTATGCGATCAATAGCTGCCCTCCAATTGACAAGACACCTGCCAGAAAACATAGCGCCGTCATTGCGGCCAAGTTTGACGATACGCCCACCAGTAGCAGTACCAGACCGAGGCTGGTCACCACCGTCGGGATCAACTTGCGTGGCATGACCATATCGCCCAAGGGCAGACCCAGGATCAAGCCAATGCCATAGCCAAACTGCGTGGCGACCGATAAATCCCACAGCGAAGTGGTTGGCACCTGGAAGCTGGCCGCAATCATCTGCGTCATCGCCTGGTGGTACACGACCGCCGCTACCGAAAACCCGGTGGCGAGGCAAAACAGCCAGTGCTGATAGCGTGATAAACCCGTAGTGTCTTTCATTGTCCTACCTCATCTCTATAGTTATATTGTTCAAAATATGGTGAGCTTGATGCCTAATCAAAATCGAGCACTAAACGGCGCGTCAGCGGCCGGCTGCGGCAACTTAGTACATAGCCTGCGGCCAGTTCGTTCGCTGAGAGTGCATAGTTTCCTGTCATCGCGACTTCTCCTTGCAGCACCTTGCAACGGCAGGTTGCGCACACCCCGCCTTTGCATGAATAGGGAAGGTCGATACCCGCTTCCAGGGCGGCATCGAGGATGTTGTCTACCGCTTTATCGAGCCGCAATTGGCGTTGTACGCCATCCACGATCAAGGTCATTTCGACAGCGCTGGTCAGGGTCGTCAAACTCTCGGTTTGAGCTGGCGCAGAATCGGGAGTTATTGTTGAACCGGCAGCGGCGAAATATTCGAGCTTAATCCGCTCGTCCGGCAACCCAGCCTCGCTCAACGCAGCCGCGACGGCTTGCATCATCGCGGCTGGGCCGCAAACGAAGGCATAGTCGATTGACGCTGACGGCAGCCAGTGCTGCAGTAATGCCCGGCAGCGCTCGGTGCTTAATCGCCCGTTGAGTAATTCGATCTCCTGCGCCTCAGCCGTGAACAAATAAATGAGAGAGAGGCGCTGCGGAAAGCGGTCTTTTAAATCGGCCAACTGTTCCCGAAAGAGCATGGACGACAGCGTGCGGTTGCAATAAACCAGCGTGAAGCGGCTGTCCGGTTCTTGTTGCAAGCTGGTCTTAATGATCGACAGCAAAGGAGTGATTCCGCTACCTGCGACAAAACCGGCATAGTGGCGCGCGTGCTTTGCATCTAGCGTCGTATTGAAGTGCCCTGCCGGTTGCATGACATCAATCTGAGTGCCGCGTTGCAGGGTTTGATGAGCCCAATTTGAAAATGCGCCACCAGCCACTTTCTTAATTGCCAGTTGCAGCGACGGCTCTCCCACCGCATTGCAGAGCGAGTAAGCACGCCGGGTTTCTTTGCCGTCAATATAGGCGCGCAAGGTCAAATGCTGCCCTTGGATGTATGTAAAATGCTCGCGCAAGTCTGCGGGGACTGCCAAGGTCAACACCAAAGCATCGCCAGGCTCATGCTGCACGTGCGAAATCGTCAATGGAAAAAATTGTGGCACGATAGCTCGCTCTATGAAAAATTTAGAAACACTTGAAGTGTTCGAACGGGTTAGCGCAGTCACCGCACACATACAACGACTTACATAAGGTTGAGCCAAATTCGCCGCGTACGGTGGTCGACGCCGAGCCGCACAGCGGGCAACTTGGCGTAGCGATTGACCAGGCACGGTATTCGAGTTTGCGCATAGGAACTTCGGATGCCATCGGCGGTGCGATTCCAGCCGCCAGCAGTTTGGCTTTGGCTACATCGCCAAGCCAATCTGTGCTCCAGGCCGGTGACAGCCGTGTTTCTAGTGCGAGGTGTTCGATGCCGCGGTCGAGTAAGGTATTGCGAATGCTGGCGTCGATGTGTGATTTAGCCGGGCAGCCGCTATAGGTCGGCGTGACGACGATGCGCAACTGTTCTTCTTCCCAATGCACGTCGCGCACAATGCCAAGATCGACGATCGACAGAAAGGGCATTTCCGGATCGGGAATGCCGGATAACCATTCCCAGATGCGCTCAGTACTTGCTTGCTGATTTACCATTGCGCCCCCGGATGGACGCGTTGCAGATACTGCATTTCCATTAGCATGGATAACAGGTGCTCCCCATGTTTTCCGCGTTTTCCGCCGGACTGAAATGGTGTGCGCGAAGGTAGCGCAAGTTCTACTTTGCCCAGCACATCGTTCACGTAAGCAAGCCACTCGGCATGCAGCGCGCCCAAGTCGCAACCAATGCCGCATGCGTGCATTTCTTGTTCCAGTTCATCCATTTCGAACAGCTCGCCGACATAGTTCCAATGCTGTTCCAGCGCCAGAATTAGCTTTGAACGGCTAAGCTCGGTTCCACCGCCGAGCCTGAGCATCCAATGGCTGCTGCGCCGCACGTGGTAGTCCACTTCTTTCAAGGCTTTGGTCGAGATGGCCGCCACCTTTTCATCTGTCGAGTTCGACAAGGCAGTCAGCACCAGGAAATGCCAACTGTCGAAAAAGAATTGGCGCACCTGAGTATCGGCGAAATTACCGTTCGGTTGCTCAAGTAATAGCAGATTGCGAAATTCATGGGCATCGCGCCAATATGCCAGTGCATCTTCGCTGCGTTTCGTTGGATGCAAGGAGCTGGCGTAGTCAAGCCAAAGGCGGGCTTGTCCGAGTAAATCCAGCGCAACGTTGCTCAGTGCCAGATCGTCTTCGAGCGTCGGGCCGTGGCCCGTCCAACCGCATAGACGTTGCGACAATATCAGGCAGTTATCTCCCATACGTAGCAGGTATTGGCTTAACTGCTCATTCGATTCGGCTACGGCATTCACAGGTATTGCACTCCTTCTGGTACGGAAAAAAAAGTCGGCAGTCGGAACCCTTTGTCCTCAGACGAAGCTAGCCATGCAGCGCGCTCATCGGGCGGACTGATCACGAGATACTTGGACGCAACCAGCCAGATGCTGATGCCTTCGCCGCGTCGCATATAGACATCACGCGCATGCTGCAATGCCGATTGCGCATCGCTGGCCCGCACGCTGCCGATATGACGATGCGCCAAACCGTTTTGGCTGCGTACAAAAACTTCCCATAATTGCGCATCAGACATTGACGTTCCCTTCAGTTTTTAAAGCGGCTTGTTTGTCGGCGTAGGCAGCGGTTGCTTCCCGCACCCAGCTGCCGTCTTCCCACGCCTTGTTGCGAGCCTGAATGCGATCTTGGTTGCACATGCCTTGGCCATTAATGCTGCGTTTGAATTCGTCCCAATCGATCGGGCCAATCTTGTAGTGGCCGCTTTCGCGGTCTAATTTCAAACAAGGGTCAGGTACGCGCAAGCCCAGGTAGTGAACCTGCGGGACCGTTTGGTCGATGAATTTTTGGCGCAGCTCGTCGTTGGAAAACAATTTGATGCCCCACTGCATAGAACGTTGAGAATGCGGTGAGTCGGCATCGGGAGGGCCGAACACCATTAAGGTCGGCCACCACCAGCGGTCAAGTGCATCCTGCGCCATCTGACGTTGCTGCGGTGTGCCCTCGGTCATCGTTCTGATTAAATCGAAGCCTTGCCGATGGTGAAAACTTTCTTCCTGGCAGATGCGTATCATTGCCCTTGCATATGGCCCGTACGAACTGCGTGAAAGTGGCACTTGGTTGACAATTGCTGCGCCATCGGTGAGCCAGCCGATCATGCCAACGTCGGCCCAATTCATGGCTGGATAGTTGAATATGTTGAGATATTTTGCTGCTCCGTTCAGCAATTGCAAATAGGCCTGTTCACGCCCAACGCCCAATGTTTCGAGAGCGGCGTACAAATACTGGGCATGCCCGGCTTCATCCTGTACTTTCGCTAACAAGATCGATTTGCGCTGCAAGGTGGGTGCGCGCGTAATCCATGCTGCTTCCGGCAGCATGCCGACGTATTCTGAATGTGCATGCTGCGCTATTTGCCGGGTCAGACTTTGGCGATAGGCGGGAGGCATCCAGTCTTGAGGCTCGACCTTGCATTTACTATCTATTTGTTGCTGGAAGGCTTGCTCCAGCGACGGCATGTTATCGTTCATCACGGCACTCATAGCATCAGGCCGTCATCACGTATTCGAGCAATGAGCGCGCAGGCAGGCTTGGCAGGAGCGATAGATCCGCATCCTGATTCCACAACAGCTCGCCTAATTTATCGCGTTGCTGTTCATCGAACTCGCGCTGCCAGGCCCAGAAATTATCGCGAATAACGCGCTTGAGCACTTTGCCGGTTGAACCCAGAGGCAGTACGAAGTCTGGCTCGAGTATGCCAATGCAGACGCAATATTCAGGTAATGAAGCCATTCCCTGGAATGGATAGCATTGCAATGTATGTCGCAATATCTGTTCGGCCGAGATGGCGTTAGCGGCAGCATTTGGACGTACTAATATCAGCAGCGCCTCTTCGCGAGTCGGCCCGCGTGGAATACCCACTACCGTTACATCAAAGATGTCCCGTAGTTTGAGCAGGTGCTCTTCAAGTAATAGGGTGTAGGCTGGTTTGCCGATAATAAAAGAATCGACGACATCAACCGCCCGGTCAAGATGGATAAATTCACCATCGGCCATACGGAGGCCGACGTCGCTAGTCAGCCAATAACCATTCAGTGTTGTCATTGCAGTTAAGTGCGGCTGTCCATAATAGCCAGGCGTGACGGTGGGTGAGTGCACGCCAAAATAGCCGGGCGTGCCATCGGGTAGTTCCTTGCCGTCCGGGGCCAGAATTGCGCAATGCGCATAGGCGGCCGGTTTGCCAACTGAACGTACCGACGTGGTAGAGCCGACGGTGGAAACCTTGAAAAATTGGGACATGCCTAATTCAGAAGCGCCGAACATATCGGTAAAGCGCGCATCCGGTGCCAAGCGTAGTAATTGAGCGATATGCGCCTCGTGGGCGGAATCACCGGTATTGTAAAAACGTCGTATCGACTTGAAGTAAGCATCGGGCAGCCCCGCCTCGGCAAATGAAGCATAGGTCTGGGGAAATGCCGTTACGATCGTCGGCTGAAAGCTCGCCAGTAGAGTAGCCACCATCGGGCCGGTTTGCGTATTCAAGGACAAGGTAGGAAGCTGTAGCAGGACGGCCGTCATTAGATAACTGATACCGGCTGCATGCGTGGTCGGCATAGCGGTAGCGAGTTTGTCGCTCGGATCTTCAACAAAGCTTTGAAGCCGCTCGCGCTTGCCATTAAAAAATTGCGCATGCCCGAACAGCACTGCCTTTGGCACACCGGTGGTGCCAGAACTATGGCAAATCATGATGGTGTCATCGGCATGGCGTGGTGCCGGCCAAAGATCTTTGCACAAATCGGCCAGCGGCACTACTACGCCTTCCTTGAACCCGGCATCGAGCCGGCGCGTTGCGCCAAAAACTGCGTCGAGTTGCCAGCGCGTGGCGGTTTCGCGATCATGTACAAAGACTGAGAAACGATTAAGGTCGGCATACAGAGCCGCTATATCTGGCCGCAGATTGCCGTTGATCAAAACCGGCACGCAAGCGAGACTATTCAAGGCCAGAAAGTGTAAGAAGGAGGCAATGCCATCGCCCAAATACAGGCAGACGTAATTGCCCTGTTTGACGTCTTTTTGCACATACCATGCGGCCAATTGAGCAACAACTTCACACAAGGTATTTAAACTGAAGGAAGTATGGGAAGCGCCGGAGGGCGAGATATACGGCTTTTCCAGATGCAGAAAAATGCTTTCCGTATCTGTATAGGCGTCAAAAGCCTTGAACAGAAAATTGCCCGCACCCAGTTCAGGGTCGTTGTACAGTTTGGCCCAAGCCTCAGATCTCACAGCGATATCCATTTACCCATCCAATTCACAAATAATCAAACGAAAAAAACATTCCATGCGCAATCAGACTTTACTGGCGCATGCCGATTGCCAAACGATTGAAGGCATTCATCAACGAAATGGCGAACGTGAGATCGGAAATTTCAACGTCGCTAAAATGTTCCTTTAACGGTTCATAGAACGCATCGGCCGCGTTAGTTGTCGACACATGCGTCAATGCTTCAGTCCATTGCAGCGCAGCTTTTTCTTTAGCGGAAAACTGCACGCTGACACGCCAGCCGGCCAATTCATTTATGCGCCGTTGCGGGGTGTCATGTTTGCGCAGAGATTCACCATGCAGATTCAAACAGTAGGAACAGCCATTGATTTGCGAAATACGCATATAGACCAATTCGATCAGCGGCAAACCGAGTGGGCTTTTTTCTAATTCAATTTTGACTTGACGGAATCCTTTGAGTAACTCGGGGGACAATTCGTTATAAGGTAGACGCAGATTGCTCATAAATAACTCCTGATATCACACTGTTTAATGGAAAAAACGCGATGAATAACATCGCAATTAGCGCGCCCTGCCAAATTCGCGTGCTTGGGTATTGCTTGCCAAGTAGACGAACACGGCGCAGGCAGCGCAAGTAAGAACGCTAAAATTCAATGACAACTTAAGGCTTTGAAATGCCATCATGCTCATTGCAAAAAGTAGCAAGAGCAGGGCGCTGAACAAGGCTGTTTTACGTACTTGAATACCGAGCAGCAGGAAAATGCCGAGCAGCGCTTCGAGGATGGTGATCAACCAGGCCAGTGCCGGAATAAAGGCAGCTGGCGACCAGGGCGACAGTTTTGCGACATGCGGATAAAAGCCCGCCATCGACCCCCAAGAAACGCCCAGTTCACCCATCTTGCCCCATAAGCCAAAACGGTCTGCAACAGCAGAAAGGAAAGCTGCTGCCAACGCAATCCGAGAAAAATACAATGCTGCTTTCCAAGAATTTTCTTCTGTCAATTTCAACTCCTTCATCTGGCGTGTCTTTAATTAAGAAAAGGTTAAATGGGTGGCCTTCTTCATGTGCGTTTCAGTCTCACATTTGAGTGACACTCTACTCGACGCACTAGGATTTACTTAAGGGGCAAGATTGGATTGTTCGACCATGACATGCGTAGTTTGATAAATCAAAATGAAGTCATCAAGCTGTCATTTTTTTCCGCTCTATTTTTACAAACACTGACATAGTGAAATTAGTCATTCTGCTTAATGCAGACGCTATGATCCACGCCGCAGATTTTGCTGTGGCAATGCGTTGTATGTGATTGTTGGGTTGCGTGTCGCCAGCGATGGAAAGTATTACGATGCGGTGCGGTGTGAAGGAACGACTACTTTCGCATCGGGCTGTTTATATAAAACTGCCTGGGACATCGGAGCGCCGTTGTCGGCTCCCTCCATCCCATGAGTTTCTTAAATGATGTTGTGATGTGTGTGAGTTGACTTACTCAACAATGCTGCCCGAGGTCTCCAGGCTGTGCTTTAACTGGGTGGCGAGCGTGAGCGCCTGCTGGCTTGAGGCGATATTGGCAAAGCCTAGCAACAGGCCTTTACCGCAAGGCGTATCTAGACAGCGTGCAGACAAGGCTTCGACGGCCATATTCTGGCGTTTGGCTTGCTGTGCCAGCTTCACATCGTCTTCGTTAGCGTCCAGGCGCGCCAGCAGATTTAAGCCGCTGGCGGGCGCGGAAAATTGCAAGCGCTCACCCAATACTTCTCGCATGGAGCTGATGACGATCTGTCGGCGCTGGGTATAGGCATGGCGCATTTTTTTCAAGTGCCGGCTGAAATATCCCCCGTTGATGAAGTCGGCGGTCACCCCTTGTAATAGCAAAGGACAGCCGTCGTGCATCTTGCCGCAAGTCTGGTTAAAGCGGGAGATTAGCGTCTTGGGCACGACCACGTAAGAAAGTCGCAGAGCTGGACTGAGTACTTTGCTAAACGTACCAACATAGAGCACATTGCCGGCTTCATCGAGACTGGCTAAGGCCGGTGGTGGGCGACCTTCGTAGCGATACTCGCTGTCGTAGTCGTCTTCGATGATCCAGGCATTGTTTTGCTCGGCCCATGCTAATAATTCCAGTCGGCGCTCCATTGACAGCGTCACACCGAGCGGACTTTGGTGGGCCGGTGTGACGAGCGCGAAGCGCGCATGCGGTGCGCGCGCGCGTCCTTGCGCCACTATCAGCCCGTCTTGGTCAACTGGCACCGGCACGATCTGCGCGCCTAGTTCGGCCAGTAGATAGCGCGCTGGCGGAAAGCACGGATCTTCCAGCCAAAGCTGATCAAGAGGTTGCAACAAAGTGCGTCCGATCAGGGAAATCACACCGCGGTAGCCCGGTGCGATAAATACTTGTTCCGATGTGCAGTCGAGTCCGCGCGAAATATGCAGATAGGCTGAAATCGCCTCGCGCAGCGGCTGGTAACCGGCCGGATTAGGATAGGAAAGATACTGGCTTTGCAGCCGCAATTGTTTGGCCGTCAGACTGGACCAGATCTTGTGTGGGAACAGATCAAGCGCGGGCAAGCCGAGCTGAAATGGTTTTGGGCTTTGCTCGCCCGGTGCATGGTAGAACGTCGCGCCGCTGATGGGCGCGCTGGGCTGAGCCATGGCATTTTTTACTTTTTGCGGGACAATGTCGGGCGAGACGATGGTGCCGGCCTGTCCTCTGGCCAGTAGATAGCCTTCGCCAATGAGCAGGTCATAGGCCACTTCCACCGTATTGCGCGACAACTGCAATTCGCTGGCGAGGGTGCGTACTGAAGGTACGCGCGCGCCGGGCGCCAGCGAGCCATTTGCAATTGCTTGCCGATAGCGATTGTAAATCTGCCGATATAGCGGTTCAGCGCTATCACGGACGATAGTTTTCAGTGATTCGATGCCACCTAAATGCATAGTGTTGCCTGATTAGCGTGGAAAGTATGTGGGAGGAAAAATCCCTTCGCGAAGGCGCGTTCAGGTACAGAGCGATACTCGTTTACGGGCGTATGCGCCACGGCAAACCGATGCACGCTTTCCTGGGATATTAATCGCAGAATATGCTTAAAAAAATACATAGAGTCCCAGTTTGTGTAGTGTGCTTTGGTAAGGATTAATACATAGGGCGACGATGTTTTATTTTAATAATCCAAATCAGCTAAAGATGTTTTTAATGAGTAAACATTTAATTCATCGCCTGCTGTATGTTGCTCAATATAAAGATTTTGCAAGATACTATATGCTTATTACTTTGTCTATGCCATAAATAGGGCATTTTGCGTAGTTGGTTTGACACACCTTGATCTGATGTCCATGCGCCGGAACCTGTCGGCGGGGAAAAGTCTAATGCCTTTCCATCACGAGCCACAGAGACCCATTGCTGCAATGGGTTTACTACTTTTAATTTATCTGAATATTTATACTAAATGTAGCTCGTATCTTTGGCTCAGTTATAGAGCAGATTTTCTTCTGAGTGCTGAAAAGGTCGGTTCTGGGTTCAGCGAGACTAGGCTAACGCTAGCTGCAATGCGAACCGCGCATGGATGGGGCGTTCTCCGTACCTATCAGGGTGCAGCTTGCATGTGGAACGGTGCGTTTTCATTGAGGTGAGACACTGGTGAGCGTCTCGGTAGCATCAGAGTTCTGATACCACCGAGGCAGCCGGCAATCGTTGATCCTAAATGGCATCAAACGCATTAATCAGATCCTGGCGTAAATCTTCCAGAGCTTCAATTCCCACGGACAGGCGTATTAATGTATCGCTAATACCCAATGCCGCACGCTGTTGTGGTGGAACGCTTGCATGCGTCATGATGGCTGGATGTTCAATCAGGCTTTCTACTCCACCCAGGCTTTCAGCCAATGCAAAAATTTCACAACGCTCCAGAAAGCGACGTGATCCGGCCAGATCGGTTTTTAGATTCACCGAAATAATCCCGCCGAATCCATCCATCTGACGCAACGCCAAAGCGTGCTGTGGATGCGACTTCAGGCCGGGGTAATACACCTTGGCGACTTTGGGGTGCTGCTCCAGCCACTGTGCAAGTTCCAGCGCATTCTGGTTATGGCGCTCGACACGTAATGCCAGTGTTTTTACTCCGCGCAACGCCAGAAAACAGTCGAACGGCCCGGCAATAGCACCGACGGAATTCTGCAAAAACGCAAGTTGCTCTTGTAAGCCAGCATGATGCGATTCTTTACCTACGATAGCAATACCACCGATGATATCGGAGTGGCCATTCAAATATTTGGTGGTGGAATGCACCACAACATCAATGCCGAGTTCTAGCGGACGCTGGTTGAATGGGCTGGCAAAGGTATTGTCCGCCACGCTGATGATGCCGCGCTCACGGCATATGGCGGCAATAGCAGATAGGTCGGCCAGTTTTAACATTGGATTCGTCGGTGTTTCTACCCACACCATTTTAGTATCAGGCTGTAATGCAGCTAGCAGATTTTCAGGATTGGTGAGATCGGCGTAGCTGAAACGTAGTCCGGCACTGCGTCGGCGCACCCGCTCAAACAGGCGGAAAGTGCCGCCATACATGTCATCGCCCGCGACGATATGTGAGCCGGTCTCAAGTACTTCCAGCACGGTGGAAATGGCAGCCAAACCGGAAGCAAACGCAAATGCCTGCGACCCGCCTTCCAGATCTGCCACACAACGTTCTAGCGCCCATCGCGTTGGATTATGTGAACGGCCGTAATCGAGTCCCTTATGAACGCCCGGACTTTCCTGCACATAGGTTGACGTGGCATATATCGGCGGCATGATTGCGCCGGTACTTGGGTCTGGCGATTGCCCGGCATGAATGACGCGCGTTGCAAACTGAGTGTTATTGGTTTTATCTGTTGAGCTCATGATAGTTTTCTGCGTAAATAGTTTAAGAAATCGATGCGGGTAATCAAGCCATAGAAATGACCTTGATCAGCAATAATCGCGACCAAACCACGATCTAGTATTGAGCGTAATTCTTCTAAACTGCTGTCAGGCGTTAGCGTTTCAACCTTGTGCGTCATGGTTGTATCAACCGTGCTATGAAACCGCACTGCATCATCGGCAATTTTCAACAGCAGATCGGATTCGTCAATTACTCCTACCACCTTGCCAGCTTCAATCACTGGTAGTTGTGAAATCTCGGCATTGCGCATTCGATTGAATGTGGTGATCAGTGTGTCGGATTTAGACACGCTGATGACGCCACCTTCGTCAAAGCGGCGGCTTATCAAGTCGCGAAGATCGCCATAGGTTGTGCGGGTGATTAAGCCGCGATCAATCATCCAGTAATCGTTATAGATTTTTGAAAGATAACGGGTGCCGGTATCGCACACAAACGTCACCACCCGTTTCGGTTCGGTTTGCTCGCGGCAGTAACGCAGTGCTGCCGCCAACAGTGTGCCGGTGGAGGAACCGGCCAAAATACCTTCGGCGCGCAATAATTCACGCACGGTGTCAAAGCTTTCCTGATCGCTGATGGTGTAGGCTTTTTTGACGCCGGACAAATCGGCAATCGGCGGAATAAAATCTTCACCGATTCCTTCCACCAGCCATGAGCCGCTGGTGTCGGAAACATGCCCGGTTTCGACGTATTCGGCCAAGATAGAACCTTGCGGATCGGCCAGTACAAATTCCAGTTCGGGTTGATGTTTACGGAAAAAGCGGGTCAATCCGGTAATCGTGCCGGAAGAGCCTACTCCGCAGACGATAGCGTCCACATTATGTTGCGTCTGCTCCCAGATTTCCGGAGCGGTGGTGGTTTCATGGGCTTTGGGATTGGCGGGGTTATTAAACTGATCGGCAAAAAATGAATTGGGGATTTCGCCGGCCAGACGTGCTGCATAGTCTTGATAGTATTCCGGATGCCCTTTGCCAACATCGGAACGCGTCAAATACACTTCGGCCCCCATCGCTTTCAGGTGCAGCACTTTTTCTGTCGACATTTTGTCCGGCACCACCAGCACCACACGGTAACCCTTTGCACGTGCCACCAGTGCCAGCCCCAGGCCGGTATTGCCCGCCGTCGCTTCCACCACGGTGCCGCCGGGCTTCAGACGCCCGTCACTTTCAGCCGCCTCTATCATCGCCAGCCCGATGCGGTCTTTAATTGATCCGCCGGGGTTTTGTGACTCGAGTTTGAGGAACAGCTGACAAAGCCCGGTATCAAGCCGCGTTACCTGTATCAAGGGTGTGTTGCCGATCTGTTCGAGTACGGCTGGCTGGGTGGTGTTTTTCATGAGATCTCTTTATAAAATATCTAAAGGCCTTATTTTTAAACAATCGACTTGTGAGCGATATGCCGTCAATAAAGGTTGATCATGGTAATGAAGAGGTTGAAGCGACGATACGAATAATGCTAAATAACTTTATACGAAATTCAACTATAGGAAAGGTTTTTTTGTTGAAGGTTCGGGAGGCCTATTGATAGGCATTAGCAATTACATGTGTTTTTTAAATTGGCGCAATATCTATCTGAATAGACTTTTACAGAGCGATACGATTGCATAGCGATAGTGCCTCGTCCTAATTACGTTAAATCGCGATGTTGGAGCGGTGCTCTTTATTTGCATTGCCCATACACCGCGTCTTGGCATGGAATGTTTTAAATGTTTGTGCAAAATGTTTCTCCTGACAAGCGTATAGCGAGGAAATAGTTGATGTTTTATACCGCTGATTTTTAGTTAACTTTGTACTCGAATTCAACTCGTATTAACGGAGTTGAATTTCAGGTCATTTCTAAGATTATTTCAACATTGAAAACTTGATTCCATCATTTCTTGCACGTGTTGCATTACCGATGTTTTAAGAAATAACTCAACCTGCATCGTCGTTGCGTGCTGCATGGGTTTGACGCGCATAAATATCAGCTTGTCTCTGCACATGGAAATAATAAGGCGACGTGCTTCAGTGATGCGTTTTGCGTCAACAGAGAAGTACAGCATGGAGCAACGCTCAGGTTGTTCGTTATTTTGATTAGATGTTTTATTGTTGAAGTTTTTTATTCGTTGAACAATGCGATTTAAGTGTTCGCTGACCGACATAAACTTAAATTGAGTTTGATAGATAGGTGCGTCATCAAAATCTGCAATTGATTTTTTTGTAGCAGGTGCATGGACGAGATTCATAGTTGTTTTCCCAATGTTAAAAACTATGAATCTAGGTTAATGAGATTGCTGTAAAAACTTTCTATAATTAATTTAATGCGGTATTAAAAAACTATAAAGTAGGCGAATAATTTTGAGTAATTTAGAACACTTTATTGCAATCAAATTTTCCTGAATGATAGCTTTAAAAATGCGTTTTTATTAATGCCATATTTTTGTTTCATGTGATTAAAAAAAGGGGGGAGATCCCCCCTCGGAACCTATGTGCATCACGTCACCAATGTGCGGTGATTGACATACTTAAACCTTCGGCCCAACGAGTGCAAACTTGCAAGCTTGTGGATCAACGCCCTGAATAATCCAGCCGCCACCAGGTACTTGGTGCGGACCATTGGTAACAACACCGCCGGCACTAACCACTCGCGCCATGGCGGCATCAATGTTGTCAACGCAAAAATAATAGAGCCAGGAAGGGCTATGGCATTCAGGCGACATCGTCATTACTCCGCCAATATCCCCTTCAGTATTTGCGCTAAAAACGTGATAGGTACCCATCGGTCCCATGTCCATGTTGCTGATGTTCGTCCAGCCAAACTGTTTGGAATAAAACTTTAGTCCTGCTGCGCCATCGCTAGTGCGAAGTTCGTTCCAGCTGCAATGACCAGGTACGCCTTCAGCATAAGCTACGCTCTTGCCTGTGCCTAAGGGTGTCATGACATAAAACCCCGCGCCTTGCGGATCAGACATTCGTGCTATACGGCCAACATTGGGAATATCCGTTGCGGGCCATTGCACTTGTCCACCCGCTGCGATGATTTCGGCGACTGCTTTGTCTGTATCAGGTACGTTAATATAACCAAACCAGCAAGACTTCATTCCACTCGAGGCTGCTTCAGCGGGAATGGACATCAGTCCGCCAATGCCGTCTTCTTTCGCCATCCAAATGCGATAGTCCATTTCTGACTGGCCTGAATCTACGACTTTCCAACCGACCACATGGCTATAAAATTTTGCTGCCGCATCAATATCTGTTGTTAAAAGCTCATACCAAATAAAATTACTTGTCATAATCATTCTCCTTAGGTTGTGCTGGGTTGAACAAAAACTCAAAGAATCGACGCAAATGCGTGATGCTGTCGATGGCAATTTCTGGGTTACTCTGGTGTTGAATCAAACGATGCAATTACGATACGATTACGCCCCGATTCCTTTGCCGTGTACAAGGCATCATCGGCGGCTTTCAGTAGCGTATGGGCTGCATCGCCGGCCTTCGGAATAATGGAGGCGACGCCAATACTAACCGTTACATGGCCGAATTCCGACATCTGGTGCGGTAGCCACAATGCCTCTACTGCCTTGATAATATTATTCGCAATTAACTGCGATTGCTTACTATCGCAATTTAATGCGATGAAAGCAAACTCCTCGCCACCGTAGCGTGCAACAACATCGCCGGTACGAGCAATGCTATTCGCTAAAACTTTCGCAATACGCTGTAAGCACTCATCTCCGAGCAGATGACCATATTGGTCGTTGTATTTCTTGAACCAGTCCACATCCAGCATCCCTAATGTTATGGGCTGTTTGAGCCGCGCTGCGCGTTGCCACTCCGTCGCGAGCGCCTCATCAAAGTGTCTGCGGTTTGAAATGCCAGTCAGGCCGTCTGTGGCGCTCAACGATTTCAGCATCAAATTGAGTGCCTCCAGTTCCGTTGAGTGTTGCTGTGCGTCTTTGATGCGGCGTGCGAGCTGCTCGCTCATGTGGTTGAAGCTAACGGCTACGTGTCGAAGTTCGTCTTTCGTTGCTAGTGCAATCGGCGTAATGAGATCTCCTTCGGCCATTCGGTCGGCACCTTCTCGTAGCGATTCTATTGAGGACATGACGGCCAGATACGCGCCAGTGGCGAGGTAAATGAAGAGCATCAAGAAAGCCGGGCCAGCCAATATGGCGCTCTCAAAGTACTGGTGTTGCATTTGTTTGATCCGTGTCTCTAATAATTCATGTAACACCGGTAATAATAATTCTTGAGACTGGGCATAGCCGCGATCAATTGCAGTCGTTGTTTTCTCGATAAATTGTTCGGTATCCGCCGTAAATCTGGCGCTTAGAATGTCGTCGGTAACTATTTTCAGCACATCATTGATTGAAGCGTGAAACGGGGGCAAGAATTGATTAATGCGTGGCGCAACCTTGGGGTTGGACGCGGCGACTCTTTGCAAGGCAGCGTCCAGTTCTTCAAGCTTGGAACGCAGTACGGCAACCTCTCCAACAAATTCGACGCGCCCTGTTTCATCCAAAGACTTCGTAGCGAGTACTTCTGCACCGTGAGCGCGGAGCTGAGAGACAATTTCCAACGCTGCCGGAAGCTTGTTGGTAGCGGCATCCATCAAGTAGTAGCTATTGGCGTTGGGATCTAGAACCAGGAAGCTGTTGTCTCCTATTCTGGCAACCATCGAGAGCAATTCCTTGATCACCGCCGTGTGCGTATCGCGATTGGTTCGGGCGCTCATTTGAAGGCCGTTCGCTTGGATGTTTTCCCAATGTGCCTTTGCCAATTGCCAATCCGTTAAAACATTTAATTCCGCTCCGTGCGCGACCACGACTTGATCGACCGCAGTGATTACCTCATGAATCTCAGTTGCCTTGTTTATGCGCTTTTCCGTCAGGCTCTTTACTCCGCCGAGCAAGGCGACGGACAAGCTTCTGTGCTGCTGGATCGTTTGCACCAGACTCAATAAAGGCTTGTCGAGCATCACGCCAAGTTGTTCGCGATGCCCGGTATCCATCGAAGCTTGCAAGTGCGACGTCAGAACCAGAAACAGGTAGACGATGGCGACAACACCCAATAAGCCGATCGTGGCGAATTTATAGGGGTAACGCAGGCGCCCCATTAATGCCACGGCGGGTGCGAGCAATAATTGGAAAATTTTCATGATTTATGCGATGCGCAATGCCGGTAGTAATTTTCCTTGAAATTTTCATAAGCGATCCGTCAGCGGTGCAGCCTGGCAACACCAGAGTCATTTGATACCCTTGCATAGCGCTTGTCAAATCTAAAAACGACTCAAGTTCATTAATTTTTGATTGAGAGAATACTCAAAGAAATGGCTTCTTTTTTCAATAATTCTCTCGACGTTGTAGGTAAGTTGGCTCAGGTTCTCACCCAACAGTTTTTTGGATCAGCTTGATTCAATAGCGTAATAAGTTTGAATATGTAGTTGGATTGGCTACAGAAAATGAATTGCAAATTTCATTCTGTTTTCGTTGCATAAGTCGTCTGATCCATGATGTCTGGATTGTGTTCTGCCAAGGACGAATCGGCATCGCCTAGAAAAATTTTCAGTGACATTTGCTGAATCAGGTTTCCGTAGGGCGGGCGAAAAAAACTCGCTGGAAACCAGCGTTGTTCGGTGAACACGGCCTTAGCGTGTGACAACGCCCGAAACCCTTCCGGGCCACGCCAACTTCCGATCCCGGAATTGCCGCTGCCACCAAAAGGCAAATCACATTGAAATACATGCCATGCCCAGTCATTTATCGTCATGCCACCAGAGTGAACATCACGCGTCCATCGCGTTGCCTCGACGCGGTCTCGACCGTAATAATACAAAGCCAAGGGGCGTGGGCGAGAGGTTACGTAGTGGATCGCTTCTTCCATTAAATCGTAGGCTATTACAGGCAAAATGGGATTAAATAGTTCCTCTTGCATGATGCGCATATCGTCCGTTACACCGGTCACAACTTGCAGTGGAACGATACGTCCGCCATTGCCTACGCCGCAGGGTATTACTGTGGCACCCTTGGCAACTGCATCGTCCAATAATTCCCGCACTCTGTCCGCATGCCGTTCGGAAGCCATGCTGGTGTACTGCAGATCAGTTACGGGGTCGGGATACATGTGTTTAAACGCGGTCACAACGGCAGAAACAAATTCGTCGATCTGGCCTCTAGGTACGAGCGCGTAATCAGGGGCAACACATGCCTGACCGCTGTTGAACGCCTTGCCGTGTGCAATTGATTGGGCGGCGGCAGTGATTGAAGCGGAATCCGCGACGACTGCCGGCGACTTACCACCCAACTCCAGTGTCACTGGCGTCAGATTATTTGCTGCGGCACGCATGATTTCTTTACCGATGGCGGGCGATCCGGTAAAGACAATGTGGTCTAACGCCAGATTGGAAAATGCTTGGCCTATTTCAACGCCACCACCAAAAACCGCAACCTGATCTTCGTGAAAAATTTCCGCTAACATGTGACGCAAAACCTCTGTGCATCGCGGTGAGAATTCCGACATTTTGATCATCACACGGTTGCCGGCAGCTAGTGCCGTAATGAGCGGACCCACCGCCTCAATCACAGGAAAATTCCAGGCCGCAATCACACCAACAACGCCCTTGGGTTGATAA
This sequence comes from Solimicrobium silvestre, assembly GCF_002976435.1. Lineage (GTDB taxonomy): Bacteria > Pseudomonadota > Gammaproteobacteria > Burkholderiales > Burkholderiaceae_D > Solimicrobium > Solimicrobium silvestre. The sequence goes on along the minus strand of NZ_PUGF01000003.1, from coordinate 76,347 downwards.
ACTACTTTGGCGCTATTGGTAATAAATAGCCAGTCCGTTTTGCGTCGTTGCGGTTTCATCCAACGCCGTAGATTGGTCAGCGCATGGTCGACCTGCAAAGCCGGTGCTAAAACGTCGACCATTTTGCATTCAAATTCCGAACGACGCCCAAAATCTTCGCTCATTGCCGTTGTCAATTGATCTTGGTAGCGCAGTAACGCAATGCGCAACGCCTTGAGATTGTTCTTGCGCTGAGCCTCTTGGGGATACGGCGTGGCTAAGCAAGCGTCTTTTTGCAAGGCAAAAATTGTCGTTAATTTGTGAATGGTGTCGTTCATGATTTCTCCAAATTATCGACGCAGTTTGAGTAGTACTGGGTGGCTGGCATGACTACGCCTACGGCTCTTTCAGCGTTCATGATAGTCGGCGCATTGGTGCTGCTGCTGATCAAAGCTTGTGCGCCAATACCCATTTTGCAGGCATCGATGGTTTCCACATCCAGTACATCTTCACTCATATGTTCTCCTTCAGATATGTTGATTTAGTCAGCCTGTATGCCGAAATACCTGTGAAGTGATGATAGAAAGGTTGCCTGACCAGCGCAGGTCATTGCGGTTTAATAGGTAGTCTTGGGAAACGTTTTGAATTCTTTTGCAGAAATTAGTAAGGATAGATTAATTCCTCATGTGCAATATTTGTTGCGCCTAATTGCGTTTTAAGCCTGAGCTAATAACATTGCCGCGACGTTTCAATCATGCTGTTATTTTATCATTCATAAATCTATTCACTATCCAATTCATATTTGGGAACGAGTCGTATGCCAGGTATCTCTCAGATATAGCCAAGGTACTGGAGTTGCTCATACCTGACGTTGAACGCGCTGTTCGGTATCCCGAAATGGCAGAACATGCCATGCAAGGAGAATCACCCGGTTCCTCTGCCGGCGGCGAGCAGCCGAAGTTTACCGCAGTGATTCAGCGTAGTGGTGAACACGAATTATTCGAACATGTCATCGTCAAATTTTCCCCTAAAGTTGACACGCTAAACGGTCGTCGTTGGGGCGACTTACTTATCTGCGAACACTTGGCGCTTGAGGTCCTTGCGCGCAACCAAATTGCTGCAGCAAAAACTTCACTCATTGAAGCCGGAGGACGTGTGTTCTTGGAGGTGGTCCGATTCGACAGAGTCGGGCTGAGAGGGCGACGCCCAATGGCGACCTTCTCTGCACTAGACGGCGATCTTGGCATGTTGGATCAAAACTGGACTACGGTTTCCCGTGAGCTTGGCCGTCTTGGACATCTTTCCGAGAAGGACATAGAGACAGTTGAAATTCTTGACCTTTACGGCACACTCATTGGTAACACCGACAAGCATCATGGAAACATCGCTCTGGCGTGGACGTTCAATGGACGTCACCAGTTGCTTGATGTGTATGACATGCTGCCGATGCTATATCGACCAAATGCGCACGGCGAAATTGTCGAACGCGAGTGGGTGCCTAATTTGGGCGCCAGACTTGAATTGATACATCTGCAACGGTGCTATGAAATGGCTAATCAATTTTGGACTGACGTATTGAATGATCCTCGCATTTCCAGAGAATTCAAACAGGGCATTGCAGATCGTCATTTGAATACGATGCGCGCTTTAAATGTTGGCGCAACCAATGCTTAGTGGCTGATGCTTATCCCTATCCCTATCCTGATTTTGCTATACAAAGATTATTGATAGTTTCCTGAATCATCACTCTACTAAGCACCCAAGTAATTTTAAATAATTACTAGCCTCCTGTTGCAGTCAATACGGATAGCTTGCTGATTCCGGCGCGCTGGATATTCGTAATGACTTTCGCGACTGATCGATATGGGACGCCCTCATCAGCTTGTAGACTCAGACTCAGATCGGGATTGTGAGCAACTAGCTCGTGCAATTCAAATTCAAGCGCTGTCAGGTTCACTTCGCGCTTGTCGATGAATACATGGTTGCTACCGTCAATACTCACCGTTACCGGTTTTATATCGTTTGGTGGCGCGGTGGTAGCTGTCTTCGGAAGATTGATGTGCACCGCGTTATTGAGTAACGGAGCTGTGATGATGAAGGTAACCAGTAACACCAACATCACATCAACCAGCGGCGTGATGTTGATTTCGCTGAGAACTTCGGCGCTATTATTTCCAGTAGAAAATGCCATTATGCGAACGCTCCTTCAATGCTGGCAATTCCCTGCACTTTTGTCTGCGTACTGCGTGCCGAATTTCTGGCAACTCGGAAGCCATTTTTCTGTGCCAAATTAACGAAATCGGTCGCGTAGTTATCCAGATCCGCAGCAGTGACCTTCAGTCGGCGGACGTAGAAATTGTAGGCAAGAACCGCAGGGACTGCGACCGCGATACCTACACCGGTCGCCACCAGCGCCTCGCCGATTGGGCCTGCCACCACATCAATGCTGGCCGAAGCATTTTTGCCGATTGCACTCAGTGCATGGATAATGCCGAACACCGTTCCGAACAGGCCAACAAACGGTGCCGTGCTGCCTATCGATGCAAGTACTGCCAAACCGCTTTCTAGCGATTGATATTCTTTTTGAATTTGTTGCCGTAGATGACGCTCCAGCAATTCCTGCCTATCCCAACTATGTTCCAGATCGTGACTGACGCTGCCACCTTCATTGACGAACAAAGCGTTGAAGCCGACACTAGCCAGCCTTGATTTCGGACTGGCGATTTCAGTGAGCGCAGCGGCAGCATCGAGACTGCTGGCACTCCAGAATTGTTTGGAGAAAGTGCGATTATGGCGTGCCAGTCGCCAGTGCTGAACGCCTTTGGTAAAGATCAAAATCCAGGTAATGATAGAAAATAAAACCAACGCATATATCGCGCCTTGGGCGATGAGATTTAAATAGAGATCTGTCATGGTGTGTGATGAAATTTAGGAGAGATTAAAATTGATTGGCACGTTGACCCAACCATCGATAGGTTTTTGCCCACGCTTGGCCGGTTCGAAAATCCATGCAGTAACTGCCTTGACGGCAGCTTCGTCGAGAATGGCATAGCCGCTCGATTTAGCGACGCTGATATTGTCAGGCTGACCGTTGGTAAGAACATGAATTTTGAGTATGACTTTGCCCTGTAAACCGTGCTTTTGTGCCGCTAACGGATAACTCGGCGCGGGATTGTTCAGGTAACCAGCGTAACCACGCGGCTCGGTAACAGGTTCTGGCGCAGGTGCAGGTGCGAGCGTCGGGGCAGGTGCAGGTACTGAGGGTGTTGCTACTGCCACTTGGACGGTTTCCGCAGATGGTGCTGGCGTTTCGGTTACGCTCGGCACTGTGGGCACCGAGGTGGACGGTTGCCGAGTTACTGGTTTTACCGCGGCAATTTGCGGTAACGGTTTTGGTTTTATTATCGGCGGCGGTGGTGGTGGAGGAGCAATATCAACGGCAAGCATGGACGCTTTGCTTGGAATTGGCGCAGTTTCCACCGACTGATTGACGATGGTAATGATTGCCGCATGCAGAGCAATCACGATACCAACGGTTGCTATTAAGCCGATTTGATCGCGTGATCGCTTGGCATCAGTTACGTTGCCAATAACCGCGACTGCTGCTGCAGGAGGAGTCGATGTCGATTCGAAACGCTGCGCAGTAGTATAAATTCTGCGAGCCGCAGCACGGCGTGGTGCGCCATGAATGCTTGCAAAAGTCATTGTAGTCATAACTCCTCCTGATTGATTGCTAGTTACTTGGCGCTATTTGATGTAGTCAGGCGCACTGGCAACACGCTGTACTCTGACCAATGGCTTTTTTTCACCGGCAGGTATCTCAAGTGCCGTCAGATGATTTTGTTGCGGAGCGATCTGGCAATTGAAAAAAGCGGACACGGCACACGGCATGTTGAACGCCTTGTTGAAGTCAAGTTTGACAAGGTCTCCGGTCAGCTTTTCGATCGGTACTACGCGTCCACCTGCATACGTTGCTTTGCCGGTGGATGCATCAAAAAAGAATGCCAGATAGCTGGTCTCTGAGGTTTTTTGAACCTCGAGTCGATATTCGTGCCCGTCATGGTTGAAGCTTACATAACCGGGGCTAATACCGGTACGCGTGCCTCCGGTGGCTGCTTCATAGACCAAGGTCTTAGGAGCGTCGAATGGTACGAAATGCCCTTCTAGCACCCAACTCTCATCGGCCGGAAACCATTGCTGCCCAGGGAAATCCCGTCGTGCCGCATTGTTTGGATCGGTAACTCTGATTGCTAATCCGAGTTCGCGGTTGACGAAGGAAAATTTGAGGCGACCAAGTTTAAAATTGTTCTGGTCAATTTTTCCGTCTTTTTGCAATGTAACGTGTTTGGTGTCTTGCCCGTCAACTGCTACAACCACGTTGTCGACCGTATCAAAGGTGACTGTTGGGCCATCCACTTTAATAATGCCTGCCTTCGTGGGCGCCAAGCTAGACGGCAGCACTACTTCGTTGCTCGGATATGCGCCAACTTTATTGATGCCGTCATGAAGCCAATACAGCCCGATTGCCGATAGCGGGCCATCTTCTGAGCGAATTTTTTCGTCGGCCTGCTTACGCCATGCGTCTAGCGAAGTGATGTAGTTGTCCCCCGGAGCCGCGCAAGTTGATGCGCACAGTGTCAGCCCGATTACAAGCGCCGAAATCAGAGATGATGGAATAATTTTCAAGATATGCTCCCTAATGTAAATAAATGGTTTCAAAATACCGGCGAATGTTTTATCGCTGGTCTACTTTGGCTTTGCCGTGGCTTCCGCCAGCCACTGTTTCAAAAGTCTGGCGTCGAGAACTCCCGCATGGCGTTGGATGATATTGCCGCGTCGGTCTAGCAATAGCGTAAATGGCAAGGCGCCCATTGCATTACCGCCTGATTGCATCAACCCTTGTCCCTGTTGCTCCGCTAACAAGACTGGATAAGCAATTTTGGCTTCATTGATAAAGGCACGTACGTCATCAGATCCATCAATGGCTACGCCAATAACTTCTACATCCTTTGCATGCCATTCCCGGCTTATAGCGGATAGAAGCGGAATCTCATTGCGACACGGCGCACACCAGGTTGCCCAGAAATTGACTACGCGAATTTTCCCTCCCCACTCGTTAAAGTTATGCGCCCGTCCGTCCACGTCGGGAAGCGATGTGGATGGGAATGCAGTCAAAGCACTGTTGGCGGCAAAAACCTCAAAAGGCTGCAGTGCGGGGACGCCGAGCGCCATCATCAAAATAATATAGTTCAGTTTCATCTAATCCCAATACCTTTGAACGTGATCGCCACCGACTAGCAAATAATAGAAAACAGCAGTGAACGAAAGTTAGATAAGAAGAATAGCGAACGTCCATCATTGAGAGAACGAATCATTTCGTTGCAGCTTATTTGAGTTTCAACTATCGCTAATAGAAAAGCTAAATTCGAATCAGGCAATGCGTAAATGGCCGTACCAATTCACGGTTTTACGCATCAAGGTTTTATATACGCGGCCTTTTCGTCAATTTCCAAGCGGGCAATCTCAGCAACAGCCGCCGGAACGATCGTTGCTTCTGCTATCACGGCATTGTCGCCAAGCTTGCGACTATTTAATGAGTTTCGACATACTTTGAATGCGACTCCTTTCGCGGCCAGTGCCTGGATGGCGGGCGCGTAAGGTTTCCCGTTACTGTCTTGTGCATCAACTAGTAAAAATTCGATTCCCTTGCCATTGCTGACAACATGAATTTTCGTATCCGGTGCCGCAATCAGGTGGTTGGTCACATTACCCAATACCATGCGCGCGTTCGCGCTGTCGTCTATGTGGTAGACCACTGTTGCGCCAGACGCCCAGGCAGTAGTGGAGGAAATAAGAGCAAGCGCAATAAAAAATGATTGCAAGATACGGATGATTTTCATGTTTTGATTTCCTGTAGGTTTTGATAATTTCGATCAAGCTCTTTGCATTGGAATGCATGCCAGGAAGATTAGTAGGCTGCAGTCGATGTGTGAAGAAATCATTTCAAATTAGCTTGCTTGGTTTTCGCATAACGACGCAAAAAATGACTAGTCAAATCCCATTCTTGTAATACGAATCGTGATTCTAAAATCTATTTCATCATCCATTCCGCACATTCTGGTAGCCCTAATTTTTATTAGTTCATTTGCGCATATATAAACATGTTTTGATTCGTTCACATTGCAGTAAGCGAGCGCTAGCATTGACGTTTTTTGTAAGCCATCAATTGTTATAGTCGGCCATAGAAAACGTTTCGTCGTTAAATGGAGCGACGTGCCTACATCAGGTTTTAGCACGCGAACTGGTTTTAATATTTCACTTACGAGGGATGGGAATGATGAAGGGCTACACATTGAAGTCAGTATTGCACGGTACGAAAGGCAGCCGAGCGGTAGCGTCAAAAAGTATGAAAATTCGCGCTGGTGCAGCGTCAGTAATAGGTGCTGTTTCAATATTTTCCTGCGGCCACACCTTCGCCGCGGAAGAGCCGCCGGTGAGCGACTTGCAGGCCGAAAATATACGCCTTCGTAAAGAGGTTGAGGAGCTTAAAAAAGCATTGAACCCTGTCGATGCGTCGATCAGCAAAGCGGATGAAAATAAAACCAGCACCGTCGCATCAACACCCAATGCTTCTGCTGAAGATAACAATGCGCCGACGCTTGATCAGATTGTTGTGCGGGCACGCGAACGTGAAGAAAATTTGCAAGATGTGCCTATCCCAGTATCGGCAGTGAGCGGAAGGATGCTTGATCGTGATGGCGCAGTGACCATACAAGATTTTGCCAAGCTCACGCCCAATATTTTGGTGCAGGCACCGAATGCGCGACAAACCAGTATTTCCATACGAGGCGTTGGAAAAAATACCGCCAATGATGCGTTGGAGCCTAGTGTTGGTGTCGTTATTGACGGAGTTCCTAGCGCATTCATCGCAGGTTCTTGGGGTAACTTTGATGATCTTGATCACATCGAAGTGCTGCGCGGACCGCAAGGTACATTGATGGGAAAAAACACGACGCTTGGCGTCGTTAATATAGTTACCAAGGACCCGAGTTTTAAGCCGGAGGCAACAGTACAGTTGTCTGCGGGTGAATACGATGAAATCGGCGCTAAGGCGACGATAGGCGGCCCGATACAGGATGGTGTATTGGCTTACCGGCTTTCTGTTTTTAGCGAAAAGCGCAACGGCCCGTTTCAGGACATTGCACCGGACCACACCAATGAAACATTTGGGAATCGCGACCGTGCTGGTGGCCGTATTCAATTCCTGCTACTGCCTTCTCCCGATTTGTCGATACGCTTGAGCATCGACCGCCAACGGTCGGATGAGATGGTTCCTTTTGGCGATCCACCGCTGATCGGCGAACCGACTACCTTCGCCGATGGTGCTTCGAGAACGGCCGGTAGCGGAACGACTTTTTCATCCCGTCTCTCCCGGTCGTACTTCGGTGATTACCAACCTCTTTTAGGCAATTGGAATCAGGTGGTGAATGTTGGATCTTTGCCGACAGTGAGTGCGACGAGTGGCGTATCTGCCAACGTCAATTGGACACCATTTGAGAATGTGACTTTTACTTCGATCACTGCCTACCGTAATTCGTTGTTCGATGCCCATAACGCCGAATGGGATCCATTTAATATTCGTCAATATGGCGCAATCATCAAGCAGGAGCAGGTTTCTCAGGAGTTCCATGTAAATTCGACGGTCAGTAAGACGCTTGACTATACCGCTGGCGTATATTTTCTTAATTCGACGGTCGACTCTACTGATCGAACGCTTTATGGATCGGATGCAGGGGCGTTTTACGCAACGAATGCGCAATACAATTCCTTATCCAGTAGCGGCGTTGGCACTAAACTATTACAAGATTCCTTGCGTGGGCTTTTTGTAAATACCACAACGCATCCCGATACAAAAAGTGCTGCCGAGTTTGGTCAGTTGAACTGGCATTTTACGGAACAAGCAACCGTAACGTTAGGACTGCGTCGTACCGCAGAGACCAAGACCAACAATTATAGTAATGTGATTGAGGACAATTCAGCACTGCCGTCGAATTTACAAGCCACGACGTTGAGTGCTACTGGTAATGGCGTTGGCGGTCAATACAGTGGCGCAACAGCAGCGCAAATCGCCGCTACTAAAGGGATACTCAGTGCCAAGGATGTTAACTTAGGTTTCGTCAATGGACAGGATATCAACGCAACATCGTATGCATGGCTGATCAATCCGAGCTATAAGCTGAGTGAAAATACACTGTTATACACGTCCGCCGGGTATGGAGCGAAGTCTGGTGCAGTTGAGTTTAATACGACGACACTGACGCCGCAAAACGTTGCGCCGGAAAAAGCCCTTGATTTTGAATTGGGATTTAAGACCACTCAATTGAATCACGCGTTAATCCTTGGTGCCAATATTTATCACACGAAAATCACCGACTATCAGCAAAATCTGTCTGTAGTTGATCCGATTTTAACGGCACAGAATCAAACTACAACCTACCGTACATATTTAGGTAATGTTGCCGGAGTAACTTTGCAGGGTCTGGAATTGGATGGGTCCTACGCCGCAACTGAGCGTTTGCGTTTCAACTTTAGCGGTGCTTATAACAAAGCGTTTTATTCTAATTTTGCTGATGCGCCATGCCCGGCCGAAATATCCGGCGCTCCAGGAGGGGCTCAACAGTGCAACTTTACCGGAAAAGAATTACCTTTTGCGCCAAGATTCAGCACCAACGTTGGCTTCGATTACCGCGTCCCTTTGGTCGGCGCTTACTATTTGCATACATTTAGTAATGCCGTTTATCGAGGCAGCGCAAATTACAACTCCGGGTTGTCTGCTGTTGGTGCGCAAGGTGGCTACAGTATTATCGATGGGGGCATCGGCATTCAGAGCCCGGGTGGTAAGTTTGAGCTGACCCTGGTCGGGAAGAACCTTGCAGATACTCATTATGTTACTAACATCGACGCCTATAGCACCACAAGTGCAGTGACGGCTACTCCGGGCGATCGTCGTTATGTCGGCCTTGTGTTGCGCGCGAGCATTTGATAATCTCAGTAATCGAAATTGGCATTTCCGTTACTGAATGCGTCGCTCTGGAAAGGGAGGTAGCCTGAAATGGGAGAGAATGTTTTTTCACCTTTGCGCACGCTAATCGTCCCCGGGCTGAATAACAGCGGTCCGGGGCACTGGCAAACGCATTGGCAATTGCGTTATCCGCATTTTGAACGAGTTGAGCAGGTGTGCTGGGATACGCCTGAACTGCTGGTCTGGTCGGAGCAATTGCGTCAAAGTCTGCTTAGCGATAATCGCCCGACACTGATCGCCGCACATAGTTTTGGATGTCTTGCGACTGTTCATTGCGCCAACTCCGGGGCGCCGAACTTAATTGGCGCCTTGCTGGTTGCGCCAGCTGATCCGGAGAAGTTTGGCTTGGAAAAGGTATTACTGGGCGCACGCTTGCACTGCCCGTCGATTGTAGTCGGCAGTACCGACGATCCCTGGATGGCTTCGGACCGGGCAATCTACTGGGCAAGCCAATGGGGTAGCGAATTCGTGAATGCTGGTGCGTTGGGGCATATCAATGCGGAGTCTGATTTGGGCCACTGGGAATTTGGATTATTGCAGATTCAGCGGTTGATATCTGCTGCCAGGGGTTAGGCCATCCGGTTACATAGGACTGCACGCTGCGACCTAAGTTGGTACAGATGCAAATCAATAAAAGGCATCAGATGCTTAAATACTTCATTACTGCTTCTCGAAAAAGTCACTGCCAGTAAAATAGTAAGCAATATAATAGTGCGCTATTTAATTGGCAGTGGCGATGGCTTAACAAATTATTTCAAATGCTGTTTTAACTCTTCCCCGGCTTGTCGCATGGCCGACCGTACTGCTGGAACCTGGCTAAGTACATTCAATAAACCGAAATCATGAATCATGCCGCTATAGCGCATGCTTGTGACTTCGACACCGGCAGCATCCAATTTATGCCCGTATGCTTCAGCTTCGTCACGCAAGACATCAAACTCGGCGGTTTCGATCAAAGCAGGTGGAAGCCCTTGTAATTGCGCTAAACTTGCACGCAGTGGCGACGCGTAAATTTCATTGCGCTGCTCAAGATTTGACGTGTAATTATCCCAATACCATTTCATCGCACTTTTAGTAAGGAAATGATTTTCGCCAAATTGTTGATACGATGCATTGTCCATGTTTGCATCCGTTACTGGCCATAACAAGGCTTGGAAACGTAGCTTCGGAGCGCCGCGTTCTTTGGCCATGATGCTGACCACTGTTGCCATATTCCCGCCGACACTATTACCGGCCACCGCTAAGCGACTACCGTCGACATTGATTTCTTTTCCATGTTCCGCTACCCATTTGGTAGCTGCATAGGCTTGGTTAATCGCGACACCATATTTAGCGTCAGGAGACGGCGTGTAATTAACAAAAACAGCGACCGCGCCGGAATTAACAACTAGATCGCGCACTAAGCGTTCATGACTTGCGAAATCGCCTAACACCCAACCGCCACCATGAAAGAACATAAAAGCCGGTAAAGTTTTAGTTACGCCAGCTGGCCGAACTATGGTCAACTTGATTGCGGCACCGTCTACTTCGATGATTTTTTCCGATACATCCGCTTTGGGTAAAACTAATTTCACACCGGCTTGCGCGCCGTCAAATTTAGTGCGGGCTTCCGCCGGTGATAGTTGTTCAAACGGTGTGCCGAAGCCAGTTTCCAGAGCTTCTAAAAAAGCTTGCGTAGTGTGTTCTACACCCGGGCTGCCTGCGGCGGCCATTGCGTTTCCGATAGTGAGGCTGATTGCCGTTGCGGCGAATACTTTGTTCATATTTTTCATGGCTATTTCTTTCCAAAAAGGGTGGGGTGAAGCGTAATTAAACCAACACTAACGTGACGTCGATGTTGTTGCGGGTGGCATTAGAATAAGGGCAAACGATGTGCGCTTTAGCGATTAAGTCTTCCGCTACGGCACGATCCAGGCCGGGTAATGAGATCCTCAACTCAACTTCAATACCGAAACCGGTGGCGATTGCACCGATACCGACACTACCGTCAACTGCAACGTCAGGTGGGATGGCGATCTTGTCGCGGGCCGCAACGAATTTCATCGCACCTAGGAAGCAGGCAGAGTAGCCAGCCGCGAATAACTGCTCAGGGTTTGTGCCTGCGCCACCAGCACCACCGAGTTCTTTTGGTGTCACTAACTTAATGTCCAGTACAGCATCGGAAGATACTGCACGACCATCGCGGCCACCGGTTGCTTTTGCGTAAGCGCGATAAAGAATTGTTGCTATTTTCATGATGTGTTCCTTTCAAGGTATTCCAGCCAAACCGGGCTGTTCGGGTTGGAACCAGATATCGTTCTGATCCCATTTAAAAATGCTTGGCTCAAACTGCACAAGCTATATGTAGTTAACTATTAAATAGTACACTACTTATTTAAAATAAAAAAAAGCTCGACACTACAACATCAAGCATTTTTCATTAATGATGCACGCAACGCTTCCAGTCGCATTTTAAGATCAATGGCTTGCTCCGGCATGCATTCAATTGCGCACAGCACCGAGTTCGGTAATTCAGCTGCTTGTTTTCTCATTGCGTTACCAGTTTTAGTCAGTGAAATAATAACCTGGCGTTCGTCGTTTGCAGCACGTTCCCGAGTAATCAGCTCTAAAGCTTCCATGCGTTTTAGCAAAGGGGTCAGTGTTGCTGAATCCAAGTACAAGTGCGCACCAATATCGGAGACCGTTAGTTCATCGCGCTGCCACAAAACCATCAAAACCAAATATTGAGAATAGGTGATTCCCATTTTGCGCAACAGTTTGCGGTACAGCTTGCTCATTGCTAAAGATGTTGAATATAAAGCAAAACAAAGCTGCCCATCTAACTGAGGGACTTGATTGATTTTGTGTGATTTCGTTTCCATGTCGAAATAATATATAGTGAGCTATTTAATTGCAAGCTATTTTTATTTTATTTTGTTAAATAACTTTGAATTGAATTCAATTCGCTATGTCAGATGGCTAAGGAATGGTGATCAGCGCTATTGTTGTGACTTGATTAATGTCATCAAGCCGCCATTTTTTTCTGCAGCTAAAATCTTCGCATGCCAAAGCTCCAGCATGTCGCTTTGTTCTCCATGAATAACCCGTAGCAATTCTGTCCGCGCAGTTATTGGTGCAACGCCCGTTTGCACAATGTAGTCCAATACTTCATCAAATAATTTACGGCGTATGTTTCCGGCGTCGGATTGATCGCGCCGGTCTGAAAAAAACGCTAACAGCGTAGAGCCGCAAACGCAATTGCGAAAAAGTTCGACTAATAAACCATCATCATCGTCTTGAGCGACCTTTAAGCCGGTATGTGCATTTCTAATTGCCTTGGTTTCTTGAAAATAATCCTCTTCGGATTGGTAGACTCGCCCACAACAGGCGCACTTCTTTGGGAAGTCGGATTGACTTAATGATTTTAGGCCAGCGAACCAGTTTTGATGAGCAGTGTTCATTTTGTGTTGATCTCAGGTATGTGGTAATGCTGGCGTAGTTCGGCCAATTTGCCGCTGGCTTCCAATTGTTGAATACCTAATGTTAGTGCGCGGATCCAATCTTCGTTATGGCTATCCATTTTGGTAAAGCCGATGGGCAGCGGTAAAGCATGTTCCAGGCAACCGGCTTGTCTGATCTTATATTCAGCACCGAGGTTTTTCGCTAACATTGTCATTACCGCCTCATGTTCTAGCATGACAGGAAAGCGAGCTGCTAGTAACTTTTTTAGATTACTCAGGCCGGCATTTTCACCAAATGACGTATCAATTAGCAAATGTTTATGTTGATTTTTGATGACATAGGCATCCATGAGATTGTCGTCATAACCGTATTCGCCAACGATGCCGACCACGACATTATGCAAGGACGCTATGCCCTGATAGCGCCAGGTCTGTTCAGCAAGCGTGTAGAAGCAGGCGCGTGAATAAGCGATAGGTATGCTCAGGCGTAAGCGGTCATCAATCGGCGGCGCATAGACTCCTTGAATACTGCCCGTGCTGGCTTCATGCATTGCGCGTGTTAAGGGGATCAGTGCTGACTCGACTTGATAACCACTTATCAGCATGGCTTGTGTAGCAACATCAACCAAATAGCCACTGGTAAGGTGTCCATTTTGAGCACAGATGTAGGGGCACCAATCGTCCGATGCGATGTGTAGCACGGATTGTGCATGGGTGACAGAAACACTCAAAAGACAATTTACGGATAACGCCGCAATAATCTTGAAAATCGAATTGTGTTTCATGAAAGTTCAGTTAGGGAGGGTTTTATTACAGCAATGACGAGCCACTGATAAATACTCTAGCAGATAAAATTTCCTTAACAAGTTTGTTATATAACCTTCTTTTTTGGTTTGTCACTGCTACGGGGTTGCCATCAATCAACGGGATTTACCTTGATAATCTACTCGGTTTAACTAGAATTAATAATAAACAACTTACGTTGTTCCATAAAAAATGTGCCCCCGGCTGGTGATAAAAGTTGCCAGAGTGCTCTTTTGGTAACGTAGGTTGAAAATAATGCTGCCAAATAACTAGGGGAATACGCTGTTATAGCAACAGATTTTCATACTAAATATTTCCCAATGGTAATTTTGAAGGTAAGGTAGGGCTATTCATCACGTCGGTTTGTGCTCACTCGCTGGTCTTTATCTATTTTTGTATGTGTGCGAGATTAGTCAACTAAGTGTAACTAGGGCGTTGCATCACATGCAAATACACCTTGATAGGTTTTCCTCTCTACGGGCTTGTTTGGCCGGTCTGGTTTTGCTATGTCTTTTTGTGGGTACGACGCAGGCTGTTGACCCCCAACCTTCACCTATCCAATCTGAAATTTTCCGTTTGCAGGATTTGTCTGAAACTCAGGTCGCTGAGTCGATTAAGCAGTTAAGCGAGCTTAAACGTAGCTTACCTGCGGACACGGCATTAGAAGATCAGCGCGAAGCGTTGATTGCCTTGATTGGTTTATATCTTAATGATGATCAAAATGAGCCCGCGGGTAAGTTGAACGCGGAGCTGAATGCTTTGGGGCAGCGCTATCACGACAACTGGTCGAATGCGATGGTATTGAATTTTCAGGCGGCTATATTAAGAGGTGAAGGAAAGCTGCAAGAAGCCAAGAAGGTGAATGCGCAAGCAATGCAGTTAGCAAAAATTGTTAACGTAAAAAGATTAACAAGCCGGGTCAATAGTACGGCGTCGGTTATTAATAGTGCATTGGGTGATTTTCAAATAGCTTTGCAATATCAACTGGCCGCAATGGATGCCTTGGAGGAGGGTAGTCGGCATGACGATTTGCAGCTGATTAATGCCCTCAATAATATTGGTAATTTGTATTTAAGTCTTAAAGATCCGCAAATGGCGTTGGAGTATTACAGCAAGGGCACTCGGTTAGCAGAAAAAATGGATGACCAAATTATGTTGGGCATGCTGGCTGGTAATCGTGGCTATGCTTATTCCACACAGGGGAAACTGACCGATGCGATTAAAGCCTATACGGAATCCCTGGCAATTGCACGCCAGCTTTCTGATCGGCGCAGCGAAGCTACCGCACTCAATAATTTATCCGATGCCGCGTATCGATTGGATAACTATTCTTTGTGTTTACAGTATGCAAAGCAAACGTTGCAATTGGTGGAGAAAATCGGAAATAGCGGGCTGAAAGCGAGCGGTCTCGTTAATCTAGGGCTCTGCCACATGGGCTTAGGCGAAGTGCAACTGGGAGCCGGCGAAGTTAATCAGGGTATTGATATATTGCGTAAATCAAATGCAAAACCTGATATTGAAAGCGTGTTGGGTCAATTGGCAACCGCCTACGAAAAAGCGGGTATGTATCGCGATGCGTACAAGGCTATTGTGGAAGAATTGGCTTTGTCGACGGAATTGTTTCAGGTTGATCGGGATCGGGCCGTGTCAGAATTAAAGGCCAAGTATGATGCCAGCCAACGGGAAAAACAAATCGAAGTGCTGGAGCAAAAAAATCAGGTTCAAAGTGTCGAAATCAAAAATAAAGGCCTGCAACGAATCATCGCGACACTTTCCACCATTATTGCAATAGCAGTTGCGCTGACTATTCTTTTCTTGTATCGGAAGGTGAGAGAAACTAACCGCAATTTAGAAGAAGCCAATGTGAAATTGGCGCACCAATCTACCCGCGATCCGTTAACCGGCCTACTAAATCGGCGAGCCTTCCACGATGCGATGCAATTCCGCACCCAAATAACAGAGCGACGCTCGTTGGGTACTACCACTCCGCCGCCGCATGCACTGGTAATGCTGGATATTGATCACTTCAAGCGCATTAATGATAACTATGGCCATGCGGCTGGTGATAGCGTGTTGGTCGAATTGAGTAAGCGGCTTACACACGTCATGCGCGACAAAGATATGTTGATGCGCTGGGGTGGTGAGGAATTTCTCGTATTTTTGAACCATATTCCGACCGCAAATCTTCCTCAAGTCGTTGAGCGGATATTGATTAGCGTGGGTGGCAGGCAAGTGCCTTTTGAAAATAATACGATGCCGGTCACCATTTCTGCGGGCTATATTTCATTGCAGCAGGGTGATACTAGTGAGGTGGATCCGAATTGGGAAAAAATGCTCAACCTGGCTGATTCTGCGTTGTATATGGCTAAAACTCGTGGTCGGAATCAGGCTATCGGTATTAAAGTCGTGAATGTAAAAAAAGAAGAATTCGATGCTTTATTAGAAGGAGATTTGGAAAATTCGATCAAGCAAGGCAAAGTCATCATTGAGCAAATTGCGGGGCCAGAACAACATGAAGCGATGGTAGAGCATTGATGTAGTGAATCAGTAGTTAAATTGGGGAATTGTATCGACATGCGTATTTACGGCGATAACTATTTTTCTAGTCATGTTTGTTTAATCAGCTTTGTCTTGTTATGCTTTTGGGCGACTACTTCGTATGCTATCGACGCCAACCCTACCCCTGTACAAGCTGAAATTAACCGCTTGGTAGATTTATCTGAAACTCAAAAAGAAGAATCATTAAAACAATTAATCGCGCTTCAGAATCAGCTGCCAGCTGATGCCAAGTTGGAAGATCAACGCGATGCCTTGATTGGTTTGATTGACTTATATATTAAAAATGAACAGTCAGTACCCGCACGCAAACAGAATGCCGATTTAAGTGCGTTGGGGGTGCGCTACCATGATAATTGGTCAAGCGCGATGGCGTTAAATTTCCAGGCTGTTTTTTTACAAAATGATGGAAAACTGGATCAGGCCAAAGAGACTATCGAGCAGGCTCTGTTATTAGCAAAAAACGTTAATGTGAACAAAGTGACCAACCGCATTAATGGTGTGGCAGGCAGCATTTATCAAGATTTGGGCGATTTTGAAGCGGCACTGCAACATCAATTGGTGGCGATGGATAGCTTGGAAGAAGGAGGGCGGAACGCGGTATTGATGCGCATCGTGGTGTTGAACGATATTGGTATTTTATATCTCAGCCTTAAAAACCCTGAATTGGCGTTGGAATATAACGCTAAGGCGACCAAGTTGGCGTTAAGCGTCGATGCAAAAAGCAAGATGGATACCTTGGCGATTAATCGCGGTCATGCATATGGGGCGCAGGGAAAATATGCCGATGCCATGAGCGCGTATAAAGAAGCGCGGAATTATGCCCGTAGAAATTCGAATGTGCGCTCTGAGGTTGTGGCGGTCAACAACTTAGCCGATGTGACTTATCGGATGGGGCATTACACGGAATGTTTGCAATATGCGAAACAAACTTTGCTACTTGCAGAAATATTGGAAAACAGTTCAGACACTGCCGATGCGCATGTCAATATCGGCCTGTGTCGCATGGGTTTGGGCGAAGTACAAACAGGTGCTGCCGAAGTGAATCTTGGTATTGATTCGATGCGCAAGGCGAATGCAAAACCCGATATTGAAATGGTGTTGGGGAAGTTGGCATCGGCCTATGAAAAAGCCGGCATGTATCGTGAAGCCTATAAAGCGCAGTCAGATCAGATCGCCTTAACCACGGAGTTGTTTGGCAAAGAACGCAATCGCACCGTGTCAGAAATGAAGGCCAAGTACGATGCGATTCAAAGTGAAAAACAAATCGAAGTTTTAGAGCAAAAAACGCGTTTGCAAAGTGTGGAAATTAATAATAAAAGTTTGCAACGCGTCATATCAATTCTCGCTAGTTTGATTGCCGTATCAATCACACTCACCATACTTTTTTTATATCGTAAAGTGAGAGAGACCAACCACAATCTCGAACAAGCCAATCTGAAGTTGGCGCAACAATCAACCCGGGACCCATTAACCGGACTATTAAACCGGCGCGCCTTCCACGAAGCGATGCAATTCCGAGCGCAAATAACTGATCGGCGTACTCCCGCAGACACCAGTTTGTCACACGCTTTGGTACTGCTGGACATAGATCACTTCAAACGTATTAATGATAAATTTGGTCATGCAGCAGGCGATAAGGTATTGATTGAATTGAGTAATCGACTTACCGTTGTCATGCGTGAAAAAGATATGTTAATGCGCTGGGGCGGTGAGGAGTTTCTCATTTTTTTAAATCACATACCGATTGTAAATCTGCAGCAAGTGATTGAACGGATCTTGGTTAGCGTGGGCGGAAAACCCGTTGTATATGGTAAGAATATATTGCAAGTGACGGTTTCTGCCGGCTACATTTCCTTACCTCAAGGCGCAGAAAGCGAAGTGGATTTGAATTGGGAAAAATCACTCAATCTTGCTGACTCGGCGTTATACATGGCTAAAACTCGCGGTCGCAATCAAGCGATTGGTATCAAGAAAGTGGATGTGCCAAAAGAAGAATTTGATGAATTGTTGCAGGGCGATTTAGAAAATTCGATCAAGCAGGGAAAAATCACCATCGAGCAAATTGCCGGGCCGCCGCAAAGCGACATTGTGGCTGAACCCGGCTCGCAGGGCTAATTGCCAGAGCCTATTTGACGGTAAGAGTGGGTGGCTTTACGGGAGGAGTAGCGGGTGTTGTCGTTGCTGATGCCGGAACCACAGCGGGACGTTTTAAAGGCGCGGCAGGAGGTTCACAGCGACGTTCTTGTCCCATTCCTTTAAGAAAAGCACGCCGCACCACGCCGGCAGCAATCGCTGCCGTTAATTCTTTAGAACGTTTTTCTGCGCCGCTAAATTTCCTGATCCAGCTCCTGAACGGAATCACACCTTGTATCGTTCGCTCAATGGAGCCAACGGCTTCATCTTGGGCAAACGCTCCGCCTTGTTCTAGCTGGGTGGTACTCTCCGTGACGACTATCGCATCTAAATCTGCACCTAAAGCTATGTCGAGTAAGCGAACTTGCTCGGCGATGGTTTTACATGAAATATTGGCAGGAATTTGATATGGATTTTTTAACGCTTCCGTAATCACGGGAGGAATCGTTGTTTGCACTATGTTCAAGTCATTAAGCGGAGAAACAAAGGCTTTGCCGAGGCGATCTTGTGTCGAAACCGGACCCGCGACTTGAGGTGAATCCGTGGCGCACGATGCGACTGTGAGTAATAAAATAACGGGGAAAAAAACCTTGGTCATGCGATGCTCCCGTAACTAATTACAGGATAGGCTGACCACATCAACAAAGCAAATAGCGCGAATTGTTTTAGCTTGGATTAGCTGGATTGAGTTTGAATGAGTTTTAATTAACTGGCTTTTAAGCCCAGCCATTCCGGCGTGAGCTGATGCGGAATGGCGAATAAATCAAGTACCCGGCCAACGCTGTGATCGACCATTTCAGCGATGCTGGCGGGATGCTGATAAAAGCTCGGCAGCGGTGGGAAGATGATGCCGCCCATTTCCGTGACCGACGTCATATTGCGTAAATGAGCTAAATTAAATGGTGTTTCACGCACCATTAAGACTAGGCGGCGGCGTTCTTTTAACGTGACATCCGCAGCGCGGGAAATCAGGTTTTCTGATAAGCCCAGCGCAACCGAGGCTAATGTTTTCATTGAGCAGGGCGCGATGATCATGCCCATGGTTTGAAACGAGCCGCTGGCAATTGCCGCGCCGATGTCGCGCACGTTGTAGACCACATCGGCCATCGCTTCAAGTTGTTTCTTCTTCATGCCAACTTCCTGATTCAAGCTCATTAAGCCGGCTTCAGAAATGACCAGATGGGTTTCGATTTCGGTGGTGGCACGTAGCACTTCTAACAAGCGCACCGCATACACCACGCCGGTTGCGCCGGTAATGGCGACAATCAAGCGTGCTGGCGGTGGGCTTTTTGGGGAAGTCACTAGTTAGTGTGCCGTGTATGGCTTAGGCTTGGATCAGTGCTTTTAATTCGCCGGAGTCATACATTTCGCCCATGATGTCAGAGCCGCCGATAAACTCGCCCTTAACATACAGCTGCGGAACGGTTGGCCAGTTTGAAAAATCTTTAACGCCCTGGCGAACGTCGGCATCTTCCAGCACATTGACCGTAACCAAATTTTCAACGCCGCAGGCTTTTAAAATCTGCACAGCGCGACCAGAAAAACCGCATTGCGGAAATTGGGCAGTGCCTTTCATAAACAACACAACTTGGTTGTTAGTTACGGTTTCTTTAATCCAGCTTTGTACGTCGTTCATGGGATTGTTCCTAAAAAATGCAAAATTAATGTCGACATTATATAGAGAAATACGCTGCTGCGTGCTGACGCTGATGTCTATGCGAGGGGGAGATTTGAGTGGATTTAGCTTAAAAAAAGAGGAAAATTTGTGTTTTTCATACGTCCCTGTTTTTTAAAAATTAACGTATCCAATGGCTTTTCCGTCGATTAAAAGTAACTTTTTTGACAGTATATTAATAGCTCAATAGAGAATTTGGGCGACAGCTTGATTTTGTTGAAACAATGCTCCGATATGCTTAATTGAAAACGCGCCATCCCTGCCTGAGCGAGGATGACGCTGACGTGCAGTAAGTTTAATTACGACCGCAACTTGGCAAATGCCGCTGCCATCGCGCTATTCGCCGGTGCTGCTGCCTGCGCTGGTTGTTTTTGATGCTGCGATAACCGTTTTGCATCATCACGGTCAGCGCGTTGCACAGGCTGTGCGCCCGGTTGTGGCGCGCTGTCAGTCAGGCGCATGGTGAGCGCAATCCGTTTGCGTTTTTCATCGACTTCCAACACTTTCACTTTCACGACCTGTCCAGCTTTAACGACTGTGTGCGGGTCTTTTACAAAAGTGTTGGAGAGTGCCGAAATATGTACCAAGCCGTCTTGATGCACGCCGATATCGACAAACGCACCAAATGCCGCAACATTGGTAACAACGCCTTCTAAAATCATATCGGGACGCAAATCGCGGATTTCTTCCACGCCTTCTTTAAAGGTTGCGGTGGAAAATTCAGGACGTGGATCGCGGCCCGGTTTTTCCAATTCTTTTAAGATATCGCTAATAGTTGGTACACCGAATTTTTCGTCGGCATACTTGGCTGGATTCAGGGTTTTTAACAAACCGGCGTCACCAATCACACTCTTCACGTCACGCTTTAAATCGGCCAGAATTTTTTCTACCAACGGATACGATTCGGGATGCACAGCGGATGCATCAAGTGGTGATTCGCCATCCATCACGCGCAAAAATCCGGCTGCCTGTTCAAATGTTTTATCGCCCAGACGCGGCACTTTGCGTAACGCAGCGCGGGAATCAAAACGGCCTTGCGTGTCACGGTAATTGACAATGCTTTGCGCCACGCTATTGCTTAAGCCCGACACGCGCGCCAACAACGGGACCGAAGCGGTATTTACATCCACGCCGACCGCATTCACGCAATCTTCCACTACCGCATCCAATGATTTAGCTAACTGGCTTTGGCTCACATCGTGCTGGTATTGTCCGACCCCGATCGACTTAGGATCAATCTTGACTAACTCGGCCAATGGATCTTGCAAGCGGCGTGCAATCGACACCGCACCGCGGATAGTCACATCTAAATCAGGCAATTCTTTCGACGCAAATTCAGATGCTGAGTACACCGAAGCACCGGCTTCCGAGACCACAATTTTGCGTAGTTTTAATTCAGGGCGCAGCTTGATTAAATCTTGTGCCAACTTGTCGGTTTCACGCGAAGCTGTACCATTGCCGATTGAAATTAATGACACATTATGTTTGGCCGCTAATTGCGCCAAAGTGTGCAAGGAGCCGTCCCAGTCATTACGCGGTTGATGCGGATAAATGGTACTGTACTCCAGCACTTTTCCGGTCGCATCGACAATCGCCACTTTAACGCCGGTACGCAAGCCCGGATCAAGCCCCATCGTTGCGTGTTGACCCGCAGGAGCGGCTAATAACAGGGCTTTTAAATTCAGTGCAAATACGTTGATGGCTTCCAATTCAGCGCGCTCACGCAACTGTCCCATTAATTCACTTTCCAGATGCATGAACACCTTCACGCGCCAGCACCAGCGCACGGTATCGGCCAGCCATTTATCGGCGGCACGACCTTGATTGCTGATCTTGAAAAAGTGCGCAATCCGGCCTTCGCACGGGTTTAATGGCGCATCCCATTTCGGTTTTTCTTCTTCAGTATCCAGGCGCAAAACTACATTCAGCATTTCTTCGCGACGACCGCGCAAAATCGCTAAAGCGCGGTGCGATGGAATGCTCATAATGGATTCTGTGTACGCAAAATAATCGGCATACTTTGCGCCTTCATCTTGCTTTCCTTCAATCACTAGTGATTCCACAATACCGTGCTCTTGCAAATAGGCGCGGCATTGCTGCAATAACGTGGCGTCTTCGGCAAAGCGTTCCATCAGAATTTGACGTGCGCCATCCAGCGCTGCCTTGGCATCGGCTACGCCGGGATTGTCACCGGCGTCGGTTTTAAACGGCGCTTTTAAATATGCTGTGGCTGCTTCTTCCGGCACTAAAGTCGGGTCAGCAATTAAGGCCTCCGCTAATGGCAACAAGCCTGCTTCGAGAGCAATTTGCGCTTTAGTGCGACGTTTGATTTTGTACGGGAGATATAAATCTTCCAGGCCGGTTTTGTCTTCGGCGTGCATGATCGCGTCCAGCAACAGCGGCGTCATTTTGCCTTGTTCGGTTATTGAATTAACAATCGCTTCGCGGCGCTGTTCCAGTTCACGCAAATAAGATAAACGCTGTTCCAGCAAGCGCAACTGCGTGTCGTCCAGCCCGCCGGTGGCTTCTTTACGATAGCGGGAAATAAACGGCACCGTAGCACCTTCGTCTAACAGAGTAATGGCCGCAGCGATCTGCTGAGGCTTGGCGACTAATTCAACGGCTAAACGTTGTTCAATGGAAGGCAGCATACAAACAATTCAGGAAAAAGAGACAAGCGCAGATCATACCGTTTTTGAGC
Source organism: Solimicrobium silvestre (assembly GCF_002976435.1). Lineage (GTDB taxonomy): Bacteria > Pseudomonadota > Gammaproteobacteria > Burkholderiales > Burkholderiaceae_D > Solimicrobium > Solimicrobium silvestre. Next base: position 53,974 of record NZ_PUGF01000003.1, on the reverse strand, counting down.
AATTGCGCCAGTCTTGACAGGTGCTAATTGAAAGAGTAGATCTTTCTTGAAATACAGTACTTTTAGAGGTAGTTATCACATCATTAATCATGCTATTAATAATGTGATTAAGCGTATAATTAATCGCATTATTCTAACAAGGTGAGCCAGCTATGCCACACATTACTGCCAATGATTTAAAAACCAAGGGAATTGCTGCGATTGAGGCGATTTTGCAAGACCATACTGAGGCGATTGTGTCAGTGCGTGGCCATGCTCGGTTTGTGGTGATGGAATTAGATCATTACAATCACTTGCGTGAATGTGAGTTAGAAGCGGCCTTGGCAGAAAGCCGTGCCGATGTCACGGCGGGACGTTTTGTAGATGGCTCGGCGGACGCACATGTGGCGCGCTTGTTAGCTGATGATTGATGAGTTATACATTGCGGTTCACGGCAGCCTATGAGCGTCGTGCTAAAAAATTTCTAAAACAGCATCCAGAGCTGGCCCGACAATACCTTAAAACTTTAGAATTGCTGGAAGCAAATCCACATCATCCGTCATTACGCTTGCACCCTCTGCAAGGTCGTTTAACTGGGTTGCATTCTGTTTCGATTAATTTAAGTTATCGGATTACGCTGGAGCTGCTGATAACAGAGACCATGATTATTCCCGTGGATGTGGGCGACCATGATCGGGTGTATTAAAGTGACTACATATTAACGTCATTCTCGCCTGCGCGAGGATGACGATTTTGACGGTATCAATGCGAGTGACACAAAAGTGTGCTTACTTGTATTGATACCGCATTGACTTATTAATGCTTCGCTTGCTGCTGACTAATCCACAAATCAATCTGCGTTTCCAGTACCGACAACGGGATCGGGCCATTGTCGATGACGGCGTTGTGGAAGGCGCGCAGATCAAATTTATCGCCTAATGCAGTAGTCGCTTTGGCGCGTAACTGGTTGATTTTTAATTGGCCGATTTTGTAACCCAGCGCTTGTCCAGGCCAGGCGATGTAGCGGTCAATTTCTACCTGATTGTCGTTCGGCGGGTTGGCGGTATTTTCATTTAAATATGTAATTGCTTGTTCACGGCTCCAGCCTAACGCGTGAATGCCGGTATCCACTACTAAACGCGCAGCGCGGAAGAGTTCATCATTTAAATTGCCGAATTTGGAATAAGGGTCTTTATAAAAGCCCATTTCATAGCCCAAGCCTTCGGAATACAAAGCCCAGCCTTCGCCAAACGCGTTGTACCAGCCGTTGCGTCGGAATTTAGGCAAGTCGGTCGCTTCTTTAGCGATACTGATTTGTAAATGGTGGCCAGGAATTGCTTCATGCAGCGTTAACGTTTCCATTTCCCATTTGGCGCGGGTATTTAAGTTGGAGACGTTGACCGCAAAATAACCTGAGCGGCTGCCATCATCCGGACCGGGATTGTAATAGGCGGCGGGCTGCTGTTCGGAACCTAATAGCGGAATCGGTTTGACTTCGGCTTGCGCTTTAGGCAGATGGGCAAACATGGTCGGCAAGACTTGATAAACGTGCGCGATGATGTCGCGGAAACCGTTTAATAAATCATCAGAATTGGTGTAGAAAAAACGTGGGTCGGTATTCAGGAAAACCGTAAATTCAGCAAAGCTGCCTTTGAAGCCAACCTGATCCATGACTCTTTGCATTTCTGCTTTAATCCGCGCTACTTCAGTCAAACCAATGTCGTGAATTTGTTGTGCAGTTAAATCGGTGGTGGTGCCATTTTTAACCATGAAATCATAGTATGGCATTCCGGCTGGCAGGCTGGATGCAGCAATGCTGTCGCGGCAGGCTGGCAAATATTGGGTGATGAGGAAATTTTCCAGTTTTAATAACGCTGGTGCCACGTGCTCAGACAACTCTTTTTTACCGCGTGCGGCAAATACTTCAGGGCGTGGAACATTGGCTGGAATGTGATGGAACGGTGTACCAAATTCGCTTTCATCTAAATGTAGACGTAAATCATGTAGCTGCCCTGGAACTGGTGCGATGATAACTTTTGGGGCAACCCAGCCGGTTTTCATGTTTTCTTGAAGCTGTTCAATAATGCCATCCACGTAAGCGGGAATCGCATGCAAGCGCGCTAAATAGTTATGGTAATCAAAGGCGTTATTAAACGGGGTTTGCGATACCAGACTTGGTAACGTAATTTGCAAGCCATCAATTTGTGTAATGGGCTGTACTGTGTAGGGATACAACTCAGCGGCGCGGATTGCTTGCTGCTTTTCCAGCACAAACTGGTCGTAGGAGATCAGTTCTTGCCCGCTTAAACTGTCGCGCTTAATTTTAAGCGCTTCTTTTAACATATCTTGTTGATGTTTGTTGTAGACGCGCGCGGCGGCTAAGCTGGTATTGGAGAGCTTATGGTTGTAGCGGTTGTCGCCCAAGGTGGTGGCTGTTTCCGGCGAGTGGCTTAACGTCCATTGCCAGTCTGATTCAAATAAGGTGTCTAGTTGTGGGGTGTTGGCGTACGCCGCTGTACACGCCAGTGCTATGGCGATGCTGCTTATTATTTTTTTCATATTATTCCCTGGAAATGTCAGACTGCATTTTAACTAAAATGGTCTTTGAAGCAAAGCGGGTTGCTGATGTGATGAAGATAATAATGATTGCACCCTCATACCTTCCATTAACGTCATTCCCGCGTAGGCGGGAATCCAGGAGCTCGTTAATCTAGCATTCAAGGTATTGTGTGTCCTGTGTCCCTTTAACGATGTGAGTACCTGCACAAGAGGAATAGTGTCTGGTCAGTCGTGCTTTGCACGAGGGGGAAGGGCGCTGGATCCCCGACTAAAGCACTCGGAGATGACGCTGTTTGTTGGAATGGCGATGTTTAATGGGATGATGATTCCTGCCCCGTGATTTCGAGCCACAAATCTTTCCATTCAGGATTGAATTTCTCAATCAGGCGTAATTTCCACTTCCGGTTCCATTTCTTGAGTGCTTTCTCGCGCGTGATTGCACTTTCCATCGTTTCGTGTTGTTCGTGCCAGACCAGCGTTTTAACTTGATGTTGATGCGTGAAACCTTGCGCTATTCCCTCCCGATGTTGCCAGGCCCCTTGTATCAAATCAGAAGTGACGCCGATGTACAAGGTACCATTGCGCTGGTTTGCTAACAAATATATTGCAGGAGCTTTCATTAGTCCCTGGCCTTCGCATTTAACTCATTTTGTTAATTATTGCCGTCCCAATTGCAAAAACAAATTAAACGCACCGGCCGGGGCAATCGCTATACCAAAATGAACTGGGCCCATGAAGGTATTGGCGCCGACAAAGACACTCAGGCTTTTTCGTAAATTGGCTAACTGGAAGTCAGATTTGAAATTGCCGGCATTGCCGACTTCTAATGATGTGCCGACAAAGGCGGCTTCGCCGGCCATGCCAAAATTCACGGCGCGGAATAAATACGTGGCGTTACCGTAAACCAAATAATTGCCGATGAATTGATCTGGCTGGTAAGCGGTTAAGCGCTGGAAGCCTCCAAGCGATAAGCCAACTCCCGGGATAGGCGAACCGGATTGATAGCGTGCGCCAGCTTGCATGCTTAAATTAATACTATGGTCTTCGGCGCTGTCGGCCCACGTGGAGTCGACAGTGGCTTGTTGAAAACCGCGTAAATCGTTATGCGTATCCAGAGTGCTTGAGTCACTACTGGTTCGATTTAGCCCGGCGATTAGTTCACCGCCAAGTCGATAACCGTCACGCGGGAAAACTGGGGTGTCGAGCTGGTCAATAGTGAAGCGGGTATGTAGCGCAAACTCATCCGTTTTCCCCCAGGGTAAGCTGGTTATGCTGGTATTGCCGTCGGATTGTTCTGTCACTAAACCGCCTAATTTAGGACGCAAATCCGTGTGGCTTGCAAAGAAGCCAGTGCGGATTTCGCCCAGGCTGGCATTGGCGCCGATCGGTATGCCAAGATCGAGTCCGATTTGCGATGTTTGCATGGCGTATTCGGCTACCCGGGTGTTATCGGAATACAGATTGAGCGGTTTCATTTGCGCGTTGATATACGGCGCGACGTACATGCCTTCGCGCACAATCAGCGGTTGGCGTAGTTCGGAGCGGATGCCGTAGGCGTAGCCAAACTGAAGGTCATTGCGCCATTCCAGGCCGCTGTCGGTGATTGCTGGCAAGCGATGCCCCACTTGCAATTCAAAGCCGCTAACGCCGTCAAAACCGGTGCTCATTGCTAAGCCTACGCGAACAAAGTTGGGTCCCCAGCTGCGTTCGGTGGCATCAATTTGTACTCCATATTCACCGTCGCGTTGTACTAAGGAATGCACCACGCTATCAAAGTTGCGGGAATTAATTAATGGGGTAATACGCTTGTTAATGTCTTCGGCATTGTAGATAGAGCCGATCGGGATATTCAGTTGACGGCGGATATCGTCGGGCGGAATTTTACCTTTACTATGCACATCGACAAACGCAATGGTTATTGGATGTAAATCCGGAATTGTTCGCGCTTTGAGTTGTGCCGAATAGCTTGCCGGCTCGACCGATAACAGCGCCAGTTTGTCGTGCATAGACTGCGCTGCTTTATAGCCGATGTCGACGGCTTCAATCGCGCGCGGGAAATCCATAAAATTGATGTCGCCTAAATTAGGATCAATTAAAACGTCGGTAGGTAGTAGTATTTTTTTTTGTTCATTGACGTTTTGTTCGGTGAGGATATTCACCATTTGTTTGCTGATATTGAAAAAACTTTGCAAGTCTTGGCGGGGTAATAATGGCGTGCCAATGTTGACGGCAATGATGACGTCGGCGCCCATGCTGCGTGCAATATCGACGGGTAAATTACGCACTAAACCGCCGTCGCTTAATAAGTGGCCATTAATTTCAATCGGTGCAAAAACACCCGGCGCGGCCATACTGGCGCGTATTGCATTGTGGATGGGGCCTTTGTCAAACACTACCATTTCACCGGTTTCTAAATCGGTGGCAACGGCGCGGAATGGTATTGGTAATTGGTCAAACGCGATGTCGGGCGGAAGATGCGCAGTCCAATTGTGCAGCAGTTCTAAAAACTGATTCGCCTGTACTGCGCCTAGCGGTAAGGTTACGCCGTTTTTGCTTAAGCCGAAGGTGCCGCTGATCGGGTAGTTAATATCATCTTCACGTAGGGTTTGAGAAATTTTGCGCCGGTCGACAATATCCAAAGCGACATCGCCTAATTTAATTTCGTTGAGGCGTTGTTCAATTTCGTTGGCCGACATGCCGGATGCGTACAGCCCGCCGATCACTGCACCCATGCTGGTTCCTGCTATGCAATGAACAGGAATGTGCTGTTCTTCCAGATATTTTAAAACGCCGATATGCGCAAAGCCACGCGCACCGCCGCCGGATAAGACGACGCAAATTTTAGGATTGGATTTAGTTGGAATGTCAGGAGTATTTTCTTGGGCAACTACAGGAAAATAAGCTAAGCTCAAAAGCACGATAAAAAGGGCGATGAAATAGCGCATGGAATCCTGGTAGACAATTCAAAAGAATGGTTACTGTACAAGAAAAATACGGGTTGCGTGGCTTAGTTTGGTATTTTTGATAAAAATGTCGGTGAGGGGATGCTGTGGCGTTGCCCAACAGATACCCGCTCGATGCCGGCAATATCACACCAGCTTTGTACGTTGATGAATTGATGCTCGGTGAGCAAAGCACGTACCGCCTGCGCCTGATCGTAGCCATGTTCGAGCAACAGCCAGCCATCTTCGGTTAAGCGCGAGACGGCTCCGGCAATTAACTGGCGATATGCCGATAAACCATCCGCATGGTCAGTCAACGCATTGATTGGCTCAAAGCGTAAATCACCCTGACTTAAATGCGGGTCATGTTGAACAATATACGGCGGGTTGGAAACAATGGTTTGCCACTGCATGTCTGGTAATTGTGCGTACCAGTCGCTTTTCAATAGAGTGATTTTGCATTGATGAGTAACGGCATTGTTCTGTGCGACCGCCAACGCGGCCTGGCTGATGTCGCAAGCCCAAACCTGCAAATCGGCGCGTTGATGGGCAAGTGCAATTGCAATCGCACCAGAGCCGGTACCAAGGTCGAGCACAGTGGAATTAGGCGGCGCGTACTGCAGCCCGAGTTCAACTAATAACTCAGTATCTGGCCGAGGAATTAATACGTCGGGAGTGACTTGCAACATCAAGCCAAAAAATTCACGTTGGCCGATTAAGTAGGCGATTGGCTCACCTTGCACGCGACGGTCAATGAGCAGTTGCAGCGCGTTTAATTCGGAGTCAGACAGCTCGTAATCGGCTTGGGTAATTAATTGAATACGGGTTTTATTTAACACATGCATCATTAGCAAACGCGTTTCTAATGCGGGCAACGTGCCTGCTGCGGTTGTGCTGTTGAGTAGGTTGGCGATGCTGTGTTGGGACATGTATTTGGATTGAGTTGGGTGGGGTTACGTGAAAATCCCAGAGTATTCTTTGATTGAAATTGGCGTAGGGTGGGCACGGTTTTGTGCCCACGCGTTATTTTCGATCAAAACTATTCGTAAATTAAATCCGTTGTTTATTTACTGTTACGCGTGGGCACAAAACCGTGCCCACCCTACGCATCAGATTATTGCTTTTTACTCTTAAATAACACCAGCAGCAACACCACGGTAAACACCACAAACCACAACAACGACCATTGCGGCAATACGAGTCCAAAAAATGGATCATAAGGCGTTCCGCACAAACCTTCGGCAGAAAACACCGTCGGCAACCAGCTCGCAAAGGGCAAGCTATTTACCGCAGTTTGAACCGGATCAATACCGCATTTAATATCTGGATGGGCAATGACATACAGTTGATGCAGCGCCACGCCTGCGCCGCTAATGGAGGCATACAAGCCGAGGCAGCAGCCGATTTTGCGTAGTAAAGCAGGGCCGGCCATGCCGATTAAACTACCGATTGCTAACAGAATAAAAGCATAGCGCTGGATAATGCATAACGGACATGGCGGCATCCGTTCAACAATTTGGAAATACAAGGCACCGCCGACGATCGCTAGGCTGGCAATGGCAGTAATCAGTAACGCGATTTGTGTTTTCTTCATAAAGCAACCTTAATTAAATAGTATATGTTGAATGTACTTTTATTCTGCAACAGCTTAATTGCCAGCCAGTTGCGCTAATAACTCCGCCTGATGTTCCGCCAATAACGCATTAGTCAGATCGGTTAAATCGCCGTCCATTATAAAATCAAGCTTGTATAAAGTGAGATTAATTCGGTGATCTGTCATCCGGCCTTGCGGGAAATTATACGTGCGAATTCGCTCGCTGCGGTCACCTGAGCCGATCAAACTTTTACGCGTAGCGGCTTCCTTGGCTTGTTTGGCGCGCAGTTGCCCGTCCATAATACGGCTCGCTAACACGCGCATCGCCTGGGCTTTATTTTGATGTTGGCTGCGACCATCCTGGCATTCGACCACAATTCCGGTCGGCATATGGGTTAAGCGTACCGCCGAATCGGTCTTGTTAATATGCTGACCACCGGCACCGGAGGCGCGGAAGGTGTCGATCCGTAAATCGGAAGTATTAATAATGACGTCGGTTAATTCATCTGCCTCGGGCATCACTGCAACGGTGCAGGCTGAGGTGTGAATCCGGCCTTGGGTTTCGGTCGCTGGCACACGCTGCACGCGATGTCCGCCGGATTCAAATTTGAGCTTGGAATAGGCACCCAAACCGGCAATCCGGATAATTACTTCTTTATAGCCGCCCAAGTCGGAAGGTGACTCTGACATCATCTCAACCTGCCAGCGATTGCGTTCGGCATAACGCGTGTACATGCGCAGTAAATCGCCGGAAAATAAGGCCGATTCATCACCGCCGGTACCAGCGCGAATTTCCAGAATAATATTGCGTTCGTCGTTAGGATCTTTCGGCAGCAACATCGTTTGCAATTCGCCGTCCAGGGTTTCCATGACCGCTTTGGCATTGGCAATTTCTTCTTGCGCAAATTCTTTCATGTCCGGATCAGACATCATTTCCTGCGCTGAATCTATGTCTAGTTGCGTTTGCTGGTAGCGATGATACAGCTCCACAACCGGCGTCAATTCAGCATGTTCGCGGTTGAGCTTACGGTAGTTATCCATATTGGATGTGCTACCTTCTTGCATCAATAATTGGTTAATTTCAACCAGCCGTTCGGCTAAGTGGTCGAGCTTGGTCAGCATCGAAGGTTTCAAGATGGTTCCTCTTTATTGAATCGGTATTAGATTTGATTGGGTGGCATTATTTAGTGCATGCCAAACACGGGTTGTTCTGGAAGCGAATCCAGCTAACGTTTGGTGCGGAATAATTGCGGAAGTAGCGCGGCTATTTGAGCGCGTTCTTCGCCGTGGGTTTTGTGCAGAGCCTGTTGCGAGCCGTGCAAAAATTTGGCGGTTAAGCCTTTGGAAAGTGCTTCCAGTACTACATCAATATCATCACCTTTAGCCAGCATGCGGCGGGCGCGTTCCAGTTCCATCAAACGCATTGCCTCGCCGTTTTCATGCAGCTCCTGAATAACGGGAACCACAGCACGGCCATCTATCCAGTGCATAAACGATTGCACTCCGGTTTCAATAATCGCTTCAGCTTCTACTACTGCCAATTGGCGGCTTTCAATACCGGTTTGTACCACGTTGCCAAGATCGTCAACAGTATATAAAAACACGTCATTTAAGCGGGCCACTTCGGCTTCGATATCACGCGGCACCGCTAAATCAACCATAAACATTGGCTTATGTTTGCGCGCTTTAATGGCGCGTTCAACTAAACCTAAGCCAATGATCGGTAAGGTAGACGCGGTACATGAAATGACTATGTCGAAATGAGCTAATTGATCGGGTAATTCGGCTAAGCGAATTGCGCGGCCATTAAATTGATGCGCCAACGTTGCGCCGCGTTCCAATGTGCGGTTGGCAATGGTGATCGATTTTGGGTTTTGAGCGGCAAAATGCGTGGCGCAAAGTTCAATCATTTCACCGGCGCCGATAAACAGCACATGCTGCTCGGTGAGATCATCAAAAATACGCTGCGCTAAACGCACTGCCGCAGCGGCCATCGAAACGCTATGCGCACCGATTTCTGTGCTGCTGCGCACTTCTTTCGCAACGGAAAAAGTACGCTGAAATAATTGATGTAAGTAAGTGCCCAAGCCGCCCACTTCATCGGACTGGCGCACGGCATCTTTGAGTTGACCCAAAATTTGCGGTTCGCCCAACACCATCGAATCTAACCCGGATGCGACTCTAAACGCATGACGTACTGCATCATCTTGCGGTAACGCGTACAAATGCGGGCGTAATTCGGCGTAAGGAAGTTGGTGGTAATCGGCTAAAAAATGGGCTGCTGCGTCAAGCGGATGAGGCATTTTGCACGCTGCGTACAACTCGGTGCGATTACAGGTAGATAAAATTGCTGCTTCAGCCGTATTGGCAGAGGCGTTATTTCGATACAAAAATTGGCGCGCCGCCAACACCGCCTGACCAATTTTGTCAGGCGCAAATACTACCTTCTCGCGTAGCGCGAGTGAGGCAGTAGTGTGGTTAAGGCCGACGGCAAGCAGTTGCATGTTTTATTGGTAATAAATGCTACGACGATTCGTAGCATATTTAGCCTTATATTATAACGCGACTCGCTTGATTTCAACTTGGGATCTCAGAATATGCCGGGATGCTAAGGGTAAAGGTCGTGCCGTGATTGGGTTTGCTTGTCAAACTGATATGCGCCTGATGCCGCTCCAATACGAGTTTGACAAACGCCAGGCCTAGGCCGACCCCTTCATTTTTAGGTTGGTTTGCGCCAGCAAAGCGCTGAAAACGACGAAATAACTTAAGCTGATCGGTCGGTGTAATGCCATACCCCTGATCGGCAATTTGGATAATCACCCTATTATTTAAAAATTCAATTTTCTTATCGATGCTAATAGTAACGGTGGTGTTTTCAGGGCTATATTTAATCGCATTCGAGAGTAAATTAGTCAGCACGCGGGTCATTAATGAACGGTTAATATTAATTAAGGCTTCGTCATTAGCGCATTCATCGGAAACAACGGTATTGATTTGAATTTGCTTGGTTTTGGCGAGGCTCCACATTTCATCGCAGGCATCCATCACAATATCTTGCGTATTAACCACTTCAAGTCGATAGTATTCAGTTTCCGCGCGCGCCAATTGCACAAAATTATCTGCCAGGCCTAAGGTAACTTGTGCCGCCTTGGCAACGCGCTCTAAAAACTCTGGTTGTGGCAAGGCAGATTTAGGTTCTTGTTGAAGTTCGAGCAAGGCCAAAATAGAGGCTTGCGGGGCGCGCATGTCATGTGAAATAAATCGCAAGGTTTCGTCACGGGCGCGCTCGGCTTGGCGGATTGTGCTGATATCAATAATGCCGACTATCCAGCCTATGTGCTCTTTATTTGCATTGGTGCACGGCGCGCTTTTAATGATTAAATCGCGCTTTAACGTATCGCTGACTTCAATGCCGTTTTTCATTAACTCACGTTTGCTTAGATCGAGTAAATGCCACCAGCTAAAGGTATGGGTAGCCGCTTGCTCAAGCGGGCGCGGGCTTAACATCGTCGAAAATAAATACGGCAACAGTGCATCGGCAAGGTTTTTATTACCCAGGCTATTAAAATACGCATCCGCCGGTTGGTTGCTTAAAATGACGTGGCCTTCTACGCTGGTAACGATGGTTGCGTCGGGCAGGCTTTGCAAGCTGTCGGTGACAAACTGGCGCAAATCACGTACCCGTTTGGCGGCAATTTCCATCGAAGAAATACGTTGTGCCAATGCATCGGTGAAGAGGCTGGTTTGCTTATTCGGTGTTGTTTTTTGAAGAGGTTCAGGCAGCAAGCTAGGCTCTTGATTGAGGCGTGAAATTTCAATGTTCAAATAACGAATTGCCGCTTCAAGTCGCCGCCAGCTCCATAACGGGTAGGCGATAATTAATACGATGAGCGCCGCGCTTGGTGGCAGCCAGATTCCTGATTTGAGGGCAAGAAAACTGCTAACCAAAGTCAGGGGAAATAACAAAATTGTGCAACTGAGCGCCAGTCTGGGTGACAGTAATAGATAAGCAAACAACGCAATTAAGACCGGAATGACAGAGTACGCAGCGCATAGTTCTGGCGATGCCATGATGATGGATCTGCCATCTAACAGGCTGGCTAAAATATTGGCATTAATCTCAATTCCAGGCATGGCACCGTCGACTCCGGAAACGGGAGTCGGGTAAGCGTCCGACATGCCAACGGCAGTTGCGCCGATCAATACATTTTTACCTGCAAAAAATTGTGCCGGTACTTCACCGCGTAATACTGACACATACGGCACCGATTTAAAGTGACCTTGATTGCCATAGAAGGGAATGTAAAATTGAGAGTTACGTAGCCAGCTATTTGGTGATGATGTATTCAACTGTTTATTGGACGTGCTGGGTAAGTCGCTATAGTCATCGATGGCGCGTTTTTTAATGATGTTATATAGCGCTAAACTGAAATGCGGCACCCATGCATTTTCACGGCCTTCGCGTAAAAAAATACTGCGCGTAAATCCATCGGGGTCCACTTCTAAATTGATATGTGCAAGCGCTCGCGCTGCCGTGGCTAGAGTTGGAAATGGTTGGGTGATAACTAAGCCCGCGCCGTTATTTTCCAAAGTAATCGGTAATACGGTGCGATTGTTATCGGACATGGCGTGCGCAAATTCTGCATCACCATTTGAGTCGGAGCCGGATTCAGGCTCACTAAATATCACATCAAGCCCAATCGAAGTCGGTTGGGCCTGATTGATTTTTTCTAATAATTGCGCATGACGCGCGCGCGGCCAAGGCCACTTACCGAGTTGTGCAATGCTGTAGTCATCAATCGCAACGATGATGATGTCGTTCCGCGCAGCTTGCTGATTGAGTTGAATTGCTTTGTCATACATGAGCAGGTCAAGCCGTCCTAAACCATGCTGAAAACCCAGGCATGCCGCAAGCACTGTTAATGCCAGCGCCAACATCAACCACTCATAGCGAACAATATGTTGAATTTGCTTGGTGGATTTCATATTTTGTTATCTTGGCGTAGTTTAAAAACCAATATGAACTACGCCATCCAAACTGTGTACAGGTGAACCGTCGCTCGATGTTAAGAGGTTAAAAATGGTAATGGTTTGGGTGCCTGAAAATGCGCCGACATAGCCGTCAGCATCAATCGCTTTAACCCGAATAAAATAAATTCCCGGCTTTGGGCGCGGCAGATTAAATTCTGGCGCAGGTAATTGCTGATCTAAAATCAGATGTGTAAACGCCGCATCATCACTCATTTGAAGCACAAAGGTTTGGCCCGGTTCCGCTGACCAGCTCAAGTTCATTGTGGCTCCACCAGAGTCTTTAAATGGCGGTAAATCTTTTGTCGGTGCAAGCAACTCCACATTTTCTACATCGCCAAAAGGGCCGTGGTCGTCCACGCCGTTTTTTTGGCTTATGGAAGCTACCCGCCAGAAGAAATGACCGATAGGAAGTTGGTCGGCGCTGTAGTGGGTGGCGCTTAGCTTGGGATGGTCTTGCAGCAGATGTTGAAATTCAGCGTCACTGGCAATTTGCAGATGGTAAAAAGCGGCATCGGCTGCTTCACTCCATGAAAAATCAACTTGCTCGGCACGTAATTTTTTCTTGGGCTGAATATTAAATGGCGCTTCAGGGCGTGCTTTTAATTTAAACGGAATAATGTTGGAAAATCCTTCTAATCCAAGTGCATCAATTGCACTGATCCGAACAAAATAATTGCCATCAGCGATGTCGGAAAATTTGAAGTGGGGTTCAGTAAAAACGCCTTCTTGAATCAAATTTTCTGCCTTATTATCCAGTGCGATTTGAGCTCGATATGATTTTGCCTCGTCCATTTTTACGACCTTGAATTGCACAAGAATTCGTTCTTGCAAAGCATAGTTGCCGATTAGCGTAGGCGCTGGCAGCAATGCAACCGCCTCGCCTACTTTTTGGGCATTCACAATGTCACCCTTGCCGGCTGGCAGGGTAATTGCGTTAGGGCGCACCGTTTGCCCAACTGCTACATTTCCTTCTAACACTTCAGTGGCCACCTGATGCTCCGTTGCTTCCACCCTAAAATGGGTGCCGCGTACTCCCGCAATTGCTAAGGGGGAATGCACTTCAAAACGGCCGTTGTTGTTCTTCAGTGAAGTCACGCTGGATTCAACCCGGCCAGTTAATAAGGTGAGTTCTGTTTTTGGGCTATTGGCATATTCCGTGGCACGTAGTTTGCTGAATTTAACCTGGCTGTTGGATGGTACTGAAATACGTGAATGATCTGGCAGTTCTATCGTGGCAAAGCCATTTTTTTCTGTACTGACGACCATACCTTCACGCACGATGGCACCAATTGTAATCGGCGACGTTGCGCTGCCATTGTTTAAGGTGGCTTCGCCAGAAAAGGCAACCACTTTGGCTTCTATCGTGAGTTCGCGTAGTAATTCAAACGGAATCTGAATACCCGTACCAATCGGAATAGCGCGGTCATTACCGATGCGATTGCGTTTGCCTAGTAGCGCCCAATTGCTTGATTTTTCGGTGTATGTTTGCGCGATGGAAATTAGTGTGTCGCCTTGTTTGGCGTAATAGGTAATGTCGCTTTTACCAACGACGACATCGCCTGGTTGTTGTGCGTAACTGCTTAAGCTAATACTCAATACGAATAGGAAAATAAACCGTTTAAAAGTAACTATAGTCATCGTCAATTATCTTTATGTAGATTGCTGCATTCTGCTTAATTCATTAGTCCGGAATTTGTTCCAGGCGATAGCCATAGCTATACACCGGTGCCAGCCGGAAGCCATTTTCAGGCCGCAATTGTAATTTATTGCGCACCCGTGAAATATGGGTGTCCATGGTGCGTGATGGAATTTCAATGTCGCGTGACCAGACAGCTTCCAAAATATACGCGCGTGATAAAGGCCGTCCCAAATTGCGGAATAACAGTAACGCCAAATCAAATTCTTTTTGCGTTACGTCGATAAATTGACCAGACAAGGAAAGCCGCGCTGAGCGGGTTTCAAATATGTAGCGGCCAAATTCCAGATGTTCCGGCATATGTTGATTCGGATAAGCGCGTCGCAACAGCGCTTGCACTCGCGCTACCAATTCACTGCGGCGTATTGGCTTAATCATGTAGTCATCTGCGCCTGCCGCTAAGCCAGCCACAATATCATCTTCGCCAGAGCGGCTTGTCATGAACAGAATTGGAATGGTCGATGAGAGCTTTTCCCTAACCCAGTGCATGACTTCGGTGCCGCTCAAGTCAGGTACTTGCCAATCCAATATCAGCATGTCGTAATTTTCACGGCGCAAGTTATGCAGCATTTCTTTGCCACTGCTAAAGGGATGTGCACTATGTCCGGCAGAATTAAGTATTGAACATACTAACTCCAGCAGGTTTGTGTCGTCTTCAAGTACTGCAATTCTCATAGTAGTGTTCCGCAAAGCAATGTTTGTATAAAAATGCCTAAGCTTGTGTATTTGTATTAGCGGCTAATTGTGAGCTTAAGTTGTTACATAATTGTAAAATACCTGTCAACTTTTTGTGAACTATCATTAAAAGTTAGCCAAGTTCGCCGTTTTTGTTGTTGATAAACAACTTTGTGGCATGGAAGGGGGCGGTGATCGCCGGAAACCACATGAGGGTACTGAGTGCAGCTTCCGGGGAGAGAATAGAGGTAGATAGTTTGATTGAATTAACTGCGCAGTTCTATTTCTGGTAACACGACATTCACATCCAGTACTTCTAAATCACCTTTTCGGTCTAGCGACAAGGTAATGTCTTTAGGATCTACCTTGGTGTACTTGGAAATGACGGCGATTAATTCGGCATGCAGTGCCGGTAAAAAATCATAACCGGAACGGCCACTACGCTCGCGTGCGATGATGATTTGCAAGCGCTCTTTAGCAGCCGATGCCGTTTTTGGTTTGGCTGTGTTAAATAAGAAGGATAGTAAGGCCATATTACTTCGCTCCAAAAATGCGCTTCAATAAGCCCGGTTTTTCGTAATCCATGAATCGTAATGGAAGTTCTTCACCTAAGAAGCGCCCGACCACGTCTTCGTAAGCCAAAGAAACATCGCTGCCTTTGATATGAATTGCCGGGTTACCTTGGTTGGAAGCGTGTAATACCGCTTCGGATTCAGGAATAATGCCGATCAATGGAATACGTAAAATTTCTTGTACATCGACATGCGACAACATTTCGCCTTGTTCGACGCGTTTTGGCGAGTAGCGGGTAATTAACAAGTGTTCTTTTACCGGTTCGCCGCCATTTTGTGCGCGTCGTGATTTGGCTTGGATGATGCCAAGAATACGGTCAGAGTCACGCACTGAAGAGACTTCCGGATTGGTCACGACAATCGCTTCATCCGCAAACGTCAGCGCCATAATTGCGCCATGTTCAATCCCCGCAGGGGAGTCGCAGATGATAAATTCAAAATCCATATGGATTAAGTCGTTTAACACTTTTTCAACGCCAGCCTCAGTGAGCGCATCTTTGTCACGCGTTTGCGACGCGGGCAAGATGAATAAATTGTCGCAATGTTTGTCTTTGATCAGTGCTTGACGCAAAGTGGCTTCACCGCTGACTACATTAATTAAATCATACACAACACGCCGCTCGCAACCCATGATCAGGTCAAGATTGCGCAGGCCAACGTCAAAGTCGATCACGGCAGTTTTATGTCCGCGCATCGCCAGTCCAGTTGCAAAGCTGGCGCTCGACGTGGTTTTACCAACGCCGCCTTTGCCAGAAGTGATAACGATGATTCTTGCCACAAAAGACTCCTTTGGAATAACGATTTAATTTACTTAGGCAACTTATTTAGCTATCTGAATAGAAACGACGTCGATTCTATCGCCATTTAGCTTTATTTGTAATGGGGCATTTGGCGTCAAAGATGGGTAACCGTTTTCAAAAGTCCGATAAATGCCGGCAATGGAAACTAATTCCGCCTCCAAACTCAGCGTAAAAATGCGCGCCGCTGTGTTGCCGCTGGCACCAGCCAAAGCTCGGCCACGTAACGGAGCGTAGATATGGATACTGCCATCGGCGATCACTTCCGCGCCACTGTTGACCACTGCGGTAATGATTAAATCCGTGCCACGCGCGTAAATACGTTGCCCGCCGCGCACCGGTGTATCAATGATCATGGGGGGCAGTGAACTTGCTGTGATGGGCGTAGGAATTGGAGTGGGGGCAGGAATAGGCGCAGTGGCAACTTCAGCGAGTGGTGCAGTCTTGCTGCCAAGATCAATGCTCAGCCCTAATAGGGAAATCTGAGTTTCGCTAGATGCGGGGGCATTACGCACCGCAACCGGGTTAATGCCATTAGTTTTTAACAGCTTAATTAACGCGGCCCAGTCGAGATCTGTGCAATCAATGTTGGCAACATCAATGACGGCACATTCTTCAGAGTAATAATCGCTGGAATTGGCGGTAAGTTCTTTTATTGCGGCTTCTAAAATCGTTAAATCGGCGTCAAACAAAATAACCGCAATAGCGACGACGGTAGAAATTTTAATTTCAATTGGCTTGCGTTGATTTTTTGAAAGCATGAAGATGTTCTATCTGAGAAGAAATCAATGTTGCTGCATTATCACCCGAAAACCATCAAAATTAGTAACAAATTTAGTCGTGTGGTATTGCCTGTTGTTGGCGTGTATTGGGTAAGCGGGGAGGGATATTGCCGTACTGCAATTTAAGGGGTTTGGTAGTGAGGGAGTGGTCGGTGGAGTGATCGACTGTCATCGACAGCGATTAGGGCAATCGACCTGAGTCGAATCATTCCCACCTAGCTTGCGTCATGCATATCCGTTGCATGTACGTTAGTTAGGTTAGATTTTGGCGGAGTTGTATTACGTGGATGTGACATAAATCAAAAAAATCGGGAATTTTCAATGGAAATGAGCTGCATTCAACTATCCCTCTATTTTTTGAAATAGTTGCTTCACATTACGAAGCTTGTGGCGAAGAGGGCGCTTTCTTAATGATGCGCTCTTTTTTCACCTTAGCCCGAATCGGCTCAGTAGGATGATTATTTCGCATGACTAATTGCGCTTCCGGTGCAGCTAAACGTTGTTGAATAATCTCGCAATAGCTGGAATTTAATTCAAAACCGACAAAGTTACGTCCACAACGTTGCGCTGATACAGCTGTTGTGCCGCTACCCATAAAAGGATCTAGCACCAAACCGCCGGGCGGGCAGGACGCGTGGATCATGCGGTCTATAATTTCTAACGGTTTTTGGGTGGGATGGTCAGCGCGTTCCGGATCGCTTTTATGTACTCTTGAAACACTCCATAAATCCTTGGGGTTGTAGCCGACTTCCAACCATTTTGCGCCAACAAAGATCGAACGTGAACGGGCTTTTTTGGTTACGGCATCATAAGGAATGCGCACTGCATCCAGATCAAAATAATAGCCTTTTTCTTTCACAAAAAAACCTATTGTGTCATGCACCGAAGAAAAGCTGCGTACGCTGCCGCCCATGGACGGAACGCGTCTGTCCCAAATGATTTCATTCATCATTTGCATACGCTGTTTCAGCATGACAAAAATTTCAGGAGAATAACGCCAGGTCAAAAAAATATAGAAACTGCCGCTAGGTTTTAATTTCGGCAGTACTGCATCGATCCAGTTTTCCATCCACTGCAGATAGTCGCCGGTCGCCAGCTTGTCTGATTCATTGCCGTAATCTTTGCCTAAGCTGTACGGCGGATCGGCAATGATTAAATCAATGCTTGCATCAGGAATCCGTTTGAAGCCCTCAAGCGCATCTTCATTAAAAACAGTGTTTATATAGTGGCTCATCGGCGCTTTGGGAAGAATCAGGCTAGCTTTGAAGCTGGATCTGTTCATTGATTCAGGGTAATAAAGAGCTGGGATTTTATCATTGATGGGCTGGCTTGATGATTAAAAGCAGCTGCTATTGCTGTAAGGCACTTATTATCACAGTTTCACCGAACTCAGGCATAGACAATAAAGCCAGTGTGCTTGGCGACCTGATCATACAAAAGACGAGCAGCTGAGTTTGATTCATGCGTATGCCAGTAAACGCGGTTTATGCCTGCGCTACGCGCAGTTTCCGTGACGCCTTGAATTAACGAGCGCCCGACTCCACGGCCTCGCACGGATGGATCAGTAAACAGATCTTGCAAGTAGCAAACCATTTCTATTTTCGTGGTACTGCGATGGTATAGGTAATGGCTTAAGCCGACCAACTTGCCATCCAGTTCCGCCACGAGTGCAAACACAGGTTCAATTGGGTCGAAGAATCTTTGCCAAATTACCTCAGTTACTTCAGCAGGAAGCGCCGTCTCATTTTGCCGGCCATAGAACGCGTTGTAGCCATCCCATAAAGGCTTCCATGCAACAAAGTCGCTCGGTTCGATGGGGCGAATCGTAATAGGGGATAGTATTTTATTTTCAGAAATCATTGTTTATATTGGTTTGCGGTGTTGAGGACGTAATTAGAAGTAAATTTGTTGATGCCGTTTTTGCGTTTTGATCCTATTGGCGATAGCGTGTCAGGATGTGATCGATGGTTCCATCCAGTATCAACTTGTTAATTGCATTGTCTATTTCGGTAAATGGAATTTTGCTGGCTAACGAAAATCCGCAAGGGGTATGAAATGTTGAGATGGTTAAGGTTGAAAACTGTTTTAGTTGGGGATACTTGGTGATTTGGTACTCAAAGCTCAAGCGATCAACAACGGCATAGAGTTCACGACCTATCAACAGCTTCTTAATAACATGAAGCATGTCGGGAGCATCGTCACGTCGATAGTTTGAGCCTAGAGCTGCATCCAGTTCTGGATATTTATAACCTACGACCAGTCCGAGCGTTTTACCCGAGACATCCTTTAACGCCATTGTTTGCGGTAATGTTGGGTTGGTTGCCAGTAAATTTTCATTCGGAATTAAGGGCTGACTCCAGTTTAATTGCGCCTCAACCCATTCCGGGCGAATGTAGCAGGCTCCGTCCACTTCTCCTGAGATCAATGCGGCCTCAAGACGATTGCGTGGTAATGAGATAAAGAGCGTTGCCAGATGGAGTTCATGGCCGATTGCTTCACCTAACTCCTTCAGTATTCCAGAGTCGAGTGCATTGTTATGAAATTCCGCCAAAGGCATTGCGTTGTCCGTTGAGGCTGCAAATACAATAGCAGGTTGTGCAGCAAGAACTTGAGCACAAAACAGCACTGGCAATAGCACTAGTAGTTGTTTGTTTCTCATTGTCATGCCCCGTAATTCACTCATCGATATTCATACTATCCCAATAGTCCATCGTCGCAGTCCCGGAATACCCCACTCCCATTAGTTTCACAGCCACTCTACCCGTCTCAGTGTGCACAGCCACATCGTTAGCTTGGGTATTGCCGATGATGAGGTACCGGCAAGCTACGTCGGTATGATTAAACAGTGCATGACCTTGCTTTTGGCCGGCAGGGAAGCACACATATTGGCCTGCTGACATGATGTAGGCTTTATCCCCAAGACGTAGTGTAAGCGCGCCTTCGAGTATGAAAACGTGCTCTTCTTCCAGCATATGATAGTGCGCGGGATTGGCTTGTTTTCCGGGCAGTAAAACTTCATTCGCAACACCGATTTGGGTCGCACCACCATAAGAACTCAAATGCTGGAAGCGCATGCCAAAGCGTTGGCCTTTTGCGAACTCTTCCCAAGGTACGTCCGCGATTGGAAAAGGTTCAAAAACACCTTCAGAATTCATGGAATTTGCTGGCTTACTTACTATACTCACGGTGCACTCTCCGCTGTCCAGGTTTTAATGCGAGTGAAAAGAATTATCGTCAATAATCTGTTGATATTCTTTGGTTTTTTTTAGAGCGATTAATGCCTGATTAAAGCGTTGCAGTGCAGGCAGTTTGTGCATAGTTTTTGGGAAGGCTAAGTATAGCCAGTCTTGTGTCAATGGAACAGGTAGGACGGTGAATTTATTTTGATTGGCAAGTAGCACAGGATCGGATCGGATCGCTTGCTCTAAAGCTCTTTCACCGATGATGGCAACATCAATTCTACCTATTAGTAATTTCCTCAAACGCGACACCTGACTGGGGTCCGTGTCCGAGGTAATCAGGTTATCTGCAACCGCTTTATCAAAGGCATCACCAAAGCTTGAGCCAAGTGGTATGCCAATAATTTTACCTGTCAAATCAGTCAGCTGATTGAACTTAAAAGCTTTGTTTTTTAGTACGGTTAATTCAATCGTATTTCTATACACAGGCTCTGAAAAATCATAGAGTTTTGCGCGCTCTTCAGTCCAGGTAAAACTGGTGATACCACCTTTTCCTGCGGCCGACTCACTAATGGCCCGTTTCCAGGGTAACAACACAAGTTTATAGGTGTCGCCCGTGCTTTTGGATAAGCGTTGAAATAACGCGGGGAAGATGCCAGCCGCTTGTTCACTATCTAAATAAATCAGCGGCTGGAATGCTTCACCGCCGTACACGACTAGCTCTTCAGCCTGTGCAGGCAAGGCAGAAAAAACAGTACATATAATGCATATTTTTACTACGTTTAAAATCTGAGACATCATTGAGTTCCTGGGACTATAAAGCGCACCGATTACTTGCACCACATATAGTTAAGATAGTAGATGTCGATCCAAATGCAACTTGTCAGGCGGTTGGTGCATGTAGCGCAATTCTGTTGCCTTCCGTGTCGAGTACGACAGCGCGAAAACCGTAGGGGCCGATTTGGTGTGTGTCCTGAATTATTTTACCTCCCGTTGCCGCGACAGCTTTAACGGCGTCAATCAAGCGCCCTTCGGCATTCAGGTAGATAAGCGGGCCAACCTTGGACGGTGCATTGTCTGCATCAGGTACATACAGGCAGCCTCCCACATCGTTGTCGGAGTGAGGAAATAACCCAAATATAAAACCTGGGCCGCCCTCTTTGCTTACTGGGCTACCAAGTACCGCTGAGTAGAATTTTATTGCTCGGTCAAGGTCTGTGACAGGTATGTCAACCCAGACAAGTTGATTGCTCATTTGAAACCTCCTTTAAATAGCGATTGAAATGAAATAGCTTAACAGGGGGAAACTAATTGGTATGCTGCCACAAAATAATAAGTAAAGCTATATTTACGCATGCAATGCGCCACTGTTGAATTAATTTACTACGGAGTCACTAACCCAGTCATTTGTACTACTTCAAAGTTTGAGCCGAGGACACTGCCCAACTCACTCACCAACGCGCTGTCATTCCAGCGGGCGTCGGGCGCGCCAGTTATATACCAATTCGAGCCGTTGTCGGCAACGATCAAACCGTAAGTCTTGAGCGCCTGCAGTATCACTTGGCTATCTTTGCTGAAACTGCTTGGAATGACATACGACGCTTTGAGGCGGACCCGCATCCCCATCGGCGGTAAATTGGGATTGGTACTACTGGAGGCCCAATGATTGGCAGGCGGTACATAGGCTTGCCGCGAGTTGGCGACAGTAAACCGCAACGCGTGGGCAATTAAACCGGCACCCACTTCATCGTAGCGTGCCAATCCAGGGAAAATCGGCAAACCTGCCGCGTCTGCGCTGGTCCAGCCGAGCGCGGCAGTGGGACGCACATTATCGGAATCAAGATGAAAAATCGCGCCGCTATCGGCAGTCCAGCTACCGTTGGTATTTGGGTACGAATTATATGTTTCATACAAGCGATTGGTATCGCGATCGACAACCAGCACATGTCGATCACCGCCAAAGGCTGCGCCACTCACAAGTTGACCTTCGATTGGCGCGTTGGCTGGAATCGGATAAGGACCCGGATCGCTCTCGGTTGGGTACGCCGCGAAGTTAACCGGAACCAATGCCTGGCTAGAACTCACCACCACATAGGGAATGCCATTTGGTGCGCCATCCCACAACGCCGATCCGAAATTTGGGTGCAAGCCGGTGTTAATGCCAATGCTGGCGATAAGTGCATCCGAATTCGGATCGACTGGTGCGCCGGAAATATTCGTGTTCCATGCATTATCGGCAGGAAATGGAACGGCACCGTTCAAGCTAGCACCTACGCCTAAACTGGCCTGTTGCAAATTGGCATAAACCAAGGATGACGATGAGCTTGAGCTGGTTGAGCCCGTGCCGCTACTACCAGTACCCGTACTTCCTGCACTAGTACTGCTCGGAGAAGAGCTTCCACCGCAAGCGACAAGGTTGATGGTGATTAGGAAAATTAAAGTAAAACGGGATAATGTAATTTGATTGAATCGACGTTTCATACTGGTCGCTCCGTATAGGGTAACTGTGAATTAAAAGCAATTTTTAGCTGATTTTCACATGAAACTATTCTGAGAAAACGTAATGAAATGTAAGATTTTTCTAGGTCATTATTTTTATATGGGGATGTTCTAGTCGGTCTAGAATTTTTACGAATGCACCAAAACTTTCTTATTAAAATTAAGCAATTCCACAGGCGTTGGTCTACCAAATAAATACCCCTGAAACATACTACATCCACAAGACTGCAAGAATTCACGTTGCTCCGCAGTCTCCACGCCTTCAGCAATAATCCCCAGCCCCATACTCAAACCAAGAGTAACGATGGCACGCACGATAGCTAAGTCATTACT
Organism: Solimicrobium silvestre; assembly: GCF_002976435.1. Lineage (GTDB taxonomy): Bacteria > Pseudomonadota > Gammaproteobacteria > Burkholderiales > Burkholderiaceae_D > Solimicrobium > Solimicrobium silvestre. Next base: position 31,336 of record NZ_PUGF01000003.1, on the reverse strand, counting down.
ATCAATAAAAATATCACGCACAAAAGTTTGATCAATTTTTAACTGCTCAAGCGGCAAACGTTTTAAGTAGGCAAGCGACGAGTATCCAGTCCCAAAATCATCTAATGAAAAACGCACGCCATTCAGCATCAACTCACGCATTTTGCTAATAACGGCGTCGATATCTTTCAGCAATAAACTTTCTGTCAGTTCGATTTTTAGTTTGTAGGGATCCGCGTTATTGCTTCGGAGAGCCGTCATGACGTTGTTAACAAAATGCGCATCATGGAATTGGCGTGCACTAATATTGACCGCCAACGACAAATGCGCAGTGTCCGGGTGTAACGACCAGATATGTAATTGTTTGCAGGCGGTATCTAATATCCAATCGCCGAGCGGTAAAATGAGCCCATTTTCTTCCGCTACCGAAATAAATTCAGATGGCGACACCATGCCGCGTTCCGGATGATTCCAACGGATCAGCGCTTCTGCACCGATGATCTGATCATTGCTATCCATTTGAATTTGGTAATGCAGTACAAATTGCTGGCTTTCTAACGCCTGACGTAAATCCGCTTCTAATGCAGCATGCCTGTCGACGGCTTTTTGCATTTCAGGATCAAAGAACCGAATGGTATTGCGGCCCGCATCTTTAGCCTGGTACATAGCAAGGTCGGCGTGTTTAAGAAGGTCATCCACATTCACATCATGTGACTGGAATAACGTGACGCCGATACTGGGCGAGATGTGATGGGTTTTCCCTTTTAATAAATACGGCTGATTCAGTTCCGATTGTATTTTCAGTGCAACCAGTTCAGCCAAGTCTGCTGCGTGACTTGCATCTTCGTTTAATTCTTCAAGCAGCACCACGAATTCATCGCCGCCTAAGCGCGCCGCGGTATCTCCCTCACGCAGACAAAGCGATAAACGCTGCCCGACTAATTCAAGCAATAAATCGCCGACATCATGACCGCGTGTGTCATTGAGTTTTTTGAAGTTGTCTAAGTCAATAAATAATAATGCGCCTTCTTTTTTTGTGCGTGAACTGGTTGCCAACGCATGTTTCAGGCGCTCTGTTAATAGCCGTCGGTTTGGTAGTTTGGTCAGTGAGTCGTAGAAGGCGAGGCTGCGGATTTCATCTTCAGCTAATTTGCGATCGGTAATGTCGACCAGGGAGAAAATATAATTGGTGATCACATTTTCAAAAGTACGCACCGCTGTGACGGTAAGCCAGAGTGGAAAATCTTCGCCGTTTTTACGCTGCGTCCAAACTTCACCTTGCCAAGTTTCAGTGTCCTTAACGGTTTGCATCACCATCCGGTAAAAATCATCATCGTGTTGCGGCGATTTAAACATGCTGGGAGATTGCAAAAGCATCTCTTCCGATGAATAGCCGGTAATGTTTGAAAACGCGCTATTGATTCTTAAAATCTTTTGTTTGGCATCGGTAATAAACATGCCTTCATGCGATTCAAACGCAATTGCTGCGATGCGTAATTCCTGCTCGTGAATCAGCGAGCGTTCCCGTGCCGCATCAACTGCGCTATACGCCGCGGCGTTATCCAGCGCAATCGCACCATAAGCGCACAAGGTGCGGAAAATCGAACATTCGCGTTCACCATAAGCATGTTCATTAGGCGACTGAATCGACATAACGCCCAACATCCGCTGACCAACCATGAGCGGCGCAAATAATAAGCTAGTGGCTTTTTGTGTTCCCGGAATGATGCTGTGTGAGCTTTGATCAAGTGCGGAGTTAATCACTATTTCATGCTGTTCACGGGCGCAACGTGCTGACAGCGAAGTCGGGTTATCAACCGACACTTCATAAAAAGGGAAAGGTTTGGTTAAGCCTGTTTCAACGGCAAAAGCGACCTGCAGTTTTGATTTATCTTCATTGAACAAGTAGATGATGAAGGACCATGTATCTAATAAATCATCCGCATGGTGGTGCAGTGCTTCTAGTACCTCTTGTGAATTCAGACTAGCCGTAATTTTGCGCCCGATCAGGCCCAAGGTTTCTAAGGTTGAATTGGTGTTTTGTAAGGCCGCCGCCAGTTTAATATGTTGTTCCGTTTCGGCACGTGTGCGGTCCATTTCGCGTCGTACCTGAATCGCGATGGCACGATTTTGTGCTTCTGAAAGCCGCGAATTATTACGTGCTGCAGTTGCCGCTAATCCTGCCTCATAGGCAGATCGAAAATCGCCGTTGGTGGCATATTCATTGGCAATTTGATTTAATAAATCAGAAGAAACCTTATAGCCGCTAATGGTTTTGGCAATTTTTACTGCCTGATCAAGATAATGTAGCGCAGCACTTGGTTGCGCCATATTTTTTGATTTAACACCATTTGAGTTGCTATGTAATTCTGCCAGTACCCGCAATGATTTGATTTGCTCATCCGCGCTGCCTTGTGCATTGGCTAGCTCAAGTGCTTCTGCGGCTTTCACCGCGGCTTCGTCTTTACGCCCAAGTCGCAACAAGGCTGTGGCTTGCCCGCGTGTCATGATGATTAACTGATCCCGGTCGCGCTGTGCTTCAATGTTTTGTTCAATTTTTAAAAACCAGCTGAGCGATTTTTCAAAGTCACCCATATCGAGTGCCAGCATGCCGAGATGGTTGAGTGCATTGATATGCCCGCGTGACCTGGGCATTGTCTCTAAACGACTGATTGCTTCGAGCAAGAAAGCTTCCGCTTCATCAAACCGCTCAAGCCGGCGCAATACATCGCCAACCTGCATTAAACCTAAGCCGTTGTTGTACGGCCAATTGGTCGTGCGTGCTAGCGATAAGGCGTTTTCGGCCCATTCGAGTGCAGAATCAAGATCGGATAAGGTGGAAAAATCTTCGGCCACATTGGCAGCACAGATCAGCGCATGTCGAATTTGCCCCGAGTTGAGTGCCGCCTGGTATGCCTGCAAATCGAGTTTGATTGCGGCACCGGGGTCATCAGTTAATGCGGCAACCGTTGCGCGCGCAGTCAATATCCAGGTAAGGATCGAGTCGTGCAGATGTACTGGGTCAGGAAATAATTCAGTTAATTGAATTGCTGTAGCGGCAGCGTCACTAAACGCGGCGCGTGCCATGCTGCGCGCTTGGGTTGCGGCAACGCGAATGAGATCATTGGCCAGTTGGTAATGCTGTAAGGCCAGCGACAGGTGAATATCAATGTGTTGCGAACGCCCCCGATCTTGCCATATGTAAGCGAGTAGCCATTGGCAATCACCTTCCCCTAATTTGTCATTGATCGCTTCAAATAGCGCCAGTGCCAAATTGATCTCGTGTTCACCGCCATCCAAATCGGCACCCAAGGTTTTGAACTCGGCGCGGATTAATCGAACCCGTGCTTTGCAGCGGGTCTTTTCGGTTTCATCCATGTCGGCGGTTTGCAGAAGAGTTTCTGCTTCGCTTGCCAAAAGTAATGAGCGATTGTAATCGCGTTGGCGTAATTGCCAAGCCATTGCCACCACAGCAAAAATACGCTGCGTACCGTCTACCCGTGATAGGTGGACATCTAGCGCTGTTACGGCTTCATCTAGCGCAAACAAGTCCAAAAAGTGATCTGTCATGTAGATTTGGCAATAAAAGTTAACGAGTTAGGAATGCAATAGGTTTAGAGTATGTTCGTGGTTACAAATTTTAATAATTCAGTATAAACGAATGTTGCCTCAAATAAATACCCTTGAGGCAATAAACAACACGAATTTTATTTGGTGAAAGGAGCATAAATGATCGCTTAATTGGAATTGATATTAAATAATTTTTATGCGCGTATTTGTCAAGATATTGGTAAAGGAAATATCATCATATAGCGGTTATGAAACTCATTGACCCTTATTTTGAGCACGTATTATTTAATCGGTTTGTTTATTTTTGGTGCTGAATTTTCTAGGTATTAAAATGAGTAAGGTGGCTGCCAGGGCGATTCCTAGTGAGGTTAACGGTGCGAAGCTCACACCTCCATCTGTGATTGCAACGGTTGAGAGCTGGACGCCACGCAGTAGGAGTATGCTAGTGATGAAGACCAAGCCAAACAAAGTCCCATAGGGAGCAATAGCAGCCCATGGCGGCATGATGATGCGACCTTTACAGAATACCAGCAGACAAACCATCGTCGTAATAATGCCAGCCAACACGCCCGTTAATTCAACTACACCGGCTCAGTTCAACGCAATTAAGCAAATGGATAATACCGTTCCGATCAATATGCCATGCAGCCCTGCACGGATGCGTTTTTCGGGCTCCGCTACCAGCGCGGCTGACACCGCATCAAACACAGGGAATACGCAGCAACTAATCAAGGCGGTCATCAGGCCGAGTGCAGCCATTTTTTGATCTGCTATCAGCGCATCGCGTCCTTGACGGCATCATACTTGCTTGGCTGCGTCTATGGTGGGGCACGGCGTCGCTGTTCGGCGCACGCGACTGATAATGGTCATCGCCGGCACGGTAAGTAGCGTGCTGATCAATGCCATCATGGCCAGTGCAGAGTAAATCTTGGGGCCGATCAGCCTGGTATCGAAAAAGATGTTGATGGCAATCAGTTCCATCAAACCCTTGCACTGCATTAGACAGCCGAGCATACTTGATTCGCGCCACGGCAAACCGCTGCAGCGCGCCGCCAGTGCCACGCCGATGAATTTCCCCGCCACCGCTGTAGCTGTGACGATCGTAGTCAAGAGCCAGAAAGCTTGGTCGCTGATATCGAATTGCAGGCGCATGCCTGTCATGATGAAGTAGAATGGTAGGAGCAATACTTGACATATACTCGTCAAGGACTCGCGCCACTGATCCAATACCTGCTGAGGGAAGATCGCACCACCGATGAAAGCACCGAACAGGGGGTGCAGGCCGATCAGATCAGTCAGCATTGCGGAGAAACAGATCACGGACACAAATACCAAGATTACATTGAGACTGGTCGCCGACTTTGAGCCATACCGGTGGCGCAACACTGGTCGCAGCACCAGCAGCATTAGGACGAGATAGCCGGCCAGCAGCGGGAATATCCTCACCACGTGGCCGTTGGTCGAGTCGAACGAAAGGATCAGCGCGATGCCGAGCCACATCCAGATGTCGTCGAGCATGGCGCAATTGACCGCCAGTTTACCAACGGTGCTAGCGGCCAGTCCAGTGTCGCGTAAAATTGCAATCAGTACCGGCAGCGCAGTGACCGACAAGGTCACGCCTAGCGCAAACGCGCTGCGCAGCGGCGTGGCTTGGCTGCCAACTACTCCAGGGTACAGCGTGGCCAGATGATAGCCGACTAGGCCGCCAAGAGTGCAGGTGACGCTGAAGCCGACCACGCTGATGGGTACGAAGTACCACGCCTTGCTGTTGCGCGTACCGGACATCGAATCGCCACCAGCCAGCGCAATCATTATCACAACGCCAAGCCAACCCAATCCCTGTAGCGAAAAACCGAGCGAACCGTTGAGGAAGTCGATGTGCTGCGTTTTGAGCCAGCCGAGCAGGCCACTCTGACTCAAAAACAGGCCGAACACCAGTTGTAGAAATACTAATGGAAATATCCGTTCGATGCGCAGTAGCCGACTCAATGCGGTGGGGACGCAGACAAACACAAGGACGGCGGCAAAGAACAGATCGGTCATGATGGTTTTCCCAGGCGGTGCCTTGTGAGTCGCTAGCTGAATTTGGTGGTGTAAAAGATCAGCCCAGCGAACAGCAGGAAGCAGGTGCCGCCGATGCGGTTGATAATGGTAAACCCGCCGGCCGACATGATTCTGGCCTTGATAGCGTAGGCAAACATCGCGTAAATCGAATGAATCAAAAACACCAGCACGCAAAAAGTAGACGACAGAAACAGAAACTGCGTGACATACGGCGAAGCTACATTGATAAATTGAGGAAACAGCGCGATGAAGAACATGATTGGCTTGGGATTGGACACGGTCAAGATAATCCCTTCTTTGAAGCGCGCGCCTGTACTAGGACGATGCAGCGGAACTTCGCCGCTATCGCCTTTGAGCTTGATTGAAGAGGAGCGCAGCAGCTTGATTCCCAGGTAAATCAAGTAGGCGGCCCCGATCGATTTGGCTATGGCAAATCCAGTGACGGAAGATGCCAGCAAGGCACCCATGCTGGTGGCCGACGCCAAGGCCACTAGGAACATGCCTCCCGCTACACCTACGATACCGGGGAATGCGCCCTTCAGTCCGTATTTCAGAGAGTTGCTAATCGATAACACAATGCCGGGGCCAGGACTAGCGATTGTCAGGCTGGCGATTAAAATATAGGTAAAAAATCCGTTCACGATATTCCTGAGGTAGAAAATGGGTGAGTCATAACTTGGCATACACTTGCGATCCCGCCGGCCATGTTCGCGATTCTCGCGAACATGGTTGATTAGGTCATCGGTTATGCGGCGATCAAGCGCTTTTCGCGGTCGGGGAAAAGTGGGCTATTTTTAATCAGATCACCATCGCTCTCGCAAACTTCCAAGTGAAACTTTGTAGGACCGGCGTAGCCAAAATATTTGCGCGGTATTTCAAGACTATGGGCGCGCTTGTAATCGTATTGCGAAGTTTCGCAGACAAAACGCATGACGAAGGCTGCGCGCAATTCCAGTGGACCCACTTCCAGCATGACGCTGCGGTGAATGACATATTTATCGAAAATGAGCGCGTCGCCCAGCTCAAAATCATCTTCTACGCAGAAATAATCGAGCAGCGTCTTCATGGCCACAGCATTAAGCGGACCGTCACGCAATTCCATGAACTCTGCCATTTCCACTTTCTGCCCGGAATTCGCGCGTTTTTCTAGACAATCGAACACGGCCGGGTCGACATTGTTGTACATGAATTCGCCCGAAATAATGTTCTTGGGCGTATAGGCCATGCCGCTGCGCTGCTTGCTTGTATCGATTGGTGCCAGCGGCGTCCAGATGGTGCAGCCGAAATCTTCGGCGCGATGATAGCCGAAGCTCTGGGTACCAATATGCCAAGGGAAACCCGCACTGGTGTTTTTCTTCAACTCGAAACCGATAGACTGGGTGAACAGCAGATTGCGCTTGGTCAGTGCTAGCACGGTCTTCCGGTAAGTTGGGTCCTGCAGCAGATCATCGATCTGTTGGTCGCCTTCAAACATATCGAAGGCGAGGCGGTTAAATCCACTTTGGTATTTATCGGTCGGCGCGGCAATTTGTTCGCTTGTGCGTCGCTGCAGGTAAGCTATCATGTCTTCGTTAAAGAATTTCTTTAGTAGTAGGAAGCCCCGGTCTTGAAACGAGGCGATATCTTGCTCGCTCACAATAAAGTCTTTATTAATCATTTTCATTTCGTACTCTCACAGGTTAGATATTCCAACTGAAATTAACTGCGGTCCACTAAAGTGGACCCATCGTTCAAAACTAAAATTCATTTAGTCTAAGTCGTACTTTCTGCCAAACATGCAGCTGCTCGGCGCTGCCCGTTTTTGATGTTGCTATTGTTGTTGCCACCAAGGACATTAGCCGCGATGACTGAACTTTCTGCGCCAAACATCACCATCGCACAAAAAATCAATGCTCTTCTTGCTGGCAATCTATAATTTATCCAAGAGCTAAAATAACGACTAAATTCTTGGTTCAAATTGCACTCCTGTTGAAAACGACCTTTGATAATTTCTTTTAAATTAATTTGGAAGTCATGGCAGCATACGAGACTTGCGCAAAGAATATAAGTCCACAAAATTGGACTAGCTGATTGTAAAAAACAAGGAGCACTGCAATAAAAGGAGGGGGGTAAAGTGACAGTGAATACGCATTGTTATTTGTTTGAAATCCCAATTCATCATTATTAAAAAACAGACTTCATGCTCATAATCTGTTAGCAGCTTATCTCCAACGCTCAATGTACCAGTAACGTTTTCGATGCTACACCCAATACCAAACTCCTCAATGTAATTTGGCATAAGCTTAAAAAAGTTAGTTATTTCAATTTCGTGTGCGCTATAAACAGTGCCTAAAATTGACTGAGAGGGGAGGTGTTTCAGGATGTGTTTATTGAATACAAGTGCCTGTATTCCACCACTATATTCATGCACATTGAGAGTGGATTTCTTTTGATGTATATCGCCCGAATTCAACAGTGCGTTATCTTCTTCAATAAAACAGTCGGCAAACTGTGCAGTCCCTTCACAGGGCATGTCACGATCAAATCAACTGGTGACTTGATACCCTGTCGGCAACGCAACGAGTTTTGCATAGGCATCCGTGGAAATAAAATGCCTTGAATGCATATCTTTCGGGCTTGGAACTATGTATCGGAACCGGTCAGATAGCCGGAAATTATCGCCAGAACTTCTGAAACAACATGGCGTATTACATGCGGAAGAAAATCCGGTGCAGCAACTTGCCCCCGGTACCTTGAGGGTTACCAAAACTTACCTAAATTTTGTGGTTGCCCCGTTTCACGAGTGCCACCATCTGCTGCGAATTTTCATCGACATGCTCATGCAAGCCTTCGATGATGCCCAATTTGTCTGACAACGGTTTGTTTTGACTCATCTTCCACTGGCCGACAACAGCGTTGATGGGAATTTCAATGCCAATAATGGTATTAAGCATGGAGTCGATGTACTCTGACGGTGCATCGGAGACTCTCCAAGGCATAGCTCGTTTTGATTCATACAGGTCGCTTAGCGTAGTGACATGTTGCAGGAGCCAGTCTTTGTCTTCAATGGCGCGAGGAATGCCGTGGGCGTGAACGACGGTATAGTTCCAGGTAGGCACGGCCTTGCCATGTCTGTGTTTGCTCGGATACCAAGATGGCGTGATGTAGCCCTGAGGTCCTTGAAAAATGATGACGGACGCGATCTCACTCGAAAATGATTTCCAAATCGAATTGGCCCGAGCAACATGGCCAATAAGAGTTCCATACTCGCCACGGGTCGCGTCAACCAGAAACGGAATGTGGTTAACGATCAATGCACCGTCAGCTTGGGTAACTCAAGTACCCAAAGGGTGCGACCTGATGAGTGAGTGAAGAACGCTGATATCTCGCTCTTCAAAGTGTTTTGGAACGTGCATGGCATTTTCCTCTTGAAAGACTAACTATTGAAATGCAAAGCAGTCGCAACATGTTCTTGTTTGCAAAAAGAAAGCATGCGGCTACGTCTAGCTGGAAATTTTCGGTTAACAATAAAAGACTAGTACCATCGCCGTCAAAACGATAACAATAGCGACGAGTCCAACCATGAGTAGGCCGTATCGAACCAGATCAGACTCTTCCCCCTGTCGTGCGCCACCGGAGATGGCAAGTATCAATAAAATGATAGGCATCGATGCGAAGACGGCATGCCCGGCTGAGCTATTCTGAAGCGCAGCGAAAAATAGCGGCTTGCCGATTCCGCTACCTATCGTGGACTGCATTGTCATCATCGGCGCATTGCCGCCGACACTGGAGCCGGTCAGGTAACCGGAAATTAAGCCTTGTTCTTGCAAATACTGTTTTGTGGCTTGAGTTCTCACCTCTTCAATGTCATCGGCTGCATAACTGAGAAAAGCGGGTAGCATTAAAGTGAATAATACGATGTTTTTGACATGATATTTCCTTTCAATTAGTAATGGCAGAGCGCTAATAGTATTAGCACGACTATACTTTTAAAATATCGAATTTAAATCTCCGTGGATTTAACTTTGAAGTGCATTCGAAAGCCCATCGCAACGGACGATAGCGTAAGACCAGCTGCTAGCCCATACCATAAACCAATACCGCCCCATTCCGCGCGATTCGCAAGCCACCACCCACCGCCAATACCCACAATCCAATATCCTGTCGCAGCTATCCACATGGGAACTAGCGTGTCGCGGAGTCCTTTTAAACTTCGTGATAGCACAACCTGAGCTCCGTCGGCGAAAAGAAAAACAGCAAGTACAGCCAAGAGCTCTTGAGAGATGTTCAACACGGACGCAGCATCCACATTGGAACTGTCTAAGAACATACTTACAAGTACGTTAGGATAGAAAATGCATGCAGCAGCCATCGGAACACACGTCAGTGTCATTAGCCCGATGCCAGCAATAGCGAGCTTGCGGCAACTGACGCGATCTCCAGAAGCTGCAAAAGCAGCGATGTCGACGGTCAGTTGGTCCCCCAAACCCAACGCAATAACAATAAACAGGTCACTGACAAAAATGGCAATGGTTGTTGCCGCAAGGAAGTTGACGCCATACTGTCCTGCAAGAATGGTCACGATGCCAAACTGACTACTTTCGATCAATCCAATCCCGAACGCTGGCCCTCCCAATCGAAGTAACTCTAACGCAGCAAAACTTTTAACTACACTGTAGGTAGATAGAGAAAAACGATAATCGAGGCGACGTGCGCAATACAGTGCCATGAGAGCCAACATAATGGCCGATGATACTGTTGTACTGATAGCCGAACCAACGATGCCTAAGGCAGGAGCGCCGAACTTGCCGAACACAAGAATGTAGTTCAGTACTGCGTTGAGTACAACTCCGACCAGGCTCACGCTAAACACGATACTGTTTTTATTTAGCGCTGCTACAAAAGTTCGAAAGACACTAAAACCAAGAATCGGAGGAATGCTCCAAATAACAACGTTCAAATATTGCGAGCTGAGATTCACAATTGACGAATCCTGCCCCGTAATCTCGAACAATGCTGGTAGCATTGCGCCGCCAAACATTAACAGCGGCGAGAAGAGAATGCATGTCCACAGACTCAGATCCAGTGAGCTCTTGACTTCTAAGTGATTCTTATTGACTTGCGCCTCTGCGACGAAAATCCCACCGGTGGAAACCAATGCAATGGCACCAAACAGTAGCGGAAACAGCGATCCCATTGATAAGCCAACAGCGGCCAATTCCTTGCTTGAGATATGGCCTACAAAAGCAGCGTCAGTCAACGACATAGCAACCTCTGCCAGGTAGAAGCTAATGATCGGAAAGGCACCGATGACCAAGGTTCGCACGAGATCAGCAATTGCTTCCCAGTGACGAGCGTGCGATGCTGCTGAAATTGAACGCTTCCGAAAGGTCATTGACGAAGCGACCAGTTCGCATCCGGTGCAGCGGCCAGCACCATCTATCGTGCCGTTTCCGGGTCAAACCATCGCTGACGATTAGCCGGACTCAATGTGTGCAGAGGATCTGGGTAAAGAAATAGCTTTCCGCGTTTGACGGCCGGCGCAGCGAATGAAACCAAACCAGAATCAGCGTTGTAAGCTTCATAGCTGTGCACTAGACGTTTTCCGCCACCACCTGGCGCGTCCACCACAAAAGCCGGCATGTTGTACCCTGCGGTTAAGCCGCGGATTTCTTTCTCTAGACGGCAAGCTGTGGCCACATCAACCCGCATGTCTTCGATTCCCAATACAGGATCGCATAAGTAGACATAGTAAGGGTGGATGTGTAGGTCACCTAGGCGCTTGACTAGCATTCCCAGTGTTTGGGAATTGTCGTTGACTCCACGTAAGAGCACAGTCTGGTTGCGCACCATAACACCACGTGAAAAGAGCGTGTTAGATGCCTGTACTACGAAGGATGTAATCTCTGTTGGGTGATTGAAGTGTGTGTGCAGCGACACCTCCACACCACGAGCGCGCCCAAGGTCACTTATTTGCGTCAGAGCATCAGTCCATGCATGATCAGCCGTAATCTTCATTGGGATGAATACCAAGTTTCTTGCATTTGTGCGGGATGTACAAAATTGCCGATTAACTCAGTTGGCCGCCCAAACAGCATCGAACACACATAGGTCATGTTTCTGGTGTGGTTGTGTGCACGATCAGCTCGAATCCCCCCGAGTCTGCGCACCACTCAGAAATCTCCATTTGAAGATTTTTGCTCGTGACAACGTCCTTAAACAATGATCCACAACTATTCTCCGGCCAGATATTCTTCGCCTTCTTGATACCTAGCATTTGCGTAACCCAGTCAAAGCCAACAATTGGGCTTTCGGAAACGATTAGCTTGTCCAGTGGGCGCCAGAAAACTGCCTGGTCCTGTTGAGGGTAGTTGGAGTTGTGGATGCGTTCCCGATCTCCTTCGGTAGGTGCACGAAAGATTGTCAAACGAAGCGTGTCGATTGCGTTCGCAATGCACACCGTCGGCAATTTGGGACCTACTGAAGATTTCAAAGTACTTGACTCACTATGTATCACCTGACGACCTCCGATAAAAATGCTGCCAATGGAAATTTCCGTTCACGTTGACCGCGTTCGCACTAATTGCTTTAACGGTTATTTATCGCGGAGTTAAAACATCGACTAAATTTTTGACTCAAATTGCACTTTCGCTGAAAACGATCTTTGGCAACTGCTTTCAAATTAATTTGGAAGTTATGGCAGCTTACGAGACTTACGCAAAGAATGTTAGTCCACAAAATTGGACTAACCGTTTTTTAAAATAAGGGCGGTGCAGCAATAAAATGCGGAATGGAAAAAGTGAGAATGAATTTAATTAAAAATAAAGTGTGAACCTGAAAAATTCAAAATAATTAGAGAAAATACTAAAAATGAAACCACATTGTTTTTACTCATTTGTTATGCTAAGTTCAGCTACAGCTATCCAAACGACCTATGGCCATTTATTTTTTAAGGATCACTATTAATGAATTTAACCGACTGGAACACCGCGCTAGACACGTGTATTTATGACTCAACTGTCGGCATTAAAATTGCCAAGCTTGCGGGGGATGCGTTCTTAAGTACGTATTTAACGTCTATTGATCCTGGCAAATCAGTCAATGCTCATTACCATAAAAAAGGTAATGAGCACTACCACATCATTCAGGGAAGCGGAGAAATGACATTGGTGGATGTGGGAAGTAAGGCGCTAACTAAAGTTGATGTGTACCATCATCAATCTTTTGTTGTCCAGGAAAACACACTTCACCAATTAAAAAATACCGGAAATACAAAGCTTGTGTTGATGTTTAGCTGCCCCGAAAGCCATTTAAATGAAGATCGTTTTTTGTTATAAGTGACTAGAGCCGATCAAGTGACTAAAAAATTATTTAGGCATTTTTCGATGTATCCCGATATCAATTAATTTATCTCGAAAATAAATAGTATTTCAGTCAAATAATCCTAGCTTGTAGCAAATTCTGTTTTTGCATTTGTGAATGGTATCGGCAACTCGGAGTCTGGGTTTTGGTCGATGCTTATTCATAAAATTAGCGATTTGTTTGAAATCCCAATTCATCATTATTAAAAAACAGACTTCATGCTCATAATCTGTTAGCAGCTTATCTCCAACGCTCAATGTACCAGTAACGTTTTCGATGCTACACCCAATACCAAACTCCTCAATGTAATTTGGCATAAGCTTAAAAAAGTTAGTTATTTCAATTTCGTGTGCGCTATAAACAGTGCCTAAAATTGACTGAGAGGGGAGGTGCTTCAGGATGTGTTTATTGAATACAAGTGCCTGTATTCCACCACTATATTCATGCACATTGAGAGTGGATTTCTTTTGATGTAAATCGCCCGAATTCAACAGTGCGTTATCTTCTTCAATAAAACAGTCAGCAAACTGTGCAGTCCCTTCACAGGGCATGTCACGATCAAACCTGTCGGTGATTTCATACCCGTTCGGCAACGCAACGAGTTTTGCATAGGCATCCGTGGAAATAAAATGCCTTGAATGAATATCTTTTGCGCCTAAAATCATGTCGGCTTGCGAGGAAATTAAGCAGGTAGTTTCTTTAAATTTATTAACAAACTGTTTTTGCTCTGCGGAGAAATTTTTTGGAGAGACCAGTTGGTAATTTACTGAGTCAAGAATATTCATAATTATTTTATTCAAAAAATTACAATTAGTATAAGTCGCCCTTTACTATTGATGTCAATTTTGCAAAGTAATTCAATGCTATCTTGCGCCCATTTGCATTTATTGCGTGTTAAGTTGAGATAGCTGTTGAGTACATCATCATTGATGCTAGAAATTAAAGTGGAATTCAAGCTATGTCTTGAAATCTATAAAGTGTCGAGTATTGATCGTGACGTGACCTGACAATCGAGCCGTTACTGGTGCGGCACGGTTTAAGTGTGAATCAATCTGAGGGGAGGAAGTTAGCTACAGTCTGTCAATAACTTAGCTTGATGTAATGCAATATCTATTGAAAAAATCTTAGGTAGCGGAGCAACAGGGCTTTGCTGAATAAAAACATCTTCATCATTCTGTTTAACATCTTTTTGTCTCAGCCACATTGCTTATTTCCTTTGATTGGACAAATCGCTTCATAGGGTGCTTTGACTGTTTTTTTCATGAGACTACAGACATAAGGTCACTAGGGTTCCTATGGGAAACGAAACATAGAGTAGCTAATGCTAACCAATCATGATGTAGATTAACTTAATGTGCGAAAGTAATGAATTTGGGCATGAATGTATTCATCGTTTTCACACCCAAGCTTCGTAATTAACTATAGTTTGCAAAAATAATTTTTCTTGGGACGGTTTGCCCATCGCTATTTTTTACTGTGTCAGTATGGATTGTTTCAGTCACTTTTACCGGCGTCAAGGTCGAGCTGGTTACTTTGGTACTGGCGGCAACATGGGCTTCACATTTACTGAGTTGCGGCACATTTCCGCTGGAAAGCGAACATGAATTTGTCGCAATACTTCCCATAAACGTGATGACACCGGAGTTTGCTGCGTGGCAGGTAGTTATGCCTGCGCATACAAGGACAGCGCCAGCTAAAACATATTTAGCGAGGCGTGCATTATCGTGGACAGCGTTGATAGCGATTGCTTGATTGGATTTTGAATTGATATTCATGGTCATCTCCTGATGCGGCAACACAATGTTGCCGCATATTATTATAGGCAAAATTTGCCCTATGGAAATGACTCTTGACGTGACTGTTGCTTTTTTAGTGGATAGTTAGGTATTCAGTAATTCAATTTCACCATCAAGCAAACTATTGGCTGGCAACGGTTCTTGCTGTTTAATGCGTTGATACATTGGTGTAAAGTCGGGAGCTGTATCTTCAAACAACTGCTTGAAGTCGCGAATCACAAAATAGGTTTCTTGATATGAATCTATTTTGTACAGTGTGCGCATGCAACGCTCAACATCCAGCGCAATATGGCGACTGCTTGACGGTTCTAAGCTATAGGTAAGTTCACCGCCAGAGGACAGAATTCCTGCACCATATACGCGCAAGCCTTCAGGGCTTTGTATTAAACCGAATTCAATTGTGTACCAATATAAACGTGCCAATTGGTCTAAGCCGCCGAGTTGCATCGCTTTTAATCCGCCTTTGCCATATTCCTGAATATGGTCAGCAAAAATCGGATTGAATAACAGCGGAACATGGCCAAAATAGTCATGGAAAATATCCGGTTCAACAATATAGTCAAATTCTTCCGGCTTGCGCAACCAGACCGTAATCGGGAAGCGGCGATTAGCTAAATGGGTGAAAAATGCCAGTTCTGGGATTAGTCCGGGAACCGCAACAATGCTCCAGCCAGTGGCTTCAAACAGCGCTTTGGAGGTGGCTTCCAGATTAGGAATACCATCTGTTGCGTGGAGCGCATTTAAGCTAACGATAAATTCGTCACAGGCACGACCTGGCAATAATGCCGCCTGGCGTTGATACAGTTTGCGCCACAACGCGTGTTCTTCTGCAGTGTAAGCTGCCCAGTTTTGCTTGACGACATAGTCTTCAGAAATATCAGCGTAGTCACCGCGCAAGGAAGCGCCGTCTGATTTTTCAGCTACGGTTGCAAAAAAGTCTAATTTTGAATCTTGCATGATTGTGGTCTTGGTTTAGCTTAAATTTAAAAAAATTGCAGACCCTATTCTAATAGAAAAAGGACTTACGCAAAATTGTTCCAGCAAGGAGAGCGTAACGCCGCTGGAGCGGTTTTTCGTAAGTCCTGAAAAATACCGTCTGCAATGCACATCAGATCCGACAAGAAATAATTAGGCTTTAGCCGGTTCTTCTTTTAAAACACCACGTCGAATTTGGTCGAGTTCGATAGATTCAAACAAGGCACGGAAATTACCTTCGCCAAAACCTTCGTCACCTTTACGTTGAATAATTTCAAAGAAAATAGGGCCAATGACGGTTTGTGTGAAAATTTGCAGTAATAATTCACGCTTGGTTTCAGTGCTGGTGCCGTCGACCAAAATCCGCAATTCACGCAGTCTGGCTAAGTTTTCACCATGACCTGGCAAACGACGATCAATCAAATCGTAGTAGGTTTCGATAGTGTCCTGGAACGCTACTTCAGCTTTTTTCATGCTGGCAACTGAGCTGTAAACGTCGTCACTACCAAGCGCAATATGTTGTACGCCTTCGCCGTGATACAAGTCTAAATATTCAGCGATTTGCGATTTATCATCGGAAGATTCATTAATAGGAATCCGGATTTTTCCGCAGGGTGAAGTCATTGCCTTGGATTTTAATCCAGTCATTTTGCCTTCGATGTCAAAGTAACGGACTTCACGGAAACCGAAATAGTTTTCGTAAAATTCAGCCCATTCCTTCATGCGGCCACGATGTACATTGTGGGTTAAATGATCGATGTAAGTTAAGCCGTGACCAACCGGGTTGAGCGGTGTACCTGGAATAGCTACAAAGTCGGCATCGTAAATGCTGATGTCGCCAATTGCGCCAGCTTCGCCGGTCTTACCGCGCCAACGATCTACAAAATAAATCAGTGAATCGCCAATACCTTTGATAGCAGGTACATTCAATTCCATTGGGCCGGTTTTATTATCGAAGCCCCATGCGCCTAATTCTAAAGCGCGTTTGTAGGCTGCTGCTGCGTCATTTACGCGGAAAGCAAATGCGCAAACTGAAGGGCCATGTTTTCGGGCAAAGCGCTGCGCAAATGAATCTGGTTCTGCATTGATGATGAAGTTGATGTCGCCCTGGCGATATAAGGTCACATCTTTATGACGATGCCGTGCAATGGCCATAAAGCCCATTTGCTCAAACAATGCGCCTAGTGCTTTTGGATCGGGTGCGGCGTATTCGATAAACTCGAAACCATCGGTCCCCATTGGGTTTTCCCAGCCTTTAAATTCCATGAAAGTCTCCCGTATAAGATCATTCAGTATAGTCCGCATAAAACGCTATAAAATTCCAAAATATCTGTTTTTATGATGAATTTGAGCAATTTAAATGCGTATAATCTGCTTTTATTAGCTAAAAATGCCAATCATGATTTTAGATAAAATTGATCGTAAAATTTTGGCCATTTTGCAGGCGGATGGCAGACTCAGTAATCAGGAAGTGGCAGAGCGGGTTAACTTGTCTTCTTCGCCGTGTTTGCGTCGTATTAAGCGCTTGGAAGAACTTGGTGTGATACGTCAATACGTGGCGTTGTTAGATCCCAGCAAAATCGGTTTAGGCTTGTTGGCCTATGTGAACGTGCGGCTTGAAAAGCATAGCGATGCGCCGGCCTCGACGCTGGGCAGAGCCACTTCAGCAAGTTCCCCGCGCTCTGATTTTGCTGCGTCGGTGGCGCAATGGCCGGAAATTGTGGCCTGTTATGCGATGACCGGTGAAATGGATTATTTATTGCGTGTGCACGTGGAAAACATGGATCATTTCTCACGCTTTATGATGGAAACCTTGTTGCGGCATCCGGCGGTATTGGATGTGAAATCGAGCTTTGCGCTGAGTCAGATTAAAGAAACCACAGCTTTGCCGCTCACTCAAATTTCGAGCTAAGTAATGTTACATAAATAATGTGACATTAACTTTGCTCGAATTTAAATTCCGTTTCAAAAAACTGCTCTTCACCGGCGATTTCAATTTCCGCGCAAATCACCTGATTTCGCCCGCTATCTTTAGCGTGGTAGAGCGCTTCGTCAGCGGCTTGTATTAATGTTTCAGGGTTAATTTCTACGGTCGGAACAATTAACGCAACCCCGATACTGGCCGTGATGACCTCAAACGGTGACATGGCATGCGGTAAACACGCTTCAGCTAAGGTGCTGCAAATAAGATTCGCCATTTCAACGGCATTGGCTTTATTAATAGCTGGCGCAATAATCGCAAATTCTTCGCCGCCATAACGTGCCACCAAGTCGCTACTGCGGCGAATTTTAGCTTTGAGAATGTTAGCCACATTGCGCAGGCAATCATCTCCGGCTAAATGGCCGTAATGGTCGTTATATTTTTTAAACCAGTCAATATCAATTAATGCCAGAACTAACGGTTGCCCTGTGCGGGTAGCGCGACTCCATTCGTTGGCTAATACGGCGTCAAATTTGCGCCGGTTGGGTATACCAGTCAGTCCATCGGTGTTACTTAATTCCGATAAATTGCTATTCACCAGCTCCAGTTCGGCGGTGCGCTCGGCGACCCGCTGTTCCAGCGTTGCCACGGTTTCGTGCAGGCTGGCAGCCATGTCGGCAAAGGATTTACGTAACTGTCGAATTTCCTTGATTGGGTAATCGCGCATGCCTTTATTATTAGTTTTTCTTAATAGCTCCCAATTGCCTTGCGCCAGTTGTTCGGCCCAGTGGGTGATTTGCACCATGGGTTTGCTCAGGCGGAATGCGACGATGAATACCAGCGCTACGCCGATCGCCAGGGCGAATAGGACAAAGATCAGCATGGATTTAATATCAGATTGAATGGCGGGGAAAAATTGCGTTTCCGGTAGCAATACCACGACCTTTAGTGTCAGGCCGCTGTTGGTTTTAAATTCGCGTACATCCTCCACGTAGTTCGCGCCATTTAAATTTAAATAGCTGGAACCTACGCCGCTTTGTAATAACCGATCTCCTGCTGCACGGATCAACGGAGAGTCATTATTATTAAAGTGAATCAGTTGTAAGTTAGTTGCTCCTTCTTTCACATTTTCCTGTTTCCGAAACAGCGGCGTATCGTTAGATATGCCAATCAGCTGATTCTGGTCATTGGCAATGAAGGCAACGCCGCCTTCGCCTAAAGGCAACAACCTGAGGTAGCGACTAATTTGTCCTAAGGCGATATCGCTGTTGATGACGCCAAATAGCTTCCCTTTTTCGTCATACACAGGCATCGAATAGCCGATGCCGAAATTACCGATCACATCGGCAATTTCGCTGGCGACATAGCGATAAATCGGATACCAGGATGCTTTGCCATGCTGTACTGCACTTTGGTACCACGGCCGCATGCTCGGTATAAATGGATTTGGATCAGTAAAGATAAATAAATCACGTTGTCCATCTTCCGTAACGGAATACACATCCCGATAAGGTTTTGCTGAAGACATAACGACGGAAGTATGCAGCGCGCCGTTATTCAGGCTGCGATTGACGCCAATATGGCGCCCATCTTCAAGACCAAAGTTCAACACGGTGAGTTCTGGCAAGGTCGACATTACGGTGGCGATTTGTCGCGCTTGATCTTCCACTCCGCCTGACCTTAATTTGCCGGAGCGATACAAGCGGTTAATGGTATTGACAGCGGTGACCGGTTCGGAAAAAATTTGACCTAAATAAAGATTAACCCGACCATTCAGAACCAGCGCTAACTGCTGCTCCATCTGTCGACCCATCGACACGCTGTTATAAAAAAACATGCCGACCAGTACCGCGACCATTAAAAAAAACAGCGCAAGAAACGGTAGCGCTAGAAATTGGCGCAAAGAATAAGTGTATTTTTTGAGGTGGGTGTTCAAGGCTATAAGAAGACTTAATAGAGGAGCCATTGATGGGCGGGGTTGCCGAGGGTGCTTGGGCGAGCCGTGCACAAACAATGTTGCACTAATTCAATAAAATTGTCTATTATCCTTCTTTATATTCTGAGGAAGTACTGAAACTGTTGCTATTGGCTCACTCTAAGCGCGGGTTAATCGCAACGTAGTGGACATTATTTTTCAGAATACTCTAGTATAAAAATCAAATAAACGGCGTATGCCAAAATGTTTGTATCAGGCTATAAATATACTATAGAAAAAGCTATACGTTGCCGCATGGAAAATCGTTAAATACGTTAAATTTTGTTAAAAATAGAGGAATTACACAAAAATGACGTGTTTTTGAGCATTTTGGCACTGTTATTTCTTCTTTTTACCAAACCCTAAAAAATTCAGCACGGAACTGGTGTTTGCTTTCAGCGAGTAATCAAGACTCGCAACCTGCTCTTGCATGGCTTCTTGTATCACGCTGCCAGGGTCGGCGGGCAGTACGGTTAAATAAGCATCTGCTTCGCCATAATCACGATGAATTTCCATGCCTGCTTTTTTTGCGATGTGCATCATGGTTTGGTTTGAGCTTAAGCAGTGCATATACAAGGTAGTGACGTTGGCGTTGCGGCAGTGAATTGCTGCCCGCTCAAACAACTTGGAGCCTATCCCTAATCCCCGTGCATTACTTGACACAGATACACCAAATTCTGCCACTTTTTGAATTACACCATCGACTAACGGACGGTCAGCGCGCGGTACAAACGCTAAATGACCAACGCCGACTAAACGAAAGCTGTAACTGAAGACGCCAAATACTTTATCCAATTCAAAATTAATCCCTTTGACATAGTTACTGATTGATTCATTGGATAAATGCGTACCAAAACGCAGTATTCGGTCGTGTTGATCTAGTGATGAAAAATGATGTGAAACGCGTGAGCGATGGCGTGCAGATAATTCCTTAACCAGCACAGTGCGATGATTGGATGGAGGATTATTCATAAGCCCTCACTTTCTTAATCTGTAAATTAATCAGTAAAGTATCGGATTGCATCCACCCGCGCAGCAGCAATTGCGCTTGCAATTTGTTGCGGCTGCTTAGGAAAAAGTTGCGCCGTAGCTTGTGCAATCTGACCACTTGGCACAGCTTGCGCAGTCGCTAATGCATGTTCTAAATAGGCTAGTTGCGGAGCTGGCCAGGTAACTTGACGGCAAAGGGCCGCTTGCAGCATTTCAATAAATCGTGCTGGCCTGCGAAACGCATCACAGCGTTCAAATAATTGCACAATAGCTTCGGCTGTCAGTGTTATCGCAAGCTCAATCTGGGTTTGTTCGCGCAACGCCATCAAGGTGATATCACGGACTTCGGTGGGCACTTTTAAGCGTGCGCAAAGTTGCTGAGCTAAATTGGCGGTGCCAGCTAAATCGGATAACAGCGCCGCCCAGCGCACTGCTAATGATAGTCCACGTTGCGCCGTATTATCGACGATTTGTAGCATGCCTAATTCTGACTCTGATCCTGAGTCGTCCCAAATTGCATCCAGCTCCGGCATGATGCGCGCCAACGTTCCAGATTCACGCAATACCAGCATCATGCGTGATGGCTGGGCCTCCATTAATCCGCGCGCAATTTCTTGCCAGACGCGCTCAGGCACAAGCGCATCAACTTCACCGGCTGTGACCATTGCGCGCATCAAATGTATGGTTTCCGGTGCTACCGTAAATTCGTTAAATCGTGCAGCAAAGCGCGCAACCCGTAAGATCCGTACTGGGTCTTCTGAGAACGCCGCTGAGACATGACGAAATATTTTTTCTGCTAAATCTTTCTGCCCGCCGAATGGATCAATAATGACACTATTTAATGCGTCACTTTCGCCGGTATCTTCAGCGATTGCCATGGCGTTAATCGTTAAGTCGCGGCGCTGTAAATCTTGCTCTATCGTGACGTCTGGTGCGCAATGAAATACAAAGCCGTGGTAGCCCGGCGCGCTTTTACGTTCGGTGCGTGCCAGTGCGTATTCGGCCTGAGTTTTTGGATGTAAAAAGACCGGAAAATCTTTGCCAACCGGAGTAAATCCGGCCGCGACCATTTGCTCGGGAGTGGAACCCAGCACCAGGTAATCAATGTCTTTAACTGGTAAGCCCAGCAAGGCATCACGGACTGCGCCGCCGACGCGATAAATCTTCATAGGGACGTACGCAAAACCGCTTCAGCGGCGTTGCCCACTCCTTGTCGTACACGTTGTACTGCCTTCGTCGGCGTGCCTTGCTGAAACAATTTTGCGTAAGTCCTATTCATGTCGGTATTTTTAGTGTTATTGGTGATCGGGTAAAGATTCAATTTCGGCTTTGGCTTCGAGTATCCAGCGTGCCACCGCTGGATGAGCAATCACGCGTTCCATATAAGCTTGCAAAGCCGGTGCCAAAACTACGTCATAGCTATGGAAGCGCATCACAACCGGCGCAAAGTAAGCGTCGGCTATCGAAAATTCACCGAATAAAAATTGATGATGACCGTATTTAGATAAGCATTCTTCCCAAATTTCAGTAATCCGGCCAATGTCGGCCTGCGCGTGCGGGGTGCGTCCTTCGCCTGGATGGCGAGAGCGAATATCCATCGGCATGGCAGCGCGTAATGCATTAAAACTACCGTGCATTTCTGCGCAAATGCTGCGGGCTGATGCGCGCGCGGCGACATTGTGTGGCCAGAGCTTTTTGTCGGCGTATTGTTCGGCCAAATATTCACAAATCGCCAGAGAATCCCACACGGTGAGATCGCCATCAATTAGCACTGGAACCCGGCCAGCTAAGGAGTATTCAGCGATTCTTGATGTGGTGTCCGGCTGATCTAGCAAGATCCGGATTTCTTTGAATGGAATGTCAAAAGCTACCAAAACCACCCATGGCCGCATTGACCAGGAAGAATAATTTTTGTTGCCAATCACTAAAATTAATTCGGCTCTTCTGGCGTATTCTAAAACGCTGGAAACTTCAGCGTCCATATCGGTATTCGGTGAATTTTCAATGTTTTGCATTTTAATTCTCTTGTTAACCCTATTAATTGGATGGTGTCAGATCGTCTGGGGCAGGACTGATGCTACCTAGGCGCGCTTTTAATGACTGCGGTGTCTGTTGGAAAAGAGCCGCATAGTAGGTAGCGTTAGATAATACATTTTTTACATAATCACGTGTTTCAGGATAGGGAATTGTTTCCGCAAAAATGGCACCTTCGACTGTTTTTGGCAAGCTGGCGCGCCATGCTCGTGATCGATTTGGGCCGGCATTGTAACCGGCACTAGCTAATACTTGCGAACCATTTAAATTGGCTAAAACAATGCTCAGATAATGCGTGCCAAGCACAATATTGGTATCAATATCATTGACTTTAGTGGCATCAAAATTATCAATTTTCCGTTTTTTTGCGACATAACGCGCCGTGCCCGGCATAACTTGCATTAAACCAGAGGCACCGGCACTGGATTTTGCCGCTAAAATAAAGCGCGATTCCTGTCGAATTAAGCCATATACCCAAGCCATATCCAGGCCTAATTCATCGCTGGTTTTGGAGATGACATCTTTGTGCGGAGTTGGGAAGCGCTGATTAAAATCGACGATGGTTTTAGTCCGGTCGGAAGTGCTGACCATGCGATCTAATAAGTCATTTTGGCGGGCAAATTCGGCGGCCGCTAATAGCTGACGTTCCGACATTTTACGCAATTGCCAATTCCATTCGCGGGTGCCTTCAAAGCGTAAGTTCATGCCGAAAAATTGCAAGGACTGTTGTAAGCCCGCGTTGCTGGATAGTGCTGCCAGATCCGCAGGTAGTACCGGAGTCGTTGCTGGAATAGTGATTTGCAGGCCACTTTCTTCGAGTGCTAACTGACCGTAAAAATTAGTTTGATTAACGATACTCTGAAATAACGGTTGGGCAAGAGCCGGTTTATTTTCTGCCATATAAGCGCGTCCTAGCCAATATGTCCAAGCCGATTCAGATAGCAGCGATGGCGGCATGGCTTCAATGCCGGTTTTGACCCGAGACCAGTCGGTATTGCGTAACGCAGTGCGCACCCGCCACTGGTAACCGTCTAATGACAGCGCTGCATCGTCACCTTTTTTCCAATAATCAGCCGCTTCAGGCAGCAATTTTTGTGACGAGGGGAGGGCAATTTGTGCCCACGCAACGGCGCGTTCAGAGTCAGTTAAGCTCCGATTGATTTTAGCCAGTGCTGCCACAGCTTTATCGGGATCAGCTTTTGCTAAACGGCCCAATAAAATCAGAGCGGTTTCATGCGCGTCGGCTGTTTTTGCCAATGGTCTTGAAAATTCCGCTTCTAATTTACTGCCTGTTTTATCAAGCGCTTTGGCGGTTTTGTCGAGATTAACCAATGTTGCTAGCTGGATGGCAACTGCGGTGGAATTTGCCTCTGCCGCCCAGCGAATTTGCGCCCACATATCGGCACTGCTAAATTGCTCGCTTTGCACCAGATTGCTAAATAAGGGATAACAACCTTCACCGTACACTTTGGCTGAAGTCAGCAAATTACGCGCATCATTGGCTACGTTTTGCCCTTGTTTTAATTTGGAAAGCAAGGCATAGCATTTCAGTTGGGTGTCGTCATTCAATACAAATTGTGGGTATTGCACATCGAACATAGCCCAATTACTTTGTCGGCCTAACAAGATCAGCCAATCATTTCTGAGCCGGTCAGCGATAGCGCTGCCGTTATAGCGTGTTAAAAAATCAGTAATTTCACTTTCATTGGCGCTGCGTAAACGGGCTTTTAATTGGTAGTAATCAACATATGATGCCAAAGGGTAAGAGGATAACTGGCTAGCTAAGGTCACAGCGCGAGCGCCGTCTTCTTTCGATGCTGCATCGCGCAAAGCTAAAAAGCGTTGATCATCACCGGATAGTTCGGCACCTAGCGCGGCAAAACTTGTTGAAATAATCAACATAGTTAAGGAAGAGACAAGGATCTTGGTGCAGATATTTAGTTTTGGCATGTGGGCAAGTGGTAAAAATGCGTGGGGTGTCTCTGTATGGAGTAGCTTCAAGAATAACAGAGACTTTAGCATTAATAAGTTGTTCAGTGACTCACTGCTTAGCATGAAAAATTGAGTTGGCAAATTAATTTGCATGAAAGCAGCTAAAAATGCCCTAAATAGGGCATAGCCGACGAGTAAATAATTCTATATGCTTCGAGCTATATTTCAGCAATAGGCATGCGCTGCATAAATGTCTCCCTGTATCGAATACAGAGCATTTTTAGCTGCAGTGCAGCATAGAAAATGCCAGGCGAGCTTTAATTTGATGCTGAAATAGTCCGTTAATTCAGATGAATGCGTAAATTAACCCGTAGGGATGAGCGGAATATAAAGCTTGATCCGCACAGTTTATGCCGCCTATGCATAAATAATTTTGGACGCAATATGAAAATAAAAAATATGAATAGAACTGCTCAACGCGCGGCGTTGATCGCCGCCAGACGCTCTATCGGCGTGCAACTAAGAAATAAATGGGACATGCAAATTGCTGAACAAGTGTTTGCCTGGTGTAAAGCGCATTCCATCAAAACCGCTGGAATATATAGCCCAATTCAGGCCGAGCCGTGTTTGTTTGGGGTGTATCCGCTATTAACCGATCTTGGCGTCAAACTTGCATTACCATCCGCACCGGTAAAAGATCATGCCTTAACTTTTTCAGAGTGGGTGCCGGGTGACGAATTAATGAAAGACCGCTACGGTGTGTTAGTTCCCTTAGAAACTGCACCGGTAGTGCAGCCCGAAGTGTTATTTATCCCTTGCGTTGGTTTCACCGCCGATGGTTACCGCTTAGGCTATGGCGGCGGCTTTTATGATCGTACTTTGGCGGCAAAGCCAAAACCCAAAGCCATCGGCATAGCGTATCGAATTTCTTTGTGTGAGTTAGAAATAATGCCACACGATATAGCAATGGACAGCATGATTACCGATTACTAATTGCTTAATTTGCGGCACTTCAGCTATAGTCTGCGAATTATTTTTTAAATCTTTAAAGTGACGTGATGTCTTTTACCCCCCTGTCTGATACCCCCGCCTACAAGCAATTACAGCTTCACCAACAACAAATGCATCAGCAAGGGCTGGAAATAAGTCACTTATTTGATCAGCAAAGTGATCGTTTTACCCAGTTTTCGCTGTCTGCTGCGGGTGTTTTTTTAGACTATTCTAAAAACCGAATTACAGAAACCACCAAGGAATTGCTGTGCGATTTTGCACGTCAACAGCAAGTGGAGTTACAACGTGACGCCATGTTTTCCGGCGAAAAAATAAACTTCACTGAACAGCGTGCCGTTTTACACACTGCTTTACGTGCACCCTCAAATACCCCGCAACGCATTGACGGCATCGACATTAACGCCGAAGTTCACATGGTTTTAGCGCAAATGCAGGCTTTTGTTGAAAAAGTTCACAGTGGCGTATGGCGTGGCGCAAGCGGCTTAGTCATCACCGATGTGGTGAATATCGGCATCGGTGGGTCAGATCTTGGCCCTAAAATGGTATGCCAGGCATTGCGTAGTTTTGCCCATCAAGGGATACAAAGCCACTTCGTTTCGAACCTCGACGGACATGCATTGGATGCGGTATTGAGTCAGGTTAATCCTGCTAGTACGCTGTTTATTATTTCATCCAAAACCTTCACCACCGCCGATACCATGCTCAATGCGCATTCAGCGCGTGCCTGGTTTTTGCAGCATTTTAGTGCCGCCGATTTATCGCGCCATTTTGTCGCAGTGTCCAGTAATCAGCCCGCAGTGCAAGCGTTTGGCATTGCGCCGGAAAATCGCTTTGGATTTTGGGATTGGGTAGGTGGTCGTTATTCACTCTGGTCGGCGATTGGGTTGCCGATTGCTCTGTCACTTGGCTTTGCTCATTTCCGGGCATTGCTGGACGGTGCGCATGCCATGGATGTGCATTTTCAGCAAGCGCCTATCGAGCAAAACATGCCGATATTATTGGCCATGCTAGGTATTTGGAATCGTGACTTATTAGGTTGCGGCAGCTTATCGATTGCTGCTTATCACCATGATTTACGCGCTTTCCCTAATTACCTCCAACAGTTGGATATGGAAAGTAATGGGAAGCGTATTAATCACCACGGCCAGACTGTGGATGTTGCCACCGGCCCGATTATTTGGGGGGATGTGGGCACAAATGGCCAACACGCTTATTTCCAGCATTTACATCAAAGTAGCGATATTACGCCGGTCGATTTTATTGCCGCATTACGCCCGCAGCATCATTTGGCAGAGCATCAGTTGATGTTGTTAGCGAATTGTTTTGCGCAGTCGCAAGCGTTAATGCGTGGTAAAACTGCGCAGCAAGTAACAACTGAAATGCAGACGCAAGGCATGTCTGATGAGCAAATTTCCTTATTGCTACCGCACCGCATTTTTGCCGGTAATCGTCCAAGCAATACGATTTTGCTAGATGAGCTCAGCCCGATGCGTTTAGGCGCGCTGATTGCCTTGTATGAGCACAAAGTGGCCGTGCAGGGGTTTTTCTGGGGTATTAACAGTTTCGATCAGTGGGGCGTGGAATTGGGGAAGGTGTTAGCGAAAGCGATTGAGGGTGATTTACATTCTGGAACAACGGCCACTTCGCATGACAGTTCGACAGCAGGGTTGATTGCTAAGGTGCGCGCTGCTGGCAAGTGATAAGTTTTATTTTTAAAATACTCCGGCATATAGTTTAATTTTTTTGTAGTATTAGCGCTGATTTATAACGATTGTTAAAATATACTGTTAAAAAAATGAATTTATATCGATGGGAAACCCATTAAATACGTTAAAAATTTAAAAAAATAGAGGGAGTATATGAAGACGCCCTCTCCCTCTTTAAAATTTATCCGTGCCTTGCAAGTAAAGCATCCACAGCGCAAGCAGTTTAAATTGACGCCGTGAATATGGTAAACTACGCCGCTTAACCTTTTGATTTCCTTCGTTAATTTCCGGATTCCGTATGCGCGCCAGCACCTCAAAATTTGCTCATTTCAAGCTTGTGTTCGGGTTATTTTTGCTCGGATTAATGTTGAGTGCAACTAGTTACGCTATTGATCGGCCGCTGCCGGTCAATGCCAAATTAGGTACCTTTAGCCCCTCAGCCAATCCTGCTATCGTTATTGATGGCAACGTGCGCCAATTAACGGCCGGAGCGCAAATTCGCAATCATCATAATGTGATTGTCCAGCCAATGTCGTTATCTGGCCCCGATGTGCAAATTTTGTACAAAGAAAATAGCCAAGGCCAAATTGAGCGTATTTGGATACTCACTAAAGATGAAGTACAGGCATATTCTGCGGGACCACAACCTGCGACTCCTCTTCCAAGCCCTACTCCCACATCCGCAAATTAACGAATATAAATTCAGTAGATTCTGTAATTAGCACCGTTTTCTTAAGCCCTCTCATGCAAAAAAAAGTCTTTATTAAAACCTTCGGTTGCCAGATGAATCAATACGATTCGGACAAAATGGCCGATGTCCTCAATCTGTCCGACGGAATGATTAAAACCGATAACGTGGAAGATGCCGACGTTGTCTTGCTCAACACCTGTTCGGTACGTGAAAAAGCCGAGGAAAAAGTCTTTTCCGATTTAGGCCGGCTGCGCGAATTAAAGCTCAAACGCCCAGGATTAATTATTGGCGTAGGTGGTTGTGTTGCATCGCAAGAAGGTGCTGCCATCGTTAAACGTGCTCCTTATGTTGACGTAGTATTTGGTCCACAAACTTTACATCGTTTGCCGCAAATGCTGGATCAGCAACGCGTTAGCGGTAAATCGCAAATCGATATCAGCTTCCCTGAAATTGAAAAATTCGATCACATGCCACCGGCCAAAGTAGACGGCCCGACTGCCTTCGTTTCTATCATGGAAGGCTGCAGCAAATATTGCAGTTATTGTGTGGTGCCGTACACGCGTGGTGAAGAAGTTTCTCGCCGGTTTGAAGATGTGCTGGCCGAAGTCGCTGGCTTGGCTGCGCAGGGCGTTAAGGAAATCAGTTATCTGGGACAGAACGTGAATGCCTTCCGTGGCGTTATGGCGGACGGCGAAATCGCCGATTTTGCCTTGCTGCTTGAATACACCGCAGAAATTCCCGGCGTTGAACGGATACGCTTCATTACCAGTCATCCCAAAGAATTTACCCAGCGCTTAATTGACGCCTACGCTAAGATTCCAAAAATAGTGGATCACTTATATTTGCCCGCACAACACGGCTCAGACCGAATCTTGTCCGCGATGAAGCGTGGTTATACCGTGCTGGAATATAAATCAGTGCTGCGTCGTTTGCGTGCTGTGCGTCCTAATATGTCGATCTCCTCGGACTTTATCGTTGGCTTCCCCGGTGAAACCGACGCTGATTTTGAAGCCATGATGAAACTGATCGACGACATTGGATTTGATAATAGTTTTAGTTTTATCTACAGCCCGCGTCCTGGCACGCCAGCTGCTAATTTGGAAGATGACACGCCACATGAAGTAAAACTGGCGCGTTTACATCGCTTGCAAGCGGTGATTAACGACAACGTAAAACGTTACAGCACCGAGATGATTGGCAGTGTTCAAACTGTACTCGTGGAATGCCCAACGGTTAAAGATGTTAATGAATTACAAGGCCGTACTGAAAATAACCGGGTGGTTAATTTTGCTGGTCCAGCAGAATTGATCGGTCAATTGGTTGATGTAAAGATCACCCAGAGTTACAACTTCTCGCTGCGCGGCGAGCTTATTACCGAAGCGGTGTAAAGATCTGTGAAAAATAAGACCGATGTTTTAACCTTCTCGCCAGAACAGCCATTAGATAACACTAAATTGGCGGCCTTGTGCGGCCCGATGGACGCTAATTTGCGGCAAATTTCTGCGGCCTTGGATGTGTCTTTATTTCGGCGCGGCGATAAATTTATTGTGAGTGGCAGCAACGCGGAGCAAGCCGTTGAATTGTTGGAAAAATTTTACAATTCCAACAAAAAAATCATTTCAGTGGATGAAGTGCAACTGGCGTTGGTCGAACAACGTAGTCAGGGCGGCGGCGCTGCTTCAGCGGCATTGCCAGCCATCTTGAGTAAGGTTAGTGATGTTAGTAACCACGCACCATCGGAAATTATTAGCCCCATCTTAAAAACCCGTCGCACTGATTTACGGGGGCGTACCCCGCATCAAATTGAATACCTGAAATCCATCATGGAACATGATGTGACTTTTGGTATAGGTCCAGCCGGAACAGGTAAGACGTATCTGGCAGTGGCCTGTGCGGTAGATGCATTAGAGCGCGACGCCGTAAAGCGTATTGTATTAACCCGCCCTGCAGTAGAAGCTGGTGAGCGTTTAGGTTTTTTACCCGGTGATTTAGCGCAAAAAGTAGATCCGTATTTACGGCCTTTGTATGATGCCTTATACGATTTATTAGGCTTTGACCGTACCCAAAAAATGTTTGAAAAACAGGCGATAGAAATTGCCCCGTTAGCTTATATGCGCGGCCGCACGTTAAACCATGCGTTTGTTATTTTGGATGAAGCACAAAACACCACGCCGGAACAAATGAAAATGTTCTTAACCCGCATCGGTTTTGGTAGTAAAGCGGTGATTACCGGCGACGTAACGCAAATTGATTTACAGCGCGGTCAAAAAAGCGGTTTGGTTGATGCCAACACCGTGTTAAGTGATGTGCGCGGGATTGCTTTCACTCGTTTTAGTAGCATCGATGTGGTGCGCCATCCGTTGGTCGCACGGATTGTTGATGCTTATGAAAATGCTTCGGCAATGAATACTACAATTAGCCTTGCGCCAACTAAGGTAAGTAAAAATGGCAGAAAAATTTAAACTGAAATTGACGCTGCAATTTCCTGATAAACGTTTGCAAAAGCAGTTGACTAAGGCGTTGTTGAAAAGTGCGGTGCAAGCGGCTTTGTTTGCTCCGGCTGAATTAACGTTGCGGTTTGTGGATGCGGTTGAAGGTAAGACTCTTAACCGTGAATATCGGGGTAAAGATTACGCGACTAATGTGTTGACCTTTGCTTATACCGAAGATATGGATGCTGAGACTACTCAGGCTGACATTATTCTTTGTACTGATGTGCTCCAGCAGGAGGCTTCAGCTCAGCATAAATCTATTACTGATCATGCGCTGCATTTGATTGTTCATGGCGTGTTGCATGCGCAGGGTTATGATCATGAGGATGAGGAGGAGGCGGTTGAGATGGAAGGGTTGGAGGCGGAGATTTTGGCAACGCTTGGAGTGGATAATCCATACGCTGGTGAAGATCGATAACGGATCGGCTTTTTCTTTTTGCGCACGGTGATGGTTGAAGTTTGTATGTGTTGCTGTTGTTCTTGACGTTGTTCTTGACGTTGTTCTTGACGTTGTTCTTGACGTTGTTCTTGACGTTGTTCTTGACGTTGCTTTTGACGTTGCTTTTGACCTACCCCCACTTCTAGTTCGGCCGGTTATTTTACGAATAAATGGATCAGAAAGGTTCGCTGTTTGAGCGCAGCGAGTTTCGAACTTTTCCCATTTATTCGTAAAATAATCGGGGTTTCCGAAATAGCGTGGTCGCCTTTTTTGGGTTACCTTTTTTGGCGAAGTGTATAGACGTGAGACATGGGTAACACCTGTATCAGGACATAGGTAACACTATTGGGCATCAAGAATGATGTCCAATCGGAGCCGCCATTATGACCTGGAATACAGCCAATACTATGGACTTACGTT
>NZ_PUGF01000002.1 GCF_002976435.1 Solimicrobium silvestre | reverse complement strand
GATTTATGATCTTGTAGAACTTTAAATTGTGATGCTAGGTACTATATTGTTTTGTAGTCACAAAAAATTTCAAATTAACAATTTAATTTTTTATAGCACTTTTTGATTTTGCAATCTTATAGAACTTTGCAAAGTGAGGCTATGCCCTATTTAGGGCATTTTGACTTGAACTATTTTTGCACTGCAAAACTTCCGTAAATTAATATTCATTTCAACTCCTTACAACCGCTACAACTAGCCGGAATTTGTTTGTTGGCTAATTGCTGTTTTAAATCGGCAATCGACACGTAATGACGAGCATCTTTAATAAAGCAACAGGGAAATTCGCCACTATCAATCGCGTAATACCGCATCAAATCCTGCTGTAAATAAGCACATTGATATAACGAAGGTCGTGGATGAACGACGACATGCTGTGGATAGCGGTAGTTATAATCCGGCTTTGACTGCAGGGGCTGAACGATATGCTTAAGCCCGCGTTGCTGACACCATGCAGCTACCGCATGAAAAGAAGGTGAGATAGCGACAGTAAAAATCGTTACCTCCAAAAAAGAAGAAACTGACTCGATAAATTCCAACACCCGCGCCAAGTTATGACGTCCAACACGGCTGGCTTCAGCCGGATCCAACGTATCCAAACTAATTCCGATTTTTTTAAAACTTTGTGCAAAATGTTCTGGATATTTATAGCTACCGTTTGTGATAGTGGTTGGTTCAGATCCAATACGACGAACATGCGCTGCCATGTTAAAAAAATCGTGATTAAGCGTAGGTTCGCCTTCACCTTGTAGTGATACTTGAGCGGGAATTCCATAACGATGCACATGACTATCCATGATCTTAAGATAATGTTCCATCGTCATGTCTTTCTGCTCCATGTCACGTCCAGCACAATAAAAACAATCAAAATTACAGCGGGTCGTGACTTCAATTTGAACGTTCATTAGTAATCATAAAATGAGTAGGGCTTGCTAAATGTCATTGAATGACAGTGGCTAATATTAATTTTCAAGCTTAACCTTCATCGCACTCCAAAGCCGTTGGCAAGCTTGCTCTGTACTAAAATTTGCATAGCGCTGTGCAAAGGCCTGCGCAGCCTGACGGTAGCTGGGCATTGTGAGCAGAGTGTTGATAAGGCTGGCGCATTGCTCTATGGATTGCTGCTCCCGCAACATCAAGCCTGCGCCCATTCTTTCCAGAGGCAACCCTGCCAAATATTGCTCGGCCATTTGCGGCACTAACATGACAGGCACGCCTGCTAGTAGTGCGGTAGCGATGGTTCCGGCACCGTAAGTAATAGCCAAATCAGCATGAGATAAGAGCGGCTGTAAATCAACGGGGTGGTCAAAAATGCGCAAGCGGTTATAGCGTGCTTTCCATTCAGAAGAGATTCCGGGTACGGCACAGATCACCTCGGCATCCAGCGACTGCAATGCAGTCAAGATGGCTTCGCAGGCGGCCATACTCGGCCGGAGATAAGCAAATATCCGGTGGGTTGCCTTACCTTGCCATTGAATAGCGGATGAGGTTGTCGTTGCGGGCAATGCATATAGAGAGCCAATATAATCACAGGCTGACAAGCAACTCGTTCATTCTCTGCCCAATATTAGCGGTGTGTGCAGCGGACAAAAATTTCGCGTAGTTCACTAGTGTTAATGTAAAACCTTGTTTAAATTCTTCATCCAATTTATCACGGACGTTACAAACATTGACAGTGATGTTTTTATTTAAAATCCAGTATGGATCATCCTCATTAAATTCATATCCATTACGCGACTTATGCAACTTAATGGACTTGATTGAGATTGGGTAATTTACTTGAGTATGGCGATTAGAATTAGTTTGATTTTGCCTAGTCATTTTTTAGATTCTTTGGAATTATTGACATACGTTCTTGAAGTTGTAGCCCGGCCTCTAAAGCCCTGATTTTGATATGGCGCTTGGTATATATGGCGGCGCTCCCTGATCCTGATTTCCAGCCTTGAAGGTACGAGCGCTGCTGTTCCTGCATTTCAGGAGATGGTGGATTTTCCATTTCATCCATCAACCTGGAGAAACTATCGTTCCACGTGTGTCGCAATCCATGCCCTCTTAGAATGGAAAGCTCTGGTGACGACTTTGCGATCAAAGCGATCAATTTTTCGTACGCAGAGCGCGACATCGGTTGACCCTGCGTAGGCCCAGCTTTATGCGTAATGAACAAATAATCGTGCTTCCTTGCTCTGGGAACTTTGTTTCTGTGATGGAGAATATAGTTATGAATCTCACTTACGAGTGTCGGTTTCATAGGGATTCGTCTATCGAGTGTTTTTACTAGTGGCTGATCAATCCTAGGATCGGATTTATCATCGGCCCGTCTTGCAATCACGATCTGATTATTTGAAAACGAAATATCCCTTACTCTAATATTCAACAATTCGCCACCTCGAATTCCCAGGTAAAGCAAAAGTAAAATAATTACTTGATTACGAACCTGGATGGCAGGATCGTGGAATGGATTTCGTTCCGACCCAGGTTGAACAACTTCAAGTAAAACATCGATCTGCTCTCTGCTCAACCCTTCCTCGGATTCCGCCTGGTTGCAGCATTTTTTTGGAGGCCGCCGCGCTTTTAGTCCCGAATACATTTTTTCGATTTCAAGCGTTGTATGTTTATCTGTATTTGTCGATAACAAAGTCTCTGCGAGCCATTTTGAATAGTGGGCAATATGAGTTAAACGATTGTAGGTGCTCGCCCGATCAGTTGTTCGAATAACCCGCTTCTTTCGTTGCCGATTCTGGTTTGGTAATTGCAATACATTTTTCGACGCTGCAGAATCGCGTGGCCCAGAAAAATTTAACTGACAATAGTCACGTATTGCATCCATCTCATTAGGCTGCAAGAAAAGGCGCTTCAAAAATCTCACTTCAATGTCTACATTGGATTTTTCATTAAACGCCATCAATACGTTGAGCGAAGCTAACGTTGATTCCATCGCAGCGGTCGACAATGACCGATTTCTTACCTGTGTGATCAAGAAAAGATTGGGATAGTAATATGGCAATCCAGATGCTTTGCTGACCAGTAAGCAATACCGCTCACCATTTTTCATCACAAAGCTTTTAATTTTGCAATTGCAAGAAGGCATGAACAATCCATTCAAAATTCCAATAATTCGATTTATGGATACCTTACTCAATAAAATTCGCTCTTGATTTTAATTTAATCAAGGCTAAATAGTTATTTTATACACAACCAAAATTCGCTTTATTCCAGGCTCCGCCAACACATTATCGAATACGCATTAAAATTGCAAGTCATTGTTTATAAACGATATTATCTACGATATTTGCAACAAGAAATTTATTTAAGCACAATCAATTGACTGATTCATTACCGTAGATTGTTAGCTTAATAAATGCTGGGTAACATTTGCTGTGCCCTATTTCAAATAAAACAGACCGACAGTCTTGAGGGAAGGGTTCCGCTACGCTCCACCCTTGAAACCTATACAGCTTTCATGGGAAAGAAATGAATAGATAAAATGAAAAAATAAATCCAAAACTCGCCCCAACACAGTAGATCAGTAAAATTTGGATGAAGCTTCGACTGAAACTTTACATTTATTAATGTCCTACTTTACCTAATAGCTACTCATCAAAAATTTACATTATTTTTTGATGAGAATAAAAAAAGCCCTGAATAATCAGGGCTTTAGGGGTAAAACTTTACAGTCTATATCGCAGGTATGTCTCAGAACGGAATATCGTCATCCATGTCCGAAAAATTCGGCGCTGGACGTGATGCCGGCCGTTGTTGCGGCTGCGCTGCCGGCGCACTTTGACGTGGTGCCGGAGCGGAATTTTGCATACTTGGTTGGGAATCGTAACCGTCATCCATACTTCCGGCACCTGGTCGGCCGCCTAGCATTTGCATGCTGTCTGCCTTGATGTCCGTGGCATATTTTTCTATACCGTCTTTGTCGGTATATTTACGTGTGCGTAAGCTGCCTTCAACGTAGACTGACGAACCTTTTTTAAGGTATTGACCTGCGATTTCGGCTAATTTGCCGAAGAAGGTAACGCGGTGCCATTCAGTAGTTTCTTTTTTCTCGCCGCTGGCTTTATCTTTCCAGCTATCAGTGGTGGCGATAGATATTGTGGTCATTGCATCGCCGCTCGGCATGTAACGTGTTTCTGGGTCGCGGCCCAAATTACCCAAAATGATGACTTTATTAACAGATGCCATGGTTTCTCCAGTGTCTTACGTGTTAGTTACTTAATAATTAGTTCATTGCGGCGGCGCCAATCTCGTGCTGAATCCGTTTTTGCGACCGACGCGATTTTATACAGTGGATGCGATTATAAGCCAGAAGACCCCACATAAAACGGCTGAGACTGCAAATACAGATCAATCCGGTTTTAGCACAAACTGGAAATATTAACAAAATTAATATTCAGTCAAACATGCCAACTCACGCAACTTCACTCAAGAAGCCTACAAAGTTTTGGTGAGGATTAGCGAAACCCGATATAGTATCAGGTTGGCTGGTTTGGCCATCTTTCACAATGAGTAAAATGAGCAAAAACTCCACCAAAGACACCGGCATAGTCAGCAGCGCTAAGGCAAAAACGCCTGCCAAGCTGAAAAATCCGCCTAAGACTGCCCCCACTACTCTCGCTACCCACGACTCCCGTGATCAAATCCGGGTGCGCGGCGCACGAACACATAATTTAAAAAACATCAGCCTTGATCTGCCGCGTAATCAACTCGTGGTGATTACCGGCTTGTCCGGTTCGGGCAAGTCGTCGCTGGCGTTTGATACCTTATACGCAGAAGGTCAGCGCCGTTACGTAGAATCTTTGTCGGCGTATGCGCGGCAATTTTTACAGTTAATGGAAAAACCCGATGTGGATTTGATTGAAGGTTTATCGCCAGCCATTTCGATTGAGCAAAAAGCCACTTCGCACAATCCGCGCTCTACCGTCGGTACCGTCACGGAAATTCACGATTATTTGCGCTTGCTGTATGCGCGCGTAGGTACGCCGTATTGCCCTGATCATCCTGAAAACCCACTAGCGGCGCAATCTGTTTCGCAAATGGTGGATTTGGTTTTAGCGATGCCGGAAGATACTCGCCTGATGATTTTGGCTCCAGTTGTGGCGAATCGCAAAGGTGAGCACGTTGATTTCTTTGAACAAATGCAAGCGCAAGGTTTTGTGCGCTTCCGCCTGCAAAGCGGTACCGCAGCGCCTAAGATTGTTGAAATTGATGATTTACCCAAGCTAAAAAAAACCGAGAAACACACTATTTCTGTAGTAGTTGACCGGATTAAAGTTAAAGCCGATATCAAACAACGTTTGGCAGAATCGTTCGAGACTGCCTTGCGTCTGGCCGAAGGTCGTGCCATTGCGGTAGAAATGGATAGCGATAAAGAACATCTGTATTCGAATAAATTTGCCTGTCCAACTTGCGGTTATTCATTGCAAGAATTAGAGCCGCGCTTATTTTCGTTTAACAATCCAATGGGTGCCTGCCCTGAATGCGATGGCTTAGGTCACATTGAATTTTTTGATCCGAAACGCATCGTCGCCTTCCCGAATTTATCGCTGGCTTCCGGCGCAGTAAAAGGCTGGGACCGACGCAATCAGTTTTATTTCCAAATGCTGTCCAATCTGGCGGCGTTTTATGAATTCGATATTGATACGCCGTTTGAACAATTACCCGAAGCCGCGCAACAAGTTATTTTGTATGGTTCCGGCAAGCAGCACATCCCGTTTACCTATATTAATGAAAAAGGTAAGACGGTTATTCGTGAGCACAGTTTTGAAGGCGTAGTAACGAATTTGCAGCGCCGTTATCGCGAAACGGATTCGATGGCGGTTAAAGAAGAATTAGCCAAATTCATTAATGAAAAAGAATGCCCGGCCTGCCATGGTGCACGCCTGCGAGTGGAAGCGCGGTTTGTCAAAGTCGGTAACGGCGCACAAGAAAGCTCGATTTACGAAGTGAGTGCGCTACCGTTACGCAAAGCCTTGGCATTCTTTGAAACGCTGGAATTAACCGGCGCTAAAAAAGAAATTGCTGACCGCATCATCAAGGAAATCGCATCACGCCTTAAATTTTTAAACAATGTCGGCCTTGATTATTTATCGCTGGATCGCAGCTCAGATACCTTGTCCGGCGGCGAAGCGCAGCGGATACGTTTAGCGTCACAAATCGGCTCCGGCCTGACTGGCGTAATGTATGTGTTGGATGAGCCGTCCATCGGCCTGCATCAACGCGACAATGACCGCTTAATCGGCACACTGCAACATCTGCGCGACATCGGCAATAGCGTGTTGGTGGTTGAACACGATGAGGATGCGATCCGTTGTGCCGACTATGTAATTGACATGGGCTTGGGCGCTGGCGTGCACGGCGGTGAAGTTATTGCCGCGGGCACGCTGGAAGATATTTTAAGTAACCCGCGGTCACTCACCGCGCAATATTTAAACGGCACCAAAAAAATCGCAGTACCTAAAACACGCACCCAATTTGATGCGGAAAAATTGTTCACCATCAGCGGTGCGACCGGCAATAATTTAAAAGGCGTTACGCTGAATTTGCCAGTCGGCTTATTAACCTGCGTCACCGGAGTTTCCGGCTCAGGCAAATCGACCTTAATCAACGACACTTTATACCTCGCCACCGCGCATCATATTTACGGTTCACACGCTGAACCGGCTGCGCATGAAAGCATTAGCGGCTTTAATCATTTTGATAAAGTGATCTCGGTTGACCAAGGCCCGATCGGTCGTACACCGCGCTCAAACCCTGCTACGTACACCGGTTTATTCACACCGATACGCGATTTATTTTCCACCGTTCCTTCCGCCAAAGAACGTGGATATAGCGCAGGACGTTTTTCTTTTAACGTTAAAGGCGGACGCTGCGAAGCATGTCAGGGCGACGGCGTTATTAAAGTCGAAATGCACTTTTTACCCGACGTGTATGTGCCGTGCGATGTCTGCCACGGCAAACGCTACAACCGCGAAACGTTGGAAGTGCACTACAAGGGAAAAAACATTCAGGAAGTGCTGGGCATGACGGTAGAAGAAGCACATCAATTCTTTAGCGTGGTGCCGCTGATTGCGCGTAAATTACAAACCCTGTTGGATGTTGGCCTGGGTTATATTCGCCTCGGTCAAAGTGCCACTACCTTGTCTGGTGGTGAAGCGCAGAGGGTTAAATTGTCGCTGGAATTATCCAAACGCGACACTGGCCGCACTTTGTATATTTTGGATGAACCGACTACCGGTTTGCATTTCCACGATATCGATTTACTGTTGAAGGTCATTCACCGTTTGCGCGATCAAGGCAACACGGTGGTCATCATTGAACACAATTTGGATGTGATTAAAACCGCGGATTGGTTGATTGATTTAGGACCGGAAGGCGGCGCAGGCGGCGGGCAGATTATTGCAACAGGTACGCCGGAACAAGTGGCGAATAATCCGGC
Organism: Solimicrobium silvestre; assembly: GCF_002976435.1. Classification (GTDB taxonomy): domain Bacteria; phylum Pseudomonadota; class Gammaproteobacteria; order Burkholderiales; family Burkholderiaceae_D; genus Solimicrobium; species Solimicrobium silvestre. The sequence continues at coordinate 335,690 of NZ_PUGF01000002.1, read as the reverse complement.
TAGCGTTACTGGGAAATATTTATTGCCGTTGTTAGGTTAAGTGAATTCGTAGGTTTGGCTAAAGCACTGCCAACCCAACAATTGATGAAAAATGTTGGGCTGGTAAATCGCTAGCCCAACTTACCAAGCACAGCATTCTATGCCGTATTTTCTCTCATTCCAAACGGAATGTATTCACACTGTCCACCAGCGAGCGTGACTGATCACGCATGCTTTGTGCGGCCGCTGCAGCTTCTTCCACCAAGGCCGCATTTTGCTGGGTAACACCTTCCATTTCAGAAATCGCACTATTCACCTGCTCAATGCCTTGCGTTTGTTCTTTCGAGGCTTGCGCAATTTCCGTCATGATTTCCGTCACTGATTTGACGCTATTTACAATCTCATCCATCGCTTTACCCGCATCGTCCACCAGCGTTGCGCCAGACTGAATATTCTCCACCGAATGCTGAATTAGCTCTTTAATTTCTTTAGCAGCTGCCGCAGAGCGGTGCGCCAAGGCGCGCACTTCAGACGCCACCACCGCAAAGCCTCGCCCTTGCTCACCCGCGCGTGCCGCTTCCACTGCGGCATTCAGCGCCAGAATATTAGTTTGAAAAGCGATGCTGTCGATGACACTGATGATGTCGACAATTTTGCTGGAACTGTTCTTGATGGACTCCATCGTTACCACAACATTCTTCACCACCGAACCACCGTGAATCGCAACTTTAGATGCGGTGTGCGCCAAGTCACTAGCCTGACGCGCGCTTTCTGAATTTTGCCGCACCGTTGAAGTGAGCTGATTCATCGAGGAGGCGGTTTCTTCGAGGCTGGCCGACTGACTTTCGGTTCGTCCGGACAAATCTAAATTACCCTGCGCGATTTCAGTCGCAGCAGAATCGATAGACTCGGATGCATTACGTACCTGCAAAAGAAGCTGACGCAGTTCCTCTATCATCCTTTGCAACTGCGCTAACAAACTAGTTTTATCGGTCAGATGTAAATTGGCACGTATAGTCAAATTACCTTGCGCCACTTGCGTCACCACTTCCACTGCATAGTTAGGTTCACCACCGAGTTGACGAAGAATCCCGCGACTAATCATGACCGTGATAAAACTAATGATGATTAGCATGGCGATGCCCATACCCACATTCGCCCGCGCCGACGAGTAAAATTTTTTATCCACATCGTCCATATAAACGCCGGTTCCTATTGTCCATTTCCAATCAGCGAAATAATTGACGTAGGAAAGTTTGGGGAAATCGGCCGCTTGTCCCGGCTTAGGAAATTGATAGGAAACAAAACCATGCCCCCGGTTCTGCGCATCATCAAGCATTTCTTGGACGAAGAGTTTACCGTGGCTGTCTTTAACGTCTTTGAATGGCTTACCTTCTGTTTCTGGCGCGGGCGGCTGCAATACTTTTATACCGTCCACATCATAAATAAACACGTAATTTGTTTTTTCATAGCGAATCGTGCGCAACACCTCCAATGCTTGCTGCTTGGCTTGTGCCTCAGTGAGTTTGCCTTCTTGCTGTAGCCGATTGAAATGCCCCAGCACGCTAGTCGCACTATCAATCACGCTAACTATTTTGGCGCTGCGTTCCTCTATCATCGAAGAACGCAAGCTGTACAGCGAAACCATCGTTATCAATGCCACGCCGATCAAAATCAGCGCATTGATCAGCAACAAGCGCGTGCGGATTTGAAACGAATCCATTAACTTATGCATAGCGATCTCGCCTTTGATTGACGTGGCATAGAGAAGCGCATTGTGCGATCAGAAGTGCCATCTCAATACCGTTTTCGTTTCCACTTTGTCTAGAGGAGTACTGAAATGCTAAAACAACTCTTCATTCCAGCCGGAATGTATTGACGCTTTCCACCAGCGAACGAGACTGATCGCGCATGCTTTGCGCGGCCGCTGCTGCCTCTTCCACCAAGGCCGCATTTTGCTGGGTAACGCCTTCCATTTCTGCGATCGCACTATTTACCTGTTCAATGCCTTGAGTTTGTTCTTTTGAAGCTTGCGCAATTTCCGTCATGATTTCTGTTACGGATTTGACGCTATTTACAATTTCATCCATCGCCTTGCCCGCATCGTCCACCAGCGTTGCGCCAGATTGAATATTTTCCACCGATTGCTGAATTAGTTCTTTAATTTCTTTAGCCGCCGCCGCAGAGCGGTGCGCCAAGGCGCGTACTTCAGACGCCACGACCGCAAAGCCTCGCCCTTGTTCACCAGCGCGTGCCGCTTCCACTGCGGCATTCAGTGCCAAAATATTAGTTTGAAAAGCGATGCTATCAATAACACTGATGATGTCGACAATTTTACTGGAACTGTTCTTGATGGACTCCATCGTTACCACAACATTCCTCACCACCGAACCACCGTGAATCGCGACTTTAGATGCAGTGTGCGCCAAGTCACTGGCCTGACGCGCGCTTTCAGAATTTTGCCGCACCGTTGAAGTCAACTGATTCATCGAGGAGGCGGTTTCTTCGAGGCTGGCCGACTGACTTTCGGTACGCCCGGACAAATCTAAATTACCCTGCGCAATTTCGGTGGCGGCAGAATCAATAGACTCGGATGCATTACGTACCAGCAAAAGAAGCTGACGTAATTCCTCTATCATCCTTTGCAGCTGCGCTAACAAACTGGTTTTATCGGTCGGATGTAAATTAGCCCGCATAGTTAAATTACCTTGCGCCACTTGCGTCACCACTTCAACGGCATAGTTAGGCTCGCCACCGAGTTGCCCCAGAATGCCACGGCTAATCATCACTGTAATAAAACTGATGACGATGAGCATGGCGATGCCCATGCCCACATTGGTACGTGCTGATGCGTAAAATTTATGGTTCACGTCGTCTATATACACACCGGTACCCAGCATCCATTTCCAGTCGGTGAAATAGCTTATATAAGAAAGCTTAGGTAATTCTTCCGTTTGCCCTGCTTTGGGAAATTGATAAGCCACAAAGCCAAATCCTTTACTTTGCGCATCATCGAGCATTTCTTGAATAAAATATTTGCCGGTGCTGTCTTTGAGGTCTTTAAATGATTTTCCTGCCATTTCCGGCGCAGGCATAGGCGCTAGCTTCATACCGTCCGTATCATAAATAAATACGTAGTTGCTTCCTTCATACTTCACTGCGCGCAATACCCCCAATGCCTGCTCCTTGGCTTGTGCTTCCGTCAGCTTGCCTTCTTGTTGCAATTGATGAAAATGGTTCACCACTGAAGTAGCGCTATCGATCACGCTCACTATTTTGGCGCTGCGCTCCTCCATCATTGAAGCACGCAAGCTATATAGCGAAACCATCGTCATCAATGCAACGCCGATCAAAATCAACGCATTGATCAGCAATAAACGTGTGCGAATTTGGAAAGAATTCATTAATTTATGCATGACGATCTCGCCGTTGACGGAATGGCATAGAAGTAGTTCCGCTAGCAATGCTGAGCTAGTGAATACAACAATTTAATTGTTAAATTTTAGATTAGCAGCGGGATTGAGCTTGTCAACGTCTTTATCGGCAGAGTTGGCTTTTTAGATTCAAAATACCCCAGCATAGGTTTTACTATTCCGAGCTATTGATTTGATTTTATATTGGGGTAAATACATACCGCAAAGAAATGGCTTTTTTATCTAGCTAAGAGCCACTGCATACGTTAAATATTTAAAAAATAAGGGGGAGTACATACAAATCCCCTAATTAACCAAGTAAACGCTCTTCCGTAAGCGCTAATACCTCGGTAGTTCCGCGTAGCACCAACACGTCGCCGGAGGCCAGCCGGGTTTCAGGCGTAAACTCAAAGCGTTGCATAGCGCGCCGCATGCTGATAATTTCCACCTCCAACTCAGCCAAACACAATTCCGCAATCAACTTGCCGATTGCCGCAGCGCCTTCACTTAACTGTATCGGCTGCAAACGTACCTGCAAGTTATCGGCATCATCCACCGCGTCGCTGGCACCATGAAAATAGCCGCGCAACGATTCATAGCGATCATCGCGCGCGCGCTGCACACGATGCACCACACGTCGCACTGGTACACCAAGTAAAACCAGCGCATGGGAAGCTAGCATCAAACTACCTTCAATCACGTCGGGGACCACTTCGGTGGCGCCGGCCTCGCGCAGTTTTTCTAAATCGCTATCATCATAGCTACGTACAATCACCGGCAAAGCAGGATTTAATTCCTTCACATAATGCAGCACTTTTAATGCTGAAGCGGTACCGGTATGCGTTACCACTAACACCGAGGCACGCATAATGCCGGCCGCGATTAAACTCTCGCGCCGTGCTGCGTCGCCATACGACACAATCGAGCCAGCAGCTTGCGCTGCCTGCACGCGATCAGGGTCTAAATCGAGCGCGTGATACGGGATTTTTTCTTCATTTAACAAGATCGCCAAACTTTGCCCGGTACGACCAAAACCAGCAATCAGCACATGCTTGTCTTGCCCCATTGCGCGGCTGGCGATTTTGGTTAATGCCAAAGACTGCTGCATCCAGTCACTGTGCGAGAACTTCATCGCAATCGCATCGCTATGCAGCAACAGGAACGGCGCAACCAACATTGACAGCACCATCGACGCCAACACCAGTTGCGTAAACAAGGGGTTCATCAAATTCAAATGACTCATTTGACTTAACAGCACAAAACCGAATTCGCCCGCTTGCGCCAGTGCCAAACCGGTACGCAATGCAACACCCGTTGAGCCACCAAACAATTTGGCCAACAACACCACTAAACCGCATTTAAATGCGACGGGAATCACCAGCAACAGCAACACCAACCACCAATGTTCCACCACTAATCCCACATTCAGCAGCATGCCTATCGTGACAAAAAACAAGCCTAACAACACATCGCGGAACGATTTAATATCTTCTTCCACCTGATGTTTATATTCGGTTTCAGAGATCAACATCCCCGCCACAAACGCACCCAATGCCAGCGACAAACCAGCACGCTCGGTAATCCACGCTGCGCCTAAAGTAATCAGTAACAGGTTCAACATAAATAACTCTTGCGAACGCAGTAGCACTACCAATTTAAACCAGCCGCGCATTATTTTTTTACCGAAAAACAGCAGTAACACCAACACTAATGTCGCCTTGGCAATGGCATAGATCAAGGTTTGTAATAAGTGCTCATCTTGCGCTGCCAGTGCCGGCGCAATAATTAATAGCGGCACCAAAGCCAGATCTTGAAATAACAAAATCCCAAAAATTTGCCGTCCATGAATGGTTTCAATTTCCAGGCGCTCAACTAATATTTTGGAGACGATGGCGGTTGATGACATTGAAAATGCCCCGCCCAGGGCAAATGCGGCTTGCCAGCTGATATGCCAAATCGTGGGCAAGATCAGGGAAGACAGCCAGGCCGCCAGCATGGTCGAGATTATTGTGACCAATACTTGCGCCAATCCCAGCCCAAACACGGTTCTGCGCATCGACTTCAATTTCGGCAAAGAAAATTCCAAGCCAATGGAAAACATCAAAAACACCACACCAAACGAGGCAAAACCTTGCGTTGCAACACTATTTTCTGCCCATGCAAAGCCATAGGGGCCAATTACCACGCCCACCATTAAATAGCCCAACATCGGCGGCAAACGTAGTTTACGGAAGATCACCACCCCAAAAACAGAGGCGCCGAGGAATAATAAAGTGATTTCTAAGGCTGATTGCATTCAACTATCCAAAAAATACCGAGAGTTATATTTATTTTAAGCACCTTTTGTTACATCAGGCAGGTTTTTTGCTTTCCGAATTCGTTTATACTTTAGGCTATGAGTGTACCCTATACAAAATCTCCCCAGACAACTTTTGACCCGATCCGCGCCTTACAATTAGCCAGCAGTACGCTGACGATTGAAGCTGACGCGATTCAGGCGTTAAATCGTCGTCTTACTACCAAGTCCGATGACAACTTAGGTAGTAACTTTACCGCTGCTGTCGGCTTATTACTTAACTGCCAAGGCCGGGTCGTTGTTTCCGGCATCGGTAAATCCGGCCATATAGCCCGCAAGATTGCCGCGACGTTTGCCTCAACCGGAACGCCTGCTTTCTTTGTACATGCTGCCGAAGCCGCGCATGGCGACCTTGGCATGGTGACTGCCAATGACGTATTTATCGCTATTTCTTATTCCGGTGAAGCCGGTGAGCTATTAGCGATCATGCCACTTATTAAACGCATGGGCGCGCAGTTAATCGCCATTACCGGCAACCCGGCATCGCGTTTAGCCCAGTTGGCAGACGTTCACTTAAATGCACATGTTGACAAAGAAGCGTGCCCACTTAATTTAGCGCCAACCGCTTCCACCACCGTGACATTGGCGTTAGGCGATGCGTTGGCGGTGGCGGTTTTAGACGCCAGCGGTTTCCGCGAAGAAGATTTTGCCCGTTCGCATCCCGGTGGCGCATTGGGCCGACGTTTGTTGACCCATGTGCGCGATGTAATGCGCACCGGTAAAGATATCCCTTCCGTTCAATTAGATTGCAGCTTAATAGCAGCCTTATTAGAGATCACAAAAAAAGGCATTGCCATGACTGCGGTAGTGGACGCGAATAATCACTTACTCGGCGTGTTTACCGATGGTGATTTACGTCGCTTATTAGAGCGCATGCATGATTTCACCGATATAAAAATTGCCGATGTCATGCACAAAAATCCACGCACTATCGGCCCGGATAAATTAGCCGTTGAAGCAGTTAAATTAATGGAAACGCATCGTATCAATCAGCTGTTAGTTGCCGATCATGAAGGCAAACTGGTTGGCGCATTGCATATTCACGATCTGACTCGTGCCAAGGTGATTTGATGACGCAGAACCAAATCAGCGCCCAGCAAAAAGCAGCGCAAGTTCGCATCATGATTTTTGATGTGGATGGCGTATTAACCGATGGCAGCATGCAATACAGCGCGGAAGGTGAGCTCATCAAACGCTTCTTTGTGCACGACGGCCTAGGTATTCAATTACTACAAAAAATGGGCATCACCACCGCCATCATCAGTGCGCGTCAAACACCGATTGTCAACAAACGTGCGGCCGATCTTGGCATTACTTATGTGTACCAAGGCAACCACGATAAACGCATTACGTTTGCGCAATTATTGAACGACACCGGCGTAGCAGCCCACGAATGTGGTTTCATGGGTGACGATATTGTGGACTTACCGTTATTTGCTAAAGTCGGTTTTGCAGTAAGCGTGCCCAATGCGCATCCTGAAGCGAGTAGCCGTGCCGATTACATCACCAAAGCGGCTGGTGGTTTAGGTGCGGTACGCGAAATTTGCGATTTTATTTTGCGGGCGCAAAATAAATACGATGCAGCACTTGCTCCTTATCTGGCATAAAACCGGTATAAAAATAAGATGAAAATAAGTGCTTTATTTACCCCTAACAATTTGCGGCTTTGGCTGCTGGTCATGTTTGTTGGCCTAGCCTCACTGGCAAGTTATTGGGTGTTAGAAATCATACGCAGCAATGATAAAAATGGTGCGCAAGCCGTGCGTACCCGGCCTGATTATTATGTGGATAATTTTAATTTTGTCAAAATGCTGCCAAACGGACAAAGTAAATACCGTATTGTTGGGACCGAATTAATACACTATCCGGACGATGATCATGCCGACGTTACTTTGCCAGTGATGACTAATTTAGATGCAACTCAACCGCCGTTGACAGTGCGCTCAGAACGTGGGGTCATTAAAAACATCGCAAATCAGAGTGAAAATGAAGTGCATCTTTATGAAAAAGTAGTGGTTAATCGTCATAAAACAGATATCTCAGCACATCTCCAATTAGATACCGAGTATTTATTAGCTTACCCTGACAAAAATACCATGCAAACCGATTTACCAGTTCGAATTCTTGCTGGTGACACCATCACTACCGGCGTCGGATTGAGGGCGAATAATGCCACGCAACAAATGCAAATATTAAGCAATGTCTATAGCATTGTTCCTCCTCGCACCAATCAGAAACGTCCTTAAAATAAATAAACAATAAAGCCATGATTAAACATCTTTCCCTCTCATTTTTACTCTTGTCGCTAGCTATCAGCACAGCACATGCGGAAAAAGCCGACAGCCAACAACCGCTGCATATTTCGGCGGAATCACAAACCTATGATGGCAATAAAAAAGTGACTGTCTACACCGGCTCGGTACACATGGTGAAAGGCACCCTGATTATTAATGCTGCGCGCCTTGAAGTGGTTGAAGATGCCAACGGCGGAAAAATTGGAACCCTATTTAGCGGCCCGGGCAAATTAGTCAATTACCGTCAAAAACGTGACGGCGGGCCAGATTTATGGGCAGAAGGCGAAGCCGATAAAGTCGTCTACGACGATACTCTGGAACTAATTAAATTATTTAACCAGGCAAAATTAGTTCTGCTGGATGGCAAAAAACGTACACATGAAAGTTCTGGGATTTATATTTCCTACGATAGTCGTACTGATTTTATGTCAGTTAATAACACTCTCCAAGGCATTAGCGCACCGGGTGCTGGATTTACCAATGCAGTTATTTATCCCGTGGAAGATAAACCTAAAGCTGCGCCGGTTAAGGTTGAACCGAAAGTTGAAACGAAGGTAGATTCTAAAACCGAACCTAAGCCCGCAACCAAACCCGAGGTGACTCATGAATAGTCACTTGCAAGTTCAAGGTCTGCAAAAACATTATGGCGCAAGGCAAGTGGTTAGGGATGTATCAATTGATGTAACGAGTGGTGAAGTGGTCGGTTTGCTGGGGCCTAATGGCGCAGGTAAAACCACCTCGTTTTATATGATCGTTGGATTAGTTCCCTCGGACGCCGGCATTATCAAACTCAATGACGTCGATATTTCTAATTTACCGATTCATAAGCGCGCCAGACTTGGGCTGTCCTACCTGCCGCAAGAAGCGTCGGTATTTCGCAAATTATCAGTCGAAGACAATATTCGTGCAGTACTTGAGTTGCAACGTGACGAACAAGGCAACCCCTTGTCGAAAGACGCAATCGATGATCGATTGAATACGTTGCTGGGTGAATTACAAATCGAAAAAATCCGCGAAAACATGGCTTTATCGTTATCTGGCGGCGAACGCCGTCGGGTAGAAATTGCCAGAGCGCTGGCGACCAATCCGCGCTTTGTATTGCTAGATGAACCTTTTGCCGGTGTTGATCCAATTGCCGTAATTGAAATTCAACGTATTGTACGGTTTTTAAAAGAACGCAATATCGGCGTTTTAATCACCGACCATAATGTGCGTGAAACTCTCGGCATTTGCGACCGTGCTTATATTATTAATCAAGGTGCGGTTTTAGCCAGTGGCCATCCAGACGATATCATCAGCAATGAATCGGTTCGGCGGGTTTATCTGGGTGACCACTTCCGGATGTAACGGTTTAAAAGCTAGATACCAATGAAACAGAGCCTGCAGTTACGTACCTCCCAACATCTAGCACTGACGCCGCAGCTTCAGCAATCTATCCGTTTACTGCAATTATCTACTCTGGAACTGCATCAAGAGTTAGAGCAGATGTTGCATGACAATCCACTGTTGGAACGGTTAGATGATCCGATGGATTTGGCTGTCCGGCTATTGTCTGATGGTGCGCTCAATCACCAGCCTGCACAATCGGACTACTCCAACGACAACAACACTAATAACAATAGCGATTCGTCAGCAAGCACCGCTAACGGCGCATCGGAAGACGCACACAATTCGTCTGAAAACGATTCAGATCAATCGGATTACCAAAGCGCGCAAGGCGATGAATCGTCGATCTGGAGCGAAGCAAATCGGGCAAATCAAGACGATGATGAAGGTCGGCCACAGCTAGAAATAGTCGACCAAAGCCTGCGTGAATACTTGCTGGATCAAGCCAATTTAAGTACCCGCACCGAACGTGATGCGGCGTTACTGAGCTTGCTCATTGAAGCCTTGGATGAAAATGGCTATCTGGATGAATCGCTAGAGCAAATTCATGCCGCCTTACCGGAAGCTTTAGGTATTGAGCTCGATGATTTAAGCTTCGCCCTCAGCCTGTTGCAAAGCCTGGAACCAGCTGGTGTCGGCGCACGCACTGCCAGCGAATGTTTAGCATTACAGATCAAACGCTTACCCCGCATTCCTTTAGTTACCCGACGTTTAGCACTCATTATTGTGCAAGATCATTTAGCGCAATTTGCGCAACGGGACTTCAATAAAATCAAAAAAGCGCTGGATTGCGATGATCAGGATTTACGCGAAGCGCAAGAAGTTATCCGGCAATGCGAGCCGCATCCCGGGCGCGGTTTTAGTAAAGACCGCGTAGACTTTGTTGCCCCGGATGTCATCGTCATCAAAACCCGACTCGGTTGGCAGGTACAACTGAACCAAGATGTTATGCCAAAATTACAAGTTAATTCCTTGTATGCCAACATTCTCAAGCAACATAAAAACGCTGCTTCGCTGCAAACTCAGCTGCAAGAAGCCCGCTGGTTGATTAAAAATATGCGCCAGCGATTTGACACAATTTTGCGTGTTTCCGAAGCGATTGTAGAAAGACAACGCAGCTTTTTTACCCACGGCGCAGTTGCCATGCGTCCACTTGTTTTGCGTGAAATTGCTGATACACTAGGTCTACATGAGAGTACAATTTCTCGTGTAACGACTCAAAAATACATGTTGACCCCGCATGGCATGTTTGAGCTTAAGTATTTCTTTGGTAGCCACGTTGCCACGGAAGCAGGGGGAGAAGCTTCTTCTACAGCAATTAGAGCACTCATCAAGCAACTGATCGGAGCAGAAAACCAGACCACCCCACTATCAGATAGTAAAATCGCAAATATGCTAGGGGAACAGGGCATGGTAATTGCGCGGCGTACTGTTGCAAAATACCGGGAAGCCTTGAAAATACCTCCAGTCAATTTGCGTAAAACTTTGTAACTCATCACTTGTATTTTGGCTTTACATTGTTAAATAAGAGTTGGTTCAGATCTGATTATTGAATCATTATTATTTAGCAAGCATCACTACAATAGGAGCGCTTATGAATATCACCATCAGTGGACATCACCTCGAAGTAACTCCAGCAATTCGTGAACACATTCAAAGTAAGCTGGAACGTATCATGCGACACTTCGACCAGGTCATTGATATCACCGTTACCATTACCGTAGATAAGCTCAAAGAGAAGGATAAACGTCATAAAGCCGATATTAATCTTCATGTTCCCGGCAAAGATATTCACGTAGAAAGCATGGCACAAGATCTATACGCTGCCATTGACTTACTTATGGACAAACTGGATCGTCAAGTAATCAAACACAAAGACAAAATCCAAGACCATAAACACGACCCCGTGAAACACATGCCCATTCATCTGACCGAACATGCAGAACTAGATGAGAATGCGTACAACTCTCTAGCTAGCGCGTAACTTTACTCACTTCACCATGAAATCAGGACGCGCAAGCGTCCTTTTTAATTTCCCCCGCCAACTCACTTTGTATTTACCATGACAGACTTCGCAGATTTCATACTCACCCGCGTTCAAAACCAAATCGGCTTCATCACCCTAAATCGCCCTAAAGCATTAAACTCCTTATCGCTGGAAATGATACGCAGCATCACCCAAACATTGCTTGACTGGCAAGAGCGTAGCGACGTGCGCGCGGTGTTTATTCATGGCAGCCATGAACGGGCTTTTTGCGCTGGCGGTGATATTCGCTTTTTTTATGATGTTGGCACAGCGACGCCGCTTGGCGATAGCGCGTTATTAGAAGATTTTTTCACCGAAGAATATGCACTGAATTACTTAATTCACCATTATCCGAAGCCCTACGTTTCTTTATTAAATGGCGTGGTCATGGGTGGTGGTATGGGGATTGCGCAAGCTGGTCCCGACAACCGATTACGGATCGTAACTGAGCGTACCAAAATGGCGATGCCTGAAGTAAATATCGGCTTGTTTCCTGATGTCGGTGGCGGTTATTTTCTGTCGCGCTGCGCCGGACAAATCGGGACGTATTTAGGCTTAAGCGGTGAAATCATTAACGCTTCAGATGCCATCTATGCTGATTTAGCCGATGTGTATTTGCCTAGCGAACAAATTCCTGCGCTGATGACTTTACTCGAACAAAGCAACACCAGCGATCTGCGCGACAGCATCCGCCAGTTTGCAGCTCCGTTCCAGCAGCAACTGAACGCCGGGCCATTAGCCACGAATCGTAATGCACTAGATCAACATTTTTCACATAATAACGTCGCCGCGATCATGGCCTCGCTGCAGGCAGATCCATCTCCATTTGCACAACAAACATTCAAGCTAATGCAAACCCGTTCACCATTACTGATGTGTGTAACGCTCGAGCAATTACAGCGCGGCCAGAAGTTATCAGTGGCCGAATGCCTGCGCATGGAGCGCACAATGGTGCGCCATTGCTTTAAACACGGTGAAGTTTTAGAGGGCGTTCGAGCTTTAGTGGTGGATAAAGATATGCAGCCAAAATGGCAACCAGCTAGCCTGGAAGAAGTCAGCCCTGAGCTGATCAACAGTTTTTTTGCAGAGGTTTGGCCAGCCTACGCGCATCCATTGCGGGAATTAAACTAGATTCTGTAAACGTATAGAAAAATAGCTTTTTTAGCGACGGCAAAGCCACTAACCACGTTAAAATTGCTAAAAAAAACAGGGAGGGAGATATTAAATCTCCCTCCCTGTTTTTCTCTGCATGAATTTTTTTAGCTACTTTTTAAGATTACTTCAACAAACCAAAAACCTGCCCGATAATTTTACTTCCTGTACCAAGCGGGTCTTGGCGGATTGCTTTTTCTTCTTCGCCGATCATTAAAAACAAGCCATCTACCGCACGCTCAGTCACATAAGATTCAACTGTAGCTTGCTGTGCCGGTACTACGCCGTATTTTGCAGCAGGGCCCATCAAACTATTATATTTTGCAGACAAGTCGGATTTATCGGTTACTGATTTCACTACCGGTTGAAATTGTTCCGCCAATTGAGCCGAAGTTTTTTGTCTGAAAAAATCAGTCACCGACGTATCTCCACCACTCAAAATATTTTTGGCATCGGTTACCGACATCGATTTAATCGCGTTCATGAGCAGCGGTTTAGCCATTGGCACGGCAGCTTCTGCCGCATGATTCATCGCAACAATCAGTTCGTCCATTTTTGGCCCTTGCCCGGTCATTCTTAAAATGGATTGGGCTTTATCCAGCGAACTTGGCAAACTTATTCTTACTTTTTCATTCGATAGAAATCCGTTCTCAACGCCGAGTTTACCTACCGCTGATTCAGCGCCTTTTTCCAGCGCGGCACGTAGACCACTGGTTGCTTCCGTATTACTCAAATCAGCCAATGAGGCAGCCCACACCGAACTACTTACCAAAGCGGCTACCGCTATACTTGTGCGAAATTTCATTTTAAACTCCTCAGTGTTATTCACTAAATATCGTCAATTACAAACAAGCGTCGGTGTTCACGCATCGCATAACGATCAGTCATTCCGGCAATATAGTCGGCAATTTTACGTGCTTGTTTGGCTTCATTGTCGTGCACTAAATAATCCGGCGGTAACAATACCGGCTCATTCATAAACAAATTAAATAATTCACTGACACAGCGCCGCGCTTTAGAAGTCATGCGCTGCACTTGATAATGTCGGTACAACTGAACGTGCAAAAATTGTTTAAGCTCAGTGGCTTGCGCTTGCATCTGATCTGAGAAAGCAATAAGCGGTGGCGCGTTACGCACATCATTAATATTGCGCGGTTGTTGCGCCAGAATACGCTGCTCGGAGGTGGTAATTAAATCCAAAATCAAGGCATTAATCATGCGCCGTATTGTTTCTGCAATCGCACGACGACCAGTTAAACCAGGAAAAGCTTTTTCAACTAACGCCCTATTATGTGCATATAAAGCGACTTCCATTAGCTGACTTTCCTGCATTAACCCTGAGCGCAAACCATCGTCGACATCATGATTGTTGTAGGCAATTTCATCAGCCAAATTAGTCAGTTGTGCTTCTAAACTCGGTTGCTTGCGCTCTATAAAACGCTGCCCGATTTCACCTAATTGCTGGGCATTTTTTAAGGAACAGTGTTTTAAAATTCCCTCACGGGTTTCAAAAGTTAAATTCAAACCATCAAAACTGCCATAACGCTCTTCCAACACATCCACCACGCGCAAGCTTTGCAGATTGTGCTCGAAACCACCATAAGGCTGCATGCATGAATTAAGTGCATCTTGTCCAGCGTGGCCAAACGGTGTGTGGCCCAGATCATGCGCCAATGAAATCGCTTCAACTAAATCTTCATTCAAGCGCAAATTACGGGCAATTGCCCGGGCTATTTGCGCCACTTCGATACTGTGGGTTAAGCGGGTACGAAATAAATCACCTTCGTGATTAACAAAAACCTGGGTTTTATATTCCAGCCGGCGGAACGCACTGCTGTGAATAATCCGGTCACGGTCACGTCCAAATTCGCTGCGTGCCGTTGCTGGTAATTCGTCAAAAATGCGCCGCGCTGGCAGCGTATCGTGTGCTGCATAGTGCGCTAATGGCGACTGAATTTTATCCATTTAAATATCAGCTGAAGATGTGCAACATGCTAGCAATGTTGCCTCCAATACGCTGGCTGGCACCGATTCAAGCACGGCACGCCCCATAACTTTGAGCAGCACAAACTTAATCTGACCGCCTTCATTTTTCTTATCAACTTGCATCCACCCCAGCCAGGTAGCCAGGCCTAAATCAGGTGCTTGTACCGGCAAACCAGCCGCCGCAACTAAGGCGCGAATCCGTTCTTTATCAGAAACAGAAATATAACCGAGGCGACATGACAAATCCGCCGCCATCACCATACCGCAGCCAACCGCTTCGCCATGCAACCACGCACCATAACCGAGAGCAGATTCAATCGCATGGGCAAATGTATGCCCGAAATTAAGAATCGCACGCAAACCGCTTTCACGCTCATCCAAGCGCACCACTTCCGCTTTAATTTCGCAAGAACGGCCAATCGCATAAGCCAAAGCTGCTTCATCATGAGCGCGCAATTTTTGGCAATTTTGTTCTAGCCAGGTAAAAAATTCGGTATCGATAATCGCGCCATATTTAATCACTTCCGCTAACCCTGCCGATAATTCTCGGGCCGGCAACGTTGCTAATGATTTGGTATCTGCGATAACCGCTTGCGGCTGATAGAACGCGCCAATCATATTTTTACCGAGCGGATGATTAATCCCGGTTTTACCGCCTACCGAAGAATCGACTTGCGACAAAAGAGTGGTGGGAATTTGCACAAAAGGAATCCCGCGCATATAACTCGCCGCAGCAAAGCCGGTTATATCGCCTATCACCCCGCCGCCTAAAGCCAGCAAGGTCGTTCTACGGTCACATTTATTTTTCAGCAAGGCATCAAAAATAAAAGTCAGGCTTTCCATGTTTTTGTGCGCTTCACCATCCGGCAAAATAATCTGTTCAACCTTTTTGCCAACCGTCTCCAGCGACGTAGTTACCCGTGCCAGATACAGCGGCGCAACAGTGCTATTGGTAACGATCACCACGCGGTTAGACTGTACGTATTTAGCCACTTGTTTGAGCGCGTCTGGCGCGATCAAAATCGGGTAACTACGCTCACCGAGAGCGACTTTTAACAGATGGGAGGTTGGTGACGGTTGTGTTGACATAGTCGGTTGTGAAGTTAGCTCGAGTGGCTTCGCTAACCGCGAAGCAGGGGCAATTGGCCAACCTAATTGTACTAGAATAGTTTGCACCAGATGCGCCACATTCGGGCGACCGGTTTCAATCACCACATGGGCTATTTCTTGGTAAAGAGGGTCACGTTGCAGAGTGAGTTCATCGAGCACTTTGCGCGGGTCAGCAGTGCGTAGTAATGGACGATTTTTATCATGACTGGTGCGCTGTAAAATATGCGAAACGCTAGCGCGCAGATAAATAACTGTGCCTCGGGAGTGTAGATATTGACGGTTTTGCTCATTTAAAATTGCGCCACCGCCAGTAGCTAAAACAATACCGCCTTGCGCGGTTAAATCCCTTATCACATCCGCTTCACGCTGGCGGAAGCTCGCTTCACCTTCAATATCAAAGATAACCGGAATAGCCACTCCGGTGCGCGCTTCCACTTCGTGATCGGAATCCACAAAGCGCATATTCAGTTTTTTTGCCAGGGCGCGGCCAATTGTTGTCTTGCCCGCGCCCATCAAACCGACTAAAAAAATATTACTTTGTGTTTCCAATGCATGCAATCGACTAATTACTAAGACGGATATTTTAAAACAAAGTTAGTTAATGTTGTAACGCCTTGCGGTGTTGTTGTTGTCACTGAAAAATTAAATGGACTTTGAGTACCACCACCATCCAAACATTGCGGTGCGGATCCTGTTGTAGCGGATACAGAAAGATTGTACGGGATTACTACCGTCGTACCATTTACAGTAGTAGCTGGTGTTGTTGGCAATGTTAGCTGAGTACCTCCACCAACCGGTGTATTTGGCACCGCCCCCGGTAAAAGTGTACCGATCGTAATACCCGTTTGCGTAGTAGTTGCGATAATTGACGTTGTAGCAGGCATAGGATTGCCATTTTCATCAGTAATCACAAACTCAACATTTTGTGAACAGTTATTAGTAGATAGAGCTTGCGGAACTCCTCCATTATTATTTGCCAGCACCCAATTAGTTCCATTGAAGTAGTAAATATTCGGGCTGCTTCCACTCAGATATAACTGGAGCGACCCTGCTATTGGCAAAGTAGTGTTATTCGTACTAGAAAACTGCACTGTCGCTACCCCGACAGCAGTACGCGCTACAACACGAGGATTTTGACTAGTAAATGTCAGAGAACATTGTCCATTTACTGTAGTACAACCTGCCGAAACCCCACTGCTATTTCCAACCGAACCCTTGTTGGTAGTCGCCACCACCGGAGTGCCATTAACTACCGGATTACCATTAGCATCTGCAATAAAGGTAGTCAGAGTTGACGTAATACCGTTATAACTCCAGCCTTCAATATTAAACACAGAGGCACTCAACGAGAATGAAGCCTGAGTTGGCTGCCCAGTAGAAACAACCACCGTATTTGATGTGCTTGCTATGGACGGCGTTGATACTAACGATGCGGTAATTGATAACGTGCCGACAGAAACTGCTGTCACAGTGGTAGTAACCTGACCATTACTACCAGTCGTGCTCGATGTCGAATTTAACGTTGCTATGACTGGCGCTCCAGGATTGGCATTTGCATAAAGATTGGCGAAATTAACCGCCGCACCATTAATCGGGTTGCCATTTACATCGACCACTTCAAAAGTCAACGTAGCAGTTGAAGTCCGCCCAACTCCACCAGTACTTGGCAACACGATAGACGAACTAGTCGGGCTAACAGCAACAAAGTTGATTGAAGCTGCTGTTGGTGCTGCCACCTTCAACGTTATCGTTACCGTCGCAGCCACGCCCGCGACAGACGCCGTTACCGTATCGGTCGTACCGCAACCATTATCAGTATAAGTTACTTGCGCCACGCCATTCACTGTCGTTGCAGTAGCTGGCAAGCTTGCTTTGCCATTCGCGGCACAAGAAGATGCAAAATTCACGGTAACAGGTTGTGCTGTATAAATTGCACCAGCTGAATCGACCTGAACCGCAATAGTGGTCGTTCCATATGCACTTACATTGGCAGTACCGGAGGCTGGAGTAACACCAACAAGAGTAATTGCCGTATTACCCAACGTATAGTTTTGTCCTGCGACAACGGTTACACCAGCTATTGTGGTAGTTGCACTCACTCTTCCAGCTGACCCTGCTTGACCCGAAGTTACCAATCCGGCAGCAGAAACAGTCACTGTTGCCACGCCTGATGAATTTGTAATGACAATCCCTGCAGACGGTGCAAGAACAACTCCTGAAAGTGAATTTGAGAATGACACTAACGTATTTGCAACCGGATTACCGCTAGCATCCGTTACTGTTGCCGAAGCCGTGATTGGACAAGATGTTGTAATTGTATTAGCTGTACAGCCGGTACTGCTTGCAAAACTAATAGCTATTTGTGGTGATGCTGTTGGTCCAGTGGCGCCAGATGTGTAGTTGACTGAATTCGTTATAGGAGCAGTATTGCCCGAAACTGCAGTGGATGCGGTAAGCGTACCAGCTCCTGATACAGTACCTGATTGCAAACTAACTACCGCAATACCGGCGCTATTTGTGAGCGCTGTGGTAATTGGTAAAGAACCCGTCGCACTGCTAACGGAAAAGGTAACCAGCGCATTTGGAACTGCAACGCCGCCAGTAGTAACAGTTGCCGTAGCGCTTAAGCTTCCGCCAGGCGGTATAGTCGTTGCCGAAGTGCCAGCGGCGGTAGTAAGCGCCAATGTAATGACACTATTAGCACCAGGAGTTGTTCCATTAAGATTTTGAAATGAGGCCGACCCGGTTATTGCTGTAGTTCCTACTACTGTGGCCGATGCAGTTAATGTTCCAGCCCCCGCAGTCGTACCTGCCTGCAAAAGAATCACTGCATTACCCGAACTATTGGTTAGCGCTGTCAATACAGGCGCTATAACCGCCGTAGTCGTGCCAGACAACGTAAATGTGACTAACGTATTCGCAACTGCAGCGCCAGCGGCATTAACCACATTTGCAGTGGCAGTTAAACTGCCATTACTTGGTATCGTATTAGAAGCTGTGCCAGCATTAGTAAGCGTCAACGTAATCACACCGTTGGTGGTCGGCGTAGTACCGCCAGTACCGCCGGATCCGGAACCACTGCCTCCTAACGGAGTTCCTGCTGAACCATTACCCCCACCGCAGGCGCTTATCATAATCAGCAGCAGAGCCGACATTAAAAATGTCCAGTAACGTGCAGTAAAAATAGGTGTTAAATTCAGCTTCATTTTGCTTTCCAATACGTTGTTTTCAGTTACTACGCCGAGGGTTGTTCAGCTTTGGTTTTGAATGTAAATAACATTATTGCCACTATTTTAGTGAGTTTCAATATGTTGATTAGTGTGGTTTTAATGCCTGCACTAAAAACTTGTGCCAGCCATAGTAGAGCCAGGCCCCACTGGAGCGCCACCTCCACCATGACCACCGCCGCAGGCACTCAGTATCACCAACAATACCGCTGACGATAGATATATCAAACTACGCGGTGCCAGTTTTTTTTTAAAATTAATCATACTGATAACTCTTCTTAATTAATGTACAGCTATATGGTCTGCAATAATTTTAGGTGTCAAAAATATGAGCAATTCGCTTTTATTCTTAGTTTTAGCCGTTGTCTTGAATAAATAACCAAGAATAGGAATGTCACCTAAAAACGGTATTTTTGTTTCTGAGTTTTGTACAGTTTCCTGGTAAATACCACCTAACAATACAGTCCCACCGTTATCTACCATGACAATAGTTTTTAAATGTTGCGTGTTGATGGCATAACCCGCCGTTGTTAAAACACCTTGAGTATCATTATTCACTTCAACATCTAAGATAATGTTGCCATCCGGGGTGATTTGCGGAGTAACTTCCAATCTCAAATTAGCCTTTTGAAAGGTAATAGCAGTCGCACCACTACTGGTCGCCGTTTGGTAAGGCAACTCGGTTCCTTGCTCCACAACAGCGGCAACTTGATCTGCCGTTACCAGCCGCGGACTTGAAATAACTTTACCCGTACCATCTGCTTCTAAGGCCGATATCTCCATATTCAAGAATCGATTCGCCGCAGATGAAAACAAACTCACGGCCACAGCACCAGGATTTACCCCGCCAATTGGCGCTGCCGGTAAGCTAAAGAATTGACCTGCCTGGGTAAATGCTTGCGTAGCCCGTTGATTGACAGCAGTTTGAGCAGTTTGATCACTAACACCTTGATAGGTACCAGTTAATGCAGCATTAGTACCACCAGTGACAGGAAAACCAGCGGTTCCACCTTGTAAGGTGCGTAAATCAGTAAACCCTAACTGAGCACCCAAATTTTTACTCCAGTCATCCGTTGCCACCACTAAACGCGCTTCAATTAATACTTGACGTGATGGAATATCTGTCTTGAGAACCAATTGACGAACTGCGTCCAAACGAGATGGCACATCAGTAACAAACATTTGATTCGTACGCTCATCCACTACGGCACTACCGCGTTTAGACAAAATCCGAATACCAGGGCTGGAACCACTTAAACCAAAAGCTGCTTTGAATGAAGCTACCTTTTGATAATTTAATTGAAAACTTTCTGTTTTTAACTGCTCTAAGTCGCCAATTGATGCTTTTTGCTCTGCTTCCAATTTTTCTTTAGCCAGCAATTCGTCTTTGGGCGCAACCATAATAACCGGGCCATTTTTACGCATGTCCAAGCCCTTCTGTTGCATAATAATTTCCAGCGCCTGATCCCAAGGAACATCTTTTAAACGGAGTGTGACACGACCAGAAACAGAATCGCTGGTAATGATGCTAAACCCGCTCACTTCAGCAATAACTTGCAACAAAGAGCGCACATCAACATCCTGGAAATTCAAAGATAATTTTTCGCCACGATAACCTTGCGTACCTTGCGTCAATTTACTTGGATCCACCTTAATTGGCTTCACTTCAATAACCAATTGCGTATCGCTTTGATACACGCTATGTTCCCATTGTCCTTTAGGCGTAATCACCATGTGGATGTTATCGCCTTGCGCAGTGGTCTCAATAGTTTGAACTGGGGTACCAAAGTCAGTTACATCCAAGCGGCGACGTAATATTTCAGGTAAGTCTGTCTTTAAAACATCAGCAACAATAGTATTACCTTGCTGATGCACATCAACACCAACCTGTTTACTTGGCAAGTCAATGACGATACGTCCCTCGCCATTGATACCTTTACGGAAATCAATGTCACGCAACATCTGCTTGCCGGTATTAGCTTGAAGCGGTGCTACAGGAACACCTTTTGAGTTTAAGGCCGTTGCTACATCACCCGTACCATCGATGGTAATAACCAATAGATTATTCTCAACGACGCTAGCGTAGTTCAATGGTTTAGCTAAATTAAATACCAAGCGTGAGCGATCTCCTGCTTGCACGATATTTAAAGTATGTACATTGCCAATATTAATATCAACACTCGATTTACCTGTTTCATTACTGGTCGAAGCAAAATCGATGGCAATTCGCGCTGGCGTGGCGGTAGAAAATCCTAAGGGCACTTTGTCCATTGGATTTTTCATCGTGACTTTAACAATCACATTGCTTCCTTGCTGGCTTGCCGTAACTTGCTCAATCGAATTGCTTTGAGCAGATGCTTGTGCGCTTAAACCAAGTGCACCTACCAACAAGAACAGTCGAAACATGGAACACCACCCAGTATTAGTTGTACGCATTTTTATTAACATCCTCATTTTTTTGCCTCCTGCAGCTCTAACTTTTGGACACGTTCTGCCCAATCACCACCGCTATCTAAATAGATCTCTTTAATCTCTATTGAATCATCATTTACTTTGGTGACAAGACCAAAATTTTGACCTACGTAATTGCCAGCCTTAACTTGATAAATACTTTTTGAATCTACCAATAACAACGCGTAGTGATTAGCACCTTGGGTTAACGTGCCGACCATTTTTAAGGTATCCAAAGGCATGGACTCTAAAGCCTCGCGCCGCCGATCCAGATCTGGCTTAATGCCATGACCATTTCCCGGGTTCAGTTTAGCCAAAGCAGACTGTAATTTAACGGGATTAAAAGGGTCAATTTCGTCTTTTTTATCATAAACAAAAGGAATAAATTCTTTAGGTTCCTTCAGCTTCGCTATCGAAGGCTTAGTCTCCAGCTTGGTTTTATCCATCCACTGTTGAACTTCTTGTTCACCACTTTCGCCACAAGCTGCCAGCCCTAAAGGTAATAACATTACGCAGAGGAGTTTTTTCATTTTTTCGCTCCCTTCGCGGCCTTCTTCTGGCTAGCAACTTCTTCCGGATCTAAATAGCGGAAAGTTTTAGCGACCACGTCTAACGTTAACACGCCATCTTTACCCGTATTCACATTCAAATTATTTAAAGTCACAATACGTGACAAGTGTGCCACATCACTTGCAAAAGCACCCATATCATGAAAACTTCCACTCGCTTTGACGTCAATCGGTAACTCAGCGTAATAATCTTTAGGCACTGCCTGCCCTGGTTTAAACATTTCAATTTGAAGACCGCGACCCAAACCAGCTTGGGTAATATCTGACAAAAGCGCATCCATTTCCGCCTTGCTTGGTAATTGCTTTTCTAGCGCAGAAACGAACAATCCGACCTGAACTTTCTGCTTACGCAGACCTTCCAGATTAATCGATTGCTGAATTTTGCTTTTGTAACCTTCTTTAAGTGTCACTTCTTCTTGCTGTCCGCGATTCAATTCATCAAATTGACCGCTCCAGTAAAAATACCATCCGCCCCCCAACACGACGATCATCGTGCCAATCGCGCACAATAAGCGCGGGGCAATTGGCCACAAGCCCGGGTGTATTCCATTTAAATCACGGAATTGAGCCGACAATGACTCTGATAATTCAGTCATGCTTTTCATAATGCTTCTTTCTTAACTTCTTTCATCGATGATCTCATGGCTTTACCGCCTGACCATTGGCCGGAGCAATAGCTGGAGTAGCCGTCGCGGCCCCCGCTGCCTCTTGATCGCGAGGACGTTTGATTGCTACATTCACAGTAAAATCAAACACCTTTTTAGCATCTTTACCTTGACCAATGCCAGTCGCATTAATCACGATCAAGTCAGGCTTATTTAACCAATCAGAATGACTTCCCAAATTTTTCAAGTATTCCGACACGCGCTCATTGGATTGTGCATAACCAGTTAAAACAATGTGCTGACCATCTTGCTTAACACTGCGCAAATAAATACCTTCAGGCGTTTGCGCGACTAATTCCGAGAGCAAATAAACCGGTTGATTACGATCACCCTGCAAATCCTCAACCGCTTGCTGACGCGCTTTTAAGCCATCAATTTCTTCTCTTAAGGTAGCAATTTCTTTGATTTCTTCATCCAACTTATCATTGGCAGATTTAATCAAGTGGTTCTGTTGATTTTGGAGAGATATCTGACTGGCGTTGTAAAATCCGACCAGCAGCAAAATCAATACAGCAACGATACTTGCAAACACCAGCAAAGTATAAAAGTCATTTCTGCGTTGTTTACGTCGCTCTTCCCGATGCGGTAATAGATTAATTTTAATCATCAATCAAACCTCCGCATAGCCAATCCGCAAGCGACCAGAAACGAAGGTGCCTCACTGCGCAATTGTTTTTCTTTTATATTAGGCGAGAGTTCCATGCCTTTGAAGGGGCTAATTACAGCCGTTGAGATTTTAGTTCGACTAGCAATCATATCCAGCAATCCAGGTAAAACCACACAACCGCCTGCCAGATATATTTGATCAATGCGCGTGTAAGGAGTCGACGTAAAGAAGAATTGAATTGCTCTAGTCACTTCAAGTGCAGCACTTTCCAGGAACGGATTCAATACATCTTCATCGTAACCCTCTGGTAATTCCCCGTTTTTCTTCTTGAGTTCAGCCTCCTCAAAAGCCAAACCATAACTGCGAACAATTTCTTGTGTTAATTGATTTCCACCAAATGTCTGCTCACGCTCATACACAGTCTGGTCATTCAAAAGAACTGAAATATGGGTTATCTTGGCACCAATCTGAAACAGGGCAATAATTTTATCTTTACCGCCATTGTCGGATTGTGCGATTACGCGCGAAATTGCCGATCTGGCCGCGTAGGACTCAATATCCATCACCATAGATTTCAAGCCGGCAGCTTCTGCTACGGCAACCCGGTCTTCAATTTTTTCTTTGCGTGAAGCCGCCAACATCACCTCGACATCTTCAGGCGAGTTTGGTGCCGGCCCGATGACACAGAAATCAAGCCGCACTTCATCTAAAGCAAAGGGGATATATTGACTGGCTTCAGATTCAACTTGCATTTCAAGTTGCTCTTCCGATGCACCTCCCGATAAAATGATTTTTTTGGTAATGACAGCGGCCGAAGGCATGCCCAGCGAGACTTTTTTAATTTTTGTCCCGCTTTTCATCACAACCCGCCGGATCGCCTCTGATACCTGATCAATATTTTCAATATTGCCGTCCGACATAGCGCCGCGCGGTAAGGGTTCGGATGCATAGCGTTCCAGGCGCAACTCTTTATTGCTGCCCTCGGACAATTCCACTAGCTTGATGCTGGTGGAGCTAATATCTATTCCAATTAATGGCGTGTTTTTTTTGCCAGTCAGACTGGCAAGTGCATCGCTCATCAATGTTCCAAGTTCTAAAGCCAAAGCATCCCCCGCATAGAATTTTTCCAAATATTAAACTAGTTTCTTTGTAATAAACTTTTATTATAGTAATTTATCCGAAGGCCACAGATAAATTTGCTACGCCGTGGAGCAGTAGCAAACTTGCGTCGCCTCCATCTATTTGGAAACTATTTAAAGCATCACACTAATATTTCTCACAGTAAATTTTTTACTTCACAAATGCTAGCAATAACACTCTTGCAATGTAAAGTGATTTCTCATGAAATATTACTTAAATACATCGGTTTGTTAACACATTTACGTTTAGAAACTATTAAACACGTCATTTTCGGTAGATTTGCATTGAACCGCTATAATACGGTCACTCTTAATTAGACTCCATCGGCATGACAACAGACTCTCACTCAGGCACATCTAAAGCTGCTCGTTCGAATTCTCTCAATTCCGCACGGAAACGTCACCCTGCCGTTAACATTGCGCTCGGCTTTGTTGTTTTTTTGGTTGGAATAGCGCTAATCGGGGTGTTAGTTGTGGTTTTTGCGCTAACCCTGGCTTATCCCAATTTACCAGACTTGGACTCAATTACAAGTTATCGCCCAAAAATTCCACTTCGAGTATTTTCTGCAGACAATGTTCTACTCGGAGAATTTGGCGAGGAGCGACGTAGCGTCATGCAACTCAAAGACATTCCTGAAATCATGAAAAAAACCTTGCTGGCCACAGAAGATGATCGCTTCTATGAGCATGGTGGCGTTGATTATTTAGGTATTACACGCGCGGCTTTGCATAATTTAATGGGCGGGAGCAAACAAGGCGCTTCCACGATCACACAACAGGTGGCGCGAAACTTCTTCCTTTCTAGCGAACAAACCTTCAAACGTAAAATTTATGAAGTGTTAATGGCTTGGAAAATAGAACAAAATTTGAGTAAAGACCAGATTTTAGAAATTTACATGAACCAAATTTATTTGGGTCAACGTGCTTATGGTTTTGCTTCTGCGTCAAAAATCTATTTTGGTAAAAAATTACAAGACATTACGATTGCTGAGGCCGCAATGCTGGCAGGTTTGCCTAAAGCACCGGGCGCTTCCAATCCGATTTCTAATCCAAAACGCGCAAAAATTCGTCAACAAGCTATTTTGCAGCGCATGTTGCAACAAGGCTACATAACACCTGCCCAGTACGAACAAGCCAAGAATGAAGAAATTCATGTCGGCAATAATGTGAACGTATATGGCACACATGCTGAATACGTCACCGAAATGGCGCGTCAGATGGTGTACGAGCAATTCAAAGAAGAAACCTATACCTTAGGCTTAAACGTCTACACCACCGTTACCAAGGCGGATCAGGATGCGGCGTATTTGTCGCTGCGACGCGGCGTGATGGACTATGTAAAAAAACATGCGTACCGAGGACCTGAAGGCTATCTGGAGATTCCAGCGGACAAATCCGATGCAGAGGATGAAATAGAAAGCGCCTTGGCTGAACATCCTGACAGCGATGATATCGTCGCAGCGGTCGTGTTAGAAGCTACACCTAAAAACGTCCGTGCGGTCATGTCAAATGGCGATGAAATCAACATCACCGGCAACGGATTAACTTTTGCTGCCAGTGGCTTAAGCGCTGCGACTGCAGCCACCGCACCAAAACGCCGGATCATACGCGGCTCCATCATTCGAGTGAGCCTGGAAGATAAAACCTGGTCGATTACTCAAATGCCTGAAGTGGAATCTGCCTTTGTGGCGGCCTCCACCACAGACGGCGCGATTCGGGCGTTAGTTGGCGGCTTTGATTTTAATCGCAATAAATTTAATCATGTAACGCAAGCATGGCGTCAGCCAGGCTCAAGCTTCAAGCCCTTCATTTATTCAGCCTCATTAGAAAAAGGACTGTCTCCGGCAACCATGATTAATGATGCGCCAATTTCTTTTGGTGCCGGGCAAACAGGCGGACAAGCCTGGGAGCCTAAAAACTACGACAGCAAATACGAAGGCTTGATGACCATGCGCAAAGGGTTAACCAAATCCAAAAACATGATCTCAATTCGGATTTTGAATAAAATTGGCGCTAAGTACGGCCAGCAATATGTCACCCGCTTTGGCTTTGATGCGGATAAAAATCCTCCTTACCTGACCTTGGCATTAGGCGCTGGTGCGGTCACGCCACTGCAAATGGCTGGCGCGTATTCTGTTTTTGCGAATGGCGGTTATAAAATTAACCCTTATTTAATTTCTAAAATCACCGACAGCAACGGCAAAGTTCTCTCCGAAACCAAACCCGAGTTAGCTGGCAATGAAGCAAATCGGGTGATCGATGAACGTAATGCTTTCCTCATTGATAGCATGCTCAAAGACGTGGTCAGATACGGTACTGCCGCACGTGCAATGGCATTAAAACGTACTGATTTAGCGGGTAAAACCGGCACCACCAATGATTCCATCGACGCGTGGTTTGCAGGTTACCAGGCAAAATTGGTCGGCATTGCATGGATGGGTTTTGATCAACCCAAAAATTTAGGCAACCGCGAAACCGGTGGCGGATTATCGCTCCCGATCTGGATGGGCTTTATGCAAACCGCATTAAAAAATATCCCAATGGAAGAACGGGCTGTACCTAACGGAATTATTCAAGCCGACGGCGATTATTTTTATGTTGAAAATCCTCCTGGCAGCGGTGTTCAAGTATTAGATACGCCTGAAGCAATAGATCCGAACACGGCCCCGGTTGGAGCTGAACCAACTGCAACGGCACCAGCAGCTACTAATTAAAGTAAAGGCAGACTCAGAATTTTCCACTCCGAGTCTGCCTTTACTTTGCGGTATCTTTATTGTTTTTCCTACACTCATCTTGCATGATTAATTTTTTTCATCCGCTTTCAACTAAACGCTTTCTCAGAGGCTTACTTCGCCTATCGATAGGTTTATTTGTCCTCGCAATAGTAGCCGCGATTGTGACGGTGGCGCTGCTGTATCCGAGTTTACCTGAGCTCGACTCCATCACCAGCTATCGCCCCAAAATGCCGCTACGGGTTTTTTCTGCCGACGAGGTTTTATTAGCTGAATTTGGCGATGAACGTCGTAATGTAACGCCGCTGAAAGATATTCCACTCATCATGAAACAGGCTTTACTAGCAGTGGAAGATCAACATTTTTACGAACATAACGGCATTTACATTGTCGGTAATTTTCGTGCACTGCTACACAACATGACCAATTTTAGTGGCGGCCCAAAGCAAGGCGCGTCCACCATTACCCAACAAGTTGCGCGTAATTTTTTTCTGACCAATGAACAGACCTACCATCGCAAAATTATTGAAGCATTACTAACCTATAAAATTGAAAAGAACCTGACTAAAGATCAAATTCTGGAGCTGTATATGAACCAGATATATTTAGGTCAACGAGCTTATGGATTTGCTTCAGCAGCACAAATCTATTTCGGAAAAAAACTACAAGATATTACCCCCGCAGAAGCCGCTATGCTGGCCGGGCTGCCAAAGTCGCCAGCGCGAATAAACCCGATCACTAATTACCCGCGCGCAAAAACCCGACAGCTGGTGGTATTGCAATTAATGCGCCAACTGAACTACATCACTGAAGACCAATATCAACAAGCTAAAGTACAGCCATTACTGCTAAAAACCAGCAACAATGAATTTGGCATTCATGCCGAATATGTGGCGGAACTTGCTCGTCAAGCAGTGCAAGATGAGTTTAAGGCAGACAGCTATACGCGTGGCATCAATGTCTATACGACTATTCTCAAAGAAGACCAGATTGCGGCATACACTGCGCTACGCAAAGGCGTCATGGACTATGAAAAACGCCATGCTTATCGCGGCCCCGAAGCCTACCTAGATTTGCCTGACGACTCAGACGACGCCGACGAATTGATTGAAACGGCGTTTTCAAATTACCCAGCGAACGATGATTTTTTAAGTGCGGTTGTCTTGGAATCCACACCGAAAAAAGTCGTTGTAGTGGCTTCAAGCGGTGAAGAAATTACCATAACCGGCGGCGGCTTATCGTTTGCTGCAAGCGGCTTGGCGAACAATGCTTCCAGCAAAATTAAAATCAAACGCGGCGCGGTGCTGCGCGTCATCCAGGATGGCAAAAATTGGAGCATTACTCAATTACCGGAAGTTGAGTCCGCCTTTGTAGCCGCCGACACCAACACAGGCGCAATTCGCGCCTTAGTGGGTGGCTTTGATTTTAAACGCAATCAATTTAACCACGTTACCCAAGCATGGCGTCAACCCGGCTCCACGTTTAAGCCGTTCATCTATTCTGCATCGCTGGAAAAAGGTTTTACTCCAGCCACCATCATCAATGATGCGCCGTTAACGTTTGATGCAACGCAAACCGGCGGTCTTGCCTGGGAGCCAAAAAATTCGGATGACCAATACGATGGCCCAATTACCATGCGTGAAGCGTTAGCTAAATCCAAGAACATGGTATCTATCCAGATTTTAGAAAATATCGGCGTCAATTACGGCCAAGAATTTGCCATGAAGTTTGGCTTTGATGCCGATAAAAACCCACCTTATTTACCATTAGCTTTAGGCGCAGGCGCAGTAACACCATTACAAATGGCCGCCGCCTACGCCGTGTTTGCCAATGGCGGCTACAAAATCAAACCCTATTTAATTAGCAAAATAACCGATGCCAGCGGCACCGTCTTACATCAAACCGATGTCCCGAAACCCGGCATGGAAAGTAACCGTATCATCAGCGAAGGTAACGCCTTCATGATGGACAACCTGCTCAAAAACGTCGTCAAAAACGGCTCCGCATCACGCGCCTTAGTATTAAATCGACCCGATTTAGCCGGAAAAACCGGCACCACCAACAACGCCTATGATGCGTGGTTTGCCGGCTATCAATCAAGAATTGTTGCGGTAGCATGGATAGGATTTGACCAACCGAAAAATCTGGGCAGCCGCGAATTCGGCGGCGGTTTAGCCTTACCCATCTGGATAAGCTACATGCAAACCGCGCTACTTCATCAGCCGATAGAAGACCGCCCCGTGCCACCGACCGTCAGCTTAGTTGACGGCGACTATTCTTACACCGAGCCCCCAACAGCCATCGTACGCAGCATCGGCGTCAATCCAGCAGCTGCATCTATGCCAGTAGCTAGTCCAGTTCTTGAGTAAATTTAGATTGGTGATTGGAACTGCTGAAGTTGCTTTTGATGTTGAAGTTGCAGTTGCTTTTGACCTGCCTCCACTTCTGGTTCGGCCGTTTGTTTTACGGATAAATGGATCAGAAAGGTTCGCTGTTTGAGGTGTAGCAAGGGTTTCGTGGAGCATTGCTCCGCGCTTGCGGAACGGACTTCCCTTGCAAGGGAAGTCTCCCACAGGTACCTAAGGCTTTTATGCCGCAGCGAGTTTCGAACTTTTCCCATTTATCCGTAAAACAAACGGGGTTTCCGAAACAGCGTGGTCGCCTTTTTTTGCTTACTCTTTTTTGGCGAGACAAAAAAAGTGAGTAGCTGCCGGTCTACCACCGGCCAGCAATCTAAAATTAATCAGGCACCAATTATAAAATAGGGAGGGGGGGGGATTAATTTCATAATACCCCAGCATGCAAATGCAATTCACGCTATACAAGCTATTCATTACATTGAGCTTATTACATACCGTTAAATAATAACTATTCAATCAACGGAAGGCCCATTGGATACGTTAAATATCTCAAAAAATATGGGGAGTATATGAAATCATCCTTAATAACCCAAAAAATCACCCCAAATCAATCACCAATCCACCCTGCTCCAACGCAATCCCCGCCAACACCGCCATCAACTCACTACCATCCCGCGTATTAAGCCATTGTCGCCCATCGTGCTTATAATGAAACCCGCCCGATTTCGCCGCCACCCAAAGCTCACTAAGCGCTGCCTGACTATTAATAATAATTTTTGATTTATTGTGCAGGAATTCAATATCTAATAAAGAGCCATTGCGGCTGCATTCCACATCGATATCACCGCGCTGACCTGCTCCCTCAAAAACATCTTCAATCTGCGACAACGTTGCATCGATCAAGCTCAAAAATTCTGTTTCGGTCATGTTACACTCCCTGATTCGCAAACCGTCATTGTAAAAGAATTTAAGAGATCACCACTATGAAGTTTTTTTCTCGTTTAAGCTGGATCGCGCTTGTCGCTGGAATCATGTTTTGCATCAGCGCATGCGGACAAAAAGGCAGGTTAGTTGTGCCAGTCAAACCGCCAGCCGTGTCAACCCCATATCCTGTAGCCACACCAAAAGAAAACACCGAGAACGGTGCGGACTCAGAGATCAAACCAGAAGCTGCCGCGTCTACTCCGGAAGTCAGCACTCCGCCAAACAAAGATTAATGTTTAAATTCAATCGCACCCTGCTGTTGCGGGTGCTTTCCTTGCATTTCTTGGTAGGCAATTTGAATTTGTGCCAAATCAACGGCTTCATCACCCGTTAATTCTATCGCTTGGCAAATGCCAATTTCTTTGCGACGATAATCAATAAATGCGCACACTAATGGCACTTTTGCGGTGAGCGCAATATGATAAAAACCGCTGCGCCAATATGGGGTATAACTGCGCGTACCTTCAGGCGTGATCGCCAGCCAAAACCAGTCTGCTTGCTGCATGCGCTGCGCTAAATGCGGGATAGCCCCGCTAGACACACCACGTTCTATCGGCTCGCCGCCCCAATAGCGCACAAAACTCCCGATAAAAAATCCACTCACGCCTTTAAATAGTTTTTCTTTGACTAGAAATCGCAATGGAAATGCTATCGCCCATTTAGTCAGCATGCCGTAAAAAAAATCCCAGTTGCTGGTGTGCGGATAAAAAATCATCACGCCGCGCGTGGCCGGCAACCCGTCGTAGCGTAATGTCCAACCTAATGCATTTAAAGCTGCTAAAGAAATTTTAGAGAAGATGTTAGGTGCGTGTTGCGATGTAAATATGGGCGTCTGCATAAGGCATTATTTGAATTAGTAAAGTACTGTTTTTTTCAAATGATACCTTTAAAATTTCCGCATGGATATAGTGCAGCGTTTTTCACCCCACACTTAAACGCTGCTCATGTTGACGTTTTTGGATCGCCCAAAATAAGCGTAGCAACAACAGGATTGCGACAATGCTACCAAATAAAACCGGCTGGCTAAAATCATGCTTACCGGCCTTCATCCAGAAGTAATGCAACACCCCAAGTGAAGCGATCAGGTAGATTAATTTATGTAATTGCTGCCAACGCTTGGCCCCGACTCTTTTAATCATTTTATTCGTGCTGGTCAGCGCCAACGGCATCAGCAATATAAATGCCGTAAAACCAACCAAAATAAACGGGCGCTTCACCACATCTTTCAGCATTTCTGCGACGTCAAAAAAATGATCAAACCATAAAAAAGTCAGGAAATGCAGGCTGGCATAAAAGAATCCATACAAGCCCAACATCCGCCTCAACTTAACCATCCAGGACCAACCCGTCAATCGCCGGAGCGGCGTTACGGCTAATGTAATGCATAGAAAATACAGCGTCCAGTCACCGGTATTACGGGTGATAAATTCCAACGGATTCGCGCCAAGATGATCGGTAAACACCGCCAAAACCAAGCGTAGAAAAGGGAGCAGAGCCGCCACAAAAAGGCTGGCTTTGATGATGCTTTGTTGTTTTAAAGTGGGTGTCATTATTGTGCTTAGTAATATTTTTTCAAGTCCATACCGCTATACAGTGACGCCACTTCGCTATAGCCATTAAACATCAAGGTTTTACGTTTTTTGGTAAAAAAACCATCCTCACCAATCCGACGCTCACTGGCTTGCGACCAGCGAGGGTGATCTACTTCGGGATTCACATTGGAATAAAAACCGTATTCGCGTGGTGCCGTAGTATTCCACGCAGTTTTCGGTTGCTTGTTGGTGAAGCGGATTTTGACGATCGATTTTGGCGATTTAAATCCATACTTCCATGGCAACACCATCCGCACTGGCGCACCGTTTTGATTCGGCAGTACTTCGCCATACATCCCAAAAGTGAGCAAGGCTAACGGATGCATTGCCTCATCCATGCGCAAGCCTTCCACATACGGCCAGTCTAATACACCCTCACGCAAACCAGGCATTTGGCTTTTATCTGCCAAGGTCGTGAATTCAATATATTTAGCGTTACTGTTTGGCTCCACTTTTTTGATTAAATTAGACAGTGAAAAACCAATCCAAGGGATCACCATCGACCAACCTTCGACGCAACGCAGCCGATAAATGCGTTCTTCCAACGGCGCTATTTTCATCAAGCTATCTAAATCGAGTTTCATCGGCTTGTTAATTTCCCCCTCAATACTTACTGACCAAGGGCGTGTTTTTAAGCTGCCTGCGGATTGTGCCGGCTCTGATTTGTCGGTGCCAAATTCATAGTAATTATTGTAGGTAGTTGCGTCTTTATAAGCAGTTTTATTATCGATCACCACATAGTTGCTGTTAGTCGCGGCAGCTAATTTTTGAGCACCCGGATTCTGGGCAAAAGCGCTACGATTCGCCATTTCAAGCAAACCAGCACTGCCAATTGCTCCCACAGCGCATTGCTTAATAAACTGCCGACGTGCTTCAAAAATTTCACGCGGGGTGATTTCTGAAGACAAAATGATATTGCTGGGTTTAGATCGGATAAGCATGGCAACTCCAGATAGATTCTTGGTATAGAGCTTGGTCGGGATACACAGTAGAAAGCTTACAGCGAGGATGAAAATAATTGTGATTTTTTAAAATAAGAGTCTAAAAGTACGGGATTTACTGCTTTTAATATACTCCCCCATATTTTATAAAATATCTAACGCATCCAATGGCTATTAGAAACATAAAATATGAAAAAATTGATAGTATATTTTATTCCCAATATGCTTACTGCCTTAAACGTTAATTATTAATTAAGATACTAGGGTATAGTAAATACTTAACTAAAATTGTTTTACGAATAGATAGCGGGTAAATGCTTTTTTAAGGATAATTGCCGCACATAAAAGTTGGACTATTTAAAATCCTCAGGAGACCCCCAGTGTCATCGTTAAAAAGCAAACTATCCAACATCCCACAAGGAGCTGGCGCGCTATTTTTTATCCAAATGTTCTCTACCTTAGGCTTCGCCGTACTTTATTCGTCATTAGTGCTCTATGCCAGCAAGCATTTACATTTTTCGACTGCCAAGGCTGCCGCCGCCATGGGTATATTTGGTGCTTTTAACTATGGTCTGCATTTATTCGGCGGCTATTTGGGTGGACGTTTTTTAAGCAACCGCAATTTATTTGTTGGCGGCATGGTGTTACAAGTCATCGGATGCGCTTGTATCGCCGGAGGTTCTACCGAACTTTTTTACTGGGGACTAGCGCTCTTTTTAACCGGTAGTGGCCTCAATGTTACCTGCATCAACATGATGTTGACGCAACGTTTTAAACCGGAAGATATTCGCCGCGAAGGAGCGTTTTTATGGAACTACGCTGGCATGAACGTTGGTTTTTTTGTCGGCTTTACCGTAGCTGGTTATTACCAACTCACCGAGTCCTATGCCAGCTTGTTTATCTTTGCCACCTTAGGCAATTTCATGGCCATTGTGCTCGCCAGTTTCAACTGGAAATCATTAGTCGACCTAAACACACCTTTACTCAATGCCACACCGACAGAATATAAAAAACGTTTTATAGCTGGCATAGCGATCTTGCTTGGCTTAGTACCTGTTGTTTGGTATTTATTGCAATCTGAATGGACTGAGAATTTAGTCAAAACGATCTGCTTATTGGTTGCAATCACCTTGCTTTACCTCACCATCATTCATAAAGATAAGCGTGAAAAAAATAATATGTGGGCGTATTTAATACTCACGCTGAGCTCCCTGGTATTTTGGTCTCTATATCAAATGGCGCCGAATGGCTTGCAATTATTTGCCGTCAACAATGTGGATTTAGTTGTTTGGGGACACATCGTTGCACCGCAATGGATACAAAATATCAATACCGTCACTATCGTGTTTGGCGGCCCGTTAATGTCTGCATTATTTGTACGACTGCGCGCCAAAGGCTGGAATATAGACGTACCAAAACAGTTTTCTACGTCATTAATTTTAATGGGCTTGGGATTCCTGGCTTTGCCATTAGGCATCTTGTTCGCCGACGATAAAGGCATGGTCCCCTTCTTCTGGCTGTTCTTAAGCTATGTATTACAAAGCATAGGCGAACTGTTAATTTCCCCTGTTGGCTACGCCATGATCGGCCGTATGGCACCGCGCCAATACCAAGGCATCATGATGGGAAGCTGGATGCTCATCACCGGCGTAGCGTCGCTGTTTGCAGGCGATTTCTCCGGCATGATCCCAGAGCCATCGGCAGGCACACCCCTGACAACCAATGCAGACTATTCGCACCTGTTCTCCCAATTAGGCTGGGGCACGGTTGCCGTTGGCGTGGTGCTGGTAGTGTTGATACCATTCCTGCGTAAGCTGATCAAGGATAAGGAAGCGCCTGAGGTTGCTTAATTAGTTAAATCTCCCAAAAATCGCCTAGCAAGGCGATTTTTTTTGGTCAACGAATGTGTCAACCACGCTAATTAAAGCTTGTTGATGCTGCTTTTGAAGTTGAAGTTGAAGTTGATTTTGACCTACCTCCACTTCTGGTTCGGCCGGTTATTTTACGGATAAATGGATCAGAAAGGTTCGCTGTTTGAGCG
The DNA here is from genome assembly GCF_002976435.1 of Solimicrobium silvestre. Taxonomy (GTDB): domain Bacteria; phylum Pseudomonadota; class Gammaproteobacteria; order Burkholderiales; family Burkholderiaceae_D; genus Solimicrobium; species Solimicrobium silvestre. The sequence goes on along the minus strand of NZ_PUGF01000002.1, from coordinate 300,680 downwards.
TAGCGAGTTTCGAACTTTTCCCATTTATCCGTAAAATAATCGGGGTTTCCGAAACAGCGTGGTCGCCTTTTTTTGCTTACTCTTTTTTGGCGAGACAAAAAAAGTGAGTAGCTACCGGTCTACCACCGGCTCCAAGCCTAAAATAGGCTGCGCTAGCAACAAATATTAAGCAAAAAAAATCGCCAACAAGGCGATTTTTTAATCCAACAATCCGGCGACTTATCTACAACGTCCCATAAGAATGCAACCCAGACAAAAACATATTCACACCCAAAAACGCAAAGGTAGTCACCAACAACCCAATAACCGCCCACCAAGCCGCCACTTGCCCACGTAAGCCCTTCATCAACCTCATGTGCAACCAAGCCGCATAATTCAACCAAACAATCAACGCCCAAGTCTCTTTCGGATCCCAAGACCAATATCCACCCCAAGCATCCGCCGCCCACAACGCACCTAAAATAGTAGCAATAGTGAAGAAAGCAAACCCAACGGTAATCGCTTTATACATCACATCATCCAACACTTCCAAGGCAGGCAAACGGTCTACCAACCAACCTTTGGATTTAACTAAATATGCCACACCAACCATCGCTGCCAGTGAAAACGTACCGTAACCAATAAAGTTAGCCGGCACATGAATTTTCATCCACCAGCTTTGCAACGCCGGCACTAACGGTTGAATTTCAGCAGCGTCACGCTTAACGGTGTACCACAACAAAAACCCAACTGCTGCAGAAATAACCAACATCACAAACGGCCCCAATTGACGGGTTTTATACTGATGTTCGTAATACAAATAAAACAGCGCCGTGATCATTGCAAATAAAATGAACACTTCATATAAATTTGAAACCGGAATATGGCCAATATCGGCGCCCAGTAAATACGACTCATACCAGCGCACCATCATGCCGGTAAAGCCCATAATAACGGAGCTCCAGCACAACATGGATCCGATAGAATAACCCAGTGCGGAACGCGCGATTAAACCGCCCCAATAAAAAATCGTGGACAAGAAAAATAAAAAACTCATCCATAAAATGGCCGATTGCGAAGACAGCAAATACTTCAATAAAAATTTACTGTTGGCGAGCTCCAGCGAACCGCCATATTGGCTAATCGCACACCAGCTTAGTAGCGCCAGCACCGCAATTAACCAGCGCACCGATTTCCAGTTCCAGCCTAACAAGGCAAAAGTCGGTGCAGCCAATACCAGTACGATTTGTTCGTAGTAATCCATGTGATGGCTAAATCTCAATAAAGCCACGCCGGACGCGGTTAATAAAGCGACTGCGTACAACCAGTCCAGCACAGTTAAGCGCTTAAAAAAACCTTGGTAGGGCTGGTAGTTTTGGGTCATTTCCATCATTTTCTCCGTTACTTTTAATGAGAAGAATTGAGTAATTCTGTTTTCAATTGAACGAATTCTTTTTCAAAGTCCATCGTTTTACGCTGCGAGCTCATTGCTAACAGTGCGTGCGCACTTTGTTCCGAACCCTCCTGCTGGTCTTTAATCCAAACCCAAACACGCCGTTCGCGTATGTAAAACATCGAAAATATTCCTAGTACCAATAATACACACCCTAAATACACAATATTTTTACCCGGTGAACGTGTCACTTGCAGCACACTGGCCTTCACTTCATCATACGACTTTAACTGCAAATAAACTGGTGCGTTATAAAAAAATGCATCGGATAACGCGTTACTGGCTAACTGTAAAAAGTGGGCGTGTTTTTCATTGATATCTACCACTGGCAAGCCGTCTTGTTGCCTCGCCACTTGCCATAAATCCCACAAACTTCCGTTTAAAATTTTCATGAAAACGTTTGCCGCTTTTTCTTGCTCTTCAGCCGGAATTTTTTCTAAAAATTGTGACACTGCCATAAATCCGGCAACTTTACCGTCGCCAGCGAAAATGGCTAAACTTTTTTCAGCAGAGCTTTGTAACTGCGCACGTAATTTCATACCGGCAGCATCATTCGGTAAAGCGTGATTAGCGTATTCTGCCGCTGCTTTGGTGCGTAGTGCAGGGTTCAATAATGCAGCACGCAAACGCATCCAGTCCTGAACAGTATCATCGTCGTCAGCTGGAATACGTAAATAGCGGAATGGCTCTGAAGGCGACTCACGCACACCTGCCAAAAATACCCAGGAATCATCCATTTTTACCGACTGCATATAATTATTAAACTCGCGTGCCTGACCGTTTTTATCGCGTAATTTATATTGTACTGAGGCGCCCACATTTTTAAGGTCTTTGGTATTAATACCTTTTGCGGCCGAGCCTGAATGTTGATCGAGGCTAGTGGCAAGTTGTTGATTAAAACTTTTCTTAGTATCAACCGCACGCAAATCTTGCCCATTCGCCGCCATATTTTCCACGTTAAACGGACGGAAACCAGACCATTCAATTGTGTATTGATCGTCGGTAGCTAATGGCGTCGTTCCGCCTACTTCGCCCTTTACCTCAAACGACTCGGCATGATTGCCTGCCATTGGGTAAGCTGCGAGTCGTAGCTTACTACCACCATCTTCAAAGCTGGATTGATAAACCGCGATGCCTTTATAAATCAGCGGCTCATTGACCTTAATGGTGGCGGGAAAAGTCTTGCCGGTAGCATGATCTTGCACCTCAACTTCACTGGCAAACAACTTAGGCATACCGGTTGAATAAAATTCAATAATGAATTTTTTGAGGTAAATTGAAAATGGTAAATCTTGAATAAACACGCCATTCGCTTGCGGAATAATGGCGGCGTCGCTGGTTTTCCCTTCCGGTATCATGGTGTTACCGCGAAAGGTCGGGTTATTCAAACTGAGTCGATGTTTACCGTCGATCTGACTAATCAACCCGTTACCGTCAAAGGGCACTTTACCCATAAACCATTGTTCAAAGCGGATAGATAAATCGGAATCTAACAAGCCACCAATAAGAATAATCACAATCGCGCTATGCGCAAAGATATAGCCTAATTTATTCGCTGCACCTTGTTTAGCGGTGATCAGCGTAGCGTTATCTTTTTCGACCAATTTAATTTTGTAGCCGCGCTGCGCTAATTGCTTAACCACTTGTGCAACCAATGCAGGGCGTGGCAAGGCACTATTCCAGGCTATTTTGTGTGCAAAATTAGTGAGCGATTGCTCACGTACATTGTCACGCCAGCTACGCATGTCTTTCAACATTTTTGGCGTATTGCGGATCAGACACAAACTAGTGGAAAGCACCAAGAATGTCATAATCAGCAAAAACCACCAACTGCTATATAGCGAGTACAAGCTCAAATGGCGAAACACCTCAAACCAGAAAGGGCCAAACTGATTCACGTAATTTGGCATCGGTTCATTTTGCTTGAGCACCGTACCGATAATGGAGGTAATGGCGATCAGGCTTAATAAGCTGATCGCAAAACGCATTGATGAAATCAGCTCAACAAATTCGGCAAACTGATTAACTTTGCTACGCGACTGATTCTGCTCACTTGGAGGTTCAGTCATTGAAGAAGTATTGGCAGGTGTTTCAGTTGTCATAGTGTCTTAAAAAAACAAAAGGGCAGCTATTCGCCACCCTTTTAGTGTACCGCTTATAGCTGAGAAGCAATCACTGCAATTATTTCAAACCAGCTACATAATCAGCCACTGCTTTAATTTCTTCATCTGACATACGATGAGAAATCGCGATCATTTCCGGGCTATTCGTACGCGCACCAGAACGGAAATTGGTTAACTGCGCCACGGTGTAATCTTGATGCTGTGCCGCTAAGCGTGGGAACAAGGCTGGGATGCCGGAACCATTTGGACCGTGACAACCAGCACAAGCTGGAACATTAATTGAGGCAATACCTGAGCGGTAGATTTTTTTGCCCTTTTCGACTAAATCACTATTTTTAGCCGCGCCTGATTTAGTCACTTGCGTGCTTAAGTAGGCGGTTACATTTTTAATATCTTCAGGGCTCAACGCTTTAGCTGTCATCGTCATCACCGCGTTATTGCGGGAAGGTTCCGTAAAGTTGCCGAGTTGTTTCGCTAAATAAGCAGCATGCTGACCAGCTAATTTAGGATTTTGTGAAATGGTTGAATTACCTGCCGCACCGTGACAAGACACACAAGCGATAATGTTGCGCGTTGCGTCGCCATTGGTATAGAGCGCCTCACCTTTTACGGGATCAGCCTTAACTAAGGTCTTTTCTTCAGCAGCGTATGCCAGCGTAGAAAATGCCAACATTGCAATGAGTATTGAATTCAGAAAAGATTTTTGGTTCATTCACGCACCTTGAAGACGAAAGTTAAAAGCGAAATTTATTATTATGCCAATGTTTCGGCTCGCAACTGCTTAATTCGGGCCAATTGCTTGAGCTAACTAAATACCTAGTACCATGGATCCACATTCAATAGCCCGTTATTGTACAATAGCTTTCTTAGGCTTTAGCCCTTTTTGTAGCATTTTTCGGTTCAATTTATGTCCATCCTCTGGCAAGCACGCTTTTTCACTACTGTTAACCATCTTCGTAACTTGCCTGATCTGCAAGTTCCTGAACTGGCTTTTGCCGGGCGTTCCAATGCCGGTAAATCGACAGCCATTAATACCTTATGCAACCAAAAAAAATTAGCCTTTGCGTCCAAAACGCCAGGCCGAACCCAGCATATTAATTACTTTTCAATCGGCGGCGCGCATGTTGCGCAACATCGTAAAGATCCGACGATTGTGGAAGAAATCCGCGCTTTGCTGGTAGATTTACCTGGTTATGGCTACGCTGAAGTACCGGGAGCGGCCAAAAATCATTGGAATGAATTGCTCGGCGCGTATGTAAAAAATCGCGATCAACTTAGCGCATTGATTCTTATTATGGATGCACGTCGTCCATTCACTGATTTAGATAAACAGATGCTTGAATGGTTTGCACCTACTGGTCGTCCGGTACATTGCATATTAGCCAAATCAGATAAATTAAATCGCAATGATTCAACCAACGCTTTGCGCCTGACTCAGTCTGTGCTAGCCAGTTATGTGGATGAAAACGGACAACCGTTCCCTTATACCGTGCAACTGTTCTCCGCACTGAAACGGGTGGGCCTCGAAGAAGCCGATGCGAAAATTCGGGAATTGTTAGGTTTGGATCGTGAACCAGAACCAACCGTTAATGCTGCCGTTGCTGAATAAAAAAACCCCAGTACATAAATGCACTGGGGGTTAACACCATAGAGGTGCCCGCTCAGGGAAGTGAAGCAGGGGATAATCACTTATCCGCCAAATATGAGTGTGGCTATTTAAATAAGTTCCATCATTTTTTTCAAATAGTTATGCCACACTCACACAAACCCTCAAATTTCCCTGCAATTCGCCTGCGCCGTATGCGTAAAGATGCATTTTCCCGCGCATTAATGCGTGAAAACACCATCACTTCATCTGACTTAATTTATCCCGTATTTATTGTTGAAGGCGTCAACCAACGTGAGGCCGTCGCGTCGATGCCGGGGGTTGAGCGTATTTCAGTCGATATTTTATTAACGGTTGCTGAAGATTGTGTCGCGCTTGGCATTCCGGTTATTGCCTTGTTCCCCGTTATTAACCCAAGTTTAAAGACGCCCGATGGCATTGAAGCCACCAACCCCGATGGCTTGATTCCACGCGCCGTGCACGAATTAAAAAGCCGCTTCCCTGAATTGGGAGTACTCACTGACATTGCTTTAGATCCTTACACCAGCCACGGTCAAGATGGTTTAATCGATGCCGATGGCTATGTGTTAAACGATGAAACCTGTGCCATGTTAGTGCGTCAGGCATTAACCCATGCCAAAGCCGGCGTAGACATTGTTGCGCCATCCGACATGATGGATGGCCGGATTGGCGCCATTCGTACCGCTTTAGAGTCACACCACTATATTCATACTCGTATCATGGCTTATTCAGCTAAATACGCTTCGGCGTTTTACGGCCCGTTCCGCGATGCAGTTGGCTCAGCCGGTAATTTAGGTAAAAGCAGCAAAGCTACCTATCAAATGGATCCGGCCAATAGCGATGAAGCGCTGCGTGAAGTTGCGCTTGATTTAGCTGAAGGTGCTGACATGGTAATGGTTAAGCCCGGCATGCCTTATTTAGATGTGGTCCGACGCGTTAAAGATGAATTCAAAGTACCTACCTTCGCGTATCAAGTCAGTGGCGAATACGCCATGATCAAAGCAGCCGCTCAAAACGGCTGGCTAGATCACGACAAGACTATGATGGAAGCGATGATGTCTTTTAAACGCGCTGGCGCAGATGGGGTGCTGACTTATTTTGCACGTGATATTGCGCGCTTACTTAACATAAAGATGTAGGGTGGGCAATTTTGCCCACGCGTTACCGTTGATCAACAGTGGATTTATGTGTGAATATGATTGATCGAAGGTAACGCGTGGGCACAAAACCGTGCCCACCCTACTCAGTAACTCATTACCACTTGGCGTTTCGTTAAAAATTACAAAGAGCGCCTGCGCAATACGCTGTGACAGGTGCCGGTAATCTTCTGTCCTTAGGAAATTTATGCAAGAGCAAGTCATCACCATTGCTTCACCGATTTTTATCCTCCTGATTATCATCGAAATGTTCATCGCATTTCGACGTGGGAAATCTAATTTCCATTTCAGCGACACCATCAACAGCATGAGTTTGGGCATGCTGAGCCAAATCACTTCAGCATTTTTAAAACTGTTTTTAATCGGCATTTACGCTTGGGTTGCGCACAATTTTGCGCTGTTTAAATTACCGAATGCGTGGTGGGTGTGGGTTGCCGGCTTGTTGGTATATGATTTTTTATATTACTGGCTGCATCGCTCTGGCCATGAAATCGCGGTACTGTGGGCAGCACACGTCGTACATCATCAAAGCGAACGTTACAACTTAACTACCGCCTTACGTCAAACTAGTTCTGGCCCACTCCTTGCGTGGATATTCTATTTGCCATTGGCGATATTAGGCGTGCCAATTGAAATGTTTATCGCCATTAGCTTGATTGATTTACTCTATCAATTTTGGGTGCATACCGAACTGATCGGCAAACTTGGCTGGTTTGACCGCGTATTTGTTTCGCCATCCAACCACCGCGTTCATCATGCAACTAACGATATTTATCTCGATAAAAATTATGGCGGGATTTTAATTTTATGGGATAGATTATTCGGCACCTTCATTGAAGAAATGGACGAGCATAAAGTCGTGTATGGCACGCGCAGCCCACTGCGCAGCTGGAATCCGGTCAAAGCCAATATTGAGGTATATCAAGCGATTATCCGTGACGCCAAACGCGCTTCAAATTGGACCGACAAAATCCGTATCTGGTTTAAGCACCCAGGCTGGCAGCCGACCGATGTTGCGCAACAATTTCCACATGCGCCGTTTATACTGCATCGCCCTAATTTTGAACCGGTATTACCTACCAGTTGGAAATGCTATTGCGGCGCTCAATTTTTATTGATACTTTCCATCACAACCCATTTTTTAGCGGTTGACCGTACTATCTCATTTGCCAATTGCGCGCTGTACGGATTTTGGTTAGGCGCTGGTTTGTTGATACTTGGCGGCTTAACCGAGAGACGCTCTAATTACCTTTGGCTAGAATCAATTCGACTTATTTTAACGGCGGGCTTTGTGCTGTTCACTGGCAACTGGTTTGGTGAGTTTGCTTTACCAGCACTGGGACAAGGCGCCGTTTTATTTGTCACCATGAGCTCACTGCTCAGTTTGGTTGTTCTTTTTAAAGGCGCTAATCTGAATTCAAACTTACAGCAAAAATCATGATCACTATTTATCACAATCCACGCTGCTCTAAATCACGCGCCGCATTGGAACTAACGCAACAATTTGCAGAACAAAACCAGCTCGCACTGAGCGTGATCGAATATTTAAAAACGCTGTTAAATTTAGATGAGTTGCGCGCTCTGCAAAAGCAATTAGGCGAACAAAGCCGCGATATGGTGCGGGAATATGGGGCACTGGAACCTGAACAGCAGTGTGCAATTTTATTAGCCCAACCGGAGTTACTACAACGTCCAATCATCAGCTACCAAGGTCGCGCTGTGATAGGAAGAAGTCCCGAAAGCATACAAGCACTGCTAAAGTAATGCTCACTTACTCATCGCCGCCAGCAACTGCCCCTTCATGGTTTTAACCAAGGAAGTTTCGTCTGGCGGAACTCCTTCTGGCGCGACACAATTCCGGTCGGCGTAGATTAAACCAATGGCTTTGCCATTCACGATCAAGGGCAAAATCATCAAACTTTTCACATCGGGGAAATGAGTCAAATGCCACTCTGGTCGTAGATCATGAATCTTGGTACTACTGGTATCTCCGATCATTAAATCGGCATTATTTTTTAAGGCCAAGTGAAATAAATCGCCAGCGCCCTTACTTGAAAAATTGAAGTTTTTTTGTTTATTATGCCAATCCTGACCTAGCGAAATGCGCGCAACATAACGTTCACTTTTAACGTCTTTCAAACTTGCTGTCACAAACTGGAACCCTAAACTTCCATGCAAAATTTCTAGCAATTGCAGTACCAAATCATTTAATTGAAACTTGCCAGTCGAAATAGTCTGGGTCATTTCCATCACACCAGCCAAGAGTAAATCACGCGCATTATGCGGTTTACCGCTAGGGTAATTCGGTTTATCTTCAACTTCTGTGGCGCTTGACATCAGCAAATCATCTGGCAACACTGTTTCGGTATTCGTTGCTGCACCGCCTTTGGTTGAGGCGTTAGCTGTCACCGTACGCATTCCCAGTTTGAGCACTAATTGTTCCGTTTCTTTTACCGCCCTATCCAACCAGCTCGGTAATATTTTGGGGTCTAATTCCAATGCAGCGCCATAGCGCTGCATTAATTCCTTCGTGTATTTTTCATTTTCAAAATTAATTTCCTTAGTACTCCCAGGCATAAATTGGGTATTGCGCATAACGACCTCAGCCGCGTCTGAGCTAAACGCCGCCACTTGCTTTACCCACTCACTTCTATGCCGGGATTTCTTAATCTCACCAAAAGGCAACGCCCCAATTGCTTGCACAATGCTGTCGGGCATATTCCACTGCTGTAGAACCATGCTCCCAAAATGCGCCAAGCTACACCCTAAATGCTGTACTGCAGAATGATGCAGTGTGTCAGTGCCGTCTTTCACCGGCTGCATAATTTCCCGATAAAGATCAGGAGCTTGCGCTGATATTAATACCTGCCCCATATTTTTAAATAATGCGGAAATACTCGCTTCTTCCGCATCCTGGTACATACTCCGGCTCACGCATTCCCGCGCAATAATGCTGGAGCATAACGAGTGCGTCAGTTCGTAATACAAGCTTTGGTCTTGCTCATTAAAACATTCCAGCATGAGCATACCTAACGCGCTGGTTTTGACCACATCAAAGCCCAAAATGAAGATGGCTTTTGAAATGGTGGTGACGGAAGTTCCCTGAGATTTTCGATAAGAAACTGAATTGGCCAGATTTAAGATGTCTTTGGTTAACCCTACATCGGCCAAAATAAAATTGGCTAATTTATTGACCGATTCTTCTCCTGTGGACGCAATTTTTATCACCGTAGAAATAGCAATTCCCAAACTTGGCAAGCGCTGATCCGTGCTGATTTGAAACAGCAATTGATCGCGCCGCTGACGCACTTGCTGGTCATTCAATACGGGTACAGTATTTTTATTCACTGCATTTCATCTCACACAATTAAGCCAGTTAAGGTAAGCCAGTTTTAGCCGCGACTAATCCCATATTTTTTCTGTAATTCTTCATATAACTTGCGCAACGCTGCATTACGAGCATTCGCCGGATCTAATCGACATGAGGCATCAATCAAGCGACGGGCTTGCTCAGCCAATTTTTGCTCCCAGCCGTGATTCTCCAAATACTTCAAATACGCCAACGCCGCATTCATCACCACTTGCGGATTATTCGGCAGTTGTTTCACGGCTGCCGACATCAACTCGACAGAACCACGGTAGTCCCCTATTTTCGCTTTTTGCACTCCGGCAGCCACCAGTTCCATGACCTCAGCACGGCTTTGATTAGCCAGTTTATTCCCCAACTCACCTTGCCCGGCACTTTCAAAAACACCAATGGCGCGTTGCATTTCATTGCTATTGGTGGAATTGCGCATGACTTCTAAAATAACTTCACTGGCTTCTTCATGCATATTGCTATCCAGACAGTTTTTAGCCAAACCCAATTTCATCGAAGTAGAAAGCCCGATATTTTCCCGGCTGGCCGCAACGGCATTAATAAGCTCTTCTGCTAAACGCGGGTCATTATTTTTAGCATGTATAAACGCGGTTGATATCGCCCTGCAAGCCGCCGTTTTGAGTTTGTCAGGCATGGTTTTTTCAAGATCACGTATAACCGATTTTGCCTGATCAATATTCCCGGTTTGTACCAGCGCCTGCACCAAATTAACATGATCTTCAGGGTCTTTAAAGTCAGAGTATTTCACTTTACTGACTACTTTTTTAAGGTTCAATTCTGCACAGGAAAAATCACCCGTGCTTAACGCGATTTCACCTAATTTACGTAACCGCCGCACACCATGCGGTGAAATTTCTACCGCGGCACTCAACACGTTTTTAGCAGACTCTAATTGCCCGGTTTCCTCATGATTTTTCGCTAGTAAATCAAACGCATCCATATACCGGTCATTTTCTACCACCAGCGTTTTTAAAATGTCGCCAGCTTCCTCATAACGCCCTTGCAAATGCATACTTTTGGCAAGACCTAAACGCGCCCAAGCAACAGTGCGCATTTCAGTTAATTGCTTATAAACGGGCTCAGCCAATTCTGGCTCGCCCATCAAGATATGCAACTCGGCACGCAACCGCATAAAATCAACGCGATCGCGTTCATGACGCTCCTCACTTTCGATACACTCGGCGATGGCCCCGGGATAATTTCCGTTATCCATTAATTGATAGATGCGCATAAAATTGGCGCGTTTTTTTAATGCACGCGTAATGCGATCTAACAGACCATCGGGAGTAAACGGTTTTAATAAATAATCATTCGGCGCTAATTCAGCCGCACTCACTACTTTTTCGTAGCTGCGTTCAGCAGTGACCATGATGAAAATAGTAGAAAGTGGCGCCAACTTGTGATGCCGGATATCTTCCAGCAATTGCTGTCCATCCTGACCGGCGCCCAATTCATATTCACACAAAATCAGGTCGAAGTATTTAGCTTTGATACTGCTAAGCCCAGTCCCGGAAGAAATGCCGTGCTCAATTCGGGTGACGCCACATAAATTGAGCATATTGTGGATGCTCGCGCGCATTCCTGAGTGCGGTTCTATTAACAAAACCCTGATTTCAGTAAGCTCGCTCATCACATTCCAGACTGGTCGAAAAGCAGCGTTGGGTTGGGTGTGTTGTTACGCTTGAATTAACTTAGCTTAGTTTGCCCAAATTAATTTAGCTAATTTGACGACGTCTTATTAACTTTATTTTAATAATCTCGCAATCAATAAAACTACCATTGATATAAGGATAGTCGATGCAAAGGGCAAACAAAAGACATGTCCGAAAAGTTTAAATCGTAAGTCGCCGGGCAAGCGCCCTACTCCCAGTTTTTCAAGCCAGGGAAGCAGCGCTGAAAACACGATCAAGCCGATAAAAATAGCAAATACCCATCGAATCATTTTTTATTCCTTAGTTTGCTTCTTAGTTTATAGTCGGTGGCTACGGTCCTGCTGTAGTATCTTTTCAGGCAAAGTCACATTCACGCCCATTGCCAACACTTTAAAAAGCTCACCCATCTCTGCCGGTGAAATCAATTTTTGTAAGGCATTGGCCTGCGGCAGATAGCGCATTGCATCGCTTGGCGAAGTACGTAACAGCACATCACCTATGCCCGCATGCAGCAAAAATCCCGCCTGACTGGTATAACACAGCAACTCCAGACCAGCTAACTGACCCGCATGCTGCATCGCACTAAAATCGACATGCGATGTGATGTCTTGCAAACCCGGCCAATAAAATGGCTCGGTGTGTGAGTGATGCCGGTAATGGCACATCAATGTACCTTGGTCACGTTGATGTAAATAGTATTCTGCGGCGGGAAAACCGTAATCAATAAATAACGAAATACCAGCTCCCCCAGCTTTCAGCATCTGCGCAACCGAGGTCATAAATCCTTGGGCAATCGGGTGCAACTCGGTTAAATAACCGACCGGCAAAGCCTCTTCGTCAGGAATTTGCGCCAATAATGCCGACTCCACCAACGCTTGCTCTGTCCATTTCAAAGCCCCAGCTTGCCAGCTAACGCCCAGCTCGTTCCAACCCGATGCCGTTTTTTTAACTAACTGCACCGGCATCGCGTCCAGCACTTCATTACCCAGGATTAAGCCAGAAAATGACGCAGGCATTTGCTGCAACCAGACCACTTCAGGAAAATCTTTTAGTAATTGCTCTTGCCGACTGCGCAGTTCGCCTGATAATTCAACGATATAATAGCGCTCTGGAGGCGACGCCTGATGATGCAATTCGGTTAATAAATCAAAGGCCAGCTTGCCGGTGCCAGCGCCGAATTCCATTATTTGATTGGCCGTTTGCGGTAAGACCTGCAAGGCAAAGTTGGCTAAAGCAGCACCAAACAGCGATGAAATTTCTGGTGCGGTTGTAAAATCGCCCGCGCTACCTAGTTTGGCAGCACCGCCGGTGTAATACCCGAGCTGCGGCGCGTAAAGCGCTAATTCCATATAGCGGGCAAAAGAAATCCAGCCGCCATTTGCGCTAATTTCTTGTGCGATGAGTTCCAGTAAAGCCTGTGAAGCCGCTTGCGCTTCTGGACTTGGTTGCGGTAATTGAAGTTTTTGCATTGCTAACACGTTATATTTAAGTTCACCTATTATCTAAGATTAAATCTAAGATTAACTGCAAAACATAAAATTTATCTTCATGACGACTCAAAATTTATCGCCGACAAAAGCGCCCGTTGCATTAATCACCGGTGCAGCCGTACGCATTGGCCGCAGCATTGCGTTGACGCTGGCGCAGCGTGGTTGGGACATTGCGGTACATTTTAATAATTCAGAACAGCCAGCGCGTGAATTAGTGGCTGAAATTACCGCCCTCGGTCGTCGCGCCATTTACCTGCAATGCGATTTAACTGACGAAGCCGGAGTCAAAAAACTAGTCCAGCGCGTAGTGAACGGTTTAGGCTCAATCCAATGCGTCGTCAATAACGCATCGGCTTTTGAAGTAGATACGGCGGCTAACTTTAGCCATGCAATGCTTGATCATCACATGCACATCAACCTGGCCGCGCCCGTCTTGTTGGCCCAAGCGTTATTTGATGCGACGCCAGATGGCCAGCAAACTTGCGTAGTGAATTTACTCGATCAAAAACTGTTTAATTTAAATCCGGATTTTTTATCCTACACCTTATCCAAAGCCGCTTTACAGTGCGCGACCACCACGTTGGCGCAAGCCTTAGCACCTAAAGTACGGGTAGTTGGCGTAGCGCCGGGCACGACGTTGGCGTCTATTCATCAAGATCAGCGCAACTTTGAAAAAACCCATCAGCACGCTGCCTTAGGTCAGTCCAGTACGCCGCAAGACATTGCTGATGCGGTGCATTACCTGGCTTCTGCGCGCGCCGTCACCGGCACAATTTTGGCGGTAGATGGCGGCCAGCATTTAATTCCCTTAGCACGTGATGTGATGTATGTCGTCAACACGAACTAGTTCTAATTCACCCTTTTACACTTTTAATCTCTTTATGAATTCCGACCTAGCTCTCCCGCAATTACAAGATTGCCGCCGCTTATTTTTACGTGACTATGAAATCTTCATCAACATCGGCGTGCATGACTTTGAAAAGAAAGGCGAGCAACGGGTTTTTATTAATATTGATTTATATATTCCCTTAGCAGCATCCACGCCGCAGCATGATTTATTAGAAGAGGTCGTGGATTACGATTTTATGCGCTCAACAGTCGCCAACCGCATCGCCCAAGGCCACATTCATTTGCAAGAAACGCTATGCGATGAGTTAGCCAAAAGCATGTTGACGCACCCTAAAGTGCGCGCAGTACGCATCTCCACCATGAAGCCCGATGTCTATCCCGATTGCGCTGGCGTCGGCGTAGAAATTTTTAAGATTAAAGAGCAATAAAATGATGAACGCAACACTCTCAGCAGCTGAACCACTGTCGATTAAAAGCATCGAAAAAATCACTTACGAAAATAATAAATTACACAAACGCTTATGCCGCCAGGTTGGGCAAGCGATTGGCGACTTTAATATGATTGAAGACGGCGACAAGGTGATGGTATGCTTGTCTGGCGGTAAAGACAGCTACGCGCTGTTGGATATTTTGCTGACATTGCGTGAGCGCGCGCCGATTAATTTTGATATTGTCGCGGTCAATCTAGATCAAAAACAGCCGAATTTCCCAGCCGATATTTTGCCCGCTTACCTGACAAAACTCGGTGTGCCATTTCATATTGAAAACCAAGACACCTACAGCATCGTGAAGCGCGTGATTGAAGAAGGCAAAACTACCTGCTCACTGTGTTCACGTCTACGACGCGGGATTTTATATCGGGTGGCGGATGAGCTGGGCGCGAACAAAATCGCACTTGGGCATCATCGCGACGACATTTTAGAAACTTTTTTCCTGAATATGTTTTTTGGCGCAAAGATCAAAGGCATGCCCGCCAAATTGCAGTCTGACGATGGCAAACATATGGTGATCCGGCCGATGGCCTATGTCAAAGAAGAAGACACGTTCCGCTATGCCGAAGTAAAAAAATTCCCGATTATTCCATGCGATTTATGCGGCTCGCAAGAGAACTTGCAACGCAAACAAATCAAAGGTTTGATGCGCGAATGGGAAAAGAAACATCCGGGTCGAGTTGAAAGTATTTTCTCCGCCATATCCACCGTTGTGCCGTCGCATTTAATGGATAGAGATTTATTTAATTTCAAAGATTTAAACATCGACGGAAAAGCAAAACCAGAAGGCGATATAGCATTTGATGATGAACCTTGCGCACCGCCGCAAGCTTTTAATACAATTAGCATTACTCCAAACTAAACACACACCGCCATGATAAATATTGTGATATTAGCCGCAGGAATGGGCAAACGGATGCGTTCCGACTTACCTAAAGTGCTGCACAACATTGCCGGAAAGCCGTTAGTCAATCATGTGCTGGATACCGCACGTGGTTTATCACCGGCGACGCTATGCGTCATTTACGGCCACGGCGGTGAACAAGTACCCACTAAACTCGCCGCATCAGATGTGCAATTTGCCAAACAAGAACCACAGCTAGGCACCGGCCACGCAGTACAACAAGCGCTGCCATTTTTAAATGAAACATTACCAACGCTGATTTTAGCGGGCGATGTACCACTGACTAAACTCAGTTCATTACAGGCCTTGGTTGCTGCAGCGGGTTCCGATAAGCTGGGGATTTTAACGGTCGACTTAACCGACCCAACCGGCTATGGCCGCATCGTGCGTGAAGACGGCAAGATCAGCAAAATCGTCGAGCACAAAGACGCCACCAGTGCGCAACACGCCATACGCGAAGTCAATACGGGCATCATGATCATGCCAACCACCAAGCTCAAACAATGGTTAGCCACGCTGTCCAACAATAACGCGCAAGGCGAATATTACTTGACCGACGTGATTGCCAAAGCAGTAGCCGATGGCGTGGAACTAGTTTCCGCTCAACCCGACGCGGAATGGGAAACCATGGGCGTGAATAGCAAAACCCAATTAGCCGAATTAGAACGCCTGTACCAACGTAACCAAGCAGATTTATTATTAGAAAACGGCGTCACGTTACTTGACCCGCAACGTATTGATATTCGCGGCACGTTGCAATGCGGGCGCGATGTCAGCATTGATGTCGGCTGTATTTTTGAAGGCAATGTCACCGTGGAAGATGGCGTGCAGATTGGTGCTTATTGCGTGATCAAAGACGCGCATCTTGCCAAGAATAGCAACATCAAACCGTTCTGCCATATTGACGGAAGCACGGTTGGCGCAGGTTCGCAAATTGGCCCTTACGCACGCTTGCGCCCAGGTGCCGAGTTGGCTGCCGATGTGCATATCGGGAATTTTGTTGAAGTTAAAAAAAGCCAGATCGGTGCGCATAGCAAAGCCAATCATTTGGCCTACATCGGCGACGCAACCATTGGTGAGCGCGTCAACATTGGTGCTGGCACGATCACTTGCAACTACGATGGCGTGAATAAATTCCGCACCATTATTGAAGACGACGCGTTCATCGGCAGCGACAGCCAGTTGATTGCACCGGTCACGGTCGGCAAAGGCGCGACGTTGGGTGCAGGTACTAGCTTATCTAAAGATGCACCAGCCGGGCAGCTTACCGTTTCTCGCGCCAGACAAGTCAGCATTGCTGGCTGGGTTCGTCCGGTTAAAAAGACTAACTAATTTCTGACTAAGCCTGATGATAAAAATCCGCACCTTAGAACTCAGTGATGCAGAAAACTTGCTGAGTTTTGAATTTGAAAATCGCGCCTGGTTTGAGCAGCACATTGCGCCGCGACCAGATAGCTGGTTTTCAAAAGAAGGCGTGCTGGCGCATATTCGCTCTTATTTGAAAGCACAACAACAAGGCACATTTCACGCTTGTGTTGTGCTGGATGAAACAGAGCAGAAGATTATCGCCCGCGCCAATCTACGTGATATTGATCAAGATGCTGGCACCGCAGAAATTGGTTACCGGATTGCGCAAGCACTTACAGGAAAAGGTCTAGCCAGCGCCGCAACCAAACACCTGATGAAGCTGGCCTATTCGGAATGGCAGCTCAAGCAACTGAGCGGTTTTGTGAGCTTGGCAAACCCCGCTTCTGCACGCGTGCTGGAAAAAAATGGCTTCAACAATGTCGGGCCAGGCGAACGCGTAGCAGTACTCAAGCACGGCACATTTGCCTGCGATGAATATCGGCATTTGCGTGTAGATTAATGAAGCATTCTGTGCGAAATGAGTGTGAACTGCGCCTGTGTTTCCGCCAATTTAACGGGCATGTGTAGGCTGGGATGCAATCCCAGCTTATACGTTATAGATGCTGGGATTGCATCCCAGCCTACCTCGCTACAAAGCACAAAATCGTCATCCTTGCGAATGCAGTGATCCAGTAGCACGTAGTACCTTCACCGCTAGACGTATTAACTCCTGGATTCCCGCCTGCGCGGGAATGACGTTTTCAATTTTGAAGAGACAATCTACTCAAAAAATACCGCTCCCATTGCAGCGGCAATCAGTTGCATATCGTGTTCACTAACGGAAAAAAGCCCAAACCGTAATTGATAGCCCCAATTTGTTATTCCCCTTGAAAAATCCAGCGAGCCAAGCAATGGTTGAATCACCGCCTCTTTGGCAGGAAACCACATAACATCGCGACGGAACGGACAAAATCCTGGCGTCATTTCAACCTGATATGGTTCGTTATTCTTCACGACACCGATTGCTGTAAACGCCTGTAACTTGTGCTTGCTACCAAACTCCACGGTTGGTGAATAATAAGCAACGCGGTCACCGGGCTTGATACGATGTAACGGCGCAGCCTTTCCATGGCAAACCTGCATAAAACCCACTTCCCGACCAATACGCACATGCTCTGCTGACGCGACAGCAATCCAGTTGCGACTCATGTTAGTGCTCCTCGATAGTGGATGGAATCGATACAGGAATACACTCCTGCTCAACCAGTCATCATCTTAAAAGCCGCTTGTGTCAATTTCTGTCAGTAAGCGCATTTGAACAGATATAATTTAATGCTTCTAATCTCAGCTCAAACCCTATGTCGCGCGCAGAACGCCTACTTGATCTAATCCAATTACTGCGTGAGCACCGTTACCCGGTGACCGGCACTGTCTTGTGCACGAAACTTGGCGTCAGCTTGCGCACCCTGTACCGCGACATCAAAACGCTGCAAGAACAAGGCGCGCACATTGAAGGTGAGCCGGGTCTGGGCTATTTGCTACGCCCCGGTTTTATTTTGCCGCCGCTCATGTTGACCGAAGAAGAAATCGAGGCATTATTGCTCGGCTCTCGCTGGGTCGCCCAGCGCGGTGATGCCAAACTGGGTGGCGCCGCGCAATCCGCCTTATCCAAAATCATTGCCGTGCTACCGGGTGAACTGCGTGACCCACGCGACACCTCCACGCTGCTAGTCGGCCCCGGTGAACCGATAGCTACCGGCAGTTTGGAATTACCGTTGATCCGGCAAGCAATCTGCGCCGAACACAAACTGCACATCACTTATCGCGACTTGAAAGAAGATGAATCCAGCCGCACGATCTGGCCATTCGCAGTTGGCTTTTTTGACGATGTGAGGATTGTAGTTGCCTGGTGCGAACTGCGCCTGTGTTTCCGTCATTTCCGGGTTGATCGCATTACGTCTATCAAAGTATCAGAACAGCGCTATCCACGGAATCGGCAGAGCTTGTTAAAAGAATGGCGTGCTACGGAAAAGATTCCGGTTAAGTAGGGCTTAATGGCGGCTTAAGGCGGGCGGCCATGAATAATGAGAACAATGTAGGCTGGGATTTCATTCCAGCCTACCGCACTTTCCTTAGCTAAAAACACTGCTGACAGAAACTGTCAGCAACCAAGTTTAAGATGAAGTCAGCTTAAAACCCAGTCACAACTGCTTAAGCCCAACCCATCATTAACTTAAGGAATAACGCCATGTTTAATCCCAACTTCATTCTTCTGTATGTTGCCAACCCCTTAGCCAGTGCCGATTTTTACGCTAAGCTGCTGGGCAAACCAGCAATCGAAAAATCACCCACCTTTGCCATGTTCGCGCTGGAATCCGGCGTCAAGTTGGGCTTATGGGCCAAACACACGGTAGAGCCCGCTGTGACCGCGTCGCAAGGCGGAAGTGAGTTAGCTTTTGCAGTAGCCAACAACGACATCGTCACTGCGCAGCATAACGACTGGAAAGAACGCGGCCTCGTGATTGCACAAACCCCGACGGCGATGGATTTTGGCTATACCTTTGTAGCGCTCGACCCGGATGGCAACCGCTTGCGGGTATTTGCACCTTCAGCACCTTAATACTGCTTATTGTCTAAACGCAGCGCAAGATATCTGACTCTTGCGCTGCCGCTCTCCCCTGTTTAATCGCTCTCTGTAACGTCAATCATTTTCCGCAATATTGCTATCAATATTGTATTATTCACGTTCAAACTTTATTTGGACGAAACAATGACGACATTTTCGTTACGCAAAATATTCGCTGGCGCGCTGTTGCTGGCGCTCACTTGGTCGGCACAAAGTGCCATCACGCTTTCAGATCCACTGCCTATTAATCCGCTACTAAAAATGGGCAAGCTTGAGAATGGCTTAACTTACTATATTCAAAAAAACAGTAAACCGGAAAAACGGGTAGAGCTACGGTTAGTCGTTAAAGCCGGCTCCATTCTGGAAGACGATGACCAACAAGGCCTGGCGCATTTTACGGAACACATGGCGTTTAACGGTTCACGTCATTTTAAAAAACATGAGCTGATTTCGTATCTGCAATCCATCGGCATTAAATTTGGTGCCGACTTAAACGCGTACACCAGCTTTGATGAAACCGTCTACATTTTGCCGGTTCCGACTACAAAAAAAGAAAACCTGGAAACCGGCTTTTTGGTGCTGGAAGATTGGGCGCAAGGCTTAACAATGAATGACGCAGATATCGATTCCGAGCGCCATATCATTTTGGAAGAAGCGCGCTTAGGTAAAGGCGCCGGCGACCGCATGAACAAGCAGTTATACCCCGCTTTATTTAACGGCTCCAAATATGCCGAGCGTCTACCGATCGGTAAAGAAGACATCATCAGCAATTTTAAACATGACGCGATTAAACGTTTTTATGCGGATTGGTATCGTCCTGATTTAATGGCGGTGGTGGTGATTGGTGATATAGAGCCAGAACAAGCCGAACAAATGATAAAAGCGCACTTTGCCCAACTGAAAAATCCCGCCAACGAACGCCCGCGTAACTATGCAAAAATTCCTACTCGCGACGCATCAGCCGGTTTGGTGATTACCGATAAAGAAGCAACGAATAATGTCGTCATGATTCGTTACCCGGTTCAACCCAGTACGCCAGACAAAAGCATTGCAGATTACCGTCAATCGCTGATCAAAAACTTAAGTTCTGCCATTCTCAATCAGCGTCTGCAAGAGCTCACACAACAAGCCACGCCGCCGTTTATAGGCGGAGGCAGTTCAATCGGAGCACTTGCGCACGGTTATGAATCTTTTTCTTCCGCCGCAATCATCGGCCGCACAGGTGTTGAATCAGCAATTACTGCGCTGATTCAAGAAAATGAACGTGCCCGCCAATTTGGTTTTAGTAGTGCCGAATTAGAGCGCACCAAAAAAAATCATTTACGCTTCTTTGAAACGGCATACAACGAAAGAGATAAATCAAACTCTTCCGAGTATGCCGCCGAATACATCCGCCATTTCTTAACAGAAGAATCGATACCCGGAATTGTGAATGAATACGCCTACGCTACCGAGCTACTACCAGGCATTACGCTAGATGAAGTTAACCATTACGCGCAAAAAAATATTCCTGACAACATCCCCAAATTAGCCACCTATTTAGGATCGAATAAAGAAGGCGAAATTATTCCGACCAATACGCAATTATTAAATTGGGTCAACTCGGCAGAAAAAGCGCCGGTGCTTGCCAATAGCGACAAAGCCATTCCAACCAGTTTATTAGCACAAGCACCCAACGCTGGCAGCATTACGGCTGAAACAGTCAATGTAAGGCTCGGCACAACAGAATTAACGCTTTCCAACGGCCTTAAAGTTATTCTCAAACCGACCGACTTTAAAAGCGATCAAGTGTTATTAAGCGCATCTCGCTTTGGCGGACTATCGCTGTTTGATGATGCAGATAAATACAATGCGCTGTACGCCACAGCAGTAACCCAAAGCATGGGTTTAGCAAGCTACACGCCAACCGATTTGCAAAAAATACTTGCCGGAAAATCGCTGTCCTTCAATACCAGTTTGAGCAACTATACCGAGCATTTGTCTGGCTATGCGGCCAGCTCGGACATTGAAACACTGTTCCAATCCATCTACTTACGTTTTGCAAATCCGCGTAAAGATCCGGATTTGTACACGGCATTTATCAGCGGCATGCAAGACTTAACAAAAAACTCGATGGCACGGCCGGAATCAGTATTTTCTAACACGCTATCAACCACGCTGTACAACAACCATCCACGCTTATCACTGGCACCTAAACCAGACGATTTTACCCATATCAATTTAGATCGTACATCCGCTATTTACGGCGAACGATTTAACAGCGCAAAAGGGTTTACGTTTATTTTGATAGGCAGCTTTGATTTAGAAAAAATCAAGCCATTAATAGCGACTTACTTAGCCAGCTTACCAACCACGGAACTCAGCACTTCTTACCATGATTTAAACATCCGTCCGGTCACTGGCGTAGTTAAGAAAGAAGTCCATAGTGGTAGTGAACCAAAGAGCCAGGTTTCGATCATTTTCACAGGACCGGCTAACTATTCCAAAGAAGAAAATATGCGTTTTAATGCGCTGATTGAAGTGATGAATTTGCGTATTACCGACGTACTTCGTGAAAAATTAACCCTCATTTACAGCGGCGGCATGAGCGGATCAATTGATCGCATTCCTTACCAAAATTATCGCATCGCTATTAACTTACCTTGCGGCCCCGACAATGTCGATAAAGTGATCGCCGCGACGTTTGCTGAAATTGAAAAAATAAAAAGTGAAACGCCACCTGAGCCAGTGAAAGATCAGGGTCAAGATCAGGATCAAAAGCAGGCAAAAGAAAAAATCAACAGTGCCGGTCCAACGCAAGAAGAATTGAATAAGGTAAAACTGAACTGGATTAAAAATCACAACATCGCCATGCGCACCAATGAACAATGGCTGCGTTACCTGCAAGATGCCACACTGTTTAACACCGATACGACAGAACTGCTGACAGTAGAAAATCGCGTTAATGCGATTACATTGGCGGATGTAAGAGAAAGCGCTAAGCGTTATTTGAATACAGAAAACTACGTACAGGTTGTGCTCTACCCTGAAAAATAATTAAGCCAAGCGCGGGATTACATTGAACTGTAATCCCGCGCTTTTCGCTTTTTATCCCCAGCACATCACACCGCAATCCGCGTTTCAAACTTACTGCGCAACACCGAAAAAAAACTCCGTACATTACGCACATTGGCGTGCTGCGCAAAGAGTCGATGCGCCAGCTCATGGTAAGCCGCCATATCCGCCACTTGAATGATCAATACAAAATCCGGCCCTGGCGAAACCCGATAACATTGCTGCACAGCGGCCTCGGTTGCCACTAATTTTTCAAATTCAATCAAACGCTCACTCGCTTGCACATCCAACGTAATCTCAACAATCGCGCTCAAACTTGCGCCCACTTTTTCCGGATCTAACAGCACCACTTGCCGCGCAATCACGCCGCCGTCAACCAAGCGCTTTACGCGCCGCAGACAAGTTGGTGCGGAAGCATGAACCAGCTCAGCTAATTCCTGATTGGTTTGTGCCGCGTCATCTTGCAGGGCATTCAAAATGCGCCTGTCTAGTTCATCAAGGATGATTTTTACGGTTTTCATTGAAATATTTCACTATATATTTAAATTAAATGTAATTATATTTCACAATAACTAGATGTTGATTATAAATTTCATAAATATATAAATTATGCAGAATAATTTCTCTCAACTTCTTTTACGATACGGCTATCCCAACCAGTTCATTAGAGGCTCCCTATGTGTGGCATCGTCGGCGCAGTAGCACAACGTAACATCACCCCCATTCTGCTAGAAGGCTTAAAGCGACTCGAATACCGTGGTTATGATTCCTGCGGCATCGCTTTGCACACCCATGGCGAATTACAACGCTCACGCAGCACTTCCCGCGTAGCGGAGCTGGAGAAGCAAATTGAACAGTCCGGCTTATCCGGCTTTACCGGCATTGCCCACACGCGCTGGGCAACCCACGGCGTACCGTCCACCGATAACGCCCACCCGCATTTTTCCCGCCAACGGATCGCTCTGGTGCATAACGGCATTATCGAAAACCATGAAGAATTACGCGCAGAGCTACGCGCTTTAGGTTACGTTTTTGAAAGCCAGACCGACACCGAAGTCATCGCGCATTTGGTCGATCATTTATACC
Organism: Solimicrobium silvestre; assembly: GCF_002976435.1. Taxonomy (GTDB): domain Bacteria; phylum Pseudomonadota; class Gammaproteobacteria; order Burkholderiales; family Burkholderiaceae_D; genus Solimicrobium; species Solimicrobium silvestre. The sequence goes on along the minus strand of NZ_PUGF01000002.1, from coordinate 277,463 downwards.
AAGGCGATTTATTTGAAACCGTGCAACAAGCCGTAAAACGCTTGCATGGCGCGTATGCGATTGCCGTTTTTTGCCGCGATGAACCACATCGGGTGATCGGTGCGCGACAAGGTTCGCCATTAATTGTCGGCGTAGGCCAAGGTGAAAATTTCCTCGCGTCCGACGCCATGGCAATCGCCGGCACCACCGATCAAATTATCTATTTAGAAGAAGGCGACGTTGTTGATTTACAGTTGCAACGCTGCTGGATAGTCGATGCCAATGGCCGCCCGGTACAGCGCGAAGTGCGCACAGTACACGCACATACCGGCGCAGCAGAATTAGGCCCTTATCGCCACTACATGCAGAAGGAAATTTTTGAGCAACCACGTGCGATTGGCGATACGTTGGACGGCGTTACCGGCATCATGCCAGAACTATTTGGCGACGCTGCACACGGTGTTTTCAAGAAAATCGATTCACTGCTAATCCTGGCTTGCGGCACCAGTTATTACGCCGGACTCACGGCTAAATATTGGATAGAATCAATCGCTAAAATTCCGGTACAAGTTGAAGTAGCCAGTGAGTACCGCTATCGCGATAGCGTGCCAAACCCGAACAGTTTAGTCGTCACCATTTCACAAAGCGGCGAAACTGCGGATACCTTGGCAGCACTTAAACATGCCCGCTCATTGGGAATGGAACACACCCTTACCATCTGTAACGTAGCCACCAGCGCGATGGTGCGTGAATGCAAATTAGCCTACATCACCCGTGCTGGCGTGGAAGTTGGCGTCGCATCAACCAAAGCCTTCACCACCCAGTTAGCCGCCCTGTTTTTACTTACCTTAGCCTTAGCACAAAGCAAGGGCCGCATCACCGAAGCAGCAGAAAACGAACACCTCAAAGCTATGCGCCATTTGCCGGTAGCGATTAGCGCCGTATTAGCGTTAGAGCCACAAATTATCGCCTGGTCAGAAGATTTTGCGCGCTATGAAAATGCGTTATTTTTAGGACGCGGCATGCATTATCCGATCGCTCTGGAAGGCGCATTAAAGCTCAAAGAAATCTCTTACATCCACGCCGAAGCTTATCCGGCAGGCGAATTAAAACACGGCCCACTAGCCTTAGTTACTAAGGAAATGCCGGTGGTAACTGTCGCCCCGAAAGACGCGTTATTGGAAAAATTAAAATCCAACATGCAAGAAGTACGGGCACGTGGCGGCGAGTTATATGTATTCGCCGATGCCGATTCCAATATCAGTTCCAGCGAAGGCGTGCATGTGATTCGCCTGCCAGAAAACTACGGCCAACTGTCCCCGATTTTGCATACAGTCGCCTTGCAGTTGCTGGCCTATCACACCGCATTAGCGCGTGGTACGGATGTGGATAAACCGAGAAATTTAGCGAAATCGGTTACGGTAGAGTGAGTTTATATTGAGGTAGTGGGTATTAATGGCAAGGAATAATATTTGTTCCTTGCTATTAAAGTCGCAAACTGTTTACCTCTCACGATGTTCGGATGTCCGACCTGACAACAACTCCTGCAGACTCTTTGCGCAGGTCGGAATTTTAAAAGATTGGCTAAGAGATTTCAAACCATTTACTCACCTCGCCAATCTTTTTTGCTTAAGTTATGGCCTTGTGTAATTAGCCGGTTCAGGTTCGGCTTTTTCAGCATGAGCAAGCGCATCTTCAATCCTCTTTTTGCTTCGCGAATCGGCGGCTTTAGGTAACAATGATTTCAAAGCTGCAGCATAAGCTGAATAGAAAGCCTGCGCCGTCGGGATCTCTATATCTGGTTTGACGCCGACAAATTGACAGCAAATGCTGTTTAGGTTACAACGTGGGACGCCCCACAGATACGACATCGGGGAACCCGTATGGAAATCCACCTGCAAACTCATGAAAAAACTGACTAACACTCTGACAGGTTTTGCCGCTCTGCTGCCTCTACTCATATTTTCGAACACCACGAATGCAGCAGATGCGCCAAGGGAACCCCTCGCCGTTCTCAACTCACTGAATGACCGCATTTACGTTCTGGGAGAAACAGGCGGTAATCCCACAGCAATGATTGATGCCGAGGCGAAGGCTGCAGACGAAATTCGCCAGTATATTGCAACCGGCGCAACCGCCGGTCTTCTTGCGGATGGCAAGGACGAAGATTCCCCACTGGTTAGCGCTGCCTATCTGGGATATCCGAATGTCGTTACAGCCTTACTCACGTCCAGTATTATAAAGAAACATATCAATGACGCCGATAGATCCGGGCTTACGCCGTGGATCGCTGCAAATTTCTCGATACAGCAAACCATGTGGGTTTGTAATCCTGAAATATTCGATATCCCGACAAAGTTCGTGCCAATGGTCGTGAGCCAACCGTATTACGCTTCCAACCCGACACCGCCATACAAGGAGGTGCGTAACGTGTTGGAAAAATCAGGTGCCTCACCCGACTTGGCCAAGGCAAAGCTATTGTGGATCACTCACTGCACGCGTCTCGCGTCGGAGGCAAAAGCCAAAGTGCAAGCCAGCGCAGATCTGCAAAAGACGCTGCAAGAACTTGGCGCAGCCGACTTCTTGACCAAATTGTCTACTATTGAAAAAGAATCGGGGAGATAGTTTTTCATTAGATCAACGTAAGCCGAATGCAATCAAGCACCCGGAGCGATTTCAGCGCTAATGACGCCGCGAAGTACATTCGTATTGCGCAACCATAAACGATGTATTGCGGGATCCAGGTGGTTGTCCGCACTGCAATCGACATTCCAAAGCCGGAGAAGATAACCGGCAATCGCGGCTCTGACTTTGACGATCAATTTATCTTTCGTCATTCCAAAATCTCGCGCAACGATTTCTTTCCAGGCATGGTTGGGATGAGGCACCAATTCGAGAGCGACTATTCGTGTCCACTGATCATCCCGATCGCAAAGCTCGTGTTCCTCCACGATTGAATCCGCCTGCAATATTGGCGCTTCAATTCGCGATAACACCAGATCACGAAATTGCGCGAGACGCCGGTCGTACGCACGCACATGCCAGCGCAAACCGCTGTCGACCAATGCATGCGGAATAATTTCCCTTTTGGACGGGCCGCGTTTCAATGAATGGTATTTCACCCGAACGACCATCTGCTGATGAATGGCGCGGCTGATGGTTGCAAGCACCGGCAATGATGGCCTGTTGAGTCGGAGGGGTGATTCGAACGGCAAGTAACCCTGCGTGGCCTCGCTCGTGCCGTCGCCAAAACCTTTGGACAAGGCGGAAAGAATACGCTCGGCGTCATGTTCGAACAAGGGTGAAAAATTTCTGCCGGTGACGTATATTTTTCTGCTACCTTCGAAATCGATATTCCCTGGTGCCAAATCGCGATATGCCGCGAGATCGCGCGTTGCCATTGCCGGGGCAATGCCAAAGCGCTCCATCAGGTCCCGGCGGGAAATATCGCCGAGAAACCAAAGACGGAATTCAATAAAAGCCAGACGGTCGCGCTGCGTTTGCGCGAAGTTTTCGATTGAGCGGATATTCATGACGAGCTTTGCCCCTGCGGATGCCAAATGATTAGAATGTCTCCATTTTACACGTTGACATGATAAAAAAGATTAGGTACGATAACATCATCAAAATGATTATGTGGTGTAAAAATGAATTACGACATCATCGGCGATATCCATGGGCACTCGGACAAACTTACTACCTTATTGGCAAAGCTTGGCTACCGTGAGCAAGCCGGGGCTTGGAGGCATTCAGAGAAAACAGCTATTTTTGTGGGGGACTTCGTCGATCGCGGCCCCGGGCAACTAGCGACTATTGATATCGTCCGGCGCATGGTCGATTGCGGATCGGCGCAGGCGGTACTCGGAAACCACGAATTTAATGCAATTGCATGGCATACACCGGATCCCGCTCACGACGGAGAATACTTGCGTGTCCATCGCCCCAAGAACCGGCATCAGCATGCGGCATTTCTGGCCGAAGTCGAGCATGACAAGGCGCGTCACAAGGAAGTCATCGATTGGTTCATGACCTTGCCACTTTGGCTGGAATTGGATGAATTGCGTGTCATTCATGCTTGTTGGCATCCGGCTTATATGAACGAGTTGGAGCCATATCTGGATAAAGAAAATCGGCTTACCCAGGTGGTCGTTGAGGCGGCGAACAACCCTGAGTCCGTGCTGTTTCAGAGCGTCGAAGCATTGATCAAAGGACTGCAAATCAAACTGCCGGATGGCGTGTTTTATTTTGACGAGGATGGTCATAAAAGAAACAAGGTGCGCACATGCTGGTGGGATGCCGATGCAACGACTTATCGGCGCGCTGCATTGCTTGCCAGGGCAGAGCGAGAACGTTTGCCGACCGACCAGATTCCTGCATCGGCACGCATTCTCTACGCCAACGACAAGCCGCTTTTCATTGGCCACTATTGGAATAGAGGCGCTTTGGCTCCGCTTACCCCGCATATTGCCTGCGTGGACTACAGTGTGGGCAAGGGAGGCGCGTTGGTGGCGTATCGGTGGGAAGGAGAGTCTGAGCTGAAGGCTCGCCAGTTTGTTGCTGTGTAATGGCGCCAGAATTTATTGCACAAACACTTGTTCCCCAATATCATGGCGCGGGCAACATGAACGAGCGCAGTGAAATGGTGGTGATGGTAATTCCAACGCGTCTATCAAGCTGTGCTTGAAGAATGGACGAATCTAAGTAATCAGGGGAAATTAATGATAATGAAAAATATTTTCAATAAGACAAAAATTACTTGCATGGCGATTTGCTGCGCGCTGCTATCTGCTTGCGCATCGGATGGTCATATGATCTCCGTTCCCGAAGCAATCGCCAATAAGAATTGGATTGGCCACCCTATTTATGAAGCTATGGGGAAATGGGGGAAACCCTTAGTTACACCGGTCGGAGATGGAACAGGGCTTTATCAATGGGGGTGGAATTCTAAATATGCTTACAATGCACAGGTCGGCACTTCTTCTTCCAGTAATGGTGTCCAAACGACTTATTATCAAAAGCAAATCGGCACAGCTGAATGCCAAATAGTAGTCAATGCCGATTCAAACGGCATAATTACGCATTTTGAAACCAGGGGGGCGTGTTCCGATCTTTACTGGGGATCAGGATCAGCTACACCGGATGCGGAATCAGCGGCCAAAGGGAAATTGCTGGTCGAAAGTCTAGCAAAAGCGAAGGAACTCAACGCCAGATATGAGATGGTTTACACCAAGCCAGAATATGCGGAACTTTTCTCGGAGGCGCACAGCGACGATAACAGCTACTTCACGGTCGGCCCCGATGTGGTTGTGGGGAAACTTACGCCGCACCAGATTGAATTGTTTTCGAAGTGGCGCGGCGAAATGGATTCCGTCGTCAAAGATTACCAAGTATTTCTTCGCAGCACTCAGGATCGCGCAGATAAGAGTCAGGCGGATAACATTGAGTTTATGAATAAAGCAACGCCGCCAGCTACTGAAAAAAACAATCGCAAATTGCAGAACGAATATATTACATACCGCAACGCAAAAGCTTTGTCGATGTACGTGAGACGAACTTATTTGCAATAAGAAAGGCGGCCAGGCAACTATAAAATGATCGCATGCCGTGGAGCTCATTCGTCCAATAGAGCTCACTCCATAAACAGGGGCCTGATGCCTTTATAACCAATGAGATACCTATGAGTCCACGCATTTTTCTACTTTTATTTTTTCAGTGACTGCCAGAGCGGCGACCCAGGAGCCGGTAGCCTCTGAATCGCGGGATGCCGCGATAGGCTTCACACTCACTCAAAATTACATGATTGGTCGTACTGCTAGTTATTGTTTTGAAGATTTGGGAAGACCGGATACGCCGAAGGAGTTTGTCGCAGGCTGGCAAAAGCAAAATTCTAAACACTATTCCGCTGCCATAACTTACATGAATCGTCGTTTGGCCGAAGCTGAAAGTCTAACCGGCGTGGAGGGAAAAAATAATATAGCAAATGCGCTACTCGCAGCCGTCCGGAAAAACGGAGATAAAGCGGTCAATGGCTTCTTTGAAAATAAAGACAAACACGACGAGTGCAAGAAGGTAATTGGGCTAATGGAATCAGGGGCATTTAATATTGATTCCCGAATCCCGATGTATGGTGAGTTGGAAGCCCTTGTAAATTATATTGATGGCCACTGAGTGTAGATCCATTCGATCTGTCTAGGCGCAATTGAAAAATAAAGTATTTTTTAATTGACTGGTCGTCGCCGCACGCTCCGGTCGCTCGATTCAACGTGCAGAAATCGAGTTTCTGAACCCTCGCTACGAAAGAAAGATTATGAACGTTACTTTACGTAGAACGATTCTTGCGACATTAATTTTGATAGCAAACTCAGTTTTCGCCGAAGATATAATTCCGGCGCAATTAGTCGGTGTTTGAACTACCGATGGATCGGTCCTGCATGGCGGGTTATTATATAAAGGTAGTGCCGTTTACCTTGGCGCTAATGGGGTTGGCGCGATGCTTGGTGGCCCTCCGCCAATTGGTTTCAAAATTACCGGGACGTATAATAAAGCAAAAAACGTTATTGAAATTATTGCTTATGACGGCAATGAAAAGGGCCCTCTTGGCACATTAGTCTTTGACGAAAAATCGAATACCCTTGTTGAAAACCCGTCAGGAAATAGTCCGTATCATCGACGATTTAATGAAATTCCCGATGATGCAAAATCGACGCTACTACGACTACGGGACTAGTTGAAATGTCAGCCCAACTGCTTTGCGATGTTGGCCTTACACATTGAACGAAAAGGCGGTTCGCGCCATCGAATGACTGCATTGAGAAGCAGCGGTTGTTTGTAAGCTTTGATATGAATCAGCAGACGGCGTATGCCCGTCAATGGCCAGCCGGCCAAAATTTACGGATTGAATGGTTCAGAGCGTGATGAGCCTCGAACAGAACGAAATTACAACCGCTACACAAATGTCATTTAGGCAGCTAGTGTTGGAACAAAACACTGCTTTTTTTAAGAATTGGTCGTGACAGAATGGATAGGATCTACAAAGTAATTGGCATATCGATTGCCCTGGCCTTGGTGGTTGGTTTTGCCTTGTGCGGAATTATTGGAATCGTCGCAGAAAATCCCAATAACGAACTTGAAGCCATGGTAATTGGATTTGGTTTGATTTGCGTCGTCACCAGCGTGGTTTGTTTCTTCAAAGTTCGCAATATTCTCACTGTCGTCAGGGCCAAAGATAAACCGCTCAGTCTATTTGATCGGGAAATAAGGATTCTTGATCGAATCGATAACCTTGTGACAAAACACGGGTTCAGCTTCCAGGCGTGGGATGATCGCTACAGTAAAGGCGTTTGGGCTGCATTGGGAACATCGGAGAATCAAGTTGACACGGTTCGTGAGTTATCCAGCGGAGGAGACAATGACATGTTCTACGCGACGGATTACGTGTTTTCTGCAAATTGGCTGCCTTACGTCATTGGCCATACGTTAGGCGAAGCAATACTGGCTCTGGAAAATCGTCTCGCCCAACTTCCTTCGGACCAACTAAACCGCGAATCAGACTGGGCTGATCTAGTGCGAGATGCTATTGAATCGCTACGAGATGCAACTGATGGCAAATCATATTACGGTGACAAATTGCCAGATCATTTGGACGCTCTCCCAAAAACATTCGAAGCGGCGCTTTCTGCCAAGTCTGCATAGGAAGGTAGCAATAATAAACGGGAACAAAATTAAAAACAGATGGCTCCGCTATTTCACGGGTCCTGCGCGCAGAGTTCACTTGCCTTTCATGCTGACAAACAGAAAAGTAGTCAATGCTACTGCCGCACTACCCGATATTCCAATAAGAAAAAGCGGGGCACCAAACACTGCAAGTAAGGTGGGCGTCAAAATCAGAATCTGAATATCCATTCCAGCAATAAGACATGGACTTGTACCGCCTTCATTCACACTACATCCCAACGCATTTGAGATCCCAATCATGGCAAGTGCAAATAAGGCACATGCGACCCAACTCTGGAAAATCAGTAACGAGACATTCAATGGAATTCGCCAAGGTTGACCTTCTCGCTTCGATAATTGATAGGGAGGTAGCTTCATGTATTTAAACCGATGACTAAAAATGCAAATCGTTATAAGTGACCGCACGAGCCCTGAGTAGCACGATCCGGTAGTCTATAGAAATGTCCGCTGGTTGTCGCTCTATTTAGAGCATTTTTAAGTGAAGAATGATGACAATCGCCGACAGCGACGAATGTACGAGTAAGCGTGAGGGTCACTCCTCTCAGTCCTCGCATATCCCACCTTGCGGAATTGCCGCATTGAGTTCTTCAGTTAGTTTCACCAAGCGCTCCAAGTATGTGCAATGCCCGGTCGCAATAGGGTACAGCGTTCGAGCATTTTCAAATATCGTGACCAACGCACGTTCCTCCCGCACGTTCGACACGCTAACCAAATATGCCAGATGTGGCGGATCGCCAGATAAGAACTATACAGGCGGCAATTCGTCGGACGAGCGTAGTTCCGATAGTGGCAGCGCAATATCCCATTGAGAATACGCTGCTGATATTCCAGTGGTGCGTGAAGATGATTTCGACACCAGTCGGTGATGGATATCACCTATTGCTAAGTATTTTCAATCAACACAGCTAGGGTAAGGCGCTTGTTCTCCAGGGACAATATGACATAATTTAACTTGGGTCAGCGTTTTATATCTTTCGACCCATTTTGAAGCATCTAGAGTTAGCGGCCTCTTTGATGCCGTTGCTCTCTCGGCCCACTGCACTGTATAGAAGTCTTTATCTCCCTTGATCACAGCAATCAATGCTGTCTCACTTTGTTTCCCATCTGTAGTTGGAGAAGTTCCGCAACTTACAATTGCAGCGAATGCTTCATTGCCACCAATCTTATCGTCAGAAACCCTAATTGCCAAGAATGACGTAGGACAGGCGCGCTGAAATCCACCTGCAATCCGTTCGACTAACATTTGAGAAGTAACTCCTGCTTTCGTAGCAAGATCTTTAGCTCCATTAAGGGTAATCATCTGAGACCATTGATTTTCGTTCTCTCCCTCAGGAACTGATTCGCGGATGTACTGGGTGTCACTCACATTTTCGAAAATAGTCACGAATCCAGACGGATATGGAGCCAGTAAGAGTTGACTAAATATTGGGGTGATCGATCTGATATTTTGAACTGGCGGAATAACCGCTGATTCATCTTTCCCTTGCTTCCCATCATCGGAACTTGCGTGTGCTGCTGCAACGATTAAGAGACCGAAGCAAAGCAAAATTGATTTGAACATATTTGAGTTCCTAAACTGGTAAATTTGAATCATTGAATTTCAAAATTGGTTCCCTCACACCGGCCATGGACAGATCAACATGATGACCAAAGTTTGTCGCTGATCTCCTACTTTTCAGAATAAGTTCTGTCGATAGAAATCAATTCGTTTTTAAGAGGTTCGCCAAGTAAGGACTCAAAACTGCGCGATAATTTTTTGCGCGGCAATTTTAAAGCTCGCACGATGGAGGGCGTTGAACCGATGAGGTCTCCATGCAAGGTAAAAACGTCAATCCATTCACAAGTCGAGCAATTTGCAAAATTCCCACTGTGTGCAACGACATAGTGTTTGTTTTCACCTGGATTGCAACTCAACTGACTCACGAAAGGCTCGTCTTTGTGCTGAACCGGATCGGGTTCGTAATTGACTGAATAATCGTCGCCAATTGCAGTTTTAAAGGTCAGCTTTTGAGTGCAGTGCGGTACAGCGCCGTTTACGCTGGCCGAACAAATGCTTCGGATTGAAACAGTCCATCCGTCGCACATCAAAGAGTCCGTTTTTAAAAAGGAATGGTTGGTTTGCGCTTGTGCGTCAAAAGTACCTATCGCAAGTACTACAATAGACGATAAAACGTACCAATTATTTTTAAATTGCATGGTGATTTTACTCATGGTTTGAACGGAGAAAGTTACGCTTGCGCTCGGCGCTTGTCAACAGACAAGGCCGCGACCGTGGAATTTGTAGTCGTCGCCCGGCTCCGTATTCCCAAGGTTTTTCCGGCCCCATTCGCCACCATAGATCGCTTCCCCTCTCGTCTCGGCTCCGCTGCTGCATTCGCATTGGATTTCTCAAGGCTCTCTATCCCATTACGTCCTGAGAACACGTCAAACAATCGGTCGCCCGAGTAGTTCAAATTCTTATCCATTCGAGTGAAGTTTTGCGACTCCACCTGCATCTGGCACATGAAGCTGGCCAATTCCTTCCTCTCGATGACTCGCGCTTTGCGCCGCCGGCAACAGGAAGTTGCCGTTTTCCTTCGGTGCAGTGTGGTTTGGGCCTGTAGGCATATTGGATATTCTTTAAAGTATGTTCAGAACACCAATAAGATTCAACGAGTGCTTGGAAGGCCGTGAGCATCAATGTCTTGGTCGGCCTTCCACTTGGGTATCAGCTCATCACCGCTTTCAACCAATGCCGATGGCGTGCAATTCAAATCGCTGGCTGCGTGTAACTGCCCCACGTGCTGCACTAGCAGGCCCGAACGTTTGAGTCCCGTGCCTTCGATAGAATACAGAATGTACTTATAGCCGTCATTGGTGAAAGCATACGCGCTTCCACCAGTGGCCCCAGCATAAACCAAATGCGTGAGGGTGAACGAATCAGCGTCGCTGTCGCTTGATGGATAAGTCAATTCGATTTTTGACGGGTATCCGAACAAATAACGAAACGTTCTTTCACCTTGCGCGGAGGCAGGCGACGCGCAGAGAGATACCATCTTGTGGGTGTTTCCCTGCAACGTGCAGGAAAACACAGGCTCATCGTTTGCCACGCACAGTCTATGCGAAGACACTTCCTTCGCGCGAGCATGAAAACAAACGAGACCAAGAACGGTTGCAACAACGAACGAATGGATGTTTTTCATACGTTAACTCCCAAGTGAATTCGCACTTTTGTTAAGCGTTCAAATACCCCATTTTTCGGTATTATGTGCAACAGCACAAAGCTTTTCCGATTAATAACGTAACGTATGCAAGCAGGTCAGTGGCTAAACCGTTACATGTCATCAAGTACTTTATCCAAGGTTTGCCCAGCCTTCCGGTCAATTAGACGCGCCGACATGCCGAAGGTCAGCGGACCGTCCAGATCGGCGGCTGGCGTGTCGCCGATAAACAGCACATCGCTTGCCGCACAGCCGAGCCGATCTAGAAGATAACGGTAGATACCTGGTTCCGGTTTCACTGCACCAGCTTCGTAGCTCCAAGCGTAAGCGTCCAAGGATGGCAGCAGTGCCTTAACCGGCGTGCCATAGGGTGCGGCCAAATTCGAGCACAAGCCGATGCGATAGCCAGCATTCCGCAGGCGCGCAATGGTCGGGAGCGAGTCAGGAAAAAGTTTTACCGTAGCCAATTCAGCGTGCAGCTCCGCTTCCCAGGCCGCCAGCAGATCAACGGGCGGTGACAGGTCGAATAGATTGGCGACGTCGGCAAGGCCACCTGGCTGCGACATGATACGCCCCGCGTCGCTCGTTTGCGGCCGACGTCCATTAGCGCGCATCCATTGCATCAACTTGCGGTACGGAGACCGCCGCTCACCGATCTGCACCAGCGTACCGAAGGCATCGAATACTACAACACTGATTGCCATCATTCATCCTTCCACAGCTTCTTGCCATCTGGCATACGGTTATTTTCTTTCCGACTGCTCGTAAATCGACAAACCATACTTGGTCGACTCGAATCCACTCGGGAAGTTATTAGCCTTGGCGTGTTCAATTGCCACTCGACGCGCCGCTTTCTTGTCTTCGTTCATTTCAGTGTCCTTGTATCAAAATTAAAGACACGTCAGGAGGCTAACTTTGATCCCAGACATCAATTGTCAGTATCTGATCGGGTGGGCAGGCAGCAATTTTGTCGCGGCGTATTTTAACATTCCCGGTCCATTTGCCCGGCATCACGTAATCGTCGCCAATGATGGTCTGGCCATCATGACGCGGAGGTCCATTGGAGATATTCGGTAAAATGTCACCGGCGACTGCCGTATAACGGTTTGGATAACCGCTATACAAAAGCTGCGTCACTTTGCCCGCCTTAACAAGCGCTTCAATCCAATCAATACCGCTGATACTCGTCTCCTAGGTTGCCAGGATCGCCTCATTATCGCGCGCTGCATCCCGTTGTTCCGGGGTCTGTCGCGCAACTACAATCCACCAGCCAATCATGAATCACTCCCATCATGCGCGCCAGGCTCTATCAACTGGACAATGCCTTTGCCGAAGCCGGCATAGCTTTCTGATTCCGGAAGATAACCGTGTTGCAAAGCCTTGATGCCTGCTTGCTCCGGCGTGTCACCATCCTCATAGGACGCCTGCCCCTTTATCCAAACAATATCTGCGGCCGTCATCTGCATATTTAATTCCTCTGATGTTTGGCGCGATTTCCTGAGCTGCATCGCATCGGTCTTGGCCTTTTTGTGGTCAACCGCATGGCGATTGGCTCTGGCGCCCATGCAGTGCATGATCGCTGAGTCCATTGTCACTGAAGTATATTTGCAATGCAACTGGATCAAGATGAGGAAATGCGTTCTTGCCGCGCAGCCTTTCCGATATCTCGTAACGCATCGCTCGGCAGATTAAGTTCCAGTCGCCGTCGTAATCGAAACAGAGAACCAGCAAGACTTTGGCGAACGGCAAAAGCCGGACTGCCAGATATACCACCAAAAATACGGAAAATAAATCAGGCGATGCTGGTGGTTTATTTCAAACCTTGAATTTGTGTACCAATCCATAAATTCATTAAGCAATTCAACTTCCGCAATGTTGCGCCGAGCTGAAGAGTGATTGCTATATAGGCTGGATATTCAATAATCATTTCGTCTCAATTCCTCAACATTTTTCAAAATGCCCTAAATAGGGCATATCAAAGTAGAACGTTAATCCTTACACTTCTTGGTTGAAATTAACTAAGCGGTAATCAATTTTTGTACTACTTTGATTTTTCATTAAAAAACAGGGGAATAACTTGAACTTAAAGCGACGCGATGCAGTGGTAAAAACATTAGTTGGCCTTGGAATATGCGTACTCGCATTGTCAGGGTGCGGCGGCAGTAGTACTGCTGGCAACAATGCCAGCAATACAAGCACCACCAGCTCTAATAGTGCAGGCATTTCAATCCTTGCAGTTTCTATGCATGCAAATGTCGCTGAATTGGCAACGGGTACCCAATTGACGTTGCGAAATAGTGCGGAAGAGGCTATTAACGCCACGAATGAATGTAAATATTCAGTTACGCAGCCAGTAGCCACAACGCCAGGTATTGATCGACATGTGTGCACGCACCACACGCCGGTGGTGACATTACTGTATTCATTTGGCACCAACGGTGGTCAACTAGATGGTAGCGGACCGCAAGCCGGGTTGGTTCAGGCCAATGACGGCAATTTCTACGGCACAACGTTTTCAGGCGGAACCAACCAGAACGCGACATGGGGAGCTGCCGGTACGGTATTCAAAATCACAACAGACGGCAAAGAGTCCATTATTTATAATTTTGGCGCTTCCGCAACGGACGGTGCCTTGCCTATGGGAACACTAGTTGTTGGGCACGATGGCAACCTGTATGGAACTACGATGGTAGGCGGTGCTCCGTGTTTCAGCGACGGTGGTTGTGGAACTGTGTTCAAAATGACGCCGGGTGGCCGCGAAACTCAACTGTTTTCCATTGTCAGTTGGTCACAGGGTTTTGAATTTCCGGCGGGTCTGACCATCGGCACCAAAGGCAATTTCTATGGAGTCACAACTGCAGGCGGACCACAGTGGGTGAACTACGGCTGTTGCGGCATGGTGTTTAACATAAACACAAGCGGTGTCCAGATACCGCTATACGGATTTGGTGACAATGGTATTGTCAATGACGGTAACGCCCCGGAAGCATCTGTGATCGTTGCGAGCGACGGTAATTTGTACGGTACGACTGAATTTGGCGGCGCATATGGGCCGACCTACGGGATTGGCGTTCAAGGGAGTGGCACGGTATTCAGAATTACGCCAGACGGAACGGAGTCGATAATTTACTCATTTGGTGCCGGTGGCATTACAGATGGCGCGCGGCCGCTCGCACAACTTGTACAGGGCCCAGATGGCAATTTGTACGGCACGACAATTGCTGGCGGAACCTACAATCAAGGTACCGTATTCAGAATTTCATTAAACGGCACGATGACTATTCTTTATTCCTTTGGCACGACGACCGATGACGGTACGCAGCCAAGCGCCGGATTGACTTTCGGCCCGGACAGGAACATGTACGGCACCACATCTTCAGGCGGAGTCAACGGAGGAGGTACTGTGTACCGAATGACGCTGTCGGGGCAAGAGGAAGTAGTCGATTCGTTTGATGGCAACACATTGCCTGTGGCAAATCTAGTTCGTGGTAGGGACGGCAGCATGTATGGCACGACCAGTCGTGGCGGGTCGTATGGTCAAGGGATGGTCTACAAGTTGACCTTTTAATTGTCAGCGCCCCGTGTGCTGGTCTGCGCGGACCAGCACAGAGTCAGGTTGACCCCGTCAACGGGAACTATCATTTGGATGCCCGCTATGGAGCGCTCCAACTGACGGGTCAGGGCAGAGGCTGTGTAAAAACTCAAAATTAATTTACACTCGAAAAAATCGGCATCTTAAAACACGCTCTATTCAATTTTTTCGACGCAGGGAATGATCTCCCTACCCATGATTTTTCAGAAAAAGTTGGAAATTTTTTGTTTTTACACAGTCTCGGCACAGACCGAGCATAGTCGAACGTTTACTGATGGTCCGTTACAGAATTCATTGCGGTCATAAAGGATCTATTTACGACTTTAATGTAAATTCTCGGATTTGAATTTGATGCAAAAATATTAACAATGTTCGGCCAAGCGAATACCTGATAGTTTCGATAAGCACGTTAATTTGGCTAGTATATATTTGGTGTCGACGGGACCGAACAGAACTTATCCAATTGCCGCAAAACTGGTACTTTTCCGTATATCTGCACTTCTTTTTTTGACCGGCAATCTTGTTTGGGGAGAACTCGTCCCGCTCACTATAAAAATGTATTACCAGGGGAGCAGATTTTTTTATTACATAATTCTGTTCATGTTCTCCGCGATTATTACCGTGGTTATAGTGTTACTGAAACGATTGTTATCCAAATCGCCTTCTTGAAGTTTGCAGTTAATGTAGCTCCGCGATTACATTGTTGATTCACTAAATAAAAAACAAAACTATTGGTTAAATACCGACACTTTGCGGCCGGCAGGTGTGGTAATACCAGCGCTGGATTACCGTATTAAATTTTCGTTACCCTAAGTACAGTTTGAAGCCTGCCTTTGGAATTTGAATGATTTAAGAATGTTATGACTCTTTTTGTGGCGCCATCAGACACCTGGTCAACGTCAATTACGCATATTTTTCACCATGGAGACTAACGAATGTCACAAGCGACTGTAACTTGATTATCAGGAAACGAAATTTATTGCATGAATTTGAAGGGCTACAGAGCTGCTGGCATTTTGATTGGAAACAGCGTTCAGTCGATGGGATTTTTCGGCGGACTCACATCAGGGTTCCGCGGTGTAATGGGGGGTGAGATCAAAGAGGTGACCGACATGATCCATGCCGGAAGACAGGCTGCGTTTATTCACATGGTGAATGAAGCCAAACATGAGAGTGTGCACGGCATTGTTGGTGTCAGTTCTGAATTGCGCGGTCTGGCAGGAAACTCCGAGTTTCTGTTCGTCGGATCCGGTGTATTGGGGAATAATCCGGGCAAATTATTTACAAGTGCTGGTGACGCCCAGGAGTTGTATTGTCATATGGATGCTGGTTACGATCCGATACATTTCGTCTTCGGTAACATCGCCTATTCAGTAGGTCTGGTTGGCGGCATATTCGGCTCGTTGAAAACGCTTATGCGTGGCGAGATTCGCGAATTCAGTGATATTTTTAACGAGACCCGGCACCACGCATTGAGTCGCCTTGTTTCTGGTGCCGTACGGGCGGGAGCCAACGCCGTAGTGGGAATTCGGACCAACGTCATGCGCTTCAACGGGTTTCATGAAATGGTCATGTCAGGCACTGCCGCGAGGCATCCGCATCTACCGGTAGAATGCGACCAACTTCCGGTGACCAGTGATCTGACCGGTGAAGAACTGTGGGCACTATCGAGTATGGGTTACGCGCCGATCAAATTATTGATTTCAACCTCGGTCTATTCGCTCGGTGCGATTGGAGGGGTGAAGGCTATTTTTCGCGGTCTGGCCCAAGGTGAAATCGGGGAACTGACGACCTTGGTCTACGATGCCCGAGAAAACGTATTTGACCGTTTAAAATCGGAAGCGAACGCAATTGGAGCCGAAGAGGTCGTTGGCACGAAAACCTATATTGTCGAATTGGGTTCCGGATTGATCGAGATCGTGGCGATCGGAACAGCGGTGCGCAAGTTACCAGGCTTTTCGGTTCAAACTGCGACTTTACCCTGCCAGGCTATCATTCGCGATAAAGACACTTGGCTGAATGGCGATGGCGGATTTGAATTGCAGTCTATCCGGGCCGGCGGCTGACTAAAAAGGTCGATTGTGGCTCAAGTGAATTGATACAACTAGATTTAAGTTAAGGGAGAGTTGATATGCCAAGGTTCGCAGTTGAGACGGCGGCGATTTCAGGTCGTTGGCCAAGAAAAACATCGAGTGGAAATTTGAAAGCTTCAATATGGAATTAAATTCTTGGCTGCATTCAAACCAATCCCTATTTTTTCTGCTAATGCCTTGGGTAGCCGCTCTGGTCGCAATCAGCGCAATGGCCAAACTGACCCATGCGGTCATCAGGCGACGAACAAATCGACCATTTTTGTCATCCGATAGAAGATTGACCATGCTGTTTTTCTGCGTCGTGTTAGTGGGTGCCGCATGTATCGTGTCACGACCGTTACTCCAATCTCTGTATTGGAGTTTCGAAGAGCGGACCTGGCCGACCGTAACTGGCACCATGGAGAACAGCGATGGATTTTCTTATACCGTAAATGGAACGCTCCATTACAACGACGTATCCACCCGCTACGGGCACATGATGTATAAACTTCCTGCCGCTCGAAGTAGATTATGGAATGCCCATCCGGAGCGTGTGGAAGGATTTAAACTGCAAGTCTATTACGACCCGAACAATCCACAGATATCTGTCATCGATAGACGAAGGCTTACTATCGAGGATTATATTATTTTGGCGTTTTCCTTCGTTCTTTGGTATGTCGCAATCATGGCGATTTTGCTTACCATCTAGCAGTTCTGGCATATTTATTGTGATGTTACTGCAAGTCCTGAAAGCATTGAAAACTTAGTTTGAATGGCAGCTATGTAGAATCGCGACAGGCCGTTTAGAGAACCGACCGAGCATAGGCGGATTTTACTGTTGGCCCGTTACAAAATCCATTGCGATCATAGAGGATCTATTTACGACTTTAATGTAAATTAATCGGATTTGAATTTAATACTAAATATTGAATTTACGACTTCAGATTACGGATTGTAAAAATTGGAATAAGGAAGACTAGGAGAGACTTTCGAACTGGTGATCGTCAATTTGAGCTGCGAATTATCCGACGTTTGACCTCATATAATTTTTCGGAACATTCAACGGTCAACCATTGCAGGCTAGCAGTCACTGCTCCCTAGATTGCAAGCGTTTCGCTAGCGCAATCAGCGTGTCTAGCCTGGATGTATCACATGCCAAGGCGGTGCCATCGCTCCATTGTGCCGTGGCCAATTCAGTTAATACGGTTCCGGTCGGCATTTCAAAGGCCAGCTGGGCGCCCAGTTCCTGCGCCAGCCTCAACGTTTCAAACCAATGCACTTGCCTTGCCATATTGGCGGCCAGATCAATCCCGATTAGTTGAGGATCAAACAAAGAACGGGCAGCGTTCGCGCTCAAATACTTTAATCCAGGTCGTTGCAATAGGATGGAATCAATCGATGTTTGCATCTGCTTTGCCGCAGTCTCAAACAAGGGGCAATGCGAAGGAACATTGACTGCCAGATGCAAAGCGTTTGATGCGCCTGAATGAAGTGCCTGTTGCATGACTTTGTCCAATGTCAGCTTCAAACCAGAAACCACCAGTTTTTTTTGCGCGTTCAAATTCGCCAAATATACTGGGGTCGAACTACTGTGGAACTTCTCAATAATTCTTTCAAGCTCAAATTTATCGAGTCCATTTATTGCTGCCATACCAAAACCGACTGGGTAAGCATTCTCCATTAAGCGCGAGCGAAGTTGAACCAGCCGAATCGCATCTGAGAACGTCAATACGCCAGCGGCAACTGCGGCGGGAAAGGCGCCGATTGATAATCCTACTACCATGTTTGGGACAATTCCATTCGCGGCAAACACCCGTGTCATCGCAACACCGACTATCAACAGACATAATTGGACTGAGTGCGTTGACTCAAGTGCGGTTGCACTATCAAGCAATTGACAATCGTAACCAAGGATCTCGCTAGATTGGCTAAGTGTATCGTCGACTTCGATGGTGTCAGGGAGCTTGTGCAACATGCCAGTCCGCTGCGCACCCTGACCAGGATACATAAATAACAGGCTCATGCGTCCAATTCCATCGGAGAAATCCAGGGAGTTGCCGTCAATATTGGTCCTGTGGCGGTCTTGAGTAATACTTTTTTGGGATTGCGCGCCCATTCATCAAAAGCAAAGCCGCCGTTTCCCGTATCGATCTGTATGTCGATCCGACACTGGTGCGATACAACAAGTTCTTTTATGTGCTGCAGCTTATCTGATTGCTGGTTCGATATTGTATTCGGCGCACGCACCAGCAAATCCAGGTCACTGTCGATACGCAATATCGAAGCGCCGGTGGCGAGGGCAAAGCCAACGCTACCAGTTGGTCCGCAAGAAAGACCTAGTGCATTCAAAGCTCCGGCAATACTATGCAAGGCCCTTACACAAGGAAAGTCTTGACCTTGCAAGTGGCGTTGCCAGTCGTGTTCTGCTAAAAGCGATTCGGGCGAAACACTGTCTTGTACAACGTCACTGCGCATCATGGCTGGAAGCCGCTCGAACCGAGCTGTGCCCCGCAACCCGACCGGCAACCAAACTCCACCTGCGCTGGGTGGCGCACGCCGCACAACCACTGGCCAATGCGGATTTACCCACGACGGCAACGGTGTATTAAAAATATCTCGTCTCTGCTGATGGGCGAGCCTAATAAAAAGCAGATCATGTGGCCGATAAGTTTTCATGATCTGACGTCACGCCATAATCGCTTTGGTTACGAAATACAAAACCGACGGACCTAAAAAGCAACCGAGCCCGGTGTGAAAGGTTGCCACCAATGCGCCATATGGCACCAGCCGGCGATCGGTCGCAGCCAATCCGGCCGATACACCACTTACCGTGCCGGCCAGCCCACCGAACACCATCGCGGAGCGAGGTGTTCGCAATCCTAAAAATTTCGCTACGATTGGCGTGCCGATCATCACCATAATTGCTTTAACTACGCCGGTTGCTATGCTCAGTGCCATTACGTCTGAACTTGCTCCAATCGCTGCGCCGGTTACCGGCCCCACAATATAAGTCACTGCGCCTGCGCCAATAGTCGTCATGCTGACGGCGTCTCTATAACCAAAATAATATGCCAGCGCGGCACCTACAACAAATGGCACAAGCGTTCCAAGCAACAAAGAAACGATACCAATTAAACCGGCCTTACGCGCCTCGTCAGGCCGTACTTCAAATGCAGTTGCAACAATGGCGAAGTCGCGCATCATCGCGCCCCCCATCAAGCCAATTCCTGCAAACAGCGATACGTCTGCCAATCCCTTTTGTCCGCCGCTATAAATTCCACCCCAGTATGCCAATGCCAGGCCAATCAAAATCGCGATGGCGGAGCCGTGCATTCTCCCGAAAGTCAATTTACGCGAGATAAACCCGGAAATCAAAATAATGAATCCGACCAGCGCAAACGCGGCAACCAAACCATTGCTGGTGATGGCCTTTTCTAATGTGGATAACATGGTGATTCCCTTCAGGCTGTAGGTTTAATGTCGACCGCCGCAGCTTCAGGCATTTCGGTGTCGTCGGCAAAGGGATCAACATCACTTTTTGGTTCCATTCGATTGATCAGCGCAATGATGCAGGCGCAAGATACCACCGCCCCAAAGGCCGCCAGGATTGCCACATGACCGCCTCGCAAAGCAGCAACCACATTTTGTTGCGCTGCCATCGCGACGACTACTGGAATATAAAGCGCGGCCCAAAAAGTGACGCCCGCTTCGGTTGGTTTGGGCATCAGGCCGCGCGGCTCCATAAACATGCGTGCAAAAATCAGTAACATCATCGCGATGCCGACACCGCCGACATTGGTTTGAACCCCGATAATTTTTCCCAGCAGATCACCGATAAAAATGCCGAGTAAATGGCACACGGCTAGTAGGGCGGTTCCATAGATAATCATAGTTGTCTCCTTTTTTGTTCGCAGCGCCAATTATTGATCAGGCTGCGTTTTAGAATAATGAATCGTTTGTTTGTGGCAGATACTACGTCAAGTTGCAATCGTCGGTTAGGTATTTGAATGGACACCCCACTGGTCTTGCAGTAACCGCCGCACAGTGCGCGTAGCCTGTCGATTTGGCGCTGTGAGTCGGCCGGAAAGATCACTATTATTATCGTTGACAATGCTTTTCAACGCGTCACGCAGACTTTCTTGCACACGCTCAATGTCCGCAGTATCTGGCTGGTCTGGATTGTTGAGTGAAACAAGTTTTGATAGTAGACCGAGAGACGCGAAACTCTGAATGTCATATGCCATCGGTGGAATTGTTGATGCAAGGCTCTCAAGCGCTTCGACGGATCGCATCGTAATTTTTGCAGCAGACTCTTTACCCATCGCGTGCACCATAACCTCTGGGTCGTTGATAGCGATAATACGGTTGGCCTGGTACCCATGTGCCAGAAACGCACCCGACATGGCTTTGCCAACCAGAAGAGCAATCACCGGATGCCCTGCCAATCTCGCTGTCGCATAAGCCCCTGCGGCAGCGGCCAACGCCACATGTATGCCATAAGCTTCTTCACGACGTCCGTATGCCTGACTGACTACATCGACGATTGCCACAATCGGCGTTTTATTTGCGCTGATCTGATCCTGTTTCACGATTTCGTCTACCGCGCGTGCAATATGCCAGCCTTCCAGCAGCCCCACCTCACCGCTACGAGCCCTGGCGAAGCGATTGTTTGGGTCTGGAATCACGGCGATATAGCGCGCGCTTTGACCATCAAGATCTGCGTCCGCAACCAGTATGGAAGGTGGGTAGCCTGAATGAAAATTAGCATTTGCTGCCAAGTGTCCAAACCATGTTGCACCGCGCTTGGATAGTGCTTCGGATTTACTGTTCATCTTATCCTCCACTTGCGTAAATTTGCCGTGCCATCTCTGGCGTTGCCTGTGTTTGTGCATCAACCAAATCAAGCGCCCGGATAAAATGTGCGATCTGCTGACTGCGATGTACTTTGGGAACGCCAAGTGCTAACAACCTGCCTACGTTATCTCGAATCCCGGCAACGTCGTCTTCGACCAAACTGTCTGCCAGATGACTGTCGACACGTTGCTGACCTCCGGTAAAACTCCAGATAAATGGCCGGTCGCGCGCATCATATTCGGCAATCCCGGCTTCCTGTTCAATGACACCAGGGCCGTTCAAGCCAATCCGCGCTTCGCGCGTGACAATCAGATAGCTGCACAAAGCCGCGGCAATCGACATGCCGCCAAAGCAACCGACCGTACCTGCAGAAATTCCGATCACGGGCTGATAACTGCGCAGGTCGACAATCGCAGAGTGAATTTCGGCAATGGCCGCCAATCCGAGATTCGCTTCCTGCAACCGAACGCCGCCCGTTTCAAACAAAATTATTGCAACGGTAGGTATCCCGTTACGATTGTCGTTTGCGGCCAGTTCCAACGCACCTGCAATTTTAGCGCCACCAACTTCACCCAGGCTGCCACCCTGGAACGCACCTTCAATAGCCAGCAAGACGCATGGCTGTAAATTGAATGTCCCTTTGGCGACAATCACGCCATCGTCAGATTGTGTCACCACACCCTGTTGCTCCAACCACGGTGATTTAACTCGATCAAACGGACCGATCAATTCGCGCATGCTTCCTTGATCTAAGAGTGCCCTGGCACGATCTCGCGCGGTTAGCTCGATAAAGCTTTTCTGCTTTAGTAATGTATCGATATCAATTGAATGATGGGTATCCATATAGCGTGCGTCCTTTATGCTTAATAGTGTGTTAGCCCAAGTTCTTCCAAAGCCTGCTCGATACGCAGGCGAACCACGCCGGGTGTCGCACCAAAATCATTCAACTCAATGCTCATGGCTGGTAAATTGCCAGAACTAAACAAACGATGCATCAATGCTCCCCAGACGGATCTCATGCCATCCACGCTGGTAGTGACCTGAATTCGGATCAATGCGACATCCGGTTCGATTAACACTTCCAGATCACCGGACCCAACTACGCCGACCATGACTTGTGACTGAATTGTCTGTCCATCCGTTGATGCATCAAATTCGAAATTTAGTTTTTCCATTTTCTTTACCATCCAATAGTTTGAATCTGATTATCTGAATCGACAAATTTGCTGCTCAACCATTTGGGCTGTTTCGTCAGATTGTCAACGAACAGTGCGGCAGCTAACATATCAGCCGAGCCGCCAGGTGATACGTGTCGACGCAACATGTCTGCCTCCAGGTTATGCAATGCTGCTTTTCCGGGCGCGGTCGTGACTCCACCCAATTCCAACACTTTCCTTGCGCCGATTTGAACAGAAGTCAGCGCGCTGGTGCCACCGCGCGACAATATGCAGGTATCGTCCAGCACCGCCATGATGGAAAGCAACGCGTTCAGCTGCGCGCAAGTTTCTTTGTCACCTTGCTTGCGTGACCGATGCAGGGTTGGCAGCGCGTGGTCGACTACGAATGGAAAGCCAGTTTGCGCCTGTGCTCGCGCACCGCCAACCTGATACCTAAAACAAGCCTGTTCCCCTTTGTTACCAGTGAATTTCGGCGCAAATTGATCGTCGATTTGTGCCAGCCGCGCCGCGCATTCGGTAATGGCGTTGACGCTCAACGCAGATAGATTTTGAGCCGCTGCGGTGACTAGCAGGCCCAGTGCCCATATTGCACCGCGATGGGTGTTTACGCCGTTGCTTACTTCCATCATGCGCACTTCACCGGCTCGACCAAGAGCACCAATGATTTCGCGCAATTGACGCTGTGGGTAGCGCTGCATGCCTGCGTCTGCCATTGCGTAAAATGTAGGGCGAAGTGCCAAGGCTGAATCGCACATAAGACTCCAGCTCATGTCGTAATGCGCACCACGACTTCGCATATCCACTAAACCGGGTTTTGGTGTCAGTGTGGCTTCATCGATCAGAGCTGCAATCACCATATCGGCCAGTTTTTCAGCTAACGCATTACTCTCAATTACCTGATAGATTTCGACCATTACCAACTCCTGAATTTGACTGGAGGTTCATACAATCCGTCTGACCAGGTAACCAGCTCTGCCACGCTTTTTGCGGCCAACAGTGAACGCGTTGCCTCATGACGATTAACACCCATATCTTGCGGGAATGCGATCAGGCCGTCTTGGCGTAATTTTGCCGTTGTAGTTGGATCGTGACGCAGCCCGATTGGCGTGACTCCGGCGACCGCTGCCACCATCGCTTTGCGTTCTTCCAGCGAGCGCGCCTTGTATAAATAAGCGATGCCTTCTTCAGTGAGCACATGCGTTACGTCGTCACCATAAATCATTACCGGCGCAATAGGCATGCCTGATTCCTTGCCAACCTGTACCGCATCAAGCGTTTCGACGATAGTAGGTTGCGCACCGTTTTGAAATGTTTCCACCATTTGCACGACAAGCTTTTTCCCTCTTGCCATGGGATCTTCGGTTTCGATCAGGTCCAACCAAGCCGGGCTCGCATGCCGCCTACCTCCAGGGTTGTGTCCCATATTTGGTGCGCCGCCAAAGCCAGTTAAACGGCCGTGTGTCACGGTTGAGGAATTCGCCAGCCCATCCATTTGCAGCGTCGAGCCGATAAATAAATCCACAGCGTATTGTCCGGCGAGCTGGCAATAAGCACGATTAGAACGCATCGATCCATCGCGCCCAGTAAAAAATACATCGGGACGCGCCGCAACGTATTTCTCCATGCCCAGTTCGCCACCGAAACAATGCACACTTTCTACCCAGCCAGATTCGATTGCCGGGATCAACGTAGGATGCGGATTCAACGTCCAGTTTTTACAGATTTTGCCTTTTAGGCCCAATTGTTCGCCATAAGTTGGCAGAATCAATTCGATCGCCGCAGTGTTAAATCCAATGCCGTGATTAAGAGATTGCACCTGATGTTTTTCATAGATGCCACGAATTGCCATCATCGCCATCAGCACATGCACCGGCTTGATCAAGCGCGGATCACGCGTAAATAAGGGTTCGAGAAAGAATGGTTTGTCGGCCTGCACCACGAAATCAATCCACGATCCAGGAATATCGACCCGAGGCAAGTCTGCCGGGTCGTCGACAATTTCGTTTACCTGCGCGATCACTATCCCATCACGAAATGCCGCTGCTTCAACTAAAGCCGGCGTGTCTTCGGTGCTGGAGCCAGTGTATAGATTGCCTTGTCGGTCCGCCTTGAATCCGGCCACCAGCACAACATTCGGCGTGAGATCCACATACAGTCGCGCATACAGTTCTACATAAGTATGAATCGCGCCGATTTCCAAAATGCCGTCCTGCAAAAACTGGGCGATGCGCAGACTTTGAGCGCCGGCATAAGCAAAATCCAACTTCGAGGCAATGCCGCGCTCGAACAGGTCAAGATGTTCTGTGCGACTGACGCTGGGCATAATTAAATGTAAATTATTGATCTTGCCCGGATCGACCTGCACCAGAGCGCGCGATAAAAAATCTGCCTGCTTCTGATTGTTCCCTTCCAATACCACTCGATCATTCGAAGATATCAGGACAGACAATGCAGCGACGATGTCTTCCGTTTTCAGGACAGGACCGTCTGCAAGATGTGCAGCCAGGCTTATTCTACGAAGCTTTTCAGCACGCCTTTTACTCCATTGCGGGCTAAGCGGCCTTGTTGTTTGCGCAATATTTCCCATCATTTCCCCCAGAATGCGATGCTGTAAAGATGACTGAATCCGAAGACAGAATAAGAACATGCACGTAGCACGTCAATCACGCAAAAGGTAATTTCGTTACGCGTAGAGTAATGATTGGCGTAACATAGCGCCATGAGTAGGTTGGCATATTTAGGGGAGCTTGTAATGACGATTGACGAAGCAATCAGCTTCAAAAAGCTGGAAATTTTCTTGGCTTTTATGAAACTGAACAATATGGCTCGCGTGTCCGAGTTATTGGACATCAGCACAGTAAGTGTGCATCGCGCTTTGCACTCACTTGAAGAAGCCATGCGATGTCCACTTTTTAAACGTGACGGACGAAGTCTGATTCCGCTTCAGTCCGCCTACACGTTCGCCGAGTACGCGCAACGCACGTTAGATGATTGCGAGGAGGGTATTCAAAAAGTACGCGATGCGGCCGGATTCAACGCCAAGCGGTTAAAAATTGGATCGCTGTACTCGCTGACATTGCGCTGTATTCCCAAGTTAATGGTTGGATTGAAGCTGCGCAAACCTGCATTGGATATTGACTTGACGCTTGGTTCCAATCGCGATTTGATAGATCAGCTCAATGCGGGGAAACTGGATGCTATTGTCATTGGCGTCCACACCAAGGAAGGTCTTCCTGATCAACCAAATTCAACACTGATCTCAATTCCTCTTTTCGATGACGACATTTTTTTGGCTGCGCCATTACGCTCGAAATTTAGTGGGCAGGAAAAAATTGATCTGACTGATCTGAAATCAGAAAAATTCGTCACGCTGACTGAGGGCTTTGTTACTTCACAGGACTTTTGGTATTGCTTCGAAAAGGCTGGCTTTGCTCCCGACATCAGCATGCGGGTTCAGGACATTTTTTCACTGATCAATCTGGTCAGTGGAGGAATTGGCTATAGTCTATTGCCTGGACGGGTGGCGAATTTTAGTAGCCATATTGAATTGATTCCATTGGAATTCAAGTTTGGCGCACAGCAGAGAATTACCTTGTTGTTGTCGAAAGCCAGGGAACGCGATCCGAATTTATTGGCGCTGGCGGCAGAATGTCGGCTTTATGGCATGGGTGGAAACAAGGATGGCTTTTTATAATTTGCCGTCATTTCGTTGCGGTCTGATTTGCAAAACATCGAATATGGATTTATCATTCCGCACAGATTATCGCTTACGAATACACATCTATGAACCAGAATCCATTTCACCGATTTTCGCAATTCTTAGGTGCAGCTTTGCTGCTATTGTCACCCATGCTGTGTAGCGCACAGGTCTATAAATGCACAGAAAACGGTAGCGTCACATTCCAGTCCGACCCGTGCAAAACTGGCGGAAAGCTGATGCATATCGACAGCGGGCCAAGTGCGCAAGCCATCAATGAGGCCAAAAATCGCGCCGACAAGGACAAGAAATCCGCGTGGGACAAATCTGCCAGTCCAACAACAAGCCGCAATGACGCCCCAGAAGCACACCCACCAGATTGCGAAAAACTCAATAAGGCTGTCGCAGATGCCGAGGCACAGCGCAAAGAGCTGATAGCGCCGGGTATCGGGAGTCCGACCAGTGCAGGAATACGCAATGTCAACCGACTCAGCGGGCCCGTCGATCAGCAATACAACTATGCCAAGAACATGGCAGATGCGTCGGGATGTCATTAGATAACCATTTCAATCTGAACGCCCGCTTTGTAGGGTCTCGACAGGTGACGGGCAGAGACTGCGTAAAAATTCAAATTAATTTACATCCGAAAAAATCGACCTCTTAAAGCAAACTCTATTCAATTTTTTCGACGTAGGGAATGATCTCTCTAGCCACGAAGTTTCAGAAAAAGTTGGAAGTTTTTTGTTTTACACAGTCTCGGCACTCAACTGTCAGATAAGTGATTTTAGTTTGCGACTATATTTGTAGGGAACATGTATTGACTTATCGGATTGTCGGCGATTTGGTCCGACGGATAATCCACAGCAGGACCATCATGCCAATGAACACTACGGGATTTGCAAATAAGCTCCCTTCCGGCCCAGCAGTGCCTCCGCTCATTTTAATATCACCAACGGCGTGCGTAATCATCAGATGCCCCTGGGCAGTGACGCCACTATCAGGGGCGCCATACAGATAGGATTGTGACCAGTTCCAAGCCCCGTGGAAACCGATTCCTAGCCACAAAGATCCACTCAGCCAGCGTAGTAGGCAAAAGAATATACCAGCAACAAAAACGCCAATCAGACCAATAATATTTTCACCGGAATTACCCATGTGCATGGCTGTAAATAGAAGTGAGAGCACGAGGATAGATGGCCAAGGACCGATTCCACGAAACAATGCATTCTGCAGGTATCCGCGGATCATCATTTCTTCGTTAATTGCCACCAGCATAAAATCGCCAAACCAGAGTGAGGCGTAACTAAAAATCGATATACCTTGCAACGCAATACCGTCAAAAACCAAGTGTCCACTGACATATAGCAATCCGACTAGTATTGAAAGGCAAATGAACCCGGCTACCACGCCAATAAAAAAATTCGGAACGCCGCGTTGCCCTCCCAGCCCGTATGAGCCAAACGACTTTTTCTCAATACGCGCCATAACTGCTGTTGCGATTACTACCAGTGCAACCAATATTGATTGACCGATGTAAGTGTCTTTCAGTGTCGCGATATTTTGGGATGTTTTCGGTAAATGCATCATTTGAACTATCAAGTTCAATATTAGCGCCGTAGCTGCACCAATAGAGGCATAAATTACTATAAACAGCAAAACGCTCCAGCCGGCGCGCAATCCGTCTGGGCCAATGAATATATTTCGTACCTTTGCCTTGCGGGCATCGCTTAGTACGCTCATCAAAGAATTTCCTTTTGTATTTATCAGGGATTGTCTTAATACTTAAATCGAAGGTCAAATGCAGCGGTCAGCTTTTCTTCTCAATTATTTTTTTGCTCTTTGGATATCCATTGCCGATGCGGCATTCGCACTAATCCAAGAACCAGTCCAATTGCGATGATGACTAAGCCCATTCCACAAAGTGTTCCGATGGTTATGCGTTCGTTCAGAAACAGAGAAGCCCAAATAGTCGCTGCTATTGGTATCAAAAAAGCGACGGTTACTGCTCGACTGGCACCTTCGTCTGCGATGAGTCGAAAATAAAGAGCATAAGCAATGCCGGTACAAATAACCCCAAGCAAAACAATTGCACCAACTGACCGAACGGTAAGGTATAACGTTGTCGGCCAAGAAGGCGGATGCACCCATGTCACGATCAATGCAATCGGAAAAAGAAACAATGACGCTGCAATTTGACTGCCGGCAGCCACAGCGAGCGGTGGCGCCTTTACAGCAACCTGTCTTATGTAAATAGCGGCATAACCATAACAAATTGCAGCAATCACACTGGCAGCTATGCCAGACAATGTCTCAAAATTAACGTGTGCTGGTCCGATGCCAACTAATATTGCCACCCCTATTACGCCAAGTACGAAGCCGAAAATTCGCACGGCAGATAAAGATTCACTCAATAAAACAGCACCAAAAAGAGCCGCAAACAAGGGTGCCATGGCGTTAATTATCGCCATATAGGCTGAGGGTATAGATAGCGCAGCCCAGGAAAACAAACTGAAAGGCACCGCCGTGTTAACTAATCCAATTACGAGATAAAACCGGGCATTCCGCCGCCAATCCAGCGACAAATTATTAAGTAAGAGCAGCGCTATGAGGACTAACCCACCAAAAGAAACACGCCCAAACGCAGTAAGAATGGGGCCGAATGCTGGTGAAGCGATGCGCATAAATATAAAACTCATGCCCCACATGCCACCGAGAAGAAGTAGGCGAACAATATTTGCCGGTTTCATTTTAGTTTTTTAACTTTCATGGATTTCAAAACTCGTTCAGCAATCAAAATAGAATATTTCTCATTTTTCAGTTGTTGAAATGGGCCACTTTCAGGCAGTCATTCCTACTACCTTGCTTCTGGTGGAATATCTTTAATTGCACTTGAAAATTCAGAATGCGCTACCTGATCTACTGGCTTGTATTTAATTTCATCCTTAGCGGGATAACGCCCCAAGTAATTATCATTTTTCCAGTTTACAGAAGGCCTGACTGGGCGCTTTTCAAATCCACCACCGCAGTTCGGACAGACGTTATTTAAAACATTTTCGACACAGTCCGCACAAAATGTGCACTCAAAAGTACATATCCGGGCGGTTGTCGCGTTAGGTGGTAAAGCTGTTTTGCAATGTTCGCAAGTTGGTCTAAGTTCAAGCATCAATTTTCCTTTTCGTCGTTACCAGTTAGTCTTTTCCCGATTTGTTTCATGCATTGTAAATATGGTAGTCTTGGCGCTTATGACATTAATGGTTGAATAACCGCCAATTTATATGATTAAGAAAAAACCTACGGCCGATCTTGATTACCGAAATACAAAAATAGCCAATCACATCAACTCTATTCATGTTTGGATTGTGGTTTTTCCTGGCTTCTTACTTTTGGATGCGACCGGGCCCGTGCAAGCATTCTCGACATGCAATGATGAATACAGCGATAGTGGTGGTAGCCCGCCATATGTAATTCATATGGTTTCTCAGCATGGTGGCGAAATAAAATCATCCTCCGGAGTGGGTGTATCGACGACTCCATTACCCGCAATTAAGCTTCTCTCAGGTGCGACCCTTGTCGTTTCGGGAGGGCACAGGATTGAGTTAGCCGTTGCGGAGGATGATCTCGTTTGTTGGATTGGAAAAGCATCTGGCATTGTTAAACGCTGCGCATCGGTATGCAACGGCGCGTTCCTGTTGGCAAAAGCAGGCGTATTGACCAACAAGAAAGCTTGTACACACTGGAAGGACACAGATAGTCTTAGGATTCAATACCCAGATATTCATGTACTTGACGACGCTATCTACATTAAGGACGGATCGATATATTCTTCCGCTGGAGTTACATCAGGTATCGATCTATGTTTGAGTTTGATCGAAGAAGATCTAGGTCGAAAAGCGGCCTTAAGTGTTGCAAAAAGTTTGGTCGTGTTTCAAAAGCGGCCGGGTGGCCAGCGTCAATTCAGCACTGCGTTGTTATCTGAATCTAGTTCTAGTAGCCTTGCCGACCAATTAATCAACTGGTTACGTCCGCGAATTCACGAGCAGATAGACGTAGATAGAATGTCAGACGCCATATCGCTATCTTCAAGAAGTCTTCATCGACGATTGCAACAAGAAGCTGGCTTGTCACCGGCGCAATTGCTGTCGCGTGTGCGAATGGAAGTTGCCTGCAAGCTGCTTGAAAGTGGCTCACACTCAATCAAGAAAATTGCAGAAAAATCTGGGTTTGGCACGGAATATAATTTGCGCCGATCATTTGCAAAAAATCTCGGCGTACTTCCAACTGAGTATCGCGAGCGCTTTGGTTAATCAAGAATTTTTTTAACACGATAAAGTGTATTTAGCAGGGCGCTAGCGGCGCATCGAACACGGTTTGAATTAATCGTAGCCTAATTTCGAGCTAGCTGCTCAAGTAAAAAATCAACAAAAACACGAACGCGTAATGACATGTGCCGAGCATGTGGGTATATCAACAGAAACGGCAAAGACATGCCCCCAAACTCTGGCAATAATTCAACTAAATAACCCTGTTTAATATCGTTCTCAACGATGAAGCGGTAAGTTTGAACTATACCTGCGCCGTCACGCGCCAAAGTCACAATGCCAAGATAATCTTCCGAACAGCTATATCCGCCGCTGGTGGCAACGTCAACGACTTTGCCTTTAACCAGAAACCGCCAGCTAATATGCTTCCCAGTACTTGGCAATTCAAACTGAATGCATTCATGTTTTTGTAAATCATCGATCGTTTTCGGAGTGCCGGCACGTTTCAAATAAGACGGTGCCGCGACCAACACCAATTCAGCATCTTCCAGTTTGCGCGCAATGAGATTTGAGTCGGCGGGCGCACGTCCACGAATTGCCAAATCATATCCTTCGTCCACAAAATCGATATTTCGGTTACTCACATGCACGTCTATCAGAACATCTGGATACCGCGCGCGAAACTGCTTAAGCAGTGGCAAGACACGACAATGCGCGTAGGGCGTTGGCATACTAATGCGCAACAGCCCTGCGGGCTTTACCTGTTGACCACCGGCTGCCCTCTCGGCGTCGATTAATTGAGACAAAGCTTGCCGGCATTGATCGAAATAAATACGCCCAGCGTCAGTTAGCCTTATCTGGCGCGTGGTACGTACGAAAAGACGAATACCAAGCCGTACTTCCAGACGCGAGACCGATCGACTTACAGCGGCGGGCGTAACGCTGGCGGCAGTCGCGGCTTCAGTAAAACTGCTCAGTTCAGCGGCGAGACAAAAAAGCTCAATACTGCCAAGCATCAGATCATTAAAGTTGCGCTTCATTGAAATCCTCTATTAGTTACATGGTGTATCAAGTTATTTGCCAAAAGCGGTATTTATTACACCACACGATACCAGTAAAGTGCAACGCATCGGGACTTAACAAGACTTTTAAGCATCACCTAGTGGGGATCTTGTTGTGAATTTTTCCGTTGATTCGTAATTAACTAATGGAGCATTGCAAATGAACACAAATAAAAAGACGGTAATTATCACCGGCGCATCGAGCGGTATTGGATTCGCACTCGCAGAAGAATATCTGAAGCGCGGTTACAACGTGGTCGGCAACGCCCGGACCAGTGAGCGGCTGAAGGCTGCAGCAGAAAAGCTCGGTAAGCCCGACAATTTTTTACTGGTCGCAGGCGATATATCCAAACCGGAAACTGCAAAGGAAATATTTGACCGTGCCATCGCCAAATTCACTAAGGTTGACATCCTGATTAACAATGCAGGCATCTTTATTGCCAAACCAATTACTGCTTACACAGAAGAAGATCTGGACTCGATTGTTAGCACGAACTTAAAGGGATTTTTCCACCCAACCCAATTGGCTGCTGCTCATATGTCAGCGAACAAGCAAGGTCATATCGTCACGATCACCGCCAGTATCGCCATGCAACCAAGCGCAAAAGTGCCCGCATTGTTGCCCGTATTAATCAAAGGCGGCTTGAATCACGCCACTCGTGCATTGGCGATCGAACTAGCTACTTCAAATGTAAAAGTCACAGCAGTGGCACCTGGCATGATTGACACACCACTCCACAGCAATGACGAAGGTACCAAAGCATTCCTAAAAACAATGGCGCCATCGGCTCAGATCGGTGCCACCAAGGATATCGTTGACGCAGTTCTTTATTTAACAGAAGCGCAGTTCACCACCGGTGTAGTTCTTGCGGTAGATGGCGGTGCAACCGCTGGAAATTGGTAACTGGTAACCGGTTACTGGTAATTGAATTAGGTGTTTTTGAGGAGCGATTTTGTTGTTTCGCTCTTCCCAATTCTGCCTATTTTTTTATTTCGTTTTTCTCATAACGACAATATTTTTGAATCGCTCCCCGTATTTTGGCAAGCACGAAAATGCAAACAGGTTTTATTAAACCTGTTTGCCAATTAAAGGAAATCTACTATGCCGTACATCAATATTCGCGTAACTCGCGAAGGTGTAACTCCGGAACAAAAACTACAACTGATCGAAGGTGCGACCAATTTGCTGAGTCGTATATTGAATAAACACCCGTCAACAACATTCGTCATTATCGACGAAGTTGATACTGATAATTGGGGACTGGCCGGTGAGAACATCACCTCGTTACGAAGACGCGAAGCTAAAGAAAGATGACAGGGGGGAAGTGTTAATTTTGTTTGGCTGATACCAATCAGTTTGGTATTTCGCCAGTTACGTAATGACCGTTGCTTTTAAACTTATGGAATTAAATATGAAAAAACTACTTGTACTTATTGCTGTATTAGGAATATCCGTGACGGCTCTCGCAGCGCCGGAGATTTATGTAATTGATGGAAGTCACACTATGCCGCGTTTTGAATACAACCATTTTGGTTACTCGATCCAATTGAGTCGATTCGACAGCACAACGGGAAAGATTACGCTAGACCGGCAGGCTAAGAGTGGATCTGTCGAAGTGGAAATTTTGAGTAATTCAGTTGACACAGGAAGTGCCGCCTTCAATCACGACATTCAAAGCGCAGATTTTCTTGATACCGGTACCTATCCAACGATCAATTACAAATCAACTAAAGTCAGTTTCTCAGGAGATGTACCAACATCGGTAGAAGGTAATTTAACAATTAAAGGCATCACCAAACCTGTGACCCTGACAATTACATCGTTTCATTGCATGACGCATCCTATGCTGAAGAAAGACGCATGCGGTGCCAACGCAACAGCAAAAATTAATCGTTCGGACTTCAATGCAGGAAAGTATGCGCCGTACGTTAGTGATGAAATGACGTTGATTTTCGGCGTGGAATCGATTCGGCAAGATTAATGGCACTAAACTCAACAACGATTTAATAAGCTACGAACGTTAATAGAGGTGAATTAATAATCCACCTCGATGTTGAGTTTGACTAGAAATCACTTCTATTTTTAGGAAAATAAAAATGTTAAATATTCTGATTATTGTTTGTGGATTTATTGGTGTGGCATTGAGTTTGATTGTGAAAATTTTTTACTTTTTCAAACGGAAATAAAAAAAATATGGATCTACGCTGTTTTAACGTTGTTATAAATTTAGAGGTAAAAATGAAATTGGCGTTACTTCTGGCATGTGCAATTGCACTCAGCCTGCCGACAATCGGCCATACGGATGAGTACAACACTGTGCAATCCGATAAAAGCACGCTTACTTTTGGTTTCAAGCAAATGGGGGTGAGCATGAATGGGAAATTCAAGAAATTCGATGTGCAAATGAATTTTGACCCAGCCAACTTGATCGCCTCAAAAGCACAATTTAATCTTGATCTGGTCAGTATCGATATCGGCTCCGACGAGGGTAATGATGAAGTGATTGGCAAACAATGGTTCAATGTTAAAGCTTTCCCAAAAGCCAGTTTTACTAGCAACAGCATTAAATCGCTGGGTGGAAATCGTTATGAAGTCAGTGGACCGCTGACCATCAAAGGTCATACAAAAATTGTCACGACGTCTGCCAACATGACCATATCTGGCAAGACTGCCAGCTTTGACGGTGCGTTTGTAATTTTGCGCACTGACTACAACATCGGCGAAGGAGCATGGTCAAGCGTTGACATAGTCGCAAACGAAATCCAAATCAAGTTTCACCTGCTGGCAA
Source organism: Solimicrobium silvestre (assembly GCF_002976435.1). GTDB lineage: Bacteria > Pseudomonadota > Gammaproteobacteria > Burkholderiales > Burkholderiaceae_D > Solimicrobium > Solimicrobium silvestre. Next base: position 243,048 of record NZ_PUGF01000002.1, on the reverse strand, counting down.
GCGTCGGAAAGTCCGTTCTAGCCGGAAACCAGCGATAACGTTCGGAATAACATCATTAAAATAACGATTGATTTACACGATGCTTCGATGCATGTTGGCGACAACATGCATTATTTCAAAGAATGAACCCCGCTGACACGCGCACATTTAAACCAATACCTGGCGAGTAGATAAGAAGAACTCGTGGATCTCTGCTTCAATCAATGGATCGATCATCTCTTCGGGACGTTTGCCATGTGGACATAAGAGCTTCGGAGTTGTCCCGAACATACGGCAGATTAGCGGACGATCTTCGTAAACTGAACATCCCTCACTTGCTAAATGTGGGCAGCTCAAATTGTTGAGCGCAGCGTCATGCTCTTCGTCAGTTTTTACCGGCAGGAAGGACATTTCAAAAGATGAAGTCGTCACTGGGCCACAACAATCGTGACACCCGGGGATGCATTCGAATGACGGAATACGTTTCCTATAAAACTTTATTTTTTGACTAATTGCCAGCATCGACTTGAAGTAACCCCTACTAAAATTTATTAAAAGACGCATTCGCGTTGTAAGCTTAAATGCGCATATTTGCATTCCAATTAGACTGTAAATCTTAATCTAATTGGCTACCCCGCACCGATATTTTTTCGATGCAACTGGCAATATTAACGCCTTATTTTCCCAATAGCGCCAGAGTATGATTCCAATCCGCAGCCCATGCGTCCAAAAAATCATGCGCATTAAATGCTCTTGTCAGGCGTGACATGGGTACCCGATATACGTCATTCAATCCCAGCGCCAACGTGATTGGATTCCAGACAGTTTTGTTTTTTCCCTTTTTGGCACTGCCTTTAACTCTTGCGCCATCGTCGCCAAATATACCGCCACCACTGTCCAGAGCCTGCTCAAGGTCTATTTTTACCAGGCTGGAAAATGCCATTAATACCTGCTCTTTGTTGATGCCTTTCTGCGATTCCGTTGCCTCCTTAATATTGACTGGCTGGAGCTGGGGTTGGGCTTCGCGTTTGAGTTTGTTTGCCAGCCGTTCCAGATCCTTTTTCAGAAAACGTAATTCATGCAAGGCCCTCCGAAAACCAGGAGGTTTGAGTTGCGTCACTATCGTATAAACGTCTTTTGTAATCGTGATGAGTACATCCTCGCTTCCAGCCGCAAGTCGTTGAGTGTCACCTTCGAAAAAAATCGGCGCCGGGTAACCACCGTTCGCCTCACCGAACAGCTCAGGATAGTTAGCGTCATAGTCCAGCCAAACGTAGGGAGTCAAACCGTTTTCGATCAAGCTCGTTAATGTCCATGGCATACCGGTTTGCTGCGTAAGCCAGTCGCAAGCTTGCTCCGTTGTTGCCCGAAAAGGTAGTTCGGCGATCGTCATTTTTCTTCCATTCCTATCTTGTGTCGAGTGAGTATGTACTTCAAGATCAGTGTAATATTTTGCCAGTATTCATTGTGGCATGAGGATAAAGGTTGAGATCCAACATATCAAGCATCCTTTAGATGCCTTCAAGAAAAATCAGATTGATCATTCAATTGGTATTCACTTAACACGGCCTTTCCTGCACAAACTGCCGATGAGCGCGCCACACCCTTTCGTTGAATGACGGCTATAGGGAAATCGGTATAACCGGAGTCGGCAAACCCGAAGCATACGGGGTTGTTTACTAATGGTCTTTTGCCATTCCTATTGCTGTCATAGAGTAAAGAAGTTGCCGAATTTAAAATTTTAAATTACTGTGCTTAACTTGGCAAAGTCGACAATGCGAAGGTCGGGAGGCAGTCAGTGTGTTTTGGTGACAGACGCTTGGTGGTACCAAACGGACAATGGACTGGTCGAGCAATACGGCATTATTATGAAACAAAAATTAAATGGCTCCGAGCGCGAAGCACGCCATAAACATTAAAGGATTTTTGATGGTTTACTATATTGCATACTTTTTCGGCGGCGCATTTCTGGCCAACAGCATTCCTCATATTACAAACGGAATGTCTGGCCGCCCATTCCCAACCCCGTTTGCAACACCGCCAGGTCAAGGCGAATCTTCTTCCATGCTGAATGTAATTTGGGGGGCTTTAAATATAATTATTGGGTATTGTTTACTATTTCAACTCTCAGATTTCAACGCTCGATCGCTGTTAGATCTAAGCACAGCCGGGTCAGGCGGTTTGGCAATTGCTTTGTACCTGTCTCGTCGCTTTGGTAATGTATACGGCGGTATAAAAGCAGGGTCGAAAAAAGTTGATCATAGCTGACGCCTTTCTCGGTTAGCCCCCAATGACGAATTCGTCATGTTCTCATCTAATGATGGCAAGGTGCGCATTGAATGCCGTTTTGAAAACGATACCTTGTGGCTGTCGCAAGCGATGATTTGTGATCTGTATGGCAAGGCTAAAGGGACGATTAATGGGCATGTCAAGAACATCTTTGAAGAAGGCGAATTGGATGAAAATTCAGTTGTTCGGTTTTACCGAACAACTGCCGCCGATGGCAAAAATTACCGTGTTCAGTATTTTAGCCTGCCACTAGTTTTGGCAGTTGGCTACCGAGTGCGCTCGGTGCGCGGTACACAGTTTCGTCAATGGGCAACGCCGCTGCTTGAGGAGTACATCATCAAGGGCTTCGGTCGCTGAGAATTCAATTAATCCGCAAAATATCGAGGCAGATATTCGTAAAAAATTATTGCCCCTTATGTTTAAGGAATGCAGAGATGTTGGCGGCGGAATGGACCAAGCAAAAAAAATCGTAGAAATGATTATTCAAATCACGCGCGTTGGTTTAAACGGAGTGTAACTACATCATGACTGTGTCAATTATGCGCAACCTCGAACCTACCGGGGTAAAAAAAATGAGCATTACTTACGGTGATGAAAAGATTAGCTTTGATTGCATAAAAGGGTCGCAAACATCGGCGCGAGTGCTGATCCAAGTACACCCTGATTGCCGTGTAGTGGTGTCTGCTCCTGACGACGCCGATAGTCAGGCAGTGCTAGATGCTGTCAAAAAACGGAGCCGTTGGATTTATGAGCAACTACGCGACTTTAGAAAGCAATTGGCATATATTACGCCGCGTAAATATGTGAGTGGCGAGAGTCATTATTACCTTGGCAAACAATATGTATTAAAAGTGATTGAAGCGCCAGAAATGGAGCAATGCGTTAAATTACTAAGGGGAAAACTTGAAGTTACGGTGCATCAAAAAAGTCAAATAAAAATAGAGAACATGCTTTCAGATTGGTATAAAGAGCGAGCAAAAGACGTTTTTATCAAGCGTTTAGATGCGATGCTGGAACAGGCTTTATGGGTTAAAGAAAGGCCATCAATCCGCGTATTAACGATGAAGACACAATGGGGAAGTTGTTCACCAAACGGCAGATTGACACTCAACCCACATTTAATTAAAGCACCACGGCAGTGTATCGATTATGTGATTTTGCATGAGCTTTGCCATATCGCTGAGCATAATCATGGCAAGCGATTTTATCGCTTAATGAAGCAGGTCATGCCCAATTGGGAGAAAACAAAAAAAGTGCTTGATGGGATGGCAAACTTGATTTTGGCAGATGTATCTCAATTGGATAACTAGTCCGCGCCGCCTTAAATAGGTATGCAAATACTGATGTGCTGCCTCGCTTAGTGATCAAATAAAAATTAAGATTAGGCAAACGCTTCGCATGCATTATGGCCGCTAATCCTTCATAATCAGCTCACTCATTGAGTCATCCACTTTTCCGTTCGAAACAAAAGGTTATTAATCATGCGTCAAAACACCGTCAACACTGTCAAAAAATTATCCGTACTAGCATGCTTTATCGCAGGCACCAGCTTCGCCGCCGTCAATACCGATCAACCTAAACTCCAAGATACCGTCGATGACGCGATTAAACCATTGCTACAAAAATACAATATAGCGGGCATGGCAATCGCGATTAGTTTTAACGGAGAAAATTATTTTTATAATTATGGGGTAGCATCGAAAGACACCAAGCAGCCAGTGACGAATGCAACGCTATTTGAAATCGGCTCGCTCAGCAAAACGTTCACCGCAACATTGGCATCTTATGCTCAGGCCAATGGGCAACTTAACTTATCGGACCCGGTCAGCAAATATTTACCGAATTTGCGTGGCAGTAGCTTTGACAAAATCAGCCTGCTTAATCTTGGGACACATACTGCGGGAAATTTTCCATTACAAGTTCCAGATAGCGTTCAAAGTTATGATCAGCTGATGGACTATTACAAGCACTTTCAATCCTCGTATAAACCTGGAACCTACCGAACTTACTCTAATCCGGGAGTTGGCTTGCTTGGCATCGTCACCGCCAAAAGTATGAATATGCCTTTTGACGACGCGATGGAAAAAATATTATTTCCTGCACTTGGAATGAAGAACAGCTACATCAATGTACCTGCGGAGCAAATGGGTAATTATGCACAAGGCTATAACAAAGCGGATAAGCCTGTTCGCGTCAACCCAGATATTCTGGCATCTGAAGCCTATGGCGTAAAAACAAATACCGTTGACCTTATCCGCTTTATTAACGCCAATATGCAGCAAGTGCAGTTGGACGAAAAATTGCAAAATGCGATAGTTGCTACCCACACGGGATATTTTAAAGCTGGCGAGATAATCCAGGATTTAATCTGGGAGCAATATCCTGATACGGCAAAGTTAAAGCAGATGGTGGCAGGCAATTCACCTACGATGATTAATGAAGATACGGCAGCCACTAAATTAAGCCCGCCGCTGGCACCACAATCAAATGTTTTTTTGAATAAAACTGGTTCAACTGGCGGTTTTGGCGCTTATGCACTTTATGTCCCAGCAAAGAAAATCGGTATTGTGATACTTGCGAACAAAAGCTATCCGAACGATGCCAGAGTGACTGCCGCCTATGAAATATTAAAAAAGTTGGATGTACAAATACCAGCCAATAAATAACCGTTTATTGTTGCAGTTATTTTTCTATGGCCGTTTCCTGCCACCTACTCATGAAGTAAGTGGCAGGAAATTTCAACCAATAAAACGCATCGCCTGAAGAAGTACGCCGCGTAAGATTTGTCCTGCATTGGAAGTATCGCGTCAATCAATGGCTCGGCGTACAGCCCAAACCTATCAGCGTTATCCGCATTGCTTCATCTAGGGGCGTATGCGGCTCCTCACCCAACACGCGCAGCAGCTTACTGTTGTCCAGTCGCAGCGGCTTTTGCCACAAATATCGCATCTCCATCAGCTCCCGCATCAACCCGGAAAATGGCGTGAGCAACTTCATCAGTGGCCAGGGCAAGGTACGCAACGGCACTTTCCGCCCCACCACGCGCTGAATCGCCGCCATCATTGCGGAAGCCGAAGCTAGCCAGTGTCCACCGAAATGATAAATTTCAATATCCGGTAAATCTGCTTCCAGTTCCGCGAGTCGCGCCACGGTTTCAGCAACATCCGGCAGAAAGGCCCAGCCATGCGCAATCTCCGGTTGGCCGGGATAGATTACCGAACGAACGGGCTTGCCTGGCTTTATCATCGCGGAACCGAACCAGGAACTGGTTTGACCGCCGGGGCCAAAGAAATCACCTGCTCGCACGATGATCGCCCGAGCCCCATGACGCGCACCTTCGGCGATCATCTGCTCCATTTCCAAACGAATCTTCCCTTTTTCCGTGATTGGGTTCCTGGGCGAATTTTCATTGACTACATCACCTGCGTCATCACCATAGAGATAAACATTTCCAGGAAATACCAACCGCGCGCCGGAAGCCTTGGCAGCCACTATTGAGTTGGCAAGCATAGGAATAGCCAGTTCGCGCCAGCGTTGGTACTTCGGTGGATTAAGGCCATGAACAATCAAATCGACACCCTGTGCTGCAGCACAAACATCCACCTGATTCATGGCGTCACCAAGTCGCCACTCAATGTCGTACGCGGGCAACATAGCTAGCCCGGCTTCCGGATTACGATGCAGAGCGCGCACTTGCCAGCCTCGGGCTGCTAGTGAATTGGCAACGGCGCTTCCAAAGCCACCAGTGATGCCAAGAATGAGTGCCGTCTTGCGAGTAGCAGTCGTTTCCATGCCGAAAATTCCTAAATAAGTGAAGATGGGTATCAGCTTAGTCTTTCATGGGATAAACTAGAATACATATAACCGAATGGCCATTATGCAAAAACGTTTAACTACTGAAGAGCCCAGTTGGGAGTTATACCGCTCATTTCTCGCCGTCGCACGGCTAGGCAGCTTGTCGGCGGCGGCTCGCTCATTGGACACGACTCAACCCACAATTGGCCGCCATATCGAGGCATTGGAAATGCAGCTAAAGACGGCGTTGTTCTCTCGCTCTCCCGTCGGTCTGGTTCCCAATGCTATCGCCCTTGAATTAATTCCTCATGCTGAAACAATGGCAGCCGCCGCTGAAGCGTTAATTCGGCGCGCCTCCGGAGAAGCGGGTAAAGAGCACGGGACGGTACGAATTACTGCAAGCACAATAGTCGGCGGCGAAGTATTACCGGGATTATTGGCGCCTTTTCACCGACAGTACCCTGAAATTACGCTAGAACTGGTGCTGACCAATGAACCGGAAGACATGCTACGAAGAGACGCTGACATTGCCATCCGCATGTTTCGGCCAACCCAAGGTGCTCTCATCGCCAGGCGCGTAGGGCCTGTGGCGGTGGGTTTATATGTGCACCGCAGCTATGCGGAAGTCATCGGCCTGCCCAAGAGAATTGACCAACTGGACGGTCATACCTTAATCGGTTATGACCGCAACCCCTTCGCCATTCATTCGGCGCAGCAATTAGGAATTCAATTAAGCCGCGATCAGTTTAATTTTCGCTGCGACAATGAACTGGCGCAATTGTCCGCCTTGCGCGCTGGAATAGGCATTGGCGCATGCCAGAAACCTATCGCCGCCAGAGATCAAAACTTGCTCCCTGTATTGCCGAAGGTGGTTGCCCTGGAACTGGATATGTGGCTTGTGATGCATGAGGACATGCGCAATTGCCGCCGCATTATGCTTCTTTTCAATTACTTGAAAGATGGGCTTGCCACGTACTGTAAAGGGACAAGTTAGGAACGTATGTAGTTACGATGGTCGCCAGCCTCAATACTAAGTTTGCTTCAACGCTAATCCGGCAGCACGATATCCCCACCAAGCGGCTTCTTCAAATACCGAAAATCCAGATAGGTCTGCATGCGCAAAAAGTATCGGACCATCTAATTCGCGTAATGCCTTAAGCCCGGGGTTAGAACGAAACGTCGGTAACGGCACAGCCATTGCGTGCCCACGCAAAGTTATATCAACACGCTCAACGCAAGATGCGAATTTCCAGCCATAGGCCGCCTTCAAATCAGCACTCGCGGCGGCAAGCAATTCTTTAGCTGTTACCCGCGCCATCCATTTTCGGGCTGCATCGGGACTCTGATCCGACAGCGCGACATAGGCACTGAAGACTGTTTTAGGGGGTGGTGTTATGCGAATATCTTGATGAGTCGATACGACATAACCAAGACCCGGTTCCTGATAAACGACGTTATCCCACGATAACGGAGCATCTGGTAATTCATGCGGAAAGTCATTCATCAAAAAATTGGCCACTAACCAAGGTGCGTACGTAGGCAAGTGCAAGGCAGGGTCGAAGCCGTAATCTTGAATTGATTCGACAACGCGTGATGCGACGTACAAGGGCATAGCGCATATCGCTTTTCTGGCGCGTACGATAAACGTTTTCGGAATGCCGTTGATCAATTCAAAACAGTGCGCTTCAACGCCATCGGCCGTCGTTTTTAGCGAAACAGCCGTACCGCTTTTACGGCGACTACCTGCTGCCTTATCCATCGCTTCTGCCAGCGGACTTAAACCTCCCGGCCAAGTCAGCCATGCACCGCTTTCCGCATTTTCTGCCTTGCCGGAGCGGCTGCAATAATAGTGCAGACCAGCCCAGGCAGAGACCTTGTCGTAGCGGGTTCCATAATCATCACGGCAGCAATAGTTCAAATACCAATGCAGCGTTGGCGAGCTGTAGCCATTTTTTTCGAGCCAAGCTTTAAAGGTAATGCTATCCAATGCTTGCCATTCAGGATCAGTGGATGACAACGTGCTGGGAATGGCGAAGATGCGTTTTCCGTTGCTATCACGCAGATGACGCAGGCGTTCAATTTCCTTAAAAAATCGACTGTGCTCTTTTAACTCATCCGGTGGTACGCCCTCATTAGGAATGACACCTTCTTGCCATCGCCCATTAAACAGAAGACGCTCCTCTGGTGCATGAAGAAGATATCGCTCATCGTAATAAGGCTTCTCACTCATCGGATTACGTAAAATAATGCCGAGATCAGTCAGAATTTCACGAACATGAAATGACTCTGTTGAAGGGACTGGCAGATAGTGCGCACCAGTGGGGTACGCCAAATCACCGAAGTGTCCACCGGCTGCATTACCATAAACTTGCGGGCCATCGATGACCAAAAAATCGTTAAGGCCTTCCTTGTTCATTTTCCAGGCTGCGGTCAGACCGCCAATGCCAGAACCGAGCACGACGACATCGGTTTGTATAATTTCTGTTGGCGGTGGAAGCTTATGCCGGTCACGTAAGAAATGCCCCTCAGCCATGCCAGGGTAGTTGACGTCCGTTGTAATCTCTTGCCAGCGCCAAAATTCTGCGGCACTGCCCATTGCTACTGCACTACTGGCGCCAGCCCACAATAAAAATGAGCGCCGATTCATAATCTGCCCATTAACGTATCACCTGACGCCAGTCTTGCTCAAATTCACGCACCAGCGACTGGGTATCCAAGTGATTCGGCTCCATTTGAATGCGCTGCATATCCGGCGGAAAAGTGAACATCTCATGCGTTGTTTCTTTGCTGAGATAACGCATAGGCAGGCTATATTGCGTGGGTGGTTCAAAATGCTGTTGTGGTGATGCCAGAATAAATCCCCACTCGCCAAATGATGGCACGTACAAATGGTAGGGATAGGTCAGCAAGCCTACTTCTTTTAGTGTCGCCTCTACAGTCCAAAAGGCGTGCGGTGCAAAAAATGGCGAGGTAGATTGCACAACAATCAATCCATTCGCCGCAACGTGCTTTTTCACTATGCCGTAAAACGGTACCGAATACAGCTTACCTAATGCAAAGCTGGATGGATCGGGAAAATCGACAATGACAGCATCAAACATATCCTGATTATTTTGCAGCCAAATTGCGGCATCTGCGTTAACGACATGTACGCGCGGGTCACTGAACGAACTGTGATTAAGCTGCGTTAATTCGGACCTGTGCGTAAACGCATTGGTCATGGCCGGGTCAAGGTCAACCAGCGTCACGTGCTGAATATTTGAGTAGCGGAGAATTTCACGCAAGGCCAGCCCGTCGCCGCCACCTAAAACCAGTACCGAGCGCGCCCAAGGAAGTGCCTGCATGGCCGGATGCACCAATGCCTCGTGATAGCGATATTCGTCCCGTGACGAAAACTGCAGATTGCCGTTGATATACAAACGCAGATCATCTTTCCAGCGGGTGATGACTAAACGTTGATATGGCGTCGTGGTGGAGAAGACGATTTCGTCGCCGTACAAGCCATGTTCACCCCAATAAACCATGCGGTCAGATAAGGAAAATCCAGCCATTAATAAACAAAGAATAGTTGCTGCACGTAGCAACCGCGCACCGACATTTTTCAATTCATGACGGAAGGTGTGTATGGTCCACAACGCGACGCCAATGTTGAGCATCCCAAATAAAAAACCGGTGCGCACCAGCCCAAGGTAGGGAGCTAGAACTAAAGGAAATAGCAGCGAAACTGCCAGTGCGCCAAGATAGTCAAAAGTGAGCACACGACTAACCAGTTCATTGAACTCGGTCTGTCGCGAATTTAAGACCCGCATGACCAGAGGCACTTCCATGCCAACTAGCGCACCTATCATGAAGACCAAAACATAAAGAAGCGTACGGAACGGTGCCGACATCCACGAAAAGGTCAAAAACAACAACGCTGCAGAGATGCCTCCGATTAACCCGACGGCCAGTTCTATATCAACAAAACGGGCCAGTAAGTCGTCGTCATGAATGTATTTTGAAAAGTGAGCTCCAACGCCCATTGCAAACAGGTAGCAGCCGATAATGGTGGAAAATTGAAGAATTGAGTCGCCAAGCAAGTAACTTGAAAGTGCCCCAGCGATGAGTTCATAGGCGAGGCCGCAAGAGGCGACGACGAAGACTGAGAGGATTAAAATTTTTTTGGGCATAGATTATCTTTTGGTTTAATATACTTCAACAATTGTTTTTGGTAAACATCTTTGGTAGTTTCAGTACGGCAAGGAGAATGCAACGCCGCTGGGGCTGTTTTGCATAAGTCCTGGTAGTTGATTAATTTACTTTTGAGAGAACGCCTTGGCTGCAATTACAAATTACGCTTTACATTTACTGACGGCCAGCGCGCTTCTCGCGGTCTTTTTTATGGTCTACACCTATGTCACCACGATCGATGAAGTACTGCTGATTCGACAAGGGAACAATGCGGCGATGCTTTCCATGAGCGGTGCATTAATCGGCTTCTCGCTCACCATCGGGTCCAGTCTGCTGCATACATCCAACTACCTTGAATTTATGGCTTGGGCAGCAGGGGCGATGGTCGTACAGGTATTAGCTTATGCGGTGACGGTCAGGCTGCTGCACATTTCAAAAGAACATATTGAGTCAGGCAATACCGCCTTTGGTGGGTTAATGGGCGCAATTTCCTTGTCTATCGGCGCGATTAACGCTGCCTGTATTTCTTAAAAATGTTTCTTAGTTACGTTTTTTAACTTCGTTTATTAATTACGTTTACTAACTGTGCCTCTTAAATTGTTTTTCCATCTTCAATAGATCTCTCACTCGGACGATAAAATCATGAGCCTTGGTTCTTTCATTAAGAAACAATTTATAGATGTCTTGCAGTGGAATGAAGACACCGAAGGTGTTCTTGCGTGGCGTTTTCCTATGCAGGATTTCGAAATTCAAAATGGCGGCATGCTCACCGTACGCGAGTCGCAGATCGCCGTTTTTGTCAATGAAGGCCAAGTCGCCGATGTATTTGGACCGGGCAACCACAAACTGACGACACAGACTTTGCCGGTTTTAACTTATTTGAAGAATTGGGATAAGTTGTTTGAATCCCCCTTCAAGTCCGACGTGTATTTTTTCAGCACGCGAATTCAAACTGGCCGTAAATGGGGCACAACTCAACCCATCACGATACGTGACAAAGACTTTGATATGGTTAGAATCCGTGCGTTCGGCATGTATTCATACCGGGTGACGGATGCCAAAAAATTCTTCACTGAGATTAGCGGAACGCGGGAACAATACACCCGCGACGAAGTAGAAGATCAATTGCGTGGCATCACATTAGCGACAATGGCTAACTCAATCGGTACTGCCAATGTGCCCTTTCTTGATATGGCAGCCAATCAAACGCTGATGGCGCAGCATGTTAAAGGCGATTTAGCACAAGCTTTTGAAAAATATGGCTTGGGTTTAGATGAGTTTAATGTGACTAGCGTCAGCCTGCCGGACGAATTGCAAGCGGCTCTGGACGAACGCATCTCTGCTGGCATGAAGGGCGGCCTTAGTGCTGAAAAAATGGGCGGCTTTACCCAGTTTCAAGTTGCCAGCTCCATTCCCCTAGCGGCTCAAAATGAAGGCGGTTTGGCCGGGCTCGGAGCAGGCCTGGCTTCCGGTGTCGCTTTTGGTCAAGTGATGGCGCAAGGTCTGGCGGCACCGGCAACTCCATCGACGAACCCATCGGCCCCACCCGTTGCGCCAGCCGAAGACGCCATTGAAGTGCGCCTTGAAAAGCTCAAAGGACTGTTGGATAAAGCCTTGATTTCAGCCAGCGATTACGAAACGGCTAAAGCCGAATTGCTCAAAAAATTAATCGGCTAAAGTACACAACACATCCATGCAAATTGTTCCTTGCCCAAATTGTGGCGCGCAAATTGAATTCCGATCACATGCCTCGGTTCTTGCAGTGTGCGAATACTGTAAAACCACCGTCTTAAAAGATGCCGAGTCGGTTAAAAACCTGGGCAAGATGTCCGACGTTTTGGAAGATTATTCGCCCATTCAAATTGGCACAACTGGTACGTTTGGGGGCAATGCATTTACGATCATCGGGCGAATACAGCTGCGCTATTCGGATGGCATGTGGAACGAATGGTACGCACTCTTTGACAATGGCAAAACTGCATGGCTTGGGGATGCGTCCGGACAATATACGCTGACCACGGAAATTCATGCCAACGCTCAATTACCCGAATTTACAGCATTAATTCCTTCTCACTCCTACCTCATCAACGGGCAAAATTATATTGCCGCCGATGTTCGCACTGCGGACTGTATCGGTGGACAAGGTGAGTTACCGTTTAAAATTGGTCAAGGCTGGCAAGCACACGTTGCCGATTTGCGTTCTGGCCGCAACTTTTTAACGTTGGATTATTCCGATTCAAATCAGCCGCAGGTATATACCGGACAAGCAGTAAGTCTGGACGAATTAAAATGCCAACTGCTGCGCGATGACGATCAAGTACGAACCAGCGCTGGCAAATTCAAAGGCAAGATCGAAATATTGGCCTGCCCGCACTGTGGCAGTAGCACTCAATTTTTGCCGGGTATTACAACGACCATAGTTTGCCCCAGCTGCCATTCCCAAGTTGACACTTCAGGGCCGGTCTCACAGATATTAGCTGCCGGTGAGCGCGTGGAACATGTCCATACGACGTTGAAGCTAGGAGCTCAGGCGACAATCAGTGGCAGGCAATTTCAGCTTATCGGGTTAATGCAGTGTAGCGATAATGAAAATACTGTGTGGACTGAATACTTGTTACATAGCCCCAAAGCAGGCTTTTTATGGCTGATTGAAACCACCGAAGGATGGGCTCGGGCGATAGTCTTAGACGAGTGGCCAGTCTGGATGCAGGAAGATGCCGCAGTACTCGGAAAAGTACCGTTTCACAAACTCTATCGATATCCAGCGACAGTATTGTTTGCAGCAGGCGCATTTAACTGGCGCGTGGGCATCGGCTATCGAACTGAAGTAGTCGAATTTCAAGGTGGCCAGAACAAACTCGCTGTTGAAATGACTTCATCTGAAATCACCTGGTCACAATCTTCGCCAGTCAGTGCGGATCAAATCCGTGCCTGGTTTGGTGACGCAGTAGTCGTGAATAAAACCAGTACAGATGAAAATATTAAAGCTCTATCCACCAAATTTATTGGCTTGATACTCGCACTGAACCTGATCCCACTTCTGCTTTCCATCAATACCTGGATTTATGTTTTGATTGGCGGGCTAGCGATTTATTTGCCCGCGAAATATCTGAACTCCTACTTTGAAGAAGGCAATGAATAGAAAATTTTTAATCTACGCAATTGTTGTGACTGTGCTGACGACTGGTATCACTTGGCAAAAACTTGTTGCGTCTGAATCAAATGATCAAAACCGTTCCGGCGCTAGCCGTGGCAGTGGCTGGAGTTCTTTTATGGGTAACGGGTCATTGGCTGGCGGCAGTGGTGGGCATAAATGACGCATCCTGTTTATGAGCCATCTGGGCAGCACTTATTTGCTGATTTATATGGAATTAACCCAGACAAGCTAAACGATGCAGCTACCGTAGAGCTGCTTCTTCGGGAGAGTGCGAATGCCGCTGGCGCCACTATTTTGTGCAGTCATTTCCATGCTTTTGGATCCGGGCAAGGCGTCACTGGCGTTGTATTGTTGGCGGAGTCACATATTTCCATTCATACCTGGCCGGAATTTGGCTTTGCCGCAGTGGATATTTTCATGTGCGGAAACTCAAAACCGGACCGGGCTTTAGATGTAATCCAATCGGCTTTACAAGCCTCTAAAAGTTCGGTGCAAACGATTTCTCGTGGGCATGCTCCAACCATCCAATCAAATCGCTAAGATATTTTTGTGTTCCGCAATAAATAAGTTCGGAACATTTTCTAAGCGAGAATATAACTATTTATCGCCGATTAATACTGTCATTAAAAGCTATATTTAAGTCCTATCGCACTCAAAATAGTACGAGAGTCACCCAAATCGGAATGGATTTTTTTATAGTCCAAACTAACCAATCCGGATAATTTATCCGTGAGCATCACCGAGATGGCACTGCGTGAGCGTATCGTCTTTGAGATTGAACTGTAGTCATAGCCAACATCCTGAACAAAGCTAACCGAAGTCGTGATCTTGCGTTCGTAATGCGCCGCAAGCGTCCCAAGTCCATTAGTGCTGGAATAGTTCGGAGGCGCTTGCTTAACGTCATATTCTGCCCCGGCACCCACTTCCGCCGTCAAGAATTGAAGATCATCGCTATAGAGTTTTTTCCCGAGACCGAGGGTCAACGCGGTTTGCGATTTAAATGCGCTGCTTGAGTCTTTTTCCCACTGCACTTTGGCAAATTCATAGAAACTTGCGTCTTCATTGTGCATGGTTTTACCAGAGACCAAATAGCTTTCCGTATTGTCTACCGGATTATTTCCGTCGGTGCTATTGACTGCAGCCGCCTTAATTTCTTGAGCCCAATCACCGCTGATTTGTTTAAAATCGATATGACCAGAAAAGTTTTGTTTGGTATTACCCACATCGGTCGAAGAGTTCGTACTATTAACCAGATAATTTAAATCAGCATCCAGGTTGTAGTCCTTATTAGTCACTTTGATGGGGTCTTCCGCGTGAGAAAAAGCACATAAACTTAAGCCGAATACTAATGCTGCGATGTTTTTTGTTTGAAGTAACACTGAGAATATCCTATAGGTAAAGCTCGCAATTAAAACCAGCTTTTTTGCGAAAAATTATCGAAATATTAATTTAAAGCTACTACTCGCGTCAATTTAAAATACCAACTGTTACATGATTGCCAGCAAAAAACATCGTCACAATCCAGTCGAAGCAAGGTGAATACATTCATAAAATCATCCTATGCCGGAATATGAATGCGCTGCTTAATGTGTTTCAAATTACCGACGATGGTAAATGTCATGATGACTAATAAAGACCATGAACTCCACTTTCCGACATTCACCGTTGCCCAAGCGCCGATTTGGTCTGGATATCTCCAAATGCCGAAAAAAGTGCTGATATTTTCGGCCAGCCAAATGAAAAATCCAATCAACACAAATGCCAATAACAAGGGCATACGCCGCTCCCGATCTAATGGTGTGAAGACGACGGTTGATCTTGCATACAGTCCCAGCGTGCAAGCGGCAATGTACCAGCGATAGTCGCCGATGTAATGATGCGTGAAGAAGTTTGCGTAGATTAAAATGGCAATCACGGTTGCCATCCAGTACGGTGGATAATGCCTGATTTTCACATCCAACATACGCCATGCCTGAATGATGTAACTACCGACCGCGGCATACATAAACCCAGAAAACAAAGGAACACCAAGAAGCTTGCTATAGGCAAGATCAGGGTACGACCATGACTTAATTCCGCTCGATGTTTTAAACACTTCCAGTGCAAAACCGATGACGTGAAACAGGCAAATGGCTTTCAGTTCATCGGTCGTTTCCAGCTTAGTCCACACCATCCATAATTGAATGAGTACGGCGATGATAAGCAACGCATCGTAACGTGGGATGCCCATGATGCCGGAGCGCGGTAAACAAAATATCGCTGCAAAGAAGAGGCCGGCAAACAAACATGACCGAGCCTCCTTTATACCGAAATATAAAAACTCAACGACGAAGCGAGATAGTCCAGATAAATCCGGTTTCGCCCGTAGATTAAGAAGATGATTGTCGAGAGCTTGAATGGGCATGGTCAATTGCGTAGTTGAAACGTTAGTATTTGCTAAATATTTGAAGAATTATGCTGAGTTGTACTGAATTAAGCTCGGAATATTAGCATGGACACGCAGCAACACTTCTATTGAGCTACCCAACAAATCAGCAAAAATGCTATTCACAATTTAAAACCAAAATGTTGCCCATACAACTTTAAAATTTGACGCCTAACCGCGTTGACGGTTATGATCTCACTCGTTTTACCCCTCTTTCCAGTTGAAAAATTCACCAAATCGCCATGGAAAAACATAGTCCTTCCGCTGACATTTACGTCCGGTTCTTGCAATTGGCTCACGCCCTGCGTGGCTTGCCGACGCTTGATCCGTTGGAGGACCGCATTCTGGCTTTTGTGGCGCTTGCCGGGAAAGCTAAAGATCGTTTATCCGTACGTGACATGATGGCGCAAAGCGAACTTGGCTCACCGGCGATGCTGCATGCGCGACTCAAATCAATGCGAGAAAAAGGCTGGATTATTCTCACCGACACCGACGATACGCGTCGCAAACAGGTTGAACTTAGCCAGGCTGCGTGGCTGCATTTCGACAAACTCTCTAAATGTTTGATGCAAGCGACGCAGGATGTCAATAATTAGCCGCAACCTGCTTACAGTCGCTTTTGTCGTAGTGGCCTACACGCTGTCCTACATGCTCAATGATTGGCTGTTCAAGCAAATCGAATTTACCCAAGGCGTTGCATGGGTTTATCTACCCGCCGGTCTGCGCCTGATTTGCACTCTGTTGTTTGCGGAAGCAGGCGTGCTCGGGATTTTGTTTGGATCACTGCTTACTTCAAGCATGTATGCTCTTTTTCCTGGCGACCCGATCACCACCATCGGCTATAGCTTAATTTCTGCATTAGCGCCTTATTTCGCCTATCGTTACACCCTCCAGGAAATGCGTTTAGAGCGTTCACTGAGCAATCTGACGACGACGAATCTCCTGATCTGCATTTTGTTATACGGCTTGTGCAACCCGCTGCTGCAACTGGCGTGGTTCATTATGCGCGGCGTTTCTTCCCACTATTTACCAAGCCTGATCGTGATGTCTATCGGCGATTTAACCGGCTCATTAATCGTTGTCTACGCATTCAAAACCCTGCTCTCCTTCGTTCCTCTGCCACACCGCTAGGCGCATTTCTGCTCTAAAAAACCACACGTAATCTTCCTGTCATCTTGTAATACGCGAGTAATAATTACTTATTACCATGCCGACTGCTATGTAATTTATAGCGATTAATCTGGTCGCTGTTTCAGCGAATATTAATTTGAATCGGAGTGTTGTATGCGCAGTTGGGATGAACAAAAAAAACGAAAAGCTCGTGTCGAAATTATTCCCATGATCGACGTGATGATGTTTCTGTTGGTATTTTTTGTATTGATTAGTTTGAATGTGATACCGGCACTGGGACTAAAAACTCATTTACCCGGCGCGTCCAGTTCACAAAATTTAACACCGCAAAATAAAGCCGTGATTACGCTAGGCTTAAATAACGCATTGCAGGTTGATGGCGTCAATACGTCAATGAGCGAAATCGTTGCGCGCCTAAATCAGGCAAAAAAAGGTAGCGAAAAACTCAATGTAATTATCAATAGCGATAGCGGCGTTGAAGTACAGCGCTTGGTCGATGTTATGGATAACTTAAAGAAAAACGGCTTTGAGTCTATCTCTATCGCTACCCGGAAGCTGTAATAAAAATGCCGACTACACCATTTTCATACCGGTTCCGCAATGCGCTGGCTACGTTGCCATCGCTACTAATACTCAGCATATTAATCATTGCGGGTGTTCAAAAAGCGGTAAAAATTGAGCGCCACGTTGATGAGGCTACGGTTCAAATTAGCTTATCTGCGCCGGAGCCTGAACCAGAGTCTGTTCCAAAACCCCCGACTCCGCCAACGCCAGTTAATCAACCGACAGTCAAGCCGATAAGTCAGCCAACAGCCAGACAAGAAACGGTGACCAATAGCCCAAGTGCAGAAGTAGCGGCAGCGGTGCCCGTTGCACTGAATACCCCGGTTACTAATCCAACACCTACGCCAACGCTGATGCCCACGCCAGCTCCTGTTGCGTCAGCAGCCGAGCCAGCAAAACCAAACAACGCCAGTATTGAAGCGGGCTATATCGCTAAATTGCGCGCGCATTTAAATAGCATTAAACGCTATCCGACCGGGCGTGAGGCCAGCCAGCAGAAACCGCAAGGCAAGGTAAAAGTCTGGTTTGTATTAAGCCGTAACGGCGCTGTTGTTGAGCAAGGAATCGAAGAATCATCCAACTCGATGCTGCTCGATGATGCTGCCAAAAAAACGATTAATCGCTCTTCATTTACTGCTTTTCCTGAATCCAGCTGGGCAGGGGAAGCCACGCATAAGTTTAGTGCCGAGTTAGATTTCATACCGGCGGCAGCCTGAAGGTACGGGATCAGATGTTGCAATATTTTTTTAGTTGGATCACGACGTTTTAAAACCGAAAATTTACAGGGAACTCTTAAATGAAACACAAATACAAAGTCACCAGACTGTCTATGCTGATTTCTGGGTTGTTCATCGTTGCAAGCCCATTTGCATACGCAGTCGATACCACTACTGAAGTGGGTAAAGTGACAGTTCAAAGCCAGGATAGCGGACAGAGCACTAGCACTGGTTTGATCCAGGCAGAAGAATCACCAAAAGCGCGTAGTTCGGTTGACCGTACTTACATGGACAAGCAACAAGGCACTAGCAATCCATACCAAATGATCGGCTTACTGCCTGGCGTGAATACCTACGATCAAGATGGAACAGGCCTATTCGGCGGTAACATTCGGGTTCGCGGCTTCAATAGTGATCAACTCGGTTTTACAATTAACGGCGCGCCGGTGAATGATTCCGGTAACTTTGCGGTATATCCACAAGAATATACCGACTCAGAAAACCTGTGCGATATCTACGTAACGCAAGGTTCCACTGACACCGAAGCACCGCACGTTGGCGCTACCGGCGGCAATATCGGCATGAATACCTGTACACCTGAAGATGCGCGTCGTTTCCGCGTAGAGACCATTATCGGATCGCATAATTTGCGTAAATATTATGCTCGCGTGGACTCAGGAAAAATATTGAACGATAGATTTAAATTCTTTATTTCTTATTCAAAAACCCAGGTAGATAAATTCAAGGGCGAAGGCGGCGCGGATAAAGAACATACCGATTTCAACAGTAAATTAACGCTTGATAACGGTAGCTATATTGACACCGCAGTTTTATACAATACCGCCATCAACAACAACTATCGTTCATTGACCAAGGCACAAATCGCTCAGTACGGAACCAACTACGATTTCGGTACGCAAATGCCGGTACACCAACCGGGCGTAAATGGCACAGCGCAAAATGATTCAACTTATGCGCCAAACGCCGGTATCTCCAATGGGCCTAAGAATTTATATTACGCCTACAACATTAATCCGTTCGACAATTGGCTCGCAACCATGAACGGCCACTTCCAGATCACACCTAAATCCGCCGTCGATGTCAGTCCTTACATGTGGTATGGCTACGGTACAGGCGGCAATGAATTACAAACCATTACTGAAGGCAATGCCAGCACATTACTCGCTGGTGGCGTAAAAGATGTCAACAAAGACGGCGACACTAAAGACACGGTATATGCCTACGAAGGCAGCGTAACTAAGACATATCGCCCAGGTATCACCACTAAATTTACACAACAATTTGATGATCAACGCGTCATGTTCGGTTACTGGTTTGAACGTGCTCGTCAACAGCAAACTGCGCCATACTCGGCAATCGCAGCTAACGGTGTTCCTGCCGATCTTTGGCTAAACAATCCAACTGATTATTTGCAGAATCAAAATGGTTCGGCAGTGGAATATCGTAATGCGATGACCATCAATACCGGTAGATCTCTCTTCGCACAAGACAATATCAATTTGATGCAAGATAAATTAAATGTGCAACTTGGTGCGCGTTATTCTGGCATTGAACGCAATTTCACTAACGAACCAAGCCAAAGCTCACCGGCTTTCTACACATTAGATAAAGAATACACCAGCTTATTACCGAGCTTAGGTTTGCGCTATCAGTTAGATCAAGCCGATTCCGTATTTTTTAATGCGACGAAAAACTTCAAAGCACCTGGCAACTTCTCTTATTTCAATCTGGTTTCTGGCGGCTCTATCGTGAATGGCACATACGCCGGTGGAACAATGCGCGACGTTCCAGTGGATAAAGAAACTTCATGGAACTTTGATCTGGGTTATCGCTACACTTCCGATAAATGGACTTTCTCAAGCTCGATTTATTACATCGATTTTAAAAACCGTATTGCTACTTCCTACAACCCAGACACCGATACCAATACCGATTTCAACGTTGGCGACGCTACATCTAAAGGTTTTGAATTAGAAACCGGCTATGCCATCACAAAAAATTGGAGTATGTATGCGTCGCTCTCCTACATCAAGAGCCACATGGATAGCGATATTCCTTGGACCGTCACTTCAACTTTACCAACTGCCGGTAAAGAATTCCCGGATACGCCAAATTGGTTAAGCGGTTTAAACCTGCAATATACCGAAGCAAACTGGTATGTATTTTCACAAGCTAAATACACTGGCAAGCGTTATTCAACATTGGTCAACGATGACAGCATCGGCGGCTACGTAACAACCAGCGCCGGAGCAGGGTATACGTTTGAATCCAATAACTGGCTCAAAAAACCGACCTTGAAATTTAACGTCAACAATATGTTTGATCGTAACTACCTAAGCTTAAGTTCTGGCAGCGGTAGTCAATTCACATCAAATGCGTATGCGATCGGGAACATCCCGGCATCAGCGCCGTCATTTTATGTAAGCCCACCGCGGACATTTAGCCTGACACTTGTTGCGGATTTTTAAACGTAGTTATCACTATTTAAGTCATTAATTGCAATCCCTGGTGGCGAACCGAAAGTTCGCCACCATAAAAACTGCCTTATTGTGCGGAGAAATTAACATGAACATGCAACTATTCCACGAACTCGCTTTTTACCTGATGTACGCCTGTGCGGCATTAGCGTTGTTTGTCATTGTCGAGCGCGGCATATTTTATAACTACACGCTGAGTCAGGCGATCAAACTAGAAAAAGCGATGACTCACGCGGTGCAGAACATCAACGAATTACCGGCAGAATTAACGGCAAAAGCAAATTTACCACTGACGTTGGTCAGCGACATTCTGGCTGAAAAACACAACCTGACAAATAACAAAGATCTTGAAGATTATAGCGAGTCGGTCTATATCGCTAATCGCGGTGAAATTCAACATCGCATCTGGATACTCGACACCATCGTCACCGCAGCACCGTTACTCGGCTTACTCGGCACTATTCTGGGTATTATCGACACGTTTAAAGCACTGGCTGTGTCCGGCGTTTCTGACCCTGGTCAAGTATCGCAAGGCATTGGTACCGCCTTGTATGCAACGGCATTAGGGATCGGCATTGCTGTCGTCGGCATGTTCTTTTTTAATATGTTCCAGGAACGCATTGAACGTATTAACGATCATTTAAAAGTATTGATGTTGCGCGCCTGTGTTGGTCGACTCGACAGTGCTCACGCCAATACAAAACCGGTGTCTATCGAAACTGGTAAATTGCATATCGCTTAAATAGCTGGTTGATTAAATTTTCGTAGGATGGGCACAGCTTCATCGTGCCCACGCGTTATATTCGATCAATAATATTTTTAAATAAAATCCATTGTTTATCTCCCGTTACGCGTGGGCACAAAACCGTGCCCACCCTACAGCTCCTGCAGAAAATACCCTATGCGCAAACTCATTCTCTTAGCCACGCTTTTAATAAGTCAAATCACCATCGCTCATGCTGAATTCAGCATTCCCGGTTACGAATTAGTGCATACCGTTCCCGTTGAAACAGCGCTGGCTACACCGGATTTGCGGGAGCCATTGCAAGTCTGGAGCGAGATGTTTGATAGTGCCAAGACAGAGATTGTGCTGGGTCAGTTTTATGTTGCCAGCAAGCCAGGCGCGGCATTTGAGAATGTCATTAATCGCTTAGCGGCGGCGGGTGCACGCGGCGTAAAAATTCGGTTTTTGATGGAAGAAAAAGGCAAGTCGTTATCAGATACCGGCACGATTGAACGTCTTAAACAAATCCCACATCTAGAATTCCGTTTTCTTGATTATTCAAAATTAACCGGCAACGGCATCATCCACGCTAAATATATGGTGGTTGACGGTGACACTGCTTACGTTGGAAGCCAAAATTTTGACTGGCGCTCTTTTGAACATATCCATGAAACCGGCTTGCGCATTACCGACCACGACGTCGTTGCGCAAATACACGCGATCTTTGAGCAAGACTGGCAAGCTCAGGAACTCATTGCACAAGGTAAAAAAGTAGCCGCGTTAAATCAACATAGCGTTGCAGCACACGATCAATCCGCCGCATTTTTAATCGCTAGCCCAAATGCCTATAACCCGGATGGCATTGGTGACTCTGAAGCAGAAATAGTGAAATTGCTGGCAGAAGCAAAATCTGAAGTGCGTATTCAACTGCTCGACTACGCGCCACTCAGCTACGGCCCGAATCACACCCGCCCTTATTATGCGGTGATAGACAATGCGATACGCGCTGCCTTAACACGCGGTGTTAAAGTCAAATTAATGGTATCGAACTGGAATACCGAAAAACCGGCAATTCATTATTTAAAAAGTTTATCGTTGCTACCCGGGATGGAAATAAAAATCGTCACGCTGCCAAAAGCAGCCAGCGGCTTTATCCCATTCGCCCGCGTCATTCATAGTAAAACCATGTCGATCGACGGACAAATCGCATGGATCGGCACCAGCAATTGGAGCGGCGGCTATTTAGATAATTCACGCAATATGGAAATCGTATTGCGCAATCAGGCGATGGCAAAACGGATCGCAGATCTGCATCAGCAAACCTGGGATTCCAGCTACGCGCAAGCGATTGATATGATGAAGGATTATCCTAAACCGGTAAAGGGCCAGGAATAGTTGGCTACGTCGATATTATGAACAATCCAGTAGCGAAGCACACTCAACCACCGTCGCAAATTCTTGATGCAAACTCGCTAATGCCGTTTCATGCATTTGCTCGGCGCTGAAGTACTTACCGCTTGGCCCGACGCGATCAAAGGTCGCGGTAGCATCTGATACGAGGTAAGTCACAAAGCCGAAATTACCGGCCATGCGGGTCGTGGTAGAAACGCAATGATCCGTTGTAATCCCCACGATGACCAGCGTCGTCGCGCCACGTGCACGCAGACGTTGTTCCAGGTCAGTGCCGATGAACGAACTGTTTACCTGCTTATAAAGCACAGGCTCATCGAGTTGCGGCTCGGCTTCCGGTTTTACCTTGAAGCCGGGATGCTCAGGGTAAAACAAGCTTTCTGGCCGAGGTGAACGATGATGAATATGAATAATCGGACGCTGGCTTTTTCTCCAGGCAGCAAGCAACGCAGCGATATTGGCTTCGGCAGCAGGGTTATTGCGTTGACCCCAGCTTGGGTCATTAAACGCCTGTTGCACATCAATCACGACCAAAACGGTATCTAAGGGCAGTTGGTTCATACAAGTTCCTTTCAATAGGCATTTGCGACAAACCCATCTTCCGGTAACGCGATATTCACGGCAACCGAAATCCCATATACTTCGCATTCATCCATGAAGGATTTCGATTACTTGTTTTGCTTACTTATCTCGCTTACTTATCTCAATTAATTCAATGAATAAACTGAAGCTCAATCAACTTGAAATGCTGATAGCGGTAGCCGACTCAGGCGGCTTCGGCGCTGCCGCAGCAGAGTTAGGATGTACCCAGTCGCGCATCAGCCATGCGATCACGGAATTAGAAACAACGCTGAAAACCCGACTGCTATCGCGCTCCCGTTCAGGCTGTGTACCAACAGATGCCGGTTACCGCGTGCTGACCAAAGCGCGCCAAATACTGCGTCTGACACATAACATCGTTGACGTTGTCGAAGACAATGCCGCAGTTATCGGCCAGGTGCGCATTGCCTGTTTTCGTAGTGTCGGCACCCATTTGCTACCGCATGCTTTGGCGGCGCTTGCTATCGAGTATCCCGGCATACGGATTGATATCGACGACAGTTGCGAAGAGCGCGAAGATGTATCCCGCGCTGTAATGGAAGGCCGCGCCGATATTGGCATTGCACAATTGCCGGTTAGATCGGAATTGGTGACGCACTCTTTTGTGTCGGATTCTTATGTTCTGGTGGTACCAACCTCGCTGCAATTACGCGCGCCGGTTTCGTGGGATCAACTCAAGGTGCTACCGTATATCCAACTGAACTGCTCCGGTGCGCTCGCCATATTAGAGCAATGCCGTGCAGCCGGATTCACTGCCGAACTTTCGCGCACGCTGACAACTGATACCAGCATCGCGGCTATGGTCAGACACGGCGTCGGTTACTCCATCTTGCCGCGGCTTGCTGTTTATCCTGAACCGTCCGGTGTCAACATCGTTGATCTGCCAATTCCTGCCCAACGTCAGTTCGCGCTGATTGCATTACCCGACACAGCGCGAACCAAGGCCGTACAAATCGTTACCCGCTTCATCCGTAATAAACGCATTACAGCCAAGAGCGATGCGGTACGTGCCGGACTTGTCAGTTGGTAAAGTTACCTGGGGAGGAACCTATTTTTTCCCACGCCCAAATCGGCGGAACCATCCAATAAAATGCCTCTGTAGCGCTTGCGATAGATAACCGCCGCGCCAGCCAGTAACAACACCAGCACGATCTGGTTAATAAATTTGACGTGGCCATGATCAACAAATGGCGCTGTATTTGAAAGCATGGTGGCGGCGTTCAAGCCGTGATCATATGTTGCACCGACCACTTGCTCGGTATCGTTGATGGCGTTGGTCAGGAACAAGCCTTTGCCGCAATAATGCAACGTCACCTTGTTGTCCCGCCAAACAAACGACATGCAGTCTTCACCAATCCGAACTGTTCCAACAACGTGGCCGGCACTATTAATGCTGGTGGCGAAACTGTCGCCTCGGCCTATGATTGCACCCAGATCAACCATGCGCTGCCCGTCGTAGACAAACGCGTGCCAATGATGATCTGCCGTCTCTGATGCCCCGACGATCACACCTTTGTCATTGATCGCCGTCGCTGAACTGGAGCGACCGCCGAGTGTGCCTAGGTCAATCATTCCACGAGCGGGCTCATAAAAAAAAGCGTGACGGTGCTCGTCTGGAAGCGTCGCGGTGCCAACAACCTGCCCCATATTATTAATGCCGCTCGCGTAACTGATTTTTCCGCCCAGCGTTCCCAGATCCTTGAGTTGCTCGCCGTTTTTATACAGAAAAGCATGCCAGTCTCCGCTCGCTATATCGGAGAATCCCACGGCAGAGCCTTCATTATTCAGCGCCGTACCGTAACTGTTGGTACCGCCCAACGTACCCAACTCATGCATCCCGCTGGCCTGGTTGTACAGGACCGCGCTCCAGGCGCCGTCTTTCTTGCTTGCCGACCCAATGATTTCACCCTTGTCATTAATACGTTTGGCCTCGCTATCTTTCCCGCCTAGCGTTCCAAGTTCGATCAATTTTCCATTCTCAAAAAATACACCGCGCTGGCCTCCGCTTTCGTCTTGAATCACCGCAGCAACCTGCCCCGCAGCATTCATATCGTAGGCGATCGATCCTCCCTTCGCCGGCGGCACGATACCAAGGGAATGGGTGGTTGTGGTTGCGGCAGCTTCGCCGCCGAACAGAACCAAAAGAAAAATACAGCTTTGCAGGTTACGATGCATTCGATAATCCTTTCCAAGTTGGACAATTACAACCACATTGCAATAACGGTGCCAGGTATGTTGAAAGCTAGCTCTAAGGTGAAGATAAATTTTGTGTAACCGGGCAAATAAAAACTGTCCGATTTCAGACAGTTGAGGTGTTCGGTTTCGGACAGTGCCAAGTAGACAGGGAAAACGTTAGCCCAACCGTGCTTTTCAACTAATTAAGGATACTTTCGACGGACATGAAGAACACGTAATATTTCTATCTGTTCGGTTTTTATTCGGTAATAAACAATATTGAATAACTAACTCGCGTGACAGCGGGACAATTCCTGCACGTCCATACAAGGGAAAATCTCTTAGGTTTGCGATCTTTTCCAATGTATCTAGCATGAATTTTTTAAATGCCATTGGGTTGCTGGTTGCAATATGCGACAGAATCGAATCAAAGTTTTGAGACGCTCTTTTCGTCCACTTAATTTGCATATTTTAAGAAGATAGCGTTCATTTCTGCATCCGTTGCAAACTCTCCTTTGTCCGCTTCTTCTATACCTGCCTTGACCTCTGCAATTTGCCAAATTTGTTGCTCTATGTATGCCTCATGTGGTTAGAGTTGATTCCATAAATTCTGTATTAAATAACGATTCTATTTAATACAGAACCTGTGTCAAGTCTGATCTTTTATTCTGTGTGTTGGCGTTAACCGATTGTGACCTGCGAAGCACAAAAGTTTCATTGTAGCAATATTAGCAAAGACGCGCCTGAATTGAATCTAAATGACAAAAGCATTCAGTACTCCCTCCCAGGCAAGAAAATTAACGCTCAATTAATCACATCTCACGCTTTATCCATCGCACTTTGCATTTCAAGCCTCAAAAAATTCACTTCGTCGGAATAGTGAAATAATTTTTTATTGATAACACTATGATTTCAAAAATTAGATTCTACTTTTTAATCAGAAAATTGAATTCAATCCACATGGGAGATGCAAACATGAAAAAAATAACACACATCATTATCTGGGCACTCGCCTTTATATCTTCTGCGGCGCTTGCCCAAACTAAAGAAGTTCGCAACGTAGATAAGTTCACAAAAATCACCTCGACCGTTTCAGGAAATATCTACTTAAAACAAGGCAGCCCGCAAAAAGTGGAGTTGGAAGGGAAAGCAGATATTCTTGCCGATATTGAAACGGAAGTAAGTAGAGGCAAGCTGACTATCCGCAAAAAAGGATCGGGATATAGCTGGGGCTGGCACAAAGAGAATCCCTTAAATGTCTATATAACGGTAGAAAATATTGAAGCGCTCAACATGAGCGGATCGGGGAATTTGGTCGGCCAGACGAAATTTACCGGCAATAATGTTGACTTGACTGTCAGCGGTTCAGGCGCGTTGCAAGCTGAAATGGAATTGACTGGCGCAGTGGATGTTGACCTTTCTGGGTCAGGCGATATTAATCTTAAGGGCAAATTCCAAAATCTGAAAAACGAAGTCAGCGGATCGGGAGATGTTGTGTTATCGGTCATCGTTGCGAATCAGGTGGACTTTGACATTTCCGGATCCGGAAAAATCAAAGCCAGCGGCACCGCCCAAAATGTGAAAGCAAGCATCAGCGGCTCAGGAAATTTATATGCCACCAACTTGGTAACGGATAAATACCGGGTACATATTTCCGGCTCAGGAGATGCCGCGATAGATGTGAATGGCGATCTTGATGCTGGTACGTCCGGTAGCGGTGACGTTACCTATAGGGGTAATCCTAGTCATGTGATCACACATAATTCGGGTAGTGGGAGTGTGAGAAAAATTGAATAAGCCAGTAGCTTCACTGACTATTTTCACCTCAACCGACACTTGAAGGCGCATCTGTATGCAACCTTACCTAAAAAATACACTGATTTTAGTCGCACTGCTTGCCCTCCCTCCGCTCACGCAAGCTGAGACTGAAACTGGAACTGAGATTCAAGCTGCGGCTAAAACTGAGATATCAGCTGAAACTCCGGCTAGTCTCTTGAAAGATCACAAAGGGTACTGGCTTGGCGACCTGAAAATTCCTAATGGCCCTACGCTTAAAATCGGTGCCGAATTGTTCACCAGAGCCGATGGATCGTATTGGGCAAGTGTTAGCAGCCCTGACCAAGATGCTTACGATATACCGGTGAAAAGCATTCACGGCACTGGCGATGCCTTGGAGCTGGATTTCTCATTTGCGGCCATGAAGCTGACTTGGGTCAATGACCATTTCATGGGTGACTATAAACAAGGCGACTTTGCACAGTCTATGGAAATGAAGCAGGTTTCGGAATTTCCAATGAAGGTCCGGGCACAAACCCCCAAAGCGCCATTTCCTTATAAGGATGAAACACTGGCCATCAGCAGCACAGACGGCGTGACACTTGGCGCAACACTCTCCATCCCAAACGGGAAGACTCACCCCAATGTAGTCATTCTGGTAAGCGGCAGCGGCCCCAATAATCGTGATGAAGATGCTGCAGGACACCAGCCGTTTGCTGTGCTAGCCGACTATCTTGCGCGCCAAGGTGTAGCAGTGCTGCGTTACGACAAGCGTGGCGTTGGGCGCTCCACTGGCGACTACGAACAACATACCACCGCACAATTGATTGACGACTTGAATGCCGTAGTACAAGCGCTGAAAGCCCGCAAGGAATTCAATCATCTCGGTTTGATAGGTCATAGTGAAGGGCCTGGCATCGCCGCAGCAGTAGCCGCTCACCAACCAAAATCGGTGGATTTTGTAATTTCTCTTGCTGGCGTTGGCCTTCCCGGCCTAGACATGATGCTGTTGCAAGACCATATCTGGGCCAAGGATCACGGAGCCAGCCCAGCGGAAGAAGAGAGAATACTGACGATCTATGTGCAGAAGTTTTATGAAACCATTATTGCGCAGGCCGATGTTGAGCCGCGGATTGTGGCACTCAAAGCGCTCTATAGTGGGCTTGCACCTGAAGATCAGGCTTTGGTGAAAAAACTCAAAATGAACATGGGTTCACTCTCCCTGGCACAAGCTAAGCAACCTGGTTTGCGTACATTGCTAATGTCTAATCCCGCGCTTGACTGGCGCATGGTTCGCTGCCCGGTACTGGCACTAAATGGCAGCCTCGATCATCAGGTGCCGGTAGAAAGTCTTGCCGGTATTGTCGCCGCATTGAAAGCGGGAGGAAATCCGAAGGTTGAATCAGCAATATTACCGTCACTGAATCATCTATTCCAAACTGCTAAGACTGGTGGTGAAGAGGAATACGACAAAATCGATGAAACGATCGCACCCGGCGCTTTGCAAAAAATCGCCGCGTTCAGTATTCAACACTGAGCGTTGATGAACTTACCAAGGCGCTCAGTCGCGTTGGTTGAATCCACGGTTCAGTAATCAAGCGTATTTCTTAGGCGCTACCATAAAGGTAATTTTAGCTATAGGAGTACGCCTAATTCGGGTAGTGGAAATGTGAAAAAATAGAACAAACCATTAGCAACGCAACTGACCGCACTATTTTGACAACACAAGGAAAAATACGACATGGGCAAATGGACAAATTGGATCTGGGGATTAATCGCAACATTTATCGCGACATTTCCGTTCACAACGCAAGCGCAGGTCAATCTAACGGCGCTTGATCGCGACATGGTTGGGCCGCGTGCTCAAGTACTTGTGCTGGGTACCGTGCACTTGAGCGAATTACCGGAAAGCTTCAATCCCGCATCGCTGCAAAGCGTACTGGACAGGCTGGCCGCGTTTAAGCCCGACATCATCACCATTGAAGCGCTGTCCGGAGAGGAATGTGACCTCGCTGCGCGCCATCCTGCAAAGTACGGCCCCGATTACTGCGCCCCGACTGACGCGGCGCAGGCAGCCACTAAGCTGGACGTGCCCGCCGCCATCGCCGAAGTAGATAAAACGTTCAAGGCCTGGCCGGCACAGCCGACGCCAGCGCAGCGGCGCCGCCTGGCTGCGCTATTCCTGGCGGCGAATGACCGCGCTTCGGCCTATGTGCAATGGCTGCAGCTGCCCGAAGCTGAGCGCCGCGCTGGCGACAGCTTGGACACCGCGCTAGTGGAAATGCTTGGACGGATTGGGACACGCAACAACGAAAACTACCAGCTGGGCGCGCGCTTAGCCGCACGGCTGGGCCTGCAGCGGGTTTACGCCGTAGACAACCATACCGGCGACAACATCGATTTCACGGATAGACAGACTGTCGGTCAGGTATTAGCCGCAGCATGGGCCGCAGGCAAAGGGGAGTTGAACGAACATGAGAAACGAGAGAAGGTTCTTTTACAGGCCCCTGACTTGCTTCCGTTGTACCGCTCCGTCAATGATCCGGATTACCTGAGGGTGCTTGCCGAGGTCAACGTCAGCGCGGCCTTGCGCGCAAAGTCGCCGGAAGGCTATCCGCAGATCTGGGTCGCCGGCTGGGAAGTCCGCAACCTGCGCATGGTTGCCAACGTCCACGAAACCTTCCGCGAACGTCCCGGCGCCCGCGTCCTGTCCATTGTCGGCGCCTCGCACAAGCCGTGGTTTGACCACTGGCTCGGCCAACTGCCGGGAGTGGATATCGTCGATGTAGAAGGGATGCTGAAATAACGCAATAACTGAGAAGTAGGAAGTTAAATTAAATCGCTATTAGCTAACCTTTTCGTCGGCGGGACAGAGCCAAACCTAAAGTATGGAATGAAGCTATGTAACTCAACACGCTGATAAAAAATGCCCTAAACAGACGCTCTTGTTTAGGGCATTATCTAAAAACGCAGCACTGGCTGTAGTACCCAACATGGCACGATTACCAGCAATAATCAGATACTCCTCGTAATCTCGACTATCCCATTAATCACAAATTGCACGCCCATGCAGATCAGCAAAAATCCCATCAATCTCGAGACGGCTTCAATCCCACTGCGCCCTAAAAAACGCATAATCGTCTTGGCACTCCGCAAAGAAATCCACAATACCAAACTGACACCTATAAAAACTAGCACTGGCGCCACCGTTAATACCCAGGGAGTAATGTTGGTAAGATCTTTGAAGGTTGCCGCGCCACTGATAATCATCGCAATCGTGCCGGGCCCGGCGGTACTGGGCATGGCCAGTGGAATAAAGGCAATGTCGGCAGACAATTCATCCTGATTCGTACCGGCAGCCGGCGCTGGCACAGGAAACAGCATTCTAAAACCGATGTAAGCCACAATCAGCCCGCCAGCCACCCGCAAACCGGGGATGGAAATGCCAAACGTAGTCATGACGATCTGACCGCCGTAAAAGGCGACGAGCATGATCATAAAAACGTATATCGAAGTCATCCTCGACAAACGATGCAGCTCAGCATGCGAGCGATTTCCTGACATGCCGAGCAATAAAGCGACCGTGGTCAACGGATTGGCTAACGGCAATATAGCCATCATCCCCAAGCTGACCACTTCCAACAGTTCCAATAAACCTGACATATCTCTCCCTCACTTATTGACGATGGCGCTCGCAAATGGCGCTAATCATTTATTGATTAACATGCCTTTATTGCAAATAATTCTGCGGGAGCATAGCACAACACCATCGATCAATAGCAACTTAAAACGTATCGCCGGGCACGCGTACCCAGCCTTCCATCAACACCCGAGCGCTGCGGCTCATGATGGCTTTGGTCACGCTCCATGTTCCGCTGATCGGATCCTGACTGGCTTGCGCACCGACCCGCAACGTGCCGGAAGGGTGGCCGAAACGCACTGCGGTTCGTGCAGCATTATTCTGCTCACCACCGCCGGCAGCAAGGCTGACCAGCGTGCCCGGTATTGCGGCGGCGGTACCGATGGCAACGGCAGCGGTGCCCATCATGGCGTGATGCAGTTTGCCCATCGACATGGCGCGCACCAACAGATCGATGTCAGCAACATTGACTGGTTTGCCGCTCGAAGAAACGTAGGCGGCTGGTGGCGCGACAAAGGCTACCTTCGGCGTATGCTGACGGTTTGCTGCTTCGTCGATATGTTTAATGAGGCCCATGCGCACTGCGCCATAGGCACGGATAGTTTCAAACTTGGCCAAGGCTTTGGCGTCACTGTTGATCGCGTCTTGCAATTCGGTACCGGTGTAGCCGATGTCTGCTGCGTTCACGAAAATTGTAGGGATACCGGCATTGATCATGGTAGCTTTTAATGTACCGATGCCAGGTACCTCGAGATCATCCACCAGATTCCCGGTCGGGAACATGGCTCCGCCACCGCCTTCTTCTTCGGCTGCCGGGTCCATGAATTCAAGCTGTACTTCAGCGGCTGGGAAGGTCACGCCGTCCAGCTCAAAATCACCGGTTTCCTGCACTTCCCCATTGGTCATCGGCACATGCGCAATAATCGTTTTGGCGATATTGGCCTGCCAGATGCGAACGGTTGCGATGCCATTTTGAGGAATGCGGTTTGCATCCACTAAGCCGCCGCTAATCGCAAACGATCCGACCGCGGCTGACAGGTTGCCGCAGTTGCCACTCCAGTCGACGAAGGCTTTGTCGATAGCTACCTGACCGAACAGGTAATCGACATCATGATCAGCTTGACTGCTTTTGGACAGAATCACCGTCTTGCTGGTGCTGGAAGTTGCACCGCCCATGCCGTCTATTTGCTTACCGTAGGGGTCAGGGCTGCCGATTACGCGCAGCAGCAAGGCGTCGCGTGCTGCGCCGGGAATTTGGGCGGATGCGGGTAAATCTTGCAGGCGGAAGAATACGCCTTTACTGGTGCCGCCACGTATGTAGGTGGCGGGGATTTTTATTTGAGGAAGGTGAGACATGAGTTGGTTCCTAATTAGTTTTGTTTGGCAGCTTAGTTAATATTTAATGTTATGTGCTGCGCTGGTTAATGATTGGTGGTGCTTTTGAATTTACTGTTGCTGTTACTGTTGCTGTTGCCGTTGCCGTTGCTGTTGCTGTTGCTGTTGCCGTTGCCGTTGCTGTTGCAGTTGCTGTTGCAGTTGCCGTTGCTGTTGCCGTTGCTGTTGCAGTTGCCGTTGCTGTTGATTTTGAATTTGCTTTTGACCTACCCCCACTTCTAGTTCGGCCGGTTTTTCCAAGGAAAAAAGGATCAGAAAGGTTCGCTGTCTGAGCGCAGCGAGTTTCGAACTTTTCCCTTTTTTTCTTGGAAAAATCGGGGTTTCCGAAATAGCGTGGTCGCCTTTTTTGGCCTACCTTTTTTGGCGACGCAAAAAAGGCAGGTAGCTGTCGGGCTACCCCCGACCTACAAGCCTAAAATCAACTCCGAAAGCAAATTCAAAAACCATCAGTAAATCAACTGGTTTTGACGTATTTAAAAATTCAAAGCTGATATTGAACAGACTTATATTATTTAACCGAAATTACATATTTAAGGCTTAGGGCCGGTGGTAGACCGGCGACTAGTCACCTTTTTTGCTTCGCCAAAAAAGGTAACCCAAAAAAGGCGACCACGCTATTTCGGAAACCCCGATTATTTAACGGCAAAATGGGAAAAGTTCGAAACTCGCTACGCTCAAACAGCGAACCTTTCTTATCCATTTTGCCGTTAAATAACCGGCCGAACTAGAAGTGGGGGTAGGTCAAAATCAAAATCAACGTCAACGACAACAGCAACTTCAACACCACCAAATTTAATCAGCTCAGTGCTTAATATTAGCTACCAGCCATTAACGTCATTCCCGCTCAGGCGGGAATCCAGGAATTCACACGTCTAGCGGTGAAGCCGCTGCGTGCCACTGGATCCCCGCCTTCGCGAGGATGACGATTTTGCATTTGCCGATAGCTAAGCCGCTTTAGAAGATTCTAAAAAATCTTGCGCAAAACGTTGCAACACGCCGCCAGCTTCATAAATCGACACTTCTTCCGCCGTATCCAACCTACAAATCATCGGCACTTCCAAACGCTCACCGTTCTTGCGATTAATAACCAAGGTCAGCGTAGTACGCGGTGTACGCTCACCAATCACGTCATAGGTTTCAGTACCATCCAAACCAAGAGTCAAACGATTCACGCCCGGTTTGAACTCCAGCGGTAACACGCCCATGCCAACCAAATTGGTACGATGAATACGCTCAAAGCCTTCCGCAGCAATCGCTTCCACACCAGCCAATCGCACGCCTTTTGCCGCCCAGTCACGCGAAGAACCCTGCCCGTAATCTGCACCGGCAATAATGATCAACGGCTGTTTACGTTCCATATAAGTCTCGATCGCTTCCCACATGCGAGTGACTTTTCCTTCCGGCTCCAAACGCGCCAAAGAACCAGCCTTAACCTTGCCATTTTCCAGCACCATTTCATTCTTCAGGGTTGGATTGGCAAAGGTGGCGCGTTGCGCTGTCAGATGATCACCACGGTGAGTAGCATAGGAATTAAAATCCTCTTCCGGCAAACCCATTTTCGCCAGATATTCCCCGGCGGCGCTGTCCAGCATAATTGCGTTAGATGGCGACAAATGATCGGTAGTGATGTTGTCACCCAACACGGCCAACGGGCGCATTCCCGTCATGGAGCGCACACCAGCCAATGCACCTTCCCAATACGGCGGACGACGGATATAGGTAGTCTGCGGACGCCAGTCGTACAGCGGACTGACTTTGATTCCGTCGTCAGCATGCTTGGCAAACATCGGGATATACACTTTGCGGAATTGCTCAGGCTTCACACTCGAAGCGACGATAGCGTCGATTTCTTCATCGGACGGCCAGATGTCTTTTAACGTTACTGGATGGCCAGCGGCATCAATCCCCAGAATATCTTTCTCAATATCAAACCGGATCGTACCCGCAATCGCGTACGCAACCACCAAAGGTGGCGAGGCCAAAAAGGCTTGCTTGGCATACGGATGAATCCGACCATCAAAGTTACGGTTACCAGAAAGTACGGCGGTGGCATACAGATCACGCTCCACTACTTCTTGCTGAATGACGGGATCCAGCGCACCGCTCATTCCGTTGCAAGAAGTACAGGCGTAAGCGACTACGCCAAAACCGAGTTGTTCCAGCTCCGGCATTAGTCCAGCTTCTTCCAGATACAGCGTGACGGTTTTAGAACCGGGTGCCAGCGAACTCTTTACCCACGGCTTGCGGGTTAAACCGCGTGCATTCGCATTACGCGCAATCAGGCCAGCAGCAATCATGTTGCGTGGATTATTGGTGTTGGTGCAGCTGGTAATCGCGGCGATAATCACAGCACCGTCCGGCATTAAACCAGCTTCGTTTTCAACTACGCCACTGATGCCACGCGCTGCCAGTTCCGAGGTCGGAACACGGTTGTGCGGGTTGGATGGACCAGCAATAGTGCGAACGACGGAAGACAGATCAAACTTGAGCACACGTTCGTACTCGGCATTTTTCAGGCTGTCAGCCCACAGGCCGGTTTCTTTGGCGTACAGCTCAACCAGTTTCACCAACTCATCATCACGACCGGTGAGTTTCAAATACTTGATGGTCTGTTCATCGATGTAAAACATCGCCGCAGTAGCGCCGAATTCCGGTGCCATATTGGCGATGGTGGCGCGGTCACCTAATGTTAAATTAGCCGCACCTTCGCCATAAAATTCAAGGTAAGAAGATACTACTTTTTGCTTGCGCAAGAACTCGGTCAGTGCCAGCACCGTATCGGTTGCGGTAATGCCCGGTTGCGGCTTACCAGTCAGTTCAACGCCGATAATATCCGGCAGACGCATCCATGACGCGCGGCCCAACATGACACTTTCGGCTTCCAGACCACCAACACCAATGGCGATCACACCCAACGCATCCACCATCGGTGTATGGCTGTCGGTACCAACCAAGGTATCAGGGAAAGCTACGCCGTCTTGCACTTGCACCACCGGCGACATACGCTCCAGATTAATTTGATGCAGGATGCCATTACCCGGCGGGATCACGTCAACGTTTTTAAACGCTTTCTTGGTCCAGTTAATGAAGTCGAAACGGTCTTCGTTACGACGGTCTTCAATCACGCGATTTTTGGCAAACGCGTCTGGATCAAAACCGCCGCACTCAACGGCCAGCGAATGATCTACCACCAGTTGCGTCGGCACTACCGGATTCACTAAGGCGGGGTCACCACCTTGCGCAGCAATCGCGTCACGCAAACCAGCCAGATCAACCAGCGCAGTTTGTCCGAGAATGTCGTGGCACACAACGCGCGCCGGAAACCACGGAAAGTCCAGATCGCGGCGGCGCTCGATGAACTGTTTCAGGGAATCGGTCAGGGTCGCGGGATCGCAGCGACGTACCAAATTTTCGGCGAGTACGCGCGAAGTGTAGGGAAGTTTGTCGTAAGCACCGGGTGTAATTGCGTCGACCGCAGCACGCGTGTCGAAAAAATCCAGCTTAGTGCCAGGTAGGGGTTTGCGGTTTGCAGTGTTCATGGCTTAATCCAGTAAGAGGGTAATGGCCGGGTTGATGCGCATTGGTACTCTATATATTTTGTAGGGGCGTCCCTCGTTGGTAATGGTGTTCAGTTAAACACAGAATAGTTACAAAGCCATGCCTTCATTAACGTCATTCCCGCGCAGGCGGGAATCCAGGAGCTCGTAAATTGAACACTAATGGCACTACGTGCCAACTGGATCCCCGCCTACGCGAGGATGACGTTACACAGTTTTGGCTTAACTGAACAGAATTAACCCCTCGTGGGCGCCCTTCGTTGATCAAATCAAACTTTACTTACGATCCTTGATCGGCACAAAAGTCAAATCTTCCGGCCCAACATAGTTGGCGCTTGGACGAATGATTTTATTGTCGATACGTTGTTCAATAATATGTGCCGCCCAACCGGACGTACGGGCAATCACGAACAGCGGTGTAAACATCGCAGTTGGCACACCCATCATGTGATAAGACACGGCAGAAAACCAGTCCAGATTCGGGAACATTTTTTTAGCATCCCACATCACTGTTTCCAGACGTTCGGCAATATCAAACATCTTGGTTGAACCAGCTTGTTGCGACAAATGTTTCGCCACTTCTTTAATCACTTTATTACGCGGATCAGAAATGGTGTACACCGGATGACCGAAACCGATTACAACTTCTTTGTTTTCCACGCGTTTTTTGATATCTGCTTCGGCTTCATCCGGATTGTCATAACGTTTTTGAATTTCAAACGCGACTTCATTCGCACCGCCGTGCTTTGGTCCGCGCAACGCACCAATCGCACCAGCAATCGCTGAATGCATATCGGAACCGGTTCCGGCCACTACGCGTGCAGCAAAAGTAGACGCGTTAAATTCATGTTCCGCATATAAAATCAGCGAAGTATGCATGGCGCTGATCCACTCTTCCGAAGGAGCCACACCGTGCAATAAATGCAGGAAATGACCACCGATAGAATCGTCTGAAGTTTCCACGTCAATGCGACGGCCATTGTGGCTGTAGTGGTACCAATACAGCAGCATGGAACCGAACGAAGCCATTAATTGGTCAGCAATGTCGCGTGCGCCGGGCAGGTTATGATCATCTTTTTCCGGCAACATGCAACCCAGTGCAGAAACACCGGTGCGCATTACGTCCATCGGATGAGCTGATGCTGGCAAACATTCCAATGCCGCTTTCAAACTCGCTGGTAAACCGCGCAACGCTTTTAACTTGTTTTTGTAGGCGAGCAATTCAGCCTGGTTCGGCAACTTGCCGTGTACCAGCAAATGAGCGATTTCTTCAAACTCACAGGTGGTTGCCACGTCTAAAATATCGTAGCCGCGATAATGCAAATCATTGCCGGTTTTACCAACGGTACATAAAGCAGTATTTCCAGCGGTAACGCCAGATAAAGCAACCGATTTTTTCGGTTTGAACGGGGTAGTAGCTTCAGTCATTCTGTTCTCTTCAATGTTCGTAAATTTATTAGATAAAACGATAGTTTTACTTAGATTTCTGCTGCGCAAACAGGGCATCTAACTTCTGCTCAAACGTATGGTAATTAATACGCTCATAAAGCTCCATCCGAGTTTGCATCGTGTCGACCACATTCTTTTGCGTACCGTCATGACGAATCGCGTTGTACACATTTTCAGCCGCTTTATTCATCGCGCGGAAAGCTGACAACGGGTACAGCACCAGACCAACATCCACCGACTTTAATTCGTCTACCGTGAACAAAGGCGTAGAGCCGAACTCGGTAATATTGGCCAAAATCGGTACTTGCAATTTGCTTGCAAACCGCTGGTACATCGCCAGCTCGGTAATTGCTTCCGGAAATACCATATCGGCACCGGCCTCCACGTAAGCATGAGCACGTTCTAACGCCGCATCAAAACCTTCCACCGCCAGTGCATCGGTACGCGCCATAATCACGAATTCAGGATCGGTGCGTGCATCAACTGCCGCTTTGATCCGATCAACCATTTCCTGCGTGCTGACGATTTCTTTACCAGGGCGATGACCACAGCGTTTGGCGCCAACCTGATCTTCCATATGCACTGCCGCCGCGCCGAATTTGATCATCGACTTCACGGTACGTGCTACGTTGAATGCTGAAGCGCCAAAGCCGGTATCAATATCCACCAACAACGGTAAATCACAGACATCGGTAATACGGCGCACATCAGTTAGCACATCATCCAGATTGGAAATGCCCAGATCAGGCAAACCTAACGAACCTGCTGCAACGCCGCCACCAGACAAATAAATTGCCTTAAAACCAGCCCGCTTAGCCAACAAAGCATGATTGGCGTTAATTGCGCCAACAACTTGCAACGGTGCTTCTTCTTTAACGGCACGACGAAATGCAGCACCAGCAGAATAATGACTCATCAACCACTCCTAAAAGGTAAAAACTGTTACTTGTATAGCAAACGCCATGCCAGCATAACGCTGCAACATGACGTTTCAATGAAATCAAGCACTTAGTGTCTTATCTGCCGTTTCACAACTTTCAAGAATAGCGTGTCGGGCAGATGGCGTTGTTGCATGATCCGTTTCAATGAAACATTTTTTGAAACAATATGAAACTTCAGAGGTGTACGTTTGAATAGCAGCAGCTCTGCACCGCTACCGTTGGCGTAGGCCTAGCTTATTGTTGTGTGTCATTAAACTTGAAAACACTGCTATTGATGATTAGGGGCTTTTCATTAAACGTGACATTAAATATTTTTCGCGTGCCGAATAAAATGAAAAAATCGGTCATTTGTGTGGCAGTTAATGAAAAAGCGGTTTTGAGTTTTTTAGAAGGTTGTGCCACTGGCTGGTTAGCAATGGATAACTGCCTGATAGATTCAAAGCGCGATTGTCGACTGAGTGCCCATACTTAACAGTCGAAGCCCTACACTGCCGCCGTTCGACAATCAATTTATGATAAATAAAAATATAAAGTTGGGTGTCAATAAGCGTAGCGTATTACACCATTCTGTGTCACTTGCCATGCGGCGCAAAAGATGAGGCCCATTACCCTACCTTGTACACCTTACAGTCTTGCAACGAGGCAACAGAAACCTAGCCAAAAGCTATATCACTGATATTGCCCACAACAGTTACAAATCCAAATAGTGTATATACACAAAATCACCTAAATACCTTGATTTTGACTATTTATAGCCATATCATCGTATATACAACATAAGGGAACCAACCATGATACGAAGAAACGACCTACCATATAGTTAAGAAAGACATGACACTAATCATTGATCCACCCATTAGAGTTAAATTACGCGAAAAGCACCAAGTAAGCGAAGTGGAAGTTCGCGAATGCATTAGAAATACGAGCGGCAAATATTTAATGGATGACAGAGAAGAACATAAAACCAATCCGCCGACTTATTGGTTCCTCTCAGAAACAGATAATGGCAGAATGTTAAAAATCGTTTTTATGTTGAAGGGAAGCGATATGATTTTAAAGTCAGCATTTGAACCACGTCCAAGCGATATAAAAACTTTTAATAAAGCAGCATAGCTAGGTAAGTTAGAAAGGAAATACCCCAGAATGGAGGTAAGAACATGAGTAAAAAGAAAATCGAAGGAACGGTTGAAGCATGGGAAAGCGGAGAACTTGGAAGCTCGATCGAGCACGCGAGAGTAGCGCCACCAGAGATAGCCAAGGCCGTCGATGAGGCAATGGGAATGCAAGCCATATCAATCCGATTGCAGAATGATTTAATCGAGGAATTTAAGTTAATCGCAGGTAGGTATGGAATTGGCTATCAGCCATTGATGCGCAAAGCATTGACAGAATTTGCTCGAACCGAACTCAGGAAGCTCGCATTTGAGCATTCGAAGGAAATCGAAAGACTGTCAAAGCAAGCAACGGTTGAATTGGAAGTCCTTTCAGCAGCAGTCAGCAAACATAAAGCTCACGCCTAATTTTTGACTAAGTAGAAAACCAAGCGCACACCCATAAAAAGGTGTGCGCTTTCCCTCCAAAGTGGGAACAACTTTTGCAAGCGACTTCGGGTCGCAGTGAGCAGTTTTTTCTGATCAAACGCTATGTCATGGCTAGACTTGTTTAAATTTCTCTGACTTTGCGAACTCGTAACCTGTAATGTGAAATGACTTGCAATCGTAGATACTGTTATGCCTATCAATGAATATGCATAGCGGAATCTACTTATTACAGGCTACATGGACGGGTTTGGATACTTTTAAAAACACGAAGACCGCAAATAGAACCTCAATCAATCCACCGAGTCCTGCGGCAACGACAGGCGGGATCGCTGCGAAGAAGACGAAATTGCCAGCGACAATAAGGCTCACTCCCATCACCCAGAAAATTGATCTGCCATAAATACTTGCAAAGATCAGGTAGCGGCTTCCAATCGTTACCATCATTGCCGGAAAAAATAACGTTGGCATAAAAAGGAAAAGACCATAGGCCATTGCGCAGCAGAGGATAAGCCATATTGTCGATGCCATTGCAAGTT
Organism: Solimicrobium silvestre; assembly: GCF_002976435.1. Lineage (GTDB taxonomy): Bacteria > Pseudomonadota > Gammaproteobacteria > Burkholderiales > Burkholderiaceae_D > Solimicrobium > Solimicrobium silvestre. The sequence goes on along the minus strand of NZ_PUGF01000002.1, from coordinate 202,580 downwards.
GGTTCAGTGCGTTGGCTTTGCTTGTCTTCGCGGGTCGTCCTACCGCCTTTGTCACAATGGCGCTAATTGGATAAATTAGTGAACCACCTACGAGCAGAGTCCATACGGCTTGGTTTATCCCAAATAGATAGCACACAAGCGCGGTGGCAATCCAAACGAGGCCGGATACTAGAATTCCTGGCGCGCCGTCATAGTATGCGTGGCACATCTCTTCTTGTTGCACTTCGGATAGAGATAGTCTCATCAGTTCCTCCTGCGATCTAACTGGTACTTATACAGACAGCGGGAGCTGGTAAGCATTAGTCACAGCGGATATGTAATTTGGTTCAATCCATCAAAAGCCGCGCATAGACAGGGCACGGGACGATATTATGCAAATTCACAGTACTAAATAGGCGTAAAAAGTGTCATGTTCAAGAACGGTAGCTACATCATGACCGGATGAATCCGCCTGCGCATTGCAGTCAGTACTAAGCGAAAAACAGTAACTCTAAAATTGAAAAATAGCAACATTAGGTTTGAAACCTACTAAGTCGGATAAGCCGTACACAATAAAAAATCCGCTAGTTCATTCCTAGCGGATTTCCATCAATTATTTCACTTATCGTGTCACCCGACATTTCTGCTTCGCAAGGAAGTTACTCTGATGCGGGAGGTTCCCAGAGCTCAATCCGATTGCCTTCCGGATCCATTACCCAACCGAATTTTCCATACTCCGATTCGTCGACTTTAGGGTCAACGGCGCAACCTTCGGATCGGAGCAATGCCAACAGTTCATGCAGGTTTTCCACTCGATAATTGATCATGAATGGGCTGGTGCTGGGAGCAAAGCAGCTGGATTCTTCGCCAAAGACAGACCAAACCGTTTTCCCATCTACCACTGGCTTATCCGGGTTCGTCCATGGAAATGCTGTACCACCCCACTGTTCCGCATTGATCCCGAGATGCTTGCGATACCAGGCAAGCAAGGTCGCAGGATCTTTCGCTTTAAAAAAAATACCACCAATGCCAGTAACACGTTTCATTTGCAATCTCCTGTGTTGAAATGCCAGTTCAAGTTAAAAAGCAAATAAACGTTACTTGAATTCAAATTGAAAAGCAAATAATCGTTACTGAGCTAAGTACTGAGCAATTCAGAAACCGCGCGATGTGCCTGGTCAATTGCCGAGTCCATATACGCAAGCCCACCGGAATCAGAATTGGCGATGGCAATCGAGCCAAAGCGCTGACGTCCGATGACAAACGGCTCTGAGCCGGGCGCATTGGGCGGGCCTAACATCGGGTCGTATTCAAAGGCGTAACCATGCGGCCAGCGGTTGACAGTGATCGCTAAAATATCGCGGCTCGAATCAAATCCCGCCTTACCCAACATCGCATCAAGCTGTGTACGGATATTGATTTGAAAAGTCTCTAGCGATGTCGCTAACAGCTTGGCTCGTCCGATTCTGAGTTGGTCGGTGCCATTTTGACCGGGCTCGCAGGGTGTGTGCACCATGTGCACAACGATAGGATGATCGGAAGAATGGGGCGTGTGGTATTTGCCGATAGATAACCATTCATTTAACCAGACGCTATAAAAGTACGCACCGGGTGAGTAGATGGATGAAACACCTAATTTTTCAAAGGCTTTCCAATTTTTGATCGCCACACTGGCATACACCAGCGGTGCTTTGGCCAATGACTTTAAAGCTTCTTTTTGCGGCTCTGGAAGTTCAGGGCAAAGATAAGGAATCACCATATTCCAGCATGCCATCACACACTGCGTTGCGTGCACGGCATAACCGCGTTCGGCAGTAACATATTCAACACGCACTGCATCTGGCTTGCCTTCTTGTCCGGCCATATTTTTTGCACTGACCACGATTGAATTAAGGCGGATATGCAATGTATTCTCAGGTCGGTCAAGCATGCTGTAATCGACATGCGCGGTAATTAAATCTTCAACCGTATGCCCGGGAATCGCCGCTGGAATTAAACTACGCACCAGAGAACGGGCGACTGTTGCGCCACCGTCGGGTAAATGCACGTCAACGGAGCCTTCCGTATCGGCAAAGCCGCCAGCTGTTGGCCCCATGCGCGGGATTGATCCGGGCGCTAATCCTAAGCCCTGAAACCCGGGGAAATCTAAACCCCAGCAATCCAGCGCAGAAACTGCTTCAATACCAATACAGTATTCGCCATGAGTCCGCTGTTGGTAGAACTTGATGGTTTCCGGGTCTGCTTTAACGATATCCAACAAGAAGTCACGATAGGAAATATCACTCAATCTTTGCTTCTTCTGGTCTGAAGTTAAACCCGGCAGATAGTCGATGTGATCTTCCTCGATACGTGCAATATCTTTGCGCGCCTGTGGACCTAGTGGCGCGTCCGCCAAAACCTGTTTCCACGAATGACCGGCTACTTTGCGGATTAAAGCATCTCTCCCAAACGTTTCAGTATCAAAAAATATGCCTGATGTCAGGCCATGGTTTTCGTAAAATTTTCTATTCTGGATACGCTTATTAAGTACTTGCGCATTAATGCCAACAGACCGAAGTAGAGATTCAGCGACAGCGCTGTATGGGCGTGGACTTTGAATGCTGAGAGTACCGCCATTCATTAAATGAAGTTCGCCATTCAGGTTAAATTCATTACGTTTGGCGTGTCCGCCAAAGTCATCGTGATTATCAAGAATTAAGATACGCGCATGAGGGCGCTGTTGACGATAAAACCATGCCGCTGCCAAACCGCTGATACCGGCACCGACAATCACCAGATCATAGTGCTGACCACTCTCTTCAATCGGATAAGGTTGATGTCCATCGCGCAGATTATGTGCCACTTCAAAAGCACCAACATGCGTGCCGCGCAAGCCGGTACGTGCCGGTGGATAATCGCTTACTGCGTCGTGCAACTGCGTTGCAACCGTACTGGCTGCGTTAGGAATATTCTGTGCGGAAGTGGAGGTTTGGGCGGCGCTTTGTTCTGATGTTAGCAAGCCGGGAACCGATATAGCTAGTGCGAGGCTTTGCAGTAAATCACGCCGGGTGATGCCTTCGCATTTATCGCGGTCATTCATCTTGTTTGTCCCTTGAATTTAATTCAATTATTTTTCTGCTTATTTTTATCGATACAGATACTAACATTACTAAACCAAAGCTTTTTCCACCGTTCAGTTTTTTGATTTTCGGCTAGCATTTTCGGCGACGCTGTTTTTTCCATTCCAAAATGCGCTTCGCCATCAATCACCTTGCTATTCAGTGTTGCGTAAAGCTGCCCTTCGCTCTGAAAAGTCACCGCTACCAAAACGCCGCAATTCCTGCAAAGTAAAAAATCGGCGACTTCACTACCCTGGCGATATTTGCCAAAGTTGTGCTCGTCGTTGACATGAATCCGCAGAAATCCCTGTGGATCAGAAATATAACTAGCTCCATGCTTGCGACAAAAATCGCAATCGCAAGCACGGGGCTCGTAGGCCAATGGTGCGCTGGTCAGTCCAACCTCTAACTGGATATTACCGCAGTAGCACTGCCCATTTAAATTATGCGTGATCATGGCAACATTGACTCCTACAAGCTGATGAAGATTAAAACTTAATTAAAACTTAGCTAGCTGAACCAGGTTTCACTTCATCCTTAGCTACATGCTTACGTGCATCGTTCTGATCACGTATCAAGTTACCAAGCAACACACTGACCAAGCCGCCGCCCATGCCGCCTTCGCTGTTACCGCCAGCCACAATATCCGGAACAATTTTAATGCCGCCTTTAGCCAACGCTTCAGCTACCTGCACTACGGCATAATTACCCGCATCCATCGCGTCAACTTTTTGTTGAATAACCTTCGCTTCAGAACCACCCACTGCCAGAATTTTGGCACCTTCGGCTTCACCCACGGTGCGTAACACAGTGGCATCCGCTTGGGCATTAATGGTTTTAGATTTAGCACTACCTTCAGCAGATTTCACTGCCGCCTGCGCTTCAAACTCGGCAATTTGCACGCGACGTTCAGCATCAACCACGTGAGCCTGTGTATTTGCCAGAGCAGTAGCTTGTTCCAGTGCCTGCCGCACACCTTGCGCTTCACGCTGGGTTTCATAAGTTACCCGCTCTTGCTCGGCGATCTTCCGATCTGTCAGCGTGCGCATCAAATCGTCTGGCGGCACGATGTCGCCAATCAGCGTATCAACCGCGCCCACGTTGTATTCCACTAACGCGGCAGAAATAGCCAAGCGTGCTTCGTCCTGACGTTTGGTACGATTTTTCAAAAAGTCGATAATATCGCTGCCTTGCGCCGCATTCCGGAAATAGTTACCGATGGTCGGCTCCAACACTTGCGTCACCAATGCGCTCATGTCGCCGAAACGCGCAATGACTTTGGGCGCGTCTTTGCTCGGGATATGAATAATCTGCGACACATCCAAATTAAACTTAAAGCCGTCTGCGGAACGTACCGTGATAGTGCTGAGGTTTGCATCGAGCTTGTGTGCTTCAGTTTTGTTGGTCGCCCAATTCAACACCACGTTTGCGGTCGGCACGGTGACGACTTTATGGGTATACGGATTGATCGGATATTTGCCCGGATCAAGCGGTGTAACGCACACCCCTTTTTCCCCCATTGACACTAAATTGCCATGCTTAAAAGCATCCCCCGTCACATCTTTACCTTCCTTACCGACGTAGGCAATAACCACGCCGACATTGGCAATAGGAACCATCGACATTTCAACAATCTCAACTGTCGCAAAACGAGGATTAATAAAATAGCGCCCAGCCAGCAATACCTGTTCTTGCAAGCCTTTATGACCGCCGTTCATCAGGAAGGCATCAGCGTCTTGATACATGCTGTGGCCTTCGATCTGCTCACCAGCAATTTCTCCTTTTGCCAGAGATTTACCTTCACTGGTAGTGACGATACCGACTTTATTATCAGGAACGTCAACCACGGAAACGCATTGCACATCGAACAGAACCGGGTTGATGTAATAAATACCGGGAGGAACCACCTTCGACTGCGGTCCACGCTGGCCGCCGTGCTCAAAGAAGGCTTTCGGATCTTGATACGAGTCACAATCCACACCTTTCGCGATCACTCGACCGGTTCCCAATGCATCACCATCACGCGCTTCAACCACACCGAGTTTGCCCGATGGGACTTCAAATGCATCGAACATTTTTACGGTGAACAATAGCGGATTAATCCGATACGTACCCGGTGGAACCACACGCATTTGTGGGCCGCGTTGACCGCCGTTTTTAAGAAAAGCGTGCGCATCCTGATACAAGTTGCAATCACAGTCGGCCGCAATAATCCGTCCCTTTTGCAAAGGCTTACCGTCACAGGCTTGAACTACCCCGACTTTACCTTGTGGAATCGTCTGAAACTTAACCAACTCCACAATGTACTGCCATGGCCACAGGCCGATATGCAAACCCGGTGGCAGCGTATCCGCCTGGTAACCGGCCTCGCCTTCCAGCGCAATAATTTGCCCGTCTGGCATGCGGCGGTTGGCTCCAAATAAAACAAATTTTTTCGTGACCGTACCGAGCGAATCGTCCGGCACCATAATGACGCCGAACAACGAAAGAGCTGATTTCCAGAAAATTGCTGCTATTAAAAGCAGGAAAATGCCCGCAATAATTCCAACATGATTAAAAATGCCGTCAAAGATTTCCATGATTACCTTTTTTGTTTATTTTCATTGGCCGCCACCTTGATATTTTACTCAGCGGCGTTTTCGTCCATTGGCTTGTGTGCCAATTGCGATACTCATCATCGTACTTTCTAGCTGGCAAAACATCGGCAATCGATACACTGTTTTACCATCGAAACTTGCTGCTATTCAACCCTGCCACCAATGCGTTAGTAGTTACTAATTTGCAATTGAATAGCCTAAAGCAAACTATTCACTTTGTCTATGACCAACTGTTTGGCAACACGCTAACAATGTCACATTGAAGTCAGCTGAAGCGTCTGCTAGTCTGAATCTTGTTCATCACCCCAAGGAGGCAAGCATGAAGAAAACGACGCTGGCAATTCTTTTAATACTGAGCGGCATTGCATCAGCGCAAACCTCCAGTTTAAAAGCCGGGCTTTGGGACATGAAGCAAATCAAACAAGTACTCGATGGACAAGACATGAGCGCCAAGATGGCAGCAGTTCAGGAAAAAATGCAGGAAAGTATGGCTAAGATGACTCCAGAGCAGCGTAAGAAAATGGAAGGCATGATGAACATGGGAGCGGGCGGCACCATACGTGTCTGCATTAGCCCGGCCATGGCGGCTAGGAACGCGCCGATAGTGGATCGTGAAGGTCATTGTGCGCCGGCCAAAGTCACCCGCAGTGGGAATACCAGTACATTTGAATTCAATTGCACCAACAACGGACGCACCTCTGTTGGGAGTGGAAAAAGTACCGTTAACGGCGATACAGTTTCCACCAGCGTAGATATGACGGTGACGGATGCCAAGGGTCATCATTCGATACAAAGTGAATCACAAATGACGTTTCTTGGCGCCGACTGTCAGGGCATCAAACCAGCGGATCAAATGATGAAAGAAATGCATGGCACTACTCAACAAAAGTAACCGCTGCACTCCCGTTCCTTTACTTTTCAGGAGCATTCTTCTTTGCGTCACGATCAGCGAACACTTCTTTCGCGGCGAATAAGCCATTCAGCGCAGCAGGGAAACCGGCATAAACCGCCATTTGCATGATGACTTCGACCACCTCGGTTCTGGAGCAGCCGACGTTCAGCGCACCGTGGATATGCACTTTAAGTTGAGGCGCTGCATTGCCCAACGCGGTGAGTGCCGCAACAACCGCAATTTCTCTTGATTTAAGATCTAGGCCGGGTCGGGAATAGATATCGCCGAACGGAAATTCAATTAGCAGTTTTGCAAAATCGGGCGCGATATCGCTCAAGCTGGCAATGACTCGCTCACCTTGTTCGCCATCGATTTCTTTCAGCTTTTCCCAGCCGCGTAAATAACGTATGTTGTCCATGTTTGCTTCCTTTGTATTAGTCTGAACGCACTGTAAAACGTGTTCTTTCACACATCCAATACCATTTTTATGATACCTTTTCGGTATGACTACATCCATCGACTTAAGACAATTCCGCTATTTCTTGGCGCTCTGCGAAGAGCTCAATTTTGGGCGCGCTGCCGAGCGCTTGAATATCTCGCAACCGCCATTGAGCCGGCAAATCCGTCAAATGGAAGATCAGCTGGGAGTGGAGTTATTTCATCGCAACCCAACCGGCGTAACGCTGACGGCGGCAGGAAGTGCATTTTTACCGGAAGTACGACGCACGCTACAACAAGCGGCCAAGGCTATTGCTGCCGCCCGAGCCGCAGGCAATGTCGATGGTGGGCAATTGCGCATTGGCTACACGACGGTATTTGATCGCAGCGCGATACCGGATGTGTCAGAACAGTTTCACAACCTATTTCCAAGCTGGCGGTTGGTCACCAAAGGTAAACATTCAATCGCTTTAATTCGCGACATTAACAATGGCAACATGGACGCAGCTTTCATCGGCATGCACACAGATGCTAAAGGGTTGAACGTAGAAACGATACGGGAAGAACCGCTTATGGTGGCACTGCCCGCCAATCATAAACTGGCCAAAAAGAGGAAACTTGGCTTTGACGATCTGCGTAACGAACCGCTGTTTTGGTTTGAACGGCGGCTCAATCCGGGGTTCTATGATTATAGTCAGGCGTTTTTCGAACGGGTCAATTTTAAGCCGACGGTAATCCCGGAGCCGCCGGATCATCACATTCTGCTTGGGCAGATTGCGAACGGACAGGGTTTTGCATTGATCCCTGCTTCGCTCCAAAACGTCAAGCGGCAGGGAGTTGTTTTTCGCGATCTGAAAGACGAATTTAAGAATTTATCGATGGAGATCGCCATCGCATATTCGGCACAAAATCAATCACCGGTTCTACGTTCATTCTTGGAACTGGTGCGGGCCAATGCTTCAAATCCTGTTTTGTAAAGCTATTCCATCGGCTGCTGTGTCAGTGCATGGAACAACCACGCGCCGTGCGGTATCCATTGCTCACTCCAGCGCCAGGAATGAGTCGGAACACTTTCAGCAGGAGAACGGAAATCAATATCCTCTTCATTTTCAAGCCCCGAAGTGATGCCATTACAAACGCCGCCGGGTGCATTCCACATTCCTTTTTCGTAGCGCGGATTATTACGGCCATGCCCTTGCATCATGCAGGTATCAAAAGGATTAAAACCAAAAATCCAATCTAGCGCGCCTTGTGCATATGTGCTCAGTGAAGCACAAAAGATGTCTTCCCCAGCAAAATACCGAATCGCTCCTTGCGCGGCGGAAGCCAGCGAAGCCAGCCGTGCATTCTCACCCTGCCACCAATAACCGCTTTCATTTTGATGAGGGATGAAGAATTGGTTTTGCCCTTTTTTATCCGGCATTTGCACATACTGGCGCGGATAGGTAAATGGATTTCCATCACCGTGCAACGTTATTAAAATATCGTTCTGTAATCCTCGCCGCAGACAGTCACGGCTATCTGAAAACAGGTATGCGTCTGGAAATATTTCCATAAATCGTAACAAAGCGATATATGGCAGGCCCGCCTCAGCAGCATGGAAATAACTCCGGGTTTGCGCGTCATCTGCCCAAAACCAGCCAGCTTCGCTTTGACGCTTCATTAGCTTGGCGACTCGAAAATCGGCGGCACTTGCGTAGAGTGGTTTAGCGGTCGCCGCATACAATTCAGTAGCGGCTAGTAAGGCGCAATAATCGTCGATGATGTTTTCTTTACCGTCATCAAGATAGGAAAGATTATGCTTTTCAAGATGCGCAAAGGCTCGCTCTGCTGCGACAAGATAGCTGGCGCGCGAATATTCACCATCACGCGGTAATCCACTGGCACGCGCTAACGCCGCAATTGCGCTGCCACCGCCTTGACGATACCCTGCCTGATAGGTAGCAAACTTATGCCCTTGCTGGGTGGTATAACTACAAATTTCACGTTGCTCAACATCTTTACTCCAGCGATCGAATACCGTCATATAAAAATAACCGGCAGGGTCCAGCATCCGCATTAAAAAATCAGCGCCATGCGTTGCTTCATCCACAATCCGATCATCCAGCCACGTGGATTGCACCGGCATGTGCGCACGCCCGTCGATTAAATTCCAGACCACTTGCGGAGTCTGTTGCGGATTCATGAAGTTGGTGTAAGACATATGCGACAAATACTTGGAGGCGTCTCCGGAAGCGTCATACCAACCGCCATGCACATCAACCCGCTCATTGCTTCCGTATTTAAGGCAGGAACGATCGGCTGCGTCAAACATCCCCGCGCATCGCTGCGATTTAAAATAGTGCAGCAAGTCAGAAACTATTTGCCCGCCGTATAGGTAGGGGGAGATTTTAAAAACCTGTGAAGCCAAAGGCGAAACCACGTCGTCCACAACCAGAAAATAACTGCCATCTTTTTGCAGCTTACTGAAGTCAGCTTCCCAAAACTGCCAATCGCGCCATTGCGCCACTTTTCCACGCGACGTCAGCTGTCCGACAAACACCGGCTCGCGTTTTTCAGCGTCAACAATGGTAAATGCTTTACCTACCAATGACACGCTGCTTTGAATTAATGCCACTTTGCGAGTATCACGCTGATAGCCGAGATGATTGTGTAAAATTTTCATAGGTTCCTAATTTCTTAAATTAGCCGCACAAATGCTTCGTCCGTTTTATCAAACAACATGCAATTAGAAGCTGGCAAAGTAATATGCACGGTATCGTCATAACGCAAATTAGTTTTATGCACAGAAAGCTTCATGCACAACTCTTCAGCAACGCCCGCTATTCTGAGGTAGGCCAAAATTTGATCCCCAAGATGTTCAATCAACACCACTTTTGCAGCAATGGAACCCGCTTCGGAAGCGCTGGACAATTGCAGATGTTCAGGCCGAATTCCAAGCGTCACTGCTTCATCCTTCACGCCGCTGCTGGCATCGACAGCAGCGAACAAATTCTGACCACCAGGCAGAATTATTTCAGCACTAGCGTTTCCCGTTTCAATCAGCCTACCCTTCAATAAATTAATTCTTGGTGCGCCAAGAAACCCGGCGACAAACAGGTTACACGGATTGTCGTATAAATCCAAAGGACTACCTACTTGCTGCACTTTGCCGGCATTGAATACCACGATACGGTCCGCCAAGGTCATCGCTTCGACCTGATCATGCGTGACGTAAATCATCGTAGTGCCAAGCTCATGATGTAGCTTCGATAATTCAATGCGCATATTCTGGCGCAGCGACGCATCCAGATTAGACAAGGGTTCATCAAATAAGAAAACCTTAGGCTGCCGCACAATGGCGCGGCCGATTGCTACGCGCTGCCGTTGTCCGCCAGATAGCGCCTTGGGCTTGCGGTCTAACAAATGGGTTATCTGCAATATTTCGGCGGCTTTACGCACCCGCAGTTCAATTTCGGCCTTGGGTGCGCTCGCCATTTTTAGCGCAAATCCCATATTTTGCTGCACCGTCATATGCGGATACAAAGCATACGATTGAAACACCATTGCCACACCACGCTTGGATGCATGCAAGTCATTGGCCAACACATCGCCAATGTATATCTCACCGTCAGTTATGTCTTCCAAACCTGCCACCATGCGCAACAGCGTCGATTTGCCGCAACCGGAGGGGCCGACGAACACGACGAACTCACCATCTTCTATCGTGAAGTCGACTCCTTTAATGACACTTTCATCTTTGGTGTAATGCTTGGAGATATTCTTGAAACTGACTGAAGCCATAATTAATCTTTCCTTGAAACTTAAGATTTATCCTTTAACCGCACCGGCAGCCAGGCCTTTTATAAAGAAGCGCTGGCAAGCGAAGAACGCAATCAATACCGGCACGGTTGAAACTGTTGCTGCCGCCATCATCAAATCGTAACGGTGTTGATACTGGCCGATAAAAAGCCGAATACCGACCGGTATCGTTTGCACGGATGACGAACTGGTCAGGGTCCAGGCAAAAAATAATTCATCCCAGGCCAACAGAAAAATAAAGGTCGCTGTCGCGATGATGCCGGGCGCACTAATCGGTAAAACGATGCGTACGAATGCACCGAAGCGAGAACAGCCGTCGATGATTGCAGCATCTTCCAATTCGCGCGGAATCGATATAAAAAACCCGCGCATGATCCAGATACTGGCTGGCGTAAACAAGGCAACGTATAAGAAAATTAGGCCATGATAGGTATCGAGCATGGGAATGCCCCATGACTCACCTACTTGACGATACAACATGTACAAGGGCAGAAAAAATAGCATGCCCGGTATCACTTGCGTAACGGTGATGCCGACGCTCACCGTATTGGAACCACGAAAACGGAAGCGCGCCAATGCATAGGCGGCACAGGTTGCCGAGAGCGTTGCAAGCAGTGTCGTGATGCTGCAAACGATCAGGCTATTTTTGAAGAAATTAAAGAAATCAACGTTAACCCACATGTCGATATAGTTTTGCCATTGCAACGGTAAGCCTGCATCTAACTGATCACCATCGGCAATGTCACTGTAATTGCGCAACGAGGACAACACCATCCAAAAAATAGGTAGCAGAGACAAAACGACGACCGCCCATGTCAGTGAATTGAGCAGCAATGCATTGGTTTTACGCTTATTCATCACTGATCATGCTCCGTTTAAATGAGCGCATCCAGGCCGCAACAAATATCAACATGATGATCATCATGATGAAAGAAACTGCCGCGCCTTGCCCAAATAACCAATAACTAAATGATTGCCGGGTCAGCAGCGGCATTAATAAATCAGCCCATTCGCCGGGATGCCCCGCACCGTTACCAAACATCATGGAAACAATGTTGTAGGAATAGATATTGTCGATAATCTGGAACATGAACTGGATCACAATAACTGGCTTAAGCAAGGGTAAAGTTATGTGAATAAACTGCTGCCATTTACTGATTCCATCCAACGTGGCTGCTTCATATTGGTCTTCCGGTATTGCCTGTAAGGCCGCCAGAAAAATCAGCATCATTACCGGCCAGGCACGCCAGACAGTTGGTATCACAATCGCCCAAAAGCTGTTCGATCCCAGCAGCCAAAAAGGCCGTTCGCTGAACAAATGCAACCAGTCAACCAGCACCACATTAATAATGCCCACATCGCGTTGCCACATGAATCCCCACAGCGTTCCGACCACATACGACGGAACAATCCAAGGAAGTAAAAGTAACGTGCGGGCGATACTTCTTCCCGGGAAATCTCTGTTCAATAGCACCGCAACCGCCAGGCCGATAACAATCGCTAAAACTGAAACCATCAACGTATACAACAACGTATTGCGCAAAGCAAACCCGAGTCCGGCGCGGATTGGGCTATGTTCTTCAAAAATAACGCGGCGATAATTTTCCAGCCCGATGAACGGTGCATCCAGATATTGACTCAAGGTGTATTGATTCAACTTGAGCAGGGACATATAAAATCCCTGAATAATCGGTGTGAGATTAACCACCACCATCATCAAAATGGCTGGCATTAATAACAAATAGGGGAATATTTCCAGCTTCTTTACGCGCACGATACTTCCTTACCCGGAATAGTGATCAAAGCAGTTCTGTGAAATTGAGCGTGGCTATTTAACGCGACGATTCGGCGAGACGGCTTATCGTGATTCGTCCAGCACATCATTAGCTTCATTCGCCGTAACATCGAGCGCCTGTTTAATGGCCTGTGGTGTGTATTTCCCTTTAACACCGGCGACAATGTCGAACATATTGCCGATATTTTTCAGGTACACCGATTCCAGTGGCCCCCAGCCGGCAACGGAAGGGTAATGGCGGCCGTTTTTAACCTGAGCTATAAATTCCGCATAATGCGGATCTGCCATTAAGGTTGGATCATTAGCGGCGTCCTGCCGGGCCGGCAACATGCCGGACATTTTGCTGTAATTAACTTCCGCTTCACGCGAGGTCATAAAAGATAACAATTTCCACGCTTCGTCTTTGTTCTTCGACGATTTCATAATGGCCAGATCAGAACCTGAGAAAAAAGTCTGATTGCCTTTTAATCCTGCCGGATACGATTCAACGCCGAAATTATGTGCCGCGACGGAATCCATTTGACCGCCCTTGGCTTTAGGGGTATTTAACTGCCTGAGTATCCACGAACCAGTAAAAATAACCGCATATTGCCCATTGAAAAATCCGGATTCAATTTGACTGGAATCTTTTTCCAATGCCGACGACGGTACCAAGCCTTCTGCCGCAAAACTCGTGTAATAAGTAATTGCCTGCAACGCTTCTGGCGAATTGATCGCTGAATGTTTTTTATCGGCCGTCAGCAAATCTCCCCCTGCATTCCATATCCAGGGAGCTAAATTATGTACAACGTTCCAGTCGTTTTTACCCGGATAACCAAGCGCAGCAATTTTTTTACCATCCACCATTTGCCCGTTGATTTTTTGCATCGCTTGCTTGAAGCTGCCCCAGTTAGTAAACGCATCTTTGGGATTAATGCCGGCCTTCTTAAAAACGTCGGTGCGGTAAAAGGCCGCACGCGCATCCGCGTACCAGGGAAGCGCGTAAATTTTAGTGTCGTCATAGCGATGCGTGGAGCCCCACACTGCCGGGAAAAATGCCTTGGCACCGCCAACTTCATTTTGCTGTTGTGCGCTGAGCGGTTCCAGTGCGCCCATTGATGAAATAGCCGCCACCCATGTCGTACCTAATTCCAGTAAATCGGGACCTTGCCCGGATGCCGCAGCGGCGGTAATTTTGCTCCATGCCGATTCCCAGTTTAATACGGTGACATTCACTCTCAGGTTGGGATTTTTTGCAAGATAAGGGCGCAGCAGTTCCTTCATGTCTTGTTGCTGCTGCGTTGTTGTCGACATGATCCAAATATTTAATTCCGTTGCCATCGCCGATTGACTCGCCATTCCCAGCGTCGTGGCTAGCAATAACGTACTCGCCAGATAAGAAGGTTTAAAGCTTGATGTTTTCATCGTAATTCCAAGTTGTTATCCTTGCTTACCAAATCAATGAGAGGCCAGAAAGCCTGCGTTTCATTTATGGTATTGATTTTAAAATGCGCCGTGAAGGGCAACAATCCTGAAATGTACCTTAGCTTGTTGGTAGATTTACCTACTGAAATCGCTGGCATGGAACAGCGACCTCATCTTCTTCCTTCATCAACCTTCTTCTATTCACTTTTTTTCCACAAGCTGGGTGATACATCGCGTAATTTGGCGGCCAACTCCATGCTGGTGCGAATATTAAATTTTTGACATATGCGCAAGCGGTGTGCTTCAACTGTCTTGGTGCTGATGTTTAAATGATCCGCGATTTGCTTGCTCAGATATCCACCGACAATCTCAGTCAATACCTCACGTTCACGCAAAGTCAGTTCAGAAATTTCCTGTATCAATTTGGCTTGTGAATTGTGGCTAGTACGCGCGCTACGGTCAGCCGACAAGGCGCGCGCGATGGCATCTAACAAGGTTCGGTGGTCAACCGGCTTTTCAAGAAAATCGGCGGCACCCTGTTTCAATGCTTTAACCACCATGGGAATATCACCATGCCCGCTCAAAAAAAGCGCTGGCGATAGATAGTCATTAGTGTTTTTTGCGCGACGCTTTAGCTCTTCAAATAATTCCAGGCCGCTCATGTCAGGAATGCGGATATCGATAATCATGCAATTAAAATCACTCGGTTTGGCATTTTCAAGAAAATCACCGGCACGCTCAAATTCTGCAAACGTCCAGTTCTTCGTCTCCAGCAGCATGCCCAGAGAACCGCGGACGCCGGGGTCGTCATCAATAATGGCGATATAGGGCGTTTCAGTTAACATCGTTTCGCTACTCTTCTTATTCGTCATTTTTTATGGCACCCACCAGTTAAATTGATTTGATCAATGAATCAAGTAAAAGCATTACAGCGCAGCCTGAAACTAAAACGAGCACCACCACCGACATTGGCTTCGGCCCACAACCTGCCGCCGTGGCTTTCAATCACTGTGCGACAGATTGCCAAACCGAGTCCCATGCCTTCGCTTTTCGTCGTATAGAACGGCTGAAACAGCTTATCCGGCTCCTGAATCCCCGGGCCACGGTCGGACACACTCACGGTGACATTTTCATCATCGCGTTCTATGCGCACGATGACCCCTTCATCTGTTTGATCGCTGCCCGCCACAGCTTCCAATGCATTCCGAATCAGATTAAATAGCACTTGCTCAATCATGACCGCATCGCATTCGATGGTAATTTCTTCTTCCAGCAGTTCCAGCACAATTTCTACCTGCAACCGCTGAGCCAACGGTGCTAACAACGCCAAAGGTTCCGTAAGCAATTCCTTGAGATGATGAAAATCATGCCTGATCGCTCTTTTTTGAATAAAGCTACGCATGCTGTGGATGATTTTTCCGGCTCGGCGCGACTCATCGCCCATGCGACGAACCGCTTCATGCACCTTCGCGGTCTGTACCGGTTGCGCTTCTAGAAAAGCGTCGGCAGCTGCTGAATAATTGGCAATAGCGGCCAGCGGCTGGTTTAATTCATGCGCGATACCCGACGCAAATTCAGCCAAATTGGCGAGCCGCGCCGTATGCTGAAGTAGCTCGTCGCGCTCTTGTGCTGTATCGGCAGCTTCCCGTTTGGCGCTAATATCGGTAGCAATATCAAGTAACACCGGCGAGTTATCTACCCAGAGTATCGTGCGCCGTTCAAGGTGATACCAGCGCCCACTCTGACGGTCTCGAAACTCCACTGATGTCAGCTCAGATCCATGCATTAATTCGGGCCAGCAAATTAAACAGCAATCGCCTTCGGCATCAAACCGGAACAAGGCAGCATGATGACGATTCCGAAACAACACCCGACCATCACTCAATGAACTAACGTAGACTGCCGCATCCAACCCCGACAACACGGCATACAATTGTTCACGCGAAGAAGCCAGTGCTTCGCGTTCTTTCTGTAATTCGGTCGTGTCGTAGAGCGATACCATCCAACCGTTCTGCTTGTTGTCACCATTAACTATGGGTGAAGCTAATCGCGAAGCAAATAGTCGTACCGACAACCGGGTTCCGTCGGCATCCATCAAATTCAACCGCCGCCCGTTATCCGGATTATCGCCACGCAGCATCGCATCATGCGCCGCCTGACATTCATTCAAATTTTCTTGCGGCCAAAACGGAAAAGGAGCGGAAGATCCAATCAAAGATTCTGCGGACAAACCCAGCATGTTGCATAACGCCGGATTAACGTAGATGATGCGACCTGCCTTATCAAACGCCAGCAAACCGGTTACCAGCGATTGCTCCATCGCTTCACGAAAGCGCAACTCATGCGAGAGCGCCTGCTGTGCAATTTGCCTTTCCCGCAACCAGCGTTGCAGCAACCTTAATAACCAGATTATCAACAATCCAAACGCGACTACGGCAGCCGATAACCACAACAGCAAACCTTCCGAATGCTCCCTGGCATGTGAACTGGCACGCAATGAAAGGCCGCTGTTATCCGGCCCAAAATTTAATTTATGCACATCACGACTAACTTCGATAGTGCTCCCGTCATGTGGGGATAATTGCTTGTTATCGCGATCGACCAAACTAAGGTCGTAACGCTGCACAAACCACCAAGGAACCTGCAATGACAGTAGTTGGTCGAGATCGTAAGTGGCGAGTACCACTCCTTCATTCGACACTTCATCTGATACCGGAACGACCATTACCCAGAGCGGCGCGTACTGTTCAATGACCCGGCTAAATACCGGTTTTTTCAAGGTATAACAGCGCTGTATCGCTTCCGTTATCAGTGGGTCGTTAACGGGCGGCAGCTTTGCCGGGCGCTCCGTATAATTGGGCAAGCCGATGACACGCTGACCATTTTTGTTGAGGTAATCGATGGAGATCAGTGCTGGATTTTCTTTCATTAAGCCATCGGCAAGCGATAGAAAATCGGCGTAGGAATGGGCTGAAGGTGTTTGCAGGTCACGCGCCCAATTGTCTAACATATGCTCATTGTCGCTCAACGTTTGCGTGACGTTTTGCTCTAACCACAACAGATCAAGCGACAGTTCCCGCGCTGCAGCATCACGCTGGTCGGCGTACCAAAGCCAACCTAGCGTTGAAGAAACGAACAAAGCGACTGTCAATATTAATGACGCAGCCAGCCAGGGCCAACGGCTTTGAACAAACTTCTGCGTGGTGCTTGACAAGGCCAGCTCTCCTTTTGACAGTTTGATGAATACAAGCAACTTTAACGCATCAAACCGATCTAGCCAAGGCCGCTACACCAACTAATCCTGCGTCGTGCCCCAGCGCGGCAGCGACTAGTTCGACTTGGTAGATAGGAGGATATTTTGCTACCTCACTCCGCAGCCGCTCAATATAACCCGCTCTCAAACCCACGCTACCGCCAACCGCAACTCGCTGAATGCCAAGCATCACGGCCAGATCAGCCAATTTTTTGGCTATTTCGCGTATCCCATTTTCAACTAATTCGGTAGCGCGAGAGTCGCCCAAATCCGCGGCATCACATAAGCTTTTTGCGCCGGCATAACCATGTTCCAACGCTAACCGCCCTAACGCTGTGCCGGAAGCATGTTCTTCCAGCGTGGCACCGTCTGCCGTTTTCATCTCGCCGATTTCTGCATCAAAACCGTTACGCGCAATGTGCAAACGGCGATTCAACACTAAGCCAGCACCAACGCCGGTCGACACGGTTAAAAATAAAAACTCGTCAACACCGCGCCCGGTTCCGTAGAGATATTCACCCCAGGCCGCAGCACGTGCATCATTAACTATTCGCACTGACCTCTGCAACTTTTCAGATAACACCTTTTGCAATGGATAGCTTTGCCAACCCGGTAATACGGCCGCATTGTGCGCAGTGACACAACCGTCAACAATTTGCCCGGTGATCGCCACGCCGATGTTCACGTCTAAATTGAGCAATCGCTGATTGAGTGTTGGCAGATACAACTCAACCATCCGCGCCACCATTGCGTCAGGCCCTTGCTGGCCGGGCGTAGCCGCCTGATCGCGCCAGACGATGTCATCGCCATCAAATAGAGCAATACGGCTATTGCTGCCGCCTATGTCGAACACTACTACTTTTTGCACAGCACCCCCGCAATTAAAATTCATCGCTTATTAGCAAAAAACGGCAAACTGGATTTAACTCCTGTTTGCCGCAAGAACGACGCAACGCTATTTAAATTTACTATCTACAAAGACATCCTTACACCCAAAAAGAATTGTCGCCCATTTGAATAAAACGCCTCAGGCTGTTCTGCATTGGAATAATATTTAATGACTGGATTATTCAAGTTGAGGCCATCAAATGTAATCGAAAAATTATCGTTTATTTTATAATTGATCGATGCAGCCAGTGTGCCGATTCCCGCAGCATATTGCGGTGTTACGTTAGCCAAGCCGACCAAAAACGAAGAACGGTAGTTGTAGGCTAACCGTGTACTGAAGCCCGCATTTTCATAATAAACTTCCACATTGCCGGTATTCTTTGAAGAACCAACCAGCGCATTTCCGCTCGCATCATGACCGTCGGCATAGGTGTAATTGACCAACCCGCCGAACCCGCTACCGAATGATTGCTGCCAGGCCAGCTCTAACCCGTCATTCTTGGCGGCGATGTTATACGGCGACGTCACCAGGAAGTTGGCAATCTGGTCGGTGGTCGTATTCAAGAATGGCCGTACGTTATTACCGAAGGTAATGTAAGACGGCATATCCATGTAAAACAGGCCTGCCGACAAGATCGATTGCGGCGCAAAGTACCATTCCAACGTGGCATCCACATTATTCGACTTCACCGCCTTCAAATCGGAATTACCCCCAGAGCCTGTCAAATTCAGGTTATTCAACACCACCGCTGGCGATAACGAAGAATAATCTGCGCGGGACATGGTAGTGGATGCCGCGAAGCGTGCTACCAAGTCCTTGCTTAAGTCGAATTTCAGGTTTGCGCTCGGTAAAACGTCGACATAATTGTGCGTCGATGTGACCGGTGCAAAACTACTAGTTGCGGAGTTGTAATCATAGGCAGTGCCGAACTGATTGGTGTTCACCAACCGCAAACCGATGTTACCGCGCCAATGGTCGCCGACCAGATTCGTCATGGCATAGGCTGCCGTATCTTTTTCTTTAATTTCAAAGTTATTTTGATACGACGGCCCAAGACTGACGCTATCGTATTGCTGCTGCCACGATGCGATATTAGCTGGATTTAACACCCAAAAATTAGACAAAAATCCTGGGCCAGCGCCAATCCCCGCACCAAAATTACCGGGGGAGACCGTACCGTTCCAAGCTGGTGCTGGTAAGGTTTGGCCTGGGTTAGTAAAGCAAGGATCGTTAGGATTGGTAGAGCACCCGTAATTGACGTCATAGGCAGTGCGTTTGTGCTCGGCATAGCGCACGCCGAATTTGGCGCTTTCAAAATAGCCGTTATCCAGCGTCAAAATCGCATCAACCTGACCGTAAGTTTCTTGATCGGTTACCTTGGCGGATTGCGACCAGCTACCGCCGTTAGTCACATTGGCCGGGTTGTTAAAATTGGCGGTATTCACTCCCGGAAATGACACATTAGCCGGCCCGTTGGTCCCATTCAGTTGATAAGACATGGGCGAGTTAATTAAGTAGGCTTCATAGCCGTAATCATGCGGCGTTTCCCCAGTGCCGCGGGTATATCCAACTTTAGATGTGATGGTCAGCGTATCGCTGAGCCTGATCTTGCTGTCAAAGTCCAGATAACCGGCTGTTGACCCTGCGTTGGGGCGATAAATTGAATCACGGACGCCCGGAAAAGGCATGTCTGCGCCGGGATTCGGGTCATTCGGATTAAATACGGTATTCGGGAAAGAGGCGGCAACGAGCGTGTTATTTTTTACGGTGTAGCTGTTTGGAGAAACGCCTTGTGACAACAAGTTATAGGGACTTGCCATGAAATTCGTGTCAAACGTGTCTGTATTAAAGCGCGAATAAAAGCCATTAATATCTAAGGTAACCCCGGTTAATGGCTTGAATTGAAAATCTAGCAAACCACCAGTCCGGGTACTTTGCTGGGTAAATGCGGCGGAACCAATTTGACTGGGATACTTAACTCCATTCAAATCAGAATGGGCGGCAACAACGGCAGCACTATTGTCGCTGGGATTGCCGATGTAGTTGGAACCTAACAGGAATAACTCCTGCCCGTCACGCCGTTCATTACGCTTTTCAGAAAATAACTGGAATAACACGCCGAAAGTGTTTTCGTCGTTTTTCCAGTTAACCAGCGCATTTAGCTGCGGCGAAGTTTTGGCTGGAAGATCGGCATACATACCTTGCACGGTTGCTTCAACAGTCAGCTGTTTCTTAAAATCCAGCGTGGCGCGCGTCACCACATTCACATTACCCACCGTGCCGCCTTCAATATAATCGGCTTGCGAGCTTTTTTGCACTTCAACCGAACCGACAATTTCAGATGGCAGCAAAGTAAAACTGACACTGCGCCCGACTGTTCCCTGCTGGTCGCCGATATACCAGTCACCTGTCGATACGGTGTGACCGTTAATTGTGGTCTGGGTCAGACTTGGATTGGTGCCGCGAATACTTACCCGGTCATTTTCCGAAAAACCGCCTTCGCCGCCGGAGCCGGAACTGATATTCACGCCAGGAACACGCTGCACCGCATCAGCCACGTTTTTATCCGGCAGCTTACCGATATCTTCCGCAGTCACCACATCCATAACCGAATCAGCATCGCGTTTCATTTTTAGCGATTGCTCTCTTGAAGCGCGGATGCCGGTAACAATAACCTGGCTCACTGGTGCTGTGCTGTCTGGCGCTGTTGAAGCTGGAACTGTTAGGCTGCTTTGCACTACATCCACAGGCTTGCTGTCGGCCTGCTGCGCCTGTGCCGGCATAATTATTGTCGTCAACGCCATCGTCACGGCTATGGCAATACTTGTCCGCTGTACCTTCATCAATGATCCCCTTATAGTGGCCTCTCATGATGAGTGGCGCATCGTATGCCAAACCTGAAATACATCCGACTCAGCCTGTGCGCTGGCGGCAGCGTATGTTCAAATTTGATCTTCATCACCGTGACCATTAATCTCAAAAACTCATATCAAAATTAATCTCAAAACTAATGTCAAAACAGGTGTTTTTAGAATATTGATATATTCAATAGTCCTCAGCAATACTGAGATATACCCTAGCCACTAAGTAAATGTACCTATATGTCAGGAAGTGTGCCGACATAATAATTTCTCCTTCCCATGATGACTAGCTTAGTCGTCGCTAAACAGATGAAAAACAACTGAATTTGATGGTCTATAATAAAAATCGTGCACGTTGTAATCCCGCCCTGTTTAGTCAACCCCAACCCAAGCTCACGCCAAATAACTATGCCAAACACACGTATCCACTTAAGCGCCAACGGCCCTGAATTTTCGCGTATTGCACTCGGTTTATGGCGGCTTGATTCGTGGCAGCTTTCAACCGCAAAACGTCTTGATTTTTTGCAGCAGGCGATAGCACTCGGCATTACCACCATCGACCACGCGGACATTTACGGCAGCGAAGCGCCATTCGGAGAAGCTCTGGCATTGGCACCGAGCTTGCGGACAAAAATAGAAATCATCACCAAATGCGGCATTGTCTGGCGCGACGAAAAGTCCTTATTACGCGTGACGCATTACGATACCAGCCGCGCGCACATCATCGCTTCATTAGAAAATTCATTGCGCCTGTTAGGCACTGATTATGTCGACTTGCTGTTAATCCACCGACCCGATCCGTTAATGCAGGCCGATGAAATCGCTGAAGCATTTCAACTGCTGCAGCGCGCGGGTAAGGTGCGTCACTTTGGCGTTTCCAACTTCACGCCCGCACAATTTGATTTACTCGCTTCACGCCATAAACTGACCACCAACCAAATTGAACTGTCGCCATTACATCTGGACTCCCTGCATGACGGCACCTTGGATCAATGCCAACGCCTGTCGATTTCGCCCATCATCTGGTCGGCATTAGGCGGAGGACGTGTATTCAACGAACATAGTCCGCGTGCCGAACGTTTGCGCGTCACGCTCGCTGCGCTTGGCGCAGAATATGGTGTTTCTGCAACCACCATCGTCTATGCATGGTTATTACAACATCCTTCCAAACCGGTGGTACTGACGGGTTCTGGCCGGGTCTTCGCCTTGCGGGAAGCGGTTGCCGCCATCGGGTTAACGCTGACGCGGGAACATTGGTTTGCCGTTTGGTGTGCTTCGACTGGAACTGCTGTTCCTTGATGTAAAGAGACAATTTAATCCGTTTTATGTTTTTTTGACAAATTTAGTTGTACTGGCATCCAGCCCAACTAAATTTAACCTCTTTCTTTGGTGAATGCGGGCGTTTTCTTCCGCATAGATCCTTGCTTTATAAGAAATTTTCGCTAATGTGAAGTGATAGCTATTGGATCAAAAAAAGTCACCCGGCAACTTGGATAAGAGAGTTAAAAATGACAATCGGATCATTTTTAAAAAATGTTTGTTTGGCATCGACAGTGCTCCTTGCTTTATCACTAAGCAATAGCGCCATCGCGGCGAATAAACAAATTGTCTACATTAGCGCTAAAAGTGACCTCCCTTTCTGGAAGACTATCGGCAAAGGTGTCAAATCTATCGCCGATGCAAATGGCTATAGTTATCTTGAATTGGATAGCAACCTCAACAGCCAGACGCAGTTAAAAAATGCTCAGGAAGCGATTGCTAAAAATGTGGCGGGCATCGTTATTTCCCCGATTGATAGCAAGACTGCGCCAGAAGTATTAGCACTCGCCATGAAGGCGAAAATTCCGGTGGTGATTGCCGACGTCGGCACCAATGGCGGTGAATATGCGTCCTACATCAAATCCGATAATTATCGCGGCGCTTATGATGTCGGCGTAGTGCTGGCCACCAAGATGAAAGACAAGGGCTGGAGCGAAAGCCCGTTTGCCATGATTACGATTTCGCTGGCCAGAAAAAATGGTCAAGACAGAAGCAACGGTTTTCGTGATGCACTAAAAGATGCTGGCATCACCAAGGAAACGGGCTTACGACAAATGCAAACCTATTCTGCCGAAGAAACCTTTAAATTCACCAAAGAGATATTGGAAACAACCCCCGGCCTGCGCGGTTTATTTATTGAAACAGACCAGCCCGTTACTGGTGCAATGCAAGCCATTAAAGCCGCCAAAAGAACCGGCGAGATCTTAATTGTTTCGTTTGATGCGATGCCGGAAGTGGCCGAACTATTAAAAAGCGACGCCTTGATTGCCGTTGGCATGCAACAGCCTTATCTCATGGGAAGTAAAGCCGCAGAAGCCTTATTCAGTAGCATGCAAGGCGTGGCTCCAGCCAAGCAAATTTTGATTCCGATCTTGGTCGGAACGGGAAAAAATATTACTCAACTAATGCCGACTGTAAGCAAAACGGTTTTTGGAGGCGAATAACGCGAAGAGAGTCAGGCACCTCGATTCGGGTGGGTACGTCCTTGTGCATTTTTAAAATTCCCTCATGAGATTCCCGAAATCCACAATTGGTCAACGCTTAACATGGAGCTACGGCACGGTAGTCGCTCTATTGATTGTTGTTGCCTTTTTTGGGATCTATAAGCTAGGTAGTTTGAGCAGAATCACCGACGCGACCTTAAGAGAAAAATACCCTGCCACCATCGTCGTCAACCAACTCAGCAATGACCTCAACATCATCGCAAGGGAGATGCGCAATACCTTAATTTTTAATGATCAGGCGCATTTACAAGACCAGTTAAATGAAATCAATAAGGCCAAAATCAATATGGCCGCTGAATTAGAACAAGTACAATTAAAGATGACCGACCCCGATTCCAAAGAGTTACTCAATGAAATCAAAATCGTCCATTCCGCCTACCTCGTCAATCAAGAAGATTTTATTCATCTGGTGGCAGAACACAAAATGGGGGAAGCCAGGAATTTACTGCTAGTCGATTTAAACGGCTACCAAGATATCTATTTTGAGCTACTGGAAAAACTACGGGCCGATCAAATCAACCTGATGACACTGGCCAGCAAAGAAGTAGAAGACACCTATTTTTCAGCACGCAAACTCATGTTTATATTGTCAGCGCTAGCGATTGTTTTGAGTATCGGCATTACCGTGATCATTACCAGATCGCTGTTAAAACAACTCGGTGGTGAGCCTGATTATGCGGTATCGATCGCTAAAAAAATCGCCTTGGGCGACCTCTCATCCTTCATTGCACTGGACTCCAACGACCATTCCAGCTTGCTGTATTCCATGAGTGCTATGCGCGAGTCGTTGATTGAACGCACCAATGCACTGCAAGATACCAATCGTGAATTAGCGCTCACGATAGAAACCTTGAATCAGGCACAGGCAGATTTAATCTTTAATGAAAAACTGGCTGCGCTCGGATCATTAGTCGCAGGCATTGCGCATGAACTGAACACCCCGATTGGTAACGGCATTATGGCGGCAAGTACCTTGATTGAATTTAGCAAGGCATTCGAAGCCAAAAGCGTGAATGGAGTTTCGCGCGCCAGCCTTAAAATGTATCTGGCACAAATGCAAGAAGGTGCCGACATTTTGCAGCGAAATCTGGACCGGGCTGGCAGCCTGATTGCCAGCTTTAAACAAGTCGCGGTAGACCGCACCACCTCCGGCGCGCGGCGCTTTGCTTTAGCTGAAGTGATTTCCGAAATTATACTCACGCTGCAACCGGCGATTAAAAAACGCCCGCATCTGATTAAGCAAGATATTCCGCCCGAGATTATGATGGACAGCTACCCCGGCCCCTTAGGTCAGGTGCTCACCAACCTGATCAACAATGCGTTGATTCACGGCTTCGATCAGCGCGAATCAGGTAATGACCCCGGCATCATTTCAATTAGCGCCCGCACTCTGTCGGATTCACACATCGAGATCAAAGTGCATGACAACGGATGTGGCATCAGTCCGGACAATTTAAGCCGCATCTACGATCCATTTTTCACTACTAAATTCGGCAAAGGCGGCTCCGGCCTCGGCCTGCATATCTCGCACAACATTGTCTGCGGCGTATTGGGCGGCAAGATCCATGTCGATAGCGAGCTGAAGGTAGGTACAACGTTTATTTTGACGCTACCTGTTAAGGCGACCAATTTGCAGCATTAAATTTTGTTAGCTCAAACTTGATCTTGTATCAGATGTTGGATTGAGTTGAATCTTTCATTCACTCACGAATCTCAACCGCAGGCTATGCCAGCCTTGGATGAAATTTCCTAATTCCTCTAACTTCTTTGTTGCGCCTTCGAACCCCAAGGCGGCTACCTTTTCCCACCAATGCAAATGGCCTGGGATTGAGTTCAATCGCTAGGCCATCGTCGCGCATTACACCCAAACGATGCATTGCCCGCGTCACTCCTTGTTCACGCTACTTTTGTTTTCTGCAGAATTTTTGATACAGGAAGTCTGTCCACGAATGTGGTGTGAAAGGATTCCAGGGGCTAGTTATTGACTCACTATAAATTGTGGCTCCCGTACCGCCCAGCCCGGCGTTTTCAACATAAGAAAGCATTCTTTGATTTTTTTCGACACAATCTATTTCAATAAATTTTCGTACCGATTGGACTTTTTTTCCGGATTCAAAATTGCTGTCGGTTGGTGATTTCGTGTCCAACATCGTCCAGATTTTGAATGTATGCCCTTGCTGCCGTAATGTACTTAAATCCCAGTAATATTCATTACCCTCATCATTAGAAAATGCAGCAACTGATGAGACCTTATCCCAATTAGCAAAAGCTTGACTACTAAAAATCAGGAACAGTAACGCAAATAATTTTCGCATGATTGCCTTTAAAAAGATTGTCAAAGATTTCTCAAATGAGGCAGAAAACGATCGTCTGGATTACGCCGACTCCGCGCTGACCGGCTTCTAACAAGCTCATTGCCATCGCTCATGGATTAAACTGTATTTATTATTTGTAAGTCAACAGTTGGTGTTCAATCTGGCAGTTCCTGTCGTTTTAAAGTCACGATTAATTCAATTAAATCGAATTATTGCGCTCAATTAATTTTGAAAAACATACTCGCCCTGCATGGCGATGCCATTCCGCAGGCATGCTGCATGCATCATGAAACCTTTTACTCCACCGTCAGCGTTTAAAAGCCAGCAACAGAACGCCACCAGCGACCATCGCAATGCCCACCCAATCACGCAACGACGGCCTTTCACCCAGAAACGCAAATGCGAACACGGCTACCAGAACAAGGCTGAATTTATCTACCGGTGCGACCTTGGATGCCTCGCCTATTTTGAGCGCCCGGAAGTAACACACCCAAGAGGCTCCCGTGGCTAAACCGGACAAGCCAAGGAACAACCAGGTTTTCATAGAAAGATCGAGGGGGTTGGACCACTTGCCGGTGCAAGCAACGAACGCCGACAGCACCACGCCGATAATCGCAGTCCGAATCAGGGTTGCCAGATCCGAATCAACGCCCTGGATACCGATCTTGGCAAAGATAGCGGTTAGCGCCGCGAAAATGGCCGACAGAATTGCCCAATAAAACCAACCGGTTGATGTTGCCATAAATTTATCCTCAGGTGAATGTTGAAATCCAAACTTGTGCTAACTTTAGCTACTTTACATTCCTAATTTTGGGGCATTAAAAACCTATCTGCCACTTTGTCTTCAGTGTATTTACACCCAGCCCTTGCACATTTCACTCGCTTGAATAAACTCACCCTATTGAGCAACTTTCAACATGGCAAAGTAAATCAAGCATTCAATGAAATTAATTAAGGCAACCATACTTTTTTGCTTATGCGCTTACCTACAATTAGTTGCCGCGCAAACACGGCCTTTGGTGATTGTTGCGGAAGATTATGCACCTGCAACATTTATGGATAAAGGTAATGTAACCGGATTCGATGTAGATATTGCGAAAGCGGTCTTTGATAGTTTAGGTATTTCCTATGAAATTAAACTGGTTCCATAGGCACGTGCCTGGGACATGCTCAAAAGCGGTCAGGCTGATGTCGGCTTACATGTTTCTTATACTGAAGAGCGGGCGCATTACGTACATTGGCCCAAAAACTGGGTTTGGAAAGCCGATTTCGTCTTCATGACCAATCAGAAAACCAAAGCTGCTTACCCACTACATAATTATGACGACGTAAGGCGCTCCGGTTTGTTGATCGGTATTGTCTATAACAATGCCTATTACCCCAATTTTTGGGAAGCGTTTCCTTCGCCAGACCGGGCGCATCAACATTACGATGCGCAGCTAGATCCGGCCACTGATGCAGCCACTAATCTAAGAAAACTAGAGGCTGGGCACATTCAGTTATTCCCAACTCCACTGGTCCTCGGAACCTATATGATTCGGAGCATGAAATTAGCAAATGTTACCTATTACGATTGGATTTTATTCACAAAACCTTATCCCAACGCCTTCTCGGATGCATCCACCTACAGCACTACCCGCTATCCCAATATCAATGCATTGATGCAAGCCTATGACCTTCAGCTGGCGCGATTAAAAAGTGACCAGATTAAATACCAACAATTCATTCAACGTTATTAGCCTTGTTTTCCTGACTGCCTTTGTTAACCAGACGGAGATGCAATACATCGCGCTCAACACCATTCATATGTAGCAGCTTGACCAACACTTTGTCGGATACCGAAGCGTATTCACGCCGGTTGGTGCGCATGTCCACTGTGCGCCAGCCATGCGCCGTAAACCATTCCCACTGTTCGCTGGTGACGGGATATTTCAACCGGATTCGCAACCTGTCACGCACAATGCTGCTGCCAATTTTTGGCTGCGGCCCGGGCGGCGGCAGTACGCGCTCCGTACGGATTCTCAGCACAGTACGCAGCTTGTTTTTTAATCTCGTTTGCAAATTCATGGTATTACAGCGATCTATTTAACAGACACTAAAAGCGAATTAAGGTGAACCAAACAGGATGAGCTAAATGTTTTTTTTGGGCAAGTATACTGTCGTTTTTTTGCCCGTATACAACTAATTAACGAAAAAAATCCCTCAAAAACAATTATTTTTTCAAGCACGCTCTTGCCTTGCCGCCAGTAAGAAAAAGGCGTAATGTTGCCCCCTTGCACATTCCACTACAAAGGTCATTCGATGCACCGCCATTTAATTTCTGCCGCCGTTCTCGCACTGGTCGGCTTTTCTTGCGCTCCTGTATTTGCCAATTCGGCAGTTACAAGCACTCCGCAAACACAAACCACAACTCAGCTTCCACGCACAGTTAGCCCGACGCATTACGCACTGTCACTAACACCAAATGCGGCTGCGGCTACTTTTAGCGCCAACATCAAGATCAGCATTAACGTACTGAAACCGACTTCCAGCATCACCCTGAACGCGAGCGACCTAGCTTTTCAACAGGTGCTATTGAGTTCGGCACATGGCAAAGCTGCGTTGAAGGCCAGCAAAATAAGTGTGAATGCAGAGGAAGAAACCGCAACTTTTCACTTCGCGCACCCGATTGCCAAAGGCAGCTATACGTTAGACATTGCCTACACCGGCGTCATCGGCACTCAGGCAAATGGCCTGTTTTCAGTTGATTACGACACCGCCGCTGGCCACAAACGCGCTATTTACACCCAATTTGAAAACTCCGATGCACGTCGCTTAATTCCGTCATGGGATGAACCGGCTTACAAAGCCACCTTCGCGTTAGAAGTGACGGTGCCGAGCACGCAAATGGCGGTAAGCAATATGCCAATCACCAGCAAAACCGATTTACCGGATGGGCGCAGCGTCATCAATTTTGGCATGACGCCTAAAATGTCGACCTACCTGCTATTTTTCGGCTTAGGTGATTTTGAACGTGCCACCGACAGCATCGACGGTACTGAAGTCGGTGTGATCACACAAAAGGGCTCGCTCTCGCAAGCGGCGTTTCCACTGGCCGCATCAAAAGCGATTCTGCATGAATACAACGATTACTTTGGCGTGCGCTTTCCGCTGCCTAAATTAGACAACGTTGCCGCACCGGGCAGCAGCCAATTTTTCTCAGCGATGGAAAACTGGGGCGCCATTTTTACCTTTGAACACGGCATGCTGCTTGACCCATCCATTTCAACTCAAGGCGACAAAGAAGTTTCCTTCATCATCGTTGCGCACGAAATGGCACATCAATGGTTTGGCGATTTAGTAACCATGCGCTGGTGGGATGATTTATGGCTCAACGAAGGCTTTGCTTCGTGGATGGAAAACCGCATGACAGAACGTCTGCATCCAGAATGGAATACCAAACTCGGTGTAGTCGATGTGCATGAATCGGCGATGGGATTAGATTCTTTATCGACCACGCACCCTATCGTGCAACGCATCGATACCGTCGAACAAGCCAGTCAGGCATTTGATGAAATCACCTACTCAAAAGGTGAATCGGTGATTCATATGTTAGAGGGCTACGTAGGTTCTGACGCGTGGCGCGACGGTGTGCGCATTTACATGAAAGCACATGCGTACAGCAACACCACGTCGGATGATTTTTGGCATTCGATTGAAAAGGCTACCAATAAACCGATCAGCGAAATTGCGCATGACTTTACGCTGCAACCTGGCATCCCGATGATTAAAATGGGCGAGGTTAGCTGCGCCAACGGTACTACCAGCGTCAACCTGACCCAGGCAGAATTCAGTCGCGACCATTTAGATAAAAAATCACTGACATGGCACGTACCTGTTACCGCACAAGTGCTGGGCGCAGCACCTGCGCAAACCTTGGTGGCGGACGGCAAAGGGACAATACAGCTGGCCGGTTGTGGCCCGGTGTTGATTAACGCAGGACAAACCGGCTATTTCCGCACGCTGTACACACCGACTCAATTTGCCGCATTAGCTGCCAATTTTGCGACGATTACACCGATAGACCAACTCGGTTTAATGTCGGATGCATGGTCGCTGGGGCTGGCCGGTTTGCAGCCGATGTCCGACTTCCTGGACTTGGCTAACGTCACACCGCTAACCGCTGACCCGCAGATATGGAACCGCATCGCCAACACCTACAGTTCGATCCACCAAGCTTATCAGGCAGATCCACTGCGCCAACAGCAATTTGACAAATTCGCCATCGCCCGCTTAACACCGGTGATGGCTAAGATAAGCTGGAATGCACACGCCGACGACACGTCAGCCATCATTAATTTACGCCAGCAATTAATTTCCACCTTAAGCCAGCTCAATGACCCGGCAACGATCAACGAAGCAAATCGTCGGTATGCCGCACCCGCCTCCGACCCGACTGCCTTCCCGGTTGAATTGCGCAAAGTAATTATGAGTGTGATTGCGTTGCATGCCGACGCAGCTACGTGGGAAAAATTACATGCGGCGGCTCAAACGGAAAAATCCGCGATGATGAAAGATCAGCTTTTCTATTTAATCGCCACCAGTAAAGACCCCGCTTTAGCTACTCGCGCATTAGAAATAGCGATCAGCGACGAGCCTGGTGCCACCAATAGTGCCGGCATGATTAGCGTCGTAGCGCATTTGCATCCTGACTTGGCTTTTGATTTTGCTATCGCACATTTAGCCCAAGTTGAAAAATTGGTCGATGCCAGCTCACGCAGCCGCTACCTGCCGCGTGTCGCCAGTGGTTCCGCTGAACCTGCGATGGTAGATAAACTGAACGCTTACGCCAACGCTCACTTAACACCAAGTGCACTAGGCAGCACCAAAACTGCGATTGCCAGCATCAACTATCACATCAAAGTTCGCTCCCAACGCCTGCCTGCGATTGATGCCTGGCTTGCTGCGCATAAGTGACTGTAGGGGGTATTTACAATGCTCCCCATAAATGCAAAAGGGTTTGGCTCTTCATAGCCAAACCCTTTTGCCAGTCGCTAGCGAAACTCTGACTACACCACAAGGGTGTACCCACCCACTTTACATATTGCGCCGGTACTGCCCACCCACTTCAAACAAGGCAGTAGTAATTTGCCCCAATGAACAAACCCGTGCCGCGCTCATTAATTGAGCAAACACGTTTTCATCCAGAATAGCAGCTTGCTGCAACGCGGCTAATGCGGCCGGTGCTTCGTTAGCATGTTTGGCATGGAACTCTGCCAAACGGTGTAATTGCGATTGCTTTTCTTCATCAGTAGAACGCGCCAATTCGATTTTTTGCGGTGTGTCGCCAGCCTTCGGATTACGGAAGGTATTCACGCCGATAATCGGCAAGCTACCGTCGTGCTTCATGTGCTCGTAGTGCATCGACTCTTCCTGGATTTTTCCGCGTTGATAGCCGGTTTCCATCGCGCCCAATACGCCGCCACGTTCAGCAATCCGTTCAAACTCTTTCAATACCGCTTCTTCCACGATGTCGGTCAACTCTTCAATGATGAAGCTACCCTGAATCGGGTTTTCATTTTTCGCCAAGCCCCATTCACGATTAATAATTAATTGAATCGCTAAAGCGCGACGTACTGAATCATCCGTTGGCGTCGTGATTGCTTCATCGTAGGCATTGGTATGCAAGGAATTACAGTTATCGTAAATCGCAATCAAGGCTTGCAAGGTAGTGCGGATATCGTTGAAGTCGATCTCTTGCGCGTGCAAGGAACGGCCGCTGGTTTGAATATGGTATTTGAGTTTTTGGCTGCGATCATTTGCACCGTATTTGTCACGCATCGCCACTGCCCAGATACGGCGTGCTACACGACCTAACACGGTGTATTCCGGGTCCATGCCGTTACTGAAGAAGAACGATAAATTCGCCGCGAAATCGTCAATATGCATGCCGCGTGCCAAGTAGGCTTCGACGAAGGTAAACCCGTTCGACAAAGTGAACGCCAGTTGTGAAATCGGGTTCGCGCCCGCTTCGGCAATATGGTAACCGGAGATCGATACCGAGTAAAAATTACGCACTTGATGATGCACAAAGTATTCCTGAATATCGCCCATTACTTTGAGTGAGAATTCAGTCGAGAAGATGCAGGTATTTTGACCTTGATCTTCTTTCAAAATATCGGCCTGCACCGTACCGCGTACATTTTGCAGTACCCAGGCTTTAATTTTTGCCGCTTCATCTGCGCTTGGCTCACGCTTATTATCAGTACGGAATTTATCCATTTGCTGATCAATTGCGGTATTCATGAAGAACGCCAGAATAGTCGGTGCCGGACCGTTGATGGTCATGGAAACCGAGGTTGCCGGGTCGCATAAATCAAAGCCGTCGTACAGCACTTTCATGTCATCCAGCGTTGCTACGGACACGCCGGAATTACCGACCTTGCCGTAAATATCTGGACGCACCGCCGGGTCGGCACCGTATAAGGTAACGGAATCAAACGCGGTCGATAAACGCTTGGCTGGCATACCTTGTGAAACCAGTTTGAAGCGGCGGTTGGTACGGAATGGATCACCTTCGCCGGCAAACATACGAGTTGGATCTTCACCTTCGCGTTTAAAGGCAAATACGCCTGCCGTGAACGGGAATGAACCCGGTACGTTTTCCAACATGAGCCAACGCAAAATTTCGCCGTGATCAACAAACTTTGGCAAGGCCACTTTGCGGATTTTGGTGCCGGATAAGGTATCAAAAATCAAATTGGTACGGATTTCTTTATCGCGGATTTTAACCACATATTCAGCACCTGAATAAGCGGCCAACATATCTGGCCAGCTGGCTAATAATTGTTTTGAATTGGCATCCAGATGATTATCGCGCTCTTGCACCAGCTCTTCCACATCAACTGATTTACCTGCTTTCATCAGCATTTTTGCAGCAGCTTGCAATTGCTGTTTTTCACGCGCCAACGCAACCTGCTTGGCGGTGGAGCGATGATAATGGCGCACGCAGTCAGAAATTTCAGCCAGATAACGGCTACGCGCTGGTGGCACAATCACATTTTTTCCACTGGAAAAACGCGAATCAACAACAGGTAACTTGCTTGGATGCAGCGGCATGCCTTGCGCAACTAATTTTGCCAATAAGCCCTGATATAAGGCGGTAACACCATCATCATTAAAGCGCGAAGCCTGTGTGCCGTAGACTGGCATTTGTTCTGGCTTTAAGGTCCACAATTCGTGGTTACGCTGTACTTGTTTAGAAACATCGCGCAGTGCATCTAACGCACCTTTACGGTCGAATTTATTGATTGCCACAAAGTCAGCAAAATCCAGCATATCAATTTTTTCTAACTGGGAAGCCGCACCGAATTCCGGCGTCATTACATACATGCTGGTATCAACGTGCTGCACGATGGCGGCGTCGCCCTGACCAATACCGGAAGTTTCTACCATGACCAAATCGAAGCCGGCTATTTTGCAGGCGGCAATCACGTCCGGCAAGGCAGGAGAAATTTCCGAACCTGCTTCACGGGTAGCGAGTGAGCGCATGAATACACGCGGCTCGGTACTTAAGCCCCAAGGCATAATCGCGTTCATGCGGATCCGATCGCCCAACAAGGCACCGCCCGATTTACGGCGTGACGGGTCTATCGAAATTAAAGCAATGTTGATGCTGTCATTTTGATCCAAACGAATCCGGCGAATTAATTCGTCGGTCAATGACGATTTACCCGCACCACCGGTTCCGGTAATACCGAGCACCGGCACGCGTTTAGTTTCCGCCTGCTTGTGCAAGGCTGCTTTTAAGGCCGGATCAACTTCTTCATTTTCTAATGCGGTAATTAATTGCGCCAAACTGCGTTGGCGGGTTCCCATGTCAGGCTCTTCCAATGCCGCTAAAGAAGTAGGCGCGTAGCTCGACAAATTAATATCACAAGCTTGTATCATCGCCAAAATCATACCGACCAAACCCATGCGCTGACCATCTTCAGGGCTAAAAATGCGTGTTACGCCATAAGCATGTAAATCCGCAATTTCGTCCGGCACAATCACACCGCCGCCGCCGCCGAACACTTTAATGTGCGCACCGCCACGAGCCCGCAGCAAATCCATCATGTATTTAAAATACTCGACGTGACCGCCTTGGTAACTGGAAATCGCAATACCCTGCGCGTCTTCCTGCAAGGCCGCCGTTACGACATCTTCCACTGAACGGTTATGCCCCAAATGCACGACTTCCGCGCCATTCGCCATCAAAATCCGACGCATGATGTTGATCGAAGCGTCGTGCCCGTCAAACAAGGAAGCGGCCGTAACGAAGCGCACTTTGTTGACGGGTTTATATTCGGTTAATTTTTGGGTAATGGATAAATCAGTCATGAGGGACATCCTTGGCGCTTTTGCGCTGGGTAGTTGGGTAAGGAAATGAAAATCAGGTACCGTAAGTTATATTACGTTGACGTTAACGTCAAGCAAACCACGAGCTAAAAACAGGGCATTTACAACTTACTCCAGCGGATTAATGTTGGCAACCTGCTTGTTGACTAATTTGGCGTAAGTCATTGTTTGAAAACTTGGGTTACCTATAGTGATATTCGCGTTGATAGGGATACCTTTAGCAAGCCATTCAATTCCGTTTAGACAACAAGCCTATAATGTCATCCTCTCTCAAGCGCCAACCCTTACCCACAAGTTTTATCTTGTTTTATGAGAATTAAGGGATAAAAGAATAAATAGCAAAATATGAATGGTAGAGGCTGGGAGCATTAAAGAATAGGGGTACCATTAAAAAGATGTGGATAAGAGCTAGCGCCTGCGCGAGCCCTTATTAATTGGTATTAATGCAATAAAATGATATGATGCCTTATCGTTTAATGTGCGTTCCCTGGCAATCAAAATACCCCTTCAAATCCTTCATAATCATAAAGCTGTACTCCGGATTTGAATTCACATACAGATGTTAGTCAATTGCCGATTCATTTTCTTTTGCGCTCTTTTCAGAAAATTGGAATTCAAATATTGTATCGTTATCCCATTTTTCGTCGAATAGCGGGGGAGTAAAACTTTTGCCTCCCGGTCCAATAGGTAATGATTCTCTTCTCGCGCCAGAAATCATAGTGACTGAGGTTATCTGTCTGGGCGCCAGAACGGAAACCCCAATATGTGAAGACTTACAAAGTCCACCACCCAAACGAAAAATATTTCGGATAATGAAAGGTAGATCGTCCTGATCCACTGCCCAGACAATTTCGCATTCCAGGCGCATATCACCCATTCGTCTTGAGTTTATATCAATGCCCGGCGTGCGCATGTAGGGAGCCCACAAGACGGTATTTTTCTTTTTGTTGTTGATGATCATCTCCGCATTCTGCTCTGCGGCAGCCTCATTCCTCGGAATTACAAAGGTTCCTTCCTCAGAAATCGGAATTGGAATTGATACGTCGTTTGCCTCTATATGCAACTTAACGTCAGTGATAGACATATTGGGAACTTGTGGTCGCAAGATAAACTTAAGATCTGCCTTTGGCGCCAGGCTGTGATATTTATCAAAAGCATCCAACCCTTTTAGCATAATGCGATAAGGTTTCCATTCTGGGTCTTTGATGCCTCGAACTTCGATAGTTTGAGTTGTATTAGCATTTTCCTCTGAGGGTACGTCGCTTGCTGCTGATTGTGCGTGAACTTCGCATGCAAATAATTGAACAAAAAATATCATTAAAAATATTGCGCGTTTCATAAATCTCTCTATGTATGTAAAACTTCGAAAATCGTAACTCAATTCCATAAATATATATAAATAGGACTTACGCAAAATCGTCATCCTCGCTAATGCGGAGATCCAGTGGTGGAGCGGGGAATTCAGACGATATATCGTCTGCCAGCGGAACGCCCCCTGCCTACAGGGATACAGGGCACGTAGTGCCTTCACCACTAAGCGTGTGAATTCCTGGATTCCCGCCTACGCGGGAATGATCAGGCCACTAATATGTAGCGAATTATCCATTAGGGCTCAGGGTATTGGGGCTTAGATGGCGAGCATCTAAGCCCCCTGAAGTCGAATATATGACAGCAACTCATTCTTTGCTAAGTGACGATATTCTGCTTGTACAAACAGGCGAGTCCATATATGACGTTAATGGCGATTGGAGCGTAAGTCCTAAGTTTTAATAAATTAGTAAGCGGAGTGAATTTACAGGCCATTTTTTGATTGGTCTATGCCCTAAATAGGGCATTTTGCGCATTTTCAGCCAATTAGCAACGTTTACTTAAAGCATTAATTTGTCGTGACGTTGACCAATCAGAGATTTTTTATAGCGATTCAAGTAGCACCCGATGGGTTGATGATTAGGCATGGTTAGCCATGCCTGCGGAGCCGACATCCCATTTTTCCACGCACGCCCAAATGTGCTCAATTTGATTGAATTAACGCTAAATCGTTTTTTTTGCCTGATAAATTGCTATTGTCAAGCAAGTGTTTTTGATTATTTCGAGTAAAAACGCATATCACCAATCACAATGTATACGCTGACAGTGTTTGATAGGGTGATGCTAAGGGATGTACGGCTTAAAACAACAAGGACAATTCCTCTCGCTTTACTTTCTTTATTAAAATTACTACTATTGCCAACACAATAATTTATTTTTACGACAACACTAATCAATCAAGGAACCATTGTGAGCAAACTTTCTGTCACGAAATTTTTTATCATTTTTGCCGTTCTGGCTTCCTTAATTGCCGGTGTTTGGTTTTTTAAAAACCGTCATAGTGCCGAAAGTGCGGAAAGCGATGACCCTAATCAGGAATTCACCGCAGTGAATGCCGCCGACCGCAGTCTGGATGGCGTGCCAGCGTTAGCGCTCACATTTAGTGTGCCGCTTGATGCAGGTAAAACGGTCGATAACTATATACAAGTGTTTGAAATGCCCGCCACTGCCGAGCAATTAAAGCGACAAGCAGCCAACTTGCGGCAAGAAAACGACGAAGAAGATTATTCCGGCAATGGTAATGACGGCGACCCTGCCGCAATTACAGCAGTAAGCACCAAGGACGTCGACACAGATTTTAAAGGTGGCAAACTGATTTCAGGTGCTTGGGTAGTTGGTGACAATCCGCGCATTTTATATTTCCCGCACATCAATCCGCAAACCCGCTACGTCGTACAGGTGAAGGTTGGATTGCCATCCAAAAATGGTAAGACCTTAGCTAGCGAAACGCGTTATTCCATCTTGACTGCACAAGTTTCACCTGCCTATTATTTTGCCAGCAATGGCATGGTATTACCCGCCAAACAAAACGGCGGCCTGCCTATCGTTACGGTGAATGTGCCTGAAGTCGATGTGCAATTCCTTAAAGTAAAAGACGATCAATTACCGCGTTTTCTGGATCGCGTTATTGAAGGCAAGAAGAATCTTACCGTAGCAAAAAATGCGTCTGAGGATGATGCCGATAATAATGAGAATTACAACAACTACGACTGGCGTCGCAGCAATTTACGTGGCGCGGTTCAAAATTATCAATTAGATGATTTGCGTAAGCTGACCGATAGCGTTTATTCCGGCCGCTTCGTTACCGAACAAACCAAAAACAAACGCAGCGTCACTTATTTACCGGTTGAAGATGTAAAGGAACTCAAGGAACCTGGCGTCTATGTTGCGGTAATGAGCCAACCCGGGCGCTTTACGTCGGATTACCAAACCACTTATTTTTATGTCAGCGATATTGGCTTACATACCCGCTTATACGATAAATCCGCCGATGTTTTTGTCAGCTCCTTAACCGATGGCAAAGCCGTCAGTGGCGTTGAGCTGTCCTGGCTAGACGAGCAAGGCAAGGTGTTAGCGCGGGCAGATAGTGACGGTGACGGCCATGCGGTATTTGCCGAGCAACCTAAAAATGCCAAAGTCTTACTCGCCAAAAAAGGCCCGCAAATTTCCATGCTGGCGTTGAAAGAACCTGCGCTCGATCTGTCTGAATACACCGTTACCGGTGCGCCTTACAAACCGGTTCGTTTGTTTGCCTACTCGGGACGTAACCTATATCGCCCCGGCGAAAGCCTCGATTTATCGGTGGTGGCGCGCGATGCCGATGGCAATGGCGTACCAGCTCAGCCTATCCAGGCCAAATTAAAATCGCCGGATGGACGCGAACATTTCAATGCCACCTGGCGGCCTGATGCGCGTTACCCGGGATATTTCTTGCAGCATTTAGCGATACCTGCCGATGCCGCAACCGGTAGCTGGGTGTTGGAGTTGCGCGCTGACCCTGCCGATAAAATTCCCGCCACCGTATTCAAGTTTGGCGTGGAAGAATTTTTACCGGAACGCATGAAATTAGATCTGAATAGTAAACAAGCTACGTTAAAACCAGATCAGGAATATACGATTGCCGTATCTGGAAACTATTTATACGGCGCTCCGGCGGCTGGAAATCGCTTGCTAGGCGTAGTGCAATTTGAACGCAATCTTAATCCACTCAGCAAGCAATTCCCCGGCTTTGAATTCGGCGATGTGAATGAAAATGAAAAGAAGACCCGCAAAGAATTAGAAGAACAGACTCTGAGCGACAAAGGCCAGGCACAAGTTGCAGTCGACCTTTCCCCAGTCGCCAAACGTCACTCGCCCTTCACCGTCAGAACCACGTTGAGTTTATTGGAAAGCGGCGGTCGCCCAGTGGTGCGCAGCATAGAAAAAACGGTTTGGCCCGCGCCGGTATTAGTCGGGGTACGTCCTCTGTTTTCAGGTGCTTATGCAACCGAGAACAGCCCGGTTGAATTTGAAGTGATACGCGCCAATAGCGACGCAAAACTACAAGCAAGCACCAGTATGCCGGTGCGTTTGTTCCGTGAAGATCGCAATTATTATTGGCGCTTTGCCGACCACGGCGGCTGGCAATCCGGCTTTACCGAAACCGAAGAACTGGTTGCCACTAGCAGCGTGAGCATTCCTGCCGATGCACGCGGCAAACTAAGGTTGCCGGTTAAATACGGTCGCTATCGTCTGGAGATTCTTGACCCGGCGACCAACCAGCAATTGGTGTACCGTTTTTATGCGGGCTGGAATGCGCAATCCGATGAAGCGCAAGGTAACCGGCCAGATCGCGTTGCGTTGAAATTAGATAAAGCCGCATACAAAAACGGCGACACCGCGCAATTGACCATTACTCCGCCACATAAAGGTGAAGCGTTAATTACGGTAGAAGGCGACCATAGTTTATGGGTCAAGCGCATGTCCGTTGCGGCAGAAGGCAGCACCGTCAGCATTCCAATCAAAGAAGAATGGAAACGGCATGATTTATATGTTTCCGTAATCGTCTTAAGACCCGGAAATGAAGGTGACAAAGTCACACCGGCGCGTGCCTTGGGAATCGTTCATTTACCGTTAGAACGCGGCGATAGAAAGCTTGACGTCGCCATTGAAGCGCCCGCCAAAATCAAACCTGACACTAGCGTAAAAATTAAAGTCAACGTTCCCAACGCCAAAGGTCAAAAAGCGATGGTGACTTTATCTGCGGTGGATGTCGGTATTTTAAATATCACTAAATTTGCCACGCCAGATCCACATGATTTTTTCTTCGGACGCTTACGCTACGGGGCTGACTTACATGACGTTTATGGGCGCTTGATTGAAAAAATGGCAGGCCAAAAAGGTAAGTTGAAATATGGTGGCGATACCACACCGAAACCAAGCAAAGACTTACCTAAAAAAGTGAAACTGGTAGATTTATTTAGCGGCCCCGTGCTGTTGAACGAACAAGGCACCGCTGAAATTACGCTGAACATTCCAGATTTTAACGGCACATTACGATTAATGGCAGTAGTGAGTGGCACTGACCGTTACGGCTCTAAAGAACAGGAAATGGTAGTGGCCGCACCGCTGGTCGCCGAGATTGCCACGCCGCGTTTCCTGTCGCTAGGCGACAACGCGCTGATCGCCCTGGACTTAACCAACTTATCCGGCAACCCGCAGCAATTTACTCTTAACCTGAATGGTGCCGATGGCTTAAAAATTGGTGAAGGCGAACGCAGCGTGTCATTAAAAGACCAGCAAAAAGTGACCTTACGCTTTCCTCTCGAAGCACGCGGCACACTGGGTCTGCAAAATGTGAATTTAAAAATTGCAGGCAAAGACATCAACATCGAACGTAATTTCCCATTAATGGTTCAGGCACCGACCCAGCAACAGCAACTTAAACGGCGCTATGTCATCAAACCGGGTGACACGTTGGAAGTTAAGGATGCTGAATTATCCGGCATGTATCCTAACTCCGTTTTAGCGCATATTTTGGTGTCTAATAAAGCGCCAATAGATGTACGCGCAGCAGTGCAAGGCTTGCTGACATATCCTTACGGCTGTTCCGAGCAAACCACCAGCACCGCTTATCCGCACGTCTTTATTGACGAAGTCATGGCTAAAAAATTCGGGCTAAAACCTTATACCCGCGAACAACGGGTCACCATGCTGGATCAGGCAATTTCGCGCTTGGCCACCATGCAAGCTCCTAACGGTGGTTATAGTTTGTGGGGAAATGTGTCTGATCACGAATACTGGCTGTCGGCCTATGTCAGCAATTTTTTAGTTGATGCGCGTGAACAAGGTTTTAGCGTACCCGATGCGATGTTTAACAAATCCATGGATTTCTTGTTACGCGGCTTGCAGGAAGGTGTTTCTCGTTTGCCGAATACCGCAGCTCAAATTCAAGCCGAAAACAATTCTGTTTGGGCAGAAAATCGCGTTAAAGATAATGGCCGTTTTAACGTATTGGCATTCGGCGGCTACGTTTTATCGCGCACCAATAAAGCACCGCTGGCAACCTTACGTCAATTACATGATTCACGCGCTCTGGCCGCCAACGGTCTGGCGCTAACTCAGTTAGGTATCGCACTGAAACAGATGGGCGACGGTGAACGCAGCAAGGTCGCCCTGCAAGAAAGCCTGACCAAATCACGCAATGCGGGCTACTGGTGGTATGACTACGGCAGCACGTTACGTGATGCCGCATTGGCTTACGGCTTATTGCAACAGCATCAGATCAAACTCGATGGCAGCGAAAATCTGTTAGCGATTGTTGCTAGTGAAATGGATAAATACCGCTATTACAGCACCCAAGAAAAGCTAGCGTTGTTCCAGATTGGACGTAATTATGACTTGCAAAGCGGTGAGACCTGGTCAGCCAGTTTGGCCTTGAATGGTAAAGACGAAGACATCGGCGGGAATTCTCAGGTGTTCCATGAAATCACTGCGCGCGACCTTGCCTCCGGCTTTAAACTTAAAAATAATTTTAAGGAAAATATTTGGCTGGAACTGGCGCTCACAGGTAACCCGGTCAAAATACTGCCACCTAAAAATGACATCATTAAACTAAACCGTACTTTGTATGCGCCCGATGGCAGTCTGATTGGTAACCGCCCTTTGACCGTGGGTGAAACGGTGATTATGCATCTCAAAGTCAGCGCCAATACATCGATAGGAACGGGCATGGTGGTTGATCGGATTCCGGCAGGGATGGAAATTGAAAACACCAATATTGTGCAAGGCGAGCAGATGGGCGTAGTGCGATTCGATAACATTAATCCGGCCGAAGCCATGCAAGATCAACGTATTAAACACGTTGAATTCCGTGATGACCGTTTTGTGGTGGCAGCGCGCATTGACGGTCAGATACTCAATCTGTTCTATCGGCTGAGAGTAGTCACACCCGGCAAGTTTGTCATCCCGCCACTCTATGTAGATGACATGTATCGCCCTGATGTTTACGGTTCAATTGGTGGTAGTGAATCCATGACCATTGTTGAGGCTCGTCCTCCTACCGCGCCGTAAATGAACAGTAAATAAGTGATGTTTCATCGTCAGTTCGCAACCTCTTTAAAACACCATATTCGTTCCCACAAGATCGGATATGGCTGTTTGTCTGCGCTATTAGTGCTACTCTGGAGTGCCGATAAATTATTCCCACTCCCCGCTCCCGGCCGCGATTCCTTTAACGTGATTGTGGTTGCCAAAGATGGCACACCGTTACGAGCATTTCCTGATCGCGCTCATATATGGCGGCACCCGATTAAATTGGATGCGGTATCGCCCTACTACATCCAATCCTTAATTGCCTACGAAGATAAAAATTTTTGGTGGCATCCGGGAGTAAATCCACTGTCCTTACTCCGCGCTACATATCAATGGCTGCGTTATGGGCATATCGTCTCAGGCGGCTCCACACTGACGATGCAAGTCGCACGGATACTCGATCCAACCCCGCGCACCATGTCCGGCAAACTCAAGCAAATAGCGAGGGCGCTGCAGCTGGAATACCATTATTCCAAAACTGAGATTTTAGATTTGTACATGAATTTTGCGCCAATGGGCGGCGTGCTGGAAGGCGTAGAAGCTGCCAGTCGCGCCTACCTCGGCAAACCAGCCAACCGACTAACCCATGCAGAAGCCGCACTCTTAACCGTGCTTCCACAATTACCCTCTGTCTTGCGCCCAGATCGCTATCCACAAAAAGCGCAATTAGCACGCAACAAAGTCGTCTACCGCATGCGCGGCATTTGGAGCACGGCTGAAATTAAAGATGCCTTAACCGAGCCAATTGCCGCATTAACCGTCAGAGAGCCTTTGTTAGCCCCGTTATTAGCCCAGCGCATGAAAAGCCAAAACCCGGGGCAATTACGCATCGACACCACCATCGACAGCATCGCCCAGCAAACCGTCGAAACCTTGTTGGTCGATAGAGTCAATGTTTTACCACCGCGCATTTCCATGGCGGCGATGGTGATGGATAACCGCACGGCAGAAGTTGTGGCCTATGCCGGATCGGCCGACTTTACCGACCGGGAACGATTTAGCAATGTCGATATGGTGCGCGCTTCCCGCTCTCCCGGCTCCACACTAAAACCGTTTTTATATGCCTTCGCATTAGATGAAGGTTTGATCCATTCCGAGTCACTGCTATCCGATACTCCGCAATCGTTTTCCGGCTACCAACCGGGAAATTTTCAACAAAATTTTCATGGGCCGGTCAGTGTTTCCGAGGCCTTAGTCAAATCGCTAAACGTACCCGCCGTGCAGGTATTAGACCAATTAGGCTCGGTGCCCTTTGTTGCCATGCTGCGCCGTGGCGGTTTGAAGCTGGAATTTCCTAAAGGAGCAGCACCGAATTTAAGCGTGATTTTAGGCGGCGCAGGTGCCAGACTGGAAGACATGGTGGCGGCCTATTCGTCACTGGCACGCGCCGGCATGGCAGTGACGCCGCGGTTTGTGCCATCGGCGCCGCTACAAGAACGGCGCATGATGAGCGAAGGCGCGGCTTTTATTGTGCGTGATATTTTAGAAACCGGCGGCCCGGTTGGCCGTGCAGTGGAAGGCAACGGCAGTTACCGTGGCATCGCCTGGAAAACCGGCACCAGCTTCGGCTTCCGTGATGCATGGGCGCTTGGCGTCAGCCAGCGCTACACCATCGGCGTTTGGGTTGGACGACCTGACGGCACACCGAATCCGGGATTTTTTGGTGCCAATATCGCAGCACCATTATTGGTGGACATATTCAATGCTTTACCGGATGGACGTAACTTAAGCCCCAACCCTGCGCCTGCCACAGTCAAACAAGAAAAAATATGCTGGCCTTCCGGCACCCGCGCCAGCGACAATATAATTGATGGCAATGAAGATCTTTGTCCGCTACAACGCACCGCCTGGACCTTAAATGGCATTGCACCGCCAACTTTTCCCGACCGTTTACAAGCCATGAGCCCGCGCCTGACTTATTTTGTAGATCAACAAACCGGCAAACGCGTATTACCCGATTGCGCGCAACACGCCTACCGGCAACAACAAATCATGCGCTGGCCTGCGGCATTACAACTGTGGCTGGATCCAGACTTACACAAAAAATCATTACCGCCGGAATGGGATAGCAGTTGTAGTGCGCATTACAGCTCGTCCTACAGCGACGGCAATGCTCTCAAAATAATGGGCCTAAATGATGGTGAACTGATCCGGCAAGCTAACGGTGGTAAATTACCTGAGGCGAAACTGGAATTGCGCGGTTCACACGGGGAGGTTAACTGGATGGTGAACGGACGTTTATTGACCGACAAACGGATTAACCAAACGATCAAGTTTCCCAATGCTGGCCGTTACGACATTACCGCGTTTGATATGCAAGGGAATTTTGACCGGATTGGGGTTAGCGTTCAGATGCAGTGAATTGTGCAGCATGGGCACACTTTGCACTCAATCAAAATTTTATTCGTGAACCTTTGCAGTTAGATCCAGACCAAGTGCCTTCATTACGGCAAGGGTGGTTTTCAATGTTGGGTTGCCATTCTCACTAAAGGAACGATAAAGTTGCTCGCGCGAGAGGCCTGTTTGCACAGCAATTTGCGCCATGCCTTTTGCTCTTGCAACCACACCAAGTGCATGCGCTATGTAACTGGCATCGTTTGTTTCAAAAGCCTCCGTCATAAATATTGCCATCGCCTCATCGGAAGATAAATCTTCAGCGGGATCATACGTAGTCAATTTCTCAGTCATTTTTTCACTCCATTCAGCAGCTAATTTTTTTGCCGTCTTGATGTCTTTTGCTTGGGAGCTTTTATCTCCTCCGCATAGTAAGACAATGATCGTGTTTCCTCTTTTTTGAAAATAAATACGGAAACCTAGCCCGTAATGAATACGAAGTTCACTAATACCTTGACCTATCGGTTCCGCATCGCCAGCATGACCAAAACTTAGTCGATCTAACCGCGATGCTATTAATGCCCGAACCTTGTCATCCTTAAGTTGCAGACGCCATTTGCGGAATATTTCGGTTTGTTTTAATTCAATCATT
Organism: Solimicrobium silvestre; assembly: GCF_002976435.1. Classification (GTDB taxonomy): domain Bacteria; phylum Pseudomonadota; class Gammaproteobacteria; order Burkholderiales; family Burkholderiaceae_D; genus Solimicrobium; species Solimicrobium silvestre. Next base: position 157,910 of record NZ_PUGF01000002.1, on the reverse strand, counting down.
TCCTATTGTAGTTTGTAGACTACCTTGATTCAACTAGTAAATTTAGAGGGGAAATAGCGGGGGCAGCGACACTATTGCTTAGAATTTCACCCTGTTCGCGTACATTTTTCAGCCAGTTTGCGGAGATAGTTGTTGCCGATGACGTTGCCGTGTTGATCTCGTCTTGTGACAAACCGCTCTGGAGTCTCGCCAACCGTTCATCATTAAATTGACTTGGAATTCCAAAACGATCGTCAAACTGACGGGTAGCAATAGCGTAAGTAAACGCTAAGGATGGATTATTTTCAACCACCCCATTACTCGAATCATATTCATTTGCCAAAACGAGTACGCTCATATAATCGCCATTGTTGGCAATCTCCGTTAATTGAGCAATTGCCTGTTTTTTCCATTCTATTATTAATGGATCATTAGGCCGACTTTCCAGTGCAGATTTGTCTCCGAACGGACCAGCCTGTAAAAAGGCAATGGCAGCGCCGCTTACTCCATTTTTTACGGCATAACTCAGATTTTCCAGGCTAGCTGTCTTTAAGCGCTCTGTCAGACCACTGCATAATTTAACTTCATCACTTTTTTCTGTCACAGTCATTTCACGGAAAACAGGAAATGCAAACACTGGGAGATTTCCCCATTGTTGAAAATGAATACAGTCAGTAACAAGCCAGTATGCCTTTAGCGCATTGGCAGGATTGCGGGTAGCAATTAAACGGTCAATTTGGTCAGGCAAAGAAATAAATACTTTTACAGTCGGCTGTTCATTTAATTCAGATCGATTTTTTTCAAATGGAGATTGCTTCCATGCCTCTGAAGAATGAAGCTTACTTTCGAGAGGAGAATTGCTTGCAGGCTCTTTCAAAAAATAATATAAGCACGCTGACATTAGAATAAAAATGAACAATACAAAGTAACCAATTTTTGATTTTATGTAATAAATTATATTTTTCATTCTTGATTTTTTTCTAAAAACTATGCCTAAGTTAGGTATTGGCCACAAAATTAATCGCGTGTTTGATCGGCTGAATCCGCTGCCGATCAGTGACGTTCAGGCAGTCGACTACATTTTGCATTCCTAGGCTACTCGTTTGACTGTTAGCACTGGAGCAGTTGCGTAACGATTATTAAGACCTTCAATACTCACAAGTTCCCAGCCTTGTTGACCAAGTTCATTTAATTTCACTTCAATAGCTTTTATGTCGAACTGGCTCGTCCAAAATTCACGCTTCGCATTTACTTTGATGATTTTATATTCCCACTTATTCATAGATATCCATATTGGTGGTTTAAAACATTGTCGAAGCGATTGTCTAAATTTGACGAAGAATTTTAAAAAAATCTTTATCAGAAAATCACTCAATTTGGAATTAATAAATCGCGGAACTCAACTGCCATTGATTAGTTGATTATTCACATCAGCCAAGGATTCTATAGCGTATTTATTCCATTGGATATGCCCTAAATAGGGCATTTTGAACGCATTCATTCTTGGGATATGGGGAGGGAATGGCTGCCGAATCTAGACTCCCGCGTGCGCGGGAGTGACGGCATTGATAGATGCGCTGAATTAACAGTTTTAGCTAACCGTTAAAGCATCTTAAAACTTGCGGCGACGAATCAGCGCGTAAGCTGAGATGAAACCCCAGCTTACGCACAAATCATAGATGCTGGTTTTTCAACCCAGTATCTACGCCACTGCCCATTACTTTTATACTCTAGCTAACTCAACAATTCTAGTGCCACATCCATTCTTCAACACAGCAACCTGTTGATAATACTCGCTCATCGCCTGTTCTTTCACATGACCAAAACCACGTACTTTTTCAGGCAGATTAGCTAAAGCAATTGCCGTATCCAAATTATCCGCCGTTAAATTAGCACTCAGTTCCAACATCATCTGTTGATAATCAGCCGACAATTTACGTTCCGATTTACGCTCGTCGGTATAACCAAAAATATCCAGCGCCGTGCCGCGTAAGGTTTTAAATTTAGCAAGTACTTTAAATGCCTGCCACATCCACGAACCGTATTGCGCTTTGACCAAATGACCTGCGCCGTCTTTTTTTGAAAACAGCGGCGGAGCCAAGTTGAATTTAACGCTGAAATCACCTTCAAACTGCGCTTTCAGTTTATCGGCAAATTCGCCGTTGGTGTACAAACGCGCTACTTCGTATTCGTCTTTGTAAGCCATTAATTTAAAGGCCGATTTAGCGACTGCCATTGCCAGCTTGTTACCCTTGCCGAGTTTCTCTTCGGCTTGTTTAACCTGCGTTACCAACGTTTGATACTGCTGTGCATAAGCGCTGTTTTGGTAATCCGTTAACACCGCAACACGACGTTGGATTAACTTATCCAAACTCTCTGGCATGCGCAGCACAATCGGTTGCGACGGCAAGGCGATTTTTTCTACCCTTGCAAAATCCACTGCGGCGCGACGGCCCCATAAAAAGCTTTTCTTATTGGATTCAATTGCAACGCCATTCAATTCAATTGCACGCAATAACGCCGCTTCAGAAATCGGGATCGCGCCTTTTTGATAAGCAAACCCAAGCATGAACAAGTTGGTGGCAATTGAGTCACCCATTAACGCGGTGGCTAATTTAGTTGCATCGATAAAATCGGCATTACCGTCAACCGATTCCATAATCAATGCTTGCACTGCCTGCAACGGGAATTCCCAATCAGGTTGTTGAGCAAAAGTGCCGATCGGTGTCTGGTCAATATTGACTACGGCGCGAGTACGGCCTGGGCGCATTTTTGAAATGGCATCAAACGCACCTGTGGTTAACACATCGCAGCCTAAAACCAAGTCCGCTTCACCGGTAGCAATCCGCTGTGCATTTAATTGACCAGGGCTGGCGGTGATACGGATATGTGATGTGACCGAGCCATTTTTTTGCGACATGCCGGTCATATCCAGCACTGAAACGCCCTTACCTTCCAGATGCGCCGCCATACCGATTAATGCGCCGATGGTGATAACGCCGGTGCCGCCGATACCGTTCAACAAAATGTTGTAAGCGACATCGCAAGACGGTAACAGCGGTTCAGCCAAGGCTGGGAAATCATCTTGCTTAGCTGTTCCTGCTTTAGATTTTTTCAGCTTGCCGCCTTCTACCGTGACAAAACTCGGGCAAAAACCTTTGACGCAAGAATAGTCTTTATTGCAGGTAGATTGATCAATCGCACGCTTTCTTCCGAATTCGGTTTCGAGCGGAACAATGGATGTGCAATTCGATTGCACGCCGCAATCGCCACAACCTTCACACACCGCGTCATTAATGACTAAGCGTTTTTCCGGGTCAGGAAATTGGCCTTTTTTGCGACGACGGCGTTTTTCTGCGGCACAGGTTTGGTCGTAAATAATTACTGATGCACCGATAAATTCACGTAATTCGCGCTGCACTGCATCCATGTCTTTGCGGTCATGCAGGGTAATTATTCCCGGTAAATTCGAACGATCTGCATAACGGCTTAAATCTTCGGTGACCAAGGCGATACGTTTTACGCCTTCGGCCGCCATTTGCTGCGCCATCATCGGCACACTAATAATACCGTCCACCGGTTGGCCGCCGGTCATCGCCACCGCATCGTTGTACAAAATTTTGTAGGTGATGTTTACTTTGGCAGCAACCGATGCGCGAATTGCCAAATAACCGGAATGGAAATAAGTACCATCACCCAGATTGGCAAACACGTGCGGCAAGGTAGAAAACGGTGCCTGACCTATCCACGGCGCGCCTTCGCCGCCCATGTGGGTGGTGGTTTTATTATGATCCGGGTAAATCGCGGTTGCCATTACATGGCAGCCAATTCCTGCTAAAGCCAAACTACCTTCCGGCACTTTGGTCGAGGTATTGTGCGGGCAACCTGAACAATAGTAAGCTGGACGGGTTGGTGTATCCACAGTCTTTTTCAGCACCACGTCTTTGGCTTCTAAAAAGGCCAGACGCGCTTTAATTAAATCGCTGGTATGAAAACGGGCGATCCGGGCTGCGATAACGCGGGCGATTTGCGCTACTGAAAAATCGGCTTTGGAAGTCAGCAACCAGTCACCGCGCGGTTGTACCCACTCGCCTTTTTCATCAAACTTACCGATTACGCGTGGGCGTACATCGTCGCGCCAGTTGTAGAGTTGTTCTTTGAGTTGGTATTCGACGATCTGACGTTTTTCTTCGACTACTAAAATTTCGTCCAGGCCACGCGCAAATTCGCGCACGCCGTCCGGCTCCAGCGGCCACGGCATGGACACTTTGAAAAGACGAATGCCGATTTCGGCAGCGAATTTTTCATCAATGCCTAATCCTTCCAACGCTTCCAACACATCCAGATACGATTTACCTGAAGCGATAATTCCGAGCTTGGCGGTTGGGCTATCAATCGTGGTGTGGTTGAGTTTGTTGGCGCGGGCATAAGCTAACGCTGCGTAGATTTTATAATCCTGCATTAACGCTTCTTGCTTACGCGCTTCAATGCCCAAGGTTTCTGTAGTTAAGCGGGCATTCAAGCCGCCAACCGGCATCGCAAAATCTGTCGGAATGGTGATTTGCAAACGGAACGGATCAGCGTCGATTGATGCGCTGGATTCCACTGTATCTGCCAAGGCTTTAAAGCCGACTACGCAACCCGAAAAGCGCGACATGGCCCAGGCATGCAAACCCAGATCCAAATATTCCTGCACATTCGATGGGTACAGCATCGGTATCATCGCGGCTGAAAACATGTGGTCGGACTGATGCGGCAAGGTTGAAGAATACGCGCCGTGATCATCGCCCGCGACTAAAATGACGCCGCCATGTTTTGAAGTACCGGCGTGGTTCATGTGTTTAAACACGTCGCCGCAACGATCTACGCCCGGGCCTTTGCCGTACCACATGCCGAACACGCCGTCGTATTTGGACGGGCCGATCAAGTCGACTTGCTGGGTTCCCCATACGGCGGTCGCAGCTAAATCTTCATTGACGCCAGGTACAAATTTAACGTGTTGGGTTTCTAAGAATTTTTTGGTTTTCCATAATGTCTGATCTAAACCACCGAGCGGCGAGCCGCGATATCCGGAAATAAATCCAGCCGTATTCAAACCGGCTGCCAAGTCGCGTTGGCGTTGTATGAGCGGGAGGCGGACTAAGGCTTGCACGCCGGACAAATAAATCATGCCACTATTGGCGGTGTATTTATCGTCCAGGCTGACGGGGGCTAACGAGGAACCAGCAGATTCCTGTTTTACAGAAGATGACATAGGTTTTCCAAAATTATTCTTTAGACAGGCATTTACGGTGCTGGATGTCGGATAAGACAAGAGCCGGATAAATGACGAAGCCGGGGTAACGGCGGGGGTTCACATTCTACAACAAGCACGATTAAATCATCGAAAATCTGATGTTCAATCTGCTGTTGAATCTGCTGTGAACCACAGTTTAGTGAGAATAAAGTTCAGGTGGAAATAGGCAATTTGGATATCGGTATCACAAAATGTGATGGGTCAGTTTAACAATCACAACATGATGCATTTTTAGTTACCACCGTATGTTGGAACAGCGCCCGATCATTTGTTATCAAACAAGCTAATGACCTCATCAGCAATGGCACGCACGCGTGCCGAGCGGCGCACGTCTTCATGCATCACTATCCAGAGCTTACGTTTGACAGGACAATCTGACTCGATCCGCACCAGTTCGGAATGCTGTTTCTCGAAATAAGTTGGCAAGACCGTAACGCCGCACCCGGCAACAGCGGCCTGAAACAACGCGCCCAGATCGTTGCTGCGCAGCGCATAACGGCGTTCTCCCCTGATTTTATCTAGCCATAACTGCTGCGGCGCATCGCGCAAACTCTCGTTGTAACCTAAAAATTCCCATTGCTGCGGCGTGCGCTGCGATAAATATTGTGCGCTTGCATACAAACTATATGGAATCGTAGTTAGTGTTCGCACCGCCAAACCGGGCGCACTCGGGCGGCGGAAGCGTAAGGCGATATCTGCATCGCGGCGCATCAAATCAGCTTCGCGCGACTCACCCAATAATTCGATTTCAATCTCAGGCAAACGACTGAGCACGGCACGCAGACGCGGTGCCAATAAATAGGCGGCCAGTGCAGGTGGAGCGGAAAGTCGAACCACGCCGCTCAATGTGGCAGAGCCGGTGGCGGCGCGCATCAAGGCGTGCATGTCTTCTTCAAGTTGCCGTGCATGCGGAACCAACGCAATTCCAGCGGATGTCAGTGACCAACCTTTCGGGAAACGATCAAATAAACGCACCATCAATGGGGCTTCAAGCGCATCAATACGACGTGCGACGGTTGTATGCTCAACCCCAAGCATACGTGCCGCACCCGACAAGGTACCGGCGTCGATAAGCGCCAGAAAAAATCGCAGGTCATTCCAGTCAGGTGAATTCATTGTGCAATTATGCACAGAAAATGTGCACAGATCGATAATTTTGTTCAAGTCAGTATTGGCGTATTGTAGCCAACAGATGTGGAACGTAAGGCAAAAACCAACTCGCAACGGCTTTTCGCATCTCACTTCCAGCTCACTTTACTTTTATTCACTTACGGAGAACTACATGTCAATAACCAGCAAATGCGCCACTTCCATCAGCATGGCTGCACCCCTGTTAATGATGGGCAGCGCTGTAGCAGTTGCACCGGAACAGCTGCTTTCCTTGGAAGGCACATGGGTCATGATTTCAGCATACGAATTACTTGCTGACGGTACTCGTACCACCAACTACGGTGAACATCCCAACGGCTTGCTAATGGTGGATAAGGATGGACGCTATTCCATACAAATTTTCCGCCCCAATCGCGCCAAGTTCAGCAGCGGCGACAAAACACGCGGCACGCCAGAGGAATATCGCGACGCCGTTTTAGGTTCCAGCACCCATACCGGACAGGTCGCCATCGACCCAACTAAGGGTAAGTTGATTTTTAAGATAAGTAGCGCGTCTTATGCGAATTGGGAAGGGACGCAACAGGTGCGCGATTACACATTCAAAGATGGGATTTTGACCTATCAAGTGCCTGCCAGCGCTTCGGGCAATGGCACGATTGCTTACTCCATTTGGCAACGTGTAATGTAGTAATTAGTAATCATTAGTGCAGGGATTGGATAACAAGCAGCTGGGTGCGCTTAAACAAGCGCACCCCTCTTGCTACTTGGCTTGAAACACGGAATTCATAAAGTCATAGGATAGCGAGTGGTCAAATAACCCTGACACATCATGATTAACTAGCAGTTTTTTAGCTAGCAAACGCGCCTGCCCATAAGATGATTGGAAAAGTGCAGGGCCAGCGCTGACACGTCGCACTCCAGCCGCAAACAAAGCATCAATCGTCGGCATGCCTGGTACCGTCATCAGATTCAACGGTAGCCCAATCTCGGGCGCAACCTGGTGTACATCAACGATGCGGCTCATGCCCGGTACAAAAGCACCGTCTGCACCTGCGTCTTTATAGTGATGTAGTCGTTCTATGGTCATGCCTATTGCGGCGTCACCATCGGCAAGGTTGCGAAGAAAAACGTCCGTTCTAGCATTGATGAAAAGATTGGCTGTACCCAAACTGTGGCGTGCTGCGGCGATTTTGCTGGTCAGCAGATTTGCAGAATTTGCGCCATCTTCAAGGTTGATGCCAGCAACACCGCATTGCGCAACTTCCCATATCAGCTCCGCCACTGTTACCGGAGAATCACTGTAACCATCTTCAAGATCCACTGTAAGCGGGACTTGCAAAACTCTTACTATGCGCCGAATAGCAGCAAGTAGTTCTTGCCGCGGTAACGAGCCGCCGTCAGCATAGCCAAGTGACCAAGCTAATGCTGCGCTGGAAGTGGCAACTGCTTTAGCACCATCACATTGAAATAATGCGGCACTTGCGGCGTCCCAGGCGGTGGGAAGTAGGAGCGGCGTTGGCTCGGAATGCAGGCTTTGGAATACGTTGAAACTGTTTTTATTCATTTCATGCTCCTATTAAACTAAAAAAGTTATTGATCATGCATGGCGATATTGTAGAGCGGGCATCCAAAGCAATCTCGCCGTTCTCGGACTTCAATGTGTGAGCGGTTTTATGATACGCAAAATTGCCAATTAGCGTCGGCGCATTGCGTCGATGGTCTCTACATTGAGCTGCAGCACCGAACTTAAATCTGATTTAATCAATCCGATAATTGCCTCACGCGGCCCTTTTCTCCACGCTTCGCTGGCATAAAAAGCGTCCTGTGAGGAGGTCAAATGCTCAAGATTATCAAACGCTCGCATCAAAAAATAACTGTCCGGGTCGCTCACTGAGAGGCCAAACGCGACTACATCCATGCCCCACTCTCGAAGCAGCGGCAGGCTTTGCTGGCTGACCAATTGATGAAATCTTGGCCCGCTGCCCGCACTTAGCGCATATAAACGAATTTCGAGCAGACGTTGCATGGTGCCTCCTTATCGTTGCAATTATTTATTGCTGGCACGGGTCATCTGCATAATCCAGTTGGTTTCCCAACTCTTTCCAGCGTCAGGTGAAAACGCTTGCTCCCAACGGGCGCTATTGTTGGTGATTTGCGACCAGGTGTAGCGCACCAGAATAGGTTTACCGTTGAACTCATCCGCGCCCTCAAAAATACCGACGCCGTTTTCGAACTTACCAACCACGGGCGGCATCAGTGCGCCGGATTTACTATCGATCCCGCCATTTTGATTCGTCAGCCAGTAGATGCTCCATAATTTTGTTTCGGGATTAAATACCCGCAATGACATTCCCACATAATCCGGTTTCCAGGTTTTGGCAACAAATTCATCAAAATTGCCAATCCCGCCGGGAAGTTGTTGCACATGCTGCCGAGCCTGAAATGTCTCCCACTGATCTGAACCTTCCAGTCGTTTGATTAATTTTCTGTTTTCGATCACCCAGTCGCCCATAAAAAAATCGAAGTCGTGTGCACCGATACTCATCGCTGCTTTAGGAGTTGAAGTTGTCTGCCCACCACCTTCGCCTCCGTTTGCATTGAACGAAATAAACAAAGAAGAAATCAGCCAAAGTGGGAAAAGCGTAAAACGTGGTTTCATAGTCGTCCTCAGTAAATAATCAAGCGGCGCTCAATCAATGTAAGCACTTTAAGAGCAAATTAGGACAAAATATGTCCTAATTCAAACTATGATTAACAGATGGCAAATCCAACCACCCGCGTCCTCGCTCTCTTAGAATTATTGCAAACCCATGAGTTGATGAGTGGTGCAGAATTGGCACGCCGGTTGGAAATCGATCCACGAACACTGCGGCGCTATATCAATACACTAGAATCGCTCGGCATTCCTGTCATGACGGAACGCGGGCGCGATGGTGGTTATCGTTTAATCCACGGCTTCAAACTACCACCGATGATGTTCACCAACGACGAAGCATTAGCGCTCGGCTTAGGTTTGGTGGCTGCGCGCAGTCTGGGCTTAGCCGCAACCACCCCGGCGAGTAATAGCGCTTTATCCAAACTTGAACGGGTGATGCCGGAAAAATTAAGGCAGCGCATGCGGGCAGTCGGTGAAACCGTCAGCCTCGATATAGCGAAAGCAACCTCCTCCGGCGACCCCGAAATATTGGCGCTGCTAAGCGCAGCAACCCGCGACCAGCAAAGCGTGCGTTTGCACTACCTATCTCCGCAGCAGGTGCAGACCGACCGCAAAATTGATCCTTACGGACTCGCGTATCTGAATGGCAGTTGGTACGTAGTGGCCCATTGCCATCTCCGCAAAGATACACGCTCATTCAGGCTTGATCGCATCCAGTCCGCCGACCTCTTGCCGATGAGCTTCGGCAAGCCTGCTGATTTTGATGCGATGCGTTATATTTCCAGCGCCATCGCAACCATCCCGCGCATGCATCAGGTAAAAGTGCTGTTACATACGGATTTAGCCAGTGCGCACGCAGCGATTTTTAGTGCGTTTGGCATGCTGGAACCGATAGACGACAACACAATACTGACGATTCAAGCCGACGATCTTGGATGGGTCGCCAGAGAATTAGCTCGCCTGCCGTTTTCGTTCGCTATACAAGAACCGGCTGCGTTGAAGGAGGTACTGGCGCACCACGCGAGGGAATTATTGAAGATTGGAAGGTTGGGCTAGATATAATTACGTCCTTCTCCTCAGGAAGGAGTGACTATTAATTAAGGTTGCAACGTTGATGCCCACTAAAATGTTTGAAAAATGTGAATACCGATTAGCGCAGATTCAAAGATCAAGTGACGTTGTTTCCTGCAACGGATATAAGTCAAAATTATGACACTAAGTGCTATAATAAAATCCAGCACACTTCCCTAAACCACATGCAAATCTACCAGACAAAATGGTTTGCCCGTTGGGCAATCAAAGAAGGCTTATCTGAGCAAACATTACGCGATGCCGTTACCGAAATGGAACAAGGCTTGATTGACGCTAACCTAGGTGGCAATGTGGTTAAAAAGCGAATTGGCGTAAGTGGACGTGGAAAAAGTGGGGGTGTACGCACAATTCTGGCATTCAAAATAAAGAAGAAAGCATTTTTCCTATACGGCTTTGCTAAAAACCAGCGTGACAACATAGGGGACAAGGAATTGCAAACACTTAAGGTATTGGCTGCGCACTTTCTAACTTATGACAATCGCGCACTCGACAAGGCAATTAAAGCACAAGAACTAATTGAGGTGACCTATGACCAAACATGAAAAATTATTAGATGTATTGCACAGCACAGCGCAAGGCTTGCATGCAGCCGGCACGATGGATGCGATGACGATGCGCGAATTTGATGCACTATGTCTGACACCAGTACAGGACTATAGCGCCGAGCAAATCAAACGTCTCCGATTGCGCTTCAAAGCTAGCCAGGCCGTGTTTGCTGCCTACCTCAACACAAGCCTTTCAACAGTACAAAAATGGGAACAAGGGCAAAAACATCCTAACGGCCCATCGTTGAAACTGTTGAATATTGTGGATCGCAAGGGACTGGAAGCACTCACCTAAAAACTGAATTAACTTCAACTCGGTTGGGCTGTTAGAATTTTGGCCCAACCGCAGACTAAACAAAAAACTAAACAGGAAAAATTAAACTCACCACCAACCCGCCACCGGCGCGGTTTGCCAATACAATCCGACCGCCATGTGCTTCAACAATTTCCCTCGCCAAGGCCAAACCCAAGCCGGTTCCAGTGCGTTTCGTGGAATAGAAGGGAATCAGCGCACTTGTCATGACGGTTTCACTCATCCCGCTGCCCCGATCCATGACGTCGATCCTGAAATGGTCATGAATTTGCTGCACCGACATGCTGACTTCACTTCCAGCACAACCTGATTCATGCGCGTTTTTGAGTAAATTCAATAGCGCTTGTTGAAGCTGTGCTGAATCAACCCGGGCGCTTTTTTCTGGCAGCTCGCCCGCTAAATCAAACACAGTCTGGCCTTGCAATACATTCATGAGATTCGGCCATGTGACACTTTCCAATCTTGGCGTGGGCAACTTGGAAAAGCTGGCATAACCTTGAATAAAATTTTCCAAATGACGACAACGCTCGGCGATCGTTTCCAAAATAACCGGAAGACGTTCAACTTGGTTACGGCGCACCAATTCTGTACCTGAATTAGCCAAGGAAGCGATAGGCGCTAAGGAATTATTGAGTTCATGACTAATAACGCGGATGACTTTTTTCCAGGTTTTAACGTCTTGACGACGCAATTCGTTGGTCAATTGGCGTAATAAAAATAATTCATGGCTACGCCCATTGAGCATGAAATGACGGCGCGCCAGATAATAAACATCTTCTTCCTGTGAGTCAGTTTCAATTACGCTAAAAATGCCATCGCCGCCACGTTGCACTGCTTCTATTAAGGATTGATTGGCCTGTTGCAAAATCTGTTCAAACGCATGACCTTCCAATTTTTGACCATAATTAAGCAATTTTCGCGCGGCGACATTGGCATACACAATCGGCCCATGATCACAAACCAGCAGCATTGCCACCGGGGTGTTCTGCACCATGTTATCTAACAGCAGTTCTTTCTGTACTAAATGCAAACGCTGTTCACGCAAGACATTTCCAAGCTCATTGTGCGCCGTGACCAATTCGCCTAATTCATCATCTTTAAGCCATCGCAAGCTAAAGGAATAATCGCCGTCTTTATAACTGGCTACTGTGCCATTGATAGCGCGCAGTAAGGACAAAAAAGGTTGAGTTTGCTGATAGATGAACAGCGCTGACAAGGGCAAGATGAACAGGCAAGTTGCGATTAGACTGACTTTTGCAGGGAAAAAGCATTGCAAACCATAGTTCAATGCCAAGGCCGCCAGTTGCAAAACCAGCGCAATTAAAATACACCGGCTGGTGAGTGGTAGCGAGCGCCTCATCCGTTACGGCTAATGCCTAATCTATCCATGCGGCGGTATAAAGCCTGGCGGCTTAATCCCAATTGAGTTGCCGCTTGCGACACTACTCCTTGTGTATTTTTAAGCGCCGCTTCGAGCGTTGCACGGTCTAGCTCAATCTCACTCACGTTGTTGCTCACACTGGGCGCGAGTGGCAGCCCTAAATCTTGCACGGTAATTTCATTGGAAGCACATAACAAACAAGCCCGCGTGATTTTGTTTTTCAGCTCACGCACATTCCCCGGCCAATGATAGTGCTGCAAAGCGGATTGCGCTAAAGGGTGCAGTGTTTTTCCGCTTTCAAGGAACAGCTCTGCTAACGGCAAAATATCATCAGGTCGCTCCGCCAAAGAAGGCAAACGCAGTTCAATTAAATTCAATCGGTAAAACAAATCTTCGCGAAAATTACCGGCTTTCATCATCGCGTGCAAATCCGCATTCGTGGCACTAATCACACGGACTTTAACCTGCCGTTCTTTATTGGAACCCAAGCGCTCGAAGCGCCCCGTTTCTAGTACCCGCAATAATTTCATTTGCCCGGCCAAAGGCAAATTACCGATTTCATCCAAGAATAACGTGCCGCCATCAGCCGCTTCAAACTTACCTTCACGTGATTTATTCGCTCCCGTGTAAGCACCAGCATCGGCACCGAATAATTCTGCTTCAATTAATTCAGCTGGAATTGCACCGCAGTTCAGCACCACAAATGGGCCAGACTTCACACTGGAATTTGCCTGGATAATTTCAGCAATGCGTTCTTTACCGGCACCATTAGGGCCCGTAATTAAAATAGGTACGTCGGCACGCGCTACCTGGCACGCCATACTGAGCAGCCGCTCGGTAGCGCTGTCCTGCCAAACAAAATTTCGTAAATCAAAACTTTGTTCCAGTGTGCGTTTTTGCTTACGTTCCCGAGTGATCTTATGCTGCAAGACACGATTACTCTCGCCGAGCTCAAGCAAGTTTTGCACCGTTGTTATTAAGCGCAAGTCATCCCATGGCTTAGCTAAATAATCAGCCGCTCCCGCTTTAATCAACTCCACCGCAGCACCTAAATGCGTCCAGGCCGTGAGCAAAATTACGGGCAAATCAGGGTAGCGTTGTCGTATCTGCTGAAATAACTGGACTCCCTCTTCGCCCGATGTGGTGTCAGCAGTGAAATTCATGTCTTGAATCACCAGATCAACTGGTGTGTGCTGCAAGATTGCCAGACCCTGCTCAGGAGAAGATGCTTTTACAGTGCTGATGTCGTGTAAGGACAGCAGCACTTCAAGCGCGATAGCGACGCTATGATTGTCGTCAATAATGAGTATATTTGCCATAGCGCAAGAATAAACTTAAGTGCTGCGCGTTGCAACTGCCGGCGAAATACTCGCCGCACGCCAGGAAGGAGCATAAGCCGCGCCCACGCCCAACAATAAAAACAGTACTGCACCAGAAAATACATAGCTAAACGGCAGCTTTGTTAATTCCAACTGGCTTACTAATAATTGATTTAAACCGATTGCTAACAAAGAACCACTGACAACACCCATGCAACTGATGATCAAATTTTCTGTAATGAAGTAGCGCAAAATATCAATTTTTCGTGCGCCTAAGGCGCGCCGTACCCCGATTTGTTTGCGACGTTGGCTCACCCACAAACTGGTCATTCCGACGATACCGCTGGCGGTAATCAGTAACAATAAAGTGCTGACAACGACCAACATCCAGACCAACGCCATTTCATTCCCATATCGTATTTGTCGATCTTTTTCCGTGGTCTTCGTATTTATACGTAACGGGAACACATCTGCTTTACGCACTGCGGCCTCTACTTCGGAAATCACACGGTCGCGTTGACCTGGCTCGGCTCTGATAACAAACATGGGGTAGCTAGTCGGGGTTCTTATAGGTAGCAGCATAGAATATTCACCCTCTGCAGAAATTTGCGCAGATGATGTTTGAAGACGCTCAACCACGCCGACGATATGCGACTCTTTCGCATCCGGCCCGGTGCCCCAAAAGAATGATTTCCCAATATAGTTTTTCTCATTCGGATATAAATCCTGCGCCAAGGTTTGGGTCACGATCACGTTTTCAGGTATTTTTAAATCACTATCCGGATCCTGCTCGATCACGTCTGCAGAATTAAAGTCGCGGCCAGCGAGTAACTTAAGACCGAACCCGTTAACTAAGGAACCAGATGACTGATACATCGATGCTTCGACACTTGACTGAGTTTGTTTGCGATCTAAAGCAATAGAGGAATCCCATCCTGACTGCGACATCGGCATTTGTGAGACATCAGCAGCAGAAACTACGCCAGCAACTGAGGTGATCGCTTGCAATAGTCTTTTTTGATTATCATTTTGCTCAACCAGACTCATCGTCTGATTAGAACTAATCCGCATATAAAAAGTACTGGCTTCATCGGCAAGACCGCTGGGACGATGTGCAGCATCTATGCGTAGATTAACTATATAAAGCGCATTGGATAAAATTGCCAGACTGAGCGCAATCTGTATCGCAACTAACAGCGGTGCCATTTTATTGCGCAACAGCGCTGACACGATAGGACGGATTTCCATAGTGTTCCTAAATTATTGTGATTTTAATTGGATGGCGGGAGTTACCCGACAAGCGCGCCAGGTTGGCAGCAAACCAGCCAGCACACTGGCAGCAACAGATAAGACAAATGTGATTGCCAGCATAGTGAGATCCATGTGTGCTATCACCGCTAAATCTGCTGTCTGGTGTGAAATGCCCCATAGGCCAAGAAAACTTAAAGCCAGCCCCAACACGCCGCCCACTAACCCCAGCACTACGGTTTCAATTAAAAATTGTTTGAAGATATCCGCTTGCGAAGCACCCAAGGCGCGACGCACACCAATTTCAGCAGCCCGCGCAGAAAATTTAGCCAACAACAAACCAACCGTATTCACCAGACAAAGCGCTAAAAATCCAAACGACAGCCACGTAGACAGCTTGCTGTCATTCGGGACAACTTTGAGATATTCCATCCACTGCATAACATTAAACAATCCATTCGGAGCTTGGCGTGGGAAGCGTCCCAATTTTTTTTGATCTTTGGTATAGGCGTCTAGTTGATCTTTTAATTGACTATTTTGCGTCGCTGAATTGGTTTCAAACCAAAATTGAATCCAGATACATTCCGAATCGAGCACACCCTGAAACCCTGGACCTGTAGGGCCAGAACAAGAAAGATTGCCATTATTTTCAAATTTATTGGTGATAGCGGTATTAAATGGAATATAAATTTCTTCTTCCCCCACAACTGCACTTTTCCCGCTTAACAGATTGGTGTAATGAGGTAACGGGCTCCACGGTGCGAGAACACCGATTATCGTAAAATCCTGCTGTTGAAATCGGAGCTGTTTTCCAACCGGATTATCATTTCCGAAGAATTTTTCACTGGTATTTTGAGAGAGAACCACTACTTTGGCCGCATTTTTATCATCCTCAGCACTCCAAGCCGAACCATAACGAAAAGGTACTTCGAACATTGGAAAATAGGCGCTGGTTGTCGCAATCCCGCGAACTCCAATTAAACCTAATTCGCGTTTGGGTGATTCAACCAGCATTCGAACGCTATACAATGCCGTGCGATTCGAACCAAAACCCAAAGCCAGCAGATTGTTCGCATCGCGATAAGTCATTTGTGACGATTTTCGCGGTGAGTTTGGTTCGCCCGGCACATAGTCGTCCAAAGGACCATTATCCATGACCGGCACTAACAAGTTACTACTCTTATGCGGAATCGGGTTACTCGACAGAACATGCAAAATAGTCAGCGTTGACACACTGGCGGCAATTCCAACTGCCAGTGTCAGCACCATTAATCCGGTCAAAATCGGGTTACGACGCAAACTACGCCAGCCTAGCATCAGATAATATGAATACATCGACTACTCCTCAGGCCGCAACGAGTGAAGGGGATATGCGCACTAAGTCACTGACTTGTCCGTCAATAATATGCACGTTGCGTTGACTGCGTAACGCTAATTCAGGATCATGCGTGACCATTAAAATGGTGGTGCCCTGGCTGTTAATTTCTTCTAACAATTCCATCACGCTGCGCGCCATTTGGGTATCCAGATTACCGGTCGGCTCATCGGCTAATAACAACCGTGGTGAACCAGCCAGAGCACGCGCAATCGCAACTCGTTGTTGTTGACCGCCAGACAATTCAGCAGGAAAGTGCTTCATCCGGGAGGCTAAACCAACTTGCGCTAAGGCGTTTTCAATCCGGTCTTTACGCTCCCCGCGATTAAAGCCGCGATAACGCAGCGGCACATCCACGTTATCAAATAAATTTAAATCGGGAATCAGGTTAAAGCCCTGGAAAATAAAGCCGAGCTTTTCATTACGCAAACGCGAACGCTCATTGTCGCTTAAATTTTTAACATCAACGCCATCTAACAAATACTCACCGCTGCTGAATACTTCTAACAAACCGGCAATATTTAAAAAGCTGGTTTTTCCGGAGCCAGAAGGCCCGGTCACCGTCACGAACTCACCTTCTTTTACGTGAATTTCAAAGCCACGCAAGGCATGGGTTTCAATCATGTGAGTACGGTACACTTTACTGAGGTTGTTCATGCGTAGCATAGTAAATCCTTTGTATTTAGTTATTAATTGAAACACGATTAGCGTTTTCAAATGCATCCGAACCGGCAATCACAACTTGATCACCGTCTTTTAAACCTTCTAAAATCTGCACCGATGTCACACTGGTTGCACCGATTTTAATTGAGCGTTTTTCTGCGATACCGTTATTCACCACATATACCGCACGACCGCCCAGTTGCTCTAAGAATGGGCCGCGCTGCACCAACATCACATTCGGTTTTTCTTCAATCAGCAACCGTGCCGTAACGCGTTGACTCTGACGTAGGCCAGTCGGTTGCGCACCATCAAACCGAATCCGTGCCAGAACTTGATTGTTCGCGACTTCCGGTGACATGGACGATAATTTCCCCATGACTTTACTGTCGCCGATACTAATTTCTGCGTTCATTCCTAAACCTAAATCTGCCACATAGGTTTCAGGAATTTCTACTTCCACTTCCAGTTGCGATAAATCGACCAAAGTCATTAACGGCACATTGGCAGCTACTACCGTGCGGTTCGAGACGGATAAAGTGCCAATAAAACCATCCACAGGAGCGCGTAGTTGCAAGGCATCGACCCGGCGTTGGGCATAGCCGAGTGCGATTTTTTGCCGATCTAACTGGCTTACTTTGGATTTGAGTTCTAGCTGAACATCTTCATTTTCCAAACCCGCAGCGGCAGCGGCGTGCTTGCTACGAATTTCTGCACTTTTCAACGCGTCTTGCGCTTTTAAGAAGTCATTTTTTGAAACCACGCCAATGACGCCAGCGTTTTCTATCCGTTGATAAGCACGCTCTGCTGAAATCCGTTCAATTTCTGCCTGATCTGCGTCGCGCTGCGCCAACAGTTTTTGTTTATTGGCGAGAATTTTTTGCCGTGCGACTTCATCTTCTAATTGTTCATAACTAGACTGTTCACGCTTTAACGCTTCGGTAATATCGGGCGATTCCAACTCGGCTAACACATCTCCTTTTTTTACGGTATCGCCCGCTTTTACTTTGAGCGTCACAGTGCCAATAGCGCTAGAAAATAAGGTCGGGCTAATCGCCGCAATAATTTTTCCGTTAACCGAGGCATCACGCACTAACGTGCCATGACTGACTGCGGCAATCCGCAAGCGTGACATATTGACGGATTGCGAACTACTGCGCCAGGCAGTTAACATCACAACAGCAGCCACAATAAATACGGCAGTGCCCGCGCCCCACAAACCCAGACGTTTATGTTTCTGCCATTGAGATGCTGTTATCACTGAATCTTGGGATGAGGTGTCTCTAATCATCAAATTGCCTTGGTATGTTTAGTGTTTTTAGTGCAGTAATGCCTTGCTACGAATGAAAATAAGAGCGCCGTTTTGGTAACTCCACTCCCCGCATAAAAGGAGTCAGTTGCGACGCTCCCCAGGCCTGATGTACGTAATGTTGAACTACGCTGTTAAATTTTAAATACCGATGCGTAGTCTGAGAAAAAATCATCTGGCCATCTGCTCTGTTGTTAATCAAGATGCGTTCATCATCATGAAAAGATAATGCCGCGCTTACTGTTTCATTCAACAAAGCCACCTGGCTGATTGATGCCATCACCAAACTAGATACCTTGGCTGAAGTGAGATTACCGCTCCATGCAATGAGCATAAAAACGAAAGCCACCGTGAATACGACGATATCGGCATTCAACTTTCTCGGCGGCTTAGGTGCCGATGGCTCTGGATATTGAAATGAAATAGCAACGTTCATGATCTTGTCTGGGCTAATGAGGTAACACCAACCAAGCATGATCCATGCCAGAATTTAAGTCATTGATTTTTAAATGATTTTTTTAACAAACAACGTGTCCGGACTGTCTGCAATGTGTCCGTATTGCCATACAGCCAACTCAATGGCAATGAATCTCTTTACACAAAACTATTTCCTTCTTACAATGAAAATGGAACTTCGTCGCACTAAATTTAAGAGGTGTGCGTGCCTATCTTTAAATATCTAACTACGTTACTAGTGCTATTTTTAAGTGCCTGCTCCAGCATAAATCCTCCACCCGGTGTGACACCCATACCGATAGAACAACTGGCGTGGCAGGATGCTTTTTTTGCTTATGACCCGTCCTTAGTCACAATCCACAGACAAGATTTGTTTTATTTGAATCCAGCATTAACTGCACAAATCAATGCAGTCTTAGCTAGACGCATGGCAATGCCTGCTCGTTTGAATCAACTACTCACCATCGTTTTTGGTTCAACCCATACCATTTTTCCATATCGTGCCGGACATTCAACAATTGCTTCCGAAACGTGGAAAAATAAGTATGGGGATTGCATCTCTTTAACCATGTTGAGTTACGCGGTTGGAAAAGCATTGCAATTACCAATAGAGATGCAGGAAGTCGAAAGTGCTACGCTTTTTGATCGGCGGGAACAAATTGATTTTATCAACGAGCATGTGAATATCATCGTCAATAATTCACAACAGATTGAACTCAAGGAAAAAACGTTGGGAGCGCGTGATTTTGTGATTGATTTTGAACCTGAGTTCGCCGTTTTTGAACGCGGCAGATCGCTGACAGAAGATGGTATAGCCGCGCGGTTTTACAATAACCTAGCCTCTGAATATTTTGCGAATGACCAACCCAGGTTGGCTTACGCCTACTTTAAAGCCGCTATTTATATTGATCCAAGTTATGCCGAAAGTTATAGCAATTTAGCGCAGTTATATCGAAGTAAAGACCTACTGGCAGATGCTGAAAAAATGCTGCGTTATTGTTTACAGATCAACCCGAACGCCGAAATTGCAATGACTTCATTGAGGGATTTACTGACCCAGCAAAACCGTACCGATGAAGCGCAGCACTACACAGACTTACTCAAACAATGGCAGTATAAAAATCCGTATCACTGGCTTAGGCTGGGCATTTATCAGATAAATCATCAACAATTTAGTGATGCGGTTGATTCGTTAGAACATGCGGCTGAAATTACTCACGGGTTTGAAGAGGTACATGCCAATTTGGCGCTGGCGTATTGGCACAACAAACAAGAAAAAAAAGCCCGTGAACAGTTGAATATTTTAACCAAACTAAATCCAAACAATGCACGAATCAGCGTGTTAAACAAAATGTTTAACACGCCTCCATAAATTGTTGTGCCGCTTAATAGCCCGCCGCCAGACCCGTGTTTCTACGCGGGTCATTAGATCCATAGTATTTATTATCAGCCACCGGTTTGCCATTCAGCTTAGGTGCGCCGACTAAAATGGCGGCAATATGGTTAGCCGGTTGTGACTCCACAAAATGATGGCCCATGCCGACTAAAATGGCGCGAGTATCCGGGCTGAGGCCGAAGTTTTCTACGTAAGTAACATCCGGCATCCACTGCTCATGAAAGCGTGGCGCATCTACTGCTTCTTGCAGCGTCATACCGTAATCAATGACGTTAATTAACGTATGCAGCACCGTGGTAATAATGCGACTGCCGCCCGGCGTACCGACCACCATTAACAGCTTTCCGTCACGCATAACTATCGTCGGGCTCATGGAGCTTAACGGGCGCTTACCGGGGGCAATTGCGTTGGCTGCGCCCTGCATTAAACCGAACATATTGGCGACGCCAACTTTAGAAGTGAAGTCATCCATTTCATCATTTAACAACACGCCGGTTTTATCTGCCGTGACTGTCGCGCCAAACCAGTTGTTTAACGTGTAGGTAACAGATGCGGCGTTGCCGTCTTTATCGACGATGGAATAATGCGTCGTATTGCTGCCTTCATGCGGCGCAGTGCCGGGCTGAATTTCGCTGGAAACACCGGCTTTGGTCATGCTGATACTGTCGCGGATTTGGGTGGCGTAGGCTTTATCTAATAAATGCGCGACCGGATTTTTTACAAAATCGGGATCACCCAAATAATTATTACGGTCCACATACGCATGGCGCATGGCTTCAATTTGTACATGTACCGCTTTGGCAGAACGGAAGCCCCATTCTTTTAATGGGTAGCCTTCCAGAATGTTCAACATCTCGCAAATTACTACGCCGCCAGAGCTTGGCGGTGGCGCTGAAATGATTTGCAAACCGCGATAATTACATTCCAGCGGTGCTAATTCACGCGCGGTATATTGATCTAAATCTGCTTGGGTGATGATTCCTTTGCCACTAGCGCTGGACTCAACCAGAGCGTGTCCAACGGCCCCCTTATAAAAGCCATCGGCACCGTGCTGGCTGATGGCGGTTAAAGTCGTCGCCAGGTCTTTCTGAATTAATTTTTGCCCGGCTTTATAAGGTTCGCCTTTATTTAAGAAAATAGCTGCAGTTGGCGCATCTTGTTTAAATCTCTCCGTAGCGGATTCCAGCATCTCGACATCGCCCTGTTGCAAGACAAATCCTTCTTTTGCCAAGCGCACGGCTGGCGCAATAACCGCCGCACGCTTCATGCTGCCGTATTTTGCTAAGGCCATTTCCATTCCAGCGACCGTGCCGGGTACAGCAACGGCCAGATGTCCGTGGGTGCTTAAACCGGGAATCACATTGCCATTAGCATCTAAATACATATCGGCCGTGGCAGCGAGTGGTGCTTTTTCACGGAAGTCTAAAAAAGTTTTGCGCCCGTCGGCCATGGTGATCGTCATAAAACCGCCACCACCTAAATTACCTGCCGCTGGATAAACCACTGCCAGCGCGTAACCTACCGCCACCGCCGCATCAATTGCATTGCCACCTTTTTTTAAAACATCTACCCCAACTTCGGTCGCTAAATGTTGCGCTGTCACGACCATGCCGTGTTCGGCTGCAACGGGAGCGACTGAGGCGGCCTGAACCGCCAGACTGGACGCTAATAAAGTGAGAAAAATGCTGAGTTTACGGACGATAGGTGGATGCATAGAATGAGCTCTTTCAAGTCGCGTTGCTGCTGTGGGCAAAGGGGCTTTAGTCTAACTTAATTTATGCGGATGGGGAGTGCCTGGCAATTTGCAGGGGGCAAATTTTACTGATTTTTCATTTCATATGACTACGGTGTTTATTTGCCGTTTATAACTAAATGGTAAATAAACACTTTTTTTAAAAAACTTAGATCCGTTCCATCTCTTCAGGATCCAGCGCAATGATGTGCGTTTGCATAACACCGTCTTCATCGTGCCATTCTTTAGAAACCCAAGGCTGGCCGAATTCATCGATGCCGTATATTTTGAAAAACTGACCGATCATGGATTCAATCAAAATACGCTCTTCTGACGGAAAATTTTCAATGAATTCCTGGTTCAATGTGACGATACGCACAATGTCGCCAATCGCCACCGGTTTACCGTGACAGTCGCATAATTTGGGGTCTTGCATGAGTAAATACCTCTTTTAGAATCGAACTTTAAATGCGTACTTTAAATTTGAGTCGACATCTTACAAGATCGCTGCTTTGATGGCGAATTTTAAATCCGCTAACTTGAATCCACTTCAGTTTGAATTCACCTCAGTTTAAGTCCACATCAAACAGAGCATTCACTTCATCGGATATATCGTCAGCCTCACTCTGACTCATCCCCAAATACGCGCACACCTCAGCACCGCCTGCTTCCCACTCTGGAAACTGCTGTTGGCTGTAGTAGCGATGGATTCCGTAATCAACCAACAAGGCCAGCGCGATTAAATTACGCACCGTGCTATCACTACTATGATCGTGCAAAACAGCATAGTGATGATGCAACAAAATAGCTTCCACCACTTCATCCGGCAAACCCCAGGTACGCGCCATTAATGCGCCCAGTGCCGCGTGGCTGGTGTTGAAATGCTGCTCTTCAAAAACCGCCAACTGTTGATGCTGATCTGGATCGGCCGTTTCCAGTACGGCGTAATAATTAGGATATTTTGCTAACAATAGTGGTACGCCAATATTGCAAAACAAGCCAAAAGTGTGGGCAATATCGCTACGGCATAAGGTCATTTTTTTGGCTAAATAACTCATCGCCTGAGCACGTCTGGTTGAGTTATCCCAAAACTCGGTTAACGAAACGCCTTCAATATGAAAAGTTTCGCGCATCACAATTCCGGTGAGCAGCAGGCTGCATTGCTCTATGCCCAAGCGATTCACCGCTTGTTCCACGGATTTGGCTTTTAGCTTCAAACCGATATAAGCAGAATTCGCTAGCTTCAGTAATGCGCCAGCCATAGCCACGTCTTGAGCAATGATGTGGGCGAGTTTTTGGGGAGATGGGTCAGCACAGGCAAGTTCTTGCTGCACTTCCGACAACAAACTTGGACGCGGTGGTATCCGTATGGTATTCAGCATCTTTTCAATAGACTGCTCGGTCGGCGCCGCAGATGCTGGAGGGGTTTTCATGATTTTTAATTAACTAGAATTACACGCATACCAGAAGTATAGTAAATCCCAGGAAAACCACGGTGTTAAATGATGTGCTGATGAAGAAGTTGATATGCCATCCACAACATGACCATTCCGTATAGCAAACGCGGCAACCATTCGGCAACTTGTACCTGGAATTGCGCCACGGCCTCTGATTCGCCATCAGCAAATCGGAGCAGCATTTCTGGAAGGCTACCACTACCCTCGCCCGTTTGGGCAAAACTTTGTACCGGATATTTACCTTGGTAATGCAAGTTCCCAACCGCTTGCGCCAAGGTCATGCCTTGCGCCATCATGCTTTGCAAACGGCTGAAATCAGCGCGAATCACGCACAGACTGACCGTATTCACCGCTTTCGGCAAAGCATCCAACATCGGCAAACCAGCTTCCAGCATTAACGCCAGATTTTCATAAAAATCGCGTACATTGCGGCGCACTAGCATGGGGCCAAACAGCGGAATACGGGTTAATAAAGTAGACAGGCCGACTTGGATCGGCGTTGGCTTAGCGGTCATGTTGAATAAGCGCGTAGCAATAAACTTGTACACAAAAACGCCACCTGCCAACAACACAAAGGGACGCATTATAGACAACAAATAACCACTCGCAGTCAAAGTACCGGCCACCAAAGCGGGCAACGGCTGTACTGCCAATGCAATGAACAGCACCACCAGCGGCATTGCCATGCGCGATTTAATCAGTGATGCCTGGCGCGCTTTATGTGCATACCGCGTTGCCATTCTTTTATAGGTAAGTTCCGGGCTACCTGCGTTGAAAGCTGCATGTAATAAGTTAGTTTCCAATTCTGAAAACAGCCCCGATTGACTACCCGCCGTAGGAATATCAACACCACGTCCAAGCAACTTGCGCAAAGCAACAACACGCGCCTGCAGATTACCAGGCAGGCGCAGGAGCGAAAAGGATTTGTCAGGAGGAAGGCCGGCTTTCTCCATTGCGGCCAAATGTGTGAACAGATCTGCTCGTACTTGGTCCGCTAATGGAGGTAATGACATGGTTATAATTTAAATGCGCTTAAGATTGCGAACCGTATTTAGCGCGATAATCACGCACTGCCGCCGTATATTGCTCGAATTGACTGGCTTGGCCGCTAGACAAATAGTCAAACAAATCGGCAAGGTTAGCGATGCAAATCACTGGCATCTGGTAAGTATTAATAATTTCCTGCACCGCCGAATTCACTGTCAATGCATCATCTTTACCAGAGCGCTCCATTCTGTCTAACGCAATCAGCACCGCGCTAGGTGTAGCGCCGGCAGCGCGGATCATATCCACCGATTCACGCACCGAGGTTCCGGCCGAAATAACGTCATCAATAATAACCACTTTGCCTGCCAGTTTAGCGCCCACAATCGTGCCGCCTTCGCCGTGATCTTTGGCTTCTTTGCGGTTGTAAGCAAACGGCACATTGCGCCCCATGCCGGCCAATGCTACGGCCGTGGAAGACGCTAAGGTAATACCTTTGTAAGCCGGGCCAAACAGCATATCAAATTCGATGCCTGAATCTAATAATGTCTGCGCATAAAACTGCGCCAACTGGCCTAAGTTTGCGCCTTCATTAAACAAACCCGCATTAAAAAAATACGGCGAAGTGCGACCTGCTTTGGTAATAAATTCACCAAACGAGAGCACACCAGCTTGCACGGAAAACGCGATAAATTCTTGACGGAGATTTTTCATAGATTCATTCAGTAGATAATTTTCCGCTATTTAATCATAATCAGTCGCTTTAAGGTATTCTAAGCAGCCGTTTTATCAGCACTCCATTTCCCAACTATTACTAATTTATTACGCTAAACCATGATGAAAATTATCTCCGCAAATTTAAACGGCATCCGTTCGGCTGCTAAAAAAGGTTTTTTTGAATGGATGGCAGCCGAATCGGCCGACTTCGTTTGCGTGCAAGAATTGAAAGCCCAAGTTGGCGATATGCAACCCGAATTTTTAGCGCCAGGCGGCTATCACGGTCATTTTCATTATGCGCAAAAAAAAGGGTATTCCGGCGTAGGCGTGTATAGCAAACAAGAGCCGAATGCGGTGTACATCGGCTTTGGCAATGAAGAATTTGATGCCGAAGGACGTTATGTGCGCTGCGACTTTGGCAAACTTTCGGTAATTTCCCTGTACTGCCCTTCTGGCTCATCCGGCGAAGAACGTCAAGCCGCCAAATTTCGCTTTATGGATGTATTTTTGGCACATTTAAACGAACTTAAAGCCAGTGGACAAGAAATTGTGATTTGTGGCGACTGGAATATTGCCCATAAAGAGATTGATTTAAAAAACTGGAAAGGCAATCTGAAGAATTCAGGATTTTTGCCCGAAGAACGTGCTTGGTTCTCGCATGTGATCGGTGAAGTCGGTTATGTCGATGCATTTCGCTGTGTTGAACCGGCAGCTGAACAATATACCTGGTGGAGCAACCGCGGTCAGGCCTGGGCAAAAAACGTCGGATGGCGGATTGATTATCACGTCACCACACCAGCCATTGCGGCCAAGGCGAAGCGGGTGGCAATTTACAAAGAGCAACGGTTTTCAGATCATGCGCCGTTGACGATTGAATATAGCGCGTAGATAAATCAGCGCACGGTCGCCGGCCACCGCTGCGAGCTATGCACAAAACGGAATAACTCAATTCGGTTGGCCGGCAAATTTAAGCGGTAGATAGCCACAAAAGAAGTGTTGCTGATTACTAATTCACGCGTACCGTCTACTCTTCCTAATCGCTCCATTTCAGGGTAATCAATCAGCATATCCGTTTGCCGCTCAATCTCGTTTAACTGAGCCAGCGCGGCATGCGGACTATCTTTGGCGATGTAATCAATTGCGGCCGTTCTGGCCTGTCGTGCATGTGGCGTCCAAATTAATTCCACTTAATTGTTCCCACTTGCCCGTACCAGCAAAGCAGCCCGTTGCTGTGCGATGTCTTCCTTAACAAGCTCATGCGTTACCCATTCGGTCGCCGGGTCTTCAGCTTCTTGCAGTCCCTGCTCCACCTGTGCGCGAAACCAGCGATCATAGTCGGCCGCTTCATGCACCTGCTTGAGCGCAACAGCGCGATCTGGTCTAACTCGTGAGGTATTTTTTTGCAGGGGATTCCATAGGCTCACGTCGAAAGTACCGATCATGATTCCCACTCCCTTCAATAAATTAATAGCTTGCAGTGGATTACTAAAATAGCGCGGCTCAGTACTACGTGCTTTGGTCAATACAGCATCCCCATTACGGGTGACAAAACGCACCAAAAAATCACCGCCTTGTGCCTTAATCGTTACCCCCGTAATACCACCTGCCTCATGCGTTGCTCGCAATTGTTCTAGCGTGAGTGATTGCATGGTCAGCCTCTTTTATCGTTCATAAACAATTAATATTGTGCATCAATAACAAATAACGTGCAATCTTAAACAAAAATCATCCGCTATATGACAGAGTCGCAAAGGTATTTCATTGAGTGGGGATATTGATCAGGAATATATTTCGTGCAGAGTTTTAATCTGCTTCCAGCCTACCGCATCAGACGTTATTTTTTCTTACCCTTGCCACTTGCGCTGGAACTAGCGCTAGCACTTGCCGCTTCATCTGTAGCACTGGCACTACTGGCACCAGCAGCTTTAGCCATTTCCGCTTCCGGTTTAACGACTTCCATTTTGTTTTCACGCATGTAGTCATTCATGTCTTTCCAACCCGAAAACACCGCAGCGCGTGGTGCGGTTGGATTCATGGAATAACAATCTTCCAACGCCCGACCAGCTTGGCGGCAAGCGCTGCCCGTAGCGCGGGCGTCGTTTTCTTTAGCCACTACTTCAGGGTCAACCTGCGTAGTCGCCTCGGGTTTATCGCAACCCAGTAACAGGGAAGCGCATGCCAATGCTGATAGGATCACAATTTTTGATAACGTAGTTGGTATCCGACTCAGCATTGTTTAGCCCTGATTAACTTTTAATGCAATTTAATACGTGGATTTTTAACGCGATTAATCAAATCAGCCCACGTCGTCAGCCAGGTATGAAACCAGCCATTAACTACTATTTGATGGTGTTTATGCAGTGACCAATACATAATCTTGGCTACCGTTCCTTCAATAAATAATGACCCGCTGGACAGGGAACCCATTAAATTCCCCACGGTGCTGTAATTACCCAGTGAAACTAGCGAGCCATAATCTTTATATACAAACGGCAATAATGACTTGCCTTGCACTGACCGGATTAAGGACCTGGCTAACAATTCAGCTTGTTGATGTGCCGACTGCGCGCGGGGCGGTACATTGGGCATCCCCTCACCTTGCGCGCACGCTGAACAATCCCCTATAGAAAAAATAGCAGGGTCACGGCTGGTTTGCAAGGTTGGTGTGACGACTAGTTGATTGATCCGATTAGTTTCCAGTCCATCCAGCTCTTTTAAAAAGTCCGGTGCTTTAATGCCTGCTGCCCACACCACAATCCCGCTCGGGATAAAGGTACCGCTGGCCATTCTTACGCCCTCTTTAGATACTTCGACCACTTGCTCATTGGCGTAAATTTGCACATCGAGGCTGCGTAACTCGCGCTCAGCGGCAGTGGATACGCGCTCCGGCAACATCGCCAATAACCGCTTGGCAGCGTCAACAATCACAATTTTGAGTTCTTTTTCCGGATGAAAATTCACCAAACCGTAGCTGGATAAAATTTTAGTAGTCATGTGCAGTTCTGCTGCCAGCTCAACCCCAGTTGCACCGCCGCCAATAATAGTGACCGTAAACCGGCCTTCGCCGCGCTCCCGAATTTGAGCTTGCGCACGCAAACACTGGCTAAGCAGGCGATGGTGAAAACGCTCGGCGGTGACTGGCGTGTCTAACATAATGCAATGTTCACGCGCACCGGGCGTACCAAAATCATTGGTCTGACTACCGAGCGCTATCACTAAGCTGTCATAGCTAAGTACTGATCGAGGTAATATCTCTTCGCCGTCTTCATCAAGTACCGGCGCTAAAAATAATTGTTTATTGGCCCGGTCTAAACCGTCCATGCGGCCAAAACGAAAGTCAAAGTGATGACTGTGAGCTAAGGCAAAATATCCGCGTTTATCGGCATGACTATCCATAGTGCCTGCCGCGACTTGATGCAATAACGGTTTCCATAGGTGAGTTGGTGACGCATCAACTAAAGTGATAATTGCTTTCTTCGTTTTGCCTAGTTTTTTTCCCAGACGAACCGCCAGTTCCAGCCCGCCCGCACCGCCGCCGACGATCACAATGTGCTGTAAAGCAACATTCGCATCCTGATTTATCATGAATTCTCTCTTCTTTGCCTTGGATTTAGGTGGAAAACCGTTAAAGTGAACATTGTATATAGTGGGATTGTTGTACGGGTATTCCGTTTGATTACTTTAAGCAACTAAATGATTTATCAATTGCAGGTAGCCTTTGAATTCAATCATGACCGAAAATCTAGCGTCAAATGAACTTAGCCCACTGGCCACTGCAGAGATATTGTTAAAAATTGACAATATAATATCAGAGGCGGAACCAAAACGCTCTATTGACCCAGCCACGGCGCTTGAGTTAACTGGGCAGGCAATTCTGTTAGCGCGCTTGCATGCGCTGGAGTTATCGCCTGAATTAGCGCGGGCACTATTTCTACGCTGCAAAATCTTAACGGAATTTTCCAATTACGGTGAAGCGCTTAAAGCTGGCACAGAAGCATTAAATATTGCCGAATTGCACCATGATGTGCGCTTGGTAAAGTCCCTGTTACTCTCCATCGCCAACACCTATGGATATCAGGGAATTTATGATGAGGCATTAAATTACATGCACCGCGCCATTAATTTGCATGATGCACAGTCAACTGAAGATGAAGATCTAATCTGGCTGGGCAGGTCACTCAACAATATGGGTTACAACTACGTGATGATGGGTAAGTCCGAGACTGGATTACCGCATTTACACCGAAGCCTGGATATTTTGCGCAAAACGGATGATAAAGAATTACTGTCGCGCGTATTAGACAGCCTCTCTAACGCCTATTTAAACTTGAATGATTTAGCTACCGCGTTACCCCTGGCTCTGGAAGCGCACCAGATTGCGATAGAAAATAAGCACTTATCGGTCATGGCAATTTCTTCGGCCCATGCCGCAAAAATTTACATCAAAATGCATGAAATCAAGCTGGCCGAACCCTTTCTTCATCAAGCCTTAAAACTCTCCACAACCAATCGCTTTCTGTTAATCAAAGCGCAAGTACTACACTTATATGCCGAACTGGAAAAACAGCGCCATGCGCCGCAAGCCAGCGTCACTTATTTGCAGAAAGCATTAGTCATCGCTAAAAAAATTGATGGCAACCACCATGTCGCCGATTTATTAGGCGAGTTGGCAGACCATTACAAACAACATGGCGAATTTGCCCAAGCGTTGCACTACACCGAGCAACAGCACGAAGTGCGCGAACACTACTTCAGCCAGCAAAGTGGCTGGCGTTTAAAAAGTCTGGAAATTGCTCAGGAGGTTGCACAGATTAAGCGTGAGAACGAACTTATCCGGCAAAAAAATAGTGCGCTACAAAATGAAATTAAAAATAAACAGCTCACGCATTATTCTGAACAACTCGAAGCCGAAGTAAAACTACGCACCACCGAATTAGAAAAAACTAACCAGCACTTAAAAAGCGCCCTGCTTAACATTGAGCACAATCAACTTGAATTAGCGCACGCAGAACGCATGGCTGCTATGGGTTCGATGGTGGTTGGGGTTGCGCATGAATTAAATACGCCGATTGGCAATTGCGTATTGGTGGCTTCCACGCTGGAAGATCAAACCCATCAATTTCTTGGCTTAATGCACAGCGATATGATGCGCCGCTCGGATTTGGCTAACTATCTCGACAAGTCCGAACACTCCATCCGGCTACTCACGAAAAGTTTAAACAATGCCGTGCGTCTGGTAAATAACTTCAAACAAATTGCCATTACCCGCGAGAATCAGGATCGACGCAGCTTTTTTCTACATCAATTGATTAAAGAAATTGGCGATGCGTGTAATGACCACTTTCTGGAAAACCCATTTGAAATTGAATGGGAAATCCCGAACGACCTTACTTTGGTCAGTTACCCAAATTCGGTGGTGCAAATTTTTGTATTACTTATAGAAAATGCCGGACTACATGCTTTTGAGGGACGAACCAACGGTGTACTCAACATCGCCGCCCGCCTGAAAGAAGAGGATGTATTGATTGAGGTGAACGACAACGGCGTAGGCATGAGTGCAGAAGTGATGACGCATATTTTTGATCCATTTTTCACAACTAAGCTGGGCAAAGGCGGCAATGGCTTAGGCTTAAGCATCATTTTCAACCTCGTCAAAAACATACTCGGCGGCGAAATTCATGTCAGCAGCAAAGTCGGTCTTGGCTCCTGTTTTTCGATTTCTATTCCACGGGTTAGCGATTGAGTTTTTAGGATGGAGGCGAGGATATCGTCATCCTCGTAGCGGGCATATTCGCATCAAAAAAGCCACAATGCCCTATTTATTCCCTTCACTTTAGTTAAACCGACTCCTGCTCACCGAAGCGTGCCACAGCAAAATCAATAAAAGTACGAAGTTTTTGGGTGATATGGCGATTTTGGGCCCAGACCAGATGCAATTGTTTTGAGGGTGGCGCCCATTCCGGTAGAAGTCGTACCAGGCTACCTTCCTCAACAGCTAAAGCAAGTGATGCCATGGGCTGCATTACAATTCCCCCGCCCGCCATCGCGGCTGCGCGCATCGCTACCCGATTATTAATCCGGATTTGACTTTGTATGCGTACATGACGTTCCACTCCATCGGCTCGCAGAAATGTCCAGTCCACGCCATCCATCCAACCAGAAAATGCAAGACAGCGATGTTGTTGCAGATCTTCAGGTTCTTTGGGTGCTGGAAACTTCGCGAGATACGATGGGGCCGCGCACAGCAAGAAGCGATACGGTGCAAGCGAACGTGAAATCAGTCCGGAGTCTGCCAGCGGCCCGGTGCGAATAGCGATATCGAATCCCTCGCCGGGCACGTCAACCAAGCTATCACTGAGATTTAAATCAATCGTGACTTTCGGATAAAGCAGTGAATAGTCGACCAAGGCCGGCGCTAACACTTCTCCAAACGAAATAGGAGCTGTCACGCGCAAAGTCCCGCTGGGAAGAACCCGGGCGCTATCAAGCATGCCTTCAGTCAATTCAACTTCGGTCAGGATATTCTGGGCTCGCTCAAGAAATAATTGACCGAGTTCCGTCAGGCTTTGGCGCCGGGTCGTGCGGTTCAGCAAAGCGGCGCCCACCCAGTCTTCCAGATATCGAACGTGTCTTCCCACCATTGCAGGCGTTAAGCCTAACCCCTCGGCCGCGGCAGCAAAAGACCCCTTATTCGCGACGCGTACAAATACCGACATGCTGGTAAATCGATCAATCATTAGATACTCCTAGTATCGAGTGTAGTTAAATATTAACCATTTACAATCAAAACGGAAAGCAATATCGTTGCCAACAGGAATTTATCGCTCAATTAGAGCGCGAACTTTAATGTAGATTTGGAGAGTGACATGGCAATATTTTTTCTTAAGCGGTTAATTGCAAACACGTTTATTCAGCCTCGCAAGCGTAACTTTAGTTGGCAAGTCGCTGGATTGGTTAGCGTGCCACTACCTGACACCCTTGAAGTGCATCCGCATTATGGATTAGCGATCCTCTCAGAAAATACCGATGCACTGCGGTTTAGTTTGTTTGTTTTATCAGCACAAGGTCAGGCAATTTTGGCACGATTTGGTTTTCTGCCGATTGCCCCGTAATCCACTTCGGATAAACATTGATTCATAAAAGGGGTAACACATGATCATCGTCATTTTTCGTTCGCGATTAAATCTGGAATTACAGGCTGAATATATGGAATGGGCTAAACGAATGAGTAGTCTCGCAGAGAAAATTCCCGGACATATTTCTCATAAAGGATTTGTAGCTCAGGATGGTGAACGAGTAACACTCGTCGAGTTTGAAACCGAAGAGGCCATGAAAATTTGGGCCAGACATCCAGAACACGTTGCCGCCAAAAAGAAAGGGCGTAACAGTTTCTTTTCTGAATACAATGTAAAAATTTGCACCCTTGACCGCGAAAGTGCGTTTCCTGTCGTTTAAATCAATTACTCCCTTAATCTAAAAGTTAATTCCAACATGAAAAAATTTGCCTTCACATTTCTGTTTGTTTTTGCGAGCAATTTTTCAGCTATAGCAATAGCCGCGGAACCTATTATCGACAATGAACGGGTTACGGTTTGGGATACGACCATGCCGCTACCACCCGCTCAGCACGACTTTATCAGCGTACCTTTATCGCACAAAGGCACCGCTGTTTTTGGACATCGCGGCGACATCTCCGGTGAAGCCGATGCACGTACCATCGTGATCGAACTGAAAGAACATGCGGTACCGCCACTGGCAAATACCTCTGGCTATTTGGATGCCTATGACCGCCCCCATATCGTGAAATTACTGGAAAACGACAAGGTAATCGTCTGGAGTTATCGCTGGAATCTGGGAGAACCGACACCGATGCACTTCCACTCAAAGGACGTGGTTATCGTCTACGAAGAAGACACCGCACTAAAATCAACCATGCCAGACGGCAACAACGTACTCAATGAATATAAATTTGCCGATACCCGCTTCAACCGACGTAACCGCACTCATGCCGAACTCTTAGTCAGGGATACCGGTAGCGCAATGATCACTGAATTGAAGTAACGCTTAGCTCAGTTTGATCTTCAAAGTGAATGTTCTCACTGTCGTCGAACAAGAGGCTGCGCCACTCGGATTTATCAGGCTACTCATGAAGTTTAGCGTTGATTTTTAGTAGGTAAGCAGTCTCAAGCAACTAATCCAGATATCAATCCGTAATCTGTAGGGTTTTATTAACAACCTACTTAGTGCGCGCACCATTTATTAATACCTCTAGATTTCCGCCTGCGCGAGAATGACGTTAATAGCGGTTTGGTTTTGTAACCAGATTGAGGTGGTCGGCACTACCTTAATGTGTCTGTGTATTTTTCTTAGCATTCCACGGTGCTATTTTAGGTAGCAATAACATGCCGGGAATCGTCAATAAAAAACAGATTATAAAAAATCCGAACCAGCCGGTTTGCAATACGATATAACCGGTTATCGCATTAAAAAATGTCCGTGGAACCACCGCCAAACTACTAAATAAAGCATATTGAGTTGCGGTATAACGCGGGTCAGTTGTGGTTGCGATATAGGCGGTGAAGGCAGCTGTGCCTAAGCCGATGGCAAAGGTGTCTGCCACCATGACCGCACCTAACATCCATACGCTCAAGCCCATTTTAGTGAGCATGGCAAAACCTAAAATAGCAACCGCTTGTATAACGCCAAATATCCATAATCCGCGATTAATGCCAATTTTCATCAACCAGATCGCGCCAAACAGTCCACCGGCCAGACCGGCCCATAAACCAGCACTTTTTGCGACCACGCCAATTTGGGTGCGGGTAAATCCCAGCTCCATAAAAAACGGTGTCTGCAAAGCAGTTGCCATCGAATCGCCTAATTTATACAAAAAGATAAAACTCAGAATTAATAATGCATTGGCAACACCTTTGCGCTGAATAAATTCTTGAAACGGTAACACGACCGCTTCACGGATATTTTTGGGCGGTGCGCCATATAAGCGCGGTTCTTTAATCAGTAAAGTGGTGATGATACCGGGCAGCATAAACAGGCCGGTGAAAATAAACACGCTGTCCCAATTGAAATGATCCGACAAAATAAGTGCTAGCGAACCTGGCACTAAGGTGGAAAATTTATAGGCGTTGACCGACAAAGAAATGCCGAGCGCTTGTTGGTTGTCAGACAAAATTTCGCGCCGATAAGCGTCAATCACGATGTCTTGGCTAGCTGATAAAAAAGCCAATGCGCCACATAACCAGACTATTAACATCAAATCGGTTTTGGGCGATAACTGCCCCATCGCCATAATCACCGCCATTAAACATAGCTGCGTGACAAACATCCAACCGCGCCTGCGGCCTAAAAAGGGTAAAGAAAATCGGTCCATCACCGGCGACCAGATGAATTTCCAGGTATATGGAAAACCCACCAAAGCAAACAAACCTATCGCTTTCAGATCAACGCCTTCGGTTTTTAGCCATGCAGTAAGCAGATTAATCAGGATGAAGAGCGGTAAACCGGAAGTAAAACCGAGAGCCACGCAAATCAGCATGTTTTGATTCAGATATTGATGCCAACCAGTTGGCTCAACAGGTGGAAGCGAATTTGTTGCAGACGGTACTTTTTGCATGAATGTTTAATCTAAAAATAGGTAGGTATACAAATTCAGCCAAATTTAGCTGTTTTTTAAGCGCCGTAAACGAAATACCGCCAAACTTCCGCGCCAGTTCGCCAGCCATTCTACCGGACGACCGTCATGCAAGGCGACACACTCAAGCACTTCCAGCCCAACCGAATTCGCCAGCTCAGCAAAATCTGCTATCGTCGCGCAGCGTAAATTTGGCGTATCGTACCATTCGTAAGGCAACGACTTTGACACCGGCATCCGTCCACGCAATAAGGCAACGCGGTGCGGCCAGTAGGCAAAATTAGGGAATGAAACGATTGCTTCGCGCCCTACCCGTGCGATATCGGTCAGCAGGCCTTCGACATTTTTCATCATCTGCAAGGAAGATAAACACAGCACCGTGGCAAACGCTTCGTCGTCAAACAAACCCAGACCATTTTCCATGTCTTGCTGTATTACTTGAACGCCACGCTTGGCACATTCCAGTACTTTGTCGTCCGCAATTTCTATTCCGTAACCTTGGCAGGCTTTATCGGTTTGCAGATAATCAAGCATCACGCCGTCGCCGCAACCGACATCCAATACCTGCGAGTTTGGTGCTATCCAATGGGCGATAAAAGCCAAGTCCGGGCGCAGTTGATTTAATTCAGTAAAGTTCATGCTTGTTCCTTGGCGATGCGCTCAAAATAGGTGCGCACTAAATTCATATAGCGTGCATCTTCCAATAAAAACGCATCGTGGCCGTGCGGCGCATCAATTTCTGCGTAAGTAACGCGGCGTTTATTGCTGATTAATGCACGCACAATTTCGCGGCTGCGTTCTGGTGAAAACCGCCAGTCGGTAGAAAATGACACCAGCAAAAACTGCGCTTGGGTATTCGCTAAAGCCTGCGTCAAATCGCCGCCAAAACGACGCGCCGGATCAAAATAATCAAGCGCTTTGGTAATCAGCAAATACGTGTTGGCATCAAAGTAGGCGGAGAACTTATCACCTTGGTAGCGCAGGTAGGATTCGATTTCAAAATCAACCCCGAAGCCGAATTGGTAATCGTCGCATTTTAAATCGCGGCCAAATTTTTCCGCCATATCGTCGTTGGACAAATAAGTAATATGCCCCACCATGCGCGCCACCCGTAAACCACTTTTCGGTACCACCGAATGCGCGTAGAAGTCACCGCCATGAAAATCAGGGTCAGAAATAATCGCCTGACGCGCCACATCATTAAACGCAATATTTTGCGCGGACAGTTTGGCGGTCGATGCAATCACCACGCAATGGCGCAGGCGTTCAGGGAACAGGGTGCTCCAGGACAACGCCTGCATACCACCGAGCGACCCACCCATGACGGCGGCAAATTGGGTAATCCCTAACACATCAGCCAGACGCGCTTGCGCGTTGACCCAGTCTTCAACCGTAACCACGGGAAAATCCGCGCCGTAAGGTTTGCCGGTGGCTGGATTAGTGTGCATCGGGCCGGTTGAGCCAAAACAAGAGCCTAAGTTATTCACACCGATGACAAAGAAATGATTGGTATCCAGCGGTTTGCCGGGCCCGATCATGTTGTCCCACCAGCCGACATTGTCTGGCTCGTCGGCATAAACACCGGCCACATGATGCGAGGCATTTAAAGCGTGACAAATCAACACCGCATTCGATTTTGCCGCATTCAGTTGCCCGTAGGTTTCATACATCAAGGTGTATTCAGCGATAGCGGCACCGCTTTGCAAGGTCAACGGCTCGCTAAAGGTGTGGGTTTGGGGTGCAACAATTGCTACGGATGACATGGTTTTCCCTGGTTCAAGATGCATTATTTACATTGCTTACGCACACAATAGTTCGACCAAATTCGGTCATGCGGAAACGATAAATGAACAAGGGCGGGGGCGGAAATGGAAGGGCTGACAAGAAAAGTGCGTTTAGCCGCCGCTTTAGCCGAATTTATCACGCGCCCGCAAGCTGATCTCAAATCGGCGCAAGGCATAAGAATAACCAAGTCTTAGTTGTACGTCAAACGGCTAAAGTAGCGAAGATGGGTTGGTCGCTTAAAATTACCTCGTTACGCTTTACGTTCAACAATAACGTAATGTTTTTTCATCGGTTCGAGCACTTCAAAGACACCTTTGAAACCGGCTGGAATAACTAAGGCATCACCGGGGCCTGCCTCGCTCGTATTGCCAGCTTCGTCAATAATGCGGCACCGACCTTCTGTGACGAAGAAAAATTCATCTTCACGTTCGCCAAACTCAATCCGCCAACTACCTACTTCGCTACCCCAAACGCCGGAAAATACTTCACCGGTGTCATTAGTGAAATGGTTCCATGTAGTGCGCAACGGATTACCCTGCTGGCGGCGTTCTTCTCTTGGATGGTCTTGTTCTGCTTGCGTGGTTTGTTCTTTGAATAGAATGATTTTTGACATGATGTTTTCTTTCTTGTGAATTTCTTGAAATTTTTGTTCAAAATTTGCACGTATTTTAGCGCATGCATAAAGTCGATTATCTTTTAACCTACAAAAGATATGCGGCCTCAAACTCACCACCGCATCGACCTATTATCAAATAAAACCCACATTGAGACCTTGCTGTTTTTAGCAAATATACTTGCTGCATAGTTAAATCAAAAAACAAGAATGAATCTGGATTCCGTCCGGTTTTGAGATGCATGGCTTAATGCTTTTCACTCTGTTCCTGATGTGGAAGCCGTTCACCATTCAGCAATCCCCACACAGTGATCGCCATAACTTGCGCACTTTGCATGAGATCAGCCAATACCACGTGATCCACTGTATCCACTTGACTGTGGTGAGTATGGCTGCGGTAATCCAGCGGATCTTGCATCGGTGTGAAAGCTGGGATGCCTTGCTCAAAAAATACGTCGTGATCAGAACCATTGCCGATGGCATAAATAACATCCTGCGCACCTAATTCCTTGGCCGGGGCAATTGCCGCTGTGAGTGCGGTGTACCAGGCTTCCACTTTCATATCGGGAAAGCCCATGATGCGACCTGAGCCAGCGTCCTGCACAATGATCGCCTGTATCTTCGCCAGTTCTTCACGATGCTTCACGAGATACGCCTTACTGCCGAGTAAGCCCTGCTCTTCTCCTGAAAACAAAACCACGCGCAAACTACGTTTTGGATGCAAGCCCTGAGCATGCATTGCGCGTAAAATTTCCATCGCTACGACGACGCCGGTACCGTTATCTGTGGCACCGGTACCCAAGTCCCAGGAATCCAGATGCGCACCGATGATCACCATTTCATCTGCTGCTTCGGTTCCCTTAAAATCGGCGACGACATTGTATGCCTTGACAGATTCCTTACTAAAATTACCAGTCAATTCCATTTCAAGTTTTGGGGTTATACCTCTTGCCAGCAAACGCTTGAGAAGGTTAGCATTTTCGCTGGTAATAATGCCCGCGTTACGATCAAAGCGAGAGCTTGGGCTTCCCCACATATTTTGCAAGCCATTGTCTTTATCGGAAGTTAACAGAACCGCAGCAAAGTGCGCTTCATGAATAGCGCGATTAACTTCTGCTGAATACTGCTTGATGTTTTTATTTTGTTCGGGTGTGGCTTTTGGCCCGGATATTACCAGCACGATCTTGCCACGTAGTGTGGGGGCGACGGCATTGAATTCGTCTAAGGTCTTAACATCGAGCAGTGCCACATCGGCCCGAATGACACCGTTGGTACCGACTGTCCACGCCTTTTGCACGATGTCCAGGGCAATCCCGTTAGCGTTGACAAGGTGGGCGCGAGCAATACCGCGTTGCCATGGCCGACCTAAATCATAGGCTTCTTCATGGACATCGACGGCGCCATAGGCGTTGAGTTTTTCCATAGCCCAAGCCTGCGCCGTGCGTAGTTGTTGCGAGCCGGTCAACCGCGGGCCAACATCGTCGCAAATGGTCTCCAAATTTTTCATCAACTCGGCATGGTCTGCGATTTCCTTGATCAAAATGCTTGTGGGAGCTGAGCTCGGCAGCTCCGTTAGCTGTGCTGTTCCAATCTGGCTATGCACCAGACTCGCGTGCATCAACAAACTTGCTAGCAATACGCCCATCAACGGCTTGCGTGAGAAAAAATTCATAGCATCTTTCGCTTGTGTTTGTAATGAATTCTTGTAAGGCAAACTTGCGCTTGCCTTACTCTGTGCTTGCATGAAATCTATCTTCTCGGCATAGGTGGGAGCGCCTTGACGAATGCGGCTAATTCACCTTTGTCGCGCAGTGCCATCGCGTGATCTAATTGTTCCGAGCGATTTGCCGGATTTTTCGCCAGCAAGCTTTCATAAGCGCGAAGTAGACCTTCGACACCCGCCAACGTTTTAGCTTCAAAATCTGCCGGATTTTTTTGCGGATCAAACATGTGATGCTGTACCTGAAAGGCAGCAGTGCTAACAGTATGTTGAAAGCGTATCACTCTCTTTAATTCTCCCTTAGCCGCGCCGTTCTCGAACCAGAACGCGCCACTATCAGGGCCGAATTGATAATCTGGAATTTCATCCGCCCATTTCTCAAACCAGCGACCATCGGCGGATGTCATGGTTCCGACAGGATCTTTGTCCGATGCCAAAGCGAGTTGTACAACGCGGGCTTGTTCTTCAGCCGTAGAAGGACCACGCCCCGCTTGCGCAAAAATTGGTACGGTCACGCTGGTGATGATGACAAGTGCTGCGCATAGTTGTTTAAAGATGCGGTGAAATTTCATTTGATTGCTCCAAAAAGAATTAAAAATAAGTGTTAAAAATTAAAAATTTTTCAGCGCCTTTGAAACGACGCAAAAAATACGATTCGTTTGCCCTTCTATTGATCAATCCATAAACTGCTCCAGAAATTAACTACTAAATGATTAGTAGTTAAAATTAAAAAAATAGCTCCTTCTATTCCGCAATCCAGCAGCAGTTTCAGGAACCCGCGACCTGCTCCGTCCATACCTACTGGACGGAGATTCAATTCGCCACCAATGGGGAAATTTCCAGCTTTGATGCTTGCCAGACACCAGCTTGTGTTTTTCCTGCGTAAGCGACTTTGGCCCGGCCTTTAGGACCGACAAAGTTAATCGAGAAACCTGCTTTTCCGCCAACCGGGTCATCGATACCCCAAAGATGAAAGTCGCGCGCGCCCCAAGTGTGAAAACTACCGTGGAAAGAGCCGCGCTCAACGCTAATGGGTGCACCGACCATGGCGGCCAAACGCCCGTCCGCCTGCATGGACTTGAACAGATCTTTGAGCTCATCCGAATATTGAAACTCCGGTGGAACAGGCGGCGTTGGCGGTATCGGTGGCGCGCCAACTTCTGCCAATGCAGGAAGCTCTGGAGGTTCCGGTGGGGTAGCCATAGACTGCAATTCTTTTGCCCACATGTGTACCGCATTATCGACCGGCTTGACTCGACCATCTTCCTTGTAGACTTCACGGACCTGACCTTGCTGATCCATGCTGATACGGTAATAGCGCTGTTTATCAAACACATAGTCAGCCGTATATTCGCGGAAATTGCCTGGTGTAAGAGCTCCGTTTGAGGATGCATCTATTCTGAGATTGAGCAACAAATGTCTGGGCGGTTCAACCTGCATCGCAAGCAACGTACCTGAGCACAATAGCAGTAACAGAACTACAGGTATGCGCCAATTCTGACGTGCTGGTGGCCCGGATAACAAATGGCTAATTCGCTTCATCAGTGAACCTCCTTGTGCTGCAAGTGCAAAACGCGGGGTAACGAGACGTTGGCGCTGTAATCCGGCAAGCGCCTCCGCTAACGCAATAGGGTTCCCGCACACCGCTACGGCTAAATCATCACAGGCATGTTCTCGCTCCTCACGAATACGACGACTGAGCCACCACATCGCAGGGTGAAAAAACAGCACCGATTCAATTACGCACTGCAAGGCGTTCCAGCACCAATCGAGACGTCGGATGTGTGCCAGCTCGTGCGCCAGTAAGGCTTCTATCTGGTCCGGCGGCAAATGCGTCAATAGAGTCAGCGGCAACCAAATGATAGGACGCAAAACGTGGGCAGTGCATGGCGACGAGATCTTGCTTGCCATACGTATCGCAACGGCCCGGGATATACCAAGCGCACCGCGCAGCCGCTCAATTCGGTTACGCCACTCGGGTGGCAAATCAACATAGGGCTGTTGTTCCATGTGTTTGATCATGCGCCAGCCACCTAGCTGTAGTACCAACATCAATGCCGCGCCGAGCAACCATAGCTCCGTTGTCGCGACCAAGACCCAATCCAGCCAAGGTTGGCTTGCTGGAGTGAAATGCTCCACGCCAGGCGTAAATGGAATTGGCATGATAGGCACACCGTCAGTTGCCAATGAAGGAGACTGCCAGAACTGAGTGAATGTCAGTAACGGCACGAGCAACATCATCACCAGCCACCCCATTCCAACGGCATGACGCGCCATAGCGCTGCGATGCCTGAGCTGCGAGAAACTGACTTCGGCCAGCAGCGCCAGAAGTGCCACCTGCCACAGTGAGTGCAGCAATGCATGAGCAACTGCCGACACGAATCCGAATTGCGCGTTCAAGATAGGCTCTCCCCAGATATCAACATTACATGCGCCGTTTTTTAGCCTCGGCGATCAGCCGCGCGATGGCGTCCAGCTCTTCGGCGCTCGCTGTATCATCGTCCAAAGCTCGTTGTACCAGCTTGAATGCCGAACCGGCAAAGGCGTTTTGCACAAAGCTTTTCAGCATCGACGATTGCACTACTGGTTCCGAGTAGAGTGCGGTATAGCGATGACTACGCTCCGTTTCGTCCCGGCGCACCAGCTCTTTGTCGTTCATGATGGTGAGCATCTTGAGCACGGTGGTATATGCGGTGTCTTTGGTTTGCAGCAACGCTTCGTGCACTTCGCGCACGCTGGACGGTTTCTTGCGATCCCACAGAATTCGCAGTATCGCCAGTTCGCCTTCGGTCGGGTGAGGATCAGTCATAAAATGCTTTCACAGTTGAGGTATTACTAATTGATTAGTACTATTTCATTAGGACAAACTCTGTGTCAAGAATTTTATGGGTATTTTGTTGTATGGCTGATTGACTGGATCCTGAATGATTTACGCCGGACCTAGTGCGAAGATGTCGACATAGGAGGCTGCTTTAAAGAGACCGCTTTAACTACAGCGCGGAGTTCAAAATTAAATAAACAGAGTTCAGATTTAAATGAAAATCAACAGACGCACAATGTCGATTCTCTTTTAAAATCGAACTGCGATTTCTTTAAAATTAATGACTTATCTTAATTCCTACCATTTAAATTTGTACAAGTTATTCACCAAACTTTGAACTTGTACTGGAATTGTTCACTTAAGTTTGAACTACAATTTAAACTCCAATTTCTCTTGTTCAAGAATAGAAAATTGGACCTATAGAGTAACTTGCTTACTTTTTTCCTTCACAGAAACCTACTACTTGTTCTTGGCAGAAATTAATGTACGCTCGTACGATACTCGGCACAAAACGTCTCGATGGGTAAAGCAAAGAAATGTCTTGCATTGGCAATGGATACTCCGGCAATAGTAAACACAGCGTGCCGTTCGCGACAGCCTCGCGAGCTAGAAACGGTGGCAATTCTGTTACCAAATCACCAGAAATTGCACGGTTGCGCAAATGTAGGTAGTCGTTGGTCACCAAGGTGGCTGACGGTTCAAACATCTGGTCACCTAACTGCCATATATGATTCGATAAGGTGTCACGGCGCCATACGCCACAGGGAAAACGTCGCAACTCATCGGGTGACGATGGTTCGCCAAATTCAGCCAATAATTTCGGACTTGCAACCAATACATGACGATATGAAAACAGTTTTCGTGCCACCATTTGTTCATGGACAATAGCGCCGACGCGCAACGCAACATCGATACCATCCTCGACTAGTTCGACACGGCGTTCTGTTGTATAGACCGTGACAGTCACATGTCGATGCTGCCTTTGAAATTCAGCAACCAACTCCCACCACGGTTCAAAAGCAGGTGGTATTGACAACCTTAACGTGCCGGTAAGTTGTGCTTCGTCATTACTGACCACCGCACGTTCGGCATCTTCCAGCGATTCAATTCCACGAGCGGCATGTTCATACAATCTAGTACCGACTTCCGTCACTTTAACGCCTTGCGAATGGCGTTCGAACAATCGAACGTTTAGCTCGGATTCCAGCTCGCGAATGCGACGACTTAACGTTGGTAGCGGAATACCAACGCGCTCTGCTGCGGTTGACAGACTGCCAGCCTGAACTACCGCAACGAACATTCTGACACTGTTTAGGTCCATGTCGCCATCCTATAAAAAGTCATTGTTGCTGATAATAGGTCTCTGTTTGTGTTAAACACCGTTGAACAACGAAGAACCACCGTTAATACCTTCGTCTTCAAAATAAAAACGAATTACA
Organism: Solimicrobium silvestre; assembly: GCF_002976435.1. Lineage (GTDB taxonomy): Bacteria > Pseudomonadota > Gammaproteobacteria > Burkholderiales > Burkholderiaceae_D > Solimicrobium > Solimicrobium silvestre. The sequence goes on along the minus strand of NZ_PUGF01000002.1, from coordinate 114,858 downwards.
ATTTTTTTAAAATTACCAATTATCAAATTGATTTCGCTAATCGAATTCCAGTAAATTGCCAGCGTGCGCCAACTGAAAAGAAATTACGGTATGTGGTGCGCGTATGGCCGACTGGTGTCACGCATGACGAGCCTCGCAATACATATTGGTTGACCATGAACTTGCCGTTGTATTCGCCAACAACGCCTTCAGCGGCTACAAATCCAGGATATGGTGCATAGCTGCTGCTAGTCCATTGCCACGCAGTGCCAAACAGTTGTAATAGCTGGGCAGACGAACTACTTGTAGTTGCTGCCATCTCCCATTCAAATTCGGTGGGCAAACGTGCCCCTGCCCAATGTGCATAGGCGTCTGCCTCGAAGTACGATAAATGAATAGCCGGCGCCTGTGGGTCCAGCCGTTGCAAGCCGTGCAAGGTAAATTCGTGCCACAACTTATCGTCGGGGCGGTACCAATAGAGTGGCTGAGTTAAACCCTGGTTACGTACCCAATCCCATCCTTCTGCTAACCAATGAACAGGATTGCGATAGCCACCTGCGTCGATAAACACCGCATATTCAGCATTCGTAACAAGACGCGAAGCCATCGAAAAGGCTTCAACGAATTGTCGATGACGAGGTATTTCGTTATCGAAGCAAAAACTGATTGCGTCGTATCCGATCATTACGACACCCGCATCTAATGAAATCCAAGTCACCTTGTCGGCATTTTCAAGCGAGCTCCGATGACGCACCGGCAAGCTGTTTTCATATGCTGGAAACAGCGGATTCATCGATAGCATGTGCTTGATGTCAGTGAGCATTAGTTCCTGATGCTGCTGCTCGTGTTGAATGCCTAATTCGGTTAGTGAAATCAAATCCAATATTGATTCCGATACTGAATCGTTCGAAATTGCTCGTTCCAGTAATGCACCCATGCGCATGTCGACATTGTGTCGATATGCGATCACTTCGTTGGTAGACGGACGTGAAAGCAAACCACGTTGTGCACGTGGATGTTTTTGGCCGACGCCGTTGTAATAGGAATTGAACAGCACACGATAGGCTTGATGGTAAGGGCGGAAATTTATCTCGAAACGCTCCAAGATGAATGTCTCAAAAAACCATGTGGTGTGCGCCAAATGCCACTTCATCGGACTAGCGTCCGGCATCGATTGTATGCAGCAATCTTCTTCGGATAAGGGCTTTGCCAAACTGACAGAAAATTTACGCACCTCGTTAAAACGCTGCAATAAATGAGCTGAAATTTTCGGGTCGGTTTCAGTTTGCACTTGCATGGGTTATTCCTCTCGCTCGCTTAAGCTGCATGAGCATGGCATAGCATGAACCATTGATTCGGATCAACCCACACCTTCGATTTCTGGAATCCGGCTTCTGCCAATAGCGACAGAAATGCTTGTTGCGTATATTTATAGCTATTCTCGGTATGAATGCTTTCACCTTGTGCGAATTCGCGTGCACCACCGTGCCAGGTTGCCGTCAACGCCTGACGTGCCACCAGATGCATTTCAATCCGGTTTTGTGTTGAGTTAAAAAATCCACAGTGCTGCCATTGACGCAAATCAAAATCGGCACCAATCAAACGATTAAGGTGTAGCAGCAAGTTCAGATTAAATGATGCTGTTACGCCGAGAGCATCGTTGTAGGCTGCATTCATCACGTTTTCGTTCTTGATTAAATCAACGCCGATCAATAACCCACTATCGGCTTGACTGGAGGTTTGGCATTCGTTATGAATACGACGTAAGAATTGAAGTGCCTGGGAAGGCGTATAGTTTCCTATCGACGATCCAGGATAGAAAAACAACCGTCTTTCACGCCTGACCTGTTGTGACAATGCGAGCGATTCCGAGAAGTCCAAGCACAGTCCCATCATTGCCACTTCGGGATAACGTTGCTGTAACTGTGCTACAGCAATCTGCAAAAAATCAGCGGAAATATCGATGGCGACATATTGTTCCGGGCGCAACGCGGGAAACAAACGCGCCGCTTTCGCGCAATTGCCAGCGCCTAAATCGATCAAGGTACTCCCATAACCGACCGAACATGCAATGTCATCCTGATATGCTTCAAAAATTCCGGCTTCGGTGCGGGTTGGATAGTATTCCGGTAATTCACAGATTGCCTCAAACAATTTCGATCCTAGCGCGTCATATAAATATTTGGGCGAAGTATGTGCTTGCGGTTGTCGTAAACCTGCGCTGATTTCTTCTAGGATTTTATCTACTGGAATGAATTCATCCTTCAATCGTACTGCTAGTTCAGGCATTAACATTTGCTTAGTCATTTCGTATTTGTTCGTTTAGTTTCTGGCTTACTATTTTGAGCAACATGTATTGCGGTCTTCTGTCGCCACAATAATGCGACGACTGATCAAATTTATGGAATCAAAATCGACAATGAAAACGGGATAACGGGATTTTTGTCTGTTGTGAGTTGATGCCAGTTTTGCTATTCAATTGAAAGGTTTGGTGTGCAGAAATGAAAATTTAGTCCGCTTGTTATGAAAAACCAAGAACAACCCGACCACTGAATCCTTGCTCAATGTGCTCGTGTGCAAGGGCAATTTCGGTCAATGGCAGACGTCGCGTAACTGGTATGGACAATGAACCGTCCATTAACGCCTTAGTGAGCTCTTCAGCAGCTCTTTCTTTAACTTGAGGAGCAAAATCGTCACTACCTAATAGCCTCAAGCTCACGTCGGAAAAACCCAATTTCCAATAGGGTATGGAGGGGCGATTATCCGACGAGTAATAAGCAGCGATGACACCACCAATTGCCATGATTTCGGCGTTTGTATCAATATGCGCCGCAAAGTCGACCTCAGCCACGCGATGCACGCCTTCTGGCGCCGCTTGTTTGATGTACGTGATCAATGCCGGGTCGTCGGCCAACCAGGTATTATTCACACCTTGCTCACGCAGTGCCGTTTGCTGTTCTGGTCGACGCACTACTGCCATTACTCGCGCACCGGCGCGCCGTGCCATTTGCAGTGCTACTGCTCCTACACCTGAGCCCGCACCCCACACAAGTACGTTCAAGCCATTGACCGGCCCGGCCGCAAATACGGCCTGGTATCCCGTTATTCCCGTGATGCCGAGGCAGGCTGCTTGTTCCAGTACGTTGGCTTGAACAGCAGCTCCTTCGGGTAAAGAAACAGCCATTGCGCTGGGTACGATTACCGACTCAGCGGCTGTACCAAAGGGACGATAGGACTGGGCACCGTAACACCACACGGTTTGTCCGATTCGACTGGATGGAACTCCCACACCAACAGCGTCGATAACTCCGGCACCATCACTATGCGGTATCACCCGAGGATAGGGCATTGGCGCACCTTGCCAGCCACCGCGTTTTTTGACGTCCCCGGGACTTATTCCTGAAAACGCCAAGCGAATGCGAACCTCGCCTGGTGCCGGCTGAGGTTCTAGCATCGTGCCGACGACCAGTACTTCACGTGCCGGCCCTCTTGATTCGTACCAGGCTGCTTGCATATGGATCGCCTCTTTTCTCTATCTGAATTTATGATTTGATGACGCCGACGATTTTGCCAAACACTCGGTTGTGTTCCATGTCCGCGTGCGCGCGCGGAATCTCATCCAAGGAATATGTATGAATCGGACCAAGTGTCGACATATTGGCCGCCACTTGTTCAAGATACTTTTGCAGTACGGCCGCAGGTAAATCGCTGGCTCCGCCAGCGTAGGAAGTGAGACGGACACCCCGTGGAATATAGTCAATTGGGTAGAAGTCTTTTACTGTCCACTGATTCGACAGCATTCCTGTGAAGCATACGGTTCCATGCACGCGCGTGGCGCGCAAGGTATCCGATAAGGTCGGCGTGCCGACTAACTCCAGCGCGGCATCAACCCCTCTGGGGAAAATTTTTCGAACCTCAACGTTAATTTCGCCTTGATCGACAATCGCATAATCGACTCCATGCGCCAAAAGAGCATTGATACGATCCATTTGACGCGTCGTTGCAATCACGGTCGCGCCAATTTCTTTGGCAAGAGTTGCTGCCGCCAATCCGAGCGCCGAAGTGCCGCCGCGAATCAACAAGCTTTGCCCTGCTTGAAGGTCAAGTCCTACACTCAGCGAACCGTATGCGGTTTGCAAGGTCTCTGGCACAGCGCCTAACACGTCCCAAGGCAAATTTGACTGGAACTGAATTACCTGGCTACAAGGTACAACAACGTATTCGGCATAGCCGCCATCAAAAACACGTCCCATACCGCCAAGCATGGTGGCGACTTGCTGGCCAAGCGGCACGCTGCCGTCAGGACAAGCATCAACTACACCTACGGCTTCAATTCCGAGCACACGCGGGAAAGTAACCCCCTGCGATAATCCCAGCCGTGTATGGAGTTCCGAACGGTTGAGACCGAATGCACGAATAGCGATTCGAACCCATCCCGGCCTAGGCTGCGGCATGGGCAGTTCGGTCAGCACCAGATTTTTCGGTCCCCCGGGTTCGCAAAGTACTACTGCACGCATCATATTGCGTGAGGCGGAGTTTATAAGTGTATTCATGGCTTCATGACCAATTTCCAAGTACGTGTCCACTTTTCGTGAGATTGTGTGAGCACCTAAGATTGTCAAATTCAAACGTTTGCGCACACAACATAACCTGAAGTTGCAAAGCTTCTGGGCCGCCCATTTTTTCTAGAGCATTTACTCTCATAATTTCTCCACGGTCTTAAATCCTGCCGTGATGTGAGCGCCGTCGCAATACGGCTTGTTCGCGGAATGCCCACAACGACATAAATATGTCTCAATCGTCGTGTTGCAGGTTCGCCCGGTGCCGCTGACAATTTCAAGATTGCCGACTATGTGCAGCGGCCCGTCCGGAAGCGGTTCGATATTGATTAAGCCATTGCGCGCCGCCAGACCTTGATATGGCACGATGACAGGTTCACCGGTCGCAAAGAAGCCCGCCACTTGGTGCGCTCCATCGCAATAAGGCTTGTTTTTGGACAAACCGCAACGACAGAGCGTTGCGCGCGGTGTCTCCTGAGATTCGCCCTCGATTTGAAACTCCGCTTCTAATGCCAGCGGTCCGTTTTCCCGCACCCGAACTGTATTAACAAGCGGAGCCACTTCTACTAAATGAACTTCGGAAGTAGTTTCTTCCTGTGCATTTCGCATCACACGAATAGCGCCGGAAGGGCAATTCTGAGCTAGCCGAATTAATTCTTCGAGTGGTTGCGCGTCAGGATGAATCCATTCTCCTTGTATGTTCGGCACGAATACATCGGGATGTGACAATACGCAGTTACGTGAATGAACGCATCGTTGAGCATCGAACTGGATGGTTGCTTCCCGGCCCTGTACGATTTCGATCGACATAGTTGGCTCCGTGTTAACTAGTTTGAATACTTAATCGTCCCAGCGAGCGTAGACCAACGCCGTGCTGCAATGACTAGTTACGAATACATCTACACCGTCAAGCTTATTTATCCAGCGACCTTGAATTTCCTTAGCACATTGTTCGGTCACTTCATCCAACACGGTGCGGAAGACGGCGAACTTGTTGTCCCACGTATACTTTTGAGCCGCTTTTGACATGATGTCCATTTGGTTAGCTGTATCGTGAATTCGCTTTACGGTTGTGTAGACGTCAGTCACATAGTCCTTAGTTACCTGCACGTCATTACGATCTGCAAGGTAAGTTAGGTGACCAGCCACCAACACGTCAAAGTCATAGGCCAATATCTGATCAAATACTTTCATGTAATCGTGCATATTCATCGTGAGATCAAAACCCATGAACGGTACGGAACCTGCTGCCAGGGTGTCGATAGCCATCAGAAACTTCTTGCCTGGTAAGTAGATGAATAAGTCACCTTCAGGAGAATGCCAGTGACCGACTTTGAGCTCCGCAGTTGCCGAACCGAGCTTCAATGACAGATGATCCTTGAAGATACGGTTAGGCATCGGGCGGTGCGGGTCTTTCATCTCACGGAGAAATTCTGCAGTTCCTTCTTCTGCTACGATTTTTAGGTGCGGAAACTGCTTCAAAATGAGATCGGCGCTACCGATGTGATCCACATGCACATGCGAGTACACGAGTTCTACGATCGGCTCCGACGTCACTTCAGCCACAGCACTGATGATGTGCCCGCCAAATGATGGGGGTGCGTCAAACAAGATAACACCTTTACCGGTCGTCATGAAGGCAGATTGATACATTCCGTCAGTGATCACGTACACGCCAGGCCTTACTTCCTTAACTAGGTAACCTTTTTGTGGATCTACTGGCAAGGTTTTGGCCTTTATTTGCGGCAGTACAGACACAAAGTTTGGAAGATTATCGGCTTCCTGGGCATGAGATACGCAGGAAAATGGTAGGGCCACGGCAAAGGCCGCTGCAGCAAGAATTCGGGAAAATTTCATTTTATATGTCCAGTAATTTTTATGATGTTGAATTAGATGCATTGAATTCAGGATTTCGACAAGTTCGTCGCGAACAAGTAGCGATGAATGCGCCATTCACCGTTTTCTTTACGGAACACGAACAATTCGTTGTTACCCTCGTCAGTCTCAATTCCTGCTGCCAACACACGAGTGCGACCAGCGGAACTAGTGCGTACCCATGCCAAATCACCGACCTCCTCGATTTCATGAATGGTAAATTGCACATTTAGCTTGAGGGTATTAAATACGAATGTGTAGCCAGCACGAACGGCGTCGCGGCCGATTAATGCAGGTGCGCCCTGTGGCATGAATACCGGATCTGCGCTGTACAGGCTCAAGATGCTGTCAATGTCATTGGCGTTTAATGCAGTACCGTATGCTTCTATGATGGATTTAATACTCATTTTTAATACTCCTTAGTTGACTCAATGCGGGCTTTTTCCCGATGGGCGCAATAATAGGTTTTCACAAATTTCTACGGAAGATCGATAATCGATATGATTCCTCTCGTTTTTGAGAGAATGCAATATTGGCAATAGATAAAGACTGAAAAATGGTCCTTATTATTTCTACGCGGGCTTATGAATTAGCGTTACTTGACGTCAACATTGGAAGTTAACATTGGGCATATTTATGAATAATATGAACGAAAAACTTTATTAGTCCAACAATTCTAAATGTTCATTAATTCCACTATTTCATTTTGTATAAATGGAATTCATTCTGTACGATCTAACAGCTCAGGCTAAAAAAGCAGACACTCAACCTTTTGATTGGTGTCTGCTTTAATTTTTCATATTGTCTTGCGCTTGTCTATGCTGAATAGGCCAGGGCCAACAGCGGCAAGAAGCAAAAAGCCTCCGGTCATTGATATGTTTTTAAGGAACATGATCATGTTTACCTGACTTGTAAAATCGTTGTGAAATACGACGGCAGTAATAAGGCTAAAGCCGGCAAGCAGGAAGGCAGAGATACGTGTTTGGAATCCTAAAATCACCAAAAAACCTGCGCCGATTTCTAAAACAATCGTTGGCCAAAGAAGTATTGAGGGCATTCCCATTGCCTGCATATAGACTTGTGTCGGTTCTATTGCTCCCAGCTTGGAAAAACCCGAGAGAATGAAAATAGCTGAAAGAAAAATGCGTGCGCTGGCCATTGTAATTGCTTGTAAATTCAATGTTTTCATAAAAAATCCTTGATCAGTTTATGGCGGCTGGGTTGGTCGTTGAAAAAATATATCGTGCTACGCGCCATTCCCCATCGCTCTCTTTGTGAAATAGAAAAATTTCTTGATTGGCTTCGAGGTTAGGCAGTCCATCAGAGCCCAACACGTTGATGGTTCCGGTAGATCGAGTGCGCGCATAAGCCCAAGCCGATGATAACGGCTGGATTTCATCAATGACAAATTTGACATTTAATTTGACCGCTTTGAAACCGGCAGTAACGGCTGCGCGCAAAGAATCACGTCCTACCAATGGATTACTATTTTGCGGCATGGCGACGGCGTCTTCCGCATACAGTTGCATGACACTCTCGGCGTCAGAATCATTGAGTGCCTGCTCATAGCGTTGCAACTGAAGACGGATAGCTTTCGTGTCTATGCTGTCATTACTTTCCGCAGCCACAGTTACATGGGACAACAACATTGTGAAAGTTATGAATGCTGTCGATGCCACCATATTACGAATAAAAATATTCATGTTAATAGCACCTTATTTTAAAAAATTTGATAGGAAGAGTGTTTAAATACGAACTACCAGTTTGCCAAGCGCACGATCACTTTCTATCAGGCTGTGGGCCCGACGCACGTCCCCAAAGTCGAAAGTCTGCACGCGTAACGATGGAATCACGCCACTTGCCACATTGTCAGCAATCCATTTCAGTGGAGCACCAGCCAAAGGTAGTGCGGATGTTCCCAATAGACCGCTTCCAAAAAATGCCAGACTGGTTGCGTTTGGCAAATCATTCATCAGATGTAGGCTATCCAGACTCGGTGCACCGCCTAACAAGCCGATGACCACAGCCGCTCCAAAAGGTTTTAATGCCTTTAGACTGTCTCGAACAGTGGCAGCACCAACTACTTCCAACACAACGTCTACACCTTCAGGTGCAGCAGCTTTTACTTGCTCTGCGATTTCTCCGGTGTCGATGATGACAACATCCGCTCCAATTGCAGTAAGTCGCGCTGCATTCTCAGCCGAACGTGTCGTCGCAATTACATGCTGTCCACGTGCCTTTGCGTACGTTACACCTGCTTGCCCAACTGACGAAGTAGCACCTCGAATAAGAACTGTTTGGCCCGGTACAGCGTCAATCAATCTGCCCAGTGCGCCCCATACTGTCAAATAACTTTCAGGCAAGGCCGCTAACTCTTCCCACGACAACGTAGTGCCGTCCAGGTTGATAACGTTACTGCGTAATACAGTAACTTCATCGGCATAGCTGCCATTGCGGGAGAACTGTAGCCCTCCCATCACAGTTGCAACACGCTGGCCAACACGGAAAATACCCGAGACATCTTCGATAATTTCACCTACTGCTTCTATCCCGGGCACAACCTGTCCGACAATGGGCCCCATTTTGCCCGCACGACGATAAACCTCCGCACGATTTAAACCAAAAGCACGTACACGAATACGTACTTCGTCAGCGCTAGGGGGTATGGAAGGAATGTCGCGCAGTTGCAAAACTTCGGGTCCGCCGGACTGTTCAATAACATAAGCTTTCATAATTTCTTTTCCTGATAATGTATGGTGATATCTGTCTTTTAACTCGGTGATGTTTGCAGCACTGAATGAACGCCACTTTAACAATCTCACAATTGGAATGGAATGCAAAAAAATGGAAAGCTATCTATCAAATATGAGAAGGTTAAATAAATTTAAATGCAACCATGGAGCATTTATGAGCTGTACCATGCGCCAATGGGTAAGCTAGAACGCAAGAAACGCGCATACCCGATTCTCCCAATGCTGCTCGAACTTCAATTAAGCAATTATCTACAAATATCAAAAGTTCGCTGATGCTTGCAAATTGACGAAACTGTCTTTTCGCAAATCATTCCTTCACAACTAGTGCTTCATGAAATCCCCGGAATTTAGATTAAGAATAGGCAGCCTGTTCTCTACCTTCAATTTGCATATTAATGGTGCGGGTTTTCCAATCACGTTTTTGGTGAGCCGGTATTTTCCTGGCCTGCACTCGTGTTTGAGTTGTGGAATGATAAGAATTTTAGTCTGGCGTGATTAGCATATTGGGCAGTTCCACACTAACCACATGACAAAGAAAGGGAGGAAGATTTTGGCAGCAGATTTGTCGCCGAATTTGTCGCGATTAAACGACGACGTTAAAAATATATCCAACACCCGAAGTTCTCATATTTTCAACTAAATTTGTCTTTGAGTTTCGCGAATATCCTTTAAAGCCGCAGCATGTGTCGCTGCGATTGACATGAATACCGGAAGAAGTTCAAAGTTAATTGAACAGAGTTCAGACTTAAATGAAAATCGACAGGCGCACAACACCGTAAATGAATCCGATTGAGCATTCTAATCATCGGTGATACTCTCATTATTATCTAATTTTGGATGTTTAATTGCTGAAACATGAAACAAAAAACCCGACCGATGATGGGCCAGTTGAGCGACATGGATATCCGTTTATTACGGATTTTTAAAAGTGTAGTGGATTGTGGAGGAATGGCAGCATCTGAACTGGAACTCAACATTGGCACCTCCAGTATTAGCCGCCATATTAAAGATCTGGAAATTCGCTTAGGTTTGACGCTTTGTCGGCGCGGGCGCGGTGGTTTTTCCATGACAGCGGAAGGCGAGCAAATTTACCAGGAAACGCTGCGTTTACTAAGTTCGACCGATCAATTCAGAAGCAGCGTAGACGACATTCACCGACGCATGGGTGGCCAACTGAATGTAGCAGTGCATGATAAAACGGCCAGCAACCCGGCGGCAAAAATCCATGAAGCGATTGCCTTGTTTTCTGAGCGGGCTCCCGAAGTTGCATTAAATATGCATGTCGCCTCCAGCAATCCAATTGAACGCGGTGTGTTGGACGGTCAATTTCAAATCGGAATTATTCCCGACCACCGCAGTTCAGACAGCCTGACTTACGCCAACCTGTTTGAAGAAACCATGTTGATGTTTTGCGGCGCAAAGCATCCTCTGTTTAATGCCACGCAAGATAATTTGGGTTGGGATGATATTTCGGCGCATCATTTTGCCTGCCTTGGCTATCATTCGCACAATATGGAAATTAGCCATCAAATGGGCTTGTCACGCAAGGCAACCGGCTTTGATCAGGAATCGATTGCGACGCTGATTTTATCGGGTAAATATTTGGGCTTTTTACCTGATCATTATGCAGATGGCTATGTAGCACGTGGACAGATGCAGGTGGTGAAGCCGGATCAATTCAACTATAAATGTAATTTTGTGGGCATGTTACGACGTTCGCCACAACCTTCCCGCGTGAGTCAGGCATTTTGGGAATGTTTGTTACTGGCGCATGGGAAATCAGCTTCGGCATCCGTACCGTTTCATGTATAAAAATATTTTAAACAAATACGCGAATGGCCGGTAAAACATGACGTTGCGGTCGTTGATGTTTTTATAGTGGCTGCCGGACCGTGCCCTTTGCAGATGGTCTCGACCGGCGGCTTTAAAGCATTTCATTTAATGGGTTGCGATCCGATCATGGAAAATTCAACGTTGCTGGTCTATCTTTCCAAGTCCCATCTACCTCCTGAATTCGTTCGACGATATTTACCCCTGTGTCACCAATATTTTTAATTATTCCAAAGTTTCTTCCAACGTAACTTCCTTCCTTGGCCCAATAAATGCCGCCATCTACGCTTTCAATAAATATCATTCGCGACGATGAGGAATTGGATTGTGTATATCCGAGGGGTTTGAGCTCTTCGATCTCATATTGTTCTAGTGGGCTACAAGATATTGATGGGGGAAACGTTCCCGAGCAAGCTCGATAACGTTCCGGTGAAACTGATTTCGAATCTGACGAAGCAGCTTTGAACGAAGGCGCACCGTCCGCGCCTGAAATTGGTGCGGATGCATTGTTAGCTACCACTGATCCAGTCGAAGATTGATCCGTCACGTGATGTCCGCATTTCCCCAAATTCTCGTTGAGGACGAACCGAATTCCTCCACTGTCAAGGGGGTGCGCCAACCACCCTTCAACGGTTGCAACAGCAATGAGTTGATCTTTGGCCGTCGCATTTCTAACCCGTATCGTGAGAGGTGCCACCTTGTCTATGGCGGTGGCATCGACAATCGTATTTAACATCGGTGGAAAAATATCATGCGCAACCCGAAATGCCGATGTATTTCCGAAATTCATGGACACAAGATCTCTGTCACTTGCCAGAACGGGAAAACTTGGATTCTGGGCAAGACGACATTCTGAACCGATCATCAATATGTTATTGACCAGTCGAGTCGTCAGGTGCTGATCGTGGGCGGCACGTGTAATCAATTGATTCGCTTCAATCGATGTTTCACTGATATCCAAACGTTTATTCTTAAGCTCGTCGCCCACTACTACGTTTAAATTCGCTTGGGCTGCGGCCACCAAAATGAGCGTTCTTGCATCAATGTTTTTCGCGCGAATCTCAAAGGCTGTCGGAGGCCCGAAGGGACTCCAGGAACTTTCGTCGGAGGGAAAGTTATCTACTGTTAAAGCGACCGTATCTCCCTCCAACCTAATTGCACAGTTCATTGGGCGCGACATATCTTTGCTTTTTACGCCAGAGATACTGGTTATTTTAATTCCATCAATTTCCCGTCTTAGCGTGCAGTATCTTTGAGGCGCCAGATTAAATACCACGCGAGAAGTATCACCGCTGTGACTCACGGACAGGCTGCGTACTGCGTCGGCGCCGGCAACGTCGCGCGATTTACTATTCATCTCGCTGGATGTTGCGTCAAAATCAAGGGTAATGCTTTGGGTAGACATGTCCACGCGCGGCGGGTTTTTAATCGTATTTTTTAGCTTGATTTTTAAGACGGTTTTAGAACTGGAGTCAGGTTGGATTACGCTGATTGATTCGATCACATTCCCCTGTGCAAAAGCCGTTACGCACGTAGTCATGATGAAAAACATGTAAAACTTTTTCCACGTTATTTTCAAAAGCGCGCCGCGGGTATAAAGCGTTTTCGTTGAAACGGACATTTGTTGTTTTCCTATATGTTGGCACACTTACACATTCACTCCATCTTATTCCTTGGACCGCGTCAAATGATTTCAAATATCGCTCATTGATCTCACTATCATGGTCAAATCCGCGCTCCACGGCTCTTTCTTGTCCGCGAATCGTTAGGCTAAATATATTGCTTACGCAACAGTGAATGACTGTTTTCGGGGAAGGTAATTCCAATAGGCGACTGTCGACTCGGTGCCGCGAGCTAATCACCCTAAAACCTTGGACGACTCCTAACCTACATATTGGCACCATACACAAGTAGATAACAGTATCACAAAATTGAAATTTGGCAACATTCTTGCTTATAAAGCCCATATGACCCGCAACTAACTTTAACCGCGAATTGGTGATTTATTTGCAATGCGAACCATTGGCTTTTTTCGAATGCCCCAGAGTGGATTTCTTGATACGAATATTCAACACATCGCCCAGCTAACACCTTTAATTAACTACCTCGCTCTGCACTTTATTACCGATTTTATTGGTCTCCGTTTTTGAGAGAACTGAGATTTCATACGCCTTCCAAACTAATGGATATATTTTTGGAATCAGCACACTTCGATATTTATATCGCAATATATCCGCCAAATTAGTGCTAATATTTCTACTCTTTTTAAAATTAAAAAACATCGACCGATATGGTGATTTGCATTGGCAATGCTTAATTTCACAAAGCGACGAGCTGCAAAGACCGTCCCTGATTATGCAGATATAGTTAAAGCCATTTCTCTACCTACATTGGAAATAACAGCATTTGTCTGTAGTGATGGAGAAACTCAAATTGAATACCGTTCATAAAAGCCTTAGTAAAGCAGATTGGTTTGAAGAGTTTAAATTTGGCAGCATTGCTTGCCTCCCTACTGTTTTGGGTTATTTGAGCATTGGATTTTCTGCCGGTGCGCTCGCAAGAGTATCAGGAATGAGTTCAACAGAAGTAGGGCTTATGTCGCTCATTCTCTATGCAGGCTCCGGACAATTCATTGTTGCAGGGATGGTGCAAGCAAATGCGGCCGCGATCACTATATGGATTGCGATTTTCTTTGTTAATCTCCGGCATTTGTTGATGGCAGCGTAACTCGCACCATTTTTTAAAAATTTTAGTACGTTAAAAAACTTCATTGTTGGCGCTCAACTTACTGACGAAACGTTTGGTGTCGCAACAGTTAATGCGCACGAAAAAAGCGGCATCTCTTTTCCGTGGATGCTCGGACTGAATTTGACCGCGTATATAAATTGGTTCATTGGAAATGTGGCAGGTGCGCTGGTTGCCACACTAATTCCTCCGCACTTTCTGCACAGCTTGCAATTTGCGCTCGTGGCGATGTTTATTGGATTGATCGTGCTTCAAATTACCGGAACCAAAAACAAGCGTTTACAGATAAGCGTAGCTCTGCTTGCGGTTGTTCTGGTTGAGCCATTTGCAATGCTGTTTGGCAAAAATTTTAGTGTGATCTTAACTGCAATAACAGCTTCATTTATCGGTATGGGAGTGATGGCATGGAAGTCAACTACGAAATCTTCTTGATTATCGTTGGATGTGGGATTGTAACGCTACTCCCTCGCGTGCTTCCCCTGATGTTGCTGAGTAAGTTCAAATTTCCTCAGTGGTATAAAGATTGGCTGTCATTTATTCCTGTCACGATTATGGCAGCGCTGGTAGCGCAAGAAGTAATTCCCGAGGATGGGAATGTATCTACTGCTTTTCCCGCGATTATAGCGAGTGGAATCTCCTGGTGATCACATATATGAGTCGCAGTCTATTCGCCACTGTGTGCTGTGGCGTCTTGGCAATTGGTTTGATTAATTACTTAACATGAAACAAGGAAATATGAAAAAATCACCCAATGTTGCTGGAGCATAGAAAATCAGAGCTCAATTAGATCATTAGTGTTATCTTCCTTGTCAGTCAAATTTTCCACCCTTTGAAAAAATTTCTATGATTTTTGCGTTCCTAAAAGGCTTGGGCATCGGCGCCAGCCTGATCATCGCCATCGGCGCTCAAAATGCCTTTGTATTGCGACAAGGTCTGCTTCGTCACCATGTGTTTACCAGTGCACTGATCTGCACACTCTGCGACATGGCATTAATTTACGCTGGCGTGGCCGGAATGGGCACGCTGATTTCTGCTGCGCCGAATTTATTAATCTTCGCAAAATGGGGTGGCGCGGCATTTCTGTTTGCCTACGGCGCACGTTCCGCATGGGCAGCATTCCACTCAGGTGGCTTAACGTCGAAAGAGGAAGCGCCGCGCAGTCACATGGCTATCGTTGTATCGGCGTTCAGCTTCAGTTTGCTCAATCCCCATGTTTATCTGGATACAGTGGTTTTATTGGGAACGGTCGGTGGGCAGCAAGTCGGCATTGCGCGTAACTTGTTTGCAGCGGGCGCCATGACAGCGTCAACAATCTGGTTCTTTGGCTTAGCTTACGGAGCACGTTTGCTGGCCCCGCTATTTGCACAGCCCATTGCCTGGCGCATACTGGACGGCTTGATCGCGATTGTCATGTGGTTAATTGCCGTGTCTTTACTCTGCTCTTAATGAGTGTATGAATGCCCTACACGGGCATTCACAAAATATCCATGCATCTTTATGCTTGCAAAAAATATCTGATTTACCGATGGCTCAACCACTAGAGAGGTCAGCGTGAAAAATTGTCGTTTGATATTGGTTTCAATCGCAGCATTGTTATTTTTCTCGGTTACGGCTCATGCCAAAGAATCTCCGGCCCGCGTCACCATCATTTATGACGCCTTCGGAAAACCGTCTAACTTGGAACGTGGCTGGGGTTATTCCGCACTGGTGGAATACGGCGGCAAGCGGATATTGTTTGATACGGGCGGCCAATATAAAGCCTTCGCCAACAATGTCCGAAAGCTGCATATCGATTTAAAAAATCTCGATTTCGTTGTTATCTCGCACCGGCATGGCGACCATACTGCCGGGCTAAACTACGTGTTGCAACAAAACCCCAACGTTAAAATCTATGCGCCGCTTGAACGCGGCTCATTTGGCGCACCGGTCACGGCAAATAGCACAATTGGTAAATCGATGCTTCGTGTGGTGGACGGCATCCCTGGCGATTTGCACTACTTCAATGGCTATCGCGCCGATAAATACCCTATCGACTCGCCCTGGCCTGACGCCAATTTCAACTTGGTCGATACGCAGCTCGAAGTAATGCCGGGCATCTTCTTGTTCAAAACGGTTTCTGAAAATAAGGGGACTCTTGAGCTTAATGAGTTATCGATGGCGATAAAAACACCGAGCGGGCTGGTTGTCGTGGTCGGCTGTTCACATCCGGGCATTGAAAAAATTCTCGCCGTCGCGTCTCAAATCGATCCAAAAATTTATACGATAGTCGGTGGTTTACATCTGATCGACAAAAGCGACCAACTGGTCACGCAGACCGTGGATAACTTTAAAAACAAATGGATGATTGAACGAGTGGCTGCTGGTCACTGCACAGGCGAATTTGCACAAACGGAGCTTGAACGCGTTTTTGGAATCCGGCATGACCATTCCGGGCTTGGTGAGGTAATCGCATTGCCGAATTAAGCTGCTGTTACCCAGTCTGGGAATGTTGGTTTTATATGAATAGCTCTACAAAGAGGAAAAATATGAATGCAGCGACTAACATATTTAATATGAAAATGGACGCATTAATGCCTGAGCGTCCTTTTTTATCAGCTATATTTTTTGGGCTGTGGTTGAGCTTGGTAACGCTGTCGGTATCACTTATTTTTGCTGCGATAGCAGAATATTTCCCTGGCTTATCAATAGATAGCTCGTACACGTCAGGTTTAGAAAAACTGAATTATATTGACCTATTTGTTATTTGCGTCTTAGTTGGTCCATTGCTAGAAACTCTTGTATTGCAGCTGTTTCTAATTGAGGTAGTAAGAAAATTTACCGCATCTAAATATAGTGCAATCGTGCTAAGTGCCGCAGCATTTGGTCTAGGCCATTATTACCATGGCGGCCTATCTAAAAGCATTCCAACGTTTATGACCGGTTTGATTTTTGCCTATGGTTATTCACAGGTTCGCACTAAAGGTATATTTACCAGCTATACCGTAACGGGGGTAGCGCATGTGATGCACAACTTCATTGCCTTGTTTGTATTAGCTCCCATATTCGATCACTAAGCTGGTTTGTTTGGCTAATCGTTGTCACACAACTTCAAAATAAAAGGAAAATTATCATGCAGATCAAAAGTCGGTTTTTTTTATTGATGTCAGTTCCGCTATTACTTCTTTCTGCACTACAAACTACGTCGGCTGAAACGATAGGTGAAGTCAATACGGAGTTTAAATTTATTGGGCCTGATCACAAGGTGGTCGTTGAAGTATTCGACGATCCGAAAGTCGCCGGGGTGAGCTGCTATCTGTCCCGTGCCAAAACCGGCGGTTTTAAAGGAGCGATTGGTATTGCAGAAGACAAAGCCGAGTCGTCGGTGGCATGTCGCCAAATTGGTGAGATTAAATTCAACGGACCTTTACCGCGGCAAGAAGAAGTGTTTTCGGAAAGAGCTTCGATCATTTTCAAACACGTTCGCGTAATTCGCATGGTGGATACCAAGCGCAATGCTCTCGTATATCTGGTTTATTCGGATCGCCTTGTCGACGGTAGCCCAAAGAACAGTGTCACTGCGGTTCCGGTCGCCGCAAATCAGGTGATTCCAGTGAAATAGCCTGCGTAGCCAATACTAAACAGGGCGTAATCCGCTTACGCAATTACGCCCTGCTCTAACAACGTATGTAACCCTACATCATTAATGCGCAGTCGCTACCGCACCCGGTTTTAGCTGATACAAAATAGCGCCATCAAAAATAGTGTATTGCACTGGAATAGCGCTTAATTTTTCTGGTGCTATCGTCATCGGGTTCTGCCCCAACACCACCAAATCCGCCAACTTTCCTACCTCGATAGAACCCGTAGTATTATCTTGCTGCATGGCTTTCGCTGCGTTGATTGTGTAGGCGGCCAGCATAGTGTCGATATCAACGCGTTCATCGGCATTAAGTACTTTTCCAAAATAGCTGGAAGAGCTGTTGGAGTTCTGACGCGTGATGGCCATCTGCATGGCAGATAATGGTGTGTTCGGCATTGGGTCACCTGGCGCTGCATCTACCGGCCAATCGCTGCAACCTACAATAACGGCCCCGGCTTTTTTCAGGCTTCCGGCTGGGTACATATGGTCAAAGCGCTCTGCTGAAATATACGGCTGCACGGCACCAACTGAATACTCCTCAGGATCAGCCCAATACAACTGCATGTCGGCGTACACATTTAATTTTGCAAAACGTGGGTAATCAGCAGGGTCTACGATTTGTAGGTGGGTGATTTGGTGGCGATTATCATTCACGCCATTTTTATCACGTGCATATTGAAACGCATCCAATGCCGCATGGGTCGTAAAGTCACCGATCGAATGTACGTGTACGGTAAAGCCGTCTTTATCCAAACGCGCAACATATTTATTGAGCGTGTCTTGTGCAAAATAACGTCCGCCATAATTCGTGGTTGGCACGCCTTTTCCGTCTAGGTACGGCTCAATCATTGCCGCGGTTTGGGTTGGGTATTCAATCACGCCGTCGGAAAATATTTTAACTGCATCAGCACGTATTAACGGATGACCGACAAAGTGGCTACGGATAGCGGCTAGTCGCTGGTATTCGGCTTCATCGTCGGCAATGGTAGATTTTAACGTGGCACGCACGCGCAGATTGAGTTGCTGGGATTTTTCCAGCGCTTCATACACTTCCATTTCATCGGGACTGGTCCAGGCATCTTGTACCGATGTAATGCCTTTGGAGCGGATTAATGCAAAAGCCTGTTGTGAGAGTTTGATGCGCTGCGCCAGAGCCATTTTTGGCATCACTGCCATCACGCTGCCTTGCGCTTCATCTTTCAGGAAGCCGGTAGCCTGTCCTTTTGCATCGCGCTCAATCTGACCACCCGCTGGATTTGGTGTGTCCGCAGTAATTTTTGCCAGCTTTAATGCCACGCTATTGACCCAACTGGTGTGACCATCCGTACCTTCAAAGATCACTGGGCGGGTGCGGCTAATTTTATCCAGATCGGCTGTGGTTGCAATAAAATTACTTGGATTAACATTCACAACTTCTATCCACTTGTTGGCCGCAGCAGATGCACCCGCTTCTTTACCCATGCATTCTTTTAAAACTTTAGCCACAATCTGGGCAACCGGCTGCGCCACATCGTCAGCACTGCATTTGCCTAAGCGTATCGCGCCATCGACCGGGTGGATATGTGCATCAATAAATCCAGGCAGCAGCGTTTTACCATTCAAGTGGATGACTTTGGTACCTGTTCCGATATAGCTTTTCACTTCCTGATCGGAACCAATCGCAACAATCTTATTGCCACGAATCGCCACCGCTTCCGCTACGGTGCGCTTAGCATCCATCGTCAATACATTGCCGCTGGTAAAAACCATGCTGGCTGGTTCTGGTGGCGTCGTTGCTGCAACGTAACCTGACAAACTCATTGCACACATGCCGATGACCAAATTCATTTTTAAACGCATATTGTCTCTCCTGAATTTTTTATTTTTTAACTTAATTTAGCTTCAAAAACTACGCTTGCGGAACCAAATACCGTCTTTCCCAGGCCGAAATTTCATTCTGAAAATGTTGATATTCCAGTCCCTTCACCGACACAAAACCCGTCACAAAATCATCCCCCAACAAGCGACGGCTAGAAGTGCTGTTCACCATTTGCGCGTGTGACGCCTGGAAGCCGCGCGCCAGATCATGACCATGATCATAGCCATTACCGACTATCGGTTCACTTGGCGTTAAGCCTTCTTCTATCCCTGCCAAACCAGCTGCCAAAGATGCGGCAATCACTAAATATGGATTCGCATCCGCGCCGGCAATACGGTTTTCTACGCGGCGTGCAGCTGGGCCGCTAATCGGAATCCGCAAACCTGCGGTGCGATTATCAATCCCCCATTGCAGATTAACCGGTGCCTGACTGCCCTCAACGAAGCGACGATATGAATTAATAAAGGGGGCGTAGATCAACATCATGTCGGGGATATAAGTTTGCAAGCCGCCGATAAATTGTCTGAAGCGCAGGCTCTCAGTGCCATCGGCATTGCTGAAAATATTTTTACCTTCCGCATCCACAATACTTTGATGCACATGCATGGAATTACCCGGCTGACCAGAAATGGGCTTAGCCATAAATACAGCGTTCATTCCGTGCTTGATCGCGATTTCTTTGGCGGCATATTTAAACAGGAAAGCTTGATCGGCAACCTCGACCGGGTCGCCATGCATCAAGTTAATTTCATATTGAGATTGGCCGGATTCATGGATCCACGTATCGGTCACCACGCCTAACGTATCTAACGCAGCACGGAATTCGTCCCAGAACGGAGCTAACTCATTGAGCATATTCATGCTGTAGGCCGATTGACCAGATTCAGGGCGGCCACCACGCGCCATTGGTGATTCGAGTGCTAAGTTGGGGTCAATATTCGGTGCGGTCAAATAGAATTCAATCTCGGGGGCGACCACCGGCGTTAAGCCTTTGGCTTTATAGCGCTCCAGAACCTGCTTCAAAATGACGCGCGGTGCAAAGCCGCATGGATCACCATTCAACTGCATACAATCATGAATTGCCATCGCACGCGGCACGCCGGACCAAGGCACTAATCGAACGGTGGAATAGTCTGGCACCATGCGCACATCGGGATCCGCGTCAGGGAAAATCGGGTCGTAGGAATATTCGCCGGTAATCGCCTGCATGGTGATTGCTTCGGCAATCCGCAATTCTGCTTCGGCCGCAAAACTACCGGCTGGCATCAATTTGCCGCGTGGATAGCCAGAAATATCGGCAAACATGCATTCCACCTGAGTGATGCCATGCTGACTGAAATAGGCGTTCAGTGCTTTTGCACCGGGGTAGTTTGTAGTAAATGCGGTTTTAGTAAATGTCGCTGACAAGCTAGTCTCCTTTGCACCACCAACCTGCGCCGAGATGGCTTGGCATGGTTATATAGTGCGTTTTGTTTACTTGTAAAAAGTTATTTTAGAGGAAGATTCTATGGCTCGATGTTGCTATCGAAAATGTTTTATTAGGAATGTTTAGTTGCAATACTGTGAAAGTAAAATGGGAGCGTAATTGCTGAAATATTGCAGGATTTTGGCTAAAAAATGGGGTTTTCATATACTCACCATTATTTTTAAAGAATTCAATGGGTTTCCAGTCAATAAAAAGTGTTTTTTCGACAGTAAATTAGTAGCCCTGAGTAAAAATTAGCTTTTAGATGTTTTTATTAAAATGGATGCTTGAGTATGCTGAGATGCAAACCTGAACTTCCGTTCAGATGTTTATAGCGCCAATACCGTCATTCCCGCGCAGGCGAAAATCCAGGAGCTCACAAATCTACCATTAACACACGAGCCATTTCGCTGGCAGACGATGTATCAACCGAATCCGTAGTACCACCACTGGATCCCCGCCTGCGCGAGGATGACGTTATTGAAGTTTTAGGCTTATCTGAACGGTATTACTGCGTCACCTTATTTTCTGATTGCGCAACACACATAATAAATCGGCAGCAATATGCGCCGCAGCTAATGCGGTGATTTCACTTTGATCAAACGCTGGCGAGACTTCAACCACATCCATCCCCACCAGATTCACCGGCCCCATGCCGCGGATAATGTGTAACGCTTGCGCCGAACTTAAGCCGCCGGGAACCGGTGTACCAGTTCCGGGCGCAAAGGCCGGGTCCAGACAATCAATATCGAACGTTAAATAAGTGGGACACTTGCCGACGATATTCAGAATTTTTTCTAAAGTCGCTTGCGCGCCATGCGCATGTACCCATGGTGCGTCGATAATATTTACGCCCATAAAATCATCATTCCAGGTCCGGATTCCGACTTGCACTGAAGTCGCCGGATCAATCAGGCCTTCTTTAATGGCTTTATAAAACATGCTGCCGTGATTTAATGATGCAGGCTCATCATCCGCCCATGTGTCGCAATGCGCGTCAAAGTGGATCAGGGAAAGCGGTTGACCGATTTTTTCCACATGCGCTTTGAGTAAAGGATAGGTCACAAAATGGTCGCCACCAAATGTCAGCATTTTTGCGCCGCTGGCTAGAATAGTACGCGCATGTTCTACGATACTGGGCGCAATGGTGAGCGGGTTGTGCGCGTCAAACCAGCAGTCGCCGTAATCAATCACAGCCAAATCATCAAACGGATTGAAACCCCACGGATAGGGAGCTAACTCGGATAACTGCACGCTAGCGGCCCGCACCGCTGCTGGCCCTTGGCGTGCGCCGGAACGAAAAGTGGTGGCAAGGTCGAGCGGAATTCCTGAGATAACTACATCAACGCCAGTCAAATCACGTGTGTAATTACGACGCATAAAACTCAACACGCCAGCATAAGTATTTTCTATGCTTGAGCCATACACTGAAGTGCGGCGAATCGCGCCGTCGCCTTTAATTGTTGAGTCCATTTTTAGCGTTACTTTTTTAGTTTAAATTCACGGCAAGCGGCACCGAAGGCGTCGAACAGTTTCATTGAAAGCGGGTTTTCGGTGATTTTCCATTCTGGGTGCCACTGCATCGCCAAGGTAAATCCGGGCGCATTGGCGACGCTGTAGGCTTCGATCAAACCATCTTCCGCCAGTGCTTCAATTTGCAAACCGGGCGCAAGTTGATCTATACCTTGCCCATGTACTGAATTCACCATCATCTCTGAAACGCCGTGCAAAATATGCGCAATCCGGCCATTCGGCATAATTTTAATGTTGTGGGCAGGTGCGTATTGAATGTCGAGTGAGGCAGTTTTATCTTCGCGATGATCCATAAAGCCTTCAACTTCATGCACCGCCTGATGCAAGGTTCCGCCCAGCGCCACATTCACTTCTTGCGTACCGCGACACACCGCCAACAACGGAATTCCCCTTTGTATCGCCATCCTAATTAATGGCAAGGTAGTAGCGTCACGCGCCGGGTCGAGCGGTAAAGAAGGATCTAAGACTGATTGCCCAAAAAAATCTGGATGTACGTTAGAAGGGGAGCCGGTCAGCATCACGCCGTCGGCACATTGCAGCACGGTTTCCCAATCGAGTTCTTCGCCTAAGGCAGGCAAAATTAACGGCACACAAGCAGAACCACGCACCACGGCATCAATATATTTCATTTGCGCGACGTGATAAGGATGGGCTCCGATATGCTTGGTGCAAGCGGGGATAAGGACGATAGGTTGAGCCATGATAGTAAAATTTTTATAGTTTTTTCAAACTTGACGGCTGGCAAAATTACCTTGAGCAGGTAATTTTGCCAGCCCTCTCCCTTTAAAGTATTTCTTTTAACTGGTAATACCACATCCCCAACACCTGCGCCGCCGTTCGCATGACTTGGCCGCTAGGGAAATTGTGATGTTTGATTTTGCCAAAAGCATCAAAGCGTTCCGATTGCCCTGCAATCGCTTCAGCGACCACTTTACCAGCGATACCGGTGAGAATTAAACCATGCCCTGAGAAACCTTGCAGGTAATAAATATTATCTTCCACCCGCCCAAAGTCCGGTGCGCGGTTCATGGAAATATCCACAAATCCGCCCCATGCATACGGCACTTCTAAATCGGATAATTGTGGAAATACCGACAACATCCGGCTGCGCATGCTGCCCACCAAATTAATTGGGGTTGCCGTGCTATAGCTCACGCGACCACCAAACAGCATGCGGTTGTCAGCAGTTGGGCGGTAATAATCCAGTACAAAATTGGTATCGCAAGCAGCTGCACGATTTTTAATTAGTGCGTCAGCCCGGGCCTTTTCCATCGGTTCGGTCGCGATGATGTAAGTGCCTACCGACATAATGCGCTTGTCTAATTCAGGTGCAACGGTTGTGCCATATTCATTCAAATATACATTGCCAGCCAATACCACGAAGTTACAGCGCACACTGCCCTTGTCGGTTTTAACCAAAGGAGCAGCACCACGATCTATGCTGACCACCGGCGAATTTTCATAAACTTTAACGCCAGCAGCACGTGCCGCAGCGGCAATACCCAAGGTATATTTAAGCGGATGTGCATGACCTGAATTAGCGTCATAAGCACCGCCCTGATAGCGGTCGCTTTGTATCCAATCGCCAATTTGGTCTTTGCTCACATGCTGCATCGAATAGTTATAACGTTGCTCTAAACTATTCACCCATTCTTCCAATTCACGCGCTTTTTTGTCGGTGACCGCGACGCTTAAATAGCCGGGAGTGAAATCACACTCAATATTGTATTTACTGATGCGGTCGCGCATTAACTGCATCGCTTCCACGGTCATATTCCATAAACGTCGGCCTTCTTCCAATGGCAATTGCTGCTCGATTGCTTCATCGCTGGAAAAACCGACCAAGGCTTGCCCGCCATTACGTCCCGAAGCGCCCCAACCAACCAGTTGCGCTTCAAGTAGCACGACCGAATAACCGCGCTGAGCTAATTCCAACGCCGAAGATAAACCCGCCAAACCACCGCCAACCACGCAAACATCGGCGCTTATGTCACTGTCCAACGCGGGCAACGGTGCCTCGCGCGTGACACTAGCTTCATAAAATGAATCCTTGGTGAGCCGCGTTTCTTTGTGTTTATGTTTCATGATTTTTGAGTGGTTGGTGAGGCGTGTAATTAGACTTACTGTCATTAACATCATCCCCGCACAGGCGGGGATGATGTTGTTGGGGTTTATGGAACTTAGCCCGGCTATCAGGCCAAATTAATCCATGTGGTTTTTAATTCGGTATATTTGTCCAACGCATGCAACGATTTATCACGGCCATTACCCGATTGCTTGTAACCGCCAAACGGCACCGTAATATCGTCGCCGTCATACTGATTTACATGCACGGTGCCCACCCTTAATGCACGCGCCGCATGATGTGCTTTGCGGATGTCGGAAGTCCAGACACCGGCTTGCAAACCGTAAGCCGTTGCGTTGGCGGCTTGAATGGCATCGTTCAAATCAGTGAATGTGAAGATCGATAACACTGGGCCAAAGATTTCTTCACGGGCGATTTTCATAGAGTTTGTCACGTTGCTAAAAATGGTTGGTTCAATATAGTAACCACCAGACTCAGCCCGTACCTGATTACCACCAGCCAGCAGTGTTGCGCCTTCGGCTTTGCCTGACTCAATAAAACCCATAACGGAATTAAGCTGAATATTGTCAACAATTGCGCCCATGACCGTAGCTGGGTCTAGCGGATCGCCCGGCACATAAGCTGGCAGCATCGCTAACGCTTTTTCAATAAACTTATCTTTAATCGATTCTTCAATGAATAGACGGGAAGGTGCGTTACAGCTTTCGCCTTGATTAAAGTAAATAGAACCTATCGCCGCTTCAACCGCTTCATCCAGATTCGGGCAATCTGCGCAGACAATATTTGGCGACTTGCCACCAAGTTCAGTCCAAACCCGTTTCAGGTTGGACTGGCCTGCGTATTCCATAATTTTTTTACCGATGCGGGTAGAGCCGGTGAAGCCGATGCAATCTACGTCGTTATGTAATGCCAGCGCACTACCGGCTTCATGGCCAAAACCGGGCAGCACGTTAAATACGCCAGCAGGAATACCTGCTTCAAGTGCGATTTCTGCCATGCGTAATGCCGACAACGGCGATTTTTCTGATGGCTTTAGAATTACGCTATTACCCATTGCCAGCGCCGGTGCGATCTTCCAGGATGCCATTAGCATCGGGTAATTCCACGGCACAATAGCGGCGACTACACCTACCGGTTCGCGGGTAATTAACGCTAAGGTTGCATCATTCGTTGGTGCGATTTCATCATAGATTTTATCAATGGCTTCGGCATACCATTGAATACAGCGCGCTGCCGAAGGCACATCAACCGACAAGCTGTATTTGATTGGCTTACCCATATCCAGCGTTTCCAACAACGCCAATTCGTCACGGTTAGCACGCATTAATTCGGCAAATTTCAACATAACGCGTTTGCGCTCAGCCGGTGATTTACCTGCCCAGCGGCGATCTTCAAATGCGGTGCGTGCGGCCAACACGGCGAGGTTGACGTCTTCACTATCGCAACGCGCCACGTGACATAGTTTGCGTCCATTGACGGGGGAGGTATTTTCAAAGGTTGCGCCAGAAACGGCATGAACTCGTTCGCCATTAATAAAAGCGCGTCCGTCAATTTGAATACTGGTAGCGCGGTCATGCCAAAGTCTGGTGCTCATTTATTTCCCCTTTGTCGCTTGAATAGTGGTGCGTAGTGAGAGGGCAATCACCAAGATTGCCCTTACAGATTTAATAAATGCTGAATTAATACTGATTTAGTGCTTAAACGCCGCTGAAATTTCTTTTTGGCGCTTCCGTTCTTTCCTCGCCATGTACAGACTCGACAGTACGACTGCTATTGTCACCACCAAAATAGTTAAGGCAGCAACCGTATTAACGCGTGGATCCAGCCCCAAACGTGCCCGTGAAAAAATCACGATAGGCATGGTTGAATAGCCCGGGCCGGTTAAGAATGCGGAAACCACCACGTCATCGAGCGACAAAGTAAACGTCAGCAACCAAGCCGACACCAAGGATTGCGAAATATTCGGCAAGGTCACTAAGCCAAATACCTGATACGGTTTGCAGCCCAGATCCATTGCAGCTTCCGACAAAGATTTACTCATTTCCCGCAAGCGCGATTCAATCACGACAGTGGAATACGCCACGCCCAACACGGTATGACCAAACACTAATGTGGGCAGCCCGCGTTGTGGAAATCCAAACGCATTTTCTAATCCGACCAGCATCAACAGCAAGGACAAACCAATAATTACTTCCGGCATGACCAACGGAGCTGAAGCCATTCCTTTAAATAGAGCGCGGCCATTAAACTTACGATAGTTATTAAGTACATAAGCCGTAAAGGTACCAAGCACTACTGAAAAGGTAGCCGATAAAGTAGCAACTTTGAGCGACAGGAAAAAACCTGCAATGATTTCATGGTCGTCCATCAACGCGGAATACCAATGCAGCGTAAAACCTTTCCACACCATGTCCTGACTCGAATTGTTGAAGGAATATACGATCAACATAATGATGGGGATATACAGGAATAAATAGCCTAGCGAAAGCCATCCTCTACCAAACCAGCGATATGCGTTCATGAGTTCCCCCGCTCTTCTTCAGACTGATATTTATTTAAAATTCCCATCGGAACCAAGATCAACAAAATCACCACGACGGTCACGGCAGAAGCCATCGGCCAATCGTTATTGCTGAAGAATTCATCCCACATCACATGTCCGATCATCGGCGTTCCAGGGCCACCCAACAAATCAGGAATCACAAATTCACCGACGCAGGGAATAAATACCAGCATCGAACCCGCGATAATGCCGGATTTAGACAGCGGCACCGTTACTCGCCAAAAGGTACTCCAAGGTGTTGAACCTAAGTCGGCGGCGGCTTCAATAAAACGCACATCCAATTTGGACAAGTTGGTAAACAAGGGCAAAATCATGAATGGTAGATAGGAATAAACCATGCCGATCATTAGTGAGAACGGCGTATTCATCATGTGTAACGGTGCATCTATGGCACCGACTGACATTAAAAAATTATTCAATACGCCATGCGTCGACAACATCCCTTTCCATGCATAGATACGCAGCAGGAAAGAAGTCCAGAACGGCAACATCACCATCATCATCAATGTGGCACGTGCCGAAGGTTGGGCGCGTGCCATAAAGTAGGCAAAAGGGTAGCCGATGATTAAGCACAATACCGTGGTGAATAGCGCGTACTTGATTGAGTTCAGGTAGGTCACGATATACAAATCATCCTGACCCAGAAATAAATAATTACTGAACTTGATTTTGATATCGAGCACGCCGTCAACGTAGGTCATCAACGTACCGAGCGGATCGCTAATTTCCATCTCTGCAAAACTGATCTTGAAGACGATTAAAAACGGCAGCAGCGAACAGATAATCAGCCAGAAATAAGGTATGCCGATAACGGCCGTCTTCCCCGAGATCCACTTAAATTTAAAGAAGTTTTTCACATTAGCCCCATTAGCTCGTCAAGACCACCATCGCATCATCCGTCCAATAGGCGAATAACTTATCGCCCCATTTTGGATGAAATGCGCCATGCCGGACTGAATTACTGACGCTCGCTTTGATGGTCATACCGGATGCGAGTTTGATGTGATAAACGGTATAACTGCCGAGGTAGGCGAGCTCAACGACTTCGCCATGCACGCAGTTATATTGCTGATCTGGTGCTTCAACACTGACGGAAATTTTTTCTGGACGAACCGCGACTGAAACGGACATGCCAAGCGTGCCGGTAATTCCGTGTCCGACGTAGTGTTTGCATTCTGGGGTGCTAATGACGACATGATCCGGCTCATCGACTTCCAGTTCACCGGTAAACATATTCACGCTACCAATGAAGTCGGCAACAAAGCGGCAATTTGGGGTTTCGTATACATGGTTCGGCTCACCGGTTTGCAAAATGACGCCTTCGCTCATCACCGCGATCCGGCACGCCATGGCCATCGCTTCTTCCTGGTCATGCGTCACCATTACGCAAGTTACGCCGACCTGCTCGATAATATTGACGAGTTCCAGCTGTGTGCGCTCACGTAGTTTTTTGTCTAATGCGGCCAGTGGCTCATCTAACAATAATAGTTGCGGACGTTTTGCCAAACTACGCGCTAACGCCACGCGCTGTTGCTGACCACCGGACAGCTGATAAGGCTTACGCTTACCAAACGATTCCAACTGAACCAAGGCCAGCATTTTTTCAACCCGGTCAGCGATTTCTTCCTTAGCCATTCCTTCACGGCGCAGGCCGAAGGCAATGTTGTCCCACACCGTTAAATGCGGAAATAAGGCATACGACTGAAACATCATATTAATCGGGCGATGATAAGGCGCGTCACCGACAATGTTTTTACCGTCTAAAATAATTTCGCCCGAAGTTGGCGTCTCAAACCCCGCCAACATACGCAATAAGGTCGATTTACCGCAGCCGGAGCTACCTAACAAGGCAAAAATATCGCCTTTATTAATAGTCAGCGATACGTTATTGACCACGCGGTTATCGCCAAAATCCTTAATCAGGTTATTAATGAACAAGAATGGCTTACCCATTCCGTTACTTTCAGCCGCAACGCCGAAAGATGATTTTAAAGTATCACCAGATGCCATGAAAAACCCTGTATTAGTTGCTTACACCCGTTCCGGGTTAGGTACCCGGAACGACCAGCCAAAAGTAAATTAAAGTCCAGTTTTAAACTGTGTGAATGTCCGCGACATGATTTTACGTATCGCGGCACTTACTGGCTCTGGCGCTGTCATGCGCTTTTTGTCTTCTTCGGACAAGAACACGGTCTTGTTATCGACAACGTCTTTCTTCACAAATTTAAGACTGGCGCTATTTGGATTGGCATAAAACACTTTGTTGGTCAGGCTGGCATGAACTTCCGGACGCATGATGTAATTCATCCAGATCAAGGCATTGTTTGGATGCGGCGCATCGACCGGGATTGCCATCGCATCAAAAAACAATACGGCAGAGGTGCTTGGCACCAAAGCTTGAATTTCATTACCGTTTTTAGATTGAATCGCACGTTGACGGGCAATATTAATATCGCCGGAATAACCCATCGCTACGCACAGAGCGCCGTTGGCTAAATCGTTGATGTAACTGGATGAGCTAAATACCCGCACATAAGGACGTACTGTCGCCAACATGCGTCCGGCTTCCTGGTAATCTGAAGCGACTTGGGAATGAGCATTTTTTTTCACGTAGAGCAAAGCCGCTGGCAGTACTTCATTACCCGAATCCATGAAGGAAATACCGCAGGAACTGAGCTTGGAAGCATACTTCGGATCAAAAATTAAGTCCCATGCATTAACCGGCATCGGCATATCACCCAAGGCGGCTTTTACTTTTTTGGTATTGATGCCGACTGTGGTATAGCCCCACAACCAAGTCACAAGATGATCATTATTCGGGTCAAGCTTGGCTAGCGCGGTTTGCACCACCGGATCCATATTAACTAAATTAGGTAATTTGCTTTTATCCAGTGTTTTCAGCAATCCACCCTGAATTTGCAATTGGGCAAACGTATCGGAAGGGACCACGATGTCGTAACCGGTTTTGCGCGCTACTAATTTGGCATGCAAAATTTCATTGGTATCAAACACGTCGTAGCGTACTTTAATGCCGGTTTCTTTTTCGAAATTTTTGATGGTGTCGTCAGCGATGTAGTCTGACCAGTTATAGATGTTGAGCACTTTCTCTTCTTGTGCGAGTGCGGAAGTTGATCCTAACAAAGCCACGCTAATAAAAGAGAGACCCAGCATTGCACACAAGGTTTGTGAAGCTCTTTGTTTGATGCGCTGCACTGGCTTTACGCACAGGCATCGGGATAATTTTTCTATTTTCACACTTGTCTCCATTTGAATCAAAATCAAAGAAATAAAATTAAATTGCCCAGCAATACTGGTTTCAGAATACGGCCGCCAACGACTATGTTGGACGCGCCCAATATTGTAAAGTGCTATCAACAATGTGCCAAATTCAATCTGGTCAGTTCTTCAGCTGTTTGTAGAATGGTGGCCGTGCTTTATTTCAATTTTATTCATTATTTTGGTTAGGGCTTATTGAACTCCACCCATCTTTTCCTCAAATAACTTTTTATTCACCCGACATTGCCTTAATATAATTATTTATCTAGGCTTGCGGAATTTACGTTGTATGTCCTTCATTCAACGCAATTTTCTATACTGAAATGAACGTGGCTTGATTCTAAGCGTCGCTGTTACTCCCATGAATGACTAATTAAGAATGTTTAGTTGACGAATTCTGAAACCAACATTTTCCTAAAATCGCATAATTTAACCTCAATAGCATCATGACTATTCTCACCACCAAACGCCTACGTTTAGAACCATTCGCCGACCATCACCTTGATGGCCTATACGCGCTAAACAGCGACCCTGAAGTTATGCGTTATATCACCGGCAAACCACAAGCTCTTGAAGAAACCAAAGCGGGAATTGCCATGATTAAAGAGCGCTGGCTTAACACTGGCTTTTCCTGGTGGAGTTTTATTGAATTGGCTACCGGTGAAATTATTGGCGCAGGCTGCATACAGTATTTAGCTCGTGACCCGGCCAATCCGCATGAAATCGGCTGGCGGCTCAGGCAAAATAAATGGGGACAAGGCTTTGCGTCGGAAGCCGCGCAATGCATGGCTGCCTTTGCTTTTGATACGCTGGATGTCGAACTTTTATGCGCGATATGTGACCCAGAAAACACTAAATCAACGCGGGTAATGCGGGGCTTAGGTATGCAATATCGCGGTATTGAGCACTGGAATGACGAGGATGTGGCGGCGTATTACCTTAGTCGCGCAGAATATGAACTCAAAAAAACCGTAATACCCCCGATTTCTTGAGTAAAAAACACGACCAAGAAATGCAAAATCGTAATTAGTTCAAAGGATGCGAGGACTGAGATAAGAAACATATACTCGACACTCACATCCTGAATCGCCATATTATTTTCACTTTTAGAGTCAGGATGCAGAGGTATATTTTTAATTTTTATCGCCTATTGATATTATTTTATGTTGAGATAAATATATACTGTCAAAATATAAATTTTATACCGTCGTAAGAGCCATTAAATGCGCCAACCATTTTCACTGGTGTGACTGAGTATATGAAAATACCCATTATTTCTAATTAAATCGTCATTTTTAGAATAATTTTCTTCACTATTTCCATTCTTGATATTTTGTTCTGCTTTTACAGAAAATTTACCGCACAATGCTAAGTTCCCAAATTAATTCCCATATCCATTGTTAAACCCATCGTCTTTGACCTTTTGCTCTAGAGCCATAACAATGATAATGTTCACTCATTACTCGTAAACCAACGCCATCCATGTGCCAACTTCTCGGAATGAATTGCAATACGCCAACTGACATCGTGTTCAGTTTTACCGGCTTTGCGTTGCGCGGCGGTTTAACCGATGAACATCAAGATGGTTGGGGCATCGCATTTTTTGAAGGTGCTGGCGTGCGCCATCTGGTGGATTATCAAGCGGCGGTGCGCTCCCCTTTGGCTGAATTAATCAAAGCGCATCCGATTAAATCTAAAAACGTGATTGCCCATATTCGCAAAGCAACACAGGGCAAAATTGCGCTGGAGAACTGTCATCCGTTCATCCGCGAATGCTGGGGCATTAACTGGGTTTTTGCCCATAATGGCGATTTACCGGGCTTTATGCCGACATTAAACGGTACTTATCTGCCCGTCGGCACAACCGATAGCGAGCGCGCTTTCTGCTTTATTTTGCAAGAATTACGCCTGCGTTTTGGCGCACAAGCGCCGCAACTTTCCGAACTCAGCGCTGCGCTACAGGAGCTATGCCAGGAGATTGCCCAGTTTGGCACGTTTAATATCATGCTCTCTAACGGCTCGGCCTTATTTGTACATTGCTCCACCAATCTGCATTACATCATCCGTCAATTTCCGTTCAATACCGCGCATTTGTCTGACCGGGACATGAGTATTGATTTTGCGGAAGTCACCACTCCCAAAGATCGCGTGGCAGTGATTGCCACTGCACCATTGACTAATAATGAAACCTGGGCCGCCTTTGCACCGGGTGAATTTAAAGTATTTGTTGATGGCACCTGTCATCCAGAGAGCTAGTCCAAGCGAATGATTAAACCGGAAACGCCACAATTAATTGAATCAGCATCCGCAACGATTGCGGTCACTGGCTGCTGGCAAGTGCATGCGTTTATGGAGGGCCAGTTAATGAAAAAATTAACTGCGTCGCTCACTAAGCTAGGTCACCAAACACAGCTCAAATGGGATTTATCGCAAGTCAGCGCACTCGACCATATCGGCGCGCAAATGTTGTGGAATTGCTGGGGAAAAACCAGACCAGCGCAACTGATTTTGTTACCAACACAAGAAGCATTTTTTAGCCGCTTAGAACTGGCCAACCAGTTAAAAATCCCGAAACCGCCTAAGTCACGGCTCACTTCGGTGATGCAGCTTGGCACGTTGATGCTGGATTTTATCTCGCATCTGTTTGCGTTTATAGTATTGCTGGGTCAACTGGTTTTAGATTTACTGACTGTGCTACGCCGACCAAATCGCGCGCCGTGGAAAGAAATCTCAGCCAACATTTTCCACATGGGGTTTCGTGCACTGGGCATTACTGCTTTAGTGGGGATCCTAATCGGCGTCGTGCTTTCTTATTTATCGGCGCAACAATTACGCACCTTTGGCGGCGATATTTATTTGGTCAACATTTTAGGCATGAGTATTATCCGTGAACTGGGGCCGATGTTAGCGGCGATTTTGGTGGCTGGCCGTTCTGGCTCATCGATTACCGCGCAGCTCGGCGTAATGCGCGTCACGGAAGAGCTGGATGCGATGTTAGTGATGGGCATTCCACACGGCCTCCGGTTAATTTTCCCCAAAGTCATCGCGCTGGCGATTGCCATGCCGCTCATTGTCATTTGGACCGATGCCATGGCGCTGATCGGCGGCATGTTATCAGCCAATTTTATTTTAGGTATGTCGCCACGTTTTTTCATCCAAAAACTACCTGAAGTCGTGCCAATTTCTAACTACTATATCGGCTTGGGCAAAGGCGTGGCATTTGGCGCAGCGATAGCTTTAGTCGCCTGCCATTTTGGTTTACGCATCAAACCCAATACCGAAAGTT
This sequence comes from Solimicrobium silvestre, assembly GCF_002976435.1. GTDB lineage: Bacteria > Pseudomonadota > Gammaproteobacteria > Burkholderiales > Burkholderiaceae_D > Solimicrobium > Solimicrobium silvestre. Next base: position 81,431 of record NZ_PUGF01000002.1, on the reverse strand, counting down.
TAGGACAAGGCACGACCACTTCCGTGGTCAGCGCCATTACCATGGTGATTATTTTGGATGCCGTATTTGCGATCATATTTAGTCGCGTCGGGTATTATTAATGAGCACAACATTGAACACCCTAGTGAACACACCCCAACCGGCGCCGCACGCTGAAGCGATTATTCAGGTAAAGCATTTGCGCACCCAGTTTGGGCGCACGGTCATCCACAATCATTTAGAGTTAGACATTTATCGCGGTGAAATCCTCTCCATTGTTGGCGGTTCTGGCACCGGCAAAACGGTACTATTGCGGCAAATGCTCCGGCTAGAAGCACCTAAACAAGGCACTATTACTATTTTTGGGGTAGACATTCATCACGCCACGTCTGAGCAAGTTGCCTACTTTCGCAGCCGCTCTGGAATGCTGTTCCAGCATGGTGCGTTATATTCCGCCTTGTCGGTGTTTGATAACGTAGCGCAGCCGATGCGTGAACTGCGAATTTTGCCCGAAGCATTGATTAAAGATGCCGTATACCTAAAATTGGATATGGCCGGCATTGCGCCAGAACATGCACAAAAAATGCCCTCATCTTTATCTGGCGGAATGGTAAAGCGCGTCGCGTTAGCGCGTGCTTTAGCTCTGGAACCTGAACTATTATTTTTAGATGAGCCAACCGCCGGGCTTGATCCAGATTCGTCGGAAACGTTTGTGAGTCTGATTCAGTCATTACATAAAGAACTAGGCTTAACAGTAGTGATGGTGACGCATGACTTGGATACGTTGTTTGCACTCTCTTCACGCATTGCCGTCCTTGCTGACAAACACGTTGTGGCACTCGGAACTACCGATGAAGTTATTTTGCACCCACATCCGTTTATACAAGAATTTTTCTTAGGCGCGCGCGGCAAGCGAGCCTTAACTGCTTTACAAAACACAGAATAAAATAATTATGGAAAATAGATCACATGCCCTTTGGGCCGGATTTTTCACTATCGCCATGCTATGCGCCGCGATCTTCGCCGGGATTTGGCTCAACCGTGATAAAACCCAACGGATTGATTACCAGATCATCACCAGTCGCGCCATTTCCGGCTTAAACCCGCAAGCCTCGGTGCGCTACAAAGGCCTGGCTGTGGGTCGTGTTGATAATATCGATTTCGACACGAAAGTTGCAGGGCAAATTATCATTAATATTAGCGTTGATCCCGACACCCCAATCACTCAATCTACCTTCGCCACGCTGGGCTATCAAGGTGTCACAGGCATCGCTTTTGTTCAATTAGATGATGATGGTAGCAACTCGGTAAAATTGAACGTGGCAGCGGGAACAGTTCCACGCATTCCGTTGCAGCCTGGTTTATTAGAAAAGCTGGAGCGCAGCAGCAGCGTTATTTTAGCCAATGCAGAATTGGTTTCGGCACGATTGGCGGAATTTTTCACGCCAGAAAATCAGAAAACCATGTTAGGAGCATTTAGCAATACGGCTCAGGCGACCGCACGCTGGACTAAAGTGGCCGATGATTTAAGCCCAAGCCTGCAGCTTATTCCGGACCTGGTTCACCAAACTAATCAGACGCTGTTGTCGGTGCAAGAGTTATCGCAAAATGCAACCCAGTTAAGTCAGCAAATGACTGGCGTAGCCAAACAATTACAAGACCCGGATGGCCCGCTTAACCACACTCTATCGACGTTGAGCGATTTAAGTACTAACCTGCAATCTGAAACGCTGCCAAAGATTACGATCTTAACCAGCGAAACCAGCAACTCCATGCGCACCTTTAATAAAACAATGGAAGAGCTTAAAGAGCGTCCGCAAATTTTAATTTTTGGCAAACCGACAGCAAGCGCAGGTCCAGGTGAAGCCGGTTTTGTAGAACCTAAAAAATAAGGCCATGATGAAAACGAATTCTTACCTGCTCTCTTCTTCCCGCTTGCTCAAGTACGCCGCGATCCCACTATTACCGCTATTTTTGCAGGCCTGTGCCAGCGCGCCAACCACGCTAAGCTATTACGATTTCGGCGCACCGACTGCATCCACTCCGCTCACCTGCACTTTGCCAGCGATCCATTTGCCGGACATCACAAGTCCAAATTCGCTGGACAGTAACGCCATGCTGTATCGCTTAACGTATATCAATGACCAGCAAGCACTTACCTACGCAAATAACCGCTGGAGTATGTCGCCTGCACAGCTATTGACTGAGCGCATTAAAGCGCATCTGACGGATAGCGGCGCAACGCTTATTGATAATGGCGTGAACAATGCCAATGGCATGCAACTACGGTTGGAGTTAGTTGATTTCAGCCAGTATTTTAGCGATACCACGCACAGCTATTCACAACTCAAATTACGCGCCTCCCTCATCCGCAAAGGTACTCTGCTAGCTCAAACTACCCTGCAACAACAAGCCAATGCCAACGCGCCCGATGCACAAGCTGGCGCGCAAGCTATGCGCATTGCCACTGGCGCATTAATGAATGATGTCAACATTTGGCTATGCAAGCAACCCCAGTAAATCCACACTCTTCGCCACTGGTTCGGGTGGCTTTACTGGCATACACATTCCTCATTGTGTATGCCAGCTGGTATCCGTTTTCCGATTGGCACACCATAGGTTTATCGCCCTTAGCTTATTTTAGTGAAGCACTGCCGCGTTACTGGACATTTTTTGACGTCAGCATCAATGTGCTGGGCTATATCCCCTTTGGCATATTGCTGATGCTGGCTTGCTACCCTTGGTTACCGCGTCGGTGGGCAGCACTTCTATGTATGCTGGCTGGTTCTTTGGTATCCGGCACGATGGAAGCCGTGCAAACCTATTTGCCGTCCCGGGTTCCGTCAATTCTCGACTTTATTACCAATTGCAGCGGACTTTTTATCGGCATTCTTATGGGCTGCGTATTAACGCCCTGGCTACTGCAAAAGGACTTATTAAGGCAGATCCGGGTGCGCTGGTTTGTGCCTAGCATGAGTAATGGATTAATTATTGTCGCACTCTGGCCATTGGCACAAATTTACCCGCAGGGTTATATGTTTGGTTTAGGTCAGCTCGTTCCGGTGTTGTCCAACTGGCTGAATATTTATCTGGGAATTCCAATTGATCTAGGTAGCTTTATACGCCAGGGCGCGCAACTCAGCATAGAACAATACTGGCTTTCTGAAACCATTATTACTTGTTGCGGCTTAATCGGCGCGGTGCTACTTTTTCTTTGCCTGCTGCAGCCCAAAGCACCTAAAGCCCGCTTAGTCACACTGCTGATTTTTATTTGCCTCGGCGTTAAAAGCTTGGCGTTGGCACTGTTATTTAAACCGGAACATGCTTATTCCTGGTTCTCGCCGGGCGCTCAGGCAGGGCTGCTGGTGGGATGTCTGATGTTGTATGGCCTGGCATTTACGCCGGCACGGGTGCAGCGCCATTTGGCTATTTTTATGCTCACCATCAGTTTATTGGTGATTAATTTTGTACCTGGCAATCCGTATTTCACAGATACCTTATCCACTTGGGTGCAGGGTAAATTTTTGAACTTTAACGGCGCGGCGCAATTTTTAGCTATTTTGTGGCCGTGGCTAGCGATCTGGTTTTTGCTGCATTATCAACCGGCAAAATCAACTAACCCAGCCTGACCGTTTAGCGTTTGTCTTTCTTCGATTTCGGCTCTGTGCGAGTGATGCACCAGGCGACCAGACAGCCATTAACGGCGCCGGTGATGATACCGAGAACTGGCGGAATGGAAGCGTTAAATAACCAGTTATAAATAGCTACGCAAGCATAGCAAACGACAATGATTGCAAGTTCAATACACAGCGCTTTTGCATTCCATTTGGGCATCTGGAGTTTCAGATGATCTAGGTAATTGGCCCTAGCTCTGGCCTTTGCTAACAGCAAATTTTCTTCATCTTCTGCCTGCATTTTAGAAATTGTCTGCATCATGGTTCAGCTCACTTTCCGTTTGGTATCGGCCAAGTCGAACAAAAGCCTCATCAGCCTTAAAGTATCTGGATTCGTTATCTAAATTCATTCAAACTTTTTTCAAAGGAAATGACATCAAAAGCATCCTGACTTTAGATTTGAAACGTTGTAATGGTGACGTTTTTCCCCAACCTGTAAATTGTGACCATTCTGTTGCATTAGCTAAATTAATTTTCTCAGCGTCTACCCGGACAATGGGAATCGGGTTAAGAAGACTACTGTTAAGTTCAATCGCAACTTCATATCCAACATCATTTAAAACGGTATACACACCCTGCACGCGCTTAACCTCAACGCCGTTCAGCAATACCCGCGAACTACAAAAAAATCCAGAAATTCTAATTTCCAACAGCTGCGTTTTAAAATCTTGGTGAGAAATGGTGATATCCATGTGAATCTCTGTTCATTAGTTTTTCGGATTGTTTTTGACTAATCGCTTTACTGAATGCGATGCCAGTACATCACTTACGCATTCCATTTAGTCGATGCCGATTGGGACTACCATGTGATTTGAAAACATGGTCAACGCAGCGGCAATACCACCTATCAGCATCAGTGCAACAACTAGTTTGACTTTATTAGGAGTCAGTTTTACCTGCCCTGTCAGTCCATTTATTCTTATTAATTGATGCTCAACAATGGCATTCGCTCCATCTCTTAAATAGACCCAATATGCTGCTAATAGCCAGCACCCAAAAACACTCAAGAAAAACAATGCTACCCACGGATTTCCATCACCGGGTTTTAAAAAATGCCACACCGTTGGCACTCCACCGAACCTCTGCCCTATGCCCATCGCAAACCAGGGCGCGCACATCCACAAAAATAATTTCCAGCGCACTTTGCTATCGTCGATAGCGAATTCCACGTCGCTTTTACATCTCTCACGCACCGCGCCCGACTGCCAGAAAACCTGCAAACTGACGACGATAGAAATTACCCAAAAATAGTGCCCAAATAAATTAAACAAATTCAAAAGCAACCCCAGACTTCCTTGTTATCAGAATTTAGCCAAACAACTTATTCCTCAACTCTTGTGGCTAACCGTAAAAACTCATCACCAACCATCGTGCGCATTTTTTCTGTGGCTTCTTCCTTAAGCACTATTTCCTGACTGCGCCATCGCATTCCAACGACCTGATAAATTTTGACGTCATTTTCAATTCGAAAATTTTTACCTAACAAGCTCGGTATCACGATATCTGTTGACGCCAATAATTCAGTTAATTGCCTATTTTTTTTCTTTATCACACGCTCTCCCTTCCCTTGCAGTGTTTTTTAACGCTATTTGGTACCTGACAGATGTTGAGTTCAATTTCTAGTTCAACAGGTTAAAAAGCATACAGAGTTGACAAGCGCCTATCAATGCCCTAAATAGGGCATTTTGAAGTGTTTTCATTATCCAAAAAATAATAAATAGGGGATTTTTTGCGGATTTGCGCAAATATTTAGTGATTTACAGAAACATGGCGTGATCGTTTAAGACTCACGCCTTGTGTTCCAGCAAGAAGAGGGCAACGCGGTTGGGACGGTTTGTGTAAGTCCGTTTATAGCAGAGGGATGTCTAAAACGACTTCAGTTCCAGGCGAGGTATGTTTGATCTTGAATGAAGCGCCAATTTTTTGAGCGCGAGCCCGCATGTTGATCATGCCGCGCCCTTTCGATTGGGTTGCTTCAACAAAGCCAACGCCGTCATCGATGATCCGAATGCAAAGCGAATGCGGGTAAAAAAACAATTCAACAATTACGTTTTTTGCTTGCGAATGTTTCAGCGTATTGGCCAACGCTTCCTGCAGTATTCTGAGCACTTGCAGCCCAGCATCCGGCTCCAATTCCAGTTCATCGGGGATGGAGTGATTACGCCATTCAAAATTCAAACCAATGGCACGAAATCGCGCCTCCATGCGGAAGCGGAAATTACCCAGCACGGGCAGTAAATCACAATCGTCCGGCGACAAGGAGTCAATCACCAGACGCATGTCATCCAAACATTCTTGCAACAGCGCGACCATCGTTTTTTGAGGTAATTCTTCGCTCTGCGCCATCATCAAGGTTGAAAGTAATTGCGTCCCTACACCGTCGTGCATGTCTTGCATAATCCGGTGGCGCTCTTCGGTCGCCGCATGTGCGCGTCCTAATTTACCTAACTGCTCATAACTTTGCTTGAGCTCGACTTCCCTGGCGGCGACCCGCAATTCCAACTGCTCATTGACCGACTCAACCTGCGCCAAGCTATCCAGAAAACGATCCAGCAAAATCCCTATCATCACCAATAAGAACGCAGGGATACCCAGATGCATCAGATAGATTTCCGGCCAATCGACCCACGCTTCTTGAACCGCTAAATCGTGCACAGATAAACCCAGCGCAAACAAAATTGCTAATCCCATTGATACGGCATTATGGGTACGCTGGCGTGCCGCGTAAATTAAAATACAGGCAACCGCGTATAAATTTAAGGGTAAAAATCCGGTCAGCCAGAAGGCTTCGAGAAAGTGGCGAATCGGCATACCGATGGCCAAAAATGCCGTGCAGCCGATGAACCAGTAGCCAATTAAGACTCGGTTATAAACGATGTTATTGCGGTCGCTGAATTTGAGCATAAAGATCGAAATCAGGACAATAAAACCTGCCGTGGTGAAGTAGTAAGAAAAACGCCATAGCAGGAAAAAATCGATGGAAACAACCGGAGTTCTTAATAATAGAGTACGCAGCCCCCAGAACAACACGCAGACGCCAAACATGCCATAGAGTTTTTCTTGCGGCCGACGAGCCCAAAATATAATGATGAAGATGCCTGCCAACATGCACAATGCGGTGGAAATATCGGCCGTCGTGTCTTCCCAGAACAAGAGTTGGTTGAAGGTGTTGCGCTGCATCTTTTCCGGGCCAATGTCAATTTCACCGAAGCTGGTGAACGGCTCGCGTATCGCTAGTTTGACTTCAATTTCATTACTACCTTCATGCAGCGACAGCGGCGGGATCAGCCACAGCTCGGGTAAATACCAACGCACTTGGGCGCGTTTACTGGCCGATGGTTTTTCGCCAATCAAAGCGCCATTCACATACACGTCACCGCCGCTGAGAAGCTGCGGAAAAAGCATCCACAGTGGTTCGCTGCCCGCCTTTACTTCAAAAGTGGTTTTGTACCAATAGTGAATCAATTCAAAATCAGCCGGCTTAGGAACGTGGTGAGGCAACAATACCGGTTGCCAGTTGGCGCTGGCGGGTGGGATGGTTGGGGAGTCAGAGATGATGAATTCGGCCTGCTTGATCCGGCTGACCGACTGCTGCGCATTTACCTGCTCTTGCGCTTGCGCCAATGTGCAGCAGAACACTAAAAATAGGGTAGCCAGTAAATTCACAGCGCCCCGACAATCAGGCGCTGAGAATGCCCAATTTTGTGGCTTCATAAACTGCTTCTCCGCGTGAATGCACCGCTAGCACGCGGTAGATTTTTTTGACGTGTCTTGCCACCGTATGGGTGGAAATATAATATTTAGCAGCAATCTCCTTAAAGCTTAAGCCTTTGGAAAGCGCATGCAACACTTGATATTCGCGTTCGGAAAGTAGCTCGCTGGATGGAATGATTGGGGGTGCGTTTTCTGCTACTGGCGCTGGATTGATGGTAACGGGCTGAAACCGCTGCAGAATCCGGCGCGCAATCATCGGGCTGATGGGCGATCCGCCGTCGCGCAGGGTACGAATACAGTCCAGAATATCTAAGCTAGAACTGTCCTTCAGAATATAACCGGTTGCGCCCGCTTCGATACTTTTGATGACATGCGCATCGTCGGCGAACATGGTGATCACCATAACATCGCATTCCGGATACGTTTTTACCGCATGCTTAATCAGTTCAATGCCGTTGATGTCTGGTAAGCCCAGATCAACCAGATAGGCATCGGCGCGAATACTGTCGATGAGCGCAATACCATCTGCGCCATTGCTGGCGGAACCAACAAAAGCAAAATCTGAATCGGATTGAATGACTTGGCGGAATCGATTTAAAAATTCCACATTGTCTTCAATAATTGCTACTTTAGTCGCCATATTATTTTTCGTTAAAAGCGTAAAAATGCAATTTAGCTGAGAGCTGCATGGGCAAACACTCTTAGCGGGATTGGATGCGGAAAAACCCCCGCGTTGCGGTTAAGCATTATCGCATTTTTAACTGCGGCTCACTACTGCGATTAATCGTGTTTAGAAGAGTTTATGCAAAAATTGAGGAGGATAAAAGGATGCCGTGAGCACATCGTCGGATGGGCAGGCTAAAGCAAGGGGATTTGAGGTGCATACACTTAGCTGACAAACAGCTTCGCCCAGCAGGGCGAAGCACCTCTTTTTGCTCCCGCCCCACTCTAAATAAATAGCGCAGCGGGAACAAAAAATACGTAATCACATACTCCCAATGAATAGAACCAAAAATTGGCTCGTCCAATGGGTTTCCAGTCGATAAAAAATAATTTTAAGCCAGTATATTTTAAGCCCAATGAATTTACTTTTCATTTAAGCCAAATTCACAAATATATACCGGTGTATACATATTTATGATTACTGCTCAGTTCGGGCAATTGTAGAAAATTAGCAGCTCTCTAACGCCTCTTCTGCATCTTTTCTTATCACCGGGCCCGCACGATATTCAAGTATGTCACCCGGCTGGCAATTCAGCCGTTCACAAATTTTTTGCAGGGTGTCAAACCGTACACCTTTCACTTTGCCGGATTTTAGGAGAGACAAATTTTGCTCGGTAATACCAACAAACAAGGCCAATTCTTTCGATTTAACTTTGTTCTTGGCAAGCATAACGTCAAGATTAATCAAGATAGGCATCAGATAAACTCGCTGTTCTCTTCGGCCAAACGGCGGCCTTCTTCCATGATGCGAACAATAACGTAAAACATTCCGCACAGTAAAAGCTCATCAAATGAATCGGTCAAGTGCAACACTAACTCTTGCCCCTGAGTACTACCGACCAGCGTAAAAACCAACATGCGTACCACTGGCTCGACCATGGAACACAAAATATATAAGAAAATCGCGCCGGAAAATCCTTTCAACAACAGGATGCTCGGCATGACAAAAATTTCTTTCTTCTCAAAAAAGTGCATTAACCGCAGCAACCGTATCAGCGCTACGGTTAAAAAGAATAAGGCGGGCAATGAGACCAAAATGGTCAACACGCGTATTAAGATCGGCATTTCAGACAACTCCTTGGCATCTAAATCGCCGGAATGAATCAGGAAAGTGAACGTGCCTAATTTAACATCACCCAGTGATAGCCAAACCCAAAAATGCGCAATTAAAGTTGCTATAAGTAAAGTACCGACACCGTACCGTAGCACGCGGCACAGTACAGGTAAGGTGAGTATCTGTCTTGACATAGGTTGATTCGCTTGTTGTATTATTTTAATTAATTACTGTAAAACGATAATCTACAGGGTTCGTCTCGCGTCAAATATAGTAGCTTAGAAAATTTGAGTTGGGGCTTTTCAGCGTGTTATATACTTAAAAACTGTTGCCTTTCAGCAGCATATTAGGAAAATACTGCAATTTCCGTATTTAAGTTCGTTTTTTTGGTTATTTACTTATTCCTCCATATCAACTCTAAAATAACGTCTTTGCACCTTGCGGGCCAAGTCCGCATTCCATCACGACCACGACAAAAACATGGAGATGAAATACCAATGAAAAACACCAAAACCAACTTGCGCTTAAAACCCATCGCCTTATTCTGCATGCAGCTGATGCTAGCGTTACCAGCCACCACACTCGTCGCACACGCTAACGAAACGACACCCGCTTCGGCTCCCGTAGCAGTGAGCGCGCTGCAAAGCGGTATGGATAAAACGGTCGCACCCGGCGATGATTTCTATCGTTACGTCAACGGCGGATGGGAAAAAACCGCCGTCATTCCCAACGACAAATCGGCGGTTGGCGTTACCTCAACTTTAAAAGATGAGTCGGACGCTATTGTCCTGAAACTTATTGAGCAAGCCGCCCAAGCACCCGCTGATAGCCCGGCGCGTAAAGTCGGCGATTACTACGCGGCGTACTTAAATACCGACGCAATCAATCAACGCGGCTTGCAAGCGATAGCACCACAATTGCACAGCATCGCCAGCATCAGCAACAAAAGCGCCTTGGCTACTTACTTGGGCAAACACTTGCGCGCGGATGTTGATCCACTCAATGCCACCTCATTTTTCACGGAAAACTTATTCGGTTTATGGGTCGCGCAAGGCTTTCACGACCACACCAAGTACACCGGCTATCTGTTGCAAGGCGGCTTAGGTTTACCGGACCGCGAATACTATTTGTCGGCCAGCCCGAAAATGGCGAACATCAGAACCGAATACCAAGCGCATATTGCCGCGCTATTCAAGCTCGCCAATATTGCCGAACCTGAGCAAGCCGCTAAACGGGTATTTGATTTAGAAATGCGCATCGCCCAAGGACACGCCAAACGCTCAGATTCGTCCGACATGGACAAAGCCGACAACAGCTGGAGCCGCGCTGCGTTCGCCAAGCAAGCGCCGGGCCTCGATTGGAACGCTTACTTCTCTGCCGCAGGACTAGCCGCACAACCATCCTTCATCGTCTGGCATCCGACCGCATTTAAATCCAGCGCCGCGCTGGTTGCTTCCACCCCGCTAGAAACCTGGAAAGACTATTTACGCTTCCATGCTCTGAATCAGCACACGTCGGTCTTGCCGCAAGCTTTCTTTGATCAAAAATTCAAATTTAGCAGTAGTTTGACTGGTGCCAAAGCGCCGTTACCGCGCTGGAAATATGCCGTCAACGCAACCAATTCTGCGCTGGGTGAAGAAGTCGGAAAATTATATGTAGCGCAAAATTTCTCGCCTGAAGCTAAAGCCAAAATCAATACCATGGTCAGCGTGTTATTAACCGCTTTTAAAGAACGGGTCAGCAACATTAGCTGGATGTCGGCCAGCACCAAACAAGAAGCGCTGGCTAAAATTAACTCGTTTTATGTGGGTGTTGGTTACCCAGATAAATGGCGTGACTACTCTGCCTTAACAGTCGATGCAAAAGACGCCTTTGGCAATGGCGAGCGTGCACAAGAATTTGCTTATAAAAATGCATTGGCTAAATTCGGCAAACCGGTTGATGTGACCGAATGGTGCATGACGCCGCAAACCGTCAACGCCGTAAATATGCCGATGCAAAACGCGATTAATTTCCCAGCCGCGTATTTGCAGTTCCCTAACTTTGATATCAATGCCAGCGACGCAGTGAATTACGGCGCTATCGGTTCCACCATCGGGCATGAAATCAGCCACAGCTTTGACCATACCGGCGCCATGATTGACGCTAAAGGCGAATTGCGTAACTGGTGGACTAAGGACGATTTAAGCCATTTCCAAACTTCCGCTAAAGCGCTCGCCGATCAGTTTTCCAGCTACAAACCGTTCCCAGATCTTGCCGTCAACGGAGAACAAACTTTAGATGAAAACATTGCCGACTTAACCGGCTTGATGGCGGCATTTGACGCTTATCACGCGGCGATGAAGCAAAAGGGACAAACAGCAACAAAAGAAACCGACCAAGAGTTTTTCTTAGCCAATGCCTATAAATATCGTGGCAAAATGCGCGATGAAGTATTACGTTCCGCCATCATCGGTGACGGCCACGCACCTGGCCATTACCGCGCTTTAACAGTACGTAATTTAGATGCCTGGTACGACGGATTCAACATTCAACCGGGCCAGCAATTGTATTTAGCACCGAATGAACGGGTAAAAATCTGGTAATGAGTTAATAGTATTCAGGGTGGGAACAAAACCGTGTCCACCCTGTTTTCAAATTTAAAATTCCATTTAAATAAGGCACATCATGTTAATAACTACCACTGAAAATATTGCCGGATACCGTGTATTGGAAGCCAAAGGACAAGTCTTCGGCGTGGTGGTGCGAAGCCGCGGCCTGGCTGGAAATCTTATGGCCGGGCTACGTTCCATTTTTGGCGGTGAGATCACGGAATACACTTCGCTACTCGAAGAAGCGCGCCGCCATGCAATAGACCGCATGGTAAAAAATGCCAAACAAATGGGCGGTAACGCGGTCGTTATGATGCGCTTTGATTCATCTGAAATCGGCCAGACCATGAGCGAAATCGTGGCTTACGGTACCGTCGTTGTGGTTGAAAAACTGAGCACTTAACATGCTACGCAAAGCACTGTTAATCATTGCGCTATTGATGACATCTATCGGATTTTTTTGCGTCCTTTCAGGTCGTTCAGGCGCATTGCCAATACTGATTTGGGGCGTGATACTGCTAGCCTCCGTGCTGTTTGAGCGTTGGCGTTATCAACCGATAGATTCCGGCCATGACGACTGGCAGGAAACCGACGAACAATTTATAGACCCGGAAACCGGCAAACTGACGCGAGTGCTTTATCAGACTAAAACAGGCGAGCGGCGTTATGTGCAGGTTGATGATAGTTCGAAGCACAGATGAATGGCTGCGATACTGAAGTGAGCTGTTGGTCAATCTATTTTGTTACTGGCGAGACATGGCCAAATGCGGTTTTCCATTATTAATTCCAATTGTTTTGTTAGGAAACTTGAATGAGAAATAATCGAAATTTTTGCAATCGTTCAGAGAACGAACAAATTTGGATGATGAAAAATACGTGGTGTGACAAATGTAATGCGGCTGATTTTGGACTAAAAGATCCAATCGAATATGAAGAAAATGGAAAAATAATTGTTGAAGGAAAATGCAGCATTTGCTCCTCTATAGTTTTAAATGAAGTATTAGTTGAAAATTAAATTTCTTCATTGTCCGATGAAAAACGTGCCGAAATTGATGATTACTAATCGTGTTTTTTACGCAAATGCGCAATGAACAACTGAAAGTGCCAGATGGAACTGATTCACTATTTAAATAACGAATTTTTCACCCAACAGCAATTACTGGTGGCCAGTGAAATTGACTTGAGCGAACTGGAAACTCTGCAACTGAAGGGTTTAATGCCACGCCCTTCTTACTCCCTGAAACTCGACCTGTCATGTAATTCCTTTTTTGGACTACATCAAGAACAGGCCAATCTGGACTATTACGCGAAAAGCTACGCTGGCTGGATAGCCGAAATTCGCCCCCTTACTTCAAGTGCCGATGCGTTTCGCCTTTTTTCGGATCGCTACAAAGCACGGCTGCGGCAACTGTATGCCGCCCTTGATCTGAGAACACACAACGAAAAACTCAACGCCGGTCTCGATGCGCATATCACCAGCGAGTGGACGCACTTTTTGGCTGGCATCTATGGCTTGTGTACGAAATCCGGGCTGCCGGAAGACATCGCGGCAAAGGAATTAGCGATCATGATCATTAATCAAATCACCGAACTGCGGGCTAATCCAATTCTGTCTCAAACTGAACGTGCGCGTTTAACGGTTGCCGTTAATCTGCTAGATGAGGCCAGCAGCAGTTTCGCACCACACGAAGTGCTGCGCAGCTCCCGCCACCGCTTGATCGACCAGATGCGAATTAACTATAGTCTGTAATTTCAACAAAGAATGGAGCGCCAAATGCTAACCGGCGGCTGTTACTGTGGCTTAGTTCGTTATCAGGCGGAAGGTAGCGCCTCTCACCTAGTTAACTGTCACTGCTCAATTTGCCGTCGAACTAGCGGCGCTCCCTTCGTCAGCTGGTTCACGGTGCCGCGCACGGCATTTCAGTTTACCCAAGGAACGCCGACCCAGTTCAAGTCAACCGAACAGGGGCTGCGCTGTTTCTGCCCTGACTGCGGAACGCAATTAAGCTTTCAACACGTCGATACTCCTGATGAGATCGACCTCACTATTTGCAGTCTCGACAACCCCGAATCCCTGCCGCCAGAAAAACACATCCACATGGAAAGCAAGCTAAGCTGGATCAGCCTGGCCGACGGTCTTGCCGGTACTTCTGAAGCTAATTCCGAGGAATAATCTTTCACAAAGTTTAGCTTTTTACCACAAGCACGGCAGTGCAAATACATCAGCATAAAAATCAATTTGTCCTAGAATTGAATCTGGAAAGCAGCCCCATCCCCTATTGATGTTAAAAAAATCCCAACATCACCAGCTCGCACAAACACAGATTTACCTTATACAAACCAGCAAGTGGCGCAGTCAGTTGTTGCCTTGAGAAAACATTTTCATCGAAACAAGTTGGGCATCGTCGCGATACAAGCAATATTAATGAAGGAGAATGCAATGGGTAACGTAACGATGAAGGTCAGCACTCGGCTAAATGTTGGCTTTGGAGTAGTGCTGTTGATGATGGTTATTATCATTGTGATTGCGCTCAGTCGATTTTCCGATATTGGCACAACCATCGACAGAATTATTGAAAAAGACTGGGCCAAAGCGGAAAACGCCAACATCGTCAATGTGACAGCACGCGACAATGCCCGCCGCACGCTGGAATTGTTAATCGCCACCGACAAAACACAAATTGACAGCATTCATACACATATTGAAGCGAATAAAAAAACGGTTGGCGATGCCCTGAATGCGTTGGAAAAACTGATCTATATTCCAGAAGGAAAAATTCTACTGGTTAAAATCAAGGAGGCGCGCAGCAACTATGTGAGTTCATTCAGTAAGGTCGGAAAATTAATTGATGAAGGCAAGAAAGAGGAAGCAATCCACTTGATGAACACGGAAACGTTACCTAATTTGGATACATTTCAAGATCTCATCGCTGCCCTAAGCGATATACAGAAAAAAGCCGCTATTACTGGCGGTGAAGAAGTAAAGCATGACATCGGTTCCGCGACAATATTGATGACCTGCTTGGGCATAGCGGCAACATTATTAGGTATTGCTGGCGCCTTTGTAATCACCCGCTCCATCTCCACACCACTAATTGCAGCTCTGAATATTGCCAAAACAGTCGCCGCCGGCGATTTACGCAGCCGCTTCGAGGTTAATTCAAACGACGAAATCGGTCAGTTGCTACAAGCGCTGAAGGAGATGAATGCAAATCTGGTCAGCATCGTCGGTGAAGTACGCATCGGCACCGATACCATCGTTACTGCATCGAGTCAGATTGCTTCCGGCAACCTTGATTTATCCTCACGCACCGAGGCGCAGGCCAGTGCATTAGAAGAAACCGCCTCTTCAATGGAAGAGTTGACCAGTACCGTCAAACAAAATGCCGACAATGCCAACCAGGCCAAGCAACTCGCCTATTCTGCGTCCGAGGTGGCCGTTCGCGGCGGCGCGGTCGTCATGAAAGTGGTCGACACCATGGGCTCGATTAATGAATCATCCAAAAAAATTGTCGACATCATTTCCGTCATCGATGGCATCGCTTTCCAAACCAATATCCTGGCATTGAATGCCGCAGTGGAAGCCGCCCGCGCTGGAGAGCAAGGCCGCGGCTTTGCGGTGGTGGCGTCGGAAGTGCGCAATCTGGCGCAACGTTCTGCGGCAGCAGCTAAAGAAATCAAGACGCTGATTGGCGACTCGGTGGAAAAAGTCGACATCGGCGCCAAACTGGTGGATCAGGCCGGTACAACCATGAACGAGGTGGTTGCCAGCGTCAAGCGCGTGACCGACATCATCAACGAAATCACCTCCGCCGGGAACGAGCAAAGCGCTGGTATCGAACAAATTAATCAAGCGATTATTCAAATGGATAATGTGACGCAGCAGAACGCAGCGCTAGTGGAAGAAGCCGCTGCTGCCGCGCAGAGTATGCAAGATCAATCGAAAAAATTATCCGAAGTCGTGAGCGTGTTCAAGCTGGAGGCTGGGCGGTAAGACAGCGCCTATTACACCAGTCCCAATACGGGACTACAGTTAAGGCGCGATATGATGAAGTGATTAAAGGGCTGTACATCAAATGCATTGATACACCCGACTATGACAAAATTAACGCGACCACTGTCGAACTGGAGTAATTACAATGGATATCAAACCAATCCACACCGAAGATCAATACCAGTCAGCATTACGCGAGGCTTCTAAATTTTTTAATGCGCAACCAGAACCAGGTTCTGTTGATGGCGACCGTTTCGAATTACTACTCATGGTGATCGAATCCTACGAAGCAAAGCACTATCCGATCGCCCCGCCCGACCCCATCGATGCGATTGAATTCCGCATAGAGCAAGCTGGACTCACCGTTAAGGATTTGGTGCCCATGATTGGGCAACTCAACCGGGTGTATGAAATCATGGCGCGAAAACGCATCCTCACACTGCCGATGATCCGACGCTTGCACGCAGGGCTTGGCATCCCAGCCGAAAGCCTCATTGCAGAGCCACACACTTAACCACCGCATAAAATAACAGTAAATTTATCGCAAAACCCACTTTCATTTTACGGATGTCCTCTGTAAGCTTGCGATAGAACAAGTTAACAGTTCGAAACTTTAAGTAGAATCGGCATTGATAGAAGAATGAACCGGAAAAATCAATCGCTAGCGTATTTGTTGAGTTAATTTTTTATTATTTACTGGGGATTATTATGCAAAAGAAAAACATGTCGTCACGCCGTCAATTCATCAAGCTGGGAAGTTTGGCGCTATCAGCATTACCGTTGCTGTTTTTGTCTGGCAAAGCTAGTGCGGCGACCAATACCGGAATGCGCACTGCAATGAAGTACCAGGACAAGCCAAACGGCGATAAGTCATGTAGCGGATGCGCCCAGTTCGTACCTGGAAAATCAGCCAAGGATCTTGGAGGATGTAAGCTATTTCCTGGCGATACCGAAATCTCGCCAAATGGCTTTTGCATCGCATGGATGGTCAAACCGAAGTAATCTTGTGAATTGATCAGCATAAAGTTTTTTTAAAACCTGCCGTTAACAATGCTGAAGCCCGATGGTATAGGAGAAAATTATGACATCCGCAATCAGCAATGTAACGAAGACCGCGCACACCACACCGGTTACGCCTCCTCCTAAGCAGGTTCAAAATAAAGCCCCTCAGAGTAATACTCAAAATACCAACAAGGTCACTACGCCGGTGCCGCCCACTGCGACTTCCGGCAATGTTGGTACCAAGGTAAATACCACCGCCTAAATGAGCAGGAACGCAGCAAGTTATTGCTGTTCAAGCGCCAAAATTAAAAAACAGGCCGCTATTGCGGCCTGTTTTATTTTCAATTATTTAATTTGTTTTTTTACTCAACAAGCTTTATCACTTACCATCACACCAAGCCCAAATCATTTCCTTTTACACCAGCAAAAACATAATCTAGCTGCTTAGGCGATAAACCGTACATGCGTGCAAATAAGCCGCCTAGCGTGCTGCGGTATTCATTCAATACCGGAAAATCGCGATTCTGAAATAAGGTTTTTTGCTCAACCGCACATTGTTCACCGACGATTTTTCCGCCATGCACCGCACCGCCTAATACCCAATACACCGTGCCATGACCATGATCAGTTCCACGGTTACCGTTTTCACGGAAAGTACGTCCAAATTCGCTGATGACAACAACCGTCGTTGTATCCCACGCGCTACCCATTTCATCGGCAAAAGCGGCTAATCCCGTTCCTAATTCTTTAAACTTGGTGGCTAACGCGCCATTGGCGCCACCTTGGTTAACATGCGTATCCCAACCGCCGACATCTACAAACCCCAAACCGTATTGTTGTTGCATCAGTTTACCGATGCGGCGCGCTTCTAGTCCAAACCCTTTGGTGCTGATGGCGTTTCGACTGGCATCCGTCATTTCTTTGGTTTTATCTTCGGCCTGCATCTGATCCATTTGCTGCTTGACCTGATCCCGCACCACAAAGCCTTCATCAACTTGTTTGGACAACGCCTTTCCTTGATACATGTTGGCAATTAACTGACTTTGGCGCGCATCTATCGCCGAGTTACCAACGTTTTTAACCCCGGCATTGGCAATCTGCATGCTGCCCTGCATGACCAATGGCAGCTGTTCGGTAAACGACATTGTCGCGACGCTGTTGCTGTCTTTATTCAATACCGTTGCAAGTCGATTTAAAAAGCCACTGCTTAAATCACGCCGACCCTGCAATGGCTGGCCTAATTCAATGCTGTCTTGGGTTTCAAAATGACTGCGGCTTAAATCATCAGTTCCGGCAAAGGGGATGAAAGCCGCCTGCCCTTTGGCGTACAAAGGATAAATACTATCGCGCAGAGCCGGATGCAAACCCCAGTCGCTATTTAAGCTGATCACTGCGTTGGCATCCGTGCCAGAACGAGCGATACCAATATTGGGACGAACCTCGCTATAAAATGTGCTCGAAGTAGGCACCAACAAACTAGCTGCATCATAGCCACCACGCAAGAAAACAAATAATAAGCGTGGTTGAGTAGAAGGCGCAGCGAATAGTTTGCTGCTTAATAGTGGCAACGAACTGGCTGCCATGGCTTGTAGAAATTGTCGGCGTTTCATGACTTTCCTCATAGAACTTATGTGATGCGGTAGGGCACCCCTGTGGGTAATCCCTTTCAGTTAAACCAATAAACTCCAACAACGTCATCCCCGAATGCTTTAGTCGGGGATCCAGCCTCCCCTCCCTCATGCAAAGCATGACTAATTTGACACAACCTGAAATCAACGAACTGGATCCCCGCCTGCGCTAGGATGACGTTAGTGTGCGTTTAGCTGTGATTACAATACTGAACTTTTCTGAACAACCCTACTTTTATCGAACCATCATTTCGGGGGCGGCTAGTAATAGCGTATTCCACTCTTGCGGACTATTCGCCTGCTCCAAACTCTTCAATGTATTTGGGCCTAATGTCGATTGCAAATAATTAAAATACAGCGCATTGCTTAGCTTAGGAAAACCGGCGCTTTCATTGCCGTTGTCCGACTTAAACAACCCCGCGCTTCCGTTACCTATCGCTTTAGCAATCTCAAACCGTGTCGTCATTTGCCCCGGGCTGTCCCAGGCCGTTGCAGTTAATGGGTAACCGTCTGGGGTTAATTTTCCATAACGTGGTTGGCCTAACCGCGACAACCAGTAAATGACAGGATTGGTATTTAAAATCGGCTTGTCATCATAGGCCAGACGCAAGGCAGAAAAAACATAATGCTGCGGGTCTTTGAATTGTTTGCCGAGCGAGTTATTAAACTCAGCCGACGCAAACAAAGTACTTAAAACTGCCTTAATGTCGCCATCGGTCGCTAAAAATGTTTTCGCCATGCTATCTACCAAAGCAGGAGATGGTGTCTCACCGACAAAAAACAGCGCTAACTTTTTACTGACAAAATGTGCCGTAGCAGGATGCCGCGAAAGCAATGTTAATGCTTCATCTACCTCAGCCAAACCGCGCCCTTTAATGGTGTGGCCTAAGAATTGTTTGTCACCATAATCATGACGACGTGGATTAAATTCAAACAAACCCTGATGCACATATTGGCCCTGAAATTTACCTAAGCGCGGTGGATCTTCATTTTTAAAACTGAATCCAACCCCAGTTAAAATTCGCGCCAGTTCCTGCACGTCACGCTGGCTATAACCGCCATCCACGCCCATGCTGTGCAGTTCCATAATTTCACGTGCATAGTTTTCATTCGGATGATTGATCGCGTTTTGCTCATTATCCAAATAGCGCAACATGGCCGGATGGTGGGCCGTCGCGGCCAGCAACTCACGGAAGTGACCTAGCACGTGCGGACGAATTGCCTGCTCTTCATAGTCACCCAGCATGGCACGAATATTCGCTTTACCTTGAAATACGTTGAAGTGATTAAACCAGAACCAGCACAGTTGTTCTTGCAATTGCTGGGGTGAATATAGGGCTCGCAATATGGCGCGGCTTTGCGCTTCTTTGTCCAGACGGTTGAGTTCTTGCTGATAATTTTTACGCGCATCGTCACTTGCACCATTCGCATCCGAGGCTTGCTTTAATTGCTCTAACTCCGCCGCTATTTCCACCAGACTTTTTTGACTAATCGTCATTGCCGCAATTTGATCTTGCACGGCTTGCGGCATGGTTACCGAATTTGGCATGGGAACTAGCTGCAGTTGCTGCTGTAAATAAGCTGTCGCGCCCACTTTATTGACTTGTTGAGCACTATTTGTGTTGATACCCCAGCTCAGCCGCTCTACCAATAATTCTGGCTTGGTATTACTCATGCTAGTACCAACTACTACCGTAGATGGTCCAGCAGAGTTTGTCGGCGCATTAGTACATGAGACTAAGCACGAAACCAAGCTAGCCAACATGCCGCACAACAAGCCGCGCCTTAGTCCAACTGCGAGCAGTCGTTGATGAGAAAGTTGAGATAACTGCATGATTTCTTTCTGTATTGACTATTTAGAGGAGGATATCGTGCAGCGATGCGCTTCACCTCACTGCTTTACTACAATATTAACGGGAGCAAATGACACCTGGTTGACAGCGTCGTTTAACCACCTTTTTAACTTGCATAAATCGTCATGTGAGCCTGCACTAATCACTATTTATGTAGGGTAATGTTACACACTAAAATCAGCGCCATATCACCATTAATGACGGAGAGAAACATGACTCAAACTGACCAACAACACCTCATGTCGACCAGACAAGATGCAGCCTGGTTAGATGCACACTGGATGCCTTACACCGGCAACCGTAACTTTAAAGCGAATCCGCGCATGATCGTGGGCGCTAAAGGAAATTATTATTTTGATGCGCAAGGCAACAAAATTTTAGACGGTTTATCAGGTTTATGGTGCAGCGGTTTGGGACATGGTCGCACTGAAATCACGGAAGCAGTCAGCCGCCAGATGGCGACGTTAGATTACGCTCCGGCTTTCCAATTCGGTCATCCGCTGTCGTTTGAATTAGCCAACCGCATTAAAGAAATTACGCCAGCCGGTTTAGATTATGTGTTTTTTACCGGCTCAGGTTCTGAAGCAGCCGACACCTCTTTAAAAATGGCGCGGGCGTATTGGCGCGCTAAAGGTCAGGCTAGCAAAACCTTATTAATTGGTCGTGAAAAAGGCTATCACGGCGTTAATTTTGGCGGTATTTCAGTGGGTGGTATTGCCGCTAACCGTAAAGTCTTCGGCCAGGCGGTTGGTGCAGATCACTTGCCACACACTTTGCTTGCCCAAAACGCCTTCACACGCGGCTTGCCGGAAAACGGCGTTGAATTGGCCGATGAATTATTAAACATCATTGCCTTACACGATGCATCGAATATTGCAGCCGTTATTGTTGAGCCGTTTTCCGGTTCGGCTGGCGTGATTGTTCCGCCTGTCGGTTATTTAAAACGCCTGCGTGAAATTTGCACACAACACAATATTTTGCTGATATTTGATGAAGTCATTACCGCCTTCGGTCGCGTTGGCGCTTACACTGCCGCTGAAAAATTTGATGTCACTCCGGACATTCTCAACTTCGCCAAGCAAATCACCAACGGAGCACAACCGCTGGGCGGCGTAGTCGTTAAAAAAGAAATTTACGACATCTTCATGGAGCAAGGCGGCCAAGACTATATGCTGGAATTCCCGCACGGTTACACCTATTCGGCGCATCCGGTTGCCTGCGCTGCCGGTATTGCCACGCTCAAATTGCTAGAACAAGAAAACATGCTGGAACGGGTAAACAGCCTGACGCCTTATTTTGAAAATGCCGTGCATAGCTTAATGGGTTCCAACCATGTTACCGACATCCGTAACTGCGGTTTGGCAGCGGGCTTTACCTTTGCCGCATTCCCGGGCGAGCCTGCCAAGCGTCCTTATGAAATCGCAATGAAGTGTTTAAAAAAGGGCTTTTATGTTCGTTACGGCGGCGATACCATTCAATTAGCGCCACCATTTACGATTGAAAAGTCTGAAATTGATAGTTTAGTAAATGCACTCGGTGAAGCAATTAGTGCTACGGCTTAAGAAAATCAATAATACCCAAATGAAGGAATAACAATGTCATCCGCAACTAAAGTAGGCCACCTGATACACGGTGAACTAGTCACCACTGGCTCGCGCTCGCAGCCCATTTACAACCCCGCCACCGGCGAAGCCACCAAACAGGTTATGTTGGCCGATGCGGAGACCATGGAAGCCGCTATCGCTTCTGCACACGCCGCATTTCCGGCTTGGCGCAATACCCCGGCGCTAAAACGCGCTCAGGTAATGGGACGTCTTAAAGTGTTATTGGAACAAAACGCAGAGCAGATTTGCCAACTGATTACCGATGAACACGGTAAGGTTTTAAACGATGCGCAAGGAGAATTGCAGCGCGGGATAGAAAACGTGGAATACGCAAGTTACGCGCCAGAATTACTAAAAGGCGAGCACAGCAAAAACGTCGGCCCATCGATAGATAGCTGGAGCGAATTCCAGCCGTTAGGTGTTACTGCCGGTATTACTCCATTCAACTTTCCTGCCATGGTTCCGCTCTGGATGTGGCCAATGGCAGTTGCTTGCGGCAATACCTTCATTTTAAAACCGTCGGAACGTGATCCGTCTTCTACGTTATTAATCGCACAATTAGCCTTACAAGCCGGCTTGCCGAAAGGCGTATTAAACGTCGTCAACGGCGACAAGGTAGCGGTCGATGCAATTCTCACCGATCCACGGATTCAAGCTGTCAGTTTTGTTGGTTCAACCCCGATTGCCGAATATATTTACAGCACCGGCTGCGCACACGGCAAACGTGTTCAAGCTTTGGGCGGCGCAAAAAATCATTCCGTCGTCATGCCGGACGCCGACATTAACAACGCGGTTTCGGCCTTAATGGGCGCCGCCTTTGGTTCTTGCGGTGAACGCTGCATGGCGATTCCTTTGGTGGTTGCCGTTGGCGACGCCACGGCAGATGCCTTAATTGCCGGCTTAAAAACTGAAATCGCCAAAATGAAAGTCGGCCCGGGTACCGACATCAGCAACGACATGGGCCCACTCATCACCAAGCCGCATTTTGATAAAGTGTCTGACTATGTGGCAATCGGTGTCGCTGAAGGCGCCGATTTGGTGGTCGACGGGCGCGGCCTTAAAGTTGCCGGTCATGAGCAAGGTTATTTCTTGGGTGCCTGCCTGTTTGACAATGTAAAACCGGGCATGCGGATTTATCAGGAGGAAATCTTCGGTCCGGTGTTAGGTATCGTCCGGGTGACTAGCTTAGAAGCAGCGATGGCGTTAATTAACGCCCACGAATACGGTAACGGTACTTGTATCTTCACGCGTGACGGCGAAGCGGCACGTTATTTCAGCGACCATATTCAAGTCGGCATGGTAGGTATTAACGTAGCTTTGCCAGTACCCGTTGCTTACCATTCCTTCGGCGGCTGGAAGCGTTCCCTGTTTGGCGATTTACACGCTTACGGCCCGGACGCGGTGCGTTTTTATACCAAACGTAAAACCATTACACAACGTTGGCCTAGTGCCGGTGTGCGGGAAGGTACTACGTTTAGTTTTCCGACGAATCGTTAATGTTTATAAAAGTGGGCACTTTTTTTCGATTTTAGCCAAATAGTTCACTATGTGAGCCGATTGAAACCAAGCGCAAAATAGTTGCATCGGGCTTTTCATAAACAAGCAGCAAATCTGGCTTTATATGACATTCCCGATAGCTCGACAGTTTTCCACTCAGTGCATGATCACGGTTTTTTGTTGGGAGCGGCAAGTCAACTATCAGCAACTTTAAAACTGCATGAAGTAAAGCGTTAACATCTTTATGTTGCGGAGTAGCGCTCACACGCTTATAGGCACGTTTAAACGATGCGGAATCTTTAATCGTCCGCATTGAGATAATTCATAAAGCTATCAACAGTCTCAAAACTTTGTCCAGAATCAGGCTCAGTTATGGCTTGACGAAGAGCAGCACTAGGCACTTTCACATCAAAGGGCAGTTTTTGTTCATCAGCGATACGCAGCATCAACATGCGAATCGCATCCGAAATCGTCAGCCCCATCGCTTCTAACGCGTCGGCAGCACGCTCTTTGGTCGCGGTATCAATACGGGCACGAACCACGGATGCTCCAGCTGTTGTAGGCATATAAGCTCCTGACAATGAATGATTTCGTCCCTATTGTAGCTACAACAGAACTACAAAGCAATGCAAAAACCTTCATAACAGAAGCCTATTCCTCCACATCCAATGCCAAAGTTTCTTTAATCTCTTCCATCACCACATAACTTTTCGACTGCGCTGCGCCGGGCAGTTGCAGCAAAATATCGCCAAGTAATTTTCGGTATTCACTCATCTCATGAATCCGCGCTTTGATGATGTAATCAAAATCGCCCGATACCAGATGGCATTCCAGCACTTGTGGAATGCGTAATACTTCGCGGCGGAACTGATCGAACATTTCGCCAGATTTATTGCTCAGTGTAATTTGCACAAACATCAGCAGCGAAGCACCTAACGCGGCCGGATTTAGGCGCGCATAATAACCACTAATAATTCCGTCGCGCTCCATCCTTTTAACTCGCTCAATGCAGGGAGTAATAGAAAGCCCGACTTGTTCGCCGAGGTCTTTCATCGATAGGCGGCCATCTTTTTGCAATAACGACAAAATTCGACGATCTAACTTATCTAAAGCACGTACCGTATTTTTTTGTATTCGCATGATTATTCACTGAAAATTACATTGTTTTCGCCAACAAAAACTAGCTACCTAGCACTAATATAGCGGAAATTAAGTATAACTTCTAGTTTGGAGACAAGTATGCGTGTAGTTATTCTCGGTAGCGGTGTAATTGGTGTCACCAGTGCCTATTATCTGGCCTTGGCCGGACATGAAGTGACCGTATTAGATCGCCAAACCGGCCCGGCACTGGAAACCAGTTTTGCCAATGCCGGACAAATTTCACCGGGCTACGCGGCTCCTTGGGCCGCACCTGGCGTTCCGCTTAAAGCGCTTAAATGGATGCTGCAAGAACATGCACCGTTATCTATCGCGCCAGACGGGACCATGTTCCAACTGCGCTGGATGTGGCAAATGCTGATCAATTGCAGTGTGTCGCATTACGCTGTTAACAAACAACGCATGGTGCATTTGGCAGAATACAGCCGCGACTGTTTTAAAGATTTGCGCGCTGCCACCAATATTCAATACGAAGGCCGCCAGCAAGGCACCTTGCAACTATTTCGCACCGACGAGCAATACGATTCTGCGCAAAAAGATATCGCCGTTTTAAAACAGGCTGGCGTGCCTTACGAATTGTTAAGTGCAGCACAATTAGCCGACGCAGAACCTGCGCTGGCAGCGGTCAAAGACAAACTCAAAGGTGGTTTGCGCTTACCTAACGATGAAACCGGCGACTGCCAATTATTCACCACCACCTTGTCAAACATGGCGGAAAAATTAGGCGTTCAATTCCGTTACGGTGTCAGCATAGATGCCTTGAATATGGCCGGTGGGAAAATCGCCAGCGTTCAGTGCGGTAGTGAAATTGTGATTGCCGATGCATATGTAGTGGCGCTAGGTTCTTACTCAACCAATTTCTTGCGTGGTATTTTGGATATTCCGGTTTATCCGGTCAAAGGCTATTCCATTACCGTGCCGATTATTGACGCAGCCAAAGCACCTGTTTCTACCATTCTGGATGAGACCT
Organism: Solimicrobium silvestre; assembly: GCF_002976435.1. GTDB lineage: Bacteria > Pseudomonadota > Gammaproteobacteria > Burkholderiales > Burkholderiaceae_D > Solimicrobium > Solimicrobium silvestre. The sequence continues at coordinate 55,990 of NZ_PUGF01000002.1, read as the reverse complement.
ACAAAATCGCCATCACACGTTTTGATAATCGGATTCGGGTTGGCGGCATGGCTGAATTAGTCGGCTTTAATACCAAGCTTAAGGCAAAACGTCAGGCCACTCTAGAAATGGTATTGAACGATTTGTTCCCCGGCGCAGGTGACTTAGAACACGATAGTTTTTGGACTGGCTTGCGTCCAATGACACCCGATGGCACACCATTAGTTGGTGCTACCAAAGTGCCTAACCTATTTTTAAATACCGGTCACGGCACATTAGGCTGGACGATGTCTTGCGGTTCTGGCAGTGTATTAGCGGATATTATTTCGGGTAAAAATCCAGCCATTGATGCGAGTGAATTGAATTTGACGCGCTATACGTAAATGCAATCGCATTGCTAAGTGCTCTATATAAATTAAGCCCCAAGGGGCTTTTTTTTTTGATTTAAATCAGATCAAACTACTCTTACTCGAATCCCGCCCAACCCGGCTATCCCGCCTTCCAGCACATCACCAACCAGCACCGCGCCAACGCCTTCTGGCGTTCCGGTCATGATTAAATCACCGGGCTTCAGTTCAAAATAGCTGGATAAATGGCTGATGATTTCAGGGACTGACCACGTCATTTGATCAATATTGCTGCGTTGTTTATCGCTGCCATTTACTTTCAAATAAATCGCGGCCTTATTTATATTTAATAAACCGACTTGGTCCACTGGGTACAAATTACCAATAGGCGCGGAATGGTCAAAGGCTTTGCCGATTTCCCAAGGCTTGCCTTTGTCTTTCATTTGGCCTTGCAAATCACGGCGCGTCATATCCAATCCGACGGCATAACCCCACACATGCGCATTAGCCTGCGCCACAGGAATATCACGTCCGGCTTTGCCTATCGCTACCACTAATTCGATCTCATGATGAAAGTTCGTAGTAACACCAGGATAAGCTAATTCCAGGGTTTGCCCGTCGGTAATGGGCGTTACCGCGTTAGCTGGTTTGCAAAAGAAAAACGGTGCTTCACGTGTCGGGTCAGAGCCCATTTCCCGGGCATGCGCTGCATAATTGCGGCCTACGCAGTACACACGGCGTACCGCAAATAGATCAGAACTTGCCGCTACTTTTAATGCCGTGACCGCTTCCGGTGGGAAAATATAAGACATGATTTACTCCTGAAAGTGAATTTTTACCTTGTTTTTACGCTTTTAATATTTCCCCATACTTTTTAGAAATTTAACGCATTATTCAAATTCTATAAAGAAGTATGCTGAAATACAATTCCAGTTTTTTTCAACACAACTCATTTCTCCTTCAATGCCCGCCGATAACTAATTGCCTCGGCAATATGCGCGCGCTGGATCTGTTCGATCTGCTCTAAATCGGCAATGCTACGCGCAACTTTTAACACCCGATGATACGATCGTGCCGACCAGTTTAATCGGTTCATGGCGTTGTGCAAGAGCTGCTTCCCCTCTGCATCCGGGTCGCAAAACTGTTCAATCTCAACCGTATTCAGCATATTATTGGCTTTGCCCTGTCTGGCTAATTGAAGATCAAAAGCACGTTCTACCCGCGCTTGAATCTGTTCACTGGCTTCGCCATCCGCCTGCTTAATTAAATCCGCATGCGGCAATGAGCCGACCTGAATTTGCATGTCGATGCGATCCAATAAAGGCCCGGAAATTTTTCCTTGGTAGCGCGCCACCACATCGGGACTGCAATGACACTTACCGTTAACGTGACCTAAATAACCGCAAGGGCATGGATTCATGGCCGCGATTAACTGAAACCGCGCCGGAAAATCAGCCTGTCGCGCTGCGCGTGAAATGGTAATCCGGCCTGACTCCAACGGTTCGCGCAATACCTCCAATACACGCCTGTCGAACTCCGGCAATTCATCTAAAAATAATACCCCGCGATGTGCCAGCGAAATTTCACCCGGACGCGGCGTTCCGCCACCACCGACTAACGCCACGGCCGACGCAGTATGATGAGGACTTCTAAACGGACGCACCTTCCATTGAGCAAGCGAGAAACCCTGCGTGAGCGATTGCACCGCCGCCGCTTCCAACGCTTCGATGTCATTCATGCTAGGTAAAATTCCAGAGAAACGACTGGCTAACATAGACTTCCCAGTCCCAGGCGGGCCGATTAAAAGTACGCTATGCAAACCGCAAGCAGCCACTTCCAAAGCGCGTTTGGCAAGCAGCTGGCCTTTAACTTCGGAAAAATCGGAATAGTGAGGACGTCTAATTTGCGGACTAGGAGTGTGCCGCGTCAGCCGTGCTTCTGCACTATGCGCCGCAAAGTGGGCAGCAACTTGAAGCAATGAATCGGCGGGGTAAATATGCGCCTGCTCCACCAGCGCCGCTTCATCGGCATTAGCTCTGGGAAGAATAAAAGCGATTTTTTTCGCCACATTTTTAGCGGCGCCATCATTACACATGGCAAACGTCATCGCCAGCGCGCCACGTATCGGGCGCAACTCACCGGACAACGATAACTCTCCGGCGAATTCATAGTGATTCAATGTGTCAGCTGGGATTTGCTCTGAAGCGGCCAAAATACCTAATGCAATCGGCAAATCAAAGCGACCTGATTCTTTCGGTAAATCAGCGGGTGCCAAATTGACGGTAATGCGCCGGTTTGGGAATTCAAACCGGCTATTTTGCAATGCGGCGCGCACCCGATCTTTCGCTTCTTTTACTTCCGCTTCGGGCAAACCGACAATCGTAAAACTTGGCAAACCATTCGCCAGATGTACTTCTACGGTGACTTCCGGTGCATCCATGCCGGATAAAGCCCGGCTTTTTAATACCGCTAAGCTCACATCTATTCCCGCGCCTGATTTTCCAATTCCATCACACGAGCTTCCAGTGCTTCTAATTTGGCGCGGGTTTTAGCGAGTATTTGTGCCTGAATATCAAACTCTTCACGCGTCACTAAATCCAATTTTGCAAAGCCTTGGCTCATCATTGCTTTGACATTTTTTTCTAAATCTTTAGCTGGTGATTTTTCTAGCGCTTCATTGATTTTGGACTGGATGTCATTAAAAATTTGGTTCATGTTGTGCTCCATGCGGGTGAATAAGGTAAGAATTACTTAAATAAGATGCCCTAATCTTAACGCATTGTTATTTAAAGTTGAGAGAAATTCACTCTTGACATAAAAAAGCTGGATTGGATTCGTATCTAAAAATTTTAAACTCTTTTCGCAAAATTAACAAAACCGCCAACAATATGCAGCAAAAGCCGAGAACCGGATTTTGATGCGAAACAATTCAAAAAGACAGCCGGGCTTTTTGAATAGAAAAATTTAGTAAAAAAATCTCAACCCACGTCAATAAAGACATTAAATACAACATACAAGCCATTCCAACCACTGCCGCTGAAACGCAAACTCGGGGAAGGTAGGCGGTTTTAAGATCCGAATGCAAACTTTGCGTAGGGCGGATTACTTCTTACCATTCAACTCTTGTCTATGTCCTATTTAGGGCATAGACAAGGTGTAAATATTGCTTTAGTCTGCGCTGTTGCAAATTGGCAATTATATGAAATCTGTCCAAATTGGAGATTTCATTGTGGAATACTTTATTTTAAATATGAGAAAAATATGAAACGTATCGTGGGAATTTTCATCGCAGCAATGGTCGTATTACTAACAGGATGTGCTTCAGTGCCAATGGCATCTCTAGCTCAAGATTCTAAAGCTAAAGAATTTACCCCTGATCAAAACAAAGCATCTCTTTACATTTATCGTAATGAAACCATTGGTGCGGCAATATCGATGCCTGTCTCAGTTAACGGTGCAACTATTGGAGAAACAGCATCCAAAACCTATTTTCAATTAGATTTATTACCTGGCGCATATAACCTTAAATCAGAAGCAGAAAATGATTCGAATCTCGCACTGACGCTGATCGCTGGCAAAAATTATTTTGTATGGCAAGAAGTAAAAATGGGCATTTTTTCCGCAAGAAATAAATTACAGCTAGTAGACGATGAAACTGGGCGCGCTGGAGTAACAGAATCGAAGTTAATTTTAATATCCTCTTCCGCTTATAAAACACCCGCCGTTAATCAACACGACGATAAAACCCCGTTGGCAGTAGTCGCACCAATGGTAGCAAGTGCGCCTATTACAACGATCGCAGCAGATGCAACAGTAGCAACAAACGTTCAACAATCCATTCCTTCGAGTCCATTAAGCTCTGATCCGGTAGCAGCAAAAAAGGTTGAATTCAACTTTGGACAATCATCGATTACAGTCGAAAAAATGGCTAAGCAGCAAAATTGTAATCCAGGTGTGGGAGCCAACCTGATTTCCAAGAATGGGGTTGAAGAACAATATAGCGTTAAGTGCAGCGACGGCCGGGAATTAAAAGCTCAATGCGAATATAGACAATGTGCATTTACAACGCAAAATACACCTGTCGCGGCTGTTACGCCTGTAGCGCCCGTTGCCGTTATTTCCACAGTAACCATCGCTCCTTCCACAGCTCAGGCAGCACCAACGACATCAGTAACACTAGCTACTAATAGTTCAATTCCTGCCAGCGATAATTCAAATGCAGTTATTTCAACGCCAGTTGCTACGCAAAATACAGCTCCAGAACCTGTAATGGAAGCGCCACAACCTGAAAAACAACTCAATATTGTTTTAGGCCTTGGCCTTACAGCAGGTGGCGATAATTTAGAAACGACCACTTATACCAACGGTTCAACATCATCGATTCATGCCGGTAGTGGTGTACAGTTTTTGACTGGCTTGGATTATAGAATCAACGACTCTTTTTCTGTTCAAGGAACGGTCGGTTTTCAAGATATGGTTAGCGCCGCACGTAATGGCAATGTAAGTTTTACACGTTTTCCAATTGAACTCTTGGGCTATTACTCGTTGAATAAATCATGGCGCATCGGCGGCGGGGTCCGTTTTGTTCAAGATCCAACACTGAGTGGTAACGGTATAGGCTCAAATATTTCTGTGGATTTTAATAATACTGTTGGTAGTGTTTTGGAAGTTGAATATTTGGCAAATAAACATCTTGGATTTAAATTTAGAGCAGTTAAAGAAAGCTTTACCGCAGTTGGGCAAACAGAATCAGTGAACGGAGATCAATTCGGTTTCTTTACTAACTTTTATTTCTAATAATCAACTTGGGCTGGGTAAGCCTAACATTCTTACATCTGAGGATGAAATGTTAGTCTTGATCCCAGCCCTTGATCAGAATGCGCCATCGGCTGAGCTTGGTTGATTTTAATTCAGCTTGTCGGTAGCGCCTCCTGATTCGGGCGTGATGAGCGGCTTAGGTTCCGGTTCCGGAATCACCAATTTGCGAAATATGCCGCCATTCGCAACACTACCTGATACCGTTCCTTCCCCGCGCATCCGACGCTCACACGCCTGACGATCTTCAGATTCAAACACCTGACAGCGCAGCTCCGCATTTTTTTGATATTGCGCGCCAGCATCGTCAAGTCGACCTTGCTTTGCCTGCATCAACGCGGCATTCGCTTCTTTAAGACATGTTTCCTTATCTTCATTCGAGCGGCCATTGAGGCAATTTGCATGTTCGATCTGGTAGCGCTCTGCTGCTTCGGTCATTTTATGTTGAGCGGCTGCGGGCCAACTCAATAAAGCCATGCTGCAAAAAAACGTCAGATATGCGATCCCCCGTACTGTATTTCGCGAGAGATTACCTTTGTGTTGAGGAATGCGTTCCGCTGTGATTGAGATATTCATGATGATTTCCCTCCTTAGTAAGCTAAGTATAGGTAGCGAATATCTCTGCGGTCTGTTCGCCAGGACACCCAAGGATGTTTTGAATACCAGCTTTTAAGAACCCCGACAGCCGCAATTCTTTAGCAGCATAATTCCGCACAACAATGGTGCGCTTTTCTTTATGAAATCGCTCATGCGCCTCGATCTGGTGCGACGCACTCCCATTCAGTCAATGTGGCAGCTTATTATCGATGGCATGAGACTTGCTGATACACAGATGAAACTATTCCAAGTTTGGTGCTTCTCGCATCCGACATATTCTAACGAGGCATGTATGAAACTGATTACAGCAATCATCAAACCATTTAAGTTGGACGAGGTGCGCGAGGCTTTATCGGGTATCGGCGTACAAGGTATTACGGTTACCGAAGTCAAAGGCTTTGGGCGTCAAAAGGGGCACACAGAACTGTATCGTGGCGCAGAATATGTGGTGGATTTTTTACCAAAAACTAAAATCGAAGCTGCTGTCGATGATGCACTGGTGGAGCGCGTAGTGGAAGCAATAGAAACAGCTGCCCGTACAGGAAAAATTGGCGATGGGAAAATTTTTGTCTATGCGCTGGAACAAGTGGTGCGGATACGTACCGGCGAAACCGGCAACGATGCCTTGTAAGGGAAAAACATGAAAAATTTATTTACCCACACCGTCGTCGGCCTGGTTGCCGCTCTTTGTTTCGTCGGTAACGCTGCCGCGCAAGAAAAAGTAACTCCTGCCACTGCCGCCAGCGTATCTGCATCGGCTACAGCACCAGCTGCCACACCAACAGCACTCACTACTGTCGCTGCGACTCCGGCAGTAGCAACAGTAGCGGCGGCGGCACCAACACCCAACAAAGGCGACACCGCCTGGATGATGGTGGCGACCTTGTTAGTTATTTTAATGACGATACCTGGCTTAGCCTTGTTTTATGGCGGTTTAGTGCGCTCCAAAAATATGCTATCGATTTTGATCCAGGTATTCATGATTTTTGCGGTCATTATTGTTTTATGGTGCATCTATGGTTATTCGCTGGCATTTACGGAAGGCGGCTCCTTTATCGGCTCGCTGACCGGCCCAGATAGCCGCATGTTTTTGAATGGTATTTTTGACCCGGCCAAAGGCACGTTTGCTACCGTCGCGACCTTCAGTAAAGGTGTTGTGATTCCTGAGTTTGTGTACGTGGCATTTCAAGGCACGTTCGCTGCCATTACTTGCGGCTTAATCATCGGCGCGTTTGCCGAACGCGCCAAGTTTGCGGCGGTACTATTGTTTGTTGTGTTGTGGTTTACCTTCTCTTATTTACCAATTGCGCACATGGTTTGGTTCTGGCCTGGTCCTGATGGCATTAAAGATGCCGCTTCGTTGGCATTTGAAACAGCTAAAGGTGGTTGGTTGTGGCAAAAAGGTGCGTTAGATTTTGCGGGCGGAACTGTCGTGCATATTAACGCGGCAGTTGCGGGCATAGTCGGTGCTTACATGATTGGACGTCGGGTTGGCTACGGTAAAGAATCGATGGCGCCGCATTCATTAACCATGACTATGATTGGTGCATCGTTGTTATGGGTAGGCTGGTTTGGATTTAATGCCGGTTCTGCTTTAGAAGCTGGTGATATTGCCGCGTTAGCCTTTATTAATACCTTGTTAGCCACTGCCGCCGCCTCGGTTGCTTGGGTGTTCGGTGAATGGCTCGTCAAAGGTAAGCCATCTATGTTGGGAGGTGCTTCGGGTGCGGTTGCAGGTTTGGTGGCGATTACCCCGGCGTGCGGTTTTGTGGGACCAATGGGCGCGTTAATTATGGGGCTGCTCGCTGGACTAATCTGCTTATGGGGCGTTAATGGATTAAAGCGCTTGCTTGGTGCGGATGATTCTTTAGACGTTTTTGGGGTGCATGGTGTCGGTGGTATTTTGGGTGCCCTATTAACCGGCGTATTCGCTTCGCCAGCACTTGGCGGGCAAGGTATTTTTGATTACGTCACCAACAAAATGTCGGCCGATCCGTACAGTATTGTTTCTCAAGTGATTATCCAAGGTGAAGCCGTATTAACGACCGTACTCTGGTCAGGGCTGGTATCGGTAATAGCTTACAAACTGGTTGATTTGATGATCGGTTTACGGGTTCCTGAAGATGAAGAACGCGAAGGTTTGGATATTACTAGCCACGGTGAATCGGCTTATCACGCATAATTAAAATCAACGTAGTTTGCTGTACTTTGCTTAATAGGCACTTCCCAAAGTTAGTTGGGAAGTGTTTTTTTATTGCCATTGAATTAAATAAACGTGTATTATTTTCATGTTTTTATATTAATAAATACGGACATGAAAATAAAATTACAGCAGCTAGCGCGTCAGAATGGTCAACATGCCGCAATTAAAGCAAAAAGAGTAGCGATTATTTTAACGCTTCCCGTGCGCGATGCAGTCAGTCAGCGCTGGCTAAAAATGGAAGCGTTAAGAGTTGCAAAAACTGTTGAGTATCATTTGCGGCAAGCTAACTTGATCGGACAGTTAATTGAGCGTATGGATGAAAAAATCCGCTTGCAACATCAATATCCTGACCGTGCTTTTAAGATCAATTTACCTTACGCACCAAATTAATTAAGTGCTGAGGGCAAACCAGCAATCACTTTATTCTGCCAGCCGCTCGCCGTTGCTGGCCGCCAAAGCAAGTAGCATTCTTCTACGCACTCATAGGAACAATCCACCACTTTCAAGCGTATCAAACCCGGTTCCTGTATTGCAAAATCAGGTAAATAAGCCAGCGCCTGATTAGAGCGCACCAGCGTCATTAGCAGTTGCAAGTCTTCCAGCCAAAACCGGATTTTTCTGGGCAACATATCATCACGCCAACCATCTGAACGCGCGCCCCTTGCTACGCCACAAAATAAAGAACGATCAGGGCAGGCAAAGTCATGTTGCAAAACCTGTTCGGTGGTTACCGTCCAACTTGCCGTTGCTGTATTTGCAGCGTGCTTAGTGGTTTGTTTAGTGGCTTGCTGCAAAAGCGGGTGTGACAAACCGGCGGCCAATTGCATCGTCATACGGCCCAAAGCAATTGCTTCCAGTCCGGCGGGTAAAGTAGTCGCTACCGCCACACCTGTTACCAGCGCAAAATCTGCTTCGCCCCGCGTTAATGCCGCCATCGCCGCATCTTCAAATTGAGCTGCGAAAGTGACTCCACTACCGGGAAAAGAACTCTGCAACAGGTCAGAAAGAGTCGGACCATAACGCCATTGCAGCAAAGCCGGCCCGACAATCCGGCAATGTAAATGCTGACGTGCGCCGCGAAACTCCGCCTGCGTTAAGTCCGCCAATGCAACCAATTGCATGGCACGCTCACGTAATTGCTCACCTTGCAGATTCAAGCGCAACCGCTTGCCGACCCGATCAAACAACGGGGTATTTAACGCGGCCTCCAAACGCCGTATCGACTTGGAAAGTGCAGATGGACTTTGATGTAACTCGTCAGCGGCATTGCGAATGTTGGCAGTGCGTGCCACCACTAAAAAAGAACGAAGCTCGTTTATTTCCATTTTCTTTCCATATTATTTCCATTTGAATAACCCGGCATTTAAGTCCAAAAAGTGCACAACAATGGATTTTAAGTTGCTTATTAGTAGACAGCAAGAGGAATAGAATAGGGACTTATTCTTGTTCAGGATGCCATCATGTCAGCTACCTCACTTACTACCTTGCCTGCCACAATCACTAACTCGCAATGGATTTACTTGCGTCATCCAGACGGCATTGTGGGCCCTGAACATTATGAATTACGTACGCAAACTCTGGCTACCGAACTCTCGGCGGGCGAAGTGCTGGTTGAAAGCCATTACCTCAGCGTTGATCCTTATATGCGGATTAACCAATCGTTAAAGCCTACTTACAATGAATTACCGCACGCGCTAAATACGGTGCAATCGGCCGGTGTTGTGGCACGGGTATTGTCTTCTTCAGTGCCACATTTGGCAGCCGGTGATTGGGTTGAAGGGATGATCGGCTGGCAAACCCATGCGCGGATTCATCACAGCATGTTGCGCAAATTAGACCCTGCAGTGGCTCCCGTCAGTACTGCTTTAGGAGTACTGGGCATGCCAGGGCGCACGGCCTGGTTTGGTTTAACCGAATCCGGCCGGCCACATGCCGGCGAAGTAGTGGTGGTGTCCGGTGCGGCGGGTGCCGTCGGCTCCTTAGTCGCTCAATTTGCCAAACGCCACGGCTGCAAAGTACTGGGGATTGCCGGGGGAGCCGCAAAATGTGACTGGTTGCGTGACAATTTGGGACTGGATTGGGCAGTCGATTACAAAGCGCATCACAGTGCTGAAGCCTTGTCGGCACAGATCAAACAACTGACTGGCGGTGTTGACGTTTATTTTGATAATGTCGGCGGCATGGTAACGGACGCCATCATTCCACTAATTAACCGCCGCGCCAGAATTGTGATTTGCGGATCTATCAGCCAGTATTCCGGCGGCTTAGATCAGCCTGAACTAGGGCCACGTTTTTTACACCACATGCTGTATCAGCGCGCCACGATTCAAGGCATGTTGGCGCGCGATTATGTTCATAGAATGGATGAAATGCAGCGCATCGTCGGGCCGATGGTAACCGCCGGCCAGATCGTGTTTGAAGAAACCATTGTGCAAGGTTTTGAGTTGTTGCCCGCCACCTTGAATAGTTTATTTACCGGCGACCATCGCGGGAAATTATTGGTGCAGATATGAAGACGAGCCGCATTATTTTAAATTCGATTTCAACATTAAATTTTAGAATATCTTAGTATGCTTTTCATATTTATCATCAAATGGTTTTATATCACTTTGGGCTTAATATATGCCCTCGAAAAAACATTCTTTCATCGACGAGATAGCCATTGAATACGTTATTTTAAAAATAAGGGGGGTTATATAAAAACTGCTGAGTTTACGTTTTCCCCCCTCTATTTCTCTACCGCTTTAGGCATTGCAAACAAAGCCGACGACTCAAGCTCGCAATAATGGCGTGGAAAAACAGTACCATCGTCAACGCTCCCATCAAACTCTCCACGTCATACGACTGTTTGGTAAATGCCGCCAACAAAGATGTATTCATATAAATAAGAATGCATCGACATCGATTTATCAAAAAAATAGTCTCCCATACGAATACCCACTTTGTTTAATATGGATCAGCTTTTATTCAACGATTATTGAATAAAATATCGGTGCAACCTTAATCAGGTCATGTCACCGAGCCTGCCATAGGCTGGATCTAAACCTTTAGGGAATCAAGGGAAACTATGAACTCCACTTCAACTACTTTAGTCGGTAAAAAAGGTCTGATCATCGGCGTAGCGAATGCACACAGCATCGCTTGGGGATGCGCCCAGGCGATGCACAATGCAGGTGCTGAACTTGCTCTGACCTGGCTTAATGAACGTACCCACACGGAGATTCAGCCATTAGCCGAGCAGCTCGGCGCGGCATTGTGCATGCCGCTAGATGTGGAACAAGCGGGACAACTGGAAGCCGTGTTTGAAGCGATTACCCAACAATGGGGCAAGCTCGATTTCGTCGTGCACTCCATCGCCTTCGCACCGCAAAAAGACTTGCATGGACGTGTGGTAGACAGTTCAGCCCAAGGTTTTGCACGCGCGATGGATATCTCGTGCCACTCCTTTATTCGTGTCGCCAAACTCGCCGAACCATTAATGAAAAACGGCGGTAGCCTGCAAACCATGAGCTATTTGGGCGCTGACAGCGTTATTGCCAACTATGGCTTAATGGGGCCGGTTAAGGCGGCACTCGAATCCACGGTACGTTATCTGGCCGCCGAACTGGGGCTTTCCGGCATCCGCGTGAATGCGATTTCCCCCGGTGCGCTGGAAACCCGCGCCGCTTCCGGCATCGCCCACTTTGATCAGTTACTAGATGACGCTAAACAACGTTCACCAATGCGACAACTCACCACCATTCATGAAGTCGGTGCTTTATCCGCATTTTTAGCCTCCGATGCAGCATGTTCAATGACAGGTGGTACTTTATTTGTTGATGGCGGAATGAATATTCTTAATTGAGGCAACGCAGCCCGTTCAATACTCACTCAAACCGACTAAAGCGTCTTGTTTCTAGCCCTGTTGCCGTATTATTAGCACACCGATACCGGAAGGATATTCCATGACCGACCAATCTACACAGTCAACTACAGCACTCATAATGGTGCTCAATTGCGGTTCATCGAGCATCAAATTCGCCCTATTTGAAGCCAGCCAAACATCCTTGCCACGTAAGCCAGTCTGGAGCGGCAAGGTGGACGGCATCACGGGCACCAATCCAACCTGGGATGAAACCGGCGCGGGCACATGCGCATTAACCTTAGATCCGCAACTGCCCTACCATGCCGCCTTGGGCGAAATTCGCACACGCGTCACTGCACGCTTAGCAGGCCGAAAAATTGACGCCATTGCGCATCGGGTGGTACACGGCGGGAATAAATATTTTGCCCCGACCCGTATCAATGCCGACGTTCTGGCCGATCTGAAAAATCTGATTCCACTAGCACCACTGCACCAGCCATTTGCCCTGGAAGCGATTGCCGCACTGCTGGAAAGCCAACCAGAATTGCCACAAATCGCCTGCTTCGATACTGCGTTCCATCACACATTACCAATCGTCGAGCAGATGCTGCCACTCCCTTGGGAAAACTGGGAGCAAGGAATGCGCCGCTATGGTTTTCATGGACTTTCGTATAACTATATGTCGGTGGTCTTAGCTGAACGTTACGGCGAACTGGCACGCGGTCGCACTATCGTCGCTCACATCGGCAGCGGTGCAAGCTTATGCGCCATGCAAAACTTGCAAAGCGTTGCCACCACCATGGGATTTTCAGCATTGGATGGTTTAATGATGGGCACCCGCTGCGGCACGCTTGATCCCGGTGCCGTTTTATATTTAATGGAAATTCGCAAACTCAGCCTGGAACAAGTCGGACATATGCTATATCACGAATCCGGCTTGCTTGGCATTTCCGGAGTCTCAGCCGATACCCGCATATTGTTGCAACAAGAAGCAGGTAACGCACGCGTGCAAGCGGCGTTGCAACTCTATGTTCGCCGCATAGTGCGTGAAATTGGCGCACTCACCGCCGTACTGGGCGGCCTCGACATGCTGGTGTTTACCGCAGGTGTCGGTGAACATAATGCCGAACTCCGCCAGCGGATTTGCACGGCGTTAGGTTATCTTGGGATCAGACTTGAATCAGCGGACAATGAACGTCATGCGGCGGTAATATCCAGCGACGATAGTGGCGTTAAAGTGGTTGTGGAACCAACTAATGAAGAATGGATTGCGGCTTTGGGGGTAACTAAAATGGAACTCTTCTAATTACCCTAGCGCGTAAGTCGGACTGCCAATCTGATGTCATGTCTCGAATCTAAGGATAAATTATGCGAGTCAAATTTTTGAATTTATTTCCGTTTGTATTCATACTGCCAGTAATGTTCTTGTGCACTTCGGCGCATGCCGACGTCACATATGGCTTTGTCCGCATTGCGTGTATCCCCGAGAATGGAATGCTTGATGTCGAATATCGTGGGCTACACGATTCGGTCGTTGATGCAGCTATAACTGGTCAGGTGGATAAATCGGGGATGCTCAGTAAGAACGGCTTTCATGACCCGCATGGGCTTCATTTTCAATGTAAATTGAATGGAGCGGATTACGTTATTTCTGCCGAACAAGATACGATATCCAATCGGATGTGCGGAGGTAGCTCGGATATTTACTTAAGCCTTGCACGCAATGGCGTTGCATTGATACGTAACGTGGTGTTTGGTAACAGCTGTTATGGGCTACCGTCATTAACTCAATTTACGCTTGGCGAGGGATCATCCGTGCGTGACAATAGAGAAGCGAAATTTTGCTTCTCTCTGGGAGAGGAAACGACGGCGGACAAATGTGAATGGATATTCGGTACAGACGAATTCGAAAAACGACTCCCGATAGACCAAGCGGCCATTACACATAAGTTCGCCCCGAAGCAATGAACCGGCAATTCACGGTTTGCGCGTAGGTTAGTCCTAAGAAGCAATATGGAAATCTCAAAAACAACCATTCCGAATAACGATTGGAAAAATAACTAAGAGAGAGATTCGCGCCGTTCTGATTTCTTCACAAAAGTTGCCCACCTTCATTCCATGCTGGCCTAACATCAGCCACTAAAAAAGTTCAGCGTGGGTACCGGCACGTACAAAGTTAATTATATTGCCGTCGCATTCATAGATCAGGAGAAAGTCGCCGCCGATATGGCATTCGCGATAATCCGACCATTCCCCCTTGAGAGGATGATCGTGCCATTCCGCGCCCAGTGGCACGTCATTGTCTATCAATAAAAGCATCGCTTCTTTGAGGCGCTTCATATCGTAACGGCCCGAATGTGAAAGACGCTCCCAATCTTTGATAAAGGCCTTGGTGTAATCGGAACCTCGCGGCAGCGGCGCTCGCTTACTTGCTGCTGTTTTTTTCAAGGTCATTGAATAAGGCGTCGGCGGAAGTAAAGCGAGAGCGGCGAGAAGCCATCATGGAGCGAGATTCCGCCATAGCCGCGCGGGTTTCCGCGTTTGGCACTTTGAGTTCAAGGGGAAAAGCTTGATCGACGATCACCCGATGCAAAAACAAACGAACCGCATCGGACATCGATAGCCCCATCAAAGCAAGCGCCTCGGTTGCTTGCACTTTCGTTTCATCATCCACGCGCACGTGGAGCATTGAGGTTGTAGTAGCCATGATGCGTTAATCCTCCCATTTAGTCTGCCTATTATGTAACTCACTTGAGATACAGTCAAGTATCTGCAATTGATTCTGGCCTGTCACTATTTGTGAAATGCTGTATTTTCCTGCAACTCGAGAAACAATATTGAGCGCCATAACTCATTAATTCCAACCTTAAAATGCCCTATTTAGGGCATTTACAGCGCTGAATTAAAGTTATAGCCTGTTAAAGGATATTAATTTGTAACTTTTAAATCAGTCTTGCATTGCCGTGAATTGAACGGGCTCCAACCCAAAATTGAGTTAAGAATTATTGGAAGGAATTACGCAAAATGAAGTCAAAGTCCAAACCGCTGGCGACCATTACAATTTCAGCCACCCTCTTAGCCGTGCTGATCGTTGGCGCTGGTTCCTATTGGAGCAACGCTGCACCGACGTCGCCCACTTCAGTTCAAGTCGCCCTTCAGACTAGTCCTGAAAAACCAAAAGGACAGCAGTGGTTTTCTGTCTCCAAGGGTTCGCCCCCTGTTGCCAATAGGGAGAGCAGATTCATGGATGCGGACGGAGCTATAGTAGATTTAAATGGCCTGACTGTTAGCCAATACGTCAACACTCTTTATGATGCAGCAAACAAAGGCGATAAAAAAGCGGCATATAACATCTACAAAGCCGAGTCGATATGCGAAAGCATCACGCCTATGCAACAAAACATGAGGGAAATGTCGGCCGCCAATGACCCGAATTTTTTCACGTCTATCGAAGCGTCCATCAATGATGTCCAAGCAATTTGCGCAGATTTAAATAGCGGCACCAGAGAGCGTTTGAATTATTTATTAATCGCAGCAAAGGGTGGAGTTGCTCCCGCTGCGATCGCTTATGCTTTCGAACCACCCGAAGGGTTCGACGCCTTTCACATTAAAGATATCGACCTGGCCGATCCACGGGTAATTCAATGGCAACAAGACGCTGTTCGCTATCTGACTCAATCTGCTACGCAAGGGAATGTAGCTACATTAAATTTACTTTCGGGATTTTATGCAAACGGCCAGATGGCGCCAAAAAACCTTCAATTAGCCTTGACCTACGAGATCGCGTCGCTGGAGCTACGTAATGAAAACCTCAAAAATGAATTTATTACCAAGCTATCCGATCAGTTGACGCTCATTCAAGTCAACGCAGCGACCACCTCCGCAAATCAGCTCGTTAATTCTTGCTGCAATAAACATGCATTTTAAATTTCCCTAATGGCCTGAAAGAATGATCGATTCTTGCCTTACAGAATGATTTAAAGGTTTCCCTTACTATCCGACGACGTTGCGTATATTGTGAAGATAGGATTTTTTATATATCCCAACTCCGATATAGATTCATTGCCATGTCTCTGATTGCGACACAGAAAAAATCGATATGGACACGCCATGCCATCGTGCTGGTGATGATTTTTTTGATCAGCGCCATGCCCGTGTTTGCCGAGCAAACAAGTGCCCCGTCCACAGTCTTATTTTACCCACGACCAGAAATTAATGACGACAGCCGTGGCGTATTTCCTCTGCACGTGTTGCAGCTTGCGCTTTCCAAGGTAACAACTAAATATACGTTAACGCCAACCAACAGCGTCATGGATCAGGATCGGGCACTGTTGCAAATGGAGACACCAAACGGTGGAATGGATGTGGTCTGGACCATGACATCCATTGACAGAGAAAGCCGATTTACCCCTATCCGCATTCCTATTGATAAAGGGTTGATCGGCTGGCGACTGCCGATAATTTCACAGAAAGACCCTGAAAAATTGAAGCCGGTATTTTCCGTCAATGATCTGAAAAAGTTTATCGCTTGCCAAGGTCACGATTGGCCGGACACATCTATCCTGCGGGCGAATGGATTGCGCGTTATGGTCGATCCTCACTATCAGAATTTATTTCGGCTAGTCGCTGAAGCTCAGGCAGATTACTTCCCAAGATCAACACTTGAAATATGGAATGAATTAGATGCGCATAAAACCGAAGGCCTCATGCTGGACCCATATCTGGTGATTAATTACCATGCCGCTATGTATTTTTTCGTTAATAAATCAAACCAAAAATTGGCGGACGACATCACCAAAGGATTTGAGAAGGCAATCGCTGACCGATCATTCGAGCGCTTATTCCAAAGCGAATATGGAGAAAAAATACGCAAGGCAAATCTTTCCTCAAGGCGACTCATTCATATTGAAAATCCGTTTTTACCGGCAGCCACTCCTATCAACAGAAAGGAACTGTGGTTCATTCCTCCACATTGAAATTAATCCTAGGTAATGTAATTTAGAATGCCCCCGGCGCATTCAGCGGCATAGTTAAAATGAATTGACTTCCCACATCTTTGGTTGAAATTGCGCGAAGTTCACCGGCCAAAATATTGGTAACGATACGATAACAAAACGCCAATCCTAATCCCGATCCGCCTTTGCCAAGCTTGGTAGTGAAAAAAGGATCGAATATACGCACCAGGGTTGCCTCATTCATTCCTATACCATCGTCCGCCACTGTGAGTTCAACTTTGCCTTTATCCACAATAGCGGTTACGACAATACGGCCTTCTGACCGACCTTCAAATGCATGCAAGCTGGCATTTTGAATTAGGTTGGTGACGACCTGGTTAAAGACTTCCGGATAACTGTCGCACTTAATGTGGTCAGGGATGTTGCGTTCAATGACGTGCCCCTTAAAATTAGGTCGTAGCACTTCAATGACGCTGTGAATTTCATGAGAAAGATCAAAGGTGCGGCGGCATTCTGAAGTCTGATCGAGTGCCAGGTTTTTAAAATTTTTCACCAATTCGGCGACCCGATTAACTGAACGCTCCAGCAATTTCACCATGTCATTAGTGCTTTCAATCCACGAGAGAAGCGAAGGGCGTGACAGGTTACCGGTATGTATTTGCTGATCTAGTTGGGTCACATGATTTTCCAGCGTGGAGGTTAGCATTACGGCATTGCCAATCGGGGTATTAATTTCATGCGACACGCCTGCCACCATAAAGCCGAGTGAGGCAAGTTTTTCAGATTGCATCAAATCGTTCTGGGTGACGCGAAGATGCGATAAGGTCTCAGAAAGTTCTTGGGTTCGTGTGTGCACACGTTCTTCAAGCTCATTGTTTAACGCTTGCAAGGCGTCACGACTTTCTTTTATCGTGAGCATATCGCGCTCCTGATTCTGCCAGGCGCGACGGATAAAATGGACAAAAACGACAGCACAGAAGATAAAAACAGAAACGATCCCAATTTCCACCCACATTTGCTTTTTCCATCCGGCGAATGCTGCTTCGCGAGGAATGGCGACCAAAATAATAAAACCGTACTTTTGACTTTGTACATATGAATACGTTTTAGAGATAGGGTCGGCGCTGGCACTATCGCTAATATACGTTCCTTCCAATGGGTTTTTTTTAGCAGCGGCCAAATAAGCATCGGAGATGCGTTTATCTCCAATGGGAATCGAATTGGGAATACCAAAGACAACACGAGCGATAGATTCCAATGTTTTATTTCGCAGCGCTATGCTTCCACCTTTGGGTAATGCAATGTGTCGACCAAGCATGGATTTAATTTCATCAATTGGGATCGACGCGGCAATGACACCACCAAAAGATCCGTCTGATTTGTGAATCCGGCGTGAAAACAGCCAGATCCATTTGTGGCTATACCGGCCTTGAATTGGAGTGGAAATATATAACCCCGAATCAGGATGGTTACGTATGCTCGTAAAGTAGGGTCGATCAGCAACATTCACAACGGATTGTTCTGGATCTTTTCCATAGATCATGTCGCCTTTTTCATCCGTGGCATGAAGATCTACATGACCAGGCAGGCGTTCGCGTTCTTCTTTTAAATTGCGATCAATTATTGCATGATCGTGTGTATCACTGGCCTGCAGGGCAACCAGTTCATCTGCGGTATCGAGTAGAGCTATATCGATGGTGTCTAACAGTCCGTCAATACTAATGACAAGAGAGCTGGCCAAGTTGTGTGTTTCGGAATTAACCTGATTTTCAGCCAATTGATAATCATAAGTCAGCGATAACACCGCGATGATCACAATCAGTGAAATGACAATAGCATTTAGATAGTTTAATACGGCAGACTGCCATCGAAAACTATTGAAATGAACGAATGGATTATTAATAGCATGCACGGAAATTTACATTCACTCTTGCTAACTATTTTTAGTTTTAACAAAATTTCATATACCCCTGATTAACTGTAGTTTTCTCTGTTAAAAATGCAAGGTTATTCCATTTTTCACCGTTGTTTTGCGCTAAATAAGCCTTTGTTTTATCAAAATTAAGAGTAGATGGAAAAACCATTGAAGACGTAAAAAATTTCAAAAATAGGAGACGTATATGAAAACTCCTCTTTTTTCGATTTTTTCATCAAATAACTCCCCGGTAAATACACAAGAAAAATCTGGAAGAAAAACAGCGTGCTAAAAAAATGCCGCCCCGGAACAACAGGTGCGGCATTTTACGAGGCAGAAGATGCAAAGTTAACGGAGAACCCAATTGCCCGGTTATCCGAGTCAGGCTTATTTAAATTTGTAGTTCAAACTTAAACGTAACATACGGCCCATAGCGTCCTGTGTATTAGGAGGAAACAAGCCGTCCTGACCGAATGCCCTAAAGTCAGGTGCAGCCTTTTGTTGGAATATATTAATAATATTCAACCCTAAAGCCAGGTTTTTGATGCCAGTGTAGGACAACGCATAGTCGGTTGTTCTATTGGAAGCAACCCGGCATTGCGTGGCGCTGAATCCGGAACTTGCGCAGCCTGCTATGCTCCATGTGGTGTCGGACTGACCTTGCTGTGAATCATAGCCACCAGTGTAGTTATAACGCAGTGAGTTGGAGAAACTCTGGAAGTCCCAGATCGCCGTAAAATTGGCCACCATATGCGGGAAGCCATATTGCCCAACCAGATTTTCCGATGCCGTGCTGATCGACGTATCGTAATAGCTAATTGTGTACGTGCCATCAAGAACACCAGATAGCTTGCCCCACGTACCGATAGATTGAGTCGCCTTAAGCGCAATATCCACGCCACTGGTGCTTTGCTCAGAGATATTCTCCAGACTTTGCGACATGTTCAGAATCGGGCCTGCAGTCACACCGTATTTGGTAAAGTCATTCTGCCCACCGAGTAAGCCGTCATTGGCGCTGAACGTCTGGTCGCCATTGGGATTGAACGGCGCCCGATTGACATTCGAACCTGGGGTAGCAACGCCACTTGCAGCATTGGTGATTACTTGCTGTGCTGACGGAAGTCCGATTGTATTGCTTCGATCAATATGCCAGTAGTCCAACGATGTGCTGTAGCCTTTAACCGGCTCAAACACCAATCCGAATGAAAAACTTTTTGAGGTTTCAGGTTTTAAGTTTGGATTGTTTAGTACTGCTTCTGGAATAGAGTTACTGCATTCATTTTGGATCACCTGTTGTTGTTTTGCGCTGATTACCGCAGAGTTTCCTGCATTACCTAAATCGTTGGCCAACGCGGATGCCTGTGCGCAGCGCAGTGGATCGGCAATACCTGGTGCAAATGCGGTTTTAAGTGATGTAGCGCTTTCCACCAGGTTAGGCGCTCTGAACCCCTGTTCATATGTGGCGCGCAGCAACAGTGAATCAGCTACTTTAAATCGCCATCCGATTTTTGGTGAAAAATGCGTGGATATTTCTGGATATTTATCCAGCCGCAGTGCCGGACTCAGTTCCATGTCTTTGATAACAGGAACATTCAATTCTGAATAAAGCGATTCAATATTACGTGAGGCACTGGCGGTGCTGATTCCGTAACCGACGATGTCGCCATCTTGTAGGTTCTGACTAACGCCAAGATTCATCGATTCGTGCCTGAGTTCACCACCCAGGTTGAAATAAACCGGCCCGGCTGGCAGCGTATATAGGGGGCCATTAATTTTGGCATCAACAAACTCAGCTTGAGTTTTACCCGTGTTACTAAAGACCGGGAATAAGGTATTCAACACCGCAGGACTATTTCCCCCTCCAAGATGATAGCCATTGGGTTGATTAAAAAAGTTCGGATCATTGGCCGTATACGCGCCCACATTCGGATTGATAACGTTGGGATTGAAATTATTGTAGTCACCAATTTCGCTGATAAAACCTGAAGAGCTGAATGCCCCGCCCTGTTGTGCAGAAGTGACCTTGGATTGGGTTATTCCAGCAGCCGTTTCCCACTCATAACTACCAACGCTGCCGCGCAATCCGCCGAGCACACGGAACTGAGTACCGTCAATATTATTGATGTTCGGTACATCAGTGAAGCGATAAAGCAGCCCTGCGCCTGCATCACCGGTCGGATTGATCGGGCTAGTCGCCGGCAATCCCAAATAGTTGAATGTCAGTGGTTGCCCGGTTGTTGGATTTGCCCAAATGATGGGCGTCGGGCTACTGCCAAAAGTGTCATTCCTGGAGGAGTAATAGGTTTTGGATTTGGACAGGAGCGCTTCTGCGAAGGCCTGAGTGCCGCCGCCCAAATTGAAGGTGCCGGATGCATAATAATTTTGCCGATCTGATTCAGGTACTACCTGTGTGCCGGAATAACGATCCCATGTACAAAGTCCATTAGTTATTAAATTGGGAGCACAGCCAGGACGCGGCTGCGTATTTGCACCGTCAAGAATATTGCCGGGATTAGAGTAACCGGAAAATTGGCCAAAATCGGCTGACGATGCAGTAAGTGATTGATTGGTGTAATTAATCAAACCATTCCAATTCACGCTGTCCCGTTTGAAGAAATCGGCGTTCACCATGACGTTGAAACCATCTTCATTCAAATCACCGAAACCGGCGGTAATGGAAGCTTTATTGGTATTAAACGTATGGCTTTGCAATGAACTTGTTCTATCGGCGCTAACATCGACACCTTGATAATTGGTACGGGTAATGATGTTAATCACACCGGCTACTGCGTCAGAACCGTAAATGGCCGATGCACCGCTTTTTAACACTTCCACCCGATCAATTGCATCGATAGGGATCGTGTCCACATTGCTGAATACGTCGGTAAAGTTGGCAAATCCGTAAGTGGCAATGCGACGTCCATTGACTAAAACCAGTGTTGATTGTTCACCCAGATTACGCAGCGATGCGCTGGACGAGCCGGGGGCGAAAGTATTGTTACCGGCGATATCGGTTAAACCCGAATTAGGATTGTTAGGGTTGGTAGATGAAGAGAGATTGGCGATCAGGTCCGATACATTGGTGACACCCTGTCTGGTAATGTCTTCACGTTTGATGATTTGTACTGGCGAAGCCGTTTCAGAATCAACGGTCTTAATGTTTGAGCCGGTGATAATGACTTTCTTGACGTTGGTGTCAGCATCGGTGTCGGTATTTGCCACCTGTTGCGCATGTGCTGTCATTAATGTGGTGCTGGCAAGAAGTGTCAGCGCAACGCGAACAGCTGTAACGATTACTTTAAATTCACAATTCATTTGTCATCCCTTAAGTTATTAGATTAGGTTTTTAAACTGATTGAATCGGCTTCATTACAAATGGGACTTACACAACGCCGCTGAAGCAGTTTTGCGTAAGTCCTAACAAATATTGACATTGCATTATGCTACTTCCCGTTACTTGTATTAAGTGCTTGGTTGTAGGATGACAACACAAATAATCTGCTCTCTGCAAATAAATGCAAAATTCCTTCAAACAAAATAAAACGGAATTTAATTCTGAATTGTTTAATCGCGCCGCGTATATCGTAAAATGAAAAATGCATATCCACGGCGATGCGCGAGATAAATAGAGAAGACCGCGATAGATGGTAAGCGTTGATGCATTCACCCAATGCACAACCAGGCGAGTCCAACTATGAGGCTGTAAAAACCGTTCGGAAATCACGGTGTTTGATGGGATGACGTAAAAGGAAAAATCCAAATCCTATTGCCAGCATACTTTAGTATAGTTTTTCAATTATTCACTTATACCCCAAACTCTACTCAGAGAGGAGGGTAAAATATACTGTCTAAAAACACTTTTTCATCGATGGGAAGCCATTGGATACGTTAAAAATATCAAAAAATAGGGGCGTATATGAAAAACTCAACAATTCCACCTTTTTCATCAAATAACTATCCGTAAACCGCGCTGCTCCATGCACTTCAGCAGCAGTGCAAAAATTCCGGTGAATGCGCAGGAAAACATCAGCGACGCAAATTCAGGGCTGACTGACCCCGTCAACGGCTGCGCAAATAAATGCGTATAAAGCGGCTGAAATGCGCCCGTGCCATACAACAAACAAATGCCTATCCATGAACCCGCGTAAGCGGCAATCGCATTAATACCAAAACTTTTCCCTAGTGCCGGCCAGTTTTTTTGATCAATTAAATAATGCATCAAGCTGATCGCTAACATGCCAAAACCCGCCGTCCACAACACAAAAGACGAACTCCATAACTGTTTATTGAGAGGGAAGTTCAGTGACCAAACGCCGCCCAAACTAATCGACACGATTCCGCCGATTATCATTTTTTGCAACTGCCCGGTGCGCAGCCATTCACCGACGCGCACGCCAAGCAAAACCGTGGCTAGCGCAGGCAAGGTACTGAGTATGCCTTCCGGGTCGTGCGCTATGCCGGTTGCCGGGTCAAACTGATAGGCACGAGCGCCGAGTAATAAAGTATCAATTTTATCGACCAGATTAAACCGTGGCTCAACCACGCCACCTAACAGCGCCCAATATCCCAGCAAAATTGCGGCAATAATACCCCACTGAATTCGTGCATCGCGTATCCAGATATGGCATAAACCAACCAACGCAAAACACAACCCGATACGCTGCAACACACCCATAACGCGAAACGCACGGCCGTCAATTAACCAGCAGGCAATCAGGTGTAACACCAGTCCCAACAACACAATACGTGCACCACGAAATACGACGGATTTGCTCAGTTGCGGGCGATTGCTCCCCGCATCGAGCTTAGACGCCAGAGCTAGATTCAGCGACACGCCAACAATCAATAGAAAAAACGGGAAGATGAAATCGGCCGGATTGCAGCCGTTCCATGCCGCGTGTTCCATCCAGGGATAAACATGGTCCCAATCACCCGCATTATTGACTAACAACATGGCGGCAACGGTGATGCCGCGGAGTGCATCGATAGAAGAAAAACGCGCCATAGTTTTTAGACGTAATTGGTTAAGTGGTTAATTCAAAATACGCTTGCAAGCCCGGCCACTACTATCAAATACATGGCAACGATTCGCAGGTAAATACAGACTGCCTACATCGCATGATTTGAGGGTTGCAGTCTCGGACGATTGTTTTATCGCGATCATCTCTTCCATGCCTTCAATGCGCGCATAGGCAATCGAGGAATCGCCCAGATTTTCTACCAGTACAACCTTCACATTAACCTGGTTGGTCTCAGCGGTGGCAGCGGCTTTCAAGACGATATGTTCAGCACGAATTCCCAAACTCACTTGCTCGCCAACCGCGAGCGCATCGCCTTGCGCAGCAGCGTGCACCAGCGCACCGTCCGATAATTTCAACACTACTTCAGTTGCACTGTTTGACACCACCTGTGCCGGTAAAAAATTCATTTTTGGCGCGCCCAAAAAACCCGCAACAAATAAATTGGCCGGATGATCGTATAACTCTAACGGGCTACCGACCTGCTCAATATAACCACCGTTAAACACCACTATCCGCTCACCCAGAGTCATCGCTTCCACTTGGTCATGTGTCACGTAAATCATCGTGGTCTTTAATTTTTGATGCAGACGGCTGATTTCCAAGCGCATTTGCACCCGCAAGCTCGCATCCAGATTTGATAACGGCTCATCAAACAAAAACACTTCTGGCTTACGCACAATGGCGCGCCCAATTGCTACCCGTTGACGTTGGCCGCCGGATAAATCTTTTGGTTTGCGTTTGAGTAAATGAGCGATTTGCAAAATACCAGCGGCTTGCTGCACCGCGGTTTCTACCTCGGCCGCTTTCATGCCCGCCAGTTTCAAGCCAAACGCCATGTTTTCATACACCGACATGTGCGGATATAAGGCATACGATTGAAACACCATCGCTAAACCGCGCTTGGCAGGAGCAATATCGTTGGCGAGTTTTCCACCGATAGTCAGTTCGCCGCCGGTAATACTTTCCAGCCCGGCGATCATCCGCAACAAGGTTGACTTGCCGCAGCCGGAAGGCCCAACAAACACCACAAATTCGCCGTCACGAATATCCAGATTGATACCGTGGATGACTTCAGTGCCGTCGTCAAAATGCTTGACGATGTTGGTAAGTTTTACTTGCGACATGTCTCTGATCCTTGTTATTTATTTTGCTTATTTACTTTGATTATTGTTTCAGTGGTAGGGTGGGCACAGATTCATCGTGCCCACGCGTTACCGTTGATTCTTCAACCCCATAAATAAAATCTATTGTTTATCTACCGTTACGCGTGGGCAGGGAAGGAGCATCGCCTTGCATGGCGATGCCGTTCCGCAGGCGAGGTGCGTGCACCTCGAATTCCCTACTCCACCGTGCCCACCCTACCGACTGGCAATATTAGTTAATCAGCGAAGGGCACCCACAAGGGATGCCCCTACATTTACGCACGTCAGTTTATTTAACCGCGCCATCCATGCCCCGCATAAAAAACCGTTGCGTAAAAATGAACGCCACCAAGATCGGGACAATCGTCAATATCGTCCCCGCAGCAATCACCCTCGTGCTGCTGCCGTAGGCACCGCGTAAATACAGAATCCCGGCTGACAATGGAAAAGACTCCGGCTTACTTAATACAATCGACGGCCAAATGTATTCATTCCATGCTTCTACTGCCGACAAAATTCCCACCGTCGCTAACCAGGGGGTAATTAATGGCAGCACAATTTTCCAAAAAATAATCCATTCGGTTGCACCGTCGACACGCGCTGCATCAATCAAATCTTGCGGCACTTCTTCAAAGGCCTGCTTCAATAACAGGATAGAAACCGCATTCACCACATTCGGCAAAATTACACCGGTGTAGGTATTCACCAAACTCAATTTGGTGAGCGTAATAAAGTTGGTCAGGAAGTTGACTTCCGACGGCAACACCATGGTCGCGATGATTAAACCGAACACCAGTTTGCTGCCTTTAAATTTCATGCGCGCCAACGGATAGGCAGCCAAGGAACAGACCAGTAATTTCCAGAACACGGTGGAAATAGTAATGATTAGCGAGTTTCTATAAAACAGCCACATGGGAATGGAACGGAACACTTCAATAAAATTTTCTAGTGAAGGTGCTTGCGGCCAGAAGGTCGGTGGAAACGCAAAGATATTTCCCTCGGTAGAGATGGCCGTTACCAACGTCCACCAAAATGGAAATACGCACAGAACGGCGAGCGCGGTTAGCAGCAGATACTGACCTGCCAGCGAGAGTTTTTTAGTTGGAATTCGCATAAGTCTTAACGATGTTTTGGTTTTAGATAACGCAGACACAGCATCGCAATGGCTATACAAAACAGCGACACCACCAAACTCGCCGCTAAACCGCGTGGCAATTTAAGATGTTTCAAACCCTGATCGTAGGCATAATAAAGCGCGGTAAAAGTGGAATTCATCGGGCCGCCTTGCGTCAGCACATCCACTTCCTGATACGCTTTTAATGCTGCCAACACCGACATAATGGTGCACACCATAATCGTCGGATACAACATCGGCACGGTGATTTTCCAAAACCGTTGCCAACGATTTGCACCATCCAAAATTGCCGCTTCTTGCATCTCAGCCGGAATAGATTGCAAACCCGCCAAATACATCACCATGTACCAGCCCAAGCCGCGCCACAACGTGACGAACATAATCGCAAAAATGGCAATGGCATCGTCAGACAACCAGCCGACCGGCGCATTCACTGCATGAATTTTCAGCAGAATGTAATTCAAGGTTCCATGCTCGTGAAACATAAAGCCCCACATAATCCCGACCACAGAAACGGTAGTCACGACCGGCACATAATAGGCGGCACGAAAAAACCGGATACCATGCAACTGGTTGTTAACCAGCACCGCCAAAGTGATGGCACCGATTTGAATAAACGGCACGATTAACAAAAACAGCACCGAGTTTTTCATCCCGGTTAAGAACATCTCGTTGTCGAAGATGTAGCGGAAATTATCCAGACCAACCCAGTGCGTTTCCTTGACCAGGCTAAAATCGGTAAAGGCCAGGAATGAACCAAAGCCCACTGGCCAGAAGGAAAATAGCACCAATAAAACCAGCGCCGGAGTCAGGAATAAATACGCTTGCAAGGAATGTTTATTTGAAGTTTTCAATTTGAAGTTTTCAATTAGTGGGCTTGTTGTTGCAGCTTCTTATTCCAGATTCGCACCGCCTCATCCAAGGCTTGTTGAATGTCTTGTTTGCCCGTCATACCGGCTTCCACTGCTTTCACCATAACGCGGCGCATTTCATCGTAATCATCCAATCCAGCCACATATAAACTGCGTGAAAATTTCATCGAAGCGGCGGCAATTGGCAACGCTTGTTCCGCCGCACTGGCATGCGCTGGCGTTTGCATAAAATAAGGATTAGCCAATGCCTGCACCGTGGTTGGCATCACACCAGCGAGCTTGGCGAATGCAAGTTGATTTTCATCATTGGTTAAAAACTCGGCAAAGGTTGCGATGGCGGGATACAACTTGGGATTCACCCCTTTAGGCACAGCGTAATGAAACATCCAGCCGCCATCGGCATTATTGGTCGGCCCTAGTGGTGCAGGAGCTACTTTGGTCACGGCATAAATATCTTTAGCATCTAACTCAATCCGTTTTAGTGCCGTCGGTGCGGATACCAACATGCCCAGCCGTCCGCCTTTATAGGCATCAATCGCGCTAGGGAAACTGTCTTCAGAAAATAATTGGTCTTTTAAAATTCCACCAGCTTGGTAAGCATCGGCCAGTTTTTTGATGAGGGCAACATGCTGCGGCGAGTTAAAAACAGCGCGGCCGTTTTTAACCACATCCAAACCCTGCTGTAAAAAAAATCCGTCTATTTTCCCCAACGTTGGTGCGTAGCCAGCTTTGCCTGTTTTGGCATAAATTTGTTTGGCGAAGGCCAATTCTTCGGCGAGACTTTTGGGCGCTTGTTTTAAACCAGCTTCTGCAAAAATGGCGCTGTTATAAGCAATGACGTTGACGTTGCTGTAATGCGGGAAGCCATAGATGTGGCCATTAAAGGTTAAGTCTTCCAGTGCGGCTTTGGTGTACATGGCTTTGTTAAGCATCATGCTGTCCACTGGCACAATTAAACTGTCGCGCGCATATTCCTCTGCCCACGGCACGTTGAGGTTAACTAAAGAAGGTGGAGTACCAGCCGCGATGGCGGTAATTAATTTAAGCTGCAAAATATCCCAGGGAAAATCCACCCATTCGACTTCAATTCCGGGATGTTGCGCTTCAAATTTTTGGACTATTTGCTGAAAATACGGAATGAATTTTGGCTTCATGCTTAAAGTCCAAAGTTCTATTTTTTGCGTAGGTGCGGCTAGCGCACTTGGAACAAGAATGAAACTAAATGACACCAGACAGATTGCCAATACCAGTTTGACCGACGCTGCTAACCACGAAAACTTCATCTTGATGAGACTCCTGTGCAGAATGCAAAACTTGCCATAGACGATCAATAAATGTCTGTTATGGGCTTACGTAAAATTGTTCCAGCAAGGCGCTCCGACGCAGACAGTACTTTAGTACGGCAAGGAGAGAGCAACGCCGCTGGGGCGATTTTAGGTAAGTCCCGCTTAATTGGTTTTAGTCACTTTGCTTAAATGACGCGGCTTGTCTGGATTCAAACCACGCGCTAATGACAACTTGGCAGCCATCACATAAAACGCTTGAATCGCCACTATCGGGTCTAAATCCGGCGTTGCTGCAACCGGAATCGTCAGATTACGTTCGCGAATATCAGCCGGTGCGGCTAACAACACGCGCGCACCACGGCCACGCATTTCTTCGGCCAGTTTAATTAAACCGGCCTGCGTTGGGCCACGTGTTGCAAAAATCATGAGTGGATAACCTTCATCAATTAAAGCCATAGGACCATGCTTGATTTCTGCGCCGCTAAAAGCTTCGGCTTGAATTGCGGACGTTTCTTTAAACTTTAATGCGGCTTCCAAAGCAACCGGGAAGCTGATCCCACGCCCTACGACCATGATGTTATTGGCAGGAGTAAGCACATCAATCGCTTCGGCCCAATCTATTTCTGTTGCGGCATGCAATGCAGCTGGCAACACGGCTAAAGCGGCTAAAAATTCCGGGTCATTGTGCCAATGGCCCGCCAACTGAGCTGCAGCCACTAAACTCGTAATAAAACTCTTGGTAGCGGCAACGCTTATTTCTGCACCGGCATGTAACGGTAAACACCATTCTGCGGCACATGCTAACGGTGAACTGGCGTCATTCACCAAGGCCACAGTAGTCGCGCCACCTTCACGGAAATAACGGATCGGCTCAATCACATCCGGGCTTTGCCCAGACTGTGAAATGGCTATGGCCAACGCGTCTTTGGCATGTAACGGTGCATTCATCAACGTAACTAAGGACATCGGCAAAGAAGCGACGATACGCCCCAGGCGCGACATAATTAAATACGCCGCATACGCTGCCGCATGATCTGAACTACCGCGTGCAATAGTCAGTACCGATGTCGGCGGTGTGGCGCGCAACGCGGCGCCCAAGTCGGCAAAGCGTGCGCCTTCTTGTGTTAGCTGAGTCGCGACAAATCCTGCCGACGAACACGCTTCTTCATGCATTAATGAGGTCAATCTTTTCTCCTTCGACAAACACGGCGATTAAATTTAATTCACGATCTAACACAACAAGGTCGGCATAACTTTGCTGCTGCAAACGACCGCGCTCCGTTAAGCCCATATAGTCGGCGGCAAAAGTAGAAACCCGCTTCGACGCATCGGCTAACTCCAGCCCGATACTGACCAAATTACGTAAAGCCTGGTCCATCGTTAATGTGCTGCCGGCCAACGTACCATCAGCCAGGCGCACACCGCCCATGCATTTATGTACTTGCTGACGGCCGAGCATGTATTGCCCGTCCGGCATACCGGATGCAGCGGTGGAATCGGTCACGCAATACAGATGTGGAATAGCTCGCATCGCGGCTTTAATTGCACCCGGATGCACGTGCAGTAAATCAGGAATAATTTCAGAGTAGTTGGCATGAGCCAGTGCGGCACCAACCATGCCCGGTGCGCGATGATCAAGACGCGACATGGCATTAAACAAATGGGTAAATCCGGCGGCGCCATTTTCTAACGCGGCCACGCCTTCTTCGTAAGTTCCCAGTGTGTGGCCTAACTGCACCTTCATGCCCATTTTCGTGAGCTCACTGATCAGGGCAAGATGCCCGTCCATTTCCGGTGCGACGGTAATTAATTTAATCGGCGCAATCGCATTTAAATTTTGTACGTCAGTCAAGGTCGCTGTTTGTGCGTAATTAGGCTGGGCACCAAGTTTGTTTGGGTTGATGTATGGGCCTTCCAAGTGCACGCCCAAGATACGCGCCATGCCGTTACCATGATTTTTCAGCGCATGATTAATTCCCTGTAGCGCCGTTTCCAAATCAGACATCGGTGCTGTCATGGTGGTTGCCAGCATGCAGGTAGTGCCATGCTGCGCATGCATACGTGCAATAACCTGCGCAGCATCCCCTGCTTCCATCATGTCTTTACCACCTGCGCCATGCACATGCAGGTCGATAAAGCCCGGTAAAATATAGGGCTGATCATTCTGCGCGGGATCAACTGCATTACCTTGAATGGCGATAATGCGCTGATTAAAGTCAATTGACCCCGACACCCAACCTTGGGGCGTCAGAATATTTCCATGCAATTGCGCATTGCTTTGTTCTAAGCCACTCATCTAAACAGCTCCGCCACAAAGTCGTAATAATCGCTACGGCAATAGGAATGCGTCAGCTCAATCGCAGCGCCGTTGGAATGATAACCAACCCGGGTAATAAACAGCATGGCGGCACCCTGTTTAATTCCGGCTAATTTAGCTTGTTCTGGCGTCGCATTCACGGCACGTATGTGCTGCAAAGCGCGGGTTGGCGCAGCGCCGTGTGTATCTAAGTAGCCGTATAAACTATCTGTTACTGCTTTTGGGTTGGGTAAATATTGTGCCGGAATAGTACTGCTTTCAATTGCCATCACCACGTTGTCGGCCGTACGCAAACGCTTTAAACGTGACACAACCGTGTTCGGCGACAAACCCAAGGACAAAATTTCTTCCGGTGCTGCAACGCCGGTTTCACGCGAAATCCATTGCGAACCCGGCACAAAACCGCGCTGACGTAATTCTTCACTAAAGTTGGTTAATCGCGATAAAGGTTGCTCTAATTTTGGGGTAATAAAAGTGCCTGAACCTTGGCGTCTGGTGAGCATGCCTCGCTCACACAACATGTCTATCGCTTTACGAGCGGTCACGCGAGAAATACCGAGTTGTTCGGATAGCGTGCGCTCCGAAGGCAATGCTTCGTCTGGTTGCCAAATGCCACTATGTATTGCGGTGGCTAACTTATTTGACAGCTGCAGATAGAGCGGGGTGGCGCTTTCACTATCTGGCTTGAAATCGTTTAACGGACTTAACATTGGTTACTTTCTATGACTTTTTAATCAGCAACAATGCTCCTGCTGCTGAATCTCCGTGAGGGGGAACAATGCGATTTAATAAACTGGCCGGCAAATATTTTTCCAACGACTTCGCTAAACCACCGCAAAGCGCGATTGGTAATGTATTGGTCTTATCTAATGCCAACGCAATTTTAACAATTTCCAGCCCCGCTTCTTGCATAATTTGTTCTACAACTGGATTATCTTCTTGATTAGCGTGTACGATAACCAGCGGCGCCAACTGTGCATAACTCCCCTGATTTGCCGCAGCCAACCATGCAAACAATCCATCCCGATTCCCACCGCAGTGCTTAATGACAGCATCTGAAAAAGCACTACCCTGCGCCCTGCCATCCACTACCTGCTGAACATGATTGACTGCCCGCAAACCCAACCAGGCACCACCTGCCTCATCCCCGCACGGAAAACCCCAACCACCGACTTCACACCGACTGCCATCTGCTAACAACGCTTCACCAACACTACCTGTTCCAATTGCCACCATGCCACCCGGGCAACCTTGATGCGCTCCTAGCACGGTGGTATAGGCATCAGTTGCTAATTCCAGCCTGGCGAAGCCGGGATTTTTCTCGGCAAATAGCGCCGCCCATTGCTTATTGTGTACCCCAGCCAAACCCAAGCCAATTGCCATTTGCGAAAACGCTGGAACTGCCTTATCAACACTTAAGAACGCCGCAGTAATTGCGCTTAAAATCGAATTCCAGGCAAAATCGGCACCATTTATTAGTCCGGATGGCCCCGCACTTCCACGCGCCAGTTCAATACCATTACAATCAGCAACGGCTACTCGCGTCCCTGTTCCACCACCATCAACACCAATTAAATAAGTAATTTTGTTTGTCATTCTTTGTTCACACTAGTAGCTAAAGCTCTGCTTAATTTACCCCAACTCAAGAGTAAAATTAATTTGAGTTGCCGACAAGGATTACTTTATGCGCTTCGCAAGTGGCTGTCAATAGGTATTTAAGTGGTATTGCAAAATAAATTGCCTTATCCAAAAAAAATGACGAGGCATTGCCCCGTCATTTTTTGTATTACTGCTTTGCGATTAGAACTTCACACGTGCGCCAGCGTATAGCATCATGCCGTTTTTATACACGCCATGAATTTCAGTCGTATTAGTTTGGTAGGTAGTCAACAAGGGATCAGTCAAATTCTGACCGGAGAATGTGAATGTCAGGTTTTTACTATACGTATAATTTGCCGACAAATTCAACGAACCATTCCCGCTTTGGAAGTAATCAACGCCGCCACTATTCGCCAGCTTGTAAGTATTACGGTATGTGTAAGATAAATTGGTACTGAATTTATCATTCTCAAAGTAAACACCTACGTTATAAGCATTTTTTGAGGTGCCGTACAAACTACAATCTTGCGTTGCTGTTCCATTACATGTGCCCGTCGCCATTTGCGTAGTTTGACGTCCGTCTGTGTAAGTGTAGTTAGCCAGGACACCAAAGCCCAAAGCAAAACCTTGTTGATACGCCAAATCAACACCTGAAAGCTTGCCGTCAACATTGGCAGGCGTGGACATTACATAAGGTTTTATCACACCACCAGCAGATTGATCGGTGTAATTTACAGTGCTTTTTCCGTATGAAATTACACCTTGCAAATCACTTGCAAACACATTCAATGCCAAGACTGATTTAGGAGCGAAATACCATTCCAGCGTGCCATCCAAGTTATTGCTGCGGACAGGAGCCAGATTTGGATTACTACCCACACCCGTTTGTTGCAAATCAGAGATAGAAATACCTGCTAACTGACCAAAATCTGGACGTGACATGCCACGATTCAGCGCAACGCGACCAACCAGACTTGGTGCCAGATCAAAGCGTAAATTCAAGCTAGGTAATACATCAGTAAAGCTGTCTTTATACTCTGGTGCCCCGCCAGGCAAATAAGCGAAAATATCTTCGCTAGTACCAACAATACGAATCCCGACATTACCCGTTATTTTGTCAGTTGGTGCCAGGTTGGCCATAAAATAGCCCGCCTCAGTCGATTCTTTAATATTAAAACTAGACTGTGCAGATGGCTTGTTAAATGTGCCGTATTGGCCTAACCAGCTTTCCACATAGGAATTGCTAATCTTAAATGGCAGATAACCCGGTGTTGGGTTGGTTGGTAAATTCCCATAATAGCCTGATGGGTAATTTCCAATTGCCGAAGCAGGAATAATGCTATCGCTAGCAGTACCAGCCGCTGCGGTGGATACATCGGTCACATTCTGGCTGCGTTCATGTTGCGTTGCACGCAAGCCGAATTGAAGTGACGGAACCATTTCTGAATTCAACTTCCATTTACCGTCAACCTGACCATAGTTTTCGCTATCAGCAGAAACATTATAATCACCCCAGCCACCGATACCGTAACCGTTCGGCACAAAGGTTCCGCCGTTCGGTACATTCAATTGAAAAATACCGTTTGATGCTTGTGAATATCCGACGCCTACATAGCCACTACCCACTTCAAAACCTACGTCAGTCGTTTTACCACCACCTTCAGTGCGGCCAAGTTTGCTGGTCAGCGTTAAATCTTTATCGACTACCCACTTACCATCCACATTCAAAAAGCGTGAATAGGTTTTTGCATCCGGGCGTATCGCAACGTCTTCAATAACGGAATAAGCGCCGGTATTATTGCCACCGAATGCATTCGGTGCAAAGTTGGCGGCAGTAACAGTATTACCGTTCAAGGTATAAGACGATGGTGCTACCGGTGTGTTGCCATTTGCTTTAGTACCGCTAAAGGTATTGATCGTATCGGCCATGTAATTGGTGTTGTAGTTCGCCGCTTCTAATGAAGAGTCGAAGAACGACAAGCCAAATGCCATGTCATTTCTTGGCTTCCATTCAGCTTCTAAATACCCACCCTCACGAGTTCTGGTTTGCTGGAACAGAACCGCGCCACTTAAATAACTAACTTGTGTACCATTTAATGCTGGAATTGCCTGATTTGCCGGAGCGGCATTCCACCACACGCCTTCAGAACCGGCACGCATCAGATCACGCTTTTGATAAAAAACTTGCGCTGTTATACCAAACGTATTGTCGTCATTTTTCCAATTCATCAAAGCGGATAAATTAGGATCTACTTTTTTAGCCGCTGAACCATAATCAGCTTCACCATTAGCGACTACAGTTAACTTGTCTGGGTAGGAAAGTGGTTTGCGCGTATCAATGTCAACCGTACCGGCCATGCCGCCTTCGATCAAATCTGCCTGGCTTGATTTATGCACGACAATTTCACCAACGATATCCGATGGCAACAAGGTGTAGCTCACACTGCGGCTACCTTCAGCCATATTGACGCTATACCAGTCGCCGGATGAGACTGAGTGACCATTTAATGTTGTTAAGGTATATTGCGCAGCCAAGCCACGCAGTTGTACGTGCTCATTTTCACCGAAGGAACCTTCGGCAGCACCTGCACTGGTCGTCGTTACGCCAGCAACGCGGGACAACGAATCTGCCACGTTTTTATCCGGCATTTTCCCAATATCTTCAGCCGTAATAACTTCGACGATAGATTCACTATCACGTTTTTGTGTCAATGATTGCTGCAATGACGCACGTACACCGGTAACGATAACTTGCTCAACCGCTGGAGCCGTTGGCGCTGCTGTTTGGGAAGTATCTGCCTGCTGAGCTTGCGCCGACACGCTCAACATCAACATCGCTACTGCTGATGCTATTGGTGTTAAATTCTTTTTCATTTCATCTCCGTCCATATTGGTCTTCAGAACTATCTTCGACCTGTTTTAATTTTTAGGCTCTTGCCGAATTCCCTGCGATGCCAATGAGTCACAGCTGATGAATCACAGTTTGCAGAACCTACCGATGCCATCGTTATCGATCCACTTTTCAAAACAAACTTAGCGCGCCATTCATCTGATTTTGTTCAGATACGTCATTTTTAAGAAAACTCATTGTTAAGCTAAATGACTTGCAGCAACTTTAGATAGTACAAAAGTGGTTGTCAAGCGGTATCTACGTGGTATTACTTAGTCTTTTATTGGTATCACTTCCAATAACAACACAATCTACTAAGTCATTGATTAATAACAAATTAATTACTTAATTTATGCTGTTTTTCTACAACTGGTATTATTGTCAATTTTTCAGGCATTAGCGATGTGTGTGCCACTTTCTTGACTTTTAATTGTTGTTGCGGCTGCTTTATGGATTCGTTATTCGTAAAGTTAAAATGCGCGGGCAATACCCGCTGCTGGCCAGATTGTTTTAGATGGGAAATTTTTAATGGTTAGTCGCGCGATTTCGCGATGTTTAATACAACTATTCCGCCTTAAATCATGAATCCACATTTAGCATGAGATACAATTTCATCCCTTTGTCTTGAATACTGTGGATAATCAGCGCTCTTACATCCCTGAATATAAACAGGGTGGAATTGACTTCAGAGTAAATTGAAAAGATTAAAGCCGTGTCCGTCATCTTGCAAAATTGCATCAATAACTAAAGCCTTACCGGATAGAAAGTACTATGAAAAAAAATCGCTCACTAACCATGTATATTTTGCTCGGGATGATCCTTGGGATTGTCGTGGGTTATGCCTGCAACGAAATGCTCCCCGACGCTAAACTCGCCAGTACGGTAGCGGGCTATATTTCTATCGTCACCGATGTGTTTTTACGCCTGATCAAAATGATCATCGCGTTACTGGTGTTTTCTACCTTGACCGTTGGGATTGCCCACATGGGCGACGCCAAATCAGTCGGCCGGATTGGCATCAAGGCAATGGGCTGGTTTGTGATTGCTTCACTGGTTTCGTTGACCGTCGGTATGATTTTGTCGAACACCATGCAACTGGGTACACACCTTGCTCTGCCACTGCCGGATGTCGGCGCAGCGACCAACCTGAAAACCGGTTCTTTCACCTTAAAAGATTTCATCGCTCATCTGGTACCAAAATCCCCGTTTGAAGCTATGGCCAACAATGAAGTATTACAGGTAGTTGTGTTTTCCATTTTCTTTGGAACTGCCTTGGCTGGTCTGGGTGAGGCAGGTAAAAAACTGACCACCATTATTGATCAATTGGCGCAGGTGATGCTGCGTATTACCGGCTCTATCATGCTGATGGCACCGGTGGCCGTATTCGCTGCCATGGCGTCGGTTGTCACAACGCAAGGCTTGGGCGTATTAGTCACTTTTGCCAAATTTATGGGCGGCTTCTACCTTGGTCTATTTATATTGTGGGGTTTATTAATTGCTGCGGGCTTCCTGTTCCTCGGCCCACGTATTTTCAAACTCATCAAACTGATTCGCGAACCGTTCTTGCTGGCTTTTTCTACTGCCAGCTCGGAAGCAGCTTATCCAAAGCTGCTGGATGCACTCGATAAATTTGGCGTAAAACGTCAAATCTCCAGCTTTGTGTTGCCGATGGGTTATTCCTTTAACCTGGATGGCTCGATGATGTATTGCACCTTCGCGGTATTATTTATCGCTCAGGCTTACGGTATTGATATGCCGATAGGTATGCAAATTACCATGCTGCTGTTATTGATGCTGACCTCCAAAGGCATGGCCGGTGTGCCGCGCGCCTCGCTGGTAGTGATTGCCGCCACATTAAATCATTTCAGCATTCCGGAAGCCGGCCTGCTATTGATCATGGGTGTGGACCAATTCCTCGACATGGGCCGCTCTGCTACTAATGCGGTAGGTAATTCGGTTGCGGCAGCAGTGATTGCCAAATGGGAAAACGGTTTATTGTCGGAAGAAGAAGCGGAAGCCGCGAACGAACTGGCTGCAAATGAACTGATTGAGCAAGACGCTGTTCCCGCTTAACCCAAACTAAACTCGGACTTAGTTCGAACTCAATAACCTAGAGTAAAGGGTGTGTTGACATTCATTTTGTGCGATGAAAATGACGGTCAGCACGTCCTAGGGCATACGCAACATTGCCCAAAAATCATTCCAACATAGCGCCCCCTATTTCATCAACATGTCTTTTTTGCTGTGGATAATCCGTTTACTTACATCCCTGTACTTAAACAGGGTGTATTCGGAATACTTGACTCTGAATTAGCTCTGAAACAAGCTAAAAAATTAAAACATTACAGAGTTAGGTTGCATCTTCATCACAAACCCTGAGGGGATTGGGCGAAACATGTTCGGCTTTAAACTGGATTGTCGATATTTATTCTGTTGTACTCGCGTTCGCTGTAGTGCATTACCCTTTATTGCGTTAC
Organism: Solimicrobium silvestre; assembly: GCF_002976435.1. GTDB lineage: Bacteria > Pseudomonadota > Gammaproteobacteria > Burkholderiales > Burkholderiaceae_D > Solimicrobium > Solimicrobium silvestre. The sequence goes on along the minus strand of NZ_PUGF01000002.1, from coordinate 18,596 downwards.
TCTTTTTTACGAGCCTCTATTCCCTCTCTGGGTGGGCAGGATCATTACCCCAAACGGGTACACCGGGCGCACCCTTGGATTTGTGTCCGCGACCGCAAGCTGGCAGCGCCGTACCGGAACCGGAAGACCTGCGCAGCCAGAATGGCGTCTTGAAGCTTGATCTTTCCATTCATAATTACCGCCAGCAAGACGGTTCAACTCGCTATTGTTATCTGCTGCCGGATGGCACCCAATCACCGACACTACGCTTACATCCCGGCGATTTGCTAATACTGCGACTCAAAAACGATTTAGTCCCAGATAAGTCGGCAACGCTAGACTTACAGGCGCTCGGTAAACAGACCGTTTGCAGCGTAAAGCCTAAAAAGCAAATCAACGCCTGTACCAGCGGCGCGATGACGACGATCTCAACTAATTTACACTTTCATGGTTTGACGGTGCCGCCGGTCTGCCATCAGGATGACGTCCTAAAAACCGCGATTCAACCAAGCGATTCAGCCTTTGAGTATCGCTTCAAAATTCCACGCAACGAACCACCCGGGCTGTATTGGTATCACCCACATATTCACGGTTTCAGCAGCAAGCAGGTGCAAGGCGGAGCTTCGGGCGCGTTGATCATTGAAGGTATTGAACGCGCTATTCCCGATGTGGCAGGATTGCCGGAACGTGTGTTGATCATTCGCGATCAAGATCTGCTATACCCAGATGCAGCGCCATCCAAATCAGAACCTGTCGTACCGAAGATGCTCATGGATCGCGACGGTGATGCTGGTAACAACGGCACTGGATTCGGCAAACCAGCCAAAGATCTTTCGATCAATTTCGTTCCCGTTCCTTATCCCGAATATCCGCCTGCTTCCATCACAATGAAGCCTGATGAGCGCCAACTGTGGCGGGTACTTAACGCGTCTTCAATTACCTATCTGAACCTGTCGCTGCTGTTCCAACACAGCCCGCAACAACTCGGCATTATTGCTATTGATGGCGTTCCCATAAAAACTGATCGCGAACATACAACGGCTATAGAATGGGTTAATCACATCGGCCTGCCACCGGGGGCGCGCGTGGAATTCATCATGAATGGCCCGCCTGTCGGTGTGCCCGGCCTGTTCGTAACAAGAACGGTCGATACCGGACCGAGTGGCGAAAACGATACCAATCGCGCCCTTGCAACTGTTCTTGCCAAAGAAGAGGCAGCCACGCTGCAGTCAACTCTACCTACCTCGCATGACCCATTACCACCTTCAGCCGTCGCCTGGTTAGGAGACGTCACCCCAACGCGCGTGCGGAAATTGTATTTTTCTGAAAAACAGGCAGATCCAAGCGATCCTAATAGCGCAACCGAGTTTTACATCACAGAAGACGGCAAAACCCCGACCTTGTTCGATCCTCAAGCCGGCATGCCCAACATCGTCACCACTCAAGGTGATGTCGAAGACTGGATAATTGAAAACAGGTCCACCGAGCTGCACGCTTTCCATATCCATCAAATTCATTTTCTGGTAATGGACTGGTCCGGCATACCAATTGATGAGCCGTTTCTAAGAGACACCGTCAATATTCCCTACTTCAAAGACAATATGCTGACCTACCCAAGCGTGCGACTGCGCATGGATTTCCGTGACCCAAATACAATCGGCACCTTCGTCTATCACTGCCATTTATTGGAACATGAGGACGGCGGGATGATGGGTACGGTGCGCGTTGAACGTCCAACCAAAAAATTATAAATAACCAAATGCAACGTTTATAAATTGAAAAAATGCTTAGTTAATTGTCATAAAACGTTCACCTAACGTTCATAAAGACTTCACCAAACTGTCACATTCGGCGCGTAACTTCAACGCGGTCATTTGACATAAAGGAGATTTCATTATGAATTTCAGATTAAAAGGCATGCGCGAATTGGGCATAGGCTTGAGCTCATTGGCGCTTTTTCAGATGTCATTTGGTTCTGCATTAGCTCAAAGCGCCCCGAGTGCTGCGGACCATAGGACTCAGTCACCGATTAAACATGTAATCGTAATCATTGGTGAAAATCACAGTTTTGATAATGTATTTGCGACGTATGAACCAAAAAATGGGCATGGCATTTGGAATCTTCGTTCACTGGGAATTGTCAACAAGGACGGTAGCCCGGGCCCGAATTTCAAACTGGCGCAGCAAAAAGCCGCTACCGACACAACAGCAGATTCCTTCCTGTTAAGCCCGGCCAAAGCTGCATTCCCTGGTGGTGTGTTACCAGCGCCGCTTACCGGAGGACCAAAGAGCTCCTACATTACGGGTAACAGTTTGCAATTGGCGCAGGAATCCGAAAATGGCTTGCCTGCTGATTATTATCAATACCTGGTTTCGGGCGGTACCGGACAAGCTTCCCACGTACCTGATCAGCGCATCCCAAATGTAAACGCACTGCCACCTGGTCCTTTTCAGCTGACCAATGCGACGACATTGAACTATCATGATTACTCTGCAAGCCCTGTGCATCGCTTCTATCAAATGTGGCAGCAACTCGATTGCAACATCAACCAAGCTACGCCACTACGTCCTTCCGGTTGCGACTCGTCGTTATTCTCATGGGTTGAAACAGTCGTAGGAGCAGGTTCAAATGGCGACGCGCAGCCGGCAAACTTTAGCGCCGAATATTCACCAACAGCAAAAACTACTGGCGAAGGCTCCACGGCGCTAGGTTTTTACAACATGCACACCGGTGACGTGCCTTACTTCAAGCACTTGGCTGACCATTACGCAATGAGCGATAACTTCCATCAATCCGTAAATGGTGGCACAGGTGCAAATCACATCATGATTGGGCATGGTGACGCAATTTGGTTTAGTGACGGCGCTGGCAATCCTATGCCGCCTCCTCACAATGTCACCGTAGCCGCTGGTAGCAAAAATGCCGGTATCGTTGATGAAGTTGAGAATCCGAATCCAGCAGCCGGCACCAATAACTGGTATGCCGAAGACGGTTACGGCGGCGGTTCATATGGCTCACCATCTTATGGCGGTGGTTCATACACCAATTGCTCCGACACCAGACAGCCAGGCGTTGCTCCGATTGTTGATTATCTGAAATCCTTACCAAAACCTATCGCATCAAAATGTGAGCCAGGACATTATTATTTACTGAATAATTACAATCCCGGCTATTTTGGTAACGGTAACAATGCATTTACTGATAACAGTCCTAACAACACGGTCTTCACTATTCCCCCATCGACAGTGCCTAGCATTGGTGACAGCCTGAATAAAGCTGACGTTTCGTGGAAATATTATGGCGATCAGTGGAACAACTATGTTGGTGATCCGTATCAGTTGAACTATGGTGCACAGGGCGCGAACACAGACGAATATTGCAATATCTGTAATCCGTTCCAGTACGACACGTCGATCATGACTAATCCGGCAATGGTCGCAGCACATATTCAAGACACGACCAATCTTTATGCCGACATCAGCGCAGGTACATTGCCAGCCGTTTCCTTCGTCAAACCAAGTGGCCTTGTCGATGGTCATCCATCGTCATCCAAGCTTGATCTGTTTGAAGGCTTCTCGAAGAAGATTATTGATGCGGTCAAAGCCAATCCAAAACTTTGGGCAGACACGGCCATCTTCGTAACCTTCGATGAAGGTGGTGGTTACTACGATTCTGGCTATGTACAACCGGTTGATTTCTTCGGGGACGGAACACGTATTCCATTCATCGTTGTGTCGCCATTGGCTAAACAAGGGCATGTTTCGCATGAGTACACCGATCACGTTTCGATCCTGAAATTCATCGAAAGAAACTGGAGATTAAAACCGGTGAGCAATCGTAGCCGCGACAATTTCCCTAACCCAATCGCTCATGAACGCAATCCTTATGTGCCGGTTAACTCCCCTGCCATCGGCGACTTGTTTGATATGTTCGACTTTGACAGCGCCCCAAATCAATGGCGCTGGTGATTATCGGCGTAGTTAGTTCAATTTAACTACACCGTTTTGTAAACAATGCGCGCTGATGCTAAACAGTATCAGTGCGCATTTCGATTTGATGTAAAGACATCACCCTTTGCAATAGGAGCATCGGCATGCACAGTCTGAATCCAATCAGCGGTACTAACAACCGCCGCAAAATTAGAATGGAATACAACATTAAACACGCGATGTATTTCTTCTGCAGTAGCACGCCCGGCTTCATTTGAATAAGGAACTGCGCCTGTTGCATCGTTCAACACTTCGACCTTGTAACCGTCATGCATTGCCTGATAAATCGTGCTGGCGTTACAGTTTTGCGTCATATAGCCAATGATGGACAAGGTATCAATCTCATTTTCCTTGAGCCATGTCGCCACATTTGTCCCACTAAAAATACTAGCTAAATTTTTTTCAACGTAATGGTCATGCTTGCGACTTTTAACAATGTCATGCAATTCCCATTCAGGCTGACCTTTTTGAAAAATAGGCGCACCCTGAGGTGCTGTGTGTTGCACCACTAAAATCGGCACACCGGCTGCATGCGCTACATCCATCGCTAAGCCGACATTCTTTAACGATACGTTGGGATCCGGATACTCAACTAACAAATTACCGCTGAAATATTCATTCTGAACATCGATTACGACTAAAGCGCGTTTAAGAATTTTTGTTGGTTTTGCTGAAATAGCGGATGCTGACATGGCGTTCTCTTTTCACTAAGTTGTTGGGTTATGACACACAGCAGCGCTGTCTGTGGAACTCATTATCAGTGATGAGGAGTCATAAACAAAGTGACCCGATTGCCAATAATAGGTACTATTAGGCCATGTTAAAAATTACCTCGCCATCAACAGTAGCAGTCGCCGTTGTCGTCTTTGATGGCATTAGCCCTTTCCACTTGTCTGTACCGGGTTTAGTCTTTGATACACAACATGAAGGCGTAGATAAGCCAAGCTTTAAGGTTTGCGTATGCGCAATGGAACCAAAAGCAGGGAACCACACAATACGAACCAACGCAGGTTTTACGTTCAATATTAAGCATGGTTTATCCATACTAAAGCGCGCAGACATGATTGTTATCCCGTCCTGGAGTTCCAATTTGGATGCCCCGCCGGAACACTTGTTAGTGGAATTGCGCAAGGCACATAAACGCGGTGCACGGATTGTTGGATTGTGTTTGGGAGCCTTTGTATTGGCGGAAGCAGGTTTACTTAATCAACGTACAGCAACCACGCACTGGGCTAAAGCCAGCGAATTTACGCAACGTTATCCACAAATAACTCTGGTTCCAAATGTATTGTATGTAGATCACGGAGACGTGATCACCTCAGCGGGAACCGCCGCAGGAATTGACTGCTGCCTGCATATATTGCGCTCACAATACGGATCAGATATTGCAGCGCATGTTGCCCGCAAATTGGTGATTGCTCCGCATCGCCAAGGTGGGCAGGCGCAGTACATTGATCAACCGCTACCGGTTCTGGCGAGTGATGGACGTCTGTCCAGTGTGTTGGAATGGATGCTACAAAATCTGGGTGAGCAACAACCAATCGATCAGCTGGCACAACGTGCCTTAATGAGCAGACGCAGTTTTACCCGACACTTCCAAAAACTTACCGGCACAACAGTGGGGCAATGGCTGTTAAACCAGCGTCTTTGCCAGGCACAACGCCAATTGGAATCCACCAGATGCTCTATAGATGATATCGCCATCGACACCGGTTTTGGTTCAGCGCTGGTATTACGCCGTCACTTTGCCCGCACCTTCAATACATCGCCTTCTGCATATCGGCGCGAGTTTCAAGGGACAGAAACAAACCCTGTTACGTAACCTATTGAGGATTCGTTGTACCCATCAATACGGCCTAACGGCTTACTCAGCTTTAAGCCAACTGCGTTTTGGTTGACAGCGAAAACAAACAGTTCCTTCTAAAATTTACCAATAACTCAGTCAACTCAAGTTATCTCGATGTCGTTTTAGGAGTACGTAGATTAACTACGCAACTTAAAACTAAATGAGGATTTACCATGAACAAGCTGATCACCACTTTCGTTGCTGCTACCTTAGTAATGGGTGCAGCTTTTGCTCAAACTCCAGCAACATCGACCGCGCCTGCCACACCAAAGCCAGCTGCTGCGCCAGTAACGATGACTGCACCAACAAAAACGGTTGTTGCCGCTAGCACCGCAAAACCAGCTACCGCTTTAACAGTGCTTAAAACCGAAAAATCAACTCAGATTGCCAGCAAAACTGCCGCAACTAAAACGGCCACTAAAACTACAACCAAAGCAACGCCAGTTGTAGCTACTGCACCAGTTGCAAGCGCAACTAGTAAAGCTACCGTAGTAGCAAGCGATAAAAAAGTGACGCAAACGGTAGCAATGAAGAAAGATGACACTAAAGCTGCTGTGACTAAAAAATCGGCTGCTAAGTAATCTGTAAAGTAGCTAAATAGAAGACGAAAAAATGGCGCAGTTTGCGCCATTTTTTATCTGCTATCCAACTTTTTGGTCTTGCTTATGCATTTCGCTTATGAATCTCGCTTACTTGTCACGCTTCAACGCCCTCAACAGACCTTTCGTCGAACTATCGTAATCTTCCTTGACCGCTTCCGGCTTCAAGCTGATTAATTGTTGTGCTAACGATTTACCCAATTCCACGCCCCACTGATCAAAGGCATTGATATCCCAAATAACCGATTGCACAAACACTTTGTGCTCATATAACGCAATCAATGCGCCTAACGATTTAGGGCTGAGTACATCCAGCAATACGGTAGAACTTGGACGATTCCCCTCAAACACGCGATGTGGCAATAACGCTTCTGAAACTCCGGGTAATTCCGCGCGTACCTGGGTGATATCTTTGCCCAAGGCCATCGCCTTGGATTGCGCAAAACAGTTGGCTAACAGTGCCTGGTTATGTCCCGGCAACCCAACATCATCATCAGCCACCACTATAAAATCGGTAGGAATAATCGTGGCGCCTTGATGCAGCAACTGAAAATACGCGTGCTGTCCATTCGTGCCCGCTTCGCCAAACAAAATCGGCGATGTGGCGTAATCAACGCGCTGCCCTTCCCGTGTTACCGACTTACCGTTACTTTCCATTTCCAATTGCTGCAAATAGGCCGGCAAGCGCGCCATGCGCTGGTGATACGGAGCGATAGATAAGGCTTGCAAACCCAGAAAATTAATATTCCAAACGCCCAACAACGCCATTAACACCGGCAGATTTTGTTCCAGTGGAGCTTGCTGAAAATGCAGATCCATTTCATGCGCACCGGCCAGCATTTCTTCAAATTTATCGGCTCCCACATACAGTGCAATCGATAAGCCAATCGCACTCCATACGGAATATCTACCACCGGCCCAATTCCAAAATGGGAACACATTATCAGGAGCGATACCGAACTTACTTGCCGCCTCGACGTTGGTACTGAGAGCAACAAAGTGCTGACGAATTTGTTCACTTGGGCAGCCATGAGCGAGCATCCACTCACGCGCAGTTTGTGCGTTGGTGAGTGTTTCCATGGTACTGAAGGTTTTTGATGCCACCACAAACAACGTCGTTTCGGGTTCGGCATTTTTCAATGCATCCGTTAAATGACGGCCATCCACATTGGACACAAAATGCAGTAATAGATTTTTTTGCGACCACGGCGCTAAGGCGATGCAGGCCATTTGCGGCCCGAGATCGGAACCGCCTATCCCGATATTCACAATCGTGCGAATCGGCTTACCTGAAAACCCTAACCAACGCCCCTCACGCACCGCGTCACTAAAAGTGCGCATTTGCTGCAAAACAGCATGCACGCTGGCGGCAATATTTTCACCTTGATGATGAAACGCTTCGCCTTTAGGTAAACGCAAAACCGTGTGCAGCACGGCGCGGTTTTCCGTATGGTTAATCGCCTCCCCGGCAAACATCGCGTCACGACGTGCTTCTACTTTTTGCTGACGTGCCAAGGCCAGTAAATTGAGCTTGGCCGTGGTGTCTAAGCGTTGCTTAGAATAGTCCAATAAAATCCCGCAGGCAGACGCAGAGAAATGATTAAACCGCTGTGGTTCAGATTTAAATAATTCTTTAATGCTCGGCGTATTAGTTGCCCGTTGCTGCAGCAAACACCATAGCGGAGTGTGTGAAACGGAAGTGGCCATAGGAACTATTGAACTCGTTAAAAGACATCAAGGGACTAAGACTTTGTAGGCTGGGCTAGAGCTCTGTAGGCTGGGCTAACGCTTTATCAGCCCAGCAATTGATAGGCATGCTGGGTTGGTAAACCGCTAACCCAGCCTACAACGGCAACTCAACACAACCTACACCCAGCTTATTTTCCGGCGATTGCCGCAGCGGCAGCCAGCTTGGCAATCGCCGCCCAGTTATTTGCTTCAATTAACGAAGCCGGGCACATCCATGATCCGCCCACGCACAGGACATTACTTTGTTGCAGCAGTTGTGGCGTCGCTTCTAATGTCACGCCGCCGGTTAAACAAAAACGCACGTCAGGAAATGGTCCGCCTAATGCCTTCGCCATTTTGGTGCTTCCCACCAGATCCGATGGGAATAACTTCACCACATTAAAACCATGTTCCAAGGCCAGCATTAAATCGCTCGCACCGCCAACGCCTGGAAAATAAGGTAGGCCTAAATCCGCCGCAGCATGGGCTAAGGTTGGCGTAATTCCTGGGCTAATGCCAAATGCTGCGCCTGTATCTTGCACCTCTATTAATTGCTGCGCAGTTAAGATCGTGCCAGCGCCAACACATACTTCTGGGCAGGCTTTGACGACTTCTGCCAATACATTCATCGCATTCGGCGTACGCAGGGTAATTTCTACCGCGCTTAACCCATTTTCTGCCAATGTTGCGACACAGCGTATTGCCTGCTGTACATCGTCGGCAACTAAAATAGGCAATACCCGAACCTGGCTTAACTGCTTCAAAATCGCGCTCATTTTCATCTGCATTTCCATCTCCATTAATCCTTAAAAAGAGTAGACGCACCGTGTTCAGGTGCGGTCACAAAACGGCGCTGATTCACAAACAGTTCACGCCCAAAATCCACTGTGTCATCCAGATGCGCTGCACGTAAAACCCTCGGAATACGCGCTGCAAATTCAGCTTCCGGTACATCCACGTGCAATCGACCTTCCGCCACATCCAGTTCCACCATATCGCCATCTTGCACTCTGGCTAACGCGCCACCTTGCGCAGCTTCCGGGCTGATATGTAATGCGGCTGGCACTTTTCCTGAGGCACCGGACATGCGACCATCGGTCACTAACGCGACCTTAAACCCAGCCGACATCAGGCTGCCTAATACCGGCGTGAAGTGATGCAACTCAGGCATACCATTGGCTTGCGGGCCCTGGAAAATTACCACGGCGACAAAGTCCATATTCAGCTGCCCGGCTTTAAAGGCACTGACCAACGCATCTTGCGATTCAAATACCTTGGCAGGCGCACGAATAGTCCATGCTTCCGCTGGCACTGCCGAAGCTTTGATAATGGCGCGCCCCAAATTACCTTGCAACAGACGCAGCCCGCCAGTTGCCGCAAACGGTTCGCTCACCTTACGCACTACGCCGGTATTGGTGGATTGCTCCGGCAAATCACGCCAGGACAACACCTCATTCTGTAGCTCAGGTTGGCGAGTGTGTGCGTACAAACCGGTGGTGCCAAACACGGTTTGCACATCGCCATGCATTAAACCAGCGGCTAATAATTCACGGATCACAAATACCGGGCCACCAGCGTCTTCGAACTCATTTACGTCGGCGCTACCGTTAGGGTAAATCCGAGTCAGTAACGGAATCACCGCAGACAATTCATCAAAGTCTTGCCAGTCGATTAGTATCCCGGCAGCTCGCGCCACCGCAATCCAGTGCATGGTGTGATTAGTTGAACCGCCCGTCGCGAGCAGGGCAATAATTGCATTAACGATGGATTTTTCATTCACCACATGACCGATCGGGGTGTAGTGATTACCTTGCTCGGTTAATTGAATAACTTGTTCAACGGCGGCGTCAGTTAAGGCATGACGTAATGCTGTGCCTGGGTGGATAAATGCGGCGCCTGGCAAATGTAAGCCCATCGCTTCCAGCAGCATTTGGTTGCTATTGGCGGTGCCATAAAAAGTACAAGTACCTGCGCTGTGATAAGCAGCACTTTCAGCGGCCAGCAATTCTTCTTTAGTCGCTTTACCTTGCGCAAAGCGTTCGCGTACCGCAGCTTTGTCTTTATTTGATAAGCCGGAACCCATCGGGCCAGCCGGAATAAAAATGGTCGGTAAATGACCGAACGCCAGCGCACCAATCAGCAAGCCCGGTACAATTTTGTCGCAAATGCCCAAACACAGCGCAGCATCAAACGCATCATGTGACAAAGCCACCGCCGTTGCCTGCGCAATCACGTCACGCGAAAATAACGATAATTCCATGCCGGGACGGCCTTGCGTCACGCCGTCACACATGGCGGGAACGCCACCAGCTACTTGAGCGGTGGCGCCGAAACGTAATGCGGCAGCTTTAATTTGATCGGGATAACTGGCATACGGCTGATGCGCCGAAAGCATGTCGTTATAAGCGGTGACGATGCCGATATTCGGTTTTTGTGCCTGATTGAGCCAAATTTTGGCGCGCGATTCGGCTGCCGCATTGGCGTGCGCCTGATTAGCGCAAGAAAGCTGGGCACGGCGCGGCGGACGACCGCGAAACTGCTCAATCCGTGCCAGATAAGCAGTACGCAACGTTAAGCTGCGAACCCGAATGCGCTCGGTAACCTGCTCAATAACAGGATGAATCGGGGTAAGTGCGGAAGGTGTAATTGCGGTCATGATAGGCTCACTAACAGATATCGAAACAGGTTTACGTTAGCACAAAATCTGTAATTAACTTACAAAAATACGCATTTATGTAAATATTTAACTGAAATAGTCGGAATATTATGTAATGAAACTACATTTTTGACGATGTTCTGGCATAATGAATGCAACAAAATTAGAGTAGCCTATTTCTTTTACGAGCTTATTACGGAGTCAGCATGACGACATTTGTATTGTTTGGTGGCACTGGCGATTTGGCCAAACGCAAAATTATTCCCGCACTGTACAGTGCATTTTTGAATGGTCGGCTAGACAGCAATTTCACTTTTGTCGGTGCTGCGCGTGAAGCCATCTCCGACGATGAATTTCGTGAACGGGTAGCGGCAAGTATTAGCAGCCACGCAAAACCTGATGGCGTTGGTACACCAGAACAGCTCAAGTCATTTTTAGCGAAAACGTTGTACTCCAAAATTGATGCGCGGGTGGATGCCGATTTCGCGGCACTCAAAAATAAAATCGCCAGCCCAGACAGCAATGCCACCTTGTTTTATTTAGCCACCGGCCCGGATATTTTCGTGCCGATTGTGCAACAACTCTCAAGTCATGATTTAGTCGGTAGCCAGGCACGTGTAGTATTGGAAAAACCGCTAGGGCGTGATGCGCAATCTGCGCGTGATATCAATCAAGCGCTGCGTACCTACCTCAAAGAAAATCAAATTTACCGGATCGACCATTACCTTGGTAAAGAGATGGTGCAAAATTTATTGGCACTGCGTTTTGCCAATTCGTTTTTAGAGCCGCTCTGGAACCGCAAATGGATACACGACGTACAGATTTCCATCGCAGAACAAGTCGGTGTGGAAGCACGCGGTGAATTTTATGATCACACCGGTGCACTGCGCGACATGGTGCAAAACCATTTGCTGCAGTTACTTTCCATCGTCGCGATGGAACCGCCGGTCAATGCCGCACCCGATTCTATTCGCGATGAAAAAGTAAAAGTGCTGCGCGCCCTGCATAAGTTTACTCCTGACGAAGTTATCAAAAGAACCGTGCGCGGCCAATATCGCGCAGGTGCAGTGAATGGACAACCGGTAGTTGGCTATCAAAACGAAACCGGAGTTCCAGCACACACACGCACCGAAACTTTTGTCGCGATACGTGCAGAAATTGATAGCTGGCGCTGGGCTGGCGTGCCATTTTATTTACGTACCGGCAAACGCATGGCGTCGCGCAGCGCCGAAATTACTATTAACTTTAAGCCGATTCCGTATTCGATTTTTGGTACGTCCCAGACTAATCTGCGCTCTAACCGTTTAGTAATTTCGTTACAGCCGGAAGAAAGCGTGCAGTTGTTTTTGAAGGCCAAGGAGCCGGGTGAAGGAATACGTTTATCCGACGTCGCGTTAAATCTGGATTTCGCCGAAGCCTCCACATCTCGCCGCGTAGAAGCTTATGAACGCTTATTACTCGATGCCATGCATGGCGATTTAACCCTGTTTGTGCGTGATGATGAATTAGGTGCGGCTTGGGATTGGGTAGACCCAATTATGAGCACCTGGCAAACCGATACCGAAGGCTTGAAGTCATACATTGCGGGAAGTTGGGGCCCGGCGGCATCCAGCTATTTATTGGCGCAACATGGCTCTACTTGGGGCGAAGAATTTGTTGAGGATTGATTTTTAGTTAACTCAACCACATTTAAATTCCACCTAGGTGTCAGGAAATAATCTCATGCTACGTATTAACGAATACTCGGATTTTGCCTCATTAAGCCATGAGTTAGCGAATAAATGGCTGGCGTTAGTAACTTCTACGCCAGCCAATCAACCGTGCAGTTTTGCGCTGGCGGGCGGCTCAACTCCGGCACCGTTATATCGTCAATTTGATAGCTTATTCGCTGCGGCAAAACCACGCTCAATTCAATTAATAGCAACCGATGAGCGTTGGGTGCCTGATGCTGATCCGCAAAGTAATGAAGGCTTGTTTAGAAACTGCTTCTCTGAATCGGCCGCGTTATGGAAATTAGTGTCTCTAAAAAACGAGTTATCCGATCCTGCCAGCGCAGCTCCTTACATACATACACGCCTGCAAGAACAGTGCGATCACACATTTAGCGCGGTCATTTTAGGCATGGGGACAGATGGTCATATCGCATCGCTGTTTCCCGATGCGCCACAATTATTAATTGCGGATGATGCAGTCAATTGCGTTGCAGCCCTACATCCGCAAACTCAGCAAGCGCGCATGTCACTTTCATTTTCACGCTTGCTGGCAACCCAGTCGATTTGGCTGGTGATTACTGGTGCTGAAAAACGCGCAGTTCTTGAAAACAGTTCGGCACCAAGTCCGGTCAATGCGTTATTAGCAGCAGCACGTTGCGATGTGGAGGTATTCTGGTGTCCCTAATCTCCCTTCCTATTAGCCCCATCGCGACCCCTGAAAAAGGTTTACTGGCGCGCATCCGTAGCGCGACCACCGAACTGAGTCGCGCCGAACGTCAGGTGGCTGAATTTTTACTGCAAAAGCCGCATGACATCGTTTCCATGCCGATCCGCGTTTTAGCGCAAGCCTGCCAAGTCAGCGAACCAACCGTGGTGCGCTTTTCTTTGTCGATGGGTTTTGATGGCTATAAAGCCTTTAAACTGGCCTTCGCCAAAAGTCTGGCAACCGGAATCCCGTATTTACATTTAGACGTCAATCAAGCCGATTCGGTACGCGATGTATTGCCAAAAGTGTTTGACCGCACTATTGCCGCACTCATGGAAGCGCGCAATTCTGCCAATACCGCCACCTTTGAAGCAGCCGTGCAGTTATTGGCCAGCGCCAAACGGATTGAGTGTTACGGACTAGGCTATTCCGGCGCGCTAGCTATTGATGCGCAACTCAAGTTTTTCCGTTTTGGTATTCCGACTACCGTGTTTTGTGATGCGCATTTACAAGCGCAGTCGGCCACCTTGCTGAATAAAGATTGCGTCGTTGTGGCTTTCTCACGCACTGGCCGCACCCGCGACATGATACGTAGCGTGCAACTGGCTAAAAACGCCGGCGCTAAAATATTGGTATTGTGCGCATCTGGTGGCCCATTAGCGGAATTAGCTGACGTGCATTTATCCGTCGACGTAGAAGAAGATCCTGACATTTACACGCCGATGACATCGCGTTTAGCACATTTAACCTATATTGATGCGCTGGCTGTTGCCGTTACCTTAGTTAGAGGTCCGGCTGCTATCGCGATGTTGGAACGTGCTAAAGCGAGTATTAGTGAATTACGGTTGGATATTTAATACTCTTCTCACCCTTGATTCATCACTAAAATTGCTTACGCCAACTCACGCTTGGCATAATCAACAATATTCTGAAACGCCGCCTCAAAATAAATCTCATAACTTTGCTGTTCGACATAACCTAAATGCGGCGTGGCCAACACATTCGGTAAACGCAACAAAGGTGAATCATGTGCCAATGGTTCGGCATCAAAAACATCTAACGCGGCTGGCTGTCCTTGCGTTACAGCAGTCAGTAGTGCACCTTCTTCAACCAATTCAGCGCGACTGATATTCACAAATAACGCACTCGGTTTCAGCCGTTTTAAATCACTATCCAACACAATTCCACGGGTTGCTTCATTTAACCGCAAATGCAAACTCAGCACATCAGCCCGGGTAAAAAATTCTTCTTTTGAGGCAGCAACTACATAACCATCTTGCAATGCTTTTTCCCGGCTGGCCTCACGCCCCCAAACCAGCACTTGCATGCCAAATGCTCGACCATAGCCTGCCACCAATTGCCCTATTTTCCCGTAACCCCAGATTGCCAGCGTTTTCCCTTTTAGCCGTGAACCCAGTGTGTTATGCACAGGATTACTGCTAACGGTTTGCCAGGTGCCTTCACGTAAGTTACTTGCGTACTGTGGGATCTTGCGCATCGCCGCCATAATTAATGCCCAGGCTAATTCGGCTGGCGCGGTCGGATCACCAATTCCTTCCGCAATGGTAATGCCGAGTTCGGCAGCAGCATCCAGATCGATATGGCCTGCGACTTTACCAGTCTGCGAAATCAACTTTAGATTTGGCAGTTTTTGTAATAAAGCGCGCGGCATCGCGGTGCGCTCACGAATTAATACGATGGCATCGAACGGTGCTAAACGTATTGCCACTTGCCCGATTCCGCGGGCGCTATTGGTAAAAATTTTCACGTCATGGTCTTGCAACAAACTAAAGCAAGACAGATTTTTAACCACATCTTGCACATCATCGAGGATAGCTATTTTCATCATATTGGCTTATTAAAATATTACTTTTTGACTAAATCTATTGGCTGATTTTTGCTTCAAGGAGTAGAATGTTCGGTTCCATAGCATTTTTTACCCCAGTTTGATTGATCCTTTACGTGATCAATCTGCAGACAAATTCAGTGACTAGAGTTGTCGCTTTGTGTTGTAGAGCCTCGCCGCGATTTAATTACACGTTAATTTAATCCTCCATTTTGGCTGGAGTGCCAGCAACCGCAAACCCTTTTTGTCCGCTGAATTTAAGCTGAATTATTTTAGCTGAAAATAATAATAAATTAATTTGCTATTAGACCGAATTTTATTGGCATTGGAGACTTATCGTGACTCAAGCAACAAGCACTATCGCATTAAATGTACCGTCGTATGTAAAACAGCAAAAATTAATTTCATGGGTAGCAGAAGTTGCTGCCTTAACTAAGCCAGCCAAGGTTGTCTGGTGCGACGGTTCGCAAGAAGAATCCGATGCATTGTGTGCTGAAATGGTTGCTGCTGGCACCATGAAAAAACTCAATGAAGAAAAACGTCCAAACAGCTATTTAGCTTGCTCAGATCCTTCTGACGTAGCACGTGTTGAAGATCGTACTTTCATCTGTTCCGCAAAAAAAGAAGATGCCGGTCCAACCAATAACTGGATGGAACCTGCTGAAATGCGCGCTACCTTAAATGGCTTATTTGACGGCTGTATGCAAGGTCGCACTATGTACGTTGTGCCGTTTTCCATGGGCCCAATCGGCTCACCGATTGCACACATCGGTGTAGAACTTTCTGACTCTCCTTATGTTGCCGTCAATATGCGCGTCATGACACGCATGGGTAAAGCGGTTTTTGACGTACTGAGTACAGATGGCGCATTTGTCCCTTGCGTACACAGCGTCGGCGCTCCTCTCGCCGCTGGTCAACAAGATGTTTCCTGGCCTTGTAACCCGAATAAATACATTGTTCATTACCCTGAAACCCGTGAAATCTGGTCGTTCGGTTCTGGCTACGGCGGTAATGCTTTATTAGGTAAAAAATGTTTCGCTCTGCGTATCGCATCGAACATGGGCCGCGATCAAGGCTGGTTGGCTGAACACATGCTCATTCTCGGTGTTGAATCCCCAGCAGGTAAAAAGCATTATGTTGCAGCAGCTTTCCCTTCAGCATGCGGCAAAACGAACTTCGCGATGTTAATTCCACCTGCCTCATTAAATGGCTGGAAAGTTACGACTATCGGCGACGATATCGCCTGGATTAAACCTGGTGCAGACGGTCGTCTTTATGCAATCAATCCAGAAGCAGGTTACTTCGGTGTAGCACCAGGCACGAATACACTGACTAATTACAACTGCATGGCTTCGCTCAATGCCAATACCATTTTCACTAACGTTGCATTAACTGACGATGGCGATGTTTGGTGGGAAGGTCTTTCTAAACAGGCACCAGCACATTTAATCGACTGGCAAGGTAAAGATTGGACCCCGGAAATCGCTAAGGAAACTGGCCGCAAAGCAGCCCATCCAAATGCGCGCTTTACTGTTCCAGCTACACAAAATCCAGTCATCGACTCAGCTTGGGATGATCCTGCCGGCGTACCGATTTCCGCCTTTATTTTTGGTGGTCGCCGCTCTACTACTGTGCCGCTCGTCACCGAAGCACGTAACTGGGTGGAAGGCGTTTATATGGCGGCAACAATGGGATCAGAAACTACTGCTGCCGCAGTTGGTCAACAAGGCGTAGTACGCCGCGACCCATTTGCTATGTTGCCGTTCACCGGCTACAACATGAGTGATTACTTCCAACACTGGCTCGATATCGGTAAAAAAATTGCCGCTTCACCAGCTGAAATCCCAAAAATCTACTGCGTAAACTGGTTCCGCACCAACGCTGAAGGTAAGTTTGTATGGCCAGGCTACAGCGACAATATGCGTGTTTTAAAGTGGATGGTTGAACGCGTTGAAGGTGAAGCAGCCGGCGATGAAAATATTTTCGGTATTACACCTAAATTTGCTGATTTGAGCTGGGACGGTTTGGAATTCACTCAACAACAGTTCGATACCATCACTTCCATCGATAAATCTGCCTGGGATGCTGAATTAAAATTGCATGCAGAATTATTTGAAAAGTTGGAATATCATTTACCATCTGAACTCAAAACAACCAAAGCACAACTGGAAAAACGCCTGAGTGCATAAATTATAAAGACTTAAACAAAAAGCGCACGATGCAAATCGTGCGCTTTTTTTACGGCTTTAACATCATTATTATTTTTAGCTGCTCGCAGTCATGGCCTGCATTTTTTAAATTTGGTGAAATCAGAATCGAGCAAGTCAGCGTTTGAATCTCTACTCGTTTAATGAGTCCATAAGCTGAAAACTTATCATGGAGTCATTTGGCCACGTCGTATCGGAAAGTGGCGGAAAAAATGCCATGCCATTTTGTGAAACGAAAAGTGGCTCGTTTCGTTCTCCTGATGAAATAGTCGCAGAATTGATCATGTTTAATGTACTAAAAGAATACGCGCTCGATTTTGTTTTGCAGGGACCACCTGCCAAGTTAATAAAGTTACGCAACAGAAATGCAGTTTCATCCTGATTAATCGCCCAACCCACCTCACACTGCAATCGGAGATCACCCAACCGTATGTCTTTTTTAATACATTCACACTGCGAATATATGGCGTTATAACCACCGAATCTTTTTTCCTGTTTGTTGTAATCTCTGCATTTTCTACAGCAGCCTTATCATTTCGCGGCAATTCAAATATGCCACTCTGCTCGATCGGAACAATTAGTTACCTCTCGTAAGTTACGATGTGAAGTTAAGTAGTAATAGATGAAACGTTAATTTTGAACCGAAGCAGAGCGTTGGGGGCATATTCTTCATGATATCGCTCAAAAGCATCCAAGCCTTTCTACATAGTTCGATAGGATCGCCAAGGAATCATACGTGCGCCTTCGATAACCGCAACCTGAGCATCTGGCAAGCTGACGAATTGCTCGTTCGATGATGTGGTCAGATCCTGAGCACTTGCATTAACACCCATCAATATGCAAAAAACCGCGACATTTATGCGGAAGGAAATCTTTAAAAACACAAATTCGTACTATCTCTCATGAACTGGAGATTAACATTCCCTATTTATCAATGTCTACATAGACAGACCAAGTAGATAGATAGGTAGATAGATAGATAGATAGATAGATAGATAGATAGATAGATAGATAGATAGATAGATAGATAGATAGATAGATAGATAGATAGATAGATAGTGTTACTCAAGCTGAGCTACACATTCTTGTGTGCAGCCAATGAACAGCCCATCTTTGCAGATGATGCGGCCCAGTCAATGGCTATGCCGATAAATCAGCGCAGTAAAAAGCAAACGGGCATAAAAAAACCCCCACTAAACATAGCGGGGGTTTTTAGGAAGAACAGCCTGACGATAACCTACTTTCACACTGGTTGCAGCACTATCATTGGCGCAGAGTCGTTTCACGGTCCTGTTCGGGATGGGAAGGGGTGGGACCGACTCGCTAT
>NZ_PUGF01000001.1 GCF_002976435.1 Solimicrobium silvestre | reverse complement strand
ATAGCGAGTCGGTCCCACCCCTTCCCATCCCGAACAGGACCGTGAAACGACTCTGCGCCAATGATAGTGCTGCAACCAGTGTGAAAGTAGGTTATCGTCAGGCTGTTCTTCCTAAAAACCCCCGCTATGTTTAGTGGGGGTTTTTTTATGCCCGTTTGCTTTTTACTGCGCTGATTTATCGGCATAGTCTTTTACTGCGCTACCATTTGACCTGCGCCACCATCTGCGCAGATGGGCTGAACAATGGCGGCACGCTAGAATTTATCCTGCGCCACCACTTGCGCAGATTGGCTATTCGCTAAAAGGCGTAGCCCAGTTTGATCAAGGCGAAATTCATCGCTGGATTTGGCTTCTTGATGCTGGCGTTTGAGAAGTGCTGAAACTTCAATGCAATTTCAATTAGTTCATCGTTGGATTTGCTTTTTACTTCCTGACATTATCCTGCTACGCTTTATCTTTTATTTACTCCGCTCAAACAATGATTCCCTGGCTTGAGGCTGATACACCTTTTCCATCTGTCGAAACTGCGCTTACGGAGCAACAAGGTGCTGCTGGATTGCTTGCTGCCGGAGCAGATTTATCCGCACAGCGCTTACTCGATGCCTATCGGCAAGGGATTTTTCCCTGGTTTTCCGAAGGGCAGCCGATTTTGTGGTGGTCGACTGATCCACGCATGGTGTTATATACCGAGCACTTCAAATTATCTAAAAGTCTGAAAAAAACGCTGCGGAAATTGCAAAATAATCCTTTAGTTGAATTTAAATTCGATAGCGCGTTTGAATCAGTGATGCGCGCTTGCGCTGCTCCGCGCCGTGATGGAACCGGCACCTGGATTTCTGAACAAATGATTAGCGCCTATACTGAATTACATCGGATGGGTTATGCGCATTCTTCGGAAGTCTGGATTAATGGTGAATTGGTTGGCGGAGCATATGGTCTTTGTATAGGTCGTATGTTTTATGGCGAATCGATGTTTTCGCGGGTGAGTGATGCATCAAAAATGGCGCTGGCTCAATTAGTATTTTTTTTGAAGTCGCAACAAGTGCAAATGATAGACTGTCAACAGGAAACCGAGCATTTGGCGTCGCTGGGAGCGGCTCCAATTGCACGTCAGGAATTTACTAATTGGATACAGCAGGCCGTATTGCAGCCGTCAATCAGGGAGTGGAAACTCAGTGAAAAAATAGGAGATTAATGTGACAAAGTTAAATGATTTGCCATTAAATACAATTCAGTTTTATGCCACTGCGCCATATACCTGCAGTTATTTGGATGATCGGTTAGCCCGCTCTCAAGTGGCGACTCCTGCCCACTTTATTAATGCCGATGTCTATTCAGCCCTGGTTAAAAGCGGCTTCCGACGTAGTGGCGAATTTACTTATCGCCCCTATTGCGATGAATGTCATGCCTGTGTTCCGGTGCGTGTTTGTGTTGCTGAATTTACGCCGAATCGCAGTCAGCGACGTGCGTTTGCTTTGCATGCAGGATTAGTCACCACCGTATGTGATTTGAGTTATGTCGCGGAACATTACGATTTATATCAACGGTATCAGCAGGCGCGTCATGCCGGCGGTGGAATGGATCAGGATAGTCGCGATCAATACGTCCAATTTTTATTGCAAAGTCGGGTTGATACGCGTCTAGTTGAATTCCGCGATGCAGACAATGTGCTGAAAATGGTCAGTTTGATTGATATTCTGGATGACGGGTTTTCTTCTGTGTATACATTTTATGAACCTGACATATCGGCGTCATATGGAACATATAATGTGTTGTGGCAGATCGAGCAAGTTAAAAGCGTCGGCTTACCTTATCTTTATTTAGGCTATTGGATTAGTGAAACCGGTAAAATGGCATACAAATCAAATTTCCGTCCTTTTGAGGCTTATATCAATGATGAATGGAAATTACATTCGAGTTAGCCAACCCCACTTATAATACCCAGCCCTGAGCTTAATCAAATCAACCTTGTACCGCCCGCCTTCATGTCTACTAAACTCTTATACGCATTTGCCCGCCCTTTCTTATTCTCGATGGATGCGGAAAGCGCACATCACCTTACTTTACCTTTGTTGAAAAATGCCGTAGCACTCGGAATGGGGAATTTAATTACCCGCCCGAGCTCTGATCCACGTACCGTGATGGGAATTACGTTTCCCAACCCAATTGGTTTAGCGGCTGGTTTGGATAAAGATGGTGCTTATATTGATGCACTGGCGGCACTGGGTTTTGGCTCAATAGAAATTGGCACCGTCACTCCGCGCGCCCAAGCTGGAAATCCTAAACCACGCATGTTTCGCCTACCTCAGGCACAGGCCATTATTAACCGCATGGGATTTAATAATGGCGGTGTTGATGCGTTTATTTCCAATGTTCAAGACTCGCGGTTTTATCAAGATAAATTGGGCGTGTTGGGATTGAATATTGGTAAAAATGCCGATACGCCGATCGAGCGTGCCGCCGATGATTACCTGCATTGTCTGGAAAAAGTGTATCCGTATGCCAGCTATGTAACGGTAAATATTTCATCACCAAACACCAAAAATTTACGTCAGCTGCAAGGTGCAAATGAACTGGACGATTTGTTGGCCAAGCTTAAAGATGCACAACAACGATTGTCGGATAAGCATAAACGTTATGTGCCGCTGGCCTTAAAAATTGCACCGGATATGGATGCCGAGCAGATCAAAATGATTGCAGATAATTTACTGCAACATAAGATCGACGCAGTGATTGCCACCAATACAACCTTGAGTCGCGATGCTGTTGCAGGCTTAAATCATGCGGCTGAGGCGGGCGGTTTGTCGGGTGCACCGGTATTTGAATTATCGAATGCGGTGATACGCGGATTGAAAGCAGAATTAGGTGACGCTATTCCGATTATTGGCGTAGGTGGGATTTTATCCGGTAGCGATGCCAAAGCAAAAATTGCTGCCGGTGCCGAACTGGTGCAAATCTATTCAGGATTAATTTATCAAGGGCCTGCGCTGATTCGTGAGTGCGCAGAAGCCATCAAACACTAAGATAGGATGCAATCAATGGAATCGAAAATATCAACGCAACATAATCAGCAATTAGCGCAAATTAATCAGAAAATTATCGCTGACGGCGAGACGCTTCCTTCAGTGATGCTTAAAGATGGGAGCTCTGTTCAAACTGGAACGGTCGCCACTATGCTGCATAATATTAATTTATACAATGCGGGTCAGCGTGGAACAGTGGAGACGGAGCTTGAGCTGGCAATACCGACCTTATTTAAGGTTGGTCTGTTTGATTTGTTTGTGCCAGATGAATGGTTGTCGGATGGTAATTCGGGCCGTCAATTCGTTGGAAGAAAAGCCAAAGAATTTTTGGCAAATAAAGTCAATAAATAAAAGGGCTTGCGTCCGCAAGAAACCTCAAACAAGTTTTGAGGTTTTTTTTCTTGGATGAGCTGTAGGGCTAAACTCATCAATCATGTCGCGGAATTCAGCCACATCTTCAAAGCTTTTATACACAGAAGCAAAGCGAATGTAAGCGATTTTATCCAGTCGTTTTAGTTCGTGCATGACCAATTCACCGACTTGTACTGAAAGGATTTCACGTTCGCCGCTGGCTAGTAAGCGCTCTTCAATGTGCTCAATGGCGCTATCAATAGCGGGTGCTGAAACCGGACGTTTGCGTAATGCCAGCATTAAACTGGCGCGTAATTTTGACGAGTCATAATCACAGCGGCTGCCATTTTTTTTAACGATGTATGGCATCGCCAATTCGATACGTTCATAGGTCGTGAAACGTTTTTCGCATTTATTGCAACGACGTCGACGACGAATAGCGTCGCCCTCTTCGGATACGCGGGTATCCAAAACTTGGGTATCATCGTTATGGCAAAAAGGACATTTCATAGTCTGGTCTGGGTTATTGAGTGTTGACGCAATTTAGTTGTGACTTCATTTCACATCAACACTCTGTCCAACTTAGTTGAACGCTGATTTATTCTTATGCAGAATAAACCGGATGCGCATCAGTTAATTTCTTAACTTCCGCTTTAACACGTTCAATCGTTGCTGCATCAGTTGGGTTATCCAATACATCCGCCAACAAATGCCCGACTTTCGCTGCATCAGCTTCTTTAAAACCACGAGTCGTCATTGCTGGGCTACCCAGACGAATACCGGATGTTACGAACGGTTTTTCAGGGTCGTTAGGAATCGAGTTTTTGTTGCAGGTAATGTGAGCAGAACCCAAAACAGCTTCAGCTGCTTTACCGGTAATGTTTTTAGAACGTAAATCTACCAACATCACGTGCGATTCAGTACGACCGGAAATAATCCGCAAACCGCGTTCGATTAATGCATTTGCCAAGGCGTTAGCATTTTTAACGACTTGTTCTTGGTAGGTTTTAAATTCCGGTGTTAACGCTTCTTTAAATGCAACCGCTTTACCTGCAATCACGTGCATTAACGGGCCGCCTTGCAAGCCTGGGAAAATTGCTGAATTGATGATTTTTTCGTGCTCAGCCTTCATCAAAATAATACCGCCGCGTGGGCCGCGTAATGATTTGTGCGTAGTTGAAGTAACGAAGTCAGCGTAAGGAACCGGGTTAGGGTACACGCCAGCGGCGATCAGGCCAGCGTAATGGGCCATATCCACCATAAAGTATGCGCCTACTTCTTTGGCGATTTTTGAGAAACGTTCAAAATCAATCCGCAATGAATAGGCTGATGCGCCAGCGATGATCAGTTTTGGTTTGGTTTCACGCGCCAAACGTTCCATCGCTTCGTAGTCGATTTCTTCTTTATCGTTTAAACCGTAAGAAACTACGTTAAACCATTTACCAGACATATTTAACGGCATACCGTGCGTTAAGTGACCGCCTTCCGCCAGCGACATACCCATGATGGTGTCGCCTGGTTTTAACACGGCAAAGAACACGCCTTGGTTAGCTTGTGAACCGGAATTCGGTTGCACGTTAGCGGCTTCCGCTCCAAACAGTTTTTTAAGGCGATCAATCGCTAATTGCTCTACTACGTCTACGTGTTCGCAGCCACCGTAATAGCGTTTACCCGGATAGCCTTCAGCGTATTTGTTCGTCAGTTGTGAGCCTTGCGCTTCCATGACGGCTGGTGACGTGTAATTTTCTGAAGCGATCAACTCAATGTGTTCTTGTTGACGCTGATTTTCGAGTTGAATAACCGCGAAAATTTCTGGATCGATCTGGTCTAAAGTATGATTTTTGGTAAACATTATTTTTCCTAGCGATGAAGGATAAGTCCGATATCGTTTAATGCTGCATGGATTGCAAAAAGGGAAAGACAGGCAGCCGTCAACGTTCTTACCATATGGGCTACCCAGGCGTACGGCTTTGGACTCTTACTGTAACGCATTACTACAATGCGAGCCCGAACAAAATCTCACGCTTCCCGATGGAACTCCATCTTGCGCCGCACCTTGGTAGAGGTGTGACGGCTTCGCCAGTTGCGTGAGACGAAATGGTGGGCAAATTCTACGCGATGCTCCATTTTTGGGCAAGTTCAACGCGCTTATTTGCCGGTCTAATACCCATCAATTACGCGTTAATTTGCTTTGAAATAGCGACGAATTACACGGAAATTGTGCTGAAATCGGCACAATTCATATGCTCCCTCCCGTTATATTTTAATATTTTTAGCATATCCAATGGTTTTTCTGTGGGTGAAAATCATATTTTCAACAGTATATAAATAGTCAAATAGGTTTATTTGATAATTTGTCAATTTCATCAAAACTATACTCCTGTACTTTAAAATATTGAATGGTCGTTAAGGAATTTGTCCTTGCAAGGACAAATCGTTACGTAGGCGTGATGCATGCATCATGAAACCCCTGCTTCACCAGGTGTATTCTCAACTTGAAATGCCACTTTTTTGAAACGTGATGACATGTTCAACATCAGGTTTTATTTCGAGTTCAATACCAATATAGTCGTCAATCGCGTGCGGATAGTGGCTGGGAATTCGCGATAAAACTCGCTGGCCGCTGGGCAGCTCCAGAGTATATAAACAGTCGGCACCGCGAAACGCCTTGCCCACGACTTTAGCCCGTAAATTACTGCGCTCACTTTGCACAATGTCGTCCGGACGAAGTAGTAATTCAATGCTGCTGCCGCGTGGATGGCCGCGCTGGTTACGAACCAGCCCTAATTCGATTTCGATTTGATGCTCGTTAATCACCTGCCCATCAATGAAGCCGCCCTCGCCGATAAAATTCGCCACAAAACGATTGCTCGGCTGGTGATATAACTGATCGGCGCTATCCCATTGTTGCATGCTGCCTTGATGCATAACCCCAATTTCATCGGCCATGGCAAACGCTTCATGCTGGTCGTGCGTGACCAAAATTGCAGTGCTGTTTTGCCGCTTTAAGATGGTGCGAATTTCGATGCAAAGTCGTTCGCGTAACTCTACATCAAGATTGGAAAACGGTTCGTCGAGCAGCAATAACGCAGGTCTGGGTGCTAAGGCACGCGCCAGGGCAACGCGTTGTTGCTGGCCGCCGGAAAGTTGATGCGGGTAGGCTTTGGCGTAGCCGGATAAGCCGACAATTTCGAGCAGTTCGTCCACGCGTTGTTGGCGTTGCGCCGCGCCGAATTTAAACAGACCAAAGCTAATATTGCGTGCCACATTCAGGTGCGGGAATAAAGCATAATCCTGAAAAATCATACCGATTTGGCGTTGCTCAGCCGGCTGATTAAAGCCTGCACGACTGACTAACTGGTTGTTGATGAGAATCGCACCGGAGCTAATTTCTTCAAAGCCAGCGATGCACCGCAATGCGGTAGTTTTTCCGCAGCCGGAAGGCCCCAGCAAGCAAGCGATTTGTCCTTTCATGAGCTTAAAGCTGAGTTCTGAAAAAGTTGTTTTACTTGAGTAGGAATGAGCGACCTGCTGTAGTTCTAATAAAGGCATCATGCGAACTCCTTTGGTCTGATTAATAAAAATACCGGCAACAGGCCAATCACTACAATCGCCAGTGCTGGCAATGCTGCGTGTTCCCATTGCCCTTCAGAGGTCATTTCAAAAATGCGCACTGCCAGGGTGTCCCAACCGAACGGGCGCGTCATTAAGGTGATCGGCATTTCTTTCATAACGTCGACAAATACCAGCAGCGCTGCGCCTAATATTCCGCCGCGTAGCATCGGGAAATACAGTCGTGAAAATAGTCGCCAGCCGGTTAAGCCCAAGCCTCGCGCTGCGTCTTCCTGATTTTTTGTAATGCGCTGCATGGCACTGTCGAGCGTATTAAAAGCGGGTGCCAGAAAACGCGCCAAATACGCGCACAACATCAACGCCAGGCTGCCGCGTAACAGCATGTGGCCGCTTATGTCAAAAAACTGTTGATCTAGCCATGCCGCCGGAATAAAAATTCCGACTGCTAGAACCGTGCCGGGAATCGCATAGCCGAGCGTGGCAAGTCGTACAAAAAAACGAGTAGGCCAATCATGATGACGGCGTAAGGTAATCACCAGTACTAGCGCTGCCAGCACCACCATACCTGCTGCCATGCTGGACAGCAGCACGGTATGCCAGACGAAACCAGCAAAGCGCTGATCCCATTCGCCAGTAAGCGATTTCGAGCTCCAGGCCAGCAATTGCGTCACCGGAATAACAAAGCCCGACGCAAAAATTACCGCGGCAAATGCACAGGCGTACCAGCGTGCTTGAGGGCTGAGTTGAATGCGTTTGGACGCAGAATTGTCAGGTGAATTACTGTGATATCGACGTTGCCGCTGCCAGTACTGTTCGGCAAACACCAGTATTAAAATTGCCAGCAATAATAAGGAAGCCAGTTGCGATGCGGCGCTCAGTGAAAACAGGCCGAACCAGGTTTTGTAAATGGCGGTGCTAAAGGTGTCGACATTAAAAATCGACACTGCGCCAAAGTCGGCCAGCGTTTCCATTACGACTAACATCAGGCCGGCGGCAATCCACGGTCTGGCCATTGGCAATGCAATGCGAAAAAAGCCCATGCGTCTAGTCAGCCCTAGTGATTGTCCAGCTTCCAGCGCACGCGAACCTTGCGTTAGAAAGGCTTGGCGAGCCAATAAATACACATACGGATAGAGCGATAAACTCAAGATGAGAATCGCTCCGCCGAGTGATCTAATTGGCGGAAACCAAGCGCTGCGACCGCCAGTCAGGTCGCGCAACATAGTTTGCAGCGGGCCGGTGAAGTCGAATAGGCCGATTGCGACAAATGCTGCAACATAAGCGGGAATCGCTAGCGGTAGCATTAGCGCCCAACTGAAGAAAGTACGGCCGGGAAATTCGCACACGGCGGTCAGCCATGCCAATGCAACGCCTAACAACGCAGTGCCAGCAACTACGCCCAGCACCAGCCACAGCGTGTTGCTGATTAATTCCGGCAGCACGTAGGTTTGCAGATGTGCCCAGATTTCTGTTTCGGGAGTGAACACAGAAAAGAGCACGACGGACAGCGGCACCAGGGTGATTAAGGATACTAGCCCGGCACAAAGCCGCCATGCGCCTAGCGGTTTGTACTCAAAGCGAGTCGATGAAAGGAGCTTATTTATAACCAGCCCTATCCATCAATTTAACGGCTTCCGCTTGTAACTCACCGGCTTTGCTGACATTGATCAGATTCTGTTTGAATGGTCCCCATTTTACTAAGCGCGGATCGGCTGGAATGGCCGGATTGGCCGGAAACTCCATCGCGCCATCGGTGTATAGGTTTTGTGCTTGGCTGGATGATAACCATTCCAGTAATTTTTGCGCACCAGTCGGGTTCTTGGCGAACTTGGTCACGCCGGCACCAGAAATATTTACATGCACGCCGCCGTTATTTTGATTAGCCCAGAAAATGCCGATAGGCAGCGTCGGCCATTTATCCATCAAGCGGCCGTAATAATAGCTATTGGCAATCCCGACTTCACACTGACCAGCCGCAATCGCTTCCAGCATTTTTGTGTCATCGGAAAAAACCGGCGTAGCTAGATTGGAGACCCAGCCTTTCACTATTTGCTCGGCCTTGATGGCACCATGTTCCGCGATCAGCATAGCCGTGAGTGACTGGTTGTAAATTTTTTTGGAGGTGCGCAAGCAGAGTTTGCCTTTCCATTTTGGATCGGCCAACTCTTCATAAGTAGACAGGCTAGCTGGAGTTACTTGCTTAGTGTTGAAGAAAATCGTGCGGGCTCGAATTGATAAGCCGAACCATTGATTGTTGGTATCACGTAAATGCGCTGGGATGTTGGCGGTTAAAGTGCTGGATGTCAGTGGCTGGAATAAATCCATTTGCGCGGCTTGCCACAAATTACCTGCATCCACTGTCATGAAAATATCGGCTGGTGTCTGTTTACCTTCGGCTTTGAGGCGCTCCATCAGCGGCCCTTCTTTGTCGGTAACAAATTTGATTTGTACGCCAGTTTGTTTGGTGTAAGCATCAAACAGTGGTTTGATTAATTGTTCATTGCGTGCGGAATAGACCACGACTTGTTCTGCGGATGCGGTCAAGCTGGTGGCGAGTAGTGATGTAAATAAGGCGGCGGATATGAGGCGAGTAAGGTGGTTTAGTTTTTTCATGAAGTCGGGGAGAATGATTAATGGCAGGTTATAAGTTATTAAATGAGAATGGTAATCATTACGACTTGAATGGCACTAACAAGTTCCAATTAAATGTTCAACTAATGAGGGCAGTAATGAGTTGAGGTAACATAGCGGCTAATCAGAAAGCCGCATTTAAATCAAAGGGAGTTGAACATGATCGTACTAATTACTGGGGCGAGTTCCGGTTTTGGCGAAGCAATGGCGCGCAGGTTTGTGCAGGGCGGCCATCGCGTGATTGCGGCAGCGCGGCGCAGCGATAAACTGGCTGCGCTAGCCGCTGAACTGGGTGCTGCATTGTTGCCGATCACCTTGGACGTCACGCAAACCGATACTATTCCGGCTGCGTTGGCGGCATTGCCAGCCGAGTGGCAAGCCATCGATGTGCTAATTAATAACGCCGGTTTGGCATTAGGCACGGCGCCGGCCCAGCAAGCATCATTGCTTGATTGGGATACGATGATTTCAACCAATAATCGCGGTTTGGTACACATGACGCACGCGGTGTTACCTGGCATGGTGGCGCGCCGTAGTGGTTTGGTGATGAATTTGGGCTCAGTGGCTGGCAGTTATGCGTATCCGGGCGGCAATGTATATGGCGCGAGCAAGGCATTTGTTGATCATTTCACCTTAAATTTACGTGCTGATCTGGCAGGAACCGGGGTTCGTGCTACCAATATTGCACCGGGCTTATGCGGTGGTACCGAGTTTTCTCAGGTGCGCTACAAGTGGGACGAAGCTGCTGCAGCCAAAGTGTATCAAGGCACACAGCCATTAACTGCGCAAGATATTGCAGAAACCGCGTATTGGATTGCTACGCTGCCGAGCCATATCAATATCAATAATATTGAATTGATGCCGGTATGCCAGAGCTTTGCCGGAATGGCGATAACTCGGGAGTAGCTGTAAAAAGTAGAAAATTCGAGATAAATGTAGTGGGGATGACGGAAGTTAGGCTGAAAAACAGAAAGTAGCGCTATTTTTATATACCCCCACTATTTTTGAATTTTTTTAACCATTTTAATGACTATCCAGATAAATAAAATCACTAATTTCGACAGTATATTTAATTCACCTATATAGAATATAGTGAAAATAGCTATTTAAGTAAGAATATGCCAGAGTATGCCAAAAAGCATAAGTGCATATTTGATGTTAAAAAATACGCTAAAATGCCTGACTTTAGCGGATATGAAAAGGCTCAAGTGATACAAGATTCAAATTTTTGCTGGCCACTGCGCATCTATTACGAAGACACCGATGCAGGCGGCATCGTTTATTACGCTAATTACCTCAAATATTTTGAACGCGCCCGCACGGAATGGTTACGTCAGCTCGGCGTTAATCAGCAAGAATTGGCCGATCAGCAGCAAGCCATGTTCGTCGTGAAATCAAGCTTGGTCGACTACCATCTGCCAGCTAGATTAGATGATGAATTACAGCTTATAACGGTAGTTGAAAAACTCGGCCGAGCCTCTCTAGTGTTTGTGCAAGAAGCATGGCGTGGCACCCAATGCCTGGTCAGTGGGCGCTTTAAGGTTGGCTGTGTTGATACGCAAACTATTCGTCCTTGCGCGATTCCTCCGGCAGTATTACAAGCGCTGCAAGCATCGCATTTCCCTTCTTTAGACTAATTAAAGTTACCTTCCCTCAAAATGATGACTGTTACTCAAGACCTCTCCTTTATTACCTTAATTACCAACGCGTCGATCATCGTGCAAATTGTGATGGCGATGCTGTTGTGCGTTTCGCTGATGAGCTGGAATTATATTTTCCGCAAACGCTTTGCAATTAAAAAAGCCCGTATCCAGACCGAAAAATTCGAACGTGAATTCTGGTCAGGCGGCAGCTTAAATGAATTGTATAAAAGTCTGGATCACCGTCGCGAACAAAGCGGCGCATTAGAGCGTATTTTTGGTGCAGGAATGAATGAATTCCATAAAAACCGTGCCACTGCCGGTACCGACAGTGCTGCGATGCTAGATGGCGCACGCCGTGCAATGCGTGCCGCGTACCAGCGTGAAATGGATGCATTGGACTCCCACTTATCTTTCCTGGCGTCAGTCGGTTCCGTATCGCCTTACGTCGGTTTGTTCGGCACAGTATGGGGAATTATGAATGCTTTCCGCGGATTAGCGAATGTGCAGCAAGCGACTTTAGCGGCAGTGGCTCCGGGTATTGCAGAAGCGTTGGTAGCGACTGCAATCGGCCTGTTTGCGGCAATTCCAGCCTTGGTTGCGTATAACTCCTGCACTCATGATATTGACCGTTTAGCGATTCGTTTTGAAAGTTTTGTTGAAGAGTTCTCTAACATTCTGCAACGACAAGGACGTTAATCTATGCCAGTTAGTATGCGCAGCGGTCGCACCCGCAAATTAAAGTCTGAAATTAACGTCGTGCCGTACATCGACGTAATGTTAGTGCTGGTGGTTATTTTAATGGTGGCAGCACCAATGACTAATCCCAGCGTCGTGAATTTGCCGAACGCAGGAGCAAGCAAACAGGCACCGACTGACTATCTGGAACTCACCATTAAACCGGACGGTACAGCCAGCGTCGGCAAGCATAGCCAAGGCAAAGCAGAAGCCAGTACTGGTCGCGCAGATTTGTTAGAGCGTCTGCAGCACTTGCATGAAACCGAGCCTGATTTGCCTCTGCTGATTGCAGCGGATAAAGAAATTAAATACGACGAAGTGATTCAGATGATTGCCGGAGCAAAAAAACTCGGCATTTCACGCGTAGGTTTAGCGACTAAATGAGGTTAATTTTCTGTGCTGCGCTCATGCTTAATTTATGGGTAAGTCTGCCTTGCCTGGCACAGGAAATTAATCCTGATCCGGAATCCGCGGTATCAGAAGACGCAAGTACATCAACTGAGCCAGAACAGGCTCTGTCCACGCAATTTGATTTAGTAGAAAATTCTGCGATTGACTCAAAAATCCATGATTTACTGAAAAATCATGTCAGCGTATTGAATCGTCCGGCCGATAAAATTACCTCATCAGAACTGCGTTTGTTACGGTTTTCAGTGCGACGTGAAATTGCTAACATTCTAGCCACCGAAGGCTATTTTTCACCGCTCATTAATTTTGATGTGCAAATAAAAAAATCCGAAAAAATTTTGGTGCATATCAAGGTTGAATTAGGGCCGGTAACTAAAGTCACTACCGCGCAAGTTAATTTTGTCGGCGACGCAGTGCCACCTGAATTGCAGCAATCAATACAATCCAATTGGGGCTTGCAAAAAGGCGCGACATTTCGCGATGACGATTGGAGCCACGCGAAAACTAAAGCGTTAGAAAGCTTGACCGAACACAGTTATGCCGCCGCCAAAATTACCGACAGTCAAGCGACAATTCAAGATCAGCAGGCCGACCTTTCTGTGCTGCTAGACAGCGGCCCGGTATTTCGTATTGGCGAACTTCGTATACAAGGTTTGAATTTGTATAAACCTTGGCTGTTGGATCGCTATCATCCGCCGGTAACGGGTGATGTATACAGTCGCGAGAGCCTGTTGAAATTTCAACGCACCTTACAAAACTCTCCTTACTTTTCCTCGGTCTCGGTTAGTGTTGACCCAGACCCAGAAGTCGCTGCGGCGGTGCCAGTTGAAGTGTTGGTTAAAGAGCGGCAGGAGCATGATGTCGGCTTGGGCGCAGGCTACAGTACTAATACCG
Source organism: Solimicrobium silvestre (assembly GCF_002976435.1). GTDB lineage: Bacteria > Pseudomonadota > Gammaproteobacteria > Burkholderiales > Burkholderiaceae_D > Solimicrobium > Solimicrobium silvestre. The sequence continues at coordinate 558,322 of NZ_PUGF01000001.1, read as the reverse complement.
GTGCGCGCGGGGAAGTCTCTTATCGGGACAGAGATTTTGTCGGCGATGCGTATGATTTAAGAAGCGTACTGCGAATTGAACAACTACGGCAAATTGGCTACGCCGATATTTATCTGCCGCCGCGCTTAAGTGGTTATCTCGATTCGTTCGGGGTGTTGTTTGATCGCTCCGACATTTCAGGCTTACTCACTGCTACCAGTTCATTCGGCGCTAAACGAGTCATCACCGAAGACTCGGTAGAAAGGCGTTTGGGCCTGTCTTTTGTGTATGAACAAAGCACCGTTAGCGGCGATGAAGAAACCCACGCTAAAGCGTTGGTGAGTTCTATCGGTTGGACTTGGCGCGCAGTGAATAATGTGTTCGAGCCGCGACAAGGACAAATTACTCAATTGGATATTAGCGGTGCGACGAAACACCTGATCTCCGATCAAAATTTTCTACGTTTATATGGAAAATATCAACGCTGGATACCGGTTGCTACGCGCGACGTTATTATTTTGCGGATTGAAGCTGGATACGTGCTGGCCGCTGACAGTGTCGGTATTCCTGAAGACTATTTATTCCGTGCCGGCGGTACTGCCAGCGTACGCGGCTATTCGTACCAAAGCCTTGGGGTTAATCAGGCCGACGGTGTGGTGGGTGGTCGTGTGCTGACGACGGCAACTGCTGAGTACGTGCATTGGTTAGAGGCAAACTGGGGCGTGGCTGGTTTTGTGGATGTAGGCGATGCTGCCGACCATGTTTCTGATCTGTCTCTGAAACAAGGCATCGGTATGGGGCTGCGTTATAAAACCCCGGCGGGTCCGATTGCGCTTGATTTGGCTTATGGTCGCCAAACGGAAAAATTACGTTTGGATTTTTCTATTGGGATTGCGTTCTAATAATGACTGATCCTACTAACACTGCTAATCATATAAATGCAGCTGCAGCAACGCCAAAACAGAACAAAAAAAGCGTAGCCAGACGTATTTTTAACATGCTGTTTTTGAGTGCGCTACTCTTCATAGCGTTGCTGATTTTGGCCGCGGCTTGGTTAGTTGCAACCGAAGCCGGCGCTAAAACTACCCTTGCTTTGTTGGATCGCTATGCCAGCATACATAGCCAAGGCGTTTCCGGCAGCTTGCTGCATCAACTCAAGATTCAACATATCGAATTGCGTAATAAAGAGCTGGATTTAGTCGTCGATGATGTGGCGTTGCAATGGCAGCCCAGTGCATTATGGCGTCAACAGCTACAGCTTGATTATCTGCGGATTAATAGTCTGCAATTAGCCCTTGCACCAACACCAAGCGATGATAAGCCAGCGATTTTGCCTGCATCATTAAGCCTGCCGCGTTTAATTAAATTAGTTAAGGCAGATCAGCTTGCGATTAATAATTTTCAGTTATCAACCTTGGATGCGAGCGGGAAACACGGTGGAGTGCAGCAATTTTCTGCGTTAACCGCGCAAGTGGTAATTAATTCAGAGAATTATCAACTGCAATTCTCCGGCACAACGCCGTGGGGTAATGCTGCGTTATCTGGTAATTTAGGCAGCGCTGCACCATTTAATTTACAAGCCAAGTTCGACTGGCAAGGTCTGGCGATCCAACAAAGTGGCGTTACTGTTCCCGTGACGCAATTGCACGGCACATTATCAGGGAATTTAAAAAAATTGCTGTTACAAGCTCAGCTTGATGTAGCCGAGATTGAAAAAAATGCCGCACCAAATTTCAAACCTGCCAGCGGTCAAATTCACGCGGTATTAACGCCGTTTTCCGTATTGCCGCTAGATACCTTGCAATTGGATTTAAACTCAGTCAACCCAGCTAGTTTTTATGCAGATGCCCCCAAAGCAAATTTGCATCTTAAGGCCGATTTTAAGGCGGTCGGCGATGTAAAAGCGCCGATCTTGCGCGGACATTTTGCAATTAAAAATACCATGCCGATGATCTGGAATGCCGGCGGAATCCCAGTTGCGGCGATCAGTTCAGACATCACATTAGATGAACATCAAATCAGTTGGCAGGCGACGCAAATAGAACTCGAAGCTGGTGGTTCGGTGCTCGGTTCGGGGCATCTCAACTTGCATAAAACGGCTTTGCCTGATCTGTTTGCTCAATTAGATTTAAAAAATGTGGATTTACTTCACATAGATAAACGCTTAAAGAAAACCCAGTTAAGCGGACAAGTTCGAGTAGAAAATATCACAACCGGCTTGCAATTTGCACTGAATCTACACGAATCCCAACCTAATTTATCTGCCAACTTAAAAGCCAATGTTCATCTAAGTAATGAACAACTGCTGAGTGTGCAAAAACTGGAATTACTCGCCAAGGATGCTACTTTAAACGCGCAAGGTAGTTTTGCATTGCAGGGCCGGCAAGAATTTTTACTGCAAGGTGAAGCGCATAATTTAAATCCGGCGCGTTGGATTGATGTGCCGGAAGGGCACATTGCTACGCGCTTTAAGGTGGCTGGCCAAGTACAACAAGGTTGGAGGATTGATGCGCAATTGGCTGAATTGTCCGGGCAATTTGCTGGCTTGGCGTTGCAGGGCGAATCTAATTTGATTGCTCAGCAAGGCAAATTGTTGTCGATCAAAAAATTAGAATTAAACTGGGGTAAAAGTCATTTATCGGCTAGCGGGAATTGGCAGTTAAATGAATCGGCGAATGCTAATCAACATGAGCAATTGCAGCTTGCGCTTGCGGTGCCTGATCTGGCTGCGTTAAGCCGCCCCTTTGAAAAAATAGTACCGATCTCATTAAAAGGTTCACTTTTTGTGGATGGAATTTTGTCGGGAAATTCAAAGCAACCTAGTGGTCGGCTGAATGTGAAAGCCGATAAATTAGCTATCCCTGAACTCATCACGTTGGAAAAATTGCAGGCAAATATCGAGTTGGCAGAGGGTATCACCGGAAAAATTGACGGCAATTTGGAATTGACTGGATTGGCCGCGGGGAAAAGTGAAACGGAGAATTTTAAGATTGAGCGCATACAGGCCAGTTTGTCCGGCTTGCGTCATGCACATCAATTGCATGTAAGTGCGAATTTACCGCAGCAACATCAAATTGAATTGCAGGCGCAAGGTGATTTGCAAGAGGCAAGTGCTGGCACCGATAATGTGACTCAGTGGCAAGGGCAGATACAAAAATTAAATTTGGCAGGCGAGTTGGATTTTCAATTGGCAGCGCCTTTTGCACTAAAAATTTCCAGCAAAGCCGCTCAAATGGGCGCTGCAAATTGGCAAGGTAAATTGGGACAGCTGCAAGTGCAACAAGTCAATTGGTCGCGGGGACAGTTAAGCACGCAAGGGAAATTACAGGGCTTGCAAGTGGTCAATGCGTTAAAGCTCTGGCATGCGGATATTCCCTTGGCCGGAAAACTACAAATTGATGCGGCGTGGCAGCTAGATATTGGTCAACAAATTGCTGGGCAGTTTGAAATCAAACGCACCAGCGGTGATCTGTCAGTAAAAGATATGGCGAGTGGATATAACCAGACTCTAGCACTCGGTTTGCAGAATTTATTTCTCAAAGCCAGCACGGGCGATGGCGGTGGGAGTGCAAGACAGCAAGCGATCAACGTGCAATTGCAAGCACAAGGTGCCCAGCTCGGGCAGATAGAGGCAAACTTGCGCAGTGCCGTCAATAAGACCGAACAAGGTTGGGCATTGGCGGCTAATGCACCTTTGTCGGGAACGGCCAGCATTCAAATTCAAAATATTCAATGGGTGAGTCAATTGCTAGGTTCGGGTATTGCGTTACGCGGCGAGTTGCAAGCGCAGGGGCAACTTAGCGGGACGTTGGATAAACCAGATTATTCCGCTCAAATCAACGGTAAAGATTTGCAGATTTCACTGACGGAATTAGGTGTATTGTTGCCTAACGGAAGTTTGAAGGCGAGTATGGATAAAACGCAATTTACACTCAGTAGTTTGAAGTTTTCACAAACCATTAAAGCGCCGCCCAGACACGATAAATTAACCGAATTTACCTGGCTCAATGAAACCGGTTTTGTTGAGTCGAGCGGAACGGTTGATTTGCAAAGTGGTCGTGGTTCAATTACGACCCGTTGGCAGCATTTTCCTTTTTTACAAAACGCCGATAGCTGGTTGGTGGCGACAGGCGATGCGCAATTAACAGAATCCGGAAAAACCTGGAATTTAACCGGGCAGTTACTAGCGGATGGTGCTTATTTTTCAGTGCCCAAGCAAGCCCCGCCTAAATTATCTAGCGATGTGGTGGTTTTGAAAAAAAATGCTAAAAAGAGCGTGGAAAAGTCGGATGGTTTACAATCCAGCGTGGACTTTAGTATCAAAACTGGTAAGAATTTTGTTTTTGTTGGACGCGGTCTGGATACTAGTCTCGATGGCGATTTACGTATCCGGATTAAAAATGGCGGCTCTATTTTGGCCACCGGTTCGATTCAGACCACCGGTGGAACCTATGAAGGCTATGGTCAACAATTAGCGATTGAACGTGGCATTTTAAATTTCCAAGGTGCGCCAGATAACCCCGGTTTGAATGTCCGCGCTATTCGACGCGGTTTGCCGGTTGAAGCGGGCGTGGAAGTAATCGGCACCGTGGCAAAACCAGAAGTCAGGTTGATTTCAGAGCCGAATGTTCCTGACCCGGATAAACTTTCCTGGATGGTGTTAGGCCGTAGCTCAGATCAGATGGCAGGTTCCGAAGCGGCTTTGTTAATGAGTGCTGCCGGTGCAATTTTTGGTGGTGACAGTGGTAGCGGCAGTAATATGCCACGCGATATTGCGCATAGTTTAGGGCTGGACGACCTTTCGGTCGGAACGACCAGCACCGCGCCCGGATCACAATTACCTAGCCAGACTGTGGCTGGCAATATCAGCGCTACTTCGCCGAATGAACAGGCTTTCAGCGTTGGTAAACGCATTACCCCGAATTTAGTTTTTTCTATTGAGCGTAGTTTGACTGACGCAACCAATGGTTTGAAGTTGACGTGGCAATTAACTCGTCGCTTCAGTGTGATTGGTCGTGCTGGCAGTGATACCGCAATTGATGGACAATATACCTTTTCTTTTGATTAAAAAGCGTAATGAAATAGTATGAGTGAGAGAGTTAATATCAATCGAGCACAAGTGAATGGCAACGGGACTCTGGGAGTCGCTGATTCATTAACTGGTTCGCATTATCAAATCCCCAAAGAGCCGGGCAGAAACTCCGCCTTTTTGTTGGCTGGCGTAATGCATGTGCTGTTGTTTATGTTTTTGTGGATAGGCATCCGCTGGCAAAGTCAGGAGCCTGTCGGCGTTGATGCGGAAATTTGGGATATGACTACGCGTGAGGCGGCGCCCTTACCTAAGATTGAAGTGGCACCTCCTCAGCCACCAGAGGTTGAAAAAACGGAACCAGAACTTACTTCCAAGCAAGTAGCGCAGGAGCAAGAACAAGAGCAAGAAGCGGAAATCGCCATTGAGCGTGCTCGCAAGCAAAAAATTGCCGATGAGAAGCTTATTGAGAAAAAGAAAATTGAAGATCAGTTGAAAGAAAAGCAGAAAGAAGATCAACTGAAAGAAAAGCAAAAAGAAGAAAAATTGCAAGAAGCAAAGGACGAGCAGAAGCGTAAAGATGATTTGCAAAAAGACCAGAAAAAGCAAGATCTGGCTAAGGCAGCAGAGCAGAAAAAAGCTGATGCCCTGGCAAAAAAGCAGCGTGACGATAACTTAAAAAATCTCACCAGTCAGGTAGTTGGTACAGGTGGAACAGGCGATGCTGTTAAATCCACAGGTAATAATCGGGTTGATCCTAGTTATGCTGGTAAAATTGCCGCTAAAATTAAGTCGAAAATGGTGTATTTAGGCTCGGATAATGGCCCAGATAATCCTACAGTGGAATTTAAAATTGATTTATTTCCAGATGGATCATTGAGAGGGGTTCCTCACAAAACAAAATCCTCTGGCGTTGCGCAATTTGATGACGCCGTGGACAGTGCTATTAGAAACGCAGCCCCTTATCCGGCAGATAAATCAGGTGTTGTGCCGCAGACCATACCATTGACCTATAAATTGAAAGATTAAAATTAATGAATATTGCAATGACAAGTCAAATTAATAAATATGTAGGCAGACTATTTTTACTAGGCTGTCTGTTGAGTTTTTCAGCTCATGCGCAATTACATGTAGAAATTTCTGGCGTTGGCGCAACTCAAATTCCTGTCGCCATTGCTAGTTTCGCGGATGAAGGCATTGCCCCGCAGCTGGTGAGCCGTATTATTAAAGACGATTTGATACGCAGTGGCTACTTCAAAATTATAGAAACTTCCGGCGCTTTGTCAGAAACTGACAGCGTTAATCTTCCTGAATGGAAAGCGCAAGGCGCTGATGCATTGTTGGTTGGTAGCGTGCACAAAACGGATGATGGGCGGTTTGATGTCCGCTACAAACTGTACGACACGAATAAGTCGAGTACCTTATCCGCTTTTGCCGTTGCAGCAACTCCCCAATATAATCGCGTAAGCGCGCATAAAATTGCCGACGATGTGTATGAAAAGCTGACTGGAATTCGCGGCATATTTTCAACCCGCATTGCCTATGTGACAAAAAGCGGCCCAAATTATCAGTTGGAAATAGCTGACTCGGATGGCGAAGGCGTGCAAGTGGCATTCCGTTCCAAAGAACCGATCATGTCGCCTTCCTGGTCTCCGGATGGCACCAAAGTCGCTTATGTTTCGTTTGAGTTAAGAAAGCCAGTGGTTTACGTGCAAAATTTAATGACTGGTGCACGCACTTTAGTGGCGAATTACAGAGGTAATAATTCCGCCCCGGTATGGTCGCCTGATGGAAGCAAGGTTGCATTGGCTTTATCGCGCGATGGCAATACACAAGTTTACACGGTCAATGTTGACGGTAGTGGTTTGCAGCGCATGACCAACACCAGCGGTATTGATACCGAGCCGCAATTTTCTGCTGACGGACAATTCATTTACTTTACCAGTGACCGTAGTGGTGGGCCACAAATTTACCGGATGAGCGCAGCCGGAGGCGAAGCGCGCCGTGTTACATTTACAGGAAGTTACAATATTGCACCTAGAATCTCTCCTGATGGACAGACTTTGGCGTATATTTCTCGCCGCGATGGAAAATTTCAACTATACGCACTAGATTTAGGGAATAATCAAGAGTTGCGTTTAACTGATACGCAAGATGACGATTCACCCAGCTTTGCACCCAATAGTAAATATATAATGTACGCTACTGAAGTTGGTCAGCGTGGCACTTTAGGGGTTGTTTCAGTGGATGGCCGTAGTAAGCAGCGTTTAACAACTCAGGCTGGTGATGTGCAGAATCCCACTTGGGGCCCGTTTATGAAATAGTAGCAAATGGTAGTAGGTAAAAAGTAATGTGTTTAGGCGTTTGGGATGCTTGTGTAATAAAACAAGTAAATTAATTTAATTCAATAAAGGAAATAAAAATGAATAGTATTACATCTAAATTGGTCTTGGCGATGGCCGCAGCTGCATTGATGAGCGCATGTAGCACCCCGGTAAAAGTGGAAGAAAAAGCACCGGTAGCAGAAGCACCAGCGCCAGTAGTTAAAGCACCAGAAGTACGTGCTGTACAACCAGTTGTTGCAGAAATTGATCCGTTAAACGATCCAAAAGGTGTTTTGGCAAATCGTAGCGTTTATTTTGATTTCGACAAATACACAGTTAAAGACGAAGCCACTGCAATGTTGTCTGCACACGCTAAATACTTAGCTTCACACACTGCACGTAAAGTTTTAGTTCAAGGTAATACCGATGAACGCGGTGGCCGTGAATACAACTTGGCTCTCGGTCAAAAACGTGCAGTTGCAGTGACTAAATCTTTAACAACTTTAGGCGCTTCTGCTTCACAAATCGAAGCCGTATCTTTAGGTAAAGAAAAACCAAAAGCTACTGGTAACAACGAAGCAGCTTGGGCAGAAAACCGTCGCGCTGACATCGTTTATTAATAGGTACTGATCAATGAAGCGATTCTTTCTTAGCCTGCTCACTGTTTTATCCATCGGCATACTCACAACACCAGCACATGCTGGGTTATTTGATGATGATGAAGCTCGTAAGGCAATTCTAGATCTGCGCACTAAGCTTGATACGGTTAGTAGCAAGCTTGATGATCAGATTACGAATAAAGCGGATAAAACAGTAGTTCTTGATCAGTTGAATCAACTAGATTCGCTGCGTCAGGAAATTGCAAAATTACGCGGGCAGGTTGAGGTTCTATCGAATGATGTGAGTGATAGTCAACGTCGACAAAAAGATTTTTATGTCGACCTTGATAATCGCTTGCGTAAGCTAGAGCCGCAAAAACTGCTGGTAGATGGGAAAGAAGCGCAAATTGATCCAAATGAACAAAAAAGCTATGACACGGCATTAGCTGTGTTTCAGTCTGGGGATTATTCAGGGGCTGCCAATGCTCTGAATTCCTTTATTCAGATGTACACACGTTCTGCTTATGTGCCGAATGCGCAATATTCTTTAGGCATCGCTTATTACGCGCAAAAAGATTATAGAAACGCGATCGCTACTTTTCAGTCGCTAGTCAAAGCTTCTCCTGATTTCTCTAGAGCGCCGGATGCAATGTTGACTATCGCAACTTGCTATTCCGAGCAAAAGGATAAAACGGCAGCCAGAAAAGTACTGCAAAATTTACGTACGCAATACCCTGATTCAGCAGCAGCGAAAACGGCCATTGACCGTTTGAACGCGCTGAAGTAAATCTTGATTTTTTTAGAGGTGGTGGTTGCTGCGCCTTAATTGATGCGTTATGTGCTTAAAAATAACGCATCAAAAGTAACTCCCACTTTTTTGTCTGCTAATTCAAACATAAACCGAGTTTTTGTTTGACACTGAACCAGACACTACCCTATAATAGCCGTCTTTCGGGTCGTTAGCTCAGCTGGTAGAGCAGCGGACTTTTAATCCGTTGGTCGCAGGTTCGAATCCCGCACGGCCTACCACGAATACCTAAAAGGCTTAGGTTTTAGATCTAAGCCTTTTGTTTTTGGTGAAATTTAGCATTTTAGAAAATGCTAACGTAATGTTTAAATAGTTTTAATGCAGTCATTAAGATGCAGCAAATAGTTTTGGGTCGTTAGCTCAGCTGGTAGAGCAGCGGACTTTTAATCCGTTGGTCGCAGGTTCGAATCCCGCACGGCCTACCAAAATGAAGAAGGACTTAGGTGAAAACCTAAGTCCTTTTTTGCATTTATGTTTTTGAATTTTGCGATTTGAGTTAATCTGAGCAAACTTATATATGGTGCTGTCATGAAGAAAAATAATTCGACTAAAAATTCAACCGACACTTCATCGGCGGCAGAAGGCTTGGCGCATGAAATCAGGCCGGGGCAATCGATAGAATTGCTGAAAGAATTGCACATTTTGACGCGTGACGGGAAGATGAATCAGGATAGTCGCCGCAAGTTGAAGCAGGTTTATCATTTATACCAGTTCATTGAACCATTAATGCAGGCAGTGCAATTGGATCATGCTGACGTGTCGTTAGTAGATCATGGTGCTGGCAAGTCGTATTTAGGCTTTATTTTGTACGATTTATATTTTAAATCGCAACAAAACCAGTCGCGGATTTATGGCATAGAAACACGTGATGAATTAGTGAGTAAATCGCAGGCATTGGCAACACGCTTAGGCTTTGCAGGTATGTCGTTCCTAAACCTATCTGTAGCGCAATCGATTACTTCCGATGCGTTGCCGGCAAAAATTGATATTGTGACGGCGCTGCACGCCTGTAATACGGCAACCGATGATGCGATAGCCTTTGCCCTGAAAAAACAGGCCAGCTATATTGTGCTCGTTCCCTGCTGTCAGGCTGAAGTGGCGGCTACTTTAAAGAAAAGTAAAAACGCGGCAATAAAAAATAACCCTTTATCCGAACTGTGGCGTCACCCTATTCACACGCGTGAATTTGGTAGCCAGTTGACTAATGTGTTGCGCTGTTTGCAACTGGAAGCGCATGGTTATCAAGTTACTGTGACTGAGTTGGTTGGATGGGAGCATTCGATGAAGAATGAGCTGATCGTCGCCACTTATAAAAATTTACCACGCCAGCATGCTCAGGAGCGACTGACTCAGGTGTTGCATAGCACCGGTTTAGAAGCGCTGCAGGAGCGGTTTTTTACTGCGCCATGAGCCAACACTAAATACCTGTCATTGGATTGTCATTCTGCTTCGGTATGATGGTAGACCGACATAAAAACTACGCATTAAAGGAAGTGAAATGTACGCAGCGGTAGATTTGGGATCAAATAGTTTTCGTCTGCATGTAGGGCGCTTTGATGGCGATGCGATGCGCATTGTTAAAAGTGCGCGCGAACCGATACGCTTGGGCGCGGGTTTGGATGCAGATGGTAATTTAACGCCGGCGGCAATTCAGAGCGCGATTGTTGCATTGTCACGGTTCCGTACCATTCTGGGCCAATATGCGCTGGATTCAGTGCGGGTTGTGGCAACTAATACCATGCGTATTGCAAAAAATGCGGGTCAATTTTTGCCTGAATTAGAAAAAGCGATCGGCTATCCGATTGAAATTATTTCGGGCGAAGAAGAGGGGCGCTTAATCTACATGGGGGTTGCCAAGGTCTTGGCGAATCCTGCTGAAAATCGCTTGGTAATTGATATTGGCGGCGGCTCTACGGAAGTGATTTTTGGGCACGGACAAGAGATTTTAAAAGTGGCCTCGTTTAGCGTTGGCACAGTTAAGCAGAGCTTATCTTTCTTCCCCGAAGGCAGGATGAGCCGCGAAAGTTTTGAAGCGTCGATCTTGTCAGCGCGTTCGCACTTTGAAGACGCCGCACCGTTTTACCAAACCTGCAATTGGACTCGGGTTTACGGATCTTCCGGCAGTGTTCGCTCGATTGCTGAAGTGATGGCGCGCAATAAGATTGGTGATGGCAGCTTAAGTTTAACAAATCTGGAAATTTTAAAAGATCTCTGCATTCAGGTAGGTCAAATTAACCAGCTTGAATTGGCTGGCATTAAGCCTGAACGGACTGCCATGGTGGTGGGTGGCTTGGCGATTTTAATCGGTGTGATGCAAGAGCTTAATGTCGTTCAGGTGCAGACCATTGAAGCTGGCTTGCGGATGGGCGTGATTTGGGATTTACATCTACGGGCTACGCAGCATGACCGGCGTGAACAGGCGGTGCTTAATGTGTCTGCAGCGTTTCAGGTTGAGCCGCAACGGGCTAAATTTGTCGTTGAACTGGCGCATATTATGTATGAGCAGCTCAAGCCCAGCGCCGACACGTACAAGGCGCAATTATTGTGGGCAGCACGTTTGCATGAGGTTGGTTTAATTGTTTCCCAAACGGGTTACCACAAGCATGGCGCGTATTTGGTTGAGTATGCTGACATGCAAGGCTTCACCACCCGTGAGCAGCGCAATATGAGCAAAATGATTTTGAGCCAAAAAGGTAATTTACGCAAAGTACAAGAGTCTTTGCTGGATGCAGATTTTGCTAAAGCGGTGCTGGCATTGCGGCTGGCGGTTCTGTTTATGCATACTCGCCTTGAATTATCGTTGGCAGATGTGCGCGTTAGGATGAAAAGTAAAATCGAATTGGAAATTAAAGGCGAATGGCTCACGCAACATCCCACCTTAAGTTATTGGCTGGAAAAAGAGCATGAAGCCTGGTCGGAAATAAATATCGACTTCGTGGTGCGTGTTACGCCTTGATTAATGCTGGCTTTATGCGTCGATAGCAAATAATTTTTTAAACTGCCGTTGCCCTTCTTTACTAATGATGAGGGCGCGGCCATCCAGCTCACGTTCTAGCCAAGCACGGTTCAGCATGAATTTGAGTAGGGCGTTACCCAAGGCTCCAGCAATGTGTGGCTTGCGTTCACTCCAGTCAAGACAAGCACAGGCAAAGCGGCGCCGGGTTTGGCGTACGCTGGTCACATCCAAACCGATATGCTCTAAAGCGGCAATACCATCGGGATGTAAATCGTAGTTGGTTCCATCATCCGAAATGGCGGTTAGCCAACCTTGGTTTTTAAAATAATCATGTAATTCAACGGCTACCGAACCTGCCATATGATCGTAACAACTGCGTGCATTACGTAGCTTGGTGGGCGTGTTTGGTATAAAGCGCGCTTGCGCAACGCCTGCTATGCGCAGTAATGCTTCCATCGCGTCAGCAACCTCTTTCCCTGCAAGTTGATAATAACGGTGCTTGCCTTGTGCTAACACGGTCACTAAGTATTGTTCTTTTAGTTTGGCTAAATGACTGCTTGCGGTAGATGGGCTTATTTCACCAACAACGGCAAGCTCGGTGCTGGTTCTGGCTCTTCCATCCAATAAGCAGCACAACATTTTAGCTCTTGCGGGCTCAGCAATTGCCGCCGCAATTTGGGATAAATGTATATCCACATGATTGATGTCTTGCATATCCGAGGTAGTCAGTGCATTCATAGTTTGATGTAAATCGAATTGTTGGATGAGTTCGAGAACTATACTTTGGATTCAATGTGAGAGAAAGTAAAACAAATGAACTCTATTAATTCAATCGCTGCGTTGAATACCGCTACAAATCCTTACCCTGATTATTGTGCTTTACTGAGTGGACCTGAACTCGTTTTTAATGAGCAGTTGCAATGCTGGGTCGCAAGCCGGGCAGCTGTGGTCGATGAAGTATTTAATAATCCGTATTGTTTAGTAAGACCGAGTGCAGAACAAGTGCCAAAGACCTTAGTTGGAAGCAGTGCTGGGGATATTTTTGCGCGGTTGATCCGCATGAACGAAGGTAATGCTCATGCATGCCCGAAGCTGGCAACTTTAAAGGCCTTGAACACGTTGGATGGCTTGCGTATTTCGATATGTACTAATGAAATGATCGCATTACTCGCTGCAAAATATGCCTTATCTGATGGCGCTTACTTGGCTGCATGGATGTTTGATCTTCCTATTTATGTTGTCGCCAAATTGTTGGGCTTTAATGATGTTGAGTTGCCGCGGGTGGCTGAATGGGCACGTGACTTTGTGTGCGGTATCTCCCCATTGGGTAATGCCGAGCAGTTAAATTCTGCCAGCGTCGCAGCCAGAGCTTTGCTACTGCGATTTAGGGTGTTGATTGAATGTGCACCCGTTCAAGAAAAAAGTTTGTTGAGTCACTTGCTGCAAGAAGCACAGTTGGCGGGTTGGGACAATTGCGATGCGATTCTTGCTAACCTGATTGGTTTTTTATCGCAAACCTATGAAGCTACAGCGGGTTTGATTGGTAATGGATTTATTGCCTTGTTTAATCGACCCGAACTGCAATTGTTGATAAGCAGAGATATCAGTCAAATGGATCATCTAGTGCAGGAAGTCTGTCGCTTTGATCCGCCAGTGCAAAATACACGCCGTTTTGTGGCGCAAGCAACTATCGTGGCTAACCAGCATCTGCAAGCGGGGGATTCTATTCTTGTGTTGCTTGCCGCCGCTAGTCGTGATGAGCAAGTAAATGCCAGGCCGGATGAATTTATCTTAGAGCGCACTAATCGGCGTTTATTTGTATTTGGGCATGGGCGACATGCTTGCCCTGGGCAAAATTTATCCTGCACTATCGCCAGTGCTGCGCTATCGGGATTGCTGCCTTTGCTCGTTGATATTAAGCAACTTAATTGGACATATCGCCCATCATTCAACGTGCGTGTCCCGGAATTTACCGTAATAACGAAAAGGAGTTGACGTGATCGCTGTGATTTTTGAAGTATTACCTTATGCGGATGCCAAACAGCAATATTTGGATATTGCCAGCTCACTCAGCCCGATGTTGATGGGTATGGATGGCTTTATTTCGATAGAGCGATTTCAAAGTTTGAGCAATCCAGAAAAAATTCTTTCCTTATCGTTTTGGCGTGATGAAGCCGCAGTAGCCGAATGGCGCAATAGAGAGGAGCATCGTGCGGCACAGAGTACAGGAAGGTCGGCAATTTTTGAAGATTATCGATTGCGAATAGCCTCTGTAGCGCGTGATTACGGTATGACTGAGCGCGATCAAGCCCCGCCAGACAGTCGGGTTCAGCATGCTTAAGTGATTAAGGCGCACAATTTAATGCTGTGAATCAACTCAAATAAAGACATAAATCAAATCAACGTCAATAACTCCCGTTTTTTGACGTTTCATCCCCCCGTTTTGCAGCTTTGTCGCATTCCCGTAGCACAGTGATTCAGGCTTGTTTAAAGTGCGTTCATCAACTAAACAACCCCTGAAGGGAAATGAAATGAAAACCTTAAATCTTACCCAAGCCAATGTTCAATCTAAACTGATTTTGGCTGTAGCATTGATCGCTGCTGTTGCTGCTACCAGCTTGGCATTTCAAAATGGTGGAGGTGCAAAAAATACCGCGATCGCTATGACTGAAGTTCCAGTGCAACAAGTAGTGATTGCAGGAAAGCGGATGACTGCGGAAGAAAAACTGGCCTACGATTTAGCACCAAAAGAAATTGCTCGGGTGGAAATTATTGGTCAGCGTTTGAGTGCCGATGAAAAAGTAGCGATGTTGGCTGAAGATGAAATCAATGCAAAACATGCTGCAGCTCATAGAAAAGCATAAATGGATGCGCTGACTTTATACGTTTTTAACCTCTTTTCCCTCTCCTCATTCTTTTTGATACATGCTTATTTGCCGACATGACTGACCTGATTCGTAATATTGTTAGAAATGTCGCCAAATAAGCATGCATTAGCACTTTTAAGCCACCCTATTTTTGACAGCGTATTTTGCTCTCAATATACGCACATAAAATATTAATAATTTATTAATCGATATAGTCAAAAATTGTGAAATAAAATTCTTAAATTTTATTGCTCCATAAAATCAGATTTTCCACCAGAGTTTATGGTAATGTTGCGCCGATTCATCTCACCCTTATAGATGCAAAAATACGACAGCGGCGGACTATGTATAACCCATCAGACTATATTAAGAATCACATCAGAACCGTAGCCAACTGGCCGCAAGATGGCGTGATGTTTCGTGACATTACTCCGTTACTGCAAAATCCCAAAACATTCCGTGTGTTAATTGATTTATTTGTCCATCGCTACATGGATGCCAATTTGGATTTAATTGCCGGTATGGATGCGCGCGGATTTATTATTGGCTCAGTCGTCGCATATGAGTTGAATTTAGGCTTTGTGCCGATCCGTAAAAAAGGCAAATTGCCGTTTACGACGATGTCCGAAGAATACACACTGGAATATGGCAGCGCCACGGTAGAAATGCATACCGATGCATGCAAGCCGGGTGACAGAGTCGTGTTAATTGACGATTTGATCGCCACTGGTGGCACGATGTTGGCTGGGAAAAAATTGCTGGAAAGAAATGGCGCATTCATCATCGAAGGCGCCGCCATTGTAGATCTGGTCGACTTAGGCGGCTCTGCGATGCTAAAAAAGAGTGGATTGCCCTTATTTACCGTCTGTGAATTTGACGGCCATTAAATTTATATCGGTGACCAATTTAAATGATTGCCGGATGTATCGGTAATCGACATCATTTGTTTAAAGATTTTGGCCTGGATAGAGTCAGGTAAATGCACGAAATCCAGGTTGTTCACATAACGATCACCTTGTATAAACCCCCAGGAAAAAAACTTCAGCGCAGCAATAGTTTGGTTATTATTTTTGGTAACTTTCGGCATGATAATGAAAGTTCCCATGGTAATTGGCCAACTGGTCGGACCGGCTTTATCTGTCAAGGTTTCATTGAAGTTGGCTTGTGTTTTCCAGCCGCTATGGTTTAAAGCAGCTTCAAAATTAGCCGGTTTAGGGGAAACAAAATTACCGTCTGCATTTTGAAGTTGCACAAAGCTGAGTTTTTCTTGCACTACGTAGCTGTATTCCACGTAGGAAATGCTGTTAGGCGTTTGTTTGATTGTCGCCACTATGCCGTTACTGCCTTTGATTTGTTGTATTTCAGCAGGCCACTTAATTATAAAATTACAACCGAAATGGGCTTTCCAGTCCGGGCTAACGTGGCTTAAATAATCACTGAAATTGTAGGTAGTGCCAGAGCCGTCGAGACGAGCTAATGCGATAATTTCTACTTTAGGCAAGCTTAAGTTGGGATTTAAGGCAGTAATCGCTGCGTCATTCCATTTAGTGATTTGATGAGAGAAAATTCCGGACAAAATCGACCCGTTGAGTTTCAGCTCGCCGGGCTTAATTCCAGGTAAATTAACCACAGGCACCACGCCGGAGATGGCACTTGGAAATTGTATCATCTGATTTTGTTGCAAATCATCCGCACTCAGTGCTACATCGCTGGCACCAAAATCAATTAATTTACCTTTAATTTTTTTGATCCCGGCAGTAGAGCCGATCGCGTCATACTCCACATCGAATCCGGTTTTTTGTGCATAAGCCGTGGCCCATTTTGTATACAAAGGCTGCGCGGCAGAAGAGCCAGCGCCATTTATTGGGTCGGCAAACGTTGCCTGAAAGATACTTATAGCAAGTATACCGAGAATGATTTTTTTAAAACTGAACATGATAATTACTAACAAAAATGGGATGGAAGGTGGGTATAAATAACCCCTGACAGATTTAGCTACATCAAAAATATGACAATATGATGACAAAGGGCAATATTGTAAGGCTTGCCGAGGTGATTAACAAACTTTTCTCACTAAATTGTCGTTTTGAGCGAATTAAATGAAAATCAAACAACTCGCCTCATTTCAGGGGGAAGTCGTGTTGTTTGTCTTTGACGACATAGGCGCGAATTGGGAATTGGTGTGGAGATGGCGCAATGTTGGCCGTGGGAATTGCTGTGGGAGTGGTGTAATTATCGTCGAAGGACCCGCCATTGTTGAGGTGGTCAACATAGGCGGATCAATGATATTAAAAAAGAGAGGCTTGCATCAAAATTGACCGTCGGTGATGTTGACGGTCACTAGTAACTTACATCGGTGACCAATTTAAATGATTACCGAAAGTATCGGTAATCGACGTCATTTGTTTAAAAATTTTGGCTTGGATAGAATCTGGTAAATGCACGAAATCCAAGCTATTCACATAATGATCGCCTTGCATAAAGCCCCATGAGAAAAACTTAAGTGCAGCAATAGTTTTGCTATTATTTTGTGTCACCTTCGGCATGATAATGAAGGTCCCCATGGTAATTGGCCAGCTAGTCGGACCGGCTTTATCAGTCAACATTTCATTGAAATTGGCTTGCGTTTTCCAAGTGCTATGGTTTAATGCGGATTCAAAATTGGCGGGCTTCGGCGTAACAAAATTTCCGTCCGCATTTTGAAGTTGTACATAGCTGAGCTTTTCTTGCACCACATAGTTGTAATCGATGTAAGAAATAGTGTTGGGTGTTTGTTTAATCAGCGCCACAATGCCACTACTGCCTTTAACTTGTTGCGTTTCAGTTGGCCATTTAATTAAAAAATTACAGCCAAAGCGGGTTTTCCAGTCAGGGCTAACGCGACTTAAATAATCACTGAAATTGTAAGTAGTACCAGAGCCATCGACGCGGGTCACCACGATAATGGCTGCTTTTGGTAGGGTTAAGCCGGGATTTAATGCCGCAATCGCCGCATCATTCCATTTAGTGATTTGATGGGAGAAAATACCTGCCAAAGTTTCTCCATTTAATTTAAGCTCACCTGGCTTAATACCTATTAAATTAACAACAGGTACAACGCCAGAGATAGCACTTGGAAATTGAATCATTTGGCTTTGTTGTAAATCATCAGCGGTAAGGGCCACATCACTAGCACCAAAATCAATTAATTTACCTTTAATTTTTTTGATACCAGCGGAAGAGCCGATCGCCTCATACGCTACGTCCAATCCGGTTTTTTGCGCATAAGCGGTCGCCCATTTCGTGTACAAAGGCTGAGCTGCAGAAGAACCTGCGCCGTTAATTGGATCAGCTAAACTGACATGCTGGATACTTATAACAAGTAGTCCGAGGATGATTTTTTTTAAACTAAACATAATAATTGCTAACAAAAATAAGAAGGAAAGTCTGGTATGAAGTTCGACTGGGCAACACTATCGCAAAATTATGACACTATGATGATATAGGGCAATATTTTAAGGAGTGCCACAGACAATCGCATTTTTTCTAACTAAATGATTGTTTTACATAAATTAAATGAAATTTAAAAGAATCCATTGTTAAAATGCAGTTTTATCAGCCGTCCACGTTACGTTTCTATCGGGCGATGAACTCACTCACGTTATTTGTTGCAACTGAGAAATAAAATTATGACCCGATTTTTATCGTTAACCCGATTCCAAAAACAATGCATTGCTGTCAGTGCAGATCTATTTTTCTTGCCATTCATGTTTTTAACCGCGCTGTGGATGCGGTTTGATGTTGTTGATTATTTGTTGATTAAGCAATTTGGGGTGCTAATCATCGCCGCGCCATTAATTGCGATTCCCATTTTTATTCGTTTGGGGTTATATCGCGCGGTAATTCGGTTTGTGGATCAAAAAATAGTGTTTGTTGTGGTCTATGGCGTAACCCTTACTGTATTTGTATTGTTGGCGCTGGCAGTTTTTTTGCATGTGGGAATTTTATCGCGTGCCGTATTTGGAATATTTGGCATTAGCGCGGTGATGTATATGTTGGCGAGTCGGTTTATGGCACGCGCTTATTTGCTGCAGCTTAGTAATAATGACAACGCGATTCGCGTAGCTATCTACGGAGCAGGGCATACGGGAGCACACATCGCAACGGCTTTTAATGCCAGTCATGACTACATACCCATGTTTTTGATTGATGATAAAAAAGAATTGCAAGGTGCGACGATAGCTGGGATACGCGTTTATCCTTCCACTGATTTGCCAGAATTGATTGCTAAAAATCGGGTTCAGGAAATTCATTTAGTAATGCCGTCCACCCCTAAAAAAACACAATCGGTAATTTTAAATCGCTTAGAAAAATTGCGGGTTAAAGTGCGAATAACTCCGCCGATTCGTGATTTGTTAAATGGTGAACTAACAGTTAAAGATCTGCGTGAAATTGAGATTGAAGATTTACTTGGACGAGATTCCGTTGAGCCAAATCACGCATTAATAGCGGCTTGTATTGCTGATAAAATAGTGTTGGTGAGTGGTGCGGGCGGCTCGATTGGCTCAGAATTATGCCGACAAATTTTATTGCAAAAACCGACCCGGTTAATTTTGTTAGATACCTCTGAATTTGCGCTCTATACGATAGAAAAAGAATTGGCGAGTTTAAAAACAAGCCATGCTTTATCAACGCAAATCATGCCATTTTTAGTCTCCGTGTTAGAAACTGAGAAATGCCAACAAATCTTAAGCACTTTTAATGTTCAAACGGTCTATCATGCCGCTGCTTTTAAACATGTTCCATTGGTTGAGCAAAATCCAATTGAAGGCATACGTAATAATGTGTTCGGAACTCTCAGCATAGCCAAAGCCTCGATGCATGCTGGTGTCGCTAATTTTGTGTTGATATCAACAGATAAAGCCGTGCGTCCGACCAATGTAATGGGAGCGACTAAACGGTTGGCGGAATTAGTTTTGCAGGGACTCAGCGCGCAAAAAACCGTTGATCAAATCGCAGTGACTCAAAAATCAAACACCCGTTTTTGTATGGTACGGTTTGGGAATGTGCTTGGTTCTTCCGGTTCTGTTGTACCCTTGTTTCGCCAGCAAATTATGGCTGGTGGACCGATTACCTTAACGCATCCTGATATCACCCGATATTTTATGACCATTCCAGAGGCCGCTCAGTTGGTGTTGCAAGCTGGTTCCATGGGGGCTGGCGGAGATGTGTTTGTGTTGGATATGGGCGAGCCAGTCAAGATTTTAGATTTAGCTGAGCGTATGGTGCACTTAAGTGGCTTGTCATTGACCTCTGAAAGTAGTGAGAGTAACGCCATTGAAATTCAACATGTAGGGTTGCGCCCTGGTGAAAAATTATTCGAGGAGTTACTCATCGGAGATAATGTTGATGGCACTGAACACCCTCTGATTATGCGCGCGGAAGAAAGCATGATCGCCTGGCCTGTTTTGCAAGTTCTGTTGGATAAATTGGATATTGCATGCCGAAATTTTGCTTATGAAAAAGTGCGTGAATTATTGCTGGAAGCGGTCAAGGAATATCAACCGCAATGCGGCATTGAAGATATGATTTGGCATGAAGAAAAGAAGCGGCCACTTTATGAAAATGGCAAGCATGTAAATGATCGAAAATTGCACTAGTATGGTTTTATTTAATGTAACTAAATAAGGAGCTGAGATGAAAAGTAACAGCCGCATGATGTTTAAATTAAGCAGCGCATTGCTTATTACCATGGTTAGTGCCTCCGCCTTGGCAACTGAAATAATCATGAATGAAGTTGATGCAGCAGGTAAAGTGACTGCTGTTGGCAGTGTGATGCTGACTGAGACGCCTTATGGCGTGTTGTTCACGCCTAACTTGAAGAATCTACCAGCAGGAATGCATGGCTTCCATTTGCATGAAAAATCCAATTGCGGTAATACCACCACTGACAGTGTCGTTATGGTTGCGGGTGCCGCCGGCGGGCATTGGGATCCTGAGCATACGTTGAAACATGAAGGCCCCTATGGACAAGGCCATTTAGGTGATTTGCCCAGCCTGTATGTGGCTGCAGATGGTACTGCAACGATACCTGTGTTAGCTCCGCGTATTAAGGATTTAAGTCAGGTGCATGGCTTGGCGTTGATGGTGCATGCCGGTGGCGATAATCATAGTGACCACCCAGCTAAATTGGGTGGCGGCGGTGTGCGTATTGCATGTGGCTTAGTAAATTAACCTAGTTTCTCATTAGAATATTAACGGTGAATGATAATTTTACGGTTGATTTCCAATTGAATCCGATAAAGCGCCTTTACAACTTTTTCACCCCGCATCCCGGGAAGAAAGATTAATGTTTTAAAGGCGCTTTTTAATTCACCTTCTTCCTCGTCGGTTAACAGCCCTTTTCTCTCAATAACTACATCATCAACTGTGCCTCCTTCGTTGATGTAAAGCGCCATGACCACGACTTGCCGGATTGGCGTAGTCAATCCTGCCGTGTCATCTTGCAGTACATGCACTGGCTGGCTTAATTCTTGGGGCAAATAATAGCGATCTTCATCTATTGGTGGCTCCGTATCTTCTGTATTAATGAGACTTTCAGGAGTTGCAATCAACTCGCTCAAATCGGGCGTGTTTTCCTCATGCGGGCGTAGTATATTGGGCGTGGTGATAGGCAGCGCTACGCTGACGATGACATAGGGTGATTTGCGTGCATCGTGATGAAAAAAATTCGTCGTGGCGCTAAGATACAGCACGCAATGCAATAGCACGGTAATACAGATGGCAGTAGGAGAAAACTTCATCTTACGGTTGGCTGACGTGTGGGCAATTAGTCGAAGATCAGGCTAAGGTGGCAATGACGGGCGCATGATCAGAAGGTTGCTCCCATTTACGTGGTGCACGATCAATAACACAGCTTTGGCAACGTGCGGCTAACGGTGTTGAAAGTAAAATATGATCAATGCGCATCCCTTTGTTTAAGCGAAAACCTAAGGCGCGATAATCCCACCAGCTAAAACTTTTATCAGCTTGTTCAAAAAGGCGATAAGAATCAACTAAAGGTAACGCTATCATTGCTTGAAACGCTGCCCGTTCTGGTTCTGAAACTAAATTTTGTCCTTCCCACGCAGCTGGATCATGCACATCGCGGTCTTCGGGTGCAATATTAAAGTCACCCAGTAGCGCGAGTTCTGGATACGTTTTTTGCTGCTCAATCAGCCAGTTTTGCAGCGCAGCTAACCACTTTAATTTGTATTGATATTTATCTGAATCCGGCGCTTGCCCATTCGGAATATAAGCGCAGATGATACGCATGCCTTGGATCGTCACGGTTAATAACCGCTGCTGCTCATCGTCAAACAGAGGATTGTTTTTCACCACATCAGAGATCGGATGGCGCGATAAAATCGCGACCCCGTTATAGGTTTTTTGACCACTAAACACGACATGATAACCAGCAGCTTCAATGTCAGTCGTTGGAAATTTATCGTCGGTCAGCTTGGTTTCTTGCAGACAAAGTACGTCAATCGGGTTGTCTTGAAGCCATTGCAATACCTGTGGCAAACGGACTTTTAATGAGTTGACATTCCAGCAGGCTAATTTCATAGTTGATTAATCTAGTTTGTTGATACGGGTTTTAATGATTTTTACTTGTGACGTCATTATACGCAGGACAATAAATAAAAAAAGGCGCAATCTGAAACTGCGCCTTTAAGTTACTAAGCTCATGTTACAACTATCGTCTTTATTAAGTCAGTCTAACTTCCAGACAAACTCAACTTTAGCCCAGAGTTGATCCGGCTTGCCATCTTTGGTGCCTGGTTTGAACTTGCACTGACTAAAGGCCGTCAATGCGGCTTTATCCAGGCTTTTACTGCCACTTGATTTTTCTACTTTTGAATCAACCACTTTTCCATCTGCGGCAACCAAAAAGAGTAATGAAACTGTGCCGGTCTCTTCATTCATTAACGCCGCTTTAGGGTACTTGGGGGGATCGCAGGATTTACTGTCTAATACGGGAGCGACTTCAGCTCCAAAGGCGGCGACACATACATACAAAGTGGCGGCTAGGGCGGCTATGTTGGATAAACGGGTTTTCATACAAATCCCCTATTTTATGCATCTCAATTCCGGCTGTAACTGATCCAGCACTTGCAACTTTATTCGTGCCGATTGTTTCCAGCGTTTAAAACTCTTCCCAATCATTACCATCAACGGCAGCGTTTTTCTTGGCAGTAGATTTAGCGGCTGGCAATGACTTAATTGAACTTTTAGCCGCACTTTTAATTTCAGCTACTGGTGATTTAGCCTTAACTTGCGTTAGTTTTACTTCGGGGCGCGCTGCCGATGGGGCTGTTTTTTTTGCAAAATTGAGTGGCGCATTCGTGGTGAGTTTGAAAATGCTCACGACCTTAGCTAATTCCGCTGCTTGATCTTGCAAACTTTGCGCAGCCGCTGCCGCTTGTTCAACCAGTGCTGCATTTTGCTGAGTCATTCCATCCATATCAATGACCGAGTGATTTATCCCCTCAATATCCGCGCTTTGATCTTGGCTTGCGTGACTGATTTCAGCAATGATGTCGTTGACCTGTTTGACGCTGGCGACAATCTGATTAATCGTCACGCCAGCCTGGCCGACTAGCTTGGTACCAACGCCCACTTTTTCTACGGATGTGGTGATTAATCCTTTAATCTCTTTGGCAGCGACTGCGCTGCGTTGCGCTAAATTGCGCACTTCTGACGCAACAACGGCAAAACCACGCCCTTGTTCGCCAGCGCGTGCCGCTTCAACTGCCGCGTTTAGCGCCAAAATATTGGTTTGGAATGCAATGCCATCAATGACGCTAATAATGTCTTCAATTTTCTTGGCCGATTCATTAATTGCGCTCATCGTGTCAACAACCTGCGCCACGACTGTGCCACCATGACGCGCTACTTCCGATGCAGATAAGGCTAATTGATTCGCTTCGCGGGCATTATCGGCATTGAGTTTGACGGTTTTGGTTAATTCTTTCATTGCAGAAGAGGTTTTTTCTAATGAGCTGGCTTGTTGTTCTGTGCGTGAAGACAAGTCCAGGTTGCCCATCGCAATTTCACTTGAGGCGGTCGCAATCGTGTCGGTTCTGACCCTGACTTGACCAACAATGTTGACCAGACTGTCACGCATGGTTTTCATTTCGGCAATCAGGCTGGTTTCATCTCCGGGTTTGGTTTCTATCATCGCAGCCAAATCACCGGCGGCAATTTGGCTGGCAATCTGACTGGCATAATCCGGTTCACCGCCGAGTTGTTTTAACAAGCTGCGGGTAATAATGACGGCCGCTGCAACGCCAGTGATTAGCGCCAAGCCGCCTAACAACAACATCAATGTCCGAGCAGTGCTAAATGCAGAGTTGGCTTCATGCGCTACACCTGCATTTAATTTGTCCTCAAGCGTGGTCATATCGTCCAACGTATCAAGCCATTTTTTTTGTATGGGACGCAGTTTTTTAATTAAAGTAATGGTGGCAACTTCGGGGTTATTGGCCAGGCCAAGTTCCTGCGCTTTAGCCGGCAAAGGTGCCGCAGCAGTTGCTTGGTCTTTGAGCTTGCCCAACATGCTTTTCTCTTCAGCAGTTGTACTACTTTCATCCTCAAACATTTTCGCTAATTTGGCTTCGGCTGCTGCATATTTATCCGATTGTTCTTTGATCTTGGCTAGGTCGGGGCCCATATCGTCAATATCATTGAGCAGCGTCAGGTTGCGCAGTGAAACCATGCGGTCATAGACGATGGCGCGCATATCAATAATTAATCGTGTTTCAACATTACTCACGGTGACTATTTTATCCAGCCGGTCTTGAATTTGTGACATGCGGGTAATACCCAGCATGGTCACCACGATCAAAAATGCGAGCACTAACGCAAAACCTAAACCTAAGCGCTTCCCTACTTTAATTTTTGAAAGATTCATATTCTTATGTCGATGCAAAAAAATTAAATTTCTTATCTCAGCAACGCTGCATTGCTTTTTGGATAAGCGCTAGGTAATGACCGTTGCAGTAATTTGAGTGGGTGGAAGCATATTAAGTGTGTTGAAACAATAAGTTTGAATGTCGCTTGAACGTTTTCGGATTTAAAAATTAAAGCTAGATTTCATCTTAGAGCGCAAAAATATAATTTCAATCTAGAAATGGCGCCACCATTGAAATAGTGAATAAAATAATAATTTTAGATGCGTTGAAATCTGGCAAAGATTGCCAGGGGTGTTGGAGGAATAATGATTAAATAGTAACTGAGGTGGTACTAGCAAAAGATTATTTGCTGCGGGAAGAGCTAAAACAGCAACAACCTTTCGAACTTGCGTGGACCTTATGCAAGTTCGAAAGGCTCGAACGGTTCGAAACTAAGCGCTGGCGCGGTTAATCAAGAATGTTGTTAATAATGAGACAGGACGGCCAGTTGCACCTTTAGCTGCGCCTGATTTCCATGCAGTACCTGCAATATCCAAATGCGCCCAAGTATATTGTTTAGTAAAGCGTTCCAGGAAGCACGCAGCAGTAATACTGCCTCCGGCTGGTCCACCAATATTCGCAACGTCAGCGAAATTAGACTTTAATTGCTCGTTATAAGCCTCACCAATCGGCATGCGCCAAGCGGTGTCGCCGGTATCTACGCCAGCAGCTAATAATTCATTGGCTAAATCATCATGCACTGCGTCATGGCGAGTAAATAAGCCAGAGTTATGATGACCTAATGAAGTAATGCAAGCACCCGTTAACGTAGCAACATCCACGACGGCAGCCGGTTTGAAGCGTTCAACGTAAGTTAATGCGTCACATAAAACTAAACGGCCTTCAGCATCAGTATTCAATATTTCAATAGTCTGACCAGACATGGAAGTAACGATATCACCTGGCTTGGTAGCGCGGCCATTTGGCATGTTTTCGCACGATGGAATCACTGCAATAACATTGAGTTTGAGCTTTAATTCAGCAATTGCGCGCATTGTACCCAAGACGGAAGCAGCGCCGCCCATGTCGTATTTCATTTCATCCATGCCTGCGCCAGCTTTTAATGAAATTCCGCCGGAATCAAAGGTAATACCTTTGCCGACTAACACCACTGGAGCATCTTTAGCTTTGCCACCCATGTGTTTTAACACGATGAATTTTGGCGGTTCGTCACTGCCGTTGGTAACGGACAAAAAGCTGCCCATCTTTAATGCCTGGCATTGTTTGCGGTCTAAGATTTCAGTGCTGATTTTAAATGTAGCGGCGTTAAATTCTGCAGCGATTTTTTTTGCCGTATTCGCTAAATAAGTCGGTGTGCAAAAATTGCCTGGTAAATCAGCTAATTGCTTGGTCAGTGCGATACCGTTGGCGAGTGCAATGCTCTGCGTTAAGCTGGTTTTTGCGCTGGCTTGATCTTTACTCTGTATTGAAAAAGCGACCTTGGCGACGCCGGTAGTAATCACTTCAGGCTTGCTTTTTAATCCATCACAACGGTAAGCAGAAGCGCGCAAAGCCAATACCAGGCTACGAATCGCGGCATTTAAATTTTCAGCGTGTAATGTGAGTGTGATGAGCGCATCAGCGGCAGACAGGCTAGCCAGACATTGCGCTGTAGCTTGTGCCACCTTGGTGAACGTAGCGTTATTTAATGTGGTGACGGCTTTTGCTGCAGGAGCGCTGCCCAGACCGACTAAAACGACCCGTTCAGCGGCGACACCAGCCAAATTGCGTAACACTAAAGTACTGCCTACTTTGCCGGTTATATCGCCTGATTTTAAGGCAGCGCTGATAGCGCCTTGGGAATTGAGTGCTTCCGCTTCAGGACTTAATTTTTTATTCTCATAAATACCTACTACGATGCAAGCAGTTTTACTGCTTGAGAAGTTACTATTTGCGGCTAGGGGTTTTGTGCTAAAGTCCACGTGTTTCTCCTCTTTTATACTTAGACAATTCGCCATTATAGCCCCTTCCATGATTTTTAAGCGCGCTCTTCAACGTGAGTTGGCCAGCACAGCCGGTGCTGTGTTTACTATTCTCTTCACCATCGCAATCACCGTTCGACCGATTAAGATTCTCGGTATGGCCGCCAGCGGCAAGGTCGATTCTGATGATGTATTTACCCTGATTGGGTTTGCTGCACTCAATTTGCTCCCCATTATTATTGTATTAACGGGTTTTATTTCGGTGTTGATGGTGGTAACACGCAGCTATCAAGACTCGGAAATGGTGGTGTGGTTTGCCTCCGGGGTGAGCTTAACGAATTGGATCGTGCCGATTTTACGTTTTGCTGCACCGCTTT
This sequence comes from Solimicrobium silvestre, assembly GCF_002976435.1. GTDB lineage: Bacteria > Pseudomonadota > Gammaproteobacteria > Burkholderiales > Burkholderiaceae_D > Solimicrobium > Solimicrobium silvestre. The sequence continues at coordinate 531,490 of NZ_PUGF01000001.1, read as the reverse complement.
TCGTCTTGACTGCGCTCATGTCTTTCTTTGTTACGCCGTGGGCTAATCAGCACAGCGTGGAATATACCGATCGGTTCGAGCAACGCTCCGATATTGCCCGGGTATCTCCCGGCAAATTTCAGGAATCTGCGTCACGGGAACGGGTGTTTTTTGTCGAAGGCGTAGCTGGCGATTTATCTAAAGTAAGAAATATTTTTGTCAATACGATACAAAATGGTCGCCATAGCGTAGTCATCGCAAAAGAAGGCGAGATTGTGCTTGATAAATTCGGCGATAAATTTTTGATAATGCATCAAGGACGGCGCTATGACGGCGCACCTAATCAAACCGATTTTCAAATGATGCAGTTTGATCGCTACGGCGTGTTGGTTGATAGCGACACGAAAGCGTTAATTACCGAGAAAAAAGCCGAAGCATTGTCAATGTCCGAATTGTGGGCCGATCAAAATCCGATCAATATGGGCGAATTATTGTGGCGAATTTCCTTGCCAATTATGGGTGTTTTACTCATGGTGCTAGCGGTACCGTTGGGCTACGTGAATCCGCGTTCCGGGCGTTCGGCCAACTTCCTGCTAGCTCTATTTTTGTGTGTTTTTTACTACAACATGGTGCTGGTATCGCAAGCTTGGGTTAAACAATCCAAGTTCTCTTTGTTCTTGTCTTGGTGGCCGATACATTTGGCCTGCTTGTTACTGATTACCGTGTTGTTTGTCTGGCGCTTGAATGTAAATAGTCGGTATCACCCACTGCAAATATGGGCGCAGCTAGTGCGGAAAAAGCCTGCTTGCCAAGTGCCTCAAAGTGCGCAAGGAAGCGCGTCATGATGAATACCTTAGAAAAATATTTTGCCCGTGAAATTTCCCGTTCAGTGCTATTTGTGTTACTGGCGTTTGTCGCTTTACTGGCGTTTTTTGATATCGTCAATGAAGTTAAAAGTGTCGGAATCGGTGGTTATACCTTAGCCAATGCCTTGTACTACGTGTTTCTTGGCATTCCAGGCAATGTGTATGAATACATGCCGTTGGCAGCGTTGATCGGAACGATTTTTGTGATGGCGCAATTTGCCTCGCGCTCAGAATTCACCATTATGCGTGTGTCGGGTTTTTCGACATTCCAAGCGATTAAAATGCTGCTTAAAATTGGCTTGGCGTTTGTCGTAGTCACTTTTGTATTCGGTGAATTGTTTGCTCCTTATACGTTCAAAATGGCCGAGCGCTATAAAATTAGTGTTATGCCTAGCTCGCATAAACAAGATTTTCAATCGGGTTTATGGACTAAGGATTTAATTCGCACTGGAGGCTTAACCGGAGAAGTAATTGGCTCGCGGTTTTTAAATGTGAATATCGTTGACCCTAGCGGTAAATTAATTGGAATTGATTTTTATGATCTCGACACACAATTTCGTTTAATTAAGAAAGTGACTGCTGCAACTGCTGAGTATCAAGGCGGTTCAGTTTGGCGCTTGAGCCATGCGGAAGAAACCTATTTTCCATTGTCGTTAAACGACACGGAAATGACGCCGGTAGAAGTGAAAGAGTTGGACCACGTTGATTTAATCTCCGAAATTACCCCTGCGATTTTATTAGCTTCTTCAGCGGATAACGATACTGACCGCATGTCGGCTTACGACTTAAAACTGTATTCAAAACATTTAGTCGATAACAAACAAAGTGCAGAAAAATTTGAAATCGCATTTTGGAAGAAAGTTATTTACCCATTCGCTGTTTTAGTCATGATGGCACTGGCTTTGCCGTTTGCGTATTTGCATTTCCGATCCGGTGGCGTAAGTTTGAAAATTTTTACCGGAATTATGATCGGCGTTGGATTTTATTTATTGAATAATGTCTTCGCCCATATTGGCTTACTGCATACGTGGCCGCCTTTCGTTACCGCCGTATTGCCTAGCCTGTTATTCCTGGCCGCGGCCATGATGGCGTTGTGGTGGGTGGAAAATAACTAATGAGCGCGCCGCAAAATCAGCACCAGGCGCTGATTTTATTTGCGCATGGTGCACGTGATCCGCGCTGGGCTGAACCATTGGCGCGCTTGCAGCAATTAATTGCTGCGAGCGTTTCCTCATCGGTACATATTCATCAGGCTTTTTTAGAGCTAATGTCGCCAACGCTACCGGAATTGGTCGCGCAATTGGCAGCGCAACACTGCCAGGCTATTACCGTGGTACCGATATTTTTAGGGCAGGGCGGCCATGTGCGCCGCGATTTGCCGCAATTAATGACGCAACTTGAAGCACAATATCCACAGATTCAATTTAATCTAGCGACAGCGATTGGTGAAAATGAACGAGTATTAATGGCGATTGCCGAAGTTTGCGTTGCGAACCTATTCAAATCACTGTAAGGGAAATAATGCAACGTTATTTAGTGATGACCATCCGAACCCCGCAATTTCAAACTTCCGTCATTGACGCGCACTATGCATTTTTAGACCGCTTGAGACAGCAGGGGAAACTTGAATTAGCCGGCCCGTTTTCCGATAAATCTGGCGGGGCTTATTTAATTAAGGCTGCAAATCTTGACGAGGCTAGAGCCGTGGCCTTCAGTGATCCGGTGCATACCACGAATTCCTCCGACGTTACCGTTTACGAATGGAATGCAACGTAATTGAATTTGTTTGCTGTGTGAATGAATGCTCATTTTCAAAAATGCCTTAGGTGCAGTTGAAATATCTCATCGCCCCTCAAAAAAAGTAAACACATATGTTCGTAGAAAAATATCTTGAACGAATTCAATACCGTGGAAAAAGTACAATTCACGGTTCCCGATTGCTATGCGTATTTTTATTGTTAATGTCGAGTTGCGTATCGGCGTTTAATTCACGGCCTTCAGAGCAATCGACAATGACGCTGACTGATCATGCGCGCACCATCCCAATTCAACTCTATTTTCCAGCGCATAAAGAATCTTGCACGCCTACACAGCGCTGTCCGGTTGCTTTGGTGAGTGCTGGATATGGTGTAAGTAATCTGGCATATTCGTTCATCGCAGAATCGTTGACCGGGCTTGGATATTTAGTGGTCAGCATTCAGCATCAACTACCTGGCGATGCACCATTAACTAGTGATGGTGATATTTATAAAAATCGCACACCCAACTGGCAACGCGGTGCGCAAAATATTCGTTTTGTTCAACACTATTTGAGTTCCACGTACGCTGGGTTTGACTGGCAGCATCCAATACTAGTCGGTCATTCCAACGGTGGCGATATTTCAGCATGGCTGATCAAGGAATCCAGCACATTCGCTTCCGCGATCATCACTTTGGATAATCGGCGCGTGCCACTGCCACGTGGTGTTGCGCCGCGCGTACTGTCGATACGCGCTAGTGACTTTAGCGCCGATGAGGGTGTTCTTCCGACTGAAGATGAAGCGCTGCAATTTGGCACTTGTATCGTGAAAATAAACGGCGCACATCACAATGATATGCAAGATGACGGTAGCCCGGCATTGAAGAGTAAAATCACTCACGCAATTGAAACCTTCCTTCGTCCATCGGCTACCGATGGTAAGCAATATGCGTGTGATAGCAGCTCTTCTCTAGATTAATAATCTGCTGCGTGCCTTTTACATGATTCGATCGCAAGCCTCTACTTGCGGCTCGCTACTGTTTGAGTTGCGTCAGTTGATCAGTGCTTGCAGATGCATGAAGCCGGCAGCTTGCGCAAACTCAGGCAATCTCCAGATAATGCCGTTACCGCCCCAAGTGCCATCAGTCACGTCGTGCAGCACAACGGAAGTCGCTAGCTGCCGTTGCTCGCTCGTTGGTAAGGACTGTTTAAATGCTTCGTGAACTCGCGCCACATAGAGTGCCCGTGCCGCATCGTCCAGCACTCCCGCTGGCAGATAAATCATGGCAATGCAGGGGATAATCTGCTCAGTCATGTCGAGCGCGCCACAAGTCCATGAACCTGGCTCAACCTCGTCAATAATGATCCAACACATAAACCGTTTTTTAGGTTCATCAGGAATTTGTTCGGAAGAAGCAGCGGCATCATTGAGCCGTCGTACCAATGCCGTGCGGTGCTCAGGAGGAAAAGAACCCTTCGGAATTTTGACGAGGATGTTGGGCATGGTCAGCTTTCTATTAATTAATTGGAGCTTGTATTAAAACGTGATCTGACTCAAAATCACAGCGTCTGTTTTGACATATTTAAAGCTATTTCAGCCAATGATTGATTTCACTGTTTTGGTTCTGCCAGGCTCTTTTGCGTCAAGTGTGGCGCTGACTCTAGATATTTTATCGGCCGCAGCGTCGTTAGCCGAACGTGTAGGTTGTGCCAAACCGCGCTGGTGCGTGTACTCAGCAGAGGGAGGTGATGTTCAGCTCAGTAATGGCCTGAAAATTGAAGCTAAAGCGCTGCCAAAAACGATCCGCTCTGATGGCTCTGTCTGGGTGATACCAGGGCTAGGCGTTGATAACCCACGCGCAATAATGCAGCTCTTTACGCAGCCGGAGGTACTTCTTGCGATGAAAGCACTGCAAGGTCATGCGCGAGCTGGTGGGACGGTTGCTGCGTCGTGTTCAGCCGTCTTTCTGCTTCAGTCTACGGGTCTTTTAGTCGGGCGAAAAGTCACCACGTCGTGGTGGCTGGCGCCACTATTACAGAGAATGGAACCGCGCTGCATGGTCGATGCTGACCGGATGGTAATTAGCGATGGAGCAGTTGTGACTGCCGGTGCCGCATTTGCCCAGACCGATTTGATGCTACATCTTTTGCGCACCAGATTCAGCCCTGCGCTCTCCGATGCCGTGTCGCGTGCATTGTTGATTGATGGAAGACAATCTCAGGCGCAATTCATTGCTCCTGCCATGTTCGCTGATGGTAATGAACTGATCGCCAGGTTGGTGACGCGTTTCGAATTATCATTACCTAATCCGCCCAGCGTTTCTGTTCTCGCTGCTGAATTCAGTATGTCTGACCGTACTCTCTCACGTCATGTGCGGGCAGCGACCGGACGTAGTACTTCAGCCTTGTTGCAAAGCGTGCGACTCAGCAAAGCGCGGGTGCTGCTTGAAACAAGTAAATTGACGGTTGAGCAGGTAGCTGAGCGGGTAGGTTATGCTGATACAACCGCGCTCAGGCGCTTAATGCGCAAGGCGATGGGCGCAACGCCAAGGCAGTTTCGACCGGCAGTGTCTGACTGATTCGTCAGGATGAGGTCACTACGGAATGGTCGCAAAGTTGTAATTATTTCTGCTGTTTCTTGATCTGAGCACGCGCCAGCCCGGACATTGTATTGTCTTTTTTCGGGGTATTACTATTTATGTTCACGGTTGACTGTGTGTCGACGTCTTTATTAAAGTCAGCGAATGGATTTAGCTTAACCACTTTTTTCAAATCGCTCGCGATGACCGCAGAGTGATTCAATCCATCTTTAACCGTACTTACTGCATCGCTTGCTGTCATTGAAAAAGACAGTAGTAATGTGATGAAATATTCGATCATAAAATTTCCTTTTTTATTGAACTGCGAAGTGGTTTTTGCTCACGTATAGCCTGAGATTAAACCCACCTAAATCGTTTACTCGCCAAAACAAAAAGAAGTAACGTCCAGCCGGCAAGAATGGCTAGTGACGAACCCAGACTGGTCAGGCTGGCGCCGTCGTTGAAAACTGCTCGCAGCGCTTTTAGTAGCGGTGTTAGCGGCAAAATATCTGCGCCACGTTGCAACCAAACCGGTGCGGAATCTAATGAAAAATAGACGCCTGATAACAGCATCAGTGGAAGAAATACCATGTTTGAGAAGCCGCTATACACATCAACATTACGTGCAAAACTGGCCAATAAATAACCCATGCTGGTGAAGCAGGCTGAACCTAATACTAGCAATACCAGCAAACTCAAATAGCTGCCCTGATTGGTAATTCCGAAAACCAGCGCACCCACTAACATGAGCATTGCGGCGGCAGCGATCACGACAGTTAAGCGCACTCCAAGTTGGGCTGCGAGGTAGATATGACGTGGTAGCGGTGTAGTCGCGAGGCGTTTGTAGCCGCCTTTTTCTCGTAGCGTCACATCTACCATTCCGGTAGAAAATACGCCCATCATTAACAGATTTAACCCAAGTAGTCCCGGCAATAAATAGGCGGCATAGGGGCCGTCGTGGTGGCCGCCCGGGCTGGACATTACTACGGGTATGCGTGTTAGTTCAACTGTGCCGAGCGCGCGTGCCTGCACCATTAAAAATCCCTGCTGCACTAAGGAGACAACCGGCATTCCTTGTCCACTTAAGTAGGAGTTGACGCGCATGCTATAGCGCTCGCCCTGACGTTCTAATAGCGCTGGTAATTTTCCTTCTTTCCAGCGCTCTTCTGCTTGTGTGGGCGTTAGCATTTCTAATGTCAAACCGAGTTCAGCAAGTGCGTGTCGTAGCGATACATCTTCGCTCGAGTCTGCTGCCGTTTGTGACCAAACCAGCTTGATGCCGGAATTGGATGATCCGCCGAATATTGTCCCCATCCCCATTAGCATGACGATAGGAAAAGCGATCATCCAAAACATGGCGGAAGGAACGCGCAAATAGATTTTGAGACCCATTAATAACTGATTGAAAAAAATACGTGAGTACATGAGTTATTGCTCCTGTTATCAATTTTTAATCGCGCAAGCTACGTCCAGTGCGCTGTAAGAAAACATCTTCCAGGCTGGCGCGACGTACGTGGAGTTGTTGCATAGGCAGGTCTAGCGCTTCGACACAGCTCAATAATTGTTGCAGATCGCGCTTAGGGTCAGTCAACGGTACTGCCCAATGCTGAGCTTTAACTTCCACGTGCATTCCAAGACGTTCGGCAAATGGTTGTACATTCGGCACAGAGCCTTGGAATTCAATCTCGGCGTAACTTGGTTGATTCAGGCTGGCAATCAGTTCACGCGGAGTTCCCAATTGCAGTATCTGACCGTGATCCATGATGCCGATACGGTCACATAAAGCTTCGGCCTCATCCATATAATGTGTCGTCAAAAGTACGGTACGGCCTTCGCTTTTTAACTGGCGTACCAAGTCCCAAAGGCCTTGCCGCGCTTGAGGGTCCAGCCCGGTGGTTGGTTCATCGAGGAAGACCAGTTCAGGCTCATTCACCAAAGCCAGACCCAGTGCCAGTCGTTGACGTTGACCACCACTTAATTTGCTTTGATAAACTTCAGCCTTGTCTTCTAATTGCAACAGGCGCAGTAAGTCAGCAGGCTTGCGCGACTTGGCGTAATAGCAGCCAAACATTTCAAGCGCTTCACGGACTTTGACTTTGTCATCCAACTGAGTGCTCTGAAACTGCACCCCAATCCGGTTACGGATCGCAGCGCCTTGTTTACGCCAGTCCAAACCGAGAATGCGAATTTCCCCTGCATCTGGTTGCACCAGACCTTCCAGCATTTCCAGGCTAGTCGTCTTTCCGGCGCCATTTGGCCCCAATAGACCAAACACCTCGCCACTTTTCACCTGCAAATCTAAGCCACGAACCGCATGCACGTCACCAAACCGTTTTTGCAATCCGGTTGCTTCAATCGCTAATGCTGCCATTATTTATCTCTTGTGAGGGGGAATCAGAATGAACCTGGTCGTGTTGCTGAAACTCACCAGCTTTTGACACTATTTGTTTATGCGAGTTTGTTCATTGAATGGATTACAAATTTATATTGTTTGAAATCGTAAATTGATTATTTTTGCTTGTCTATACCCTATTTAGGGCATTTGCATAGCTGAGTAAGGAGCTTGATAATGCGCGGAGGAAATACAGCGCGGTCGATTTCCCACTTTTATGTGGGCAGCAAGAGCAATGTCAGCCCTTTTGAGCCTAAAAAACACTGCAACTATGCATAAATTTTATCCTAGACTAATAACGTTACTCTGGCCGAAAAGTGTCCATCTTGTTATGTTGATGTGTTGCTTATTGACACGAATATAAGGGTAATGCAGGAGTTCTATTCATAAAACACGGTCTTAACGGACAAAAATACTTCCGAGGTCGCTTGCATGGAGAATCAATTATTTTCGGGAATACATTCAATAGCGCCAAAGGTCCGCTTATTTAGCTTATTCGGCGCTATATGCCTGACTTGCCTGGTGTGTTTGAGTCCCTCGCCATTGCTAGCCGCAACCCTGTCAGTGCAAGTTACGGATAGCTTGGGCGCACCGCTGGAAGATGTCGTCGTGTACGCCGAACCGGTATCCGGCGAGAAGCTGCCGAAATCTGTGCGGGCAGTCGAAATTGCGCAAAAACATCGACAGTTCGTGCCGTTGGTTACTGTGGTGCAAGCTGGAACCGAGATAAGTTTTCCTAATCTAGATACGGTAAAACACCACGTTTACTCATTTTCTCCCACTAAATATTTTGATTTGCCGCTCTATTCAGGTATGGCTGCCAAACCGCAATTATTTGATCTGCCGGGCACAGTGGTTCTGGGTTGCAATATTCATGACAAAATGGTTGCCTATGTTCAAGTCGTGAATACACCGTATTTTGCTAAGACCGATGCTACCGGCAAGGTTAAGTTGAACGGCATTATTCCTGGCAAGTATCAGCTTAAGGCGTGGCATTTTATGTTGCCGCCGTTGGCGCAAGTGGTTACCCAGCCGATCAACATTGTGGGGGATGAAAATACTGCCTCGTTCAAGCTCAATGTAAAACAGGCAAAACCGGCGACTGAGGATTCCACTCCGATTCCATAATGAAGGTAACAATGCATTTCCGCACCCTAGAAAGCCGAATTGTTACTTTATTCCTTGCCCTGATACTGGTTGGGCAGGCGGTTAGTTTTTGCGTGATTCGCAATGGGATTATCGATAACGAGCAAGCGGCGATCCGTGACCAGTTGGCTTTGGGCGTGCCCTTATTTAATCGTCTGCTGGAACAAAAAGCGCAAACCTTGACGAGCAGTGCCCGTGCTGTTTCAAAAGATTACGGATTTCGCCAGGCGATCGCGTCCAACGATAAAGAAACCATTGAATCGGTATTGACCAATGCCGGGCAACGGATTAATGCATCGCTGACCTTGTTTATGGGGCTGGATCGCCAGATTAAGGCGACTACCACCAAGCAGCAGCCAGGCAGTTTGGAACAATCTATTTTGCTGTTGATTGATCAGGCTGAAGAAAAAGACGGTGCAGTAGGGATGAGTATTTTTGAAAATCGACCCTATCAGGTGTTGGTCGTACCGGTTCGCGCGCCAGTCACCATTGGCTGGATTGCGATGGCGTTTCCGCTCGACTTGAAGTTGGCGTCCGATATGCGCGATTTGTCGTCGCTGGATGTCTCTTTTATGGTTAGTGATAAAGACGGTGGTTGGCAGGCGGATGTATCGACCTTGTCGCAAGCCGATGCGAGCAGTGTAGCGTCTTTATTACAAGGCTTATCTGGCAAGGTCGCTGCGCTCATGCCATTACGTATTGCCAAAAGCGACTATAGCGTGCGCATTTTGCCGCTAGTGCAAAGTGTGGCCGGAGGGCAGGGCGCGATTGTCGTGTTGCAACGATCGATTGATGAAGCGATTGCGCCTTACCGGCAGCTACAAGTCAGTTTGATCATGATTACCGGCTTGGTGACATTCGTTGCCTTTATTTTGAGTTTTTTCGCAGCGCGGCGTATTGCCAGCCCGCTACGGGATTTGACGGCGATTGCCAAGCGCTTGGGCGATGGTGATTATCAAACCCAGATTGAAATTAAAGGCGACGACGAAATCCGTAAATTGTCGATGGCCTTTGAAAGCATGCGCGGCGGCATCGCCAAACATGAGTCGCAGATTCGGCGGCTCGCTTATTGGGATACGTTGACCAATCTGCCGAACCGCGCTCAATTTACCGTCATGCTGGATGAGGCAATTAAAAATTCGGCGCAACTGGTCAATGAGCCGGCGAACCAACAGACGAATCACGAGGAAAATAAGCGCACAAATCGGCGCACAAATCGGCACATACACAAGCAAACAAATCAGCAAACTAAAACTGGTCACATATTGATGATGGACCTGGATCGTTTTAAAAATGTGAACGATGTGCTGGGACATCATTTCGGTGATGAGTTGTTGCGTCAGGTGGCGCATCGGTTGACCAAAACGGTTGGAATTCACTACCCGGTAGCACGGCTGGGCGGCGATGAATTTGCGGTATTGCTACCGATGACCGACGTTTCGGAAGCGAAAGAAATTGCGGCGCGGGTGTTGAAGTCGCTTGAGTTGCCCATTTCGTTGGAAGACCAAACCGTTGATCTCGGTGCCGGGCTTGGCATTGCGGGTTTTCCACTGCATGGAACGGATGCCGAGTCGTTGATGAGCCGGGCCGAAGTCGCGATGTATGCCGCTAAAATAAATAGTAATGAAGCCGTTCTTTATGATCCGGCACTGGATAAGGCCAGCCAGCAGAATTTGTCATTGTTGAGTGAGCTACGGCGTGCGTTAGAGTGCAATGAATTTAAAATGTTTGTGCAGCCGAAACTGCGGATCGATACGGGCGAGTTTATTGGACTAGAAGCGTTGGTGCGTTGGGAACATCCGGAAAAAGGCATGATTTATCCTGACCAGTTCATTCCATTTTCGGAGCAAACTGGCTTTATCCGTGCTTTAACGCGCTGGATGCTGGAGCAGTCGGCCATGTTGTGCCGCGACTTAACTGCCTACGGAATCAACGCTAAGATATCGGTTAACTTGTCGACCCGCGATTTACTCGATCAGAATTTGCCCGCCAAATTTTCTGCCATGCTGGCACGCTATGCTGTTTCCGCATCCTCGTTTTGTCTTGAAATTACCGAGAGCTCGATCATGGATGATCCGGTGCGTGCCTTGCTGACTTTGGATGGCTTGCACGCGATGGGTGTTGATTTGTCGATCGACGATTTCGGTACCGGTTACTCGTCACTGGCGTATTTGAAGCGGCTGCCGGTCGATGAACTTAAAATAGACCAGTCCTTTGTGATGAATATGGAATCCGATATTGAGGACGCTAAAATCGTCCGCTCGACTATTGATCTTGGTCACAATATGGGGTTACGGGTGGTGGCGGAGGGAATTGAAAGCGAGGCTGTTTGGTGGCTGCTGGCGAAAATGGGCTGCGATCAAGGTCAGGGATATTTTATGAGCCGACCTATGCCAGCAGCGCAATTAATTGGCTGGATTGCGCAATGGGTTCCGCCTCGTATGAAGCGAGACACGGTTAGTAGTAAATGAATGAGTAGCGAATGAGTAAGTAGCAAAGAGTTCCGGCATTCAAAAACCAAGCACGGCTTGCATCCGGAATGTGGTGGCATGGGTTTGATCAAATACGTCAAACAAGATGGCGGCATTGTAGTTGATCACATTTTTCTCGCTTAATGCAATTTTTCCAAATAACGCTGGGCCGAGGCGGTGTGACTGATCTTTTTGCGCCGCCCAATGATCCCATTGGCCGAATTCGCCGAAACCCTGTATGCCTAAATCAACCGGCAGATTCAAGTGCTGCTTAACTTGCCATTGGTAACCCATCTGCATCGGATTGGAAAAATCGGCGAAGTAATTACGCTGAAATAATAAGTTGAAATTGATTTTTGTTAAACCTAATTCAGTTTGCAGCAGCGGGCCAAAAGTGAGTTGTTCACCAGCAGTACGATCGTGTTCGTATTCGATTTCGGTGTACAGGCCAACGTCGACGGGTGACTGGCTATTGGTAAGCAAGAACGTGTTTTGCCATGCGGCGGAATCGAACTCAGTAGCACCACTCCCTATTTTTACATAGCCCACATAAATTTCACTAAACCAGTTTTCGGTAAAACCGTAACCGAATCCTAGTGTTGATGCATCTTGGCTGGGCTGTCCTGTTTGTCCGAGTGAGCCCAGTTTAAAATCAATTTGGCGCAACCCGTTTTCAGAGTAGTTCGTCAAAATACTATCGTCTGGGTCAGCCAATACCGGAGTTGAAAACATTACCGCAATCAACGCACTGGAAGCGATGACTATTTTCATGTTGGCACCTGTTAAGCTGTTAATTAGGATGCGGGTAAGTCGGGAGTTAGGTCGATTGTTGTTATGATTAATGATCAATGTTTAGTATGCTTTTTCACGTACATTGCGGCATCAGCTTCTTGGATCAGGTCTGCTAGTGATGCATGTTTTTCTGAATCGTATTCGATTTGCCCAACACTAAAAGAAATGTCATAACCACGCTCTGCTTTTTTATTGTATTCGTCCAATTTTTGACGTAATCGTCGAATAACTTCTGAGCTACTTTCGTAGTTTGCATTAGTTAATAAAATGACGAATTCGTCGCCACCAAGCCGTGAAATTACATCACTGTCTCGAAAAATTAGCCTCAGTATTTCAGAGAATTTTTTAAGTGCGTAATCTCCCTCCGCATGCCCATAGGTATCATTAATTTTTTTGAACTTATTCAGATCAAAAAACAAAATCGAAGCAGGCTTATTAATTCTTTTGCAGACATTAAGTGCATGTTGTCCTAGTACTTCAAATCCCCGGCGGTTAGACAGCAAAGTCAACTCATCTAAGGTTGCCATTTGAACTGCGGCAATTTCTTGCTCTGCCATGCTAGCAAGATCGCGCAAAAGTTTACGGTCGTCTTCATTCAAATCACGAGGGGTCATATCAATTAAACATAGGGTGCCCAGTTTGCTTCCATTTGGAACCGTTAACGGGCAGCCTGCATAAAAGCGAATATGAGGATCGCTGGTGACTAATGGGTTATCGAAAAAACGCTCATCCGCAAGAGTATCGGGTACGGTAAAGATTTCGTCGGACAAGATTGCATGCCCACAAAATGAAATTTCCCTTGGAGTTTCACTTACCGATAATCCCATGCATGACTTAAACCATTGTCGATTTACATCGACCAGACTGACAAGCGCAATGGGCACATCAAAAATGCGTTTTGCCAACCGCGTTAATCGGTCAAATCGTTCCTCGGGTGCCGTATCTAATATATTGAATGATCGCAACGTGTCGATTCGGCTGACCTCATTGTCCGGTTTTTCTGGAATAAGCATTTAAGATTCCAATATATAAATTGAAACAGTCAATCTTTTTTAATAAGCTGGATTCATCTCAATCGGTCTAAATAATCATCTACATTTAAGATAGGTTAGATTGCAAATAATTACAATTTCTTATTATATCGGCGCAAATTAGATGTAATTATCTGGCTGAATCTATTCAATTACATATTTTGAATGCCCATATTTTTGCACATAGAAAGTCAGCAATGGGTTAGTGATGACGATCGTGTGGCATAGAGACTGGGAATAAAATATATTGTTTAAAAATAACTTTTGAGTTATTAAAACCGCATTTGATACGTTAGATTTTTTAAAACAATAGGGTGTATATAAAAAGGAGGAATTTTGAAGGGGGGATAATATGAATAAAGGGCCGCTAGGGCCCTTTATTTTGGTTCAGATCAACAAAAATTATGTCTCTTGATGATAAGCAGTAACCCGTTCCACTTCATTTTTAGAACCTAAAAATACCGGAACCCGTTGATGTAATTTTTCAGGTTGTACATCCAGCATGCGCTGTTTGCCATTGGTGGCGGCGCCGCCGGCCTGCTCAACTAACATCGACATCGGATTAGCCTCATACATCAAGCGTAATTTGCCGGCTTTATCCGGTTCACGCGCGTCGGCTGGGTACATGAAAATACCGCCGCGATTCAAAATGCGATGCACGTCGGCGACCATAGACGCAATCCAGCGCATATTGAAGTTTTTGCCGAGTGGGCCGGTGGAGCCTGCCAACATTTCATCAACATAACGTGTCACCGGTGGATACCAATGGCGCGTATTGGATGCGTTAATCGCAAACTCTTGTGTATCAACCGGGATTTTCATGTCGCGTTGCGTCAGCACCCAAGAACCCATTTCACGATCTAAGGTAAAGCAATTTACGCCGTGGCCTGTGGTGAGAACCAACAAGGTTTGCGGGCCGTACAGCGCATAACCGGCAGCTACCTGTTTGGAGCCAGCTTGTAAAAAGTCTTGTTCAGTCGGCGTTTCCATGCCTTCCGGCGCTTTTAATACTGAGAATATCGTGCCGATTGAAACGTTGACGTCAATGTTGGATGAGCCGTCCAATGGGTCGAACAACAACATGTATTCGCCTTTAGGATAACGGTTCGGGATTAAATGGATAGTTTCCATTTCTTCCGATGCCATGGCCGCTAAATGGCCGCCCCATTCATTGGCTTCCAACAGAATTTCGTTCGATAAAACGTCGAGTTTCTTTTGCACTTCGCCTTGAATATTCTCAGTTTCCGCGCTGCCCAACACTTCACCTAAAGCGCCTTTGCCCACGGCATGGCTAATGGTTTTACAGGCACGCGCCACTACCTCAATCAACAGCCGCAATTCAGCAGGGATGTTGTTGTTGAGGCGCTGTTCTTCGACTAGGTACTGCGTTAAGCTGATGCGTTTCATATGGTCTTTCTTCAATAGCTTGTTAATTAATTCGGTAGGGTGGGCACGGTTTTGTGCCCACGCGTAACCATTGATAAACAATGGATTTATTTGAAAATATTATTGATCGAACGTAACGCGTGGGCACGATGAACCTGTGCCCACCCTACGAAACTGGTATTCATTAAGCGGCAAGCGCCTTGGTCACAATTTCTAAAACATCTTTCGATAGATTTTTTGATGCCGCCACTTTTTGCAAAGCCGCTTGCATAAACTCTTGCAACGCCGGAGTGTATTTGCGCCAGCGATCTAAACTACGTGCCAAACGCGCCGCAACTTGCGGATTAATCGCGTTCAGTTCAATTACCAGATCAGCCCACAATGCATAACCGCTTCCATCGGCCGCGTGGAACTGCGACGGGTTGGCATTGCAGAAGGCAAAAATCAAACTGCGCGCCCGGTTCGGGTTGCTTAGGGTAAACGCAGGGTGCTTTAATAATTTACGCATTTTGGCGACATCGGTACTGCCAGCGCTGCCTTGCAACATAAACCATTTATCGATGACTAAAGCCTCTTGTTTAAAGTCGTTGTAAAACTGTTTCAGAGCATGTGCAACGGCTTTATTAGCTGACTTCGTGGCGTCTTTATGTGTACCGCCGGTTAAGATCTCTGCATTTACCATCGCGGCCAAGGCACCGATCCGGTCAGTCATATTTTTTGCGTTGGCACATTGGCTATCGGCTAATTCAAACGTGCTGGATTTAGGCCATTCTTGTAAATAGGCCAGCGCCAGATTTTTTAAGGCGCGCATTCCTGTGGAGCTCGCATCAGGACTGTATTTACCGGGTGTCAAATTGTTTTCATACGCAGTGAGTAAATCTGCTTTTAAATGACGGGTGATTTCGCTGCGCATAAAGTCGCGTGCGGCTTTGATGGCTTGCGGGTCGATCACATCCATCTGCTCTGCCACGTTGGTGGTGGAAGGCAATGTTAAAACTTGTTCGCGGAACGCTGCGTCCAAGGTGCTGTCATTTAAGGTTTTACGCAAAGCTTCAATGAACATCGTGTCCAGCTCTAACGGTTGTTGCACTTGCACCGCTGCAGTCAGTTTCAATAAGCGTCGCATAGCTAACCGTTGACCGGCTTCCCAGCGATTAAAGGCGTCGCTGTCGTGCGCTAATAAATGCGCTAACTGGTCATCAGAGTAGTCCATTTCCAATTCCACCGGCGCAGAGAAATTGCGCAAAATGGATGGCGTTGGTTGCTCGGTGACGTTGGTAAAGTGGAATACCTGTTTGGCTTTAGTGATTTCCAATACCAAGGTAGTACTGTCGGTTGGATTAGCCTGTTCCTGGCAATGCAAAGGCATGTCCTGACCCGCTGCATTTAGCAAGCCGACGGCCACAGGAATATGGAACGGCTGTTTTTTATCTTGTCCTGCAGTTGCTGGGCAAGATTGGGTGAACGTCATCTCGAAAGTCTGTTTGGCTGCGTCGTATTTTGTAGCAACTTTTAAACGCGGTGTGCCAGATTGGCTGTACCAGCGTTCAAACTGGGTCAAATCACGACCACTGGAGTCTGCCATCGCCGCGCGGAAATCGTCGCAGGTAACTGCTTGACCATCGTGGCGTTTAAAGTAGAGATCCATCCCTTTTCTAAAGCCTTCATGGCCCAGCAAGGTGTAATACATGCGCACAACTTCCGCACCTTTTTCATACACGGTGACACTGTAGAAGTTGTTGATTTCCACATACGATTCAGGGCGTACCGGATGCGACATCGGTCCTGCATCTTCCGGAAACTGTGCTTGGCGTAATACGCGCACATCGGCAATCCGGTTGACGGCGCGGCCGCTGTTGGTGCCGATCATGTCAGCAGAAAATTCCTGATCGCGGAATACGGTTAAGCCTTCTTTTAAGGATAACTGGAACCAGTCGCGGCAAGTAACGCGGTTGCCGGTCCAGTTATGAAAATATTCGTGTCCAACTACCGATTCAATACCGGCATAATCCGCATCCGTCGCGACTTTGGAGTTGGCTAACACGTACTTGGTATTGAAAATATTCAAGCCCTTGTTTTCCATCGCGCCCATATTAAAATCAGACACGGCAACGATCATGAAGCGTTCTAAATCCAGTTCCAGGCCGAAGCGTTGTTCATCCCAGAATATGCTGTTTTGCAGGGAGTCCATGGCGTGCTGGGTTTTATCCAGATTACCTTTTTCTACCCATACTTGCAGCAAGGCTTTACGGCCCGATTGTAGTTTAATTTTTTCTTCCTGGCAGACTAATTTACCGGCAACCAATGCGAATAAATACGACGGTTTTTTAAACGGATCTTCCCATTTGGCGAAATGGCGGCCATCGCTCAATTTGCCTTTTTCTATCAGGTTTCCGTTTGACAGCAGCACCGGATATTTCTTCTTGTCGGCGCGCAGCATGACGGTAAACTTAGCCATCACATCTGGGCGATCTTGGAAGTAGGTGATTTTGCGGAAACCTTCGGCTTCGCATTGGGTGAAAAAATTATCGTTAGAAACGTATAAGCCAGATAAGGAGGTATTTTTGATCGGGGAAATCTGGGTTTCGATGTCTAAGATAATTTCATTCGGCGGATTAAAAATCCGTAATGAGTGTTTATCAATCTCATAGGCGGTACGGGCTAGTTTTTGACCATTCATGCGGATCTGGACTAATTTTAATGATTCGCCAAATAAAATCAGGTCTTTTTCTGTGCTCTCCGTATTCCGTTTTAAGGTAGTCCGAGTCGAGACGACAGTGGATTTAGGATCAAGATCAAAACCCATCTCAACGGTGTCCACCCAAAAACTTGGGGCCGTGTAATCTTTGCGGTAAATGGTCAGGTTACTGTCAGTGTTAGTGTCTGTGCGCATAGGTATTGTGGTTATTTTAGGGGCAAGCCAATATTCTACCAATGTAGTGGGATTAACATATAAAATTCCGTCTATGAGCGCAAAAATAAGAAGCATTTTTTTACAAAATGAAACATTTGAGCGTCATTTTTATAGCATCATCAATAACAATTGCAAAAAAAGGAGAAGATCGTGAAAAGAAGTTTAATTTTATTTACCGTAGTTTTAACCGCACTACTGGCTGGTTGTGCGGCGCCTTCGGTGGTCAGCAACGTTACTGTATTTCATACCTTAACTGGCACTGAAACAAATAAAACATACATGGTAGAAGCGACTCCTGAGCAAGCGAATAACCTTGAATTTAGTAGTTACGTAACACTGTTAAACCAAGAATTACAGCATGTTGGTTATGTGATGGTGAATAAAGATCCGAGCTTAAAAGTTTCGCTCAACTATGGCACTACCCAGGCAGTCGCAAGCTCTTTGCAACCTGCGCCGATTTATGGCCCGTATGGATTCCGTCACGGACCTTATTACGGTTCTGGCTGGCAAACATCGGTTGATACCGTCTTCATGCATCACATGGAAGTGTCGATTAGTCGTATAGCCGACGGTAAAAATATCTACACCGTGCGCAGTCGTTTAATGAGTCCTAATCCGGAATTATCGATCAGCATGGACTATTTAATGGACAGCGCTTTCCAGAATTTCCCTGGTAAAAACGGATCAACAGAAACCATTACATTGCCGGTTCATCAGTAATCAGGTCGTTGAATAAAAAAAGCCTGACTAACGATTCGTTAGCCAGGCTTTTTTTATTCGCGATCGTCAATGACTGATTGTAAAGCCCTATCAACAACCGGCTCATCGCTAATCATCTGCGCTTTTCCTGAGCGGAAAATATCGAGTAGCTCTTCCGATGAAATAGAAAAAGCGTCATGTCCCTGGCGGTTGGTGAAAATAAAGCGGCTACGACGCGGGCTGACCCAGGCCAGTTTGAAGCGCACTACGGAGCCATTATTGCGTGTGAAATCAAACCAGCTGCCGCGTTCAATTTGATCAATAAAGAACACAAACTGATCCGGCATAGTGTGCTCATGCTTGTTCTTTTTCAGGCTGCGTTCGCTGGCTTTTTGCGCCACATTCACGGCCATTTCAACTTGGCGACGGGTGGATACCTCTAATGGCGCACGTGCAATGCTGGCGTGCCGTTCAGCGAGTTTGGAGAAGAAAATAACACGACTAGGGTCTTCCCATTTAATCGCATTCAACCAAGTATTTAGCGAGCTCAATAAAGCCGGTAATTTATTTACCAGCTCGTGTCGTTCTTCAACGCTATTTTTGGTTTTTACGCTCCAGATCAAGTCGTCCATCGTCTTCAACGTCCGCTCCAGTGCTTGGGGCTTTTGTTCTTTGACGGTGTGTGCCAACACTAAAATATTGACCCATTGCTGCTCTAAAAACGCCTCAATAAAACCGGCCACTTCACCGGTATCGGTGCGGGTGGCGACGTCATTGGTCGCTAGTTCACGCGCCTGGCGAATTTTTTCTTGCTGAATTGCTTGGGCAATCGGTTCTTCAATTGCTTTTTCGGAGAGTCGTTCTTCTTCTTCAATAAACTGGGTTAAATCTGCGGCAACATCAGAAAACAATTCCAGTTGTTGATCAAATTCTTTTTGAACCCGTTCCACCGTTCTGGCGATCATTTTATATAAAGGATCGTCCACCCCTTTATCGGGGTTCCAGGTAACGCTGGATTTGGCTAGTGTATCAATCAACACCCGTGCCGGATGGGTTTGTTTAAAGAAGAATTCCCGATCAATTAGCGCCGCTTTTAACGTCGGAATCTGTAACTGACCAATGAGATTTTTAAGGTCGGTTGGAATGTGCGGATCGGAAAAAACATAATCAAAAATCTTCGCCAGCAAACCGATAGTATTGTTATCGATTTGAGTAATAGTATTTTCAGGCGCCTGTTCAACAATGCCGCGCAAGGTGGGGGCATTTTGCGCCGCCGGCCCGAGTGCTGCACCGGTGGCCTGCACGCTGGTGAGATACTCAAATAACTCCCGACCTATCGTGACGGTTCCCTGTTTGCCTAACGCTATATTTTGGGTTTCGTCCAGAGGATTTCTTGCGTCATCCGGAAAACCAGAACCAGACCCAGAGCCCGAACCCGAACCAGAGCCCGAACCAGAGCCCGAACCAGAGCCCGAACCAGAGCCCGAACCAGAGCCCGAACCTTGCCCCGAACCGTAACCTTGACCAGACGCTTGGTGTTGACCGGAGCCTTGTCCTTGCTCACCCTGAGCGGCATCCCCCTGGTTGGCATATAAAATGCCCTTGATTTTACTTTCAAAAAAAGGATCAACGGCCAGCTTTTTTGATAGTGTAGACGAAGTTGAATTGGCTAGACTTTGATGTTTGTTTACGCGCAGCAGGTCGGTCGCTTTGGGCAAAATACCGCGTTCAATTAAGGCGTTATTTAATTCGCGCAGAACAGGGTTTAACTGTAAAAACATTTCCGGCCGCAGTATGCGTAAAATCATGTGATGTGAATCGGATACTGGTTCAAATTCACACCAGGCTTTATAAATCGCTTTTAAAAAAACTTCTGGGCGGAATGGATTGTATCTAACATTAATCTGTTCAATTTTTAATAGATGACTAATGCGTAAATTGAGCTTAACCAACTCATCGGCATTATCTAATTCGATCGATTGACTAAGGGTTTCCAGTAAAACCTTGTTTTCCATTTCGTCAAAGGTAACCAATGCCAATGAAGAGTCATCTTCCAGCTGCCGTGGTTTATGGCCTTTTTCTAAAATTCTCACTTCATGGGCAAATAGCTCGCTCAGTTTGCTTGAGGCTAAACGATAAAACGCCGAACTATTTTTCTTTAAATGATTGTAGGAGTGGAAGCTGATATTTGCTTCTTCAGGACGTACCGACTGATCCGAAAGACGAAACAGTGCCTCACCTAAGCGCAGTGAAAATCCTTCAAGTTGCGTAGCTGTCAGGCTGGTGGCAATGGGAACTAAGCTCTGTAAAATTACAATGCGGCTCGAATGCGACATTCCCTTTTTGGGTGGTTGGTGTTCTGTAATCATTTAAAAGTAAATTTATACAAATGCGCTTATTCAAGGTTTAAATCAAAATTCTAAAAGCGGATCAAGAACAGCTTTAAGACCAGTACGCTTCAGAAGCCCAAGTGATGACGCCGATTAAAAAAACACTAAACAGTAAGACCATCAGCAGCCGTCCGAATTTAGGATTTCCTTCATCTTTGGTAGTTTTTTTTCTGGCTATTTCAGTTTGTTCCGGTACTTGTGACATGGCTTACTTCCTCGCTGCGTTGTGCTTGCGTGCTTACATCCATTATTTACTCACTAATCAGCTCGCATCGGGTATTAAAATACTGCACCCCGTAGTTTTGCGTGCTTCCAGTTCACGATGTGCTTTGCCGACATCGGCCAGCGCATACCGTTGATTAATATGAACGATTAGTTTTTTTGTTTCAATCATGGCAAATAGCTCTGCTGCCATCTGTTCTAAATCAGAACGCACTGCTGTGTAATGCATCATAGACGGGCGAGTAATGAATAGCGAGCCACGGCTAGCCAGTTCACTCAAATTAAAGTCGGGAACCGGCCCTGACGCATTACCGAAACTGACCATGGTTCCTAGCGGCGATAAACAATCAAGTGAGCCAAAAAAAGTGTCTTTGCCTATCGAGTCATACACCACGGATACACCGCGTCCTGCGGTTATTTCTTCTACCCGTTCAACAAAATTTTCTTCGTTATAGTTAATAACGTGCGCGCAGCCATTGGCTTTAGCTAATGCTGCTTTGGCGGCACTACCAACGGTGCCTATCATAGTGACGCCCAATGCTTTGGCCCACTGGCAGGCTAGCAAGCCAACGCCGCCAGCTGCTGCGTGAAATAAAATGGTTTGGCCTGATTGGATTTTATACGTACGACAAAATAAATACTGAACGGTTAGTCCTTGCAGCATGACCGCTGCGGCGACATCGAAGCTTATCGAGTCGGGCAATTTGACCAACACGCTGGCCGGCATAATTCGGCGTTGCGCATAAGCGCCTGGCGGACCGCCTGCATAGGCTACCCGGTCTCCGACCTTGACGTGATGCACATCTGGCCCTACCGCTTCTACTATCCCTGCGCCTTCTACACCCAAGCCAGTTGGCAACAGTTGTTTATATAGCCCGGTCCGATGGTAGACATCAATAAAATTTAAGCCGCAGGCTTTGTGCTGAATGCATACTTCGCCTGCACCTGGCGTGCCTATCGCCACATCCATCAGTTGCATCACTTCTGGGCCGCCAGTTTGCGCGATTCTGATTGCTTTATTCATCTCGGCTTCTTTTCGGTAAAAAATATCCAATCGCACTTGTTGCGTGCTACCAGTGTAGTACCTCGAACGGCTAAACCCAATAGATGTCTGATGCAACACACACATTACCATGTGGCAACTAATATACAGTAGTCGCAAGGGGTAAAGTCGTTACAGAATGCAACAAAAGAAATTTATCACTACAAGTTTCATTGTTTTTAAGGATAAAAATAATGCTACTGCGTAGTGGAAAGTTCTAAAGTTGTCAACGTGCAATTGTAAACGATTGTGAGGTAATTGTTAAATTCAGCCTAATTATTTCTTGATACATTTCAAGCTGCAAACAATGTTGCCTATAGAGAACAGCTATTTTATAATTCGCGGCATATTGTGAAAATTATTTTGCATAAAAATTAAAAAGAGACACCATGAAAAAATTACTGCAGTTAATGACAGTATTGTTGGAACTGGACCGGCAGTTGTCGGAGGCGATGTACTAGTTGTTAATTACACTGGCTGGCTGTATCAAACGGGTGCCGCAAATGACGAAGGTACTCAATTTGGAACATCTGCAGGCGGTCAGGCACTTCAGTTTCAAATTGGTGCTAACCCGAGCCAGGTTATTGCAGGTTGGGATCAAGGCTTGCTTGGCATGCAAGCTGGTGGTGTGCGTACACTCACAATTCCTAGTGCAATGGCATATGGGGCGTGTGCTCCGGTGGGAAGTAATATTCCTCCGAATTCAGCCTTGGTTTTTACGGTTTCTTTAGTTAGCGTCTCTCCTTAGTGTTTTTGTGAGATTGAGTAAATCAGATCAACTGGTCTGATTTGCGCTGAATTTAAGGTTAAATTTGGGGTAAAGATAGCTCAGTCATATACTCCCAATTTTAATTAAAAAAATTAACGTATCCAATGGGTTTCCTGTTGATGGAAAAAGTATTTTTTGACAGTATATTTTAACGTCAAAGTATAATAATGCTCATAGCTCATAAATGTGAAAAGTATGCTCCGGTATGCTAAAATATGATTAGGCATTACCTGTTGTGCACCTAATTATTCCTGAGTTTAAAAACTACTAGTTACCACGGACTTACCATGAAAAAATTGATCGCTTTATTTGCTGCCTTATGTGTAGCTGCTACTTTCTCGATGGGCAGCGCTTTTGCTCAAGCACCTGCTCACGCAACTCACCATGCAAAACATGCAAAACATGCCAAAACATCGGCGCACAAAAAAGCACATAAAAAAGCGCATAAAAAATCGGCTAAGAAGCATCACGCTTAATACGCTTGTTGTAAGCAATTAGTAGAAATAAAAAAACCGGCATTGCCGGTTTTTTTATTTCTTCAAGCCAGTTGGACTGGCAACCTTAATTCGAACATCGCCAATACTCACCACTTGTCCCGCACGGATTTTGCAGGTTTTACGCAATTCTTGCTGCCCGTTTACCCGTACATTACCTTGTGCAACCAAGGCTTTTCCTGCGCCACCGCTGTCGCACAGCCCCATTACTTTCAATAAATTATTGAGTTCAATAAATTCATCGGTGAGTTCAAAGTGTAGCTGCTGCATGGCGTGGTTCCTAGATTGTTGGGAACGGAATTATACAGCCTTGGCGGTGATATTTTTTAATAGTGCATCAATCGAAAAACGCCCAGCGCCAAAGACGGCGATGACTACTAAAATGATGCCCCAATAAAAATGGTCATTAATCCCGGCAGGGCATTCAAATTCCCACAGTTGCGGATAAGAGATGACGGCCATAGCGTTGACAAAAAACAAGCCAATTGCGGCCGGGCGGGAAAATAGCCCGGCAATTAAGAAGCACGGCAAAACCAATTCACCACCGGCACCCATGTAGGCGGCTAAGTCTGGCGGCAGCAGTGGTACGTGATATTCAGTGTGAAACAACTCCAGCGTGCCAGGCCAGTTTTGGATTTTGATTAAGCCTGCGTGCAAAAATTGCCAAGCTACATAACAGCGCAAGATGAGGGATAAAAGTGTTCCGCCCCATTGCGTAATAACGTCATCAAAACGAGTGCTAAGTTGGTGAATTTTCAGGAGGTTTTTCATAAGGAAGGGTAGTTAGTTGTGCGATATGTTGCTAAAAAGCTGTTTACCGAACCAGTCAGCAAGTTCTGTCGGTAGCGCAAATTCGGGGTCGATAGCTAACGCTGATTCAAATGCCTGACCTAGCGGCTGTCCTGCATTCAGCGCTTGCAAAGCGGCGTAAGATGCCGCCGAAATTGCACTGATATTGGTTTGATGATGTTCACGCCAAATCAGACAATACGTTGCGCTGGCAAGTTGTTCAGGAAAAGGCGTATTAGTACCTTGATGCGCCTGCCAAATATCCACTACCGCCCAAGGCGATTCAAGTAAGACGCAACTAGGCTGCAATGTAAACTGCAGATCCCCTAACAGTTCCGGCGCGAAGCCAGCTAGCTGGGCTAATGTTGCCGGGCTGCGCTGTTCTAAATAATAGCTGCGATGGACTTGCCATTCGAGTGCGGCGACGTCGCTTAAATACGGATAGGCGCGGCAGTTTTCCAGAGTCGCGATGAAGCTGCTTAATGCAGCGCCAAACTCCGCTAAATTGCCACTTTGCGACGCATGGTTTAACCCATAAGCACGAGCCAAGTCGCCAAAAAATTCTGCACCTACCAATTGCTGCAAAACCGGGTAAGCGTTAACACAGGTTTGCTGCCAGATTGCGATGAGATTGCCGCGATATAAACCGAATCGCTCACGGTTCAAATCAGGATCGCCTTTGAAACTGGCCAAAGCAGGGTCTAGCGAATTGAGGTTGATTAAGGCGCTGGCAAAATCGTGCTGCAGTGTGGTGAGTTGCGGGGTTACTAAGTTAGCAGCGCGCATCGTTCCTCCTCTACACGTTCTGTGCGTTGTTTAGCTTGCTCGGCTTCGCCAAGTAAAACATCTAATTCGGGAATGTCGGTATCCCATTCAATTAGGGTGGGAATCTGGGCGCCAAATAACTGCCGCGCGTTTTCATACAGCGCCCATACTGCCGGATCAACCTGGCAGCCGTGGTGGTCTACCAGGCCGGAATCGGTGACTAAATGCCCGGCCAAGTGAATTTCGCCGATGCTGTTAGCGGGTAATTGTTGTAATAAAGTGAGGGCTTGTTGTGCCGATTCGCCGTGATTAACCTGATTCACGTACAGATTATTAATGTCTAATAAAATGCCGCAGCCAGTGCGTTGTACAAGCCGGCTGAGAAATTCGGTTTCCGACATTTCGTCGCAGGCAAAGCGCACATAAGTCGACACATTTTCTAGCAAAATCCGTTGTTGCAAGGTGTCTTGCAGATGCTCAACGCGCTCGCAAATTAAGTCGAGTGCGCTATGAATGAGTGGCAGTGGGAGTAAATCATTCAGATGGCGGCCAGCCACTGAAGCCCAGCATAAATGCTCAGAAATTAAAGCGGGCTGAATACGCTGCGCTAAGCTTTTTATTTTTCGGACATGTTCACTGGAATACCCTTGCGCCGAACCGATCCCAAGGCCAACACCGTGCAGGCTGATGGGATAGTCACGACGCAAGGTTTCCAGTACATCCAAGTCAACTCCAACGCCAAAATAATTTTCTGAATGAACTTCCAGCCAATCAATATTGGGGCGTTGTCGCAAAAAATCCCGGTAATGCTGGGTGCGTAATCCAACTCCATATCCTAACTCTGGAAAGGAGGGGAACTCGGCAATTTTAGCGTCAGAGAGACTCATGATGAATACAGTATGTTGCTAGATTATTTTGCTGCTGGTTTCATTTCTTCTACTTTGCCGCCCATTGAAGCGCAAGTACCGGCTGGAACATTTTTCCAGTCATTTGGGCTCAAGTCTTTTTTGGATTGACCAGCACAGGAATGGCCGCCAGCTTTGCTTGCGCAATCATTTTGACCGGCTTTAGCAACGCCAAAGCATTTTTCCATTTTTGCGCCACCTGCTGTTGCATCTGCTGCTGCAGCGAAACCAGAACTCATCAAACCTGCTAATGCAACTGCGATCAAAGCGTTATTCTTAGTCATTGTCATTCTCCAGAAATTAAAATAAATTAAGTTAATAAGCCCTCAACTAGACTCAGCCAATTCGGTAAGTTGAATCAAGGTACTGAGTGATAGTCGTAAGCATTCTATGTTTCCTTACAAGAAAATAAAAATTATTTTAAATAAATTTTTAACGGAGTTTGTAAGCGCGCATTGTTAGCTATAGATACACGTTAATTCATATACTCCCATTATTTTTTTAAATTTTTAACGTATTTAATGGCTTTGTGGATAAGTAAGTTTGAAAAATATGGCGGTATATCCATATCTTATTTATGTATAAGGATAAATTTAACTATATTTAAAAAATATACAGGGGTATATTAAAATAGAAGTCATTGTGAAAGTGTTGTAATTTAGCACAATGATTTGTAAACTGGATCGTAGAGATAAATCTGTTTTTTGCGTAAATTCAACAACCTTGAAGTGATATCCTGTGTGCGTATTTTTACCGTTACATCCACATAACCATTCCAGCACTATCTAAATTATGACTATCCGAGAAATTCTAAAAATGGGCGATCCGCGCCTGCTGCGGACCGCGCAACTGGTTCCACCTGAAATGCTGGGCTCTACGGAACTCAAGCAATTAATCGAAGATATGTTTGACACCATGCACGCCAATGACGGGGTCGGTTTAGCCGCGCCGCAAATTGGCGTTGATCTGCAATTGGTGCTGTTTGGGTTTGAAGATAGTGATCGTTATCCTGATGCGCCTTCGGTGCCGCAAACTGTATTGATTAATCCGGTGATTACGCCGTTGGATGCAGTGCAAGAGGATGGTTGGGAAGGGTGCTTGTCTGTGCCTGGGATGCGGGGTGTGGTTCCGCGTTGGGCGCATATCCGCTATGAAGGCGTTGATCCTGATGGTGTTTCTATTATGCGTGAAGTGGGTGAGTTTCATGCGCGGGTGGTGCAGCATGAGTGTGATCATTTGTTTGGGACTTTGTATCCTATGCGAATTAAGGATTTTTCTCAGTTTGGGTTTGTGGAGGTTTTGTTTCCGGGGCAGGATGTTGAGTCGGATGGTTAATTCGTAGGTTAATTAACTTCCTACGTTGATTTATTTTAGGCTTGGGGGCGGGGGTAGCCCGCCAGCTACTTACCTTTTTTGCTTCGCCAAAAAAGTGTAAGCCAAAAAAGGCGACCCACTGCCGCTGAATTCCCGATTAATTTAACTAAAAATGGGAAAAGTTCGAAACTCGCTACGCTCAAACAGCGAACCTTTCTGATCCATTTTTAGCTAAATTAACCGGCAGCGTCAGAATGGGAGGTAGTTCAAAGTCAAAAACAACAGCAACTTCAAAAACAACTTCAACAGCAACTTCAACAGCAACTTCAACAGCAACTTCAACAGCAACTTCAACAGCAACTTCAACAGCAACTTCAACAGCAACTTCAACAGCAACTTCAACAGCAATACCCATCAACTAGCGCAGCTTGCGCATAAATTAAATGAATATGAAAAAATACAAACACTATAAAGGCGGTATCTACGAATTTATTTGTAGCGCAACGCTCGAATCGGATCCAAGCATACAGATGATTGTTTATCGGGCGGCGAATGGGACTATCTGGACTCGGCCTGAAAACGTGTTTTTTGAGGAAATTGAGCATCAAGGGCAAAAAATTCCTCGGTTTGCGTTGATTAGTTAACGCTGCCTCGCGGTAAGTACCTCAATTGTGCGGCGCAGCATAGAACAGTGCCGCACAGGTCATCAAATTCCTTTTCTTCTTGGCAACGTTGTGCGATAGTTTCGGCTTCGCTGGTTCGTTCAGTTTTCACTCGTCTGCTTATGTCCAATCCTTCTCAATCAAACGCAGTAAAGCCGTATATCCCGGCTGATGCGCAACTTCCTGAATTTAGTTTGCGCGCCGTCATCATGGGTGTAGTTTTAGGTATGGTATTTGGTGCCTCTTCACTGTATTTGGTGCTTAAAGTCGGTTTGACGGTAAGTGCTTCGATTCCTGTTGCAGTTATTGCAATTACTTTATTTCGCCTGACTAAAAAATTAGGCGGACAAGATTCGTCGATTCTTGAAAATAGTATTACCCAAACGGCAGGTTCAGCCGGGGAATCTATTGCGTTCGGTTTAGGCGTGACGATGCCGGCGATTTTGATTTTAGGTTTTGACCTGGAAATCTCACGGGTCATGCTGGTCGGCGTCTTGGGCGGTTTGCTCGGTATTTTGATGATGATCCCTATGCGCCGCACCATGATTGTGGAGCAGCATAAAGAACTTAAATACCCTGAAGGTACAGCGTGCGCTGAAGTGCTCAAAGCGGCGGCTACTGAAACTTCACGGGTTGCGGCTGGCTTGGTTAAACCGGGTGATGCAGCGGCTAACGAAGCAGAGCTCAAAGCCGATAACAAACGCGCCTTTATTATTTTCGGCGGATTTGGGATTGGGCTGCTTTATAAGTGCATTAACGTTGCGTTTAAAGGTTGGAAAGATACGCCAAACTTCATTTTTGGCGCCCCGCTTAAAGCAGGCTCGCTAGGTGCCGAAGTATCTCCCGAACTATTAGGCGTGGGTTACATCATCGGACCAAAAATTGCCTCAGTGATGGCCGCAGGTGGTGTGATGTCGTATTTGCTTCTCATCCCAATGATTAAGTTTTTTGGCGATGCGTTAACTGTGCCGGTTGCGCCAGGACTTAAGCTTATTAGCGCAATGGGCCCAGATGAAATTCGCAGCGCTTATATTCTGTATATAGGCGCTGGTGCAGTCGCTACCGGCGGTTTGGTCAGCTTGGCGCGTGCGATGCCAACTATCTGGCGCAGTTTAACGGCTGGTCTGTCGGGCCTATCTATACCTGGAATGAATGGTAACGCGAACGGCAAAGCAAAAAATGGGCAGGCATCGGAAGTGCTGCGCACTGATCAGGATATTCCGATGAAGTGGGTATTAATCGGCGGTTTGGTCATTATTACTGCAATCACTTTATCGACTCCGCTGCACATGAATTTACTGGGCGCGTTGCTGATTATTGTGTTTGGTTTTTTATTTTCCACCGTTTCTTCACGCTTAACTGGCGAGATCGGTTCTTCATCGAATCCTATCTCTGGCATAACCGTGGCAACCCTGTTATTTACCTGTTTGATTTTCTTGTTAATGGGTTGGACCGGTAATCGTTATTACGTCACCGCGCTGTCAGTTGGTGCCATTGTTTGTATCGCAGCGAGTAACGCAGGCACGACCTCACAAGATTTAAAAACCGGTTTTTTAGTCGGTTCAACACCGCGCTTGCAGCAATACGCTATTTTGATTGGTGCGTTATCTTCCGCTCTGATTTTAGGCCCGATACTGTTGCAATTAAATGACTCAGCCACGGTGTATGTGCCAGCCGCCGAAGTAGCGCCAGGCATTGTTGTTGATGCCAGCACTTTAACCGACACAGCCAAGTTACAAGGCCCACAAGCCGCAACCGACAGCAATACCTATAAAGTCTGGCGCAAAAGCGATGAAGTAGGCGGCCCGTCAGGTAAATATCTGGTGGATAACAGCGGGAAGTTGGTTTACCTGGTTGATCCGGGTATTAACGGTACTCATACCAAACGTCCAGATGGCAGCGAAGTTAAGAAATTCGATGCGCCTAAAGCGGTGTTGATGTCCTACATTATTAAAGGAATTTTAGATCGTCAGCTGCCATGGGAATTAGTGTTATTCGGCGTGATGATTGCCGTTATTTTAGAAATGTCCGGTATTTCTTCATTGGCTTTTGCGGTGGGCGTGTATTTACCTTTGTCCTCGACTCTGCCAATCTTTGTCGGCGGTATGGTGCGTTGGCTAGTTGATAGACGCAGCAATAAAATGACCAAAAACCAGCATTTAACGGAAGATGAAAAACAAGCAGTCGGTGACCGTAGTCCCGGTGTATTGTTAGCATCTGGTTATATCGCCGGTGGCGCATTAGCCGGGATTTTGATCGCGATTACGGCTGGCGTAATGACTAATTTTGATCAAAAATTAACCGACTGGGCCACGCTGCATAATCCTTTCTTTGAAGGTGCCAATTCCGATTTACTGACGATGCTACCGTATGCGGTGATTGTGTTGTTGCTGTATTGGGTGGGGCGCGAGAAGAAAGAAGTTTGAGAAATTAGCAATACAAGAAGGTGTGGCTAATGAAGGCTACATCCCTTTATCTTTACTGTAAATTATAATGAGAAAAACGCGCCGCATGGCGCGTTTTTTTATGTCATTGAACGTTGTTGAATTAACCGACCACCAACACCACAACCGCCGCCACTAAACAATAGCCGCCAAAAAAATACCAGCGACCTTGCTCTAACCAGCGTGACAACCAGCGCAAAGCAACTAAGCCGGCTAAAAAGCTAAACACCAGTCCAAGCAAGCTAGGCATAGCCAAGTGCATTATCCAATCGGTGTGCGCTGCAGGGACAGCTAGTTGCGCTTGATAAACGCGATAAGCTTCTCTTGCGACTACCGCAGGAGTAATTGCCACACCCAGCGCAAAACTGAACTCTTCCGCTTTACGCCGCGCAACACCAACCACCAAACCGGTAGAGATGGTGGCACCTGAACGTGAAAAACCTCTGAACGGCAAACATAATCCTTGTACTGCGCCGATGATGAGCGCGCTCCTCAAGCTCATTTGACCTTCAGGTTTTTCTTTAATGCGTGATGAGCCAATAATTAATAAGCCAGCCGATGCCAATGCTGTTGCCATTAACGGTGCGCTTCCAAATAAATGCTCAATTTCAAATTCAGAAGGGTTTGCAACGAATACATACTTAATGATTTGTTGTAAGCCATATCCAACAATGCCGGTTAACCCGGTCGCAGCTACCAGGTAGAGTACATTTAAACGAAAGGCCGCTATCGATTCAAAGTATGTTTTTTTCCATGAACTCCAAAAATACACGATGGTCGCAAACATGGTTCCGGTATGCAGCATCACCAGTAACAGGGTCATTTCCGGAGAGGTTGGATCTAAGCCCATCATTTTTTCCGCCATGATGACATGGGCAGAACTCGATACTGGCAGCAACTCTGCCGCGCCTTGAATAACGGCGAGAATTAAAATTTGAAATAAGTCCATAAAGATGAATTTAGTAAGTGATGTTAAGTGAATGGAGGGAGCAAATGCGCTGGTTTAGTTCGACACATTGGGTTGCCATTTTATATCTAATAGCGCGACAGATACTGCCCGCGCTGGCTAAAAAAATGAAATTGTATTGTAAATAATGAATATATCCGCGCTAAAACAATAAATTTGCTGCACTGAACCATAACTTACATGCAGATTTTGACTATTTTCATGGTATCTTTCCGCGTCTATTAACTGGGGCGTACCTGACCTGGTTACTGGCAAAACAGATTGTGTTTGGTTTTCTGATTTCTCTTTTAATGCGCATAACCTGAGCAAAGCAGAGCGACAGAGGAAACCCGTTTAAAACTAGACAACGAATTGGGCTGACCAAGTCCAACGGAAATCATAAAAGCGAACAGCGATTAAATAATTCAATTTAGAGGATACAACGTTGAATACTCAACCTAGCGCAAATCCAGCACAGGCGTCCGTTATGGGCCATCCGGAAGGCTTGTTCTTCCTGTTTTTTACTGAAATGTGGGAACGCTTTTCTTACTACGGCATGCGTAGCTTGCTGGTGTTATTTTTGATTAGCAGTACTGCAAAAGGTGGCTGGGGTTGGGAGCGTGCCGACGCATTAAGCTTATATGGCAGCTATACATTCTGGGTTTATGTGACCGGTATTTTGGGTGGCTATCTTGCCGATAAAGTATTGGGCGCACGTAAGGCGGTTGTGATTGGCGGCTTTATTATCAGTGCCGGACATATTTGTTTAACGTTGGAGACACACGCCACGTTTTATCTGGGCCTGGCTTTATTAGTCGCAGGTACCGGTTTATTTAAACCAAATATTTCCACCATTGTTGGTCAGTTATACGGCAAAGGTGAAGCGGAAGATGAAAAACGCGATGCGGGTTATACCTTGTTTTACATGGGTGTTAACTCAGGCGCGTTTTTTGGCATGGCACTGTGTGGTTACATCGGTGAAAAAATCTCTTGGTCGTATGGTTTTGGTTTGGCAGGATTTTTCATGGTTTTGGGCGCATTGCAGTTTTATTTTGTGCAAGGTGTCTTTGGCAATATCGGTGGCGTGGTTAAAGATGCACCGATCGCTGTTGCAGAAGTAGAAGAGCATGCGCATATCGTGCGTGATCGTTTAATCGCCATCGGGATCTTTTCTGCAGTAACTATTTTCTTCTGGATGGCGTTTGAGCAAGCTGGCGGCTCCATGACAATTTTTGCCGCCGACTATACAGATCGCACGTTGGAAGGTACAACGGGAATGATTTTTAAAGTGGTTAACACGTTATTGCTGGTCATACCGACGATGGTGTTGACTTGGGTTTTATTCACCTTGTCGCGCGCGACAGTTAAACGTTACCCCTTGTCTAATTTCTTGATTTTTACGTGCTTTGCCGCAGTTTGGGGCTTGTTGATCTGGATGCTGGGCCGTGAATTTGCCTCCGATAAATCTGAAATTGCAGCAACCTGGTTCGGTATTTTAAATTCATTTTTTATTATTATCTTAGCTCCATTCTTTTCAAGATTGTGGCAAGACTACTGGAAACCAAGTGGCCCGATTAAATTTGCGACTGGCTTGATTTTGTTAGGTATCGGCTTCGGTGTGCTGGCATATGGTGCATCAGGCATTCCTAGCGGCGCAAAAACTGCTTCGGTAAGTATTATCTGGTTGGTGTTGGCCTATTTATTCCACACCATGGGTGAACTTTGTGTTTCACCTGTTGGTTTGTCTTACATCAGTAAATTGGCTCCTAGCCGTTTATTGGGTTTGATGTTTGGTGTGTGGTTTGTGATGACCGCGATTGCCAACTATTTAGCTGGTATGACTGGAAGTTTCATTGATAAAATTTCAAGCACCTATTCACTCAGCACCTTCTTCCTGATTTTTACCCTGTTACCGATCGGTGCAGGTTTGGGGATGATGCTGATCAATAAATGGATGCTGCGTAAAATGCACGGTGTACATTAATTAGTTAGAGTAATTAATGCAGTGTTAGGGGCGCTCCTTTGTGGGCGCCCCTATTATTTTATTGACGCGAATTTTAGTTCCATAAAGATAGAACCTAGACTATTCTTCCTAATATTCTGTTCTAAAGATATATAGTTTCTGTGAATTAATAAAAATACACGGTATAATTTTACATCTGTCTGTATTTGCACCTATGCTGCAGCTATCCCCTTCCTGAGTTTTACCCTAAATTAAATTGCAAAAATGAAAAATATACTTACTTTTAGTAGATCTTCGCGTCTATTGCGTTGGTTCATATCGGGTATCTGTGTTGTTCTATTATTGGCATTGATTAGTTGGCTGACGGTTCCTTCCTATCTTAAAAAAACCTTAGAACAACAAGTGGAAGTTGCGACTGGGCGGCAATTTAAAGTGGGTGAAGTGGCATTTAATCCCTTTACTCTCACTGTTCAGGTATCTCATTTTGTTCTTTATGAAGCAGACAAAAAAACACCGGCTTTTTCAGCTGATAACCTGTTATTAAAAGCTTCGCCTGCTTCGGTATTTCGCTTGGCTCCTATTGTGCGTGAAGTTGTGTTGACGCACCCTTCGTTGCAGTTGGTGCGTAGCCAGCATGATGGTCAGGAAGTGACTAACTTTAGCGATGTGATTGCACGTTTGGCTGAGCATCCAAGTACGGGTGAGCCGCTGCGCTACTCGGTTTCTAATATTCAATTGAATAATGGCGCGATTCATTTAGATGATCAAATCGCTGGCAAACAAATTCAGATCGATGCATTAACTATTGGGCTGCCTTTTTTATCTAATTTCACTGGTGCCATTGACGCGTTTGTTGAGCCTAGTTTGTCGGCAAAAATAAATGGTAGTCTGTTTGAATTAAAAGGCCGCAGTAAGCCATTTTTTATTACCCATGAAACTAGTTTGGCGATAGATTTTAACCAATTCGACTTGACTCAGTTAATTGCATTCTCACCTACGCCATTGCCATTTAAGGTAAGTTCCGCTAAATTTTCATCCAATTTGACCTTGAATTTTTCTGCTCAAAAAGACGCTGAGCATATTAACCTGTCAGGCACTGCCAGTTTGACTGATGTAGCGATGGCTGATCTGGCTGGCGCACCTTTATTTAAAGCCCAGGCAATTAATGTCAATATCCACGAGGCCAATTTAGTCACCGATAATGTCGCGCTGGATTCGTTAGAAATAAAAGAACCACAAGTTTGGGCCGGATTAAATCAGCAAGGCATGTTGAATTGGCTGGCATTGCAAACCAATAAAAAAACGGTAGTTGTAAAGACAGCTGAACCAGAACATGTCAGTGCAGCAAACACGAGCAAACCATTATTTGATCTGGCGCATTTTCAGTTGAAAAACGGGACAGTGCATTGGTCTGATGCGGCAAATGCGACGCCAACCATGGAGCTGCAACTCGCTAACGTTAATGTCGATGCACAAAAAATTTCAACTAACGAGAAAGCCAATCCAGCCAAATTAAGCTGGTCTTTTGGTGAAGCCGGGCAGCAGCAAGTGCATTTTGTCGGCACGGTTGATGCTACGCATGCAGCTGTTGCGGGTCAATTAACGTTGTCTGATTTAGCGCTGGCTGATTATCAGCCTTATGTTAACCGGATCATGGCGGCGAATGTGTCTGGAAAACTGTCGCTGCAAACTCAGATAGAAGCCAAAAATGGCAACCTCAGTTTGAGTGAATTTTCAGGTGCGCTGGAAGATTTAAAACTGCAAGCGACCAAGAGCGAATATGGTGGCATGTCGGCGAAAAAAATCGCCATTGAAAAATTGGCGTTGAACACTGAAACCAAACAAGCCAAGATAGAACAAATTCAGCTAGAGCATGTACAGGGAGATATTTTCCGTGGTGCTGATGGTGGATTGAATTTTAGTCACATGTTGAAGAAAGTGGCAGCTAAAAATGAAGTGCAACCGGCTGCGCAAGGATCAACTAAGTCAGTAACTAAGCCAGCAGCTAAATCACCAGAATGGCAAGCCGATATAAATCAAATTGCACTCACTGACAGTAATTTTGTCTTTGGCGATAAATCAGTACAGCCTGCGGTGAGTATCCGCGCCGATTCAGTCGAGGCACAGTTGGAACACGTTACCAGCAAGTTTGCTCAGCCGATCAATATGACGATGCGTGCCACGTTAAATAAATCGGGCAAATTTTCAGTGCAAGGTTCTGTAGCAGAAAAAGCCATGCAACTAAAAGTCGAGGTGCAAAATTTTGCACTTGCCGCGTTGCAGCCTTACTTTACCGAGTTTCTCAACATCACTTTGGCGACCGGTTCCGTCAGCACCAAAGGGCAGTTGGCATGGAAGGCGCCGAGTGAAGTTACATACCAAGGACTGTTGAAGTTGGCGAATTTACGTACCCAGGACAAAGAAAATTCGGATGACTTTTTGAAGTGGAAAATGCTGGAAATCGGCGGGATTAATGTTGCTCTGGGTGGCCAGCAACAGAGTATTACTTTAGGCAAAATTGACTTAACCGATTTCTATGCACGGGCGATTTTATCTGAGCAAGGTAAATTGAATTTGCAAAATATCGTGGTGCATCAGCAAGCTGACGCAAAGGCTGATGCTAAAACAGATATCAAAACAGACGCTAAGCCACAGCCGGTAATTTTGCCGCAAACTACTGCTACAGCGTCAGTCTCAACTCCAGCCGCAGCTCCAGCTCCAGCCAATTCTCCCATCATCAATATTGGGCAAATTAATTTTAATAACGGAATAATTAATTACACCGATAATTTCATCAAACCACATTACTCGATGCGTATGACAGGGATGAAAGGTAGTGTCGGTGCGATTCATTCCAACGTTGCGCAAGCTGCGCCGATTAATTTGGACGGTAAGATAGACAATGACGCGCCAATCGCTATTTCTGGTAGTTTGAATCCGCTTTTTACGCCCATGTTGCTTGATATTAAACTCACTGCCAGTGGCGTTGATTTACCGCGTTTGACGGCGTATTCAGCGAAATATGCAGGGTATCCGATTATCAAAGGCAAGTTGTCGCTGGATGTGCAATACCACATACAAAATAATCAATTAGCGGCGAATAACACGCTCAAAATTGATCAGCTTACTTTCGGTGATAAAGTCGACGGCCCTGATGCAACGCACTTGCCAGTTCCTTTTGTAGTGTCTTTATTGACGGATTTAAATGGGCAAATTAATTTGGATTTACCGATCTCTGGCACGCTTAATGACCCGGAATTTTCCATCGGTGGTTTGATTTTTAAAGTGTTTATTAACCTGATCGGTAAAGTAATCACTTCTCCATTTTCTTTGTTAGCGCATTCTTTTTCCGGTGGTGAAGAGCTGGCATATATTGAGTTTCCTTCAGGCTCGGCCAAGCTGACCGATGCCAGTAAAGCTAAACTGGATAGCCTTGCTAAAGCGCTGGAACAACATCCTAATTTAAAGCTCGATATTATCGGTCGTGCTGATCTAACTGCAGATACTTCAGGTTTGCGTACTGCGATGTTGGCTAAGCAAATTCAAAAATCTAAAGATGTGAAAGAAGAAAGTGATGCCGCTGCGGTAGATGCCGATACGAAGCCTCTCTCTGACGCTGAGCGCGCAAAAGCCATTGATAAAATTTATTCTGCGGCTAAATTTGACAAGCCGCGCAATATGATTGGATTTGCCAAATCACTACCGACTGCAGAAATGGAGAGCCTAATTATTAGCAATACCAAGATCAGCGAAGATGATATTCGTGCTCTGGCCGTTCGCCGCGAGGCAACCGTGCAAAACTATTTAAGCGTCACAAACCATGTCGGTGCCGATCGGATGTTTTCGATTGCACCGAAATTAAATGGCGACGATATTAAAGATAAAGGTGCTGTGACGCGAGTTGATTTTGAGCTGAAAATGTAGTGCGGGATTTGAGCGGATTTTGTTGCATTGTTCGTTTTGTCGGCAAAATCCGCATGGGAATATACTCCCCAGTTTTTTTGTAAAAATTAACCATTTATATAGCTTTCAGCATGGCTAAAAATATGTTTTATGCAGCGCACGTTAGCCCCATCAATAAGTAAGGGTTATTCAGTGTATGTAGTTAAAATATGCTGAGGTACGACTATAAAAATTGACGAAATATTAATTTTTGTAGTAATGTTCTTTCTTTGCTTTAAAAGGAGCACTAAATGCCTGTGAACAGCCCATCAAAGCGAACCACATTTAGTTGGCCTGTCGTTATCCCAAGCTTGGTTTTTGTGAGCTTGCTGGTCGTTATTTCCATCATCAACCCTAGCGCAGCAGAACATTGGTTTGCCAGCGCACAGTCGTGGGTTACCTTCAATTTCTCCTGGTTTTATACGCTGTTAGTTGCGTTTTTTCTCATGTTGTTAATCGGTATCGCCATGAGTAAATATGGCGCAATTCGCTTAGGTCCGGATGATGCCGAGCCTGAATTTCCCTTCACTTCCTGGATGGCGATGTTGTTTGCCGCTGGCATGGGTGTCGGTTTAATGTACTTTGGCGTGGGTGAACCATTACAGCATTATTTAACACC
Organism: Solimicrobium silvestre; assembly: GCF_002976435.1. Classification (GTDB taxonomy): domain Bacteria; phylum Pseudomonadota; class Gammaproteobacteria; order Burkholderiales; family Burkholderiaceae_D; genus Solimicrobium; species Solimicrobium silvestre. The sequence goes on along the minus strand of NZ_PUGF01000001.1, from coordinate 494,231 downwards.
ACCATTGGCTGCTGGCGGAACACCGGCAGGTGCGCGCGAAGCCATGAGCATGACCTTTTTTCACTGGGGTTTTCATGCATGGGCAATTTACGGCGTAGTTGGATTGGTGCTGGCGTATTTTGGCTTCAGATATAACTTGCCATTGACCATACGTTCCGGTTTATACCCGATTTTAAAAGAGCGTATCAACGGCCCGTGGGGACATGCCGTTGATGTGTTCGCGCTATGTAGCACCATTTTCGGGATTGCCACCACCGTTGGTTATGGCGTTAAACAATTGTCGGCTGGCCTGGGCAATATGACGGGTTGGCATACTGGCGACCTCAGTTTTCAGCTTGGTTTAATTGTGGTTGTGGTGGTGTTAGCCGGAATCTCTGCGGCCTCTGGTTTAGGTAAGGGATTACGGATACTTAGTGAAATTAACCTGTTGATCGCCATCGTATTAATGGGTTTTGTGCTGGCGGTTGGCCCTACCTTATATTTGCTGGGTAGCTTTAGTGAAAATCTGGGCGATTATTTATCCAGCATCGTAGAAATGACCTTCCGTAATTACACCTACGAGCCGACAAAATCCGCCGGTTGGTTTGGTAACTGGACCATTTTATATTGGGCCTGGTGGATTTCCTGGTCGCCATTTGTCGGTATGTTTATTGCGCGTATTTCACGCGGACGAACGATACGTGAATTCATCGTCGGCGTATTGCTGGTTCCATCTTTATTCAATTTTATGTGGATGACGGTGTTTGGTAATTCAGCGATTTGGATAGATACGCATGTCGCTGCCGGCGCCTTGGGTGCCACCGCTAGTAATGTAGATGCATTGTTATTTCAGTTCTTTAGTTATCTACCTTTTTCGGCGCTCAGTTCGATTGTTGCGGTGTTATTGATCGCAGTATTTTTTGTGACATCAGCAGATTCCGGTGCGTTTGTTATTGATAACATTGCCAGCCGCGGCAACACGAATTCACCGATTTGGCAACGCTTGTTTTGGGCTGCGTTAATTGGCTTGGTCGCTTGTTGTTTGCTGTCTGCTGGCGGTTTAAAAGCATTGCAGGCAATGACCTTAATTGCGGCCTTGCCGTTTGGGTTTGTGATGTTATTGCTGTGCGTTGGCTTGTTGCGCGGTTTGCAGGCAGATGCGTTGCATTCACAGCAAAAACTGTCTTACGCCAGCAATTTTTGGACCGGCAAACATTGGAAACGCCGCTTAGCGCAAATTTTGCATCAGGCGGGCCAAGTTGAAACGCAAACGTTTATGAATGAAATGGTGCAACCTGCCATGCGCACCATGCAGCAAGAATTTGCAAAAGGTGCTGTGCAAGCGGAAGTGATGGTGAATGGAGACGGAAGTGTACAGCTAAAAATAGCGCAAACCAGCTTGCGTGACTTTGTTTATGGCGTGCGATGTGTTGCTAAAGAAATCCCCGCTTTTGCGTTGAACAATGACGCTTTGCCAGCTTCCTCCAACGCGCAAACCTATGAGCCAACCACCTACTTTGCCGATGGGCGTAAAGGCTATGACATTCAGTATTTTTCGGAAGAGGAATTATTGGCCGATATATTGAAGCAGTACGAACGTCACCTAAGTCTTTCTATGAATGCGCAGGCGCAGTTGCTGCAGCAGGCACCTAGCCATCAGTAACAAAAGCACACGGTTACCTGCAACCGTGTGCTGAGCAGCTTCCCAGAATAATTTAATACGCAATACTAAAACGCTGGCGTGTATGGACTGGATTTTCCAATTCATTCAACATCGCGACGGCATAATCTTGCAAAGAAATATGGCTCTCACCTTTCGCATCCACCAGCAACTGATCCAAACCTAGACGGAATTGGTTGGTGCGTTGTCCAGGCTCTATATGCGCTGCAGGACTTAACATCGTCCAATTTAATTCGGTTTCTTGTTTTAATAAAGTTAAAGCTTGGCGTGCACCTTCTGCGGTTGCTTTCCATTGTTCGGGAAAAGACGGTGTATCTACCACTTGCAAACCAGGAGCCACTTCCAGACTACCTGCGCCGCCCACCATTAATAACCGCGGTGATTTTTTATCTGTTTTTGCCGCCTTGGTTGCGGCAATAATTGATTGAACACCTTTTACATAATACTCATACACATCCGCTTGGGCGTGACCGCTAAAGGCGCTGATAACTGCATCTGCGCCGCGCAATTGCTCAGTCAGTGCTGTTGTGTCATTTACATTCGTTGCGACGATGGTCAGATTAGCTTGTGCCGCGATTTTGGCCGGATTAGAAACCAGCGCCGTTACCTGATGTTGACGAGATAACGCTTCTTGTAATAAAGCAGAACCGATAAAGCCGCTAGCGCCGATTAAGATGATTTTCATGATGTAAGTCCTTAGTTATTTAAGTGAATTAAGTTTGAAACAGTGTGCACATCTTGATCGATTTAATTGATTAGATAAACGGATGATTGCATAATTCATTATTATGAAATTCTAATTAATGAGGCAGCTATGTCATTACCCGGGCAGATTGATTTGAATGATTTGGTGATCTTTGACGCCGTAGTAGAAAGCGGTGGCTTCACTGCGGCAGCGGAGCGTTTAGGTGTGGCTGGCGCCAAGGTGAGCTTGGAAATTGGTCGTTTGGAGGCCAGCTTGGGTACACGTTTATTTACCCGTACAACGCGCAAAGTTATCTTGACCGATGCCGGGCTAAGTTTGCATCAGGAATGCCAGCCATTGTTGCGCGGATTGCAGGAAGCGCTGAATCAATATGGATCGGTAAAAACTGAATTAATCGGCACTTTACGTATTTCGACGACGGTAGATCATGCCACTCAATCATTAGGGGCTGCGTTGGCGCAATTCTCGGCGCTCCATCCCAAATTACAGATCGATTTACGTACTGGTGACCGGGTGCTAGATTTGGTTGGCGAGGGCGTTGATTTGGCTATTCGCATCGGCTGGTTGCGCGACTCTTCCATGCACGCTTTAAAGCTAGGTGAATTTGAACAATATATGGTGGCGTCGCCAGAATATTTACGGCGCAATAAAGTACCTAAACACCCTGAGCAGTTGGCTGAATTAGACTGGGTTGCCTTGACGCTGATGAAAACACCGCTGACGTGGCAATTCACTTCTAAAGCGGGTGAGGAAGTGCAAATTCATGTGAAGTCGCATTTTAAGGTGGATTCACCGAATGCCTTGCGCACGGTGTTACGTAATCATGCCGGGATTTCTGTGCTGGATCAGCGCAGCGTGCAACAAGATATTGAAGAAGGGCACCTAAAGCGCCTGCTGCCAGACTGGACACTGCCCAAAGGGGGAATTTATGCAGTGTATCCAGCTGGCCGGCACGTACCTCAAAAGGTGAGGGCGTTTATTGATTTTTACCGGAATTATTTGATTCAGAAGACATAGGAATTGCGGTGGCGGGATTGGCAACAGGAGCAGATGTCGCTGGATTTTCCCGTACTGTTGCAACTAATTTTTCACCATCCCACTGCACAAAATGGTAACCGCGTTTAATCAGTTCATCGAGTAACATCGGCAGCGCGATCACGGTTTTTGGGTGTATATCGTGCATCAAAATAATACCGCGCCCTGCGTGTTCCAGCTCTTGCAAAATACGGTGCACGATCGATTCCGGCACTGGATCAGACCAGTCAAGCGAATCCACATTCCACAGCACTGAGCGTAAGCCACGTTCGCCGATTTCACCCAATATCATGGAATTACGTGCTCCGTACGGCGCACGGAACATGTGGGTGCGATGTGCATCTTCAGGAATAATTAAGTCCAATAAGGCTTGGGTTTTGTCGATCTCTTGCTGTACTTGCGCCTGATCTAATTTAGGTAAGAACGGATGCGTAAAACTGTGGTTGGCTATCGCATGTCCGGCGTTCAAAATTTCTTTTTCAACCTCTTCATTGCGGGTTAATTCAGCATGCCCATCGGTGACTGTGCCTAAGTTTTGACCAAGCTGAAAAAAGATCGCTTTTACTTTATAGCGGGCTAAAATTTCTAAAATTTCTTTGGTATAAACCGGATGCGGGCCGTCATCAAACGTTAGCAACACTGTGCCTTTTTCAAGCTGCAAACCTTGCCATTCATTGGCACGCGTTTGCGCAACTAATTCCGCCGTTTTATCCGATGGCGTAGCCTGCTGTTCCTGGTTTGGGATGGCATGACCTAATTCTTCTAATACTGTATTTGGTGGGTATTCTTTTTCGATTTCGGCGATATAAGCGGCCCAGGCTGGTCGTTCCGGTTTGGATTGAGTAATGGTTTTCTGGCTTAATACGACGCTCAATTCTTGCCCGTATTTATTGTGTGCGATTGCCAGGTTTTTTAAAACAGCGCGTATTTGTTTTCCTTGCGCCGAACTTAGCTGCCCTTTTTTAGCAACCTCGGTCACGATGCTGCGTACTGCAAACAGATCGGCATCTTGTAATGCCGGATTATTTAATGCCGTTAAAAAATCATCAATATCGGTTTGAGTGCCATGTTGCGGATGTACTAATAAGCGCTCAGTAATAGAGGTAGATAGATGTTGATTTTCAATAAATAAATATTCACCTATCCGTACCGCTTCCTGGTGTTTAGGTGTCGCGGCATTGGCGCTAATGCTCAGCTCTTGTAGAGCCAGAATACGGCGGTAGTTATTGATTAAGGTCTGTACGTCGGTAGACATGGATGCAGGTGGCTGGCTATTTTGCGCATGTGGTGCCGTGCATAAAAGTGTTAAATAAGCGCCACAAACCAAGCCGGCAAGCCATTTTTTTGTTGTTGATGTTGAAATTAAGGCGAACATGTAATAGTGTAGTTAAAATGTGAAAGGGCAGTTGGAACTAGGTGTTTAAGCTGAGTGTTTAAGCAAGTAGCCATCATAGCTAGATTTTCAAAGATTGATAGTGGTTCTGTTGATTCATTGTTTGCGTACCTTATTTGAGTAACTTAAATATAGACACAACATCATGAAAAAAACCTCTTTCTCGCTTGAGCAATATTTCAATCGAATTCATTTCCAAGGCGAAGCCAGAGCTACCATGGCGACCGTGACGGAAATGATGCGCTGCCAACTTTTTTCCGTCCCATTTGAAAATCTCGATGTGCAAGCCGGAAAAATCATTTCCCTTCATCCCAGCGATATTGTCGAAAAAATAGTGCATCGTCAGCGTGGCGGTTATTGCTATGAAGTGAATGGCTTATTTGCGATGGCATTGGACGCTTTAGAAATTCCCTATTATTTTGTAGCAGCCCGACCCATTTCGCACGGTGGTATTAAACCCAAAACCCATATGGCAATTATCGTGCTATTAAAAGGTGAAAAATGGTTGTGTGATTTGGGTTTTGGCGGCTATGGGATTCGCGCGCCACTGCGCTTGAATCTACTTGATACATCTGTCTGTCAGGACGGTGATTTATTCATGTTAAGTCTGCAAACCGAGCATGAAATGGTAGTGAAAATTCATACCGCTAACGGCTGGGACGAGCAATATGCTTTTGAACTTGCCCCGCAAATTTGGGCCGATTTTGCTGCAGCAAATTATTACAATTCAACTCACCGTGATTCCATATTTGTTAGAAAATTATTGGTGGTGTTATGCAGCCCTAATGGTCGAAAAATTTTGTTTGGGAACACATTCAAAAAACTGGAAAACGGCCAGCAAGAAAAGCAATTCCTCACAACAGAAAACCGTGCCACGATTCTGCGTGAGGAGTTTGGGCTGATTGAGTAAGCCGTTTTAATTACTTACTACTTATTGCCTAACGCTACCTGACGTATCGCTTCTAACGTCGCACCCGGCGTAATCAAATTCCCGTCATAACGTAATTCAATTAAAGCAGGTAGGCTGTTTTCACGACTGAAGGCTAACGCACGTTGTAGCGCTGGGCCGAATTCTTCCGTGTGTGTAACGACTTCACCTGAGCCGCCATAAGCGCGCGCCAAGGCCGCGAAATCGGGATTGTGCAGCTCTGTGCCGACTACGCGGTTAGGAAATTCGCGTTCTTGATGCATGCGGATGGTGCCGAACATGCCGTTGTTGAACAGGATAATCACCACGCCAGCGCGGTATTGAACGGCGGTGGCGAGTTCCTGTCCGTTCATCATGAATTCACCGTCACCGGCAAAGGTGATGACGGTGCGTTCCGGATGGGTGATTTTTGCGGCAATACCTGACGGAACGCTGTAGCCCATTGCGCCGGAAGTAGGCGCTAACTGGGTGCGCATGGCGCCGTAGCGGTAGTAACGATGTGCCCAGGTTGTGTGATTGCCAGCGCCGTTGGTGATGATGGTGTCAGCTGGCACTTGAGCGCTCATTTCTTGCACTACTTGCCACAAATTCAGCGGGTGTGTGTTGTTTTGGAAAATAGGCGATGGTGCCTGGTTGGCGATGTAGTCGGCGCGCGCTGTTTCTACGCTGGCTTGCCATGCGCTGGAATCAAGTGTTGGTAATGCTGCCAACGCTTCGGCAATTTGCGGCATGCCGCTATTGATGAGCATATCGGCTTGGTAGACGCGGCCTAGTTCTAAGGCATCGGCGTGAATGTGGATCAAACTTTGTTTTGGTACCGGCGCTTCTAAAATGCTGTAACCGCTGGTGGTCATTTCGCCTAAACGTGGGCCGATGGCGATGACTAAATCTGCCTGTTTAATCCGTTCTGCCAGTTTTGGGTTAATGCCAATGCCGACATCGCCGGCGTAATTAGGGTGCTGATTATCGAATAAATCCTGGAAGCGGAATGCGCACGAAATCGGTAGTTTTTGTTGTTCTGCAAAACGTTGCAGGTTGTCGCAAGCGGCTTTGTTCCAGCCGCCCCCACCTAGGATGACTATCGGACGTTTGGCTGCTGCCAGGCGGCTGCTTAATTCGTTCATTTGCGCGTTGCTTGGCGCGGCTTGCACGGTTTGGTAATGGCGTACTTGAGGAATCTTGTCTACTTCGACGAGCTGCGAGAGCATGTCTTCAGGCAGTGCCAATACAACTGGGCCCGGACGACCGCTAGTGGCAACCTGAAAGGCGCGAGCCACGTATTCATGCACGCGATCAGCGCGGTCAATTTGCGCGACCCATTTCGCCATCTGGCCATACATGCGGCGGTAATCAATTTCTTGAAACGCTTCACGTTCGACAAAATCATTACCGACTTGGCCGATGAATAAAATCATCGGCGTGGAATCCTGGTAAGCGGTGTGTACGCCGATAGAGGCATTGGTGGCACCGGGGCCGCGGGTTACAAAGCAAATGCCGGGTTTGCCGGTCAGTTTGCCGTAGGCCTCGGCCATAAATGCCGAACCACCTTCTTGACGGTTAATGATAAAACGGATGGGATTTTTTATATTGCTTTCATTATTTTTATGCTCATGCAATGCATCTAGTACTGGCAAATAGCTTTCGCCCGGCACGCCAAAAATAGTGTCAACACCGTGAATTTGTAAAGCATCGACGATTAACTGACCGCCAGAACGCGAAGCGGAAGATGTTGAATTTAAGGCATTAGTAGGGCTAGACATAGTGTTTTTGCTTGTAATGAAAAGACGTTACGCTACCAGAAAAGTGACTATCGATGGTAGAATCTCGCCCGAAGCAAGCCAGACAGTCGCTGGTTTTGTTGCTTTTGTTCGCAAAAGCAACGAGACGGGAGGAAGGTCCGGACTCCATAGAGCAGGGTGACGGTTAACGGCCGTCCGCTGAAAGCCGTAAGGTATAAGGTGAGGAATAGGGCCACAGAGACGAGCGTATTAAGTTACGGTGAAACGCGGTAACCTCCACTCGGAGCAATTTCAAATAGGCACGCTTTGATGCGGCTCGCGGAGCGTGCGGGTAGAAAGCTTGAGCCTTGGAGTAATTCAAGGCCTAGAGGAATGACTGTCATAACACAAGGTGGTTAGCAATAACTGCGGCGTGTCGTAACAGAATCCGGCCTATCGGCTTGCTTCACTTTTTTAATTTTAGAATTTAGAAAACATAGGCCTATGTAAAAGCCCTTGAGTTACATAGTAAGTACCTGCTTTTGCAGGGAATATTGCCTTAAAGTAATAGAATATCTGCTCCCAACAAACTCCGCAGCAACACTCCATCCTTCATGTTTTTGCCGCTTAATAATCCGCTTAAAAACCCTATAACCATGTGTATAGCTAATCCTTAACTTTCATAGTATTTGCTAAGTACTTAATTTTATGCACTATTTTAAATATTAAGTAATTTGGCAATATTCGCTAAGTCCTTGACTTCATTGTAGAAATTCGTGTTTTTAGCTTTATTTTGCTTGACCACGCCAATTGCATCATCTAAAGTGGGTGATAGTGTTAAAAAGTGTATTTAAGTGGGAGATTTATGTAAAGTTTCCATACGTCAATAAATAACTCCATCATTGCAAATAAGAGGTTTCCCGTGTTTCAAGGCGCGTCAGCACTTACTCTCGATGTGAAAGGCCGGATGACTATTCCCGCCAAGCATCGTGACGCACTTTTAATGCAGTGCGAAGGCCGCGTTACTTTAACGCGCCATCCGCACGGCTGCATTCTGCTGTTCCCGCGCCCGGTTTGGGACGCGCATCGTACCGAAATTGCTGCGTGGCCGATGTCGGCACGTGCCTGGCAACGTATATTTTTGGGTAATGCCTGTGATGTCGACATGGATGGCGCTGGCCGGATTTTGGTCGCGCCTGAATTACGTAGTGCGGTGGAGCTTGCCCGTGACGTGATGATGTTGGGCATGGGAACGCACTTTGAAGTGTGGGACGCCAAAAAATTAGCAGAGAGCGAAGCCCAAGCCGTCGCTACTGGCATGCCTGACGTGCTCAGCAATTTTTCATTCTAACGAGGGACGCATGACTACTCCCTCTACAACAATACAAACTGGCTCGTCGTCTTCAACAGAAAATTCCGAATTTGCCCACAGCACAGTGCTGCTAAATGAGGCAATTGCTGCCTTGCAGCCACTGAAAAGTGATGGCATTTATATAGACGGCACTTTTGGGCGCGGCGGCCATAGCCGATTATTACTTTCACAATTAGCACCAGGCGCGCGCCTGATCGCTTTCGATAAAGATTTGCAAGCGATAGCAAACGCCAATCAAATCACCGACCCCCGTTTCTCCATTGTGCATAACAGTTTCGCGACGATGCAGGAAGAACTGAATGCGCGCGGCGTTCATAAGGTGGATGGCGTATTGCTTGATTTAGGAATTTCATCACCACAGGTGGACGACGCAACCCGTGGCTTTAGTTTTCGCGCAGATGGTCCGCTCGATATGCGCATGGATACCACGCGCGGTATGTCGGCAGCAACCTGGTTAGATACGGCGACGGAAAAAAACATAGAGGAGGTAATACGAAATTATGGGGAAGAACGGTTTGCTTTTCAGATTGCAAAGGCGATTACTGCTCGCCGACAGCTCGCACCAATTTCAAGCACACGAGAGCTTGCCGAACTCGTGGCAGGTGCCGTCAAAACGCGTGAGAAAGGTAAGGATCCGGCCACTCGTACCTTCCAGGCTATCCGGATTTTCATCAACAAGGAACTTGAAGACCTTGAAAGCGGCTTAACCCAAGCGTTTGAATTATTAGCGACCGATGGCAAATTGGTGGCGATTAGTTTTCATTCCTTGGAAGACCGGATTGTGAAGCAATTCATGGCGTCCAAAGTGTTGCTGAAACAACCTGACCGACGCTTGCCAATACGTTCAGAAAATCTGCCGCAGCCGCAAATGAAATTGCTCGGCAGAGTCAAGCCAAGTGATGATGAGGTGGCAGCTAATCCACGTGCCCGTTCCGCCATTATGCGGGTTGCATTGCGCTTAGCTGACCCTGCCTCTGAAAGTGCAGGGAAGGCAAGATGAGCGGTCGTTTAAATGTGGTTTTGTTGTTGGCATTAATGGTTTGTGCGCTGATTTTAGTGAGAACCCAATATCAGGCTCGCCATTTATTCATTGAATTAGAACGGTCACAAACAGAAGCGCGCCAATTGGACGTGGAATGGTCGCAATTACAGCTTGATCAATCTGGTTTAGGTAAGCATGAACGTATCCAGGCAAGCGCAATTAAAGATTTAAATATGGTGCCAGTGACACCTGACCGCACGCAATACATAACTGTGGATAGCAAGCAAACACGATGACTAAAGGCCCAAATTCGCGTAACGCCAATGCTAAAGGAGTGCCGTTTTCTATGAATCCGGTGCTAGCCTTAAAGCTATCGGCCTGGCGTTCGCGTTTGGTGATGTTTGCGTTGTTTATTGGATTTGTAGCCTTGATTTGCCGCGCATTTTGGCTGCAAGCCGTGAGTACCGATTTTTTGCAAAAGCAAGGTGAATCGCGTTATGCGCGGACATTAGAGTTGCCGGCAACGCGCGGAAAAATTACCGATAGAAACGGATTGGTTCTGGCGTCCTCCGTGCCAGTCAAAGCGATCTGGGCAATTCCGGAAGATGTGCTGGCGGAACCTAAAGAAAAAATTCAACAATTGGCCGTTTTGCTGGAAATGAGCGAAGCTGATCTGCGTAAAAAATTAGATTCAGATCGCCAGTTTGTCTACCTTAAACGGCAAGTTGAGCAAGCCACCGCCGATAAAATCGTTGCACTCAATCTTAGCGGGATTCAAACGCGCAAAGAATACAAACGGTTTTACCCCGAAGGCGAAGCAATGGCGCATGTGGTTGGCTTCACCAATGTAGAAGATGCCGGTCAAGAGGGAATGGAGTTGGCGGAGCAAGCTAGCTTGGCGGGTAAGTTGGGCAGCCGCCGTGTTATTAAAGATCGCTTGGGACGTATAGTTGAAGATCTGCGCGCCGTGAATGAACCGCACGATGGAAAAGAATTGGTATTGTCGATAGACAGCAAAATTCAATATTTAGCTTATGCACAGCTCAAAGAAACAATCGAAAAATTTAAAGCCAAAGCGGGTGGCGTGGTTGTCATTGATGTTCAGACAGGTGAAATTTTAGCCCTGGCAAACCTGCCTTCTTACAATCCAAATCAACGTTCAGAATTAACCGGCGCACAGCTACGCAATAGGGTAATGACGGATGCGTATGAGCCAGGTTCGGTGATGAAGCCATTTACCGTGTCTTTAGCGTTAGAAACTAATCGGGTCACCCCTGAGACTGTTTTTCAAACTGCGGGAAGAATGACTATCGGCACAGCGACGATTGGCGATGCGCATGAAAGTGCGGCGTTGACCGTGGCGCAAATTATTGAAAAATCATCCAATATCGGCACGGCAAAAATTGCTTTGGAAATGCCTGCGCAAGAAATGTGGGAAATGTTTACCAAGGTGGGTTTTGGCCAGGCGCCAAAATTTAATTTTCCAGGAACCGCAACTGGACGCTTACGCAATTATAAAACTTGGAAGCCAATCGAACAGGCGACTATGAGCTACGGCCATGGATTGACTGCTTCTACTATTCAATTAGCACATGCGTACACAATTTTTGCTCGCGATGGCGAATTGATTCCGCTGTCCTTGCAAAAGGTCAGTCAACCTCCTGTGGGCGAACGCATTATTTCGGCAAAAACTGCACAAACCATGCGCATGATGCTGGAAACCGTAACCGGACCGGGAGGCAGTGCGATCCGTGCCAGAGTCCCTGGTTATCGTGTGGCGGGTAAAACCGGAACCGCCTATAAAGTAGAGCACGGACAATATGTGAAGAAATACATCGCCTCGTTTTGCGGCTTTGCACCAGTTTCTAACCCTCGCATTATTGTTGCCGTTATGGTGGATGAACCCGATCCATCCATCGGGCATTATGGCGGAACCGTTGCTGCACCACTGTTTTCAAGCATCACCGCCAATGCCTTACGTACTTTAAATGTGCCACCAGATACCAGTGTAACTAGCGTGCTTCCAGATAACGGTTTGGGAGACATAATGTAATGGATAATTTTCAAAAAACAATCCCAGTAGTAATGAACACAGTGCAATGGCTGCAAAATCTGGCTCCAGCAACTACGCTTAATTTAGTTTCCGATTCTCGCAAAGTGCAAGTTGGCGATGTATTTTTCGCCTATCCGGTTGGTAATGCAGATGGTCGCAATTATATACAGCAAGCCATTGCGCAAGGTGCTTGTGCGGTGGTTTATGAAGAGCTGAATTTTACTTGGGATGCCAAGTGGAATTTACCGCATTTTGCTGTGGCTAACTTGTTGTGGCAATCCGGCTTTATCGCCAGCAGCTATTTAAACCAACCAGACGCAACGTTATTTACCGTTGCTGTTACTGGCACCAATGGAAAAACTTCTTGCACTCAATGGCTGGCACGCGCCATGTCATTGTTAGGAACGCCAACGTGTGTGGTCGGAACTCTGGGTGTCGGTCTGGTTAAAAATGGAAGGGCCGGTGAATTTGATGTCACTGGTTTTACAACTCCGGATGCAATTCAATTACAGCAAAAAATAGCCACCCAGCGTGATCTGGGCGCTGCGGCAATAGCCATTGAGGCGTCAAGTATTGGGTTAGAACAAGGCCGGATGAATGGCATGCATGTGGATGTTGCGGTGTTGACAAATTTCACGCGCGACCATCTTGATTTTCACGGTGATATGGCGAGCTACGAAGCCGCTAAAACCAAGCTGTTTGAATGGTCGAATTTAACAGCAGCAGTGCTTAATTTTGACGACGCTGCCGGTTTGCGCCTGCTTCAACTATGTAAAACACGCGGTACACAGGTACTTGGTTATACCGTTGAGTCGACGGTTGATGCAGCCATTGATTTCGGTGAACAGGTTTCCGTATTAAGAGCTAGTAATTTACGTAATTATCATGGCGGCACTAGTTTCCATTTGGATTCCCCATTCGGCTCCGGTGTAATTAAAACGCAAATGATAGGCCGTTTCAATGTCAGCAACGTGCTTGCTGTATTAGCGACCCTGTTCGCTAAAGGCATAGCATGGCGCGACGCAGTTCATGCGATAGAGCAGTTAACGTCAGTCGCTGGACGGATGGAGCAATTGAGTGCGCCGGGACGTGTTTTGGTGATTATTGATTATGCACATACGCCGGATGCCTTAGAAAAAACTCTGCTTAATTTAAAAGAAGTCGCGCAACAACGGCAAGGAAAATTGTGGTGCGTATTTGGTTGTGGCGGTGATCGCGACCCGGGTAAGCGTCCTGAAATGGGCAAAATTGCTGAACTTGCCGATGAAATTATTGCGACTAGTGATAATCCGCGCAATGAAGAGCCAGAGCACATCTTGTCGCAAATTGCTGCCGGATTTACCGCCAATAGAACCCCAGTTCCAATGATGGAACCCGATCGGGCAAAAGCTATTCTGTATGCGATTAAGCATGCTGATAAAAATGATGTGGTCTTATTGGCAGGCAAAGGCCATGAGGCTTATCAGGAAATTAAAGGTAAAAAATTACCTTTTTCAGATATCGACCATGCACACATTGCACTCGCGGATTTGGCGACTAAATTTGTAAATAAGGGAGGCGCTGTATGAGAGCAAATTTAGCGCAGCTAAAAAACAGCGTAACTTGCCTTAGTCAGTTGATAGAGTCACTGGATGTCAGTTTCGACGGAGTAGTAACGGATAGTCGGAAAATTACACCTGGTTGTTTATTCGTTGCCTTGCGCGGCGAGCATTTTGATGCGCATGATTTTTTAAACGATGTGATAAAGCTTGGCGCGGCGGCCGTAGTGGCTGAGCGACTTCCAGCTAATTTTTCTTTGCCTGCATTGGTGGTTCCAGATACCCGTTTGGCTTTGGGTGAAATTGCGCACTATTGGCGTTCGCAGTTTGCGTTGCCGGTTATTGCTGTGACCGGCAGTAATGGAAAAACTACCGTTAAAGAAATGATCTCTGCCATATTGACTGCTGCATTTGGCGGCCAATTTGCATTAGCAACGCAAGGTAATTTAAACAATGACATTGGTGTTCCGCAAACGATTTTCCGTATCAATGATCAGCATCGTGCCGCGGTGATTGAACTTGGGATGAATCATCCCGGTGAAATTGCCCAGTTAGCCGCCATTGCTCAACCTACCGTTGGTTTAGTCAATAACGCACAGCGCGAGCATCAGGAATTCATGCAAAGCGTAGAAGCTGTTGCGCAAGAAAATGGCGCGGTGATTTTGAGCTTGCCGGTTGATGGCGTTGCAGTATTTCCTGCCAATGATGAGTACAGTGATTTGTGGCGTAGTTACGCAGGCAGCCGAAAAGTAATTAGCTTTGGTTTGGCTGGTCAGCACGGGACATCATCGCCTGAAATTTCTGCAACTCATCAGGCAACCGATTTTGGTAGTACGTTGCAAGTTCAAATCGGAAGTGCGCCAGTTGAAATTGAATTGGCAGCTGCTGGTTTGCATAGTGTACATAACGCATTGGCTGCTATCGCTAGTTGCCATGCAATTGGATGCAGCAATGATGCCATCGTCGCCGGTTTGCAAAGTTTCAAACCGGTTTCAGGCCGACTGCAAAAAAAGCAGGCACACAATTCAGCGGTCGTGATTGACGATACTTATAACGCTAACCCTGACTCGGTGCGTGCCGCGATTGATGTATTAGCACAAGCAACCGGACAGAAAATATTAGTGTTGGGTGATATGGGTGAAGTTGGCGTAGATGGGCCGGCTTACCATGATGAAATTGGGATGTATGCCAAGCAACAGGGCATAGATGTTTTGTATACCTTGGGTACGTTGGCTTGTCATAGCAGCGCGACGTTTGGCAACGCTGCACAGCATTTTGAAAAAATTGAAGCTCTGTTAGAAAACCTGGATACCAGTCTCACTAGTAGTTCTACCGTATTAATCAAAGGGTCGCGTTTCATGAAAATGGAACGAGTAGTGGTGCATTTATTAAATGCACAGCATTAAAACTAAATTCAAAAATAAATAAAGAAAGAATGTCTTATGTTGTTATGGTTGGCACAATATTTTCAGCAAGATATGGGCGTATTACGTGTTTTTAATTTCATCACGTTTCGCGCCGTATTTGCTACCTTAACGTCTATCACGATAGGCCTTTTGGCAGGCCCAGGTGTTATCCGTATGTTGACGCGCTTAAAAGTTGGTCAGGCGGTGCGTACTGATGGCCCGCAAACACATTTAATCAAATCCGGGACGCCAACTATGGGCGGCGTTTTGTTGTTGATTTCAATTGGTATTTCCACTTTATTGTGGGCAGATTTAAGTAATCGTTTTGTTTGGGTGGTGCTCGTTGTGACCTTGGGTTTTGGCGCGATTGGTTGGGTTGATGATTATCGCAAAGTCGTTTTTAAAGACCCAAAAGGAATGGCCTCTAAAGAGAAATATTTTTGGCAATCACTGATCGGCATCGTGGCAGCTGTGTATTTGGCCTTCTCTGTTTCAGCACCGTCCAATGGTCAGTTTTTTGATATTTTCATAAACTGGGTTCAATCCGGTTTTACGATGGACTTGCCAAACAAAGCCGATTTGATCGTACCGTTTTTTAAAACGATCAGTTATCCATTAGGCGTTTGGGGTTTTATTGCACTGACTTATTTTGTCATTGTCGGCACCAGCAATGCGGTAAATCTGACTGACGGTTTAGATGGTTTGGCCATTATGCCAACCGTCATGGTAGGAAGCGCCTTGGGCTTATTTGCCTACGTGACCGGTAATGCTAGTTATTCAAAATACTTATTGCTTCCGCATATTCCAGGTGCAGGCGAATTACTGATTTTTTGCGGCGCAATGGCCGGAGCGGGATTAGCTTTTTTATGGTTTAACGCACATCCGGCGCAAGTATTCATGGGTGACGTTGGTGCATTAGCATTAGGCGGTGCATTAGGAACGATAGCCGTGATTGTGCGTCAGGAAATTGTTTTATTCATGATGGGCGGTGTGTTTGTGGTTGAAACGATTTCCGTGATTTTGCAAGTGGGTTATTTTAAATTTACTAAAAAGAAATTTGGCACAGGAAAGCGCCTGTTTTTGATGGCGCCGTTGCACCATCATTTTGAACAAAAAGGCTGGAAAGAAACGCAGGTTGTAGTGCGGTTCTGGATTATTACCATGATGTTGGTGTTGTTGGGTTTATCAACCCTGAAGTTACGTTAAATTTAAATACGATATAAGCATGAGCTATTCGAATAAAAAAGTACTGGTATTAGGACTCGGGGAATCCGGTCTGGCTGCAGCGCATTGGCTGGTGCGTTGTGGTGCGGTACTGCGTGTTGCTGATACGCGTGAAGCACCGGAGCGGTTAGCTCAGTTAATGGACATTGCACCGCAATGTGAATTTATTAGTGGAAAATTTAGCCCAGCCTTGTTGGATGACATTGACTTCATCGTCGCGAGCCCAGGTTTGTCTGAAAATAATGAGCTCGCTGAAATAGCGCCGATAGCAGCGCAACGAGCAATTCCTGTGTGGAGCGAAATAGAAATTTTCGCGCAAAGTTTATTGCATTTGCGAGAAGCACAAAATTATCAGCCTAAAGTGTTGGCGATTACGGGTACCAATGGCAAAACCACGGTAACCAGTTTGGTTGGATTGTTAGTAGAACGTGCTGGTAAAAGTGTGCGGATTGCGGGAAATATCAGCCCGGCGGTATTGGATGTGTTACGTATCGCGTTAGATGAAAATCGCTTGCCGGAAGTATGGGTGTTGGAATTATCTAGCTTCCAATTACATAGTACCTACAGTTTGCAGGCAGATGCGGCAACGGTACTCAATCTGACGCAAGATCATCTGGATTGGCACGGCAGCATGGAAGCTTATGCTGCTGATAAAGCACGTATCTTTTCTGAGCACACCGTACAAGTTTTAAACCGCGACGACAGTGCTGTGATGGGCATGCAAACGCTGGCAACTGAGCAATTTACGTTTGGCCAATCAGCTCCAAAACGCCCAGGCGAATTTGGTTTGCACAGTGAGCACGGCATGAATTGGTTGTGTGTGGCGAATGCAGTGGAAGATGAAGCAGCGCCAACTAAGCGTAAATTAAAAAATCAGATTGCAGTCGAAGTTGAAGTGCATGTTGCACGCTTAATGCCGGCCGACGCGCTGAAAATCAGAGGTAATCATAATGCCACCAATGCGCTTGCTGCCTTGGCGTTGTGTCGTGCGATAGATTTGCCATTGGCGCCGTTGCTGCATGGCTTGCGTGAATATCAGGGTGAGCCGCATCGCGTGGAATTAATTGCCACCATTGACCAGGTCGATTATTACGATGACAGCAAAGGCACCAATGTAGGCGCGACTGTTGCGGCTATTAATGGATTAGCCAGTGCCCATTCCAAAATTTTATTAATTGCTGGTGGCGCCGGAAAAGGTCAAAACTTCACGCCATTGCATGACCCGGTAGCGAAATCAGTCGCCGCTGTATTTTTGATTGGCGAGGCTTCGGATGAAATTGCTTTGGCGCTGGATAGTAGCGGTGCCGAGTTAGTGCGTTGCGCTAGCATGGAACAAGCCGTATCTGAAGCTGCAGCAATGGCACGTTCTGGAGACATGGTTTTGCTGTCACCGGCTTGCGCAAGTTTTGACATGTTTAAAAATTACGCACATCGCGCACAAGTATTTATTGATGCAGTCAAAGAAGTTGGTTATACGCGTGGTGAGGTTGGCTTGTGAGAGTTGAATCATGAAATCAAGTCTATCCGCACTGTGGTCCTCAAAGCATAGCGGTCGTTCGCCTATGCTGGAGTACGACCAAATGTTGGTGTGGGTAACAGTTATTTTGATGTTGTTTGGAATGGTGATGGTGTATTCCGCATCCATTTCACTGCCTGATTCACCGAAGTATGCTGGCTATACCAATAATCATTTTTTGATTAGGCAGGCGTTGTTTATTTGTTTTTCTTTGATGGTGGGATATGGCGTATTCCACATCAAGCTGGAAATCTGGCAAAAGTACGCGCCGTATTTTTTTGTGATTACCTTGATATTGTTAGTTGCAGTATTAATTCCCGGCTTAGGCAAAGGGGTTAATGGTGCCAAGCGTTGGCTGTCTTTGAAAGTATTAAACGTTCAACCATCGGAATTAATGAAACTGTTTGTAGTTTTGTATGCAGCCGACTATACCGTGCGCAAACAGCAATACATGCATAAATTATCTAAAGGCTTTATGCCGATGGCGTTGGCAGTTGGTTTTGTTGGATTGCTGCTGTTGTTAGAGCCGGATTTAGGTGCGTTTGGCGTGATCGTTTGTATCGCAATGGGGATATTGTTTTTAGGCGGTATCAACGGAATTTGGTTCGGTGGTATTGCGACTCTGTTAGTCGGTATTTTTAGTCTGGTGATTGTGCTCTCGCCTTGGCGGCGTGAACGGATTTTTGCTTATCTCAATCCGTGGCAGGAAGACAATGCACTGGGCAAGGCGTATCAGTTATCGCATTCATTGATTGCCTTTGGGCGCGGCGAAATCTTCGGCGTAGGATTAGGCGGCAGCGTTGAAAAACTGCATTACTTACCTGAAGCGCATACCGATTTTTTGTTGGCGGTAATTGGCGAGGAACTAGGATTTGTTGGCGTTATCGTCGTGGTGTATTTATTTTACTGGCTAGTAAAACGAGCGTTTGATATTGGACGCCAGGCGATTGCGTTAGATTTAACTTTTGCCGGCTTAACCGCTAAAGGCATCGGAATTTGGATAGGCGTGCAAGCGTTTATTAATATGGGCGTGAATATGGGTTTGTTGCCAACCAAAGGACTTACTTTGCCGTTAATGAGTTACGGCGGTTCAGGCGTGTTAATTAATTGTGTTGGATTGGCGATTTTGTTACGTATTGATTATGAAAATCGGGCGTTAATGCGCGGAGGTCGCGGCGTATGAATATGGCGACTAAAGCTAAACGCATCATGATTATGGCGGCAGGGACTGGCGGGCATATTTTCCCCGGGCTGGCAATTGCAAAAACCTTGCAAGAACGCGGTTGGGAAGTAAGCTGGTTAGGTACGGCACACGGAATGGAAGGCGAGATTGTTGCTAAAAATAATATCGCGATGGATGTGTTGGATTTTGCGGGCATGCGCGGCAAGGGATGGCGTCATAGCTTAACTGGCGCAGTGAAATTGGTGGCTAGTTTTTTGCGCTGTTTCCAGTTTTTAGGGCAGCGCAAGCCTGATGTGGTTTTGGGTATGGGCGGTTATGTGACCGTGCCGGGCGGATTAATGGCCAAGTTACGTGGCATACCTTTGGTGTTGGTGAATGCTGATGCGGCGCTTTTGTTATCGAATAAATTTTTAGCCCGATTTTCACAACGGGTTTTGTTTGGATTTCCGGCTGATTTCGGTGTGGCAGCTTCTATTGCGCAAGTAACCGGTAATCCGGTACGCAGTGAAATTTGTACATTGCCAATTCCAACAGTACGGTTTTTTGGACGCAGTGGACCATTGAATATATTAGTCGTCGGTGGAAGTTTAGGCGCTAAAATTTTGAATGAAACATTGCCAGCAGCATTAGCCTTATTGCCGACAGAATTGCGCCCGAACGTTACGCATCAATCAGGCAAGGCGAATATAGCCGCGTTGCAAGCAGCTTATGAAAAAGCGCAAGTGCAGGCAAAAGTGGTCGCATTTATTGATGATATGACGAGCGAATACGCCAGCGCAGATTTGGTTATTTGTCGGGCCGGGGCAATTACCGTGTCGGAGTTAACGGCCGCTGGTGTGGCAAGTGTGTTGGTGCCATTGATGGCTTCTTCTACTACGCACCAAAGTAATAATGCTAGCTGGATGGCGGAACAACAAGCGGCGTTGCATTTGCCGCAAAAAGAAATGACAGCAGAAAAATTAGCGCAATTGTTGAAAACAATGACGCGCGCGGATTGCCAGGTATTGGCAGAAGCGGCTTATAAAATCGGACAGCGGCAAGCGAATAATAAAATTGCCGATGTGTTGGAAGAATTGATCGGAAAGCGGTCAGGGAAGCAATCATGAAACATAAAGTAAAACATCTGCATTTTGTTGGTATCGGTGGCTCAGGTATGAGCGGAATTGCTGAGGTCTTGATGAACCTTGGCTATGCCGTGTCGGGATCGGATTTGGCAAGTAATGCAGCTTCTCAGCGCTTAGCTAAATTGGGCGCCAAAATCATGTTGGGCCATGACGCGAAAAATATTATCGGTGCTGACGCGGTCGTCACTTCAACCGCAGTGAAATCGGATAACGCTGAAGTTCTTGCTGCACGCGCCGCGCATGTACCTATCGTGCCACGTGCCATGATGCTGGCGGAATTGATGCGCTTAAAAAGAGGTATTGCGATTGCCGGTACGCATGGCAAAACCACGACCACGAGTTTAGTCGCAAGCGTGTTGGCACAAGGCGGATTAGATCCTACCTTTGTCATCGGCGGCTTATTAAATAGTGCCGGTGCCAATGCGAAATTGGGTAGTGGTGATTTTATTGTGGCAGAAGCCGATGAATCGGATGCGTCATTTTTAAATCTGTCACCAGTTATCTCGGTGATTACCAATATTGACGCCGACCATATGGAAACCTATGGTCATGATTTTGCCAAGCTCAAACAGGCATTTATTGAGTTTACTCAGCGCCTGCCGTTTTATGGTGTTGCGGTGCTGTGTTTGGACGATGCCAATGTCCGTGAAATCATGCCGTTTATTTCTAAGCCAATTTCTACTTATGGTTTTCATGCTGAAGCCGATGTGCGTGCAGTGAATGCCGTGGCGGTTGCCGGAAAAATGCAATTTACGGTAATACAAAAAGATTATCCGGACATGCAAATCAGCTTGAATCAACCTGGTATGCATAATGTGCAAAATGCCTGCGCTGCGATAGCGATTGCCCGTGAATTAAGTGTTTCAAACGAGGATATTCAAACAGCACTGAATGACTTTAATGGTGTTGGACGTCGCTTCACACGTTACGGTGAAATTGCATTGCCAGCGCAAGCAGGTATGCCAGTTGGTCGCTTTGCTTTGGTGGATGATTATGGACACCATCCGGTCGAAATGGCGGCAACCTTGTCGGCGGCGCGCGGTGCATATCCTGGGCGTAGATTAGTGCTGGCGTTTCAGCCGCATCGTTATACGCGTACCCGTGATTTATTTGAAGATTTCGTTAAAGTCATGTCGAGTGCTGACGTAGTTGTGTTAGCTGAAGTCTATGCAGCCGGTGAACCGCCAATCGTCGCGGCGGATGGTCGTAGCCTGTCACGCGCTTTGCGCGTATTAGGTCAGGTTGATCCGGTTTTTGTTGAAAACATTACTGATTTTGCGTCTACCTTATTAGGTATTTTGAAAGATGGCGACGTGGTAATTACGATGGGTGCTGGGTCGATTAATGGCGTGCCGGCACAATTGGTAAATTCTCAGGATCAAATAGCGATTCAGATTGAAGCTAATTCTGCAGCGACTAAAATTGAACAAGCAAGTGAATAAGTAAGTGAATAAGGAAATGGCGGACACAATGACAAACGTAACTATAAACAGCGCAGTGCAAGAATTAGGCAAAGTCGGCGTGCTATTTGGCGGACGCTCAGCGGAACGTGAAGTGTCTATCATGTCTGGCACCGGTGTTTTATCTGCATTGCAAAGCCTCGGTGTTGATGCGCACGCGTTTGATCCTGGCGTGCAAAGCTTGGCCGAACTAGCCGAGCAAAAATTTGACCGGGTATTTATCGCATTGCATGGTCGTTATGGTGAAGATGGCACTTTGCAAGGTGCATTAGAACAATTGGGAATTCCCTACACAGGTTCTGGCGTATTGGCCTCTGCACTGGCGATGGATAAAGCCATGACTAAACGCATCTGGCTAGCTAGTGGCTTATCAACGCCTAAATTCGCCATGTTGTCGGGCGCCAGTGATTGGGCAGCGATTGCGCAGTATTTGGAGTTGCCGTTAATCGTTAAACCTGCACATGAAGGTTCAACGATGGGCTTAACTAAAGTCACCGAAGTGAGCCAATTGCCTGCAGCGTATGCGCTGGCGGCGCGCTTTGATAGTGCAGTGATTGCCGAACAATTTATTGAAGGTATCGAACTGACTTGCGCCATTTTGGGTAAAGATGAATCTGCGCATGCATTGCCGCTGATTCGTATTGCTGCACCTGACGCGAATTATGATTATCAGAATAAATATTTCACCGACGATACCCAATATTTTTGTCCGTCTGGATTGCCGGAAGAACAGGCTCGCGCCATTCAGGAAATGATGGTTGCTTCGTATAAGGTGCTTGGTTGTCGTGGTTGGGGGCGAGGTGATGTGATGGTGCGCGCCTCAGATAATAAAGCGTTTTTGCTGGAAATGAATACTTCCCCTGGCATGACGGGACATTCTTTGGTGCCGATGGCAGCCAGAGTAGCAGGATTGGGCTACGCCGAGTTATGCCTTGAAATTTTAAAGATGGCGGAACTTGATTTACATGTATCAGCTGATTGGAAGCCATAGATTCCATGTTAGTTCTACATTAAAAAGATAGAGAAGAGCGCGCACGCATGTGGCAAGACATTAAATTATTAAATGCAACGGCAAATGTTTTATTTGGTGCGTGTGCCTTATTGTTATTGTTGTCCGGTATATGGGTTGTGATGCATCGCCCGATGTTTACGTTGAACGTGATTCAGGTTGAAGGGCAAGACAATACTGTTTTAAAGCATGTGAATTCAGAAATTATTCGCAGCACAGCGCTACCTCGAATTAAAGGGAATTTTTTTACCACCAATTTAGACACGGTACGAAGTTCATTTGAACAGGTGCCTTGGGTGAGAAAAGCTTCTGTGCGACGCGAATGGCCTGATAAATTGATCGTTACTCTGGAAGAGCATATGCCGCTCGGCACTTGGGGAGAAGATGGGCAATTACTGTCGGTAAAAGGTGAAATATTTACCGCCAATCTGGCTGAAGCGGAAGAAGATACCAAGTTGCTGGAATTTAGTGGCCCGGTAGGTAGTGAGAAAGACGTGTTGGCGCATTATCTGGAATTTAAAGAATGGTTTAAAGCGATTGAATTAACTCCGTTAGCAGTCGCATATAGCAAGCGTTATGCATGGTTGATTAAGTTGGACAATGGTGTGGCAGTGCAGTTAGGGCGTGAAGAAAACAGTGCGGTATTGAAGGAAAGAGTGTCTCGGTTATTACACGTATATCCGGAATTAACCAACCGCTTGCAAGGAAAAATTGAGAGCGTGGACCTGCGCTATCCAAATGGTTTTGCATTAAAAAACCTGGGGCAGGAATTGAGCGTTGTTGGAAAAAAGAAGAAGCAATGATATGACAAAAGATGCAAAAAATTTGATCGTTGGTTTAGATATCGGAACCTCTAAAGTGGTTGCCGTTGTGGCTGAAGTGATGCCAGACGGAAGGCATGAAGTGATCGGTCTTGGGCAGCATGAATCCAAAGGTCTGAAAAAAGGCGTGGTTGTTAATATTGAAGCTACTGTTGAATCTATTCAGCGCGCTCTTGAAGAAGCCGAATTAATGGCCGACTGCAAAATTAGAAATGTGTATACCGGCATTGCGGGAAGCCATATTCGCAGCATTAATTCACGCGGCATGGTGGCGATTAAAGATAAAGAGGTGACCGCTGCGGATGTGTCACGTGTAATAGAAACCGCTAAAGCGATTAATATCTCCACCGATCAGCAATTGCTGCACACCGTACCGCAAGAATTTATTGTTGATAATCAGGACGATGTGCGAGAACCGATCGGTATGAGCGGAATCCGTTTGGAAGTCAAAGTACACATCGTGACCGGCTCGGTATCGGCGGTACAAAATATTGTGAAATGCGTGCGTCGTTGCGGTTTGGAAGTAGCCGATTTAATTCTGCAACCGATGGCATCGGCAGATGCGGTGCTGACCTTGGATGAAAAAGAATTAGGCGTAGTGTTGATTGATATCGGTGGCGGCACGACCGACGTTGCGGTGTTTAGCGAAGGTGCGATCCGTCACACCGTCACGATACCGATTGCCGGCGACCAGATCACCAATGACATCGCCATGGCGATACGCACGCCAACCGCCGAAGCGGAAGAGATAAAAATTCGTTTTGGTGTCGCCAAACAAACGTTGGCTGATCCTGCGCAAACGCTGGAAGTGCCTGGTCTTGGTGACCGCGAGCCGCGCTCCATGTCGCGCCAGGCGTTGGCTGCAGTGATTGAGCCGCGAGTAGAAGAATTATTCGCTTTTGTGCATCAGGTAATTCGTGAATCAGGCTATGAAGATGTATTGTCTTCCGGCGTGGTGTTGACCGGTGGTAGTAGCATGATGCCGGGCATGGTTGAGATGGCGGAAGATATCTTTTTGAAGCCGACTCGTATCGGCATGCCGGAATATCAGGGACAGTTATCCGACGTGGTTCGTAGCCCGCGTTATTCGACAGTGTTAGGGTTGTTGTTGGAAGCAAAGAAGCAGTATTTACGCGGGCATTTAGTGTCGCGTCAAGAAGGTTCAGCAAAGGCAGTTTGGCAGCGCATGAAAGAGTGGTTTTTTGGGACTTTTTAACTATTTCTTACAGAAAATTTACTGTAAAAATGGAGTGATCAATTTATAATGTTGTGCACAATGCAGTGTTTAGTCGTTAGTCGTGACAATGTGAAGTAATGTGATGATTAATGACTAGGAACTGCCAACCTGGAGGAACATGCAATGGAATTTGAAATGATAGATAATGCTACGCAAGGTACCATCATTAAAGTGGTGGGTGTTGGCGGTGCTGGCGGAAATGCAGTTCAGCACATGATTAACAAAGGTGTGAGCGGCGTTGAGTTTATTGCCGCAAATACCGATGCACAGGCGCTGGCTCATTCTAATGCGCACAACGTTATCCAAATTGGTGAAACCGGTTTGGGTGCTGGCATGAAACCTGAGGTTGGTCGTCAGTTAGCTGAAGAATCAAAAGCACGTATTGAAGATGCATTGCGCGGCGCGCACATGGTATTTATTGCTGCAGGTATGGGCGGCGGTACTGGTACTGGCGCTGCACCGATCGTTGCGAAAATCGCTAAAGAACAAGGCGCGTTAACCGTGGCCGTGGTTTCTAAGCCATTCTCTTACGAAGGCCAAAAATGCATGGACATCGCCGATGCCGGTTTGGAAGCATTGTCTGAGCATGTCGATTCCCTGATTATCATTTTGAATGAAAAGCTCGAAGAAATTTACGAAGATGGCACGATGCTGGAGTGGATGCAGCATGCGGATGATGTCTTAAATAACGCCGTTGCCGGTATCGCTGAAATCATTAATGTTCCAGGCCATATCAACGTCGATTTCAATGACGTAAAAACCATCATGAGCGAGCAAGGTAAAGCCATGATGGGAACCGCAACTGCTTCCGGTATTGATCGTGCGCGTATCGCGGCGGAACAAGCCGTTGCTTCACCGCTGTTGGATGGCATTGATTTATCCGGCGCGCGTGGTGTGTTAGTGAATGTCACTGCAAGTCGCAGCTTAAAAGGTAAAGAAATCCGTGAAGTGATGGCTGCGGTGCGTGCGTTTGCTGCACCTGACGCGTCGATTGCACAAGGTATTGCGTACGACGATAACATGGGCGACAACATTCGCGTAACAGTAGTGGCTACTGGTTTGGGTCGTAGTAAAAAATCTATCCAGTTGGTTCAACAAGCACCAATGCTGCGCACTGGTACGAATAATGAACCTGTGATGTCCGGTAATATTAATGTTGGACATGTTGCTCATGGTGCGCAAGGCGGAACTACCCAAACGACCAGCGGTTCTATGCATGGTTTTGATAGTCCAAAAGGTCCTGCTGTCTGGCGTCGTGAATCTGCTTCTGAAACAGTACGTGCGTTAGAGAAAAACGGAATGGAAACTTACGATATTCCGGCATTTTTACGTAAGCAAGCTGACTAAGCAAATCGTACTCGTTAGTTAAATGGTTGATACGAAACTGAATAATCGACCATTCAGCAAATAAAATTAGACTCAGGCATACTAGCGCCTTAGCTGTAAACGCCGCAAACAGCCCTGTTTGCGGCGTTTTTTTAATACAGATTCAATTTAACTCAACTCAAGGAGAGTGTAATGACTACTACTGCACAAATTAAAATTGGCGACAAATTACCGAATGGCAGTTTGGCTGAATACATTGAAGTGGCAAGCGGTGCTTGCAGCATCGGCCCAAATACGTTTAACGTTGCTGATTTAACTAAAGGTAAAACCATCGCTATTTTTGGTTTGCCTGGTGCGTACACACCAACCTGTTCAGCACAGCATGTGCCGGGTTATGTTGCTTTGTCCGCTCAATTAAAAGCGGCTGGCGTAGATGAAATCTGGTGTATTTCAGTGAATGATGCTTTCGTGATGGGTGCTTGGGGACGTGACCAAAAAGCAACCGATATCGTGCGTATGATGGGCGACGGCAATGCTGACTTTAGTCGCGCTTTAGGGCTAGATGCAGATTTTAGTAAGCACGGTATGGGCGTGCGTTCACAGCGTTATTCGATGTTGGTGGTCGATGGTGTAGTGAAGCAGCTCAACGTTGAGCAGGGCGGCAAATTTGAAGTGTCCAATGCTGAAACTTTGTTAGCGCAATTGGCGTAATGCTGTAATAGTGTGCCGATCGTTTAATCTGTGTTTGGTTTTACTTCACAATTCAACACAGATTAAGCGGTTTATAAGTAAAAAAACGTGTATAAAGCACGAAATTCATATACTCCCCCTGTTTCTTGAGATTTTTTAACGTAGCTAATGGGATTTCTGACCATAAAAATCTAATTTTTATGGTGTATATTTTCAATCCCAAGCTGTTTACTCGCAAATTAAGGTGTTTTATTCAATAAATACTATCGTATTCTGAAATGAAACTTCTTGTTTCGTTTTGGCATATCGTCAGTGAAAAGGTGTATCTTTCGCTCAGTCGCCTTATTTTTACCAGCAAAATTTACCCTCGAAATTATGTTAAAGCAAAGAACAATTAAAACAATCGCCAAAACGATCGGTGTCGGTTTGCATTCGGGTACCAAAGTAGAACTCACATTGCGTCCGGCAGAAATCGATGTCGGGATAGTTTTCAGGCGCGTAGATTTAGATCCTCCCGTTGAATTTCCTGCCTCCGCACTAGGCGTTGGCGACACGCGCATGGCGTCAACCTTAACGCAAGGCGGCGTAAAAATTTCCACGGTTGAACACGTTATGTCGGCCTGCGCTGGCCTTGGCATTGATAATTTATATATCGACGTGAGCGCGGAAGAAATCCCCATTATGGATGGTTCTGCCTCTTCTTTCGTCTACCTGTTACAGCAAGCTGGAAAAGAAGAGCAGGAAGCCGCCAAAAAATTCATCCGTATTTTAAAACCGGTTGAAGTGCGGGAAGGTGCGGGCGCGACGGAAAAGTGGGCGCGGTTAGATCCGTACCATGGATATAAATTAAAATTTTTTATTGAATTTAATCATCCAGCAGTTGATGGCACAAATCAAACTGCTGAGGTAGATTTCGGTAGCGTTTCATATGTAAAAGACGTGGCAAGAGCGCGTACTTTCGGCTTTATGCAAGATGTGGAAAGCCTGCGTGGGATTGGCCTGGCACGCGGCGGTTCGTTTGAAAATGCGATTGTATTAGATGAGTTTCGGATTTTAAATGCCGATGGCTTGCGCTACGAAGATGAATTTGTGCGTCATAAAATTTTAGATGCGATCGGTGATTTATATTTGATCGGCCATCCTTTATTAGCCAGTTACAGCGCACACAAATCAGGTCATGGTTTGAATAACCAGCTGCTCCGCGCCTTGCTGGCGCAACCCGATGCTTACGAGATTATTAGTTTTGACAGCATGGAATTAGCACCACATTCCTATTTAAAACAAGTCGCCGAACAGTGGTTGCCGACGTAATCGGGCGAGGTTTTTTTACCTAATTATTGCAGCTATTTTTTGTGCCGGTTCAACAGCGTACGTAGCGCGCCGAGTAATTCGTCATTGTGCTTTGATCCGGCCAAATTCTTTTCCAAGCTGTCAAAAGCTTTTAATGCCGAATCGGAAAAAAGGCATTGTTTTTCAGCCGGTTCGTTATGCAGCGCCAGAGTGACTTGTACTTTAATGCGGATTGCGTTAATCTGCCACCCAGCTTTTTGTAATGCTGTTTGAAGTTTTGGAAGCTGCTGTTTCAGTTTGCTGGCAAGTGCCGCATTCGGTGCTGCAAGTACTAATTGTTCGGCCTCAAGCTGAAGCACTTGGCAATATAAAAATAACTGCGGTAAAGCTGTCGCACATTCTTTTTGTAATGCAGCGTTATTGCTAATAGTTGGCCACAAGTGCGCAAGCTGGTTACGCAATAGTGAATTCACTTCAACACTTTGGCTTGGTTTGCCCTTGTTCGCTGGGCGCGCAGAGCCGGCCCTAAACGGAGCGGTTGACGGACGGTTGGTTTTCATTGGTGTTGCCATAAGCTCGATGTTACCTTAGAGTTACCTTAGATTCTGTGTTACTGGAGTATTGATGCAAATTATTGTAATGCACCCGCGCTTCACGCGAGCAAAGTCAATCAAAATAACGCAAAAGCATGTTTACCTGGCATTGTTTGGCTTGACGCTGATGGTCGTTGTGGGCAGTTTTTTACTCTCCCTATTATGCCTTCGTTTGGCTAACTATTCCGAATCGGTTCGTAATCTTCTTCCTGTTGAATTTAGTGCTCCGGACAGCAATTCACAAGCAAAATACATGAAGCAAAATTTAGCTAAGATGGCGATCAAGCTAGGTGAAATGCAGGCACAAGTGATGCAGTTGGATGCCTTGGGTGAACGTGTACAAGGTTTGGCAGGTGTTAAGCCGGAAGAGTTTAATTTTAAAAATGCGCCACCACGCGGAGGCATAGCGCCGTCTGCTAATGCGCCGACGTTGAGCATGTCTGAATTTCAAACTACGCTGGATGCTTTATCGATCGATTTAGATCGTCGCTCAGATTTTCTGAATGTGGTAGAGACGACATTAATGGAATACAAAGTTCGCTCGCGCTTATTACCTACTTCGCAACCCGTTAACGTGACTTTTAACTCGTCGAGTTTCGGCTGGCGCTTAGATCCGTTTACCGGACAAAAAGCATTTCATGAAGGGCTCGATTTCCCCGCCCCAGTGGGAACCCCGATTGTCGCAGCAGCGGGCGGTGTGGTAATCACTGCTGAATACCACCCCCAATTTGGCAATATGTTAGAAATTGATCATGGAAATGATTTAGTGACACGCTATGCGCATTGCTCGCGCATTCTGGCAAAAGTTGGCGATATTGTAAAACGTGGACAACATGTGGCCGATATCGGCACGTCAGGGCGCTCCACCGGTGCGCATTTACATTTTGAGGTGCTATTAAAAGGCCGCCCGCAAAATCCCAACAAATTTTTAATGGCTGGTGCAAACCAAGCCAATCCGGCAAATCCAGTTGCTGCAAATTGAATAGCGGGGATGGCAGCTTCCCCGTTACAATGACGCTTTCCACTTTACTCTGTTTGTAAAATTTACAAGCACATTGCACGCCATGAAAGTTCGTACACGTTTTGCCCCTAGCCCGACCGGTTATCTTCATTTAGGCGGAGCACGCACCGCTTTATTCTCTTGGGCTTTTGCCCGTCATTTCGGCGGTACTTTTGTACTGCGTATCGAAGATACCGATTTAGAGCGCTCCACGCCAGAAGCAGTACAAGCCATTATTGAAGGTATGGAATGGCTAGGTTTGCAACATGACGAAGGCCCGTTTTATCAAATGAAGCGCATGGAGCGTTACTCTGCGGTGTTGGCAGAAATGCTGGCAGCGGGTAGTGCGTACCATTGTTATTCATCCCCAGAAGAAGTCGAAGCGATGCGCGAAAAACAGCGCGCGATTGGTGAGAAACCGCGCTACGACGGAACCTGGCGGCCAGAGGCTGGCAAAACTTTGCCAAGCATTCCAGCTGATCGCAAACCAGTAATTCGTTTTAAAAATCCGTTGGATGGCGAAGTCACTTGGGATGACGTAGTCAAAGGCCAAATCACGATTGCGAATCGTGAAATGGACGATTTGGTGATCGCACGTCCGGACGGTACGCCAACCTATAATTTCTGTGTTGCGGTCGACGACTGGGACATGCAAATCACCCACGTGATACGTGGTGACGATCATGTGAATAATACGCCGCGCCAAATTAATATTTTGCAGGCATTAGGAGCGACGTTACCTAAATATGGTCACGTACCGATGATTCTCGGCGCTGACGGTGAAAAATTATCCAAGCGGCACGGTGCAGTTAGCGTAATGGATTATCCGGCGCAAGGTTATTTACCCGAAGCGATGCTGAACTATTTATCGCGTTTAGGTTGGAGTCACGGCGATGATGAAGTGTTTAGCATGGAACAAATGTGCAGCTGGTTTAATTTAGATCACCTCTCAAAATCGCCAGCGCAATTCAACCCAGAAAAATTAGCCTGGTTGAATAATCACTACATCAAATTGGCCGACAATTCTCGTTTAGCTGGCTTGGTTAAACCGGCCATGCCAGACGCTCAGTTTGATGGCGCACCACCGTTGGATGCGGTCATTGGCTTGCTAAAAGAACGCGCAAATACCACAGTAGAGTTGGCGAATAGTGCCATGCTGTTTTATCGCCAACCGCAACCAGATGCAGCCTTGTTAGTACAACACTTAACCGATGCGGTACGTCCGGCATTGCAATCGTTTGTAGAGCAATGCGCGACTGTTGCATGGAATAAAGCTGACCTATCAGCATTAATGAAATCGACCTTGGCTGCGCACGGATTAAAAATGCCACAGCTAGCTATGCCGTTGCGTTTGCTGGTGACCGGGCAATTGCAGACCCCATCAATTGATGCTGTGCTGGAGTTATTTGGACGCGATGTAGTGGTGAGTAGAATTTTGCAGGGTATTTAATTTATTCAATAACATTCGCAGCATAACTACTCTAAATAGAGAAATTAACTAGCCATTGCAAGCAGGTTAAAAAGCGCAGAAAAAACTTGTAAGCAGCAGCAAGTTTTGCTATAGTCTCGTTTCTTCGCGAGGGGGGTGTAGCTCAGTTGGTAGAGCGCTTGCATGGCATGCAAGAGGTCAGCGGTTCGATTCCGCTCACCTCCACCAAGTAACTGATGTATGTAAAACACATATTAGTTATTAAAGTGAAGAGGAAGTAAGAAAAATGCAGAAATATGAAATTATTTCTTGCAGAGATTAAAAAGTCATACTATAATCTCGGTCTTGCTTCGGAGCTAGTTAAAAGTTAGCTGAGAAAAAATGCAGTAAGAAGCACAGGTCAGTAACAAGGACAGATTTTTGTCCCCATCGTCTAGAGGCCTAGGACATCACCCTTTCACGGTGAGTACAGGGGTTCGAATCCCCTTGGGGACGCCAGTATCAACAAAAAAGCCACGCTATATGCGTGGCTTTTTTGTTTGCGTTAAGCGAATAGGGCTACTGGACTTAGGGTTGTAGTTTTTATTTTCTTTTTGATAATCATTCAAAATTATCCTGATGCGATGTTTAAGGATATGTCCGACTGCATTTAGTATTTATTTTGTAGTGAGTAAATAAACTATTTTCATTTGCGCTACTTTTTAAAAAATTTAAATCGTTCTGAAATCCTCAACGTTATGCGATCTTGCTAGTTTTGAAAATAATTTCATTGAATATCCGATATTAATAAGAAGCAACATATTTGATATATATGGAATAATGCCCCTCGGAATATAGATTTAATGTTTTTATATTTAATTCCACTAGTGTCCGGTTAAATTGAGGGTCATAGCCGGCAAAGCTAATGCTGGTGCGGGTTTTGACGGATTTAGGGGTATCCACGATTTGAAACTGAAATTTGCCATTTGCGATAATCTCCGGTTTATTGAACTTGGGGTTAAGCATGAACATGGGCAAAACGCTGTTTGCGCAGGTTATGGAATTCGTGCCATGGAAAAATTTCAGTCGCATCATCGGTCGGCATGGTGGTGACGCTGGAGTAAAGACCCTGAGTTGTGCCGATTTGTTTCGGATCATGGGATTTTCGCAGCTGACCTGGCGTGAGTCGTTGCGGGACATTGAAGTTTGCCTGACTGCCAATCGGGCGAAGTTGTTTCACATGGGATTGAAGAATATTCCGGCACGATCCACACTGTCTGATGCACTCAATCAACGTGACTGGCGAATCTATCATGCGCTGGCTCAGCGATTGATTATACGAGCCAGAGAGTTGTACGCTGATGCGCCGATGACGGTGGATCTTGATGCCAGTGTTTATGCATTGGATGCCACAACGATTGACCTGTGTTTGTCGCTGTTTGATTGGGTTCCGTTTCGTAAGGCCAAAGCTGCAATCAAACTGCATACACTGCTTGATTTGCGAGGGGCGATACCCGCATTTATCCATATCAGCGATGGAAAAATGCATGAAGTGAAGGTGCTTGATTTTTTGCCGATAGAAGCGGGTGCGTTCTACATTATGGATCGAGGTTATCTGGATTTTGAACGGCTCTACAACATGCATCAGGCCGGAGCATTTTTTGTAACTCGGGCCAAAATTAATATGAATTTTAGGTGCATTTATTCTGCGCTAGTTAACAAAGACATGGGAATAATTTGTGACCAAACCATTTGTCTGAACGGGTTTTATAAAGTCGAAAGAATATTCGGAATTTCTGCGTCGGATTCGATTCAAAGATGCTGATACCGGTCAGACGTTGGTGTTTTTGACGAACAATACTGCGCTGCCAGCAACAACCATTGCGGCGCTGTACAAAAGTCGTTGGCAGGTTGAATTGTTCTTCAAATGGATTAAGCAGTATTTGCGCATCAAATATTTTTTGGGTAACAGCGAGAACGCCGTGAAGACGCAAATCTGGTGCGCCATCTCGACTTATGTGCTGATCGCCATTATTAAAAAGGAATTGCAATTGAACGCCTCGCCCTACACTTTATTACAGATTTTATCGGTCTCCGTTTTTGAGAAAACTCAGATTTCATGCGCCTTTCAGACCGATGGCTACATTTCTGAAACAGCACCCACCGCTAACCAATTGAATTTATTCGATTTTTAACCGGACACTACTGCTCCGTTTCAATATTTTAAGCCCGCTGTAGTGCATGCGATATGGAGTCGAATTAACCTCCAGTATTTTAAATTTTCGTGTTAGCTGCCCTGTGCACAGTACAGAGCAGCAATTTTTTCTGGCATATGCGGTTTTGGGGGGGGCGAGCGAATAAGTTACATAAGAATTTAATAAATCGAATCGATTATTTTGCGCATTTTTGCCTGAAATTTAAGTAGGGCACACTTCCTGGGTCAGTCTAGCCCTAGACGGTTGTGCAATCCGGTTTTGTTTTTGTTTTCGTTGAACCAAAGAGGTGCTAATGCTGCAGGTAAAATTCACGCACTAATCAACCTCACGCTGTAAAGCGATAAGCCGCTTTTGGCGCAGTTCTGTAAGGATTTACTTCATGCCACACTTCTAATAGAGTTAAATCGTCATTCCTTGCTTTTCATTTCGCTCATTTTCACTTTCACTGTTAATTCGAATGAAGTAACAGTACCCCTTCCTTCCATCGTTTAGTTTGTAGATTAAAAAATAAGCAGACTAGTCAGAATTTATTAATCGAGATTGGTTTTAAAAGCGCTTTGGATTTTTTGATAATTTAATTTAAAGCGCTTTGGTAAAAATTTAATAATCAACATGTACGACATAATAATATGTAGTTTTACTACTATAAATTAATGGTTAATTTGATGAAAGCAAACAACATATATAGGAATATTTTACTTATTTTTTATAATTTAATGTTTTTCTTTGATTTTTTATTGACCTGTAGTTTAGTTTTAATACAAAATTGTTTCGATCAAGTAATTTCAAGGAAGAAAAACTTGATACGTTAAAGCGCCATACAAAAAAATGTATCGCCATAAAAAAAATTCAGGAGACATGCATGAAAATTTTTACGACCAAACGCTCTCAGGTGTCAGGCTTGAATAGTGTGATTTTTAAAATAAGCCCAATTGCGGCAGGTTGCGCCATTTTATTGTCCACCGCCGGATCTGTTTATGCGCAACAGGCAGATAAAGATCAACAAGCGGATGCAAGCGCAAATACGGTGGTTGTTACCGGTATTCGTAGCGGTATTGAAAACGCAATTTCGGTGAAACGGGATTCGACTTCTATCGTTGAGGCGATTTCCGCAGAAGATATTGGTCAGTTGCCTGATCAGAGTATTGCTGAATCGATTGCACGCTTACCAGGTGTAGCTGCGCAGCGCGTTGCTGGCCGGGCGCAAACAATCAGTATCCGCGGTTTGTCACCAGATTTTGCGTCGACGACGTTAAATGGTCGTGAGCAAGCCACTACGGGTGATAACCGTGCTGCTGAATTCGATCAATATCCTGCTGAATTGTTTGGCGGTGTCGTTATTTACAAGACACCAGATGCCGCCCTGATCGATCAGGGTCTGTCCGGTACGATCGATATGCAGACATTTGATCCCCTGGCCTTTCCGGGGCGCACAGTTTCCATGAATGTGCGCGGTGAAAAAAATTCGCTTGGTCCTATCGCCAATTCTTCAGATAAAGGCAATCGCTTCAGTATCAACTACATTGACCAGTTTGCTGATCGTACTATTGGTATCCAGATTGGCGTTGCACATCTTCAATCGCCGCGTAATGATCATGAAACCGGTTTGTATGAGCCATGGTCTGTAAATCAATTGCCGGGCACTCCGGCTAATACCTCCGAAATGAATGGTATTAAATCCCTGGCTACCAGTGGCACGACAAAACGTGACGGTCTGGTCAGTACTCTGGAATGGAAGCCAAATAAAGATTTCACCAGTAAGGTCGATTTGTTCTACTCGAAATTCAGCGAAATCACCACGGCCAATCAATGGGAAGAGAATCTGAGCTGGGGCGGTGGGAATAACCCGTCTCCTGTTTTTACGTCCGCCAATGCGTCCAATGGTGTACTGAATGGCGGCACGCTTAGTGGCGTGTATCCGTTGGTGCGTGGCGAATACAATGACAGAGAGGACAACATTAAGTCTCTGGGTTGGGGTAACACGATGAAATTCGACGGCTGGAAATTGCTGGCTGATCTGAATTATTCGAAAGCAGTACGTAATGAAAACTATCATGAGATGAACACGCAGTTGATTACTGCAACGGGTGGCCCGGTACTGGATACGAGCAACGTCAACTGGGCAACAGGTGGTTTCCCGACGATGAACGGCGGACTGAACTACAGTAATCCGAACACGCTGTATTTGAACAACACGATATACGGTGAAGGTTCAGGGCATGCTCCGCATACCGATGACACAGTCAAAGGTTTTAAGTTGGTTGCTACCATCAATGCACCTAAATCGATCGGTGATTGGGTGTCAGATTTTAATGTTGGCGCGGACTATACCGATCACATAAAAAATCATAGCAATCTACAAGGAAATCAGAATCTGATTGCCCCGAATGGTGTGGTTATATCTCCTGGTCTGCTGTATTCCCCGGTAAATTTGGGCTTCTCTGGTACTGGAACGATTCCTTCGTTTAATGTTCCTGGAATTATGGCGCAATACTTTCAGCCATTCAATCCGGATCCTAATGCCCCTCAGAATGTCGCTGCAGAATGGAGTGTGACGGAAAAAATCGCGACCACTTTTGTGAAGGCGAATCTGGATCATCAGCTCAGTTCATCGATCAACCTGAGAGGTAATATCGGTTTGCAGGTGCAGGGCACCAAACAGTCATCAACCGGCGAGGTTGGATTTAATAATGAAGTAACACCAACTACGGTTGGTAAATCCTACACCGATGTTTTACCTCAAATGAATCTGGTGTTTGAATTACCTGATAACGAAGTGATCCGTTTTGCGGCAGGTAAGCAGGTAATGCGCCCACGTCTTGATGATTTGAACTCCGGCTTTAATTTTAGCGTGGCCACATCGACCCAGATTCCTAGCGGAAATGGCGGTAATCCGCAACTTAATCCTTGGCGTGCTAATTCAGTAGATCTGGCTTTTGAGAAATACTTTGGTAAGAAAGCCTATGTTTCTGCTGCAATGTATTACAAAAAGTTGACCAGCTATATTTACGATGAATCAAACCTGTATAATTTTTCTCAGTGGACTCCAGGCACCATTGCGATTACGAACACCGGTTTCTATTCTTCGCAATACAACGGGCAGGGCGGAAGTATCGAAGGTCTGGAGCTGACAAGTTCCTTGCCATTGGATATGTTGACGCCGTCCTTGAAGGGTTTTGGCTTGCAGGCTAGCACTGGCTTAAATAACAGTGCTATTACTGTCAAATCCAGTACATTTGACGTGGGCTCTGCTATCCCGTTGCCAGGTATGTCGAAGCACGTAGCAAGTTTGACTGCTTACTATGAAATGAGCGGCTTCTCTGCTCGTATCGGTGCGCGTTATCGTTCTGAGTTTGTAGGGGATATTGAAAACTTTTCCGGTAATCGTAACCTGCGCTTCATCGCGCCGGAAACCATCGTGGATGCTCAGATCGAATATACCTTCCAAGAAGGTACGTATAAAGACCTCGGCTTATTCCTGCAGTTGGGTAACCTGACAAATGCAGCATATAAAACGTATCAAGGCACACCAAATCAACCACTGGAATATGAGAAGTACGGTAGTACTCTGTTGGCTGGTTTGAATTATAAGTTCTAGGCTTAGATTCAATTCGCGTTTAAAACCTGCCATTCCGGGATGGCAGGTTTTTTTGGTGCATTCAGTTAAAAATGCCTGAAGTACTGTGAAGTCGCCCCACAATAGTCAGCTTATTTTTCGATAGCGGCAATGTAGGGAAGGAATAAATTCTTAGATTGATGATATGCAAACCAAATTAAAAATGCCGCTGAACGACGATATCGCAAACTACGCAAAAAAACCAATGCTCTCGTTTTGGCAAATTTGGAATATGAGTTTTGGATTTTTAGGAATTCAATTTGGATTTGCCCTGCAAAATTCTAACGTCAGCCGCATATTTGAAACGCTGGGTGCCAAAATTGATGATCTTCCGATTCTGTGGATTGCCGCACCATGCACTGGTTTACTGATACAACCGTTAATTGGATTTTTAAGTGATCGTACCTGGAATCGTTTCGGGCGCAGACGTCCGTATTTTTTAATTGGTGCCATATTAGCTTCTCTGGCACTGATCGCAATGCCGAATTCAAAAGCACTATGGGTAGCTACTGTCATACTTTGGATACTTGATTCCTCGATCAATATTTCGATGGAGCCATTCCGTGCCTTTGTCGGTGACATGCTGCCGCAAAAGCAGTTGACCAACGGATTTGCGTTTCAAAGTTTTTTTATCGGTATTGGCGCAGTGGTGGCATCCGCGCTGCCGTATATGCTGTCCAACTGGTTTCATGTGGAAAATAGTGCATTACCTGGGCACTTGCCGGATTCTGTCGTGTACTCATTTTATCTGGGTGCGATTGCCTTTTTATCTGCGGTAGTCTGGACAGTGATTAAAACCAAAGAGTATTCGCCGCAAGAATTGCGCCAACAAGATCCGGAAGCATGGAAGAATATTGATAGCGAAAAACAGCCATCTTGGCTTTCGATCTTCAGCGACTTCCGTCATATGCCCAAAACCATGGTGCAGCTGGCCTTTGTGCAGTTCTTCACCTGGTTTGCCTTGTTTGCGATGTGGATTTATACCACCTCGGCAGTCACCAAGCATATTTATCACTCCGTTGACCCAAGTACCGCGCTCTACAATGACGGCGCAAACTGGGTGGGTGTTTGTTTTGCCGTCTACAACGGATTTTCTGCCATTTTTGCATTTGCCCTGCCTTGGCTGGCCAAGCGCACCAGCAGAAAAATGACACATGCAATCAGCCTGATCGTCGGCGGATGCAGTTTAATCTCAATTTATTTCGTTACCACTCCGGAAATGCTGATCGTTTCCATGATGGGCATAGGCATGGCCTGGGCCAGCATACTTTCCATGCCCTATGCCATTCTGGCCGGCGCTTTGCCTGCTAATAAAATGGGATTGTATATGGGCACGTTCAATTTCTTTATTGTGATCCCACAAATTCTGGCCGCCAGCATATTAGGATTTTTTACTAAAAATCTGTTTCATGGCGAAGCCGTTCTCACCTTGGCTTTAGGTGGTTTTTCCATGCTGGTAGCTGCAGCACTGGTGATGAATGTGCAGGATAAAAACGGTTAGTGTTGAGCTAAAGGTTGCCTACCATGATGAAAAAAATAGTCTTCAATTTCACTATGCTGATCACGTTGGTGATGTCAGCCGGCGCGTTCGCCTCGACGAACAATATTGAACGGATAGAACCGGGCTCCTGGTGGGTCGGCATGAAAAGCGACCGCTTGCAATTGATGGTGCATGGCGACAATATCGCCGCCTATACGGTTGATGTAACTTATCCCGGTGTGCGCATTGACTCTGTCGCTACAGTTAAAAATCGAAATTATGTATTCATTAACTTAATCATCCAGCCTGACGCCGTAGCCGGTAGCGTTGACTTGCTGTTTAAAAATGGAGGTAAATTAATTACTTACCCTTATCCCTTACTTGCAAGGGTTAAAAATTCGGCAAATCGAAAAGGCTTTAGCAATTCGGATGTGATACTCAATCTTGTTCCCGATCGTTTTGCCAACGGTGATCCCCGCAACGATAACGTGGTTGGATTTACCGATAGGTTAAACCGTAGCAGCAATGAAGCAGGGCGACATGGCGGTGACATCCAGGGGATTATTGATCACTTGGACTATATAGCGGCAATGGGTTATACCGCGATTTGGCCGACACCATTGATCGAGAACAATCAAAAAAACTACTCCTATCACGGCTACGCCGCAACAGACACTTACAAAATTGATGCCCGCTTTGGAACGAACGAGGATTTCAAGCGCATGGTGGCACTTGCCAAGCAGAAGGGCATAGGAGTGATACAGGATATTGTGTTGAATCACATCGGTTCCGAGCATTGGTGGATGAAAGATATGCCGATGCAGGATTGGTTGAGCTTTGACGGAAAATTTGTAGCGACCAAGCACGCACACTCGACAGTGAGCGACCCTTACGCTTCCAAAGAGGACCAAAAGAATTTTACTGCTGGATGGTTTACTGAAAACATGCCGGACATGAATCAACAAAATCCCTTTGTCGCGACTTATCAAATTCAAAACTCGATTTGGTGGGTTGAATATGCCGGGCTATCTGGAATTCGTGTCGATACGTATGGCTATTCAGATACAGCCTTCCTGTCGGAATGGTCGCATCGGCTAACAGATGAATATCCTAATCTGAATATTGTCGGTGAAGAATGGAGCCTTAATCCTGCGATCGTTTCATATTGGCAAAAAGGGAAAATCCATGCAAACGGCTACGTATCTTATTTGCCGAGCCTGATGGATTTTCCGCTGAATAATGCTTTGCGCAATGCACTGGTCGAGGATGAATCTATGGAGTCTGGCCTGAGCAATTTATATAAAGAATTAGCGAATGATAGTCAATATCCCAACCCAAGCAACCTGGTTTTGTTTGAGGGAAATCATGATGTCAGCCGTTTATATTCGGTGCTTAACGACGATGTCGACTTAGTCAAAATGGCATTGGCTTACGTGCTGACGGCGCCACGGATTCCGCAACTTTATTACGGAACCGAAATTCTCATGAAGAGTAAAAAAGAAAGAGACGATGGCGCGGCGCGACAGGATTTTCCTGGAGGATGGGCAGGCGATAAAGTCAACGCATTTAATGGCGTGGGTCTGACAGATGAGCAGAAAAATCTGCAAAACTATTTAAAAAAATTACTTAATTGGAGAAAGACCCAATCGGCAATACACAGTGGAAAATTACTCCATTACACGCCAGATCAGGGCACTTATACCTATTTCAGGTTTGATCAACATAAGATCATTATGGTGGTGTTGAATAAAAATAAAATAAGCACTGAATTGGCAACCAAGCGTTTTAGCGAAATTCTGGGTACGCATACCAATGCGGTTGATGTTCTCTCAGGGAAAAATATCACCATCGAAAAATCGGTAACGGTGCCTGCACGATCCGCTTTGATACTGGAAGTGGAATAACGAAAAATAAATCGTAGTGGCATCTATAAAAAGAAGTTCCTATTTTTAGAATCGATACAGATAGCATGAACATAAAAGTATATATAAAAATTGCCGTTTTATTGTTGATTACGCCGCTGGCAATCGCGCAAAATAGCCATCGTCAATTGGATAGCTTTGTCGTTAATAATGGTGTTCTGGAACTTTCTACCAATGACGGAAAGTATCTGATCAAGCCCTATTCCGACAACATTGTTGAAACCTCGTTTATTCCAACAGGCGAAGTTTTTAATCCAAACTCACACGCCGTTATCATGAATCCCATGACTCCCACGGTGATTAAAGCAAAGCTAACGGCCACGCCAACAGCTATTGAATTCGCCACATCAGGCATCGTAGTTAAGGTGGATAAATCACCTTTCATGATCAGCTATTCGTATCATGGCAAACAACTTACTTCTGAAAAAGAAGGCTATATTAAAGATGAGCGCGGTGAAACTTTAAGCTTTAATCTCGATAATAACGAAGCCTTGTATGGCGCGGGTGCACGTGCACTTGGCATGAATCGGCGCGGTAATCGTCTACCCTTGTATAACAAGGCGCACTACGGCTATGAAGATCACTCAACGCAAATGAATTTTTCTATCCCGTTGGTTTTTTC
Source organism: Solimicrobium silvestre (assembly GCF_002976435.1). GTDB lineage: Bacteria > Pseudomonadota > Gammaproteobacteria > Burkholderiales > Burkholderiaceae_D > Solimicrobium > Solimicrobium silvestre. Next base: position 453,703 of record NZ_PUGF01000001.1, on the reverse strand, counting down.
TTCAAAAATGTACGGCATCCATTTTGATAATGCCCCCATCGGTTATCTGGATTTAGATAGCAAGCACGAGAATACGCTCACCTATGAGACGATCAGCGGTCGAAAAACGTATCAGCTTATTGCCGGAAATGATTGGGCGCAACTCGTTGATAACTACACCAAACTGACTGGAAGGCAGCCATTGCCGCCACGTTGGGCATTTGGAAATTTCTCCAGCCGATTTGGTTATCATTCTGAAGCAGAAGCGCGTGCCACCGTCGATAAATTCATTACCGAAAAAATCCCTCTGGATGCCATAATTTTTGATCTGTACTGGTTTGGTAAAGAGATAAAAGGCACGATGGGAAATCTGGAATTTGATGCCGACAATTTTCCGACACCCAAGAAAATGATCGATGATTTTTCCTATCTTGGCGTCAAAACGATTTTAATTACGGAGCCATTCATTCTTACTACATCAAAAAAATGGGATGAAGCGCTACAAAAAAATATTCTTGCTACCGATGAACATGGTCAAGCATTTACCTACGACTTTTATTTTGGACATACCGGATTGATCGATATTTTTAATCCGGCAGGAAAAGCCTGGTTTTGGTCTTTCTATAAACAATTTACCAAATTGGGTGTTGCCGGGTGGTGGGGCGATTTAGGTGAGCCAGAAGTGCATCCAACGGGTTTGCTTCATCAAACTGGGTCCGCCGATGAAATGCACAATATTTATGGTCACAATTGGGCTAAATTAATTGCCGATGGCTATCAGAAGGATTTTCCTGAACAGAGACCCTTTATTCTTATGCGTTCAGGTTATTCAGGATCGCAACGGTTTGGGATGATTCCTTGGTCGGGTGATGTCAATAGGACTTGGGGCGGCTTGCAATCACAACCGGAAATAGCTCTGCAAATGGGGTTGCAAGGCATGGCCTATATGCATTCGGATTTAGGCGGTTTTGCTGGCGCTAATCTGGACGATGAATTGTATTCACGCTGGTTGCAGTACGGTGTTTTTCAACCCATTTTTAGACCGCATGCGCAAGAAGAAGTCGCCGCTGAACCCGTTTTCAGAGAACAAAAAGCCAAGCAGTTAGCGAAGGCCGCCATTGAATTACGCTATCAATTATTACCCTACAATTACACGTTGGCGTTTGAAAACAATCAACAAGGGTTGCCGCTCATGCGACCATTATTCTATGAGGAACCTCAACATCGCGCTTTGTATGACGTTGCAAACAGTTATTTGTGGGGCCATGAATTTTTGGTTAAGCCCGTTTTGGACGCCGGTATTACCGCTACGTCCGTTTATTTTCCGCGTAGCGCTAATTGGTTCGATTTTTATACCGGACAACGGTATCTGGCGGGTACAACTCAGGCGGTAGCTGTGACTCAGGATCATATTCCCGTGTTTGTCCGGGCAGGTGCGTTTATCCCCATGATTGATGTTATTCAAAACACTGAACATTATTCAATCAAGGCATTCAATTTACATTATTTCGACGATACATCTGTTCCTCGCAGTACAGGAAAACTATACGACGACGACGGTAAAACACCCAATGCGTTTGAAAAAGATGCTTATTCATTGCTGCAATTTAACAGTGAGCGTACACCCCATCAATTGAGTATTACGTTGAGCGAGAAAAATGGCGTTCACTATCAGCCTGTCAATAGAACGGTCACCTTAATTGTTCATAATATTTACGTAAAACCAGGCAAGGTTCTTTTGCAATCGAATCTTAAAAAACATGCGGTCAATTACTCGTGGGATGAAAAGTGCAAGACGCTTTTCGTTTCAGTTCCTTTGAATCAAAAATCGCCAGCCAAACTTGTGATCAGTTTGTCCGGTAACTAAGCCTTTTTAGAATGTCGCCATTGTGTCTATAAATCTGAAAAATCTCGCTAAGAATCTCGGTATTTCTGAAACTACGGTGAGCCGTGCTCTTAATGGTTATCCAGAAGTCAGTGAACGCACCAGAGAACGCGTCTTAGCTGCCGCGCAATTAGCCGGATATCGCCCCAATCCTGTTGCACGCAGTTTAGCCTCAGGACGCACCAATGTGATCGGCATCATACATCCGCTGCCGAACGATCTTGCCGATCCGATGTTTATGCAAATTGTTGGTGGTATGACGCAAGCACTGGAAGAACGTCAGATGGATTTAATCATTGCACCTGTATCGCAGATGAACGAGCTACGTGCCTATCAGCATATGGTGCAAGAGCGCAGGGTGGATGGCTTAATTGTGGCACGGACCCGTTTGTATGATGAACGGGTTGCCTACCTGGCCAATCAGGGCTTGCCCTTTGTTGCGCATGGACGTACCCGTGTCAACGAGCCGCATGCCTGGTTTGATTACGATAATGAAGCAGGTATGAGCATGGCGGTGCAGCACCTGCTTTCTTATGGGCATTCGCGGATCGGGCTGATCAGCGCACCGCTTGAAATGAATTTTGCACGTCAGCGCTTTGATAGTTTTAAATTCAGTTTACAAACTGCGGGTATCAGCGCCGATCCTAGTCACCTTATTGATGGTGCAAATGATAGACGTAGCGGTTATTTAGCCATGCAGCGCCTGTTGCAAAATCCGTCAGTACCAACGGCGGTCATCGTTGATAACCACATGTCCGGGGTTGGTGCAATTCGTGCCATGTTAGATGCCAATATCGACATCGGTAAAAATATGTCGATTATTGTATGGGGGCGCATGGAAGATTCTCTGGCCGGTTATAACGTAACTACTATTGAACAGCCCAACCCTGATAAGGCGGGTATCAAAATGGTTGAAATGCTGCTTGCACTGCAAAGCGGAACGCCTCCATCGGAACTACAAGAATTATGGCAACCGATATTGATTGCCGGTGAAACGGTGAGTCAGATTAAAACCTAAGCAAGTTTTTATTTTCGCCAAATCTTTTTTTATGTTTGTGAGTTAGTCATGTCAGATTCGTTTAATTCAGTAATTAATTCTAACTCCGTTGAGCAAGCCAACAGCGCTAACGATTGGTGGCGTGAAGCGGTTATTTATCAGGTGTATCCACGCAGTTTTTTTGACACCGATGGCGATGGTGTCGGTGATCTGGCCGGTATAACCGCCAAGCTGGATTATATTGCCGGACTCGGTGTTGATATTGTGTGGATATCGCCATTTTTCACTTCGCCGATGCGCGATTTTGGCTATGACGTCGCAGATTATTGTAATGTCGATCCACTGTTTGGTTCGCTCGCCGATTTTGATTTGTTGATCGCGCGCGCACATCAGTTTGGTTTGAAAATTATGATAGATCAAGTGCTCTCGCATAGTTCGGATCAACATCCCTGGTTTATTGAAAGTCGCCAGAGCCGTGATAATCCAAAATCGGACTGGTATGTGTGGACTGATCCTCAGCCAGATGGCACACCTCCGAATAACTGGTTATCTATTTTTGGTGGTTCTGCCTGGCAATGGGACAGTCGTCGCCGCCAATATTACTTCCATAATTTTTTGACCAGTCAACCTGATTTAAATTTTCATCAACCCCAAGTTCAACAAGCGCATTTGGATAATATGCAATTTTGGTTGGAACGCGGCGTGGATGGTTTTCGGATTGATGCCTGTATTTTCCATTTTCACGACGAACAGTTACGTAATAATCCGCCCGCAAAAATACAAAATACGGTGAGTGTTGCCGCATCCAATCCGTATGGTTTGCAAGCGCATATTTATGACAATACCCGTCCGGAAAATCTGCAATTTTTTAAACGCGTTCGTACCTTGTTAAATAAATATAATGCGATCTCGATTGGCGAAATCGGTTCCGATGAAGCGCTCAGTACGATGGCGGCATATACGGCAGATGGCGACAAGCTGCATATGGCGTACTCATTTAATTTATTGACCAGTGATAATACAACCCAGCATATTAGTGCTCAAGTCGATGAGTTTCAGGCCAAGGCGAATGCATCGCCATTGCCGGGTTGGGCCTCTTGGTCAATTGGTAATCATGACGTGAACCGCGTCATGTCACGATGGGGTGATGCCACGACGACGACGGAATTTGCCAAGGTGTTACTGGCGATGCAATTGGTACTAAAAGGAACGCCTTGCCTGTATCAAGGTGATGAATTGGCGCTTACGGAAGCTGATCTTCCATACGAAGTATTGCAAGATCCGGTCGGGCTTACCTTTTGGCCGGAAATGAAAGGGCGTGATGGTTGTCGGACTCCCATTCCTTGGGACGGCGCACAGAAGAACGCAGGCTTTAGCAGTGGATGCGCCTGGCTACCAGTACCGCCAGAACATGCCGCTGCAGCCGTTGCGCAGCAGTCGCTAGATCCAGCGTCACCGTTAAATTTTGCGCGCCATTTTATTCATTGGCGTAAAACAATTAAACAACTGACGCGTGGCGACATATTTTTTTATGACTCGCCAGAACCACTATTGGCCTTGCGACGCGATTTGGACGGCATGCCAAGTGTCATTGTGGTGTTAAATCTCGGCTCACAAAAAATAAATTTCAACTTACCGGATTGCTCAACTTACCAAGCACTTGAAGGTCATGGTTTTGTTGGCTCGATGGTGGATGGTGAAATTAGTTTGCCTGCTTATGGCGCTTGGTTTGGCGTGCAAAAACAAGCTTGATCAACTAGGTAGTGATGAGTTTAACTTGCGAATTGAACTTGCTTAAGGGGAGCTAAAGTGGTTTTTGAAATAGTGCAATCCATCTATTCAAAATTGAGCTATTTTGCGTTGATGTCTGGTTTTTTTCTATGTTCAACCCTGGCAGCAGCTTCACAACCTGCAACAATAGACGATTGCAATGGTGATGATTTTCAAACCAGTTTGCAAGCACAGCATCACGCCGAACCTAATACGAAAGATGCTCGCGCAATCTGGCTAAACCAACGATTGATTAAATGGCCCGGCTTAAACGCATCGGCTAATTTTCGTCTGTATTATTCTGCCAGCTCGAATTTACATGTCGTTGAGGGAACTCATATGCAAGGTGCTGACGGCGTTTTAGCACTCGAGCCAACAAGTTCTCCATTGCCCACTGCATTAGCTACGCGCTTCAACTTTGTGGCCGATGGGATTATCTTAAAGCTTCATGCAACAGACAGTAAAAAAGTAGCTCAACTACTTCAGCAGCAACTCATTTTGGTACAGGAAAATTCGCTTGGCGAGGTAATCGATTCTACCCGCATACAAATCGCTGGAGCCTTGGATGACTTATATACGTCAGCCCAATACATAGACGATTTTGGTGCGACTGTTATCGACAGGGGCGATTCTCACGCTACTCAGTTCAAGCTCTGGGCTCCAACAGCGCAACGCGTATCGCTTTGTTTGTATGAGAATGGACAAGGGGGCGCAGAACAAATAGCCGCAATGCAGAGAGTTTCCGCGACTGGACATTGGCAATACACAATACCAAAAAATTTAACCGGGCATTATTATAAATACGTTGTGGATGTCGTTGTGCCGGGCATCGGCCTGGTGCGCAATCGCGTCACAGATCCCTATTCTATTAGCCTTACTACCGATTCCAAACGCAGCTACATCACTCAGGTTGATGCACCTCAAACTGTGCCAAATGGATGGCGTCAGTCACGGGCACCTCAAAGCATACGCAAGCAAACAGACATGACAATTTATGAATTGCATGTACGTGATTTTTCGATCAACGATCAATCGGTCAGTGCCGCACATCGAGGTAAATATTTGGCTTTTACCGAGCTTGGTTCTAACGGCATGCAGCACTTGGCTACCTTGGTCAAGGCAAGTTTGACGGACGTACATTTACTGCCGGTGTTCGATTTTGCCAGCGTACAAGAAACCGGTTGTGATCATCTTGCGATTAATTCGCAGGATGACGTTGTTGATCCAGTTAATAAGACCGTTTCAACCGCATGTTTTAACTGGGGTTACGATCCTTTTCATTACAATGCACCTGAGGGAAGTTATGCAACGGATCCGGCTGATGGTGCCACCCGTATGCTTGAATTTCGTCAAATGGTGATGGCCTTGCACCGGATTGGATTAAGGGTAGGTATGGATGTTGTCTATAACCATACCTATGCAGCAGGGCAGCAACCAAAATCGGTGTTGGATCGCATTGTGCCTGGCTACTATCATCGATTAAATGCGCTTGGCGCCATCGAACAGTCGACCTGTTGCGACAATACGGCGACCGAAAATCGGATGATGTCCAAGTTAATGATCGATTCCGTGGTGTCATGGGCCCGCAATTACCAGATTGATTCGTTTCGGTTTGATTTAATGGCCCATCAACCACGCTCCGTGATGGAGGCACTGCAAAAAAAATTAAAGTCCAGCATCAATCACCCTATCCAATTGATCGGCGAGGGTTGGAATTTTGGTGAAGTTGCGGATGGGGCGCGCTTTGTACAGGCATCGCAACTTTCTCTGAATGGCAGCGGCATTGCTACGTTTAACGACCGCCTCCGTGACGCTGTGCGTGGTGGCAGTGCCTCCGATTCCGGCGCAGATTTAGTGAATCGTAAGGGCTATATCAACGGCCTTGCAGACCAGGGAAATTCCTCAGCCGGGTTGTTGCAGGTGGCGGATTTGGTGCGTGTCGGGCTTGCTGGTTCGTTGCGTGATTATCAGCTGCTGACTTACGATGGTCAGAAAAAATCACTGAAGGAAATTAACTATAACGGTCAACCTGCCGGCTACGTCAGTCAACCAACTGAAGTGGTTAATTATGTTGAAAATCACGACAACCAAACTCTCTTCGACATTAATGCCTACAAACTGCCCACCGACACCACTAGAATAGATCGCGTGCGGGTGCAAATGCTGGGCGCTGCCATTACTGCATTCAGTCAGGGAGTCGCCTATTTTCATGCCGGTATTGATGTGCTGCGCTCCAAATCTATGGATAGCAATAGTTTTAATTCGGGTGACTGGTTTAATCGCTTGGATTGGACCTATCAGGATAATTATTTTGCCACTGGTTTACCACCGAAACCCGATAATGAAAAAAATTACCCTTTGATCAAAGAGCGGCTTGAAAATCCCTTAATCAAACCGACCGGTAACGAAATCGGGATGGCGCGCGCCATGTTTAGTGATTTACTCAAGATACGCGCTAGCTCAACTTTATTTAGGCTAGGTACTGCCGAGGATATAGAGCAACGCTTACGCTTTGAGAATGTGGGGCCACTGCAAAACGGATCGCTGATCGTTGCTCATTTGGATGGTAAAAATTATCCCGGCGCAAATTATCAATCAATCCTCTATTTCATCAACGTTGCCAGCACTGAACAGACTATCCGCCTTGCCAGTGAAAAGGGGCAGGCGTACGTTTTACATCCTGTTCAGAGTAACGTTGCGGCGGCAGATAAAAGAGTAGCCAAGGAAGCTGCTTATGATGCACTGACAGGGCAATTTACGATACCAGCGCGTAGTTCTGTCGTTTTTGTGGTGCCCTAAATTAAATGCTCGTTTTAAATACGAAATGACATTTAAAATAGAACGATTACACCAATTAAACCTAGCCCAATTATGATTCCTTTCGATAATCCAAGATTGATAGCAGATATCGGTGCGACTTACGCACGCTTTGCGCTTGAAACCAGCCGGGGTGAATTCGCTCAAATCACGTCATTGCCATGTGCCGATTATCCCGATTTTTATTCGGCAATAACCAACTACATGAGCACGCTGAAACCGATTCAAATTCTGCATGCGGCAATTGCGGTTGCGAACCCAGTTGTGGGCGATAGCGTCATCATGACCAACTATCACTGGCAGTTTTCGATTGAAAGTATGCGGATTCAACTTGGCTTGGAAACGCTCGTTATCGTCAACGACTTTACGGCATTGGCGATGGCGGTGCCGCGCTTGGGGGCGCAAGATATCCGAAAAATTGGCGGTGGTGTGGCAATAGATCACACTAAACAAAGCGTGATCGGTATTTTGGGACCAGGTAGCGGTTTGGGCGTTTCAGGTTTGATTCCGGCTGGTGACGGTTGGGTTTCGTTAGGTTCCGAAGGCGGGCATAGCAGTTTTTCACCTAGAAATGAACGTGAAATTGCGGTGCTGCGTTACGCGTGGAAATCATTTGATCATGTTTCATTCGAACGGCTTTTGTCTGGGCCGGGAATGGAATTGATGTATCGCGCCTTAGCCGACTACGCTAATGTCCCCGGCAAAAATTTAACTGCGGCTGAAATTACCGATTGCGCACTCAATAATACCGATTCAGTGTGTGTTGAAACGCTGGAGTTGTTTTGTAGTTTGCTCGGTACCGCCGCCGCCAATCTTGCTGTAACGCTTGGCGCTCTGGGAGGAATATATATCGGCGGCGGCATTATTCCGCGACTTGGCAGTTATTTTGAACAATCGCCGTTTCGCGCCCGTTTTGAACAAAAAGGTCGGTTTAGTAGCTATTTGCAGGCAATTCCTACGTTTGTCATTACCGCAGAACATGCAACTTTTATCGGAATCTCCGAGATTCTTGAAGCGCAGCTGCGTAATCTACAGGCCAAGCCCGGCTCGGCAATTTTGGGTCAGATACGCCGCGCACGTCCTGATTTGTCGCCAGCTGAGTTACGCGTAGCTGAATATGTGTTGGCGCATCCACGTACGGTACTTAACGCGCCAATCATCGACATTGCCAAAACAGCGCAGGTTAGTCAGCCGACGGTTATTCGCTTTTGCCGATCACTTGGCTGTGAAGGATTATCTGATTTTAAATTGCGACTTGCGTCGGGCTTAACAAGCACGATTCCATTAACGCATACGCAAGTCACGCGCGAAGATTCGATGCTGGAGCTCGCCGCCAAAGTGTTGGGTAATACCGCGTCGGCTATTTTGCAGGTGCGCAACCAGATTAATCGCGATATGGTCGACCGCGCGATTGAAATGCTCAATCATGCCAACCGGGTTGAATTTTTTTCGGTTGGACACTATGGTGTCATCGCACAAGATGCACAGTTTAAATTTTTGCGGCTTGGAGTTTCCAGTGGTGCGTACACAGATCAAAAATTACAATTATTAGCCGCCGGCGTACTCAAGCAGGACGATGTCGTTGTCATCATTAGCAGCAGTGGGCGAATTCAAGAACTCGTGGACGTGGCAGAAAAAGCCCGCGAACGTGGCGCCTCTATTATTGCGATCACATCAAGCCACTCGCCCTTGGCGCGTAAAGCAGATGTCGCACTGATTATTGATCACGTGGAAGATATTTCCACCCACCTGCCCATGGTGAGCCGCATTTTACATTTATTGATGATCGACATTTTGGCGGTGGGCGTCGCGATGCGACGTAAGTCAGAAAATATGCAATTGCTGAATACAGAAAGCGACGAACTTATCGATGTGTCTAAAAAAACGATCATCAATCCGGCGTCTGAAAAATTGTCGACAGATGATATTCCGGGCGTGAGTTTATCTTCGCCCTTATCGAATCTGACTTCGCATAGCCGTTAACAAACCAAATACAAATTTAACTTAGCCAACTTGGTTAGCCTTATCAACCTGAAAAAAACTCCATCATCACATGACTTATCCTCACTTATTGGCTGATATCGGCGGCACAAATGCACGCTTTGCTGTAGAAACTGCACCTGGAAAATTAGAAGCAATCTTAATACTCCCCTGCGCAAATTACGCCACACTCTCTGACGCGATAAAAAGCTACCTGGCTACTCCTTTGGCAATTGAGGCAGGCGCAAGCCAGGTTCGTAAGGTTGGGATTGCGATAGCTAATCCGGTTCATGGCGATTTGATTCAAATGACGAATCACCATTGGTCATTTTCGATTCAATCAGTAAAAAATGAATTTAATTTTTCAACGCTATTAGTGATCAATGATTTTAAAGCCTTGGCCATGGCGCTTCCTTTTTTGGATCAAACGCAAAAATATCAGGTAGGTGCAGGGAGGGCGCAAGAAGGTGGTGTGATTGGATTGCTGGGTGCAGGAACCGGCTTGGGCGTGTCAGGTTTAATTCCAAGTAAAAGCGGTTGGGTGGCACTAGATAGCGAGGGCGGGCATACCTCGTTTGCGCCGACTAATGCGCGTGAAATCGCCATTTTGCAATTTGCGTTACAAACCTATAAGCATGTTTCAAGCGAGCGATTAATGTCCGGGGCTGGTTTGCAATTGATTTACCGTGCTTTGGCTGATCTTCACAAAGTAACCGCCGATGATATCGACCCACCGGAAATTATGCGACGCGGTTTGGAGAATGAATGCCCAATTTGTAGCGAAGTCTTAACCACTTTTTGTGAATTATTAGGAACAATGGCAAGTAATTTAGCGATTACTTTAGGTTCCAAAGGGGGGATTTATATTGGGGGAGGAATAGTCCCACGTTTAGGAAGTTATTTTAATCAATCACACTTTCGTCAGCGGTTTGAACAAAAAGGCCGTTTCGCTAATTACCTCGAACAAATACCGACTTTCGTCATTACGGAACCTTACCCCGCGTTCATTGGTATTTCGGCGATGTTGGGACAAATTTCCCAGGAATAAGCGGCCTTTATGTAGAGCGATTACCCGTCAATCAATCGTCTTAAAACGTCGCCATATTGCTCAGAATGCGACTGCACGATGGGCAAGGCTTTTTCAGCCCCTTTTAACATCAAGCCCTTCCCTGAATCTGGGAAGGCGTTTAACGCATCTTCAATATCTCCGGGATATTTGTCTTCCATGGCGCAAATAACGGTCGCCGCTTGCAGAATATCTTTACCACTTTTTGCTGGCTGGTTAATGCGGGATAGCGATGAAAATAATTTGTGGATGGCAAATCGAGCAGGGTTGGGTGTGTAAACTGGTACAGCATAATTCTTACTAAGAATGACGGACTCTAATCTGCCATCGACCAAGTAATCCAAGTGAGGAACAGCTTGAGCATAGGCTTCAAACTCAGGAACTAATATTGGTGCCCCGATATCAGATCCATTCACAAGTAAATCTACTAAGAGCTTTTCTCTGCCTGGTAGCTTGTAAGTTTCAGATTTATCACCAGACCTCAACCCGGTCTTAGCTTTAATAAATGGCAGTCCTGAAGTCTGAAGTATGTCAAGCAAGCTCATTTGCGGTGTGGTGGCGAGACTCAATGGATTTGATCTAACTGTATCGATGTCTTCCGTTAAATAACTCGGCGCCTTCACTCCAAGCTTATTTAGAATCGCACCATATGCGTGACTTCCAATCAAAGTGAGTCCGCCGGAAAAAAGTCCATGGTTATGTAATGCAGCCAATGTGGCCCCAGCCTTGTCTTCAATAACGGCAAAACCAAGTTTGCGGAGCTCTCTTACGCTTTGGACAACCATATCTGCGCTGCTTATTCTGTCCTGTACATTTTTGAGAGCGAGTTCCCCTTCAGGTGTTCCAGATGGCCCGCCAATATATTTTTCTGACTGATTGCCACTCGCATCGTAAAAACGATGGTAAAAAAAAGTGTCTGTTCCTCTCAATCGCTCTTCAATACGTCCCGGCGTTCCAATATAGATTATTTCTTGCGTTTGCGCCCACTGAAAAAGATTTTCGAACTCGGTATGGTACGTCGCCTGAAAAGCAGAATAGAGTTGCTTCATTTGTAACTCCTAAATTGCCACATAAAATTAAAAAATATGTGGCAAGAATAATCTATTCGATGAGGTTTTGCCACATAAAATTAAAAAATATGTGGCAAGAATTTAAATAAATTAAATTGGAGAAAGAACCAAATCGGAGGCAGCATATGTTTTTGTATATCCACGATACCTGACCGAAGTTCCGCACGTTGGACATGTTTATGGACTGGTTTGAGGTGGAAGCGGTCGAATGGGTGTTGGATTTAGGTGGTTATCCGATGCGCAATGAGGATGAGGAATAGAGTTTTGACGTCTTGAAGCAATAGCCATCAAGTTAACATTGCAGTGCGATGATCTCTAACAATTTGCGCATGATTATTAGTGACCAGTGGAATGCATTGAGTTGATCTTTCGACTTGTTTAATCAGGCTATTGAATGACCGCAACTAACTGAAGATGTGTGATGCATCAACCTGATTAAATATTCATTTATTCAATCTGTTTGATGCATCAATCCATCCAGCTACGCCAGAATAAAAAGCAACGCCAACGTAAAAGCAACTGCAAGCTCACGTCTTAGCGAATTCATGGAAACCAACACTAAGTGAACCTAGGTTTTAATTTACATCACTATTTGGCATGGAAAGTGTGACTGCTGTCCGTCTTCAGATCATCAAGCGTCTTATAAGCGTCGGTGATTCTTTCGTCAATGAATTTGAGCCGTTCCGTCGCGTGACAAAATCCTGCTCGGAATAAGATGGGTGCAATGCGCTCATTGGAAAAATCTGTCAGGGCAAGATGATCGAGTACTTCAAAAATAGCCGAAAAATCTCTGACGATGTCACGAGCCTGTGTATAGGCGTCAATCGTGTCGACGGCGAGGTGAGTGATAAGTGGACGAAGTTGTTGTGTGTGTTGCTGATCGATGCTGGTCATGATAACGGTAATTTAATCATTTGCTCGTCGAGCGCCAGCTCAGTCGCAAAATATTAAAATCCAACGTTTGAAAAAACGAGCCTTAAAAGATATATGCCTTAAAGATATCGCATGTCGTAAAAATTGTAATTATTTGCCAATTAAATCCAACCAACATTTAACAAAATCCGATGCAAATGCCCTATTTAGGGCATAGCAATATTCCGATGCCTGTATAGACTCTAAGAAACTTTACAGGACTGTGCACAGCTAGAGTATTCAAAAAATCTAGCTAATTTAATCTTTAAACTGTGTTTGCATAATTGGCATGTGATTACTGGGTAATTTTTATATAAGGATGAAATATCAGCAACACCATTGCACTGCATCATGATTTGATAAATTTGATGAACAGGTGCTTCCCTTTATTAAATCAGCTACTAGAATGGATAAAGCGATCTGGCTCGGCGGGTGAATTTCTGTTCAGGGTCACTATGCGGTGTTTTTTGTCGATTGGAAATTGCTTGGGCGGCCTGAATAAGGCAATAGCACTATGTTAAGCATTTAAAGACGGATTGTACTAATGATCACTTCCTATTCGCGCGATGAGCTGCTGAGGCAACTCAAGAGTTTCGATTTTCGGGGCGCGAAAACCTTAGTTTGCCAATTTGCATCCTCAATGGCAATTAATTTGAGGGAGTAATTTATAAATACCATCACGATTCTCATCATCGACGATGAGCCAAGTAATTTGGCGACCTTAAAGCAAATCCTCGGGAATGACTATTCTCTGGTTTTCGCACGTAACGGCACTGAAGGTTTGGCTGCTGTAAAAAAACATCTACCGGCATTAATCCTCCTGGATGTTCAAATGCCAGACATGGATGGCTACACCGTTTGCAAGATGATCAAGGCTGACCCGCTCACCGAGAATACGCCAGTGATCTTCATTTCCGCTCTAAGTGATGTTGGTGACGAAACCACCGGATTTTTGTGTGGTGGTGTTGATTACATCATCAAGCCGGTTTCGCCCGCTATTGTGCGCGCACGCGTGGCAACCCATTTGTCATTGGTGCGCGCCACGACGCTTGAACTTTACGTTAAACAGCTTGAAATTGAACGCACCAAGACAGCACGTTTAAGCCGCATATTGGCGGTGTTGAGTGGAACTAATTCGGCGATTGTACGTATTCGTGAATCACATGCATTGATGGAGGAAGCATGCCGCATTGCGGTTGATCACGGCGGATTTGGTATCGCATGGATAGGTTTGGCGCAGGATAATGCGGCGTTGAGTATTGCTGCCAGCCAGGGCATTGAGTCGGATCAGTTGATCGCCACATTGCAACCGTCAGTAGGCAAGTCACCCGACAGTATAGAGATTTCTAGCCAGGTTCTGAAAACAGGCCAGACCTGTATCTTTAATGACGTCCGAAGCGCGACTTCAACCAGCGCAACATGCCGCGACGCGTTAAGCCGGGGCTACCTTTCCCTCATTGCTCTGCCGCTGACTGGCAACAACAAAATTGCTGGCGTCGTGGTTCTTTATGCGCGTGAGTTAAATTGTTTTGATGAAGAGGAAATCAAGCTGTTGAGCGAATTAGCAGGCGATATTTCATTCGCCTTGCAAGCGATTGAAAACGGGAAACGGGCTAGTTTTCTTGCCTACTACGATGAGCTGACCGGATTGCCGAATACGACGCTGTTCCTGGATCGACTCGATCAATTGATCCAATCTGCATGGTTCGAGAAAAGCAAAGTTTTTGTCATTATTCTCAACCTGAATCGATTCAAAGAATTGAACGACACATATGGACGCCATATCGGCGATAAAGTGCTCATCACCGTAGCCCAATATCTCGACGAAGGATCGTTGCATTCCTGTAGTGCTGCACGCATCGGCGCAGATAATTTTGCGTTACTAGGCGTCGAAGCAAACAGCGGCGATGTCACCAAATTGTGCGATCAGATTCTGATCATGTTAGCCAAGCCATTCAATATTGATGGGAAAAGCTTTACCGTATCGCCGCGACTCGGGATTGCGATTTACCCGACTGATGCTGAAAATACGGAAGCATTATTCAAGAACGCGGAAACGGCACTTAAGCAAGCCAAATTTACCAAGTCGTTGTATTCGTATTATTCGCCGGAACATAACGCAAAAATCGCCGAAAAAATCGAACTGGAGAACATGCTCAAACTCGCTTTGGATAACAATCAGTTTGTGATGTATTACCAGCCCAAGGTGGATTTAGATACGGGCAAAATCGTCGGCGCGGAAGCCTTAATTCGTTGGAAACACCCTGAGCGCGGTATGGTGCCTCCCGTCGAATTTATTCCGTTAGCGGAAGAAACCGGGCTGATTGTTCCAATCGGTACTTGGGTAATTCAGGCGGTATGTGCCCAGCAGGCCACATGGAAACGTGACCGAATTCCTATTGTGCCAGTCGCCTTGAATTTGTCGGCACTGCAATTCAGGCAAGGTAACGTTTTACAGATTGTGCGGGATGCCTTGTCCGAATATAAGCTGGAACCGAATGAGCTGGAATTGGAACTGACCGAGTCATTGGTTATGCAAAATTTGCAGGAGGCGGAAACAATCATGCGCTCGTTTCATCAGCATGGATTACATCTGTCTCTGGATGACTTCGGCACAGGCTATTCTTCACTTGCGTACTTGAAGCGTTTCCCTTTTGATACCGTAAAGATAGATCGCGCCTTCGTGACCGACATCACCCGCAATCCGGAAGATGCGGCCATCGCCTTGGCGATCATCGCCATGGCTCACAATTTACACATGAATGTTGTCGCCGAAGGAGTTGAGACCGAGGCACAGCTCAAATTTTTGCGTGCCAGACACTGCGATCAGATCCAAGGCTATTTCTTCAGCCCTCCAGTAACGGCAGATGAGTTCGGGATGATGCTGCACACCAGAAAGCATATTGAGCCATCGGTGGATACCCAGGATCAGACTCTGCTGTTGGTTGATAGCGACTCCTTCATCCTTTCCGCGTTGACACGTACTTTGCGCGGGCAGGGGTATCGCATTTTAACGGCGTTGGGCGGGCGCGAAGCGCTGGAAGTTTTAGCGACCAATCCAGTCCAAGTTATTTTGTGTGAACAACTGATGTCCGAGATGACGGGCGCTGAATTTTTTTCAATTACTGCAAAGTTGTACCCGGATACCATGCGCATTATTTTAACTGGCTATACGGAATTGCAATCTGTGCTGGAAGCGATTAATAGCGGTGAAATTTATCGCTTTTTGACCAAGCCGTGGGATGACGAACTGATCAGGCAAAATATTCTGGATGCATTCAGAAGGTATAGGCCAATGGCGTAGATAGGTAAAGCGCATGAAGATGAACAGCGACGAACGGAAAACGTAGACCATTTAATTACTCTGCAAGTAAATTCGGAGGTAACAATGACCAGTAGCATTGCTTTATTTAGTCCATTTTTGATTTGCCGCAGCGGCGTGCAGTCATGCGGATTTCCGCTAGAGCACGTTGCGGAAACGATGCGTGCGCTTCCTGTTGAAGTTTTTCCTGACATGCTGCCGTTTATGTTCGGCGTGTCGATCATACGTGGCGTGGCGGTGCCGGTGGTGAATTTAGCTGGGTTGTTGGGTGGGGCAACTGACACGGGAGTAACACGCTATGTGACAGTACGGCTTGGCAATCGTCTGGTTGCCTTTGCGGTCGGTAGCGTGGTCGGCGTGAGCCAGCTTGCGGCTGATGTAATTGATGGTCTTCCGCCGCTGTTAGGTGAAGCCGATAGGAGTATTGTGGCGGCGATCGGGACGTTGGATTCCAACTTATTTCTGGTGCTGGAGGCATCGCGTGTTATTCCGGAATCCGTTTGGCAGGTTCTGGATGCGCGAGGAATGTCGACATGATGCTACTTCCCAGTGCACAGGAAATCTCGCGCTTTCGCACCAAAATTGTTGAACTGATGGGGCTAAATTTTGACGAATCAAAATTCGACATACTTGCCAAGGTTTTGCATAGTCGCATGCTTGCCAATGGCATGGAGCATACCCCATACATTGATAGTCTTGACACTCGTTCGAGCGAGGAAATACGCCTGTTGGCACGTGAACTCACGGTAACGGAGACGTATTTTCTACGTAACATCGATCAATTCAATGCGTTCGCCGAAGTCGCACTGCCAGAACGTCTTGCCGTGCATGACGGTAATCGCAATATCGAGGTATTGTCGGCTGGCTGCGCCTCTGGTGAAGAGCCGTATTCCTTGGCGATTACCGTACGCGAGCATTGTTCCTATGCGGCGGATCGTATCTCAATCACTGCATTTGACTTGAATCCGGCAATGCTGCAAAAAGCCGCGCAGGCACGCTATTCAAATTGGTCATTGCGCGATCTGTCCGACGAATTGAAGAAACGCTGGTTCAAGGTTGGTGGCGATGCCTTTAACCTGAACGATGCGATTCGAAAATCGGTAGTTTTCGAGTCGCGTAATTTGACCCAAGACGGCGCCGACTTCTGGTCGCCAGCGCGATTCGATGTTGTGTTTTGCCGCAACGTGCTGATGTACTTCAGTAATGATCAGGCACAGGCTGCCGTGGATCGTATTGCGCGGGCCATGGCACCAGGCGGATACTTGTTCCTTGGTCACGCAGAAACCTTGCGCGGTATTTCAAACGATTTTCATCTTCGTCACTCCCATGACACTTTTTATTACCAGCGAAAAGAGCACATTGTTTCATCGCATGTTCGGCTTCCTCAATTGCAACCTAGGGTTCGCTGGAAACCGGCGGCATCGTTATCCGCTGACACTAGCTGGATAGAGGCGATTCAACGCGCCTCAGATCGCATTCAGGCATTGACTCCTGCTGTAGAGGTGGCGATGTTTGATAACGCAATTTATGTCGGCGATCGCCCGATGCCCGATTTGCATCGTGTACTCGAAAGTTTGCACAGCGAACGCTATGATCGTTCGCTAGATCAGATTGGCAATTTGCCGGTTCAGCATGCGCATGATCCTGATGTATTACTGCTAAAGGCTGTTTCGCTTATTCATAGCGGCGCACTGGCGGAAGCAGAAGTGGTATGTGAAGAATTGCTGAAGTGTGATGAGTTCAATGCGGGCGCACATTACGTGCTGGCGCTGTGCCGGGAAGGCGCTGGAGATCTTGATGGTGCTGTTGAACACGACCAGACTGCTACTTACCTTGATCCTAAGTTTGCGATGCCACGGCTGCACCTAGGATTGGTGTCGCGCCGCCAGGGCGAACATGACAGTGCACGCAAGGATTTGGGGCTGGCTTTGTTATTGTTGCAGCACGAGGATGCATCGCGGGTATTGCTGTTTGGTGGTGGATTCAAGCGCGAGGCGTTATTAGCCTTGTGTCGTGCAGAACTAGCGGCTCTGGGAGAAAATAAATGAATCAAGCTTATCGCTCAAATTCACCGTCAAAGAGTGCAGATGCGCTCGCCATGCGCCGCGAGTTTGATCTTGGATTTGCGCAGGCACCGCATGTGCAAAAAGAGGCTCTTCTGAACTTTTTGGGTATTCGCCTCGGAGACGATGCGTTTGCAATTCGAGTAAGCGACATCGCCGGACTGCATGCCGATCGCCGTATCATGCCGATGCCATCGCCCGTTCCAGCCTTACTTGGCGTGGCCGGATTCCGTGGCTTGATTGCACCAGTCTATGATCTTGCCGCGCTACTTGGTTATAAGTGCAAAACACCTCCGCGCTGGTTGATATTGATACGCTTGGGTGAACCGGTGGCGCTGGCTTTTGAGCACTTCGAAGTCCACTTCTCTGCGGAGCCGGGCAGCATCATTTCAGCACCCCAGTTAGCCGTGTCAATACCAGATAATGCTCGCGTTCATCGGTACGATGCCGTGCGTGCCGACGACGCAATCCGACCAATTATTCATTTGCAATCACTGCTTGCACCAATACTTGAGCCGAAACAGCGGTCATTGAATTTGTCCCTTCAACAAAGGAGAAAAGAATCATGAATAGAAACTGGACTTTTGGAAGAAAAGTTGCATTCGGTTTTACCGTGTCTTCCATTTTTTTGATTATTGTCGGCATCGTCGGATATTGGAGTACGTATGCATTGATCGACACCAGTTATTCGGTGACTCATACACATAAAGTCATCGAACAAATATCAACATACCTCAGCAATATGAAGGATGCCGAAACCGGGCAGCGAGGTTATTTGCTGACGGGAGATCTGGCTTATCTTGAACCATACACAACGGCGGTTGCTGCAGCTCCGAAATTGCTCAATGAATTGCGTTCCTTGACCGTAGATAGTTCCAACCAGCAAAGGTTGGTTGATCAAATGGAGTCGCTGACTGCCTCCAAGTTTGATGAGTTGGGTCGCACCATTATGTTGAAAAAAGCCGGCCGTTCCGACGACGTGTTGAAACTTGTGCTCACCAATGAGGGAAAAATATACATGGACAATCTGCGTAAGGTGTCCGAGCAGTTGAGTCAGGAGGAACGTAATTTACTGGAAAAACGCGCTGCCGAGGCGGAATCAACCGTGAACACCGCTAAGGTAACTATTCTTGTCGGTACCTTGATCTGTCTGGTGTTTGTCGTAATCACTGCTTTTATGATTACCCGATCACTGGCGACGCAACTTGGTGCCGCAGTCGGCCATGTGCAGAGTTCATCGACGGAATTGCAGGCAGCGGCAACCCAGCAGGCATCCGGTGCCAAAGAGCAGGCCAGTGCCATGAATGAGATCAGCACCACCATCAGTGAATTGGGTGTGACATCGCGCCAGATTGCAGAGAGTGCGCAACGTGTAGCGCAGATCGCTGAACAGACCGCCGGCGCGGCACGTGCCGGCGAAGGCACTGTGGACAAAGGACAGGACGCCATTTCTGGCGTTCGGCGGCAGATTGATCAGGTGGTTAATCACATGTTGGATTTGGGGCGAAAATCGCAAGAAATTGGCGCGGTGCTTGATATTGTGTCCGAGCTGGCTGAGCAGACCAATATTCTCGCCATCAACGCAACCATTGAGGCGACCGGAGCAGGTGAAGCGGGCAAGCGCTTCTCCGTTGTGGCAGAAGAAATCCGCAAACTGGCGGACCGCGTGGCAAATTCGACCAAGGGTATTCGCACGCAAGTAGAAGATGTACGTAGTGCTGTGAATACGACCGTGATGGCAACCGAGAGTGGCGCAAAAGCGGTTGATGCCGGAGCACGCCAATTCACCGAAGTAGCGGTCGCATTTAAGCAAATTGCGAGCCTGGTTGGTACCACTACCGAAGCTGCGCGTGAAATCGAGCTTTCGACCAAACAACAGGCAACTGCCGCAGAGCAGGTGCGTATTGCTGTAACCGACGTCGCCCAGGCGACTCAGGAGACTGAAACAAGTTCATCGCAAACTCTGCAAACCGCCACGCAACTGGCTGGCTTGGCGCTTGATTTGCGGCGCTTGATTCAGCCGCAAGCTATTTAGTGACGTGAACTATGACTAAAGATCCCTACCGTTATTTTAGAATTGAGGCGAGCGAGTTGTTGGACCAGCTCGCCAAGAACGTGCTCGACCTGGAAAAAGGCAGCTTCGGCGCTGAGTTGGTCATGCGGCTGTTACGTCTGGCGCATACCTTGAAAGGAGCAGCCCGCGTCGTGAAGCAATCGGAGATTGCCGATCTTGCGCATGGGCTGGAAGATACGCTGACACCGTATCGTGACGGAGCGCAAGCTTTTCCGCGTGAGCACGTTGACAGCGTTCTTGCGGCGCTCGATGCGATTGCCGCAAGGCTTGCGCAGCTCCCAACGCCCAATAATCCTGACGCGTCAGCGTCGGCGTTGGTGCCGGATAGCGCCGCAATACCTGCGATTTCTGCGGTACGTGTAGTGCGTGCCGACTTGATCGAAGTCGATATGTTGCTGGAGGGTTTGGGCGAGATTGGTAATGAATTGGGCGGCGTGCGACGGGCGATTGACTCGATGGAACGTATCCGCAATCTGGCTTCGCAAATTTCCGTGCAGCATGCAATACCTCAAGCTAAATTGAATGCCGCATCGGAAGAAATGTGCTCTTTGCTGGCTACGCTTGAACGTAATATGTCGGCGGGAATTCTGCGTATTGACCGTGAATTGCGCGAGGCACGTGACGCCGCCGAGCGATTGAGATTGGTACCGATCGCCAGTATTTTTAATACACTGGAACGCACAGCGCGCGACGCTGCCAATATTACCGGCAAGCAGGTGGAATTTCAGGCCAGCGGCGGCGATGTACGCATTGAAGGAACCATTTTGGATACGGTGCAAAGTGCGCTGATTCAATTGGTACGCAATGCCGTGGCGCACGGTATTGAGATGAAAGCCCTACGCAGCGCGCTTGGCAAGCCAGCCATCGGTCGAATTACCCTGGAAGTTGAACGACGTGGTTATCGCGCCTGGTTCCGTTGTAAAGACGACGGCGCGGGTGTAGATCTTGATGCGGTGCGGCGTGCGTTATACAAGAAAGGAATCTCACCGATCGATACGGAAAAATTGGATGCCGGCGCATTGATGGCATTGCTGCTTAAAGGCGGTATTTCGACGACCAGTGTTGTTACAGAAATCTCCGGCCGCGGTATTGGTCTTGATCTGGTACGTGAAGCCATGCAGGGGTTAGATGGTGAAGTCGTTGCGCGGACCGAATCGGGACATGGCACCGCTATTGAATTATCGGTGCCGCTGTCACTGGCGGCGCTTGATGTGTTGATTGTGGAGAATGTTGGGTATGTCGCCGCATTACCACTTGATTCGGTGCGTTGCACGTTGCGTATTGCGTCTGAAGAAATAGTGCATGCGCCGGATGGCGAATTTGTTCTGTATGAAGGAAAGCAAATTCCATTTGCACCGTTGTACCTTGGCAACCCACAAAAAGCTGTACGCTCGAAATCGAATTTTGCTTCGCGTGCTCTGACAGCTGTTGTGGTGGCAACGGGCGACGCACTATTTGCGGTGGCCGTTGAGCGCTTATGCGGGATGGATACCGTTGTATTACGTGCGCTACCGCCTTCATGTCCGGCAGACCCCATAGTGTTGGGCGTGTACCTTGACGAGGAAGGTAATCCACGGATGGTATTGAACCCTGATACGTTGGTTGCGCAGCGCGGGTCTGGCAATGCTAATACCGAAGGCGATTCTTTGCCCCGGAGCGGCTCGTCGCAGATGTCTTCTGCGCCGATTTTGATCATCGACGATTCCCTCACCACGCGCATGCTGGAGTGCAGCATATTGGAGTCGGCTGGATTCGTCGTGGAAATGGCTGCATGTGCCGAAGACGGGTTGGACATGGCGCGGCGTGGCAGCTATGCCTTATTTTTGGTTGATGTCGAAATGCCGGGTATGGATGGTTTTAGTTTTGTCAAACACACGCAGGCCGATCCCTTGTTGCGCGAAGTGCCAAGCATACTCGTGACTTCATGTAATTCCGCTGAGGATCGACGGCGAGGCAAGGAATGTGGAGCCCGCGCTTATATCGTCAAGGGCGAATTCGACCAGGTCGAATTTCTTGAACGTGTTACCGAGTTGGTGCAACGATGAGCCGGCTGCGTGTTCTCGTGGTGGAAGATTCATTGACTGTGCGCAAACGCCTGTGCGAGGTGCTCAGCATGGATCCGGACATCATTTTGGTGGGTGAGGCAGAGGATGGTAAACAGGGTATTGAGCTATGTATGGCGTTGCGGCCTGATGTCATTTCACTGGATATGATGTTGCCGGTGATGAGCGGGCTGGCAGCAACCGAATACATCATGGCTTACTGCCCGACACCTATCCTGATAGTTTCTTCGTCATTTAACCGTGGCGAGATATTCAAGACCTATGAAGCCTTGGCTGCCGGTGCTGTCGAATTGATGGAAAAACCAACGGATCAAGATGGTGAGGGAGAGTGGGAGCGGCGTTACATTGCGATGCTTAAACTGGTGGCACGCGTTAAGGTGGTGACGCATTTACGCGGGCGGAAGGGGGCTCTTCAAGAGCCAGCTCCTGCACTAGCTCCAGTTCCAGTTTTTATTCCAACTCTCGCTAGTCAGCCACGGATGCCGTGCGCGATGCGATTAGTTGCGATTGGCGCATCTACCGGAGGGCCTAGCGCGTTAGTTAATGTTTTACGTGCATTACCAGCGGATTTTCCTTTGCCGGTATTAATCGTGATCCATATCAGCGAACCGTTTGAAACGGCGTTTGCAGAGTGGCTAGATGCGCAGACTCCCCATAAGGTTCGCATCGCGTCGGAAGGGCAGTTATTGAATAAGCCCGGTGTTTTTATCGCCCCGGCAGAGCATCATCTGATCGTGCGTGACCGCAGGTTGCATATTACCAATGACCCGGAGCGCTATTCATGTCGGCCATCGGTCGATGTACTGTTTGAATCGGTCGCACTTGATTATGGAGCAAGCGCGGTGGCCTGCCTGTTGACAGGCATGGGGCAAGATGGTGCGCGTGGCCTGCTTGCGTTGCACCAGGCTGGAGGAATCACCATCGCACAAGATGAAGCGTCTTGTGTGGTGTATGGAATGCCACGCGAAGCAGCATTGCTGGGCGCTGCACAACGCGTGTTGCCGTTGTCTGAAATCGGACCGGCGTTGGCGACGTTGGGGAGGATCGCGCCATGAGTAAAGTAATCATGATTGTGGATGACAGCCTGACCGTGCGTGCCGATCTGGAAGAAGCATTTACTGCAGAAGGTTTGCCGACCATCTGCTGCGCGAGTGCTGCGCAAGCACGTGCGACGTTTGGAACGCAAGAGATTGGCCTGGTGGTCTTGGATGTGTTGTTGCCGGACGGTGATGGCATTGATCTATTAAGGGAATTTCGTGCAACCCCGGCTGGCGCTGATATTCCGGTTCTGATGTTGTCGAGCGAGGCAGAGGTCAAGGATCGTATCCGTGGCCTTTTGACCGGATCAAGCGAATATATCGGCAAGCCATATGACCGGGATCATGTGATGGCGCGTGCGCGTGAGTTGCTAGGAACGAAGCGGCCGGAGAGAAAACGCGAGCAAGTCGGAGAGAAAGCGTTGGTGTTGGTGATTGACGACAGCGCGACCTTTCGCGAACGCTTCGGTGATTTGTTGCGTGAACAAGGGTTTGATGTGCTGTGCGCCGAGTCAGGTGAAGAAGGGTTGCGCAGCGCCGCGATAAATCGCCCTGCCGCCATTGTCATTGACGGTGTCTTGCCTGGTATCGATGGACCAACGGTGGTGCGGAAGTTACGCCTGGACGCCGCTTTGCGCCACACGCCATGCATTATGCTGACCGGCTCTGAGTCCTTCGACGCCGAACTGCGTGCGCTTGACTCGGGGGCAGATGCCTTTGTGCGCAAAGAAGAAGATTTGGAAATGATACTGGCCCGTGTCACAGCGGTCTTGCGCAATGTCGGCAAGGTCGAGGCCAGGCATGAAACTGTCAGCCTGCAAGGCCCGAAGCGGATCCTGGCAGTTGATGACAGTTTGACCTATTTACATGAGCTTAACGACACGTTAAATGGAGAGGGTTATGACGTGATTTTGGCGCACTCCGGAGAGGAGGCGCTTGATATGCTGGCAGTGCAGACCGTTGATTGTATTTTGCTTGACCGTCTCATGCCGGGTATTGACGGCACCGAGACCTGTCGCCGGATCAAAGCATCTGCTACGACGCGTGATATTCCTCTCATCATGTTGACCGCGATGGAAGACCGTGAAGCAATGATCGAAGGGTTGAGTACCGGCGCCGATGATTATGTGTTGAAATCGAGTGAAATGGATGTGTTGAAGGCACGCGTGCGTGCGCAACTACGCCGCAAACAATTTGAAGAGGAGAGTCGGCGCATTCGTCTGGAATTGATGAGCAAGGAACTCGAAGCAACAGAGGCGCGCGCAGCACGTTCGTTGGCGGAAAGTCGGGCCGAATTGTTGGCCGTGCTGGAGCGAAAAAATCAGGATTTGGAAACGGCGGTTGATCTATTGCGTCAGGGGCAGCAAGAAATTGAGGAGCGGAATCAGCAATTGCAGGAGGCAAACCGTCTCAAGTCGGAATTCGTGTCGAACATGAGCCATGAAATTCGTACCCCAATGAATGCCATACTAGGCTTCGCTTATTTGCTCGATCAACGCCAACTGGATGGGGATTCAGCGGATCTCGTCAGGAAGATACGTAACGCAGGGCGCACGCTGCAATCAATCATCAACGACATTCTCGACTTTTCCAAGATCGAAGCGGGGCGGTTGGAAATCGAACGGGCTCCATTGCGTATCAACGATATTTTCGACAATTTGTCGGACATCATGGCTGCCAATGCAGGGCACAAAGATCTTGAACTGGTCATTTCTCCGCCACCGGATATCGGTGGTCAGCTATATGGCGATGCGTTGCGGATAGAGCAGGTCCTGATTAATTTGACTGGCAATGCGATCAAATTTTCCGAACATGGCGCAATTCGAGTTGGCATCAATCTGTTGGAGAAAACCGACAAGGTGGCAACGATGCGCTTTTCAGTCACCGATTCCGGTATCGGCATCCCCGTTGAACAACAATCCCAGATTTTTGCGGCTTTCTCCCAAGCCGACGCGTCGACAACGCGACGCTTCGGCGGTACCGGATTGGGGCTGACCATTTGTCGGCATTTGGTTAAAAATATGGGCGGTGAAATCGGCGTGGTCAGCGAGCCGGGAAAAGGCAGCGAGTTCTGGTTTACGGTTCCGTTTGAGTGGAGCTCGATGACGGAGTTTGCGCCGCCTGAAATGCTCACCCTTGACGTGCTGATTGTCGACGACAATGAAATTGCGCTGAATAATTTGAGACTCATCGCCAGGTCAATCGGCTGGAATGTCACCAAAGCCGAATCGGGCGAGATTGCTCTTCAGAAGATACGTGCCAAGCATGAACTTAACGCGAACTACAACGTGCTTCTGGTCGATTGGAAAATGCCGGGAATGGATGGGCTGACAACGGCACTGAAGATGCGCGAAGAGTTCAGCGATGAGCCAACGGCGATTGTGCTAATGGTGGCGGCTTTTTCACGCGACGAATTGCTGCGCCAACCGGATGTCGATGCCGTAGACGGCATTTTATGTAAGCCTGTCACTAGTTCCACGCTCTACAACTCCGTCGCAGAGGCGCTGCGCCGCATTGCCGGGGGGCTTTCTAAATCTGAGGAACGCAATATAAAACGCATACCCGGTGTGCGCATATTGATCGTTGACGACAGTGAAATCAATCGCGAAGTAGCGATGCGGATTGTCACGACGGACGGTGCCATTGTGAGTCTTGCAAATAACGGCAAAGACGCACTCGAATGGTTATGTAGCAGTCAGAATGTGGTCGACATTGTGTTAATGGATGTGCAGATGCCGGTGATGGACGGCTACGAGGCCACGCGCCAATTGCGCTCATTGCCGCAATTTGCCGACCTACCGATCGTTGCGCTGACGGCCGGTGCATTTAAAGCGCAGCAGGATGACGCGCTCACGGCGGGCATGAACGCATTTGTGAGCAAGCCATTCAACGTTGAAGAGTTGGTCACCACAATACAGCGGTTGACCTATTGCCAACCGCTGCTGAAAGGAGCTGCGCAGCGCGGGTCAGGTACTGCCACGGACTTCGGGAATCTTCCCGGCATTGAAGTGGAAAAGGGCTTGAGTGTCTGGCGCGATGTGGCGATGTATCGCAAATTTTTGGTCAAATTTTGTAGTGACTTTGCCGACTCCAGCGATTTGCTCGACAGTTATTTTGCTAGCGGCAATCATGAAACTGCTCAGGCACTCTTGCATAAGCTCAAAGGAGCCGCAGGCAATATGGCACTGTTCGATGTTGCCCGGTTGGCTGCTGAGGTTGAAGCGATTGAACTTTCTACCGGCTTGAGCGATGGATTGAGGCAGCTGCGATCGGCTTTGGCCATTGCTTTTTCCTCTGTTGCAAAGTTCGCCGCGCAAGCGGAAGAAGAGGCGACTAGTGACTTGGTGGCTGCCAACGTTAAACCGTTACACCAAATACTGCCGGAATTGCTACAGGCGCTTGACAGTGACGCACCAGATAATGCAAACCGGCTTGTCGCATCCATGAAAGCCCTATTAATCCCTGATTTTATCGCTCAATTGGAGGCACGGATCGATAGCTTTGATTTCCGCGGTGCGGAGGCGTTGGTGCGTCGTTTGATTGATAACCCGCAGCTTGGGGTAAGGGAATAGATGGGAAAATATCTGTTTTATGAAGGTAATTTCATTTCCTAAATTTAAATTTGCGCATGGATTTTGTAGAAGGCTGGGTAGAAAACCCAGCATCATCGGCTGAAATGCTGGGTTTTCTACCCAGTATCTACGGCGCTTGTCAACTATCGGCAATGGGCTTAATTTGATTTTTCTGCGGATGCAACTTTAACCTGAGGAATTGTTTTCAACCAATGTAATATTGCTCTAGTGAGAGCAATATGCTTATCGGAGAAGCCATGGTCGGTATTAAATATTGTGGCAGTTACATGGGATCGTTTTGAAAATAAATCAGAAAGCGAAGCAACATTATCCACCTGTTTAGAGCTTTCTTTTGATGCCCATGCGAGGAACACGTATTTTCCAGCCAACCCTTCTGAGTAGTGCGCTGGGTCCCAGTCATCCATGTGGGGCATAATCTCATCAGTAATTTGTTTGCCAGTTGCTGATGGAACTAATTTTGAAGTTAGTCCTTCATCCCACTCGGCTTTATCTTGTGGTGTCATTTCTTTAAAGGCACGTAAGTCGGTTCCATCCATATGTATAACCGCTCTGATTTTTGCGTTTTCAGCTGCCAATCTCAAAACAATCGGACCTCCAAAACTGTAACCAAAAAGAATAATGTTGTTCGGATCAATTCCCATCGTTTTTTCTGAATTATCTGAGCGTAAAAATTCAAGCGCAGATTGCAAATCTTCATAAGCGTGTTGTTCTGAAAAAACACCCCCCATTGAATAAGTGCCGCGATAATTAAAAAACATGACGTTATAGCCTGCACGCCGCAATACGCGCGCAATGTCATTACTTCCCGTTGAATCGGGAAAACCCCGTGCGTATAGTACGGTTGGATGAGTTCCCTTGCCCTGTGTTGAATAGACTTGCCCATACAATGAAACCCCAAAACTATCAAACACCACTTCTTTAGATTTGGGTGGAAATGCTTTGTCGGCCACAAATTCATCGTCAGCCACTGGATCATAATGATGATTGCCAGATGCCAAGGCGGCTACAGGTGCTGTGAAAAGTCCGATCAACGCGCCAATGATCAGAGATCGAACAATAAGCTCCAGCTTATATCTAAAAAAATTGTACATATTTATCCGATGCAGTTTGTAAAATGTAGATGACGAAAATAGTTAATCACCTAGTTGGTTGAGTCGCATTTGGTAAAATAAAGCAAGAATTTGACTGCCACGCACATTAGCATCCTTTGCAATCGCCAATAAAGTAATTTGCATAGCGCAATGTACTCACGTTGTTTCCAAA
This sequence comes from Solimicrobium silvestre, assembly GCF_002976435.1. Taxonomy (GTDB): domain Bacteria; phylum Pseudomonadota; class Gammaproteobacteria; order Burkholderiales; family Burkholderiaceae_D; genus Solimicrobium; species Solimicrobium silvestre. Next base: position 425,812 of record NZ_PUGF01000001.1, on the reverse strand, counting down.
CCATAATTATGATTAATTTTGTATTATTGACACAGCTTCTACCCTAAAGAAGACGGTCACAACCATCCGTTTTAGGGCAACCAAACAAACTACACAGCGCAATTCCTAATTGAAGTGGTTATTTGACCATATTAATGGCCGCTTAATAACGCCCGTTTGAGACTGGAGTCGAGAGGGTGATCGCCCAACCAAATTTTCAGAAATAGGGAATAAAATAATTGATCGTTAATCGATTCGCCGAGTTGTTTATCATTGATGGCAAATACGATTCCTTTGTTTGGTATCCAATCGATAGTAACAATATCGCCTTTTTGAAAATCCGAAATAATCGAGAATAATTGCCCAAATTTAGCCATAGAAGAAAAAACTTTTTCGCGTTCTTCTCTGGTTGCATTATTACGAATGCCGGTAATAAATCCTTCCGCAAAATAATCCGAAGAGCTAGATTTCATCAACACCAGACACAGTCGTTTTGAACCGGATAAAGCGATGACGTCATCCACAGTGGTTTTTTTCTCGTGCAGATAAAGTGAAGCTACCGCATATTTGGTAGAAAATTTAGTGCGAATTCCAGCCCCATTTAGTACCAATTCCTGATTAGAAATTGTGACGGATTCCGGAACTTTAATTCCAAAAACATCAACAGCAAACGCGTGATTTGAAAATATAAATGGACATAGCAATAGCGTAATAGATAACGCGAAGTTACCGTAAAATTTAGTAAACATGATTTACCTCAGAAATGATTGATTGCAGATTCAATGTTATTACCTTCAATTCCTACTAAATTGGAATGGCAACAACATTGAATTCATGCTTGATTTTGGCCGTAGAGAAAAACGATTTTTCTTAAAATTTGTAACCCACATTAATACCAAGAGTACTACGGTCACTCATGGGATTGAAATCGCCACCCCAGGTTGGTATCCAGACCAGATCGATGTTGATTGATTTGTGATAAATAGTTTTCAAGTCTATGACGGCAAATTTTCTACCTTGACTAAATACGCCATCATCCGACCAGCCGCGCACATCCTGGGCAAATGAAATCTTCGGATCAAAATCAACGCCAGCAACCAATTGAGGGTAGTCAAAATTGAGGCGCAATTTATAACCCCATGATGACCGGGTATCGTATCCCGCATTGCTGCATTCCATCTGTGTCAGTGAAGACTGACATGCTGCACCACCTATTGGAGCACTGCCAAAGAACATAGGGCGCCCGAACCGCATAACCGACTGATCAGGTAAATCTGGCGCCACTTTTACCGCAAATTCACCAATCAATGTCACGACATCAGCCGCCATTAAATGAGAAAACGTTTGAGTTGCGGATAAATTAAACTGCACGGCTTTCATTTTTTCGTAACCGTTAAACAGTTGGCCCGCTTGGGTTGAATTCGCCAAGCCACGCAATGGAGTTGACGCCGTATTGCTGACGAATGCATTGAGAAGATCAATGGTGTTGTAATGATAGGGCTGGTCCGGACGATACGTTAATTCCGCTAAAATATTTCCTTCGCTGCGTTCAATGTCGTAGGTTAAACCCACCATTCGAATGTCGCCGGGATATTCCAGCGCATATTGTGGATTGCCGTTGTTTGGATTAGAAGGCAAAAATGGAATTGCATTGGTGGACTTGTATGTGCCATAAAAAAACTGTCGGGAATCAAATTGGGCCAGATATAAGCCAACCGTACTGTCCAGCGATGGAATATCTTGACGTATGCCGATACCGCCTTGCGCTGCATTGCCCGGTTTAATATCTCCAGCACGTGTAACATAAAAACCCTTGCTTATGGCTTCTGGTGCGGTTATTGCATTTGCGACGATTATCTGATTACAGCCATTTGAAACAAAATCCACTTGCGAATAAAATGTGCCACAACCCAGGGCGGCATTACTTTGAAAACGCGTTTGCACAATCATGTCGATTGAGGTTGACGGAGTTACAGAATACACGGCACGTAGTGCGGGAATAGGAATTACCGTCTCTTCAGGTAATGCGCCTGGTCTTACCAGAGCATTGTTGTCACGCACCAGCAAATCGTTCAGGCCACAGCCAATTTGAAAATCCCGGCCCCAATTCCAGCTTTGTTCACCGATTTTCCATTCGACCTTACCCTCGCCGATTTCATTTTCACCATATAAATACATGCTGGTTAATTCGGCACCATTGAATTTGGCCTCACTTGAAAAACCTTTATCGCTCAATGGAGTGCCGTTTGCGTAACCATTGGGTAGATTGCCCCAAAGTACATTCTGATTTTCCAAGGCAAAATCATTCCATGCCTTGATACCCATATGCGCCCCGTAGTTCTGATTGACATAGTCCAGATCCAGGTAGCCTTTTAATATTGTTGAGGTTTGTGACCAACGTTTGTAATTCAGATCTCCATCGTCCCCATTGCCGCCATTGGGAGAAATTCCACTTAGTCCAATTGCTTTTGCGTTGGCTGGAGATAGGAGCGATGGATTAGGATTTTCAGTTCGCAGTGCGGTACCGGCAACTACAGTTGCATTGACGGTGAGCGTGCCGTCGGCAATTTCTATATCAGTTGCATAAACTTGGTCAGTCATGATGGCGATTGCACTGGCTACAAACAGCGATATTTTGCGATGATTCATTTTTTCTTGCCTTTAGAAGATGATTCGTCAACCGAGCGTGTTGATTATTTTTATTGATAGGGAGCATGCGCGTGTGTGCCTGACATCCCAGAGTTGCAATCTTCGGGGGAATTGGATTGGCATGTCCAATGCATAGTATTTTGTATTTCTATAAAAAATACTCATGAAAGTAGGCCAGTTCAGAGGGAAGCGACCACGTTGCGTCGACTGATTCAATCACATTCGGATGAGTGGGTAATTTCAAAAGGTGTGGTGTTTTAGATGAAGGAGAACACCTATTGATTTATGCTTGCGTAGGTTTGCAGCAGTTCAATAAAGCGCGCTTCGCTGCTGACCAGGTCGCGTGGGCGCAATAGGTCATCGCAAGGCGGGAAGCGAATGCAGCATGACAGCGTATTCCACTGCATTCCCAAGTAATCTGATGTGATTATTTTGCGCGGAATTACCCGAATAACTTGATTAATAATTTAATGAACGTATTGGCGCCGTTATTGTAGGGCGGCATCATCAGCAATTTAATCGCAGAAAAAAATCCTTGATAATAGATAGGACGAAGCTTGGAGAAAGTCACAAAGCCCTCGTGACCATGATAGTGGCCCATGCCGCTCGCTCCCACCCCACCAAAGGGAATATCATGCTGCGCCACATGCAGTAACGCAGTGTTCACAGAAACCCCGCCAGACATAACGTGAGTGATGTAAAAATCCTGTAATTGCTTGTCGTTCGTGAATGGATAGAGTGCCAATGGACGATCATGCGCATTGATGTAGTCGACCACTTCTTGCGCATTCCGGTAAGTTTTAATAGGCAGCAGCGGCCCGAAAATTTCACGCTGCATGATCTGCATGTTATCGCTAACATCAAACACCAGCGTGAGCGGAAATTTGCGCATTGCCGGATCTGGGTTTGATCCTTCAAAAAGATTCACACTACGCGCACCTTTCTTAATTGCCTCGTTCAACGTTTCTTGCAAACGATGATACGAGCGCTGATCGATGATGGATGTGTAGTCATTATGGTTAATGTCCGGATAGCGTTTGGCGATAATCTGCTGCGCTTCAGTGATGAACGCTGCTTCGCTGCCTTCTGGAATAAAAACATAATCAATATTGGTGCAAATTTGCCCTGCATTAAACGCTTTTGCCCACAGAATTTGGCCAACTGCGCTTGCGATAGGAAAGTCAACGCCGACAACGGCGGGTGATTTGCCACCTAACTCCAGCGTGACTGGTGTTAAATTGCGTGCCGCATTAGCCATCACGGCACGACCAGTCTGGCCAGATCCGGTAAAGAACAAATGATCAAATGGTATGGAAGAAAAAGCGGGGCCGCGACCGCCTCCATCTTCGAAAAACTGTAATTTATCAGCTGAAAAATAAAGCGGCGCTATTTTAATCAACAGGCGCGCCAGATTATTGGAATTTTCCGACATTTTCAGCATGGCTCGATTGCCCGCTGCGAATATGGCGGCAAGAGGCGCAAACGATAAATTTAAGGGAAAGTTCCATGGAACGATGACCCCGACAACGCCAAGCGGTTGCGGGATAACAGCGGCCCGTGAAGTGGGGTAAAGCATGAAATCGATCTTGCGTCGTTGCGGCCGCATCCACTTTTTTAAGTGTTTCATGTTGTCTTTGATTTCTTGCAGCACCACGAAGAATTCGGCAAACAAGGTTTCAAACGTGGATCGATTTCCGTAGTCTGCGTTGATTGCTGCGATTATTTCATCTTTGTTTTCATTCAGCATGCGCGCCAGTTGCTGAAGATCTGAACGTCGGCTGTCATAGCTTGGCACCGGATCTTTTAAATAAGCGGCGCGCTGTTTTTGAAAACAGTCAGAGAATTCGGTAGGAATTTCACTATTTAGTCTTGCATTCATCGTTCTGGAACTTTCAATAAGAGTAGGGCTTACGCAAATAACATAGAACATAGGGCGATTGGTATTTTGTAGGAGCACCCCTAAGCAAACCTGCTCAAATCGCATTTATTTACGCTTGTTTTGGAGAGCTGCTGAAAATCCGGTCAGAGATTCAAATCCCGGATTTTCAGACAGTGTCAGACTCAGAACTTATGGCGAATTCCGAGCATGAAGGCGGTGGACGTGATCCCATCTGAGACCGCTCCCTTGCCCCCGGCCGTGACTGGCACGCCATATTCAGGTGCCATATTCATGTTGCTGCCGACGTTATTAACACTTGCGGCATCGGCGTAAAACTTGGTCCTCGCGGATAAGGCATAGTCGGCACCGATAACAAACATCGCGGCGTGGTTGCCTGAATTTGCCTGGTCCTTCAAATCGTAATAACCGGAGGTCAGCTTCAGCGCTGTCGTTACTTTGTAGCCGAGACCCACGCTGTACATGTCCAAATTACCCGATGTTTGCGCTCCACCTAATAGAGCTGGATTCATCCCAGCGCCGGTATCGGACGGGTTGCTGCCTTTGAAATAACCCGCGGCAACCGAGACTGCGCCGTTGGTATACATTCCACCCACTTGCACGAGCCGGTTAGTGTTGGTGCCATCCGGAGTGGCGGCGGCCTTTATACCGTCGTCGTTGCCGTTGTAAATCAGACCGTCGAACTTCCAGTTTTCACTGGTATAGGTCAGCGTTGCGGCTGACTGACGCAAAGCCGCTGAATTGCCGGCCACGCCGCCCATTGTCACTTCGATGGATGCGGCAAATCCGTTCAAAACCGGACTGGAATAGACGATAGCATTGTCGTTGTATAACGCGCCAAGCGAGGCGTTTGAACTTGCACCGGAGAAGCTGCCAGTGGCACTGTTCAACCCCACCACAGCGGTTAAACCGCTGCCAAAAAATGTGCCGCCCCGTACATCGGTACTGGCGAATGCATCGAAGATTGGTGAAATTACCCGACCGGCTTTCAGCGCTCCGAAATTGCCAGAAATGCCGACATTGGCCTGCTGATTGAATAGCGAAGTGCTACCCGAACTGTTTGGGCCACCCGCCGTGCCGTTTGCGGCGTTCAAATTACCTTGCAATACAAAATTGGCTTTGAGTCCGCCTCCCAGATCTTCACCACCTTTGATGCCCCAGTAACTGAGGGTCACGCCACCGTCCTTCATTTCGGTTAAATGGCCTTTATCGCTTGGATTGGGCAGATAGCCTAGCGCCGGATTGGATGTATTCGATTCGGACAATATGCCCAGGTCGAGCACACCGAACAATTCGACCGAGCTTTGCGCCGCCGCCGTCATGCTGATTGCTGACAGGCTGGCAAGCGCCATCCATTTCAAATACTTCTTACTCTGCTGTGTTTTTTTGCTTTGTCTCATTTTGTTCCCCTGTTGATTATTTTCATTGGCAGGGAGCAAGCACCTGTGTACCTGTCATCCCTGCGCTTTTATCTTCGGGGAAAGTAGATCAGTATGTCCAATGCATATTAATTTGCATTTTAATGAGTCAAAGTTATGGAGGGCAGCGAAGCTTGGTTAGAGCGGCAACATTGCTCCAGCTGGTGGCGTTGGCATTGGGCGTGTGGGTAAATTGGTGATGGCGAAGCTTTAGGCGCTGTCGGACATTAACTGGCGGATGGTCGCAAAGATCTGTTTGTCGTGCTGGTGCAACAGTTCGATAAAGCGGGCTTCGCTGCTGGTCAGGTCGCGGCGTCCGCGATAGGCCAGTGCTAAACGAAAATCGATACCGATGTCAAAAGGTGGAAGCGAGTGAAGCCGCCCTGAGCGCAGTTCCTGTTCAATGGCAAATATTGGAAACATAGCTACGGCGTCGGAATGTAATATAACGTCGAGCAGGATACGCCACGAATCACACTCAATGGTCGCCAGATCGCGGGCTTGCTCTGCCAGATCCGGCACAGTTTTCAACAAATTGTGTTTAAAATTTTCGGCCAATGCTGGGGGCATTTTAGGGGCCGCCAAAGGGAACGACAACATCTCGCGCAACCCGACTTTTTTCCTTGATTGCAGCGGATGTCCGTCGCGGCAAACCATCGCCATAGGATGCGGTGACAAGGTTTCGATCTCGAACTGATCGCGATCCGTCAGCAAGGATTTCTCCATCACAATGATGTCGAGGTCGCCATTCAGTACTCTTTCCGGCATCTCATGGTACGGCGCCACGGTTACCCGCACTTTGATATTCGGATGGTGCTGGTTCAATAGTCCGATTGCGGGCCCAATCAGGCCGGCTGCGGCAAACATCCCGACGCCGATACGCAACTCGCCCATCTCCAGCCCTTGGATCATGCTGATATGGCGCTGCAATTCACGCTCTGCCTTATTCAGCCGACAGGCATGCTCTAACAACAACTCACCGACTTCAGTCAGCACCAGCCCGCCGCGCTGACGGTTAATTACTTTGGCGCCGACGCTGCGCTCCAACGCCTGGATGCTGCGGGTCAGTGCGGGTTGAGTTAAATGAATCGCTTCGCTTGCGCGTCCGAATCCACCATTTTCAATCACGGCTTGCAGATGGGTTAGCTGGCGTGGGTCAAGTTTCATGAGTTTGAATTATGGAATGTAGGCATAAGATGCATTAGACAGCATGCCATCAGATCCTGCAATATATTAAATCCAGGCAACTTCTATCCGGTCGATTGCATATAAAGCATGAGCCGGAATCGAACTTAATTAAAAAATAAAACAATCAGGAGACTTAATAATATGGGCGATCAGGAATTTGATTACGTTATTGTCGGCGCCGGATCGGCCGGGTGCGTAATCGCGTCACGACTGACAGAAAATCCGGATATCACGGTCTGTCTGCTCGAAGCTGGTGGTTCTGATTCCAGCGTGCTGATTCACGCTCCGGCTGGGGTTGTTGCCATGGTTCCAACCAAAATCAATAATTACGCTTATGAAACCGTGCCGCAACCAGGCATGAATGGCAGAAAAGGGTACCAGCCACGCGGCAAAACACTAGGCGGGTCTAGCTCGATTAACGCCATGCTGTACGTTAGGGGCAATCGCTGGGATTATGACCATTGGGCTGAATTGGGTAACCCGGATTGGGGTTATGACGATGTGCTGCCTTATTTTAAACGTGCTGAGAACAATGAGCAGTTCGATGATGCATTTCATGGGCAAGGTGGTCCGCTTAACGTGACCTATCCGCGCTATGAAAGCGACGTGTCCGCGATGTTTCTGCGCGCTGCCCAGGAAAGCGGCGTGGTACTGAATCCGGATTACAACGGCGCCTCGCAGGAAGGCGCTTTTCTGTATCAGGTGACTCATAAAAACGGGGAACGCTGCAGTGCTGCAAAGGGGTATCTGACACCGAATCTGCAGCGCCCGAATTTGAAAATTATTACCAATGCGGTTAGTGCCAAAATTGACGTTATTGGACGCCGTGCAACCGGTGTGCAGTTTTATCAGGGTAATGAACTGAAAGCAGTCAAGGCGCGTCGCGAAGTTATTGTGAGCGCCGGTTCTTTCGGTACACCGCAGTTGCTGCAGTTGTCGGGCATAGGTAACGCCGAACAATTGAGCGCAATGGGAATCACACCCGTCGTCAATCTGCCAGGTGTCGGACAAAATCTGCAAGATCATATCGATTATGTGCAAAGCTGGATTGCCCCAAGCAATAGTGCAACATTCGGTGCATCGCTGCGCGGTATTAAAAATGTCGCGAGCGCAATTGGCCAGTGGCGCCGGGAGCGACGCGGCATGATTACCAGTACTTTTGCATCAGCCGGTGCATTTTTGAAATCGTCGCCGGAAATTGCGCTGCCTGATTTGCAATTGGTCTTTGTGCTGGCTCTGGTCGATGACCATGCGCGCAAGCCGCATTTAAGTCATGGAATTTCCTGTCATGTCGATGTGTTGCGTCCCTACAGCCGGGGTAGCGTTAACTTGCGTAGTACCGATCCGCGCATGGCGCCATTGATTGACCCTTGCTTTTTAAGTGACGAACGTGATCTGCAGTTGTTGGTCAGGGGTGGACAGATTCAGCAACGCATTATGGAATCTGCTCATCTGGCACCGGTGCGTCAGAAGATGTTGTATCCGGTCGATGTTGCCGACCTTAAGGAGATAGAGAAGGATGTCCGCAATCGCGCAGACACTCAATACCATCCGGTGGGCACTTGCAAGATGGGACCGATAAACGATCCGATGGCTGTGGTGGATGCGCAGCTGCGCGTGCACGGCATGGAATGTCTGCGCGTAGTCGACGCGTCGATTATGCCCACCATTGTGGGTGGCAATACTAACGCACCGACCATCATGATCGGCGAAAAAGCCGCCGCCATGATAGCCGCCAGCCGATCAACCAAAACCTATTAAAGATAATATGAAATCAATTTCAGTTTCAGTTTCGATTGCCGCAATAGTGGTGGCGGGGGCAGTCGCCACGTCGATGTACTTTACCAAACACACTGAGCGATTGGTTAGCACGGCTGACGCCACAGTGAGCACGGTGCAATATAACGCAGGATTTGCAAAGGATCTGAAGCTGGATGATCCGGTCGATTTTGAAGCGGCAAGTCGAGGTCTGATTGCTCGCCCAACCGGCAAGATTCTCAGTGCAAACGGCACTGTTCTGCATGATTTTGATGCCTATAAATTTATCGACGGCCCCGCACCCTCAACCGTCAATCCGAGCCTGTGGCGTCATGCCAGGCTGAATGCCGAAATGGGCCTGTTCAAGGTTACGGACGGCATATATCAGGTGCGTGGATTCGATATCGCTAACATGACGATTATCGAAGGCAAAAGTGGTTGGATTATTGTCGACACGCTGACCGCGCGTGAAAGCGCTGCTGCCGCACTGGCATTTGCGCGTCAGAAGCTTGGCGACAAACCAGTCAGTGCAATCATCTTTAGCCACAGCCATATTGATCATTTCGGCGGCGTGTTGGGCGTGATCAGCGCCGACGAAGTCAGGCAGCGTAATATTCCAGTGATTGCGCCAAAGGGATTTATGGAGGAAGCAACCAGCGAAAATGTATTGGTTGGTACGGCGATGGGACGTCGTTCAGCGTACCAGTTTGGCCGGAATTTACCGCCGAATGCCAAGGGACTGGTGGATACCGGCCTTGGGAAAGATGTGGTTTACGGTACGTTCGGAATTATGCAGCCGACCAAATTGATATCGCAATCGTCAGAAGAGCTGACAGTCGATGGCGTGCGCTTTGTGTTTCACAATGTGCCTGGAGCCGAAGCTCCGGCCGAACTGACGTTTTCGATTCCTGAGTACAAAGCCTACTGTGGAGCCGAACTCGTCAATCAAACCATGCACAACCTTCTGCCGATACGCGGTGCAAAAGTGCGTGATGCGTTGGGCTGGTCTGACTACATGGATCAGGCTATCGATCAAGTGAGCGGAATAGAAGTCATGTTCAGCCAACATACCTGGCCGGTATGGGGTAACGCGCAAATCGTCAACATGCTCAAACTGCATCGTGACACTTACAAGTATATGCATGACCAGACAGTTCGCCTGATCAACTCCGGTTACACACCGCTTGAAATCGCCGATATGATCAAGCTGCCGCAATCACTGGCCAGCCAGTTCGGCGTTCGCGGTTATTACGGTGATCTGCGACACAACGTCAAGGCAATCTACCAGTTTTACCTTGGTGCCTATGACGGTAATCCTGCCGAGCTGAATCCGTTAGCACCGGCCGAATCTTCCAAACATTATCTTGAATTGATGGGCGGCGCCGACAAGGTGCTCGCGGCCGCAAAATCTGCCTATGATAAGGGTGAATACCGTTGGACCGCCGAGCTGTTGAACCACGCAGTACTGGCCGACCCTGGCAACAAGTCTGTCAGTGAGCTTCTGGCAAAAACCTATGAACAAATGGGTTACCAGGCCGAATCCGCGACCTGGCGCAATAGTTATCTGACCGCAGCCGGGGAGCTGAGAAACGGGCCGCCGAAAAAAGGCGTGAACCGCGCTGACTTCGTAGAGTTGTTGATGCAAACGCCAACTGAGCGATTTCTGGAGGCGATGGCAGCAGCACTGAATGGCCCCGATGCCGAAGGCAAAAATTACAAACTTAATCTGGTGTTAACGGATGCTAAAGAATCGTATGTTCTGTGGATAGAAAATGCAGTGTTACATTATCGGAAAGCACCAACTGCAAATGACGCTAATGCGACATTAACGCTGACCAAGCCGTTGTTCGTAAAAATGATGGTTGGTACCTTGGGCATTAAAGACGTCATTATGAGCGACGACCTGAAAGTTGATGGTAGTAAGATTGAGCTGATTCGCTTCCTTGCGCTAATTGAAAAACAACCCGGCACATTTGGAATCGTCATCCGGTAGCCGAATTAACTGTTCCGATCAACAGCCATCCAAATGCACCTGAAATGGATTTGGATTGGCTGTTAAATATATCTATCGAAGCGTTGCGTTGGGCGTTGGGAAGATAAATAAATTTATAACAAGTGGCCAACTCGATGGGATCGGTACAGTTTTTCCCTGTTACGTTAACGTTTCGCTCTTAATAAGGAAGCCTCATCGTCGATAATATGCGCGGCTTCTTTAAGCAATACATCCTTGTCGGCGCTATCCTTTTTATCGGCATCTTTGTCGTTGGTGAAATTACGTTCGGTTGCCAGCAAGCCGTCATCCTGACGTGTTGATGCGTCGGTTCCAGCGGCATCCTTTTCGCTTGAATTGCCACTTTTGGTTTTTGCCAGCTCATTTTTCCGTAGTTTTACCTTGGCCTTTTGCGCTTCACGTTCTTTACGGCGTTCATCTTCATTGAGCGAGATGAGATTCTTTTTGCGTTGCGTTTTAAACTCGGTAATGTCTTCCTGCAGATCCTGGAAGGCTTTGTCTTTGCTGACCCGCGCATTGTGATCCGCAATTAGTGTCGGCACGATATGTACTAAATCGCTCGATGACTTGTAGTCGGTAGCAGGTATTTTTCCCCATGGCAGGGCATTGTCGAAGCTGGATTCGCCAAAATTTTCCGCATCAGTGAACATCGGCAAAATGATATCCGGCGTCACGCCGCGCAACTGGATGGCATCGCCATTAATCCGGAACCATTTGGTGACAGTCATCTTGAGTTCGCCAAAATCAGGCTTGTCGTTCTTCACGAGTCGATCCAGATTCACCACGGCCTGCGTCGATCCTTTTCCAAAACTTGTTTCACCGATTACGATTCCACGACCGTAATCCTGGATCGCCGCTGCGAAAATTTCAGAGGCAGATGCCGACGCACGATTGATCAGCACACCAAACGGCCCTTTCCATACTGGCGTTCCTGCGGCGCTGATCTTGTCTACTTTTACGCGATCTTTTGAATCAAGCTGTTGCATGACCGGACCTTTTTCTACAAATAGCCCTGTCAACTCAATGGCTTCCTCAACTGAGCCGCCACCGTTATTGCGTAAGTCCAGCAGCACGCCGTCTACCTGCTCTTTTTTGAATTCCTCAAGGATGAGCGACACATCTCTGGCGGCACTTTTGAAATCATTATCGCCATTTTTTTGTGCAAAAAAATCCCGATAAAATCCTGGCAGGGAGATTACGCCGATGTGACGTGTTGTTGCGCCGTCTTGCACGTCGATGATCGATTTCTTTGCGGACTGATTTTCCAACGTAATTTTTTTCCGGATCAGAGTAACGAGCTGATGCGTGCCGTCAGGGCCTGCTTCGGCCGGTAGCACGTCAAGGCGCACCACTGAATCTTCCGCTCCCCGTATCAGGGCCACCGCATCGAAAATACTCATGCCCATGACGTCGCTGGTTGGACCTTTTTCGCCTTGCCCGACAGCCAGAATACGGTCTCCAGCTTTCAACTTACCGGATAGTTCGGCCGGGCTACCTGGTACCAGATGCCTGATCGTGATGTATTCATCCTTGTATTGAAGTTCGGCACCGATACCGGTCAGCGACAGCTTCATCGAAATGTCAAAACTCTCCGCAGCGCGCACTCCGAAATAATTGGTGTGCGGGTCATTAGCCGTTGCATACGCGTCCATAAAAATCTGAAATACGTCGTCGCCCTTGATCCTTAAAATACTCTTCAGCGAATTGTCATAGCGCTTGTCCAGAATATCGACGATGCCTTTGTCGTCCTTACCGGCGAGTTTGAGGCGCAGCCAATCATTTTTTGCGCGCTTGCGCCACAGGTCATTCATTTCTTCTTTAGATTTTGGCCATGTCGCGTACTTCCGGTCGGGCTGAAGGCTTTCCTTTTCCTTAAAGTTAAATCCATGTGCCAGCAAGGAGCGGGAATAATTGAGATGTTCCGCAATGCGTTGTTGGCGGAGATTGAAAATGGCGAAAGGAATACTCAGATCTTCGTTGAGCAGGGCAAGGCCAAATTGGGGCCGCGCATTCGCAAATTGATCAATGTCGGATTGTAAAAATATTAGCTTTTCTCCGTCCAGCTCTTTTATATAGTTATCGAAAATGGCTGAAGATAATTTTTCGTCAAATGGCAAATGTTCGTAATTTTCTTGAGCAAGAACTCTGGCGGCAAAATGCGCTGCTCTGGCTTGTTGCGGTAATGGGCTAAGTGCACCATTTTCTTGCGTCGCATTGAGCGTCGTTGAAAATAACGCGAGCAATATCCACAGTATTTTGTTTTTCATTTCGATTCCGGCAAATTTTTTAAATTGAGAAATGGACGCTCATATTCACGACTCGTAGCGGGCCTGTGCGTATTTAATCATTCCAAACAGGGTTGGCAAGAGCAGCATATTAGAACAAAACGCGTCAATGTTGCCAAGATATATCGGTATTTGGGCTGCGCTATATCTATCATTGATCTGTCATTGCCAGATTTGACAGGAAGTTGACGAGGGGCAATACGAACGGATGGCTTGCAAATTCTATAGTGTTTATTTCCCTATCCATTTGATTAAATAATTGCATTTTTTAATCAAAATAACGCTAAATGTATTGCTTTTGGGTTGCACAAAACACCGCGTTTCAAACCAGCAGCGTGAAGTCTCAAATTCAATGGCTTTATCTGTAATTTCTGTTGCGTAGTTGAGCCTTAATTCCAATATTCTCGAACAGCAATAAGATATAATTCGGTCGCATTATTGTGATGTAAGCCATATTATTAGTTGCTTTATTAATATTTTATTGACATGTTGGGCCTTCGCTTCAATTTAAGCCAGAAATTATGCAGACCAATAAGGTTCAATTTTCAGTAGCAGCTCATGCCGCATGGGCTCCGAATTTAGTCACAAATCAGGAGTGGAATGACTGGGCTGAAGCGCCTTTTGTTATTCAAGCTGGTGCTGAGCCAAGTGTCTTGAAAATGCCTTCCATGTTGCGTAGACGCGCTGGTTTTTTAGGCAAAATGGCGCTGGAAGTGGCTTATCAATGTCTGGATGGCCGCACTAGTGACCAACATACTATCCCAACAGTTTTTTGCTCGCGCCATGGTGATGTATCACGCGCGATGGAGCTGTTAGCAAACGTCGTACAAAACGAGCCGCTTTCACCTACCAGCTTCGGCTTGGCGGTGCATAATGCTAGTGCTGGTTTATTTTCTATTGCACGCAGTGATCAAGCTAATCATATTGCCTTAGCGGCCGGACAGTGCACGATTGAACATGGGGTAATTGAAGCGTGCAGTTTGCTGGCGGACGGCGCTCCCTCAGTATTGTTGGTGGTATTTGACAATTGTTTGCCTTCGCTCTTGTCGCAATTTGAAGATTGCGAAGAGCAACCTCATGCTTGGGCTTGGCTGATGGTGCCAGCAGTGTCTGCAGTGTCAGCAGAGCGCAATGTGATTCAATTAAGTTGGAAAGCTGTTGAGCCGAATCTACCTGAGCAAAATGCGATGCCAGCCAGTTTAGAAGTATTGAAATTTTATCTGCGCGGCGACCCGGTGTTTGAGCGCACTGCCGAAAGGCGACTTTGGAGCTGGAGTCGAAGTGCTTGAGCGCGCCTTCTATGGTTGGCGTTTGTTGGCAACAGGATTTTGCTTTGCGGTTTTTGGAATTGGCGGCCTATTTTTACGTGTTTTGGTTTGTCCTTTGTTGAATCTGTTGGTATGGAACCGAGCTTACCGGACCGCACTCGCAAGAACAATGATACGCGTGGCTTTTCGATTTTTTGTCGGTTTGATGCAGGGTCTAGGTGTGCTGCGTTATGAAATTATTGGGCGTCAGCGATTGGATCGCTCTGGTTTATTAATTTTAGCAAATCATCCCACTTTAATTGACACCGTATTTTTAATGGCTTTTGTTAAACGTGCCGATTGCATAGTAAAAGCCGATTTACAAACGAATCTATTCACCCGCGGGGCAGTCATCGCAGCGGGCTATATTTTTAATAATCATGGCAGTGAACTCGTCAATGATTGTATTAACTCGCTAGAGTGCGGCAGTAATTTAATCGTATTTCCGGAAGGGACGCGCACTCCTTCGGACGGTCAGATTTGCTTAAAAAGAGGCGCGGCTAATATTGCCGTTCGCGCAAAATGTAATGTAACGCCAGTAGTAATTACTTGTTATCCGAAGACATTGAGTAAAGGCGAAAAATGGTGGCAAATACCGCTACGCCCAGCCACTTTTCGGATTGAAGTGAAAGATGATATTGAGATTGACCAATTTACAAACAATGCCGTGAGTGACGTCATGTCGGCACGGCACCTGACAACCTATTTACAGACCTATTTTGCTGAGGAAATCCAACGTCATGCTTGAACTAGAAGTTAAAAATTTAATTATTGAAGTGCTGCAACTTGAAGACATCAGTGCAGCCGATATCGATTCCGATGCACCTCTTTTTGTTGAAGGTTTAGGACTTGATTCCATCGATGCATTGGAATTAGGTGTGGCACTGCAAAAGCGCTACGGAATTACGCTATCAGCAGACTCAGAAGATACACGCCGCCATTTTGCATCGGTACGCGCTTTAACTGAGCTGATAGAACACGCTAGAAAAAAATAAAGAAGGAATGATCATGATAATGATTAGTGAAATGAGCAAAGATGAGTTGTATGTGTGGGTAGTTGATCTGCTTGCGCAAATGTTCGAGTTAGATAAATCGAGCTTAACGCCGCAGTCCAATTTATATGCGGATCTTGATATTGACAGCATTGACGCAGTTGATCTGGCTGTCAAATTGAAACAGTTGACGGGTAAGCGTTTAGCGCCTGAAGTGTTTAAAGAAATTCGCACTATTGAGGATGTGGTTAATTCACTCTCAGAACTTACTCCGGAGCAGTTAGCATAAATCGTTTACTAACCGTATTAACGGTACTCATTACTCTCTGTTACCCGCTGGCGATTTGGTTAGGCCACGGGAAAATAGAACCACGCTGGCTGGCAGGGTTGTTATTGCTGGCTGCTGCAACGCGTCTATCCTCTTTTAAAATTAGTAAATTGGCGCGCTATTCGGTTGCTGTTGTGATCTTGTTAGCGGGTATAGCGGTTTGGTGGAATGCGCTGTTGCCATTAAAGCTTTATCCGGTTCTGGTTAATGCGGTTTTGTTGGCAACGTTTTCTTATAGTTTGGTTTTTCCACCTTCGATGGTTGAGTTCTTCGCCCGTATGAGCGAGCCCGATTTGCCGTTAGTTGCGGTTGCTTATACGCGCCGTGTTACGCAAATTTGGTGTGTGTTTTTTATCGTGAATGGTGCCATTGCGCTGGTTACGGCGATTTGGGCATCGGAAGCAATTTGGTCGCTTTATACAGGTGTAATTTCTTATGGTTTGATGGGAGTGCTGTTTGGTGGCGAGTTTTTATATCGACTACGTTTTAAGCGTTTGAACCATGTCTGATTCGATGCTTAATTTACTTCAGCGCATGGCAGCAAATACATCCACTTCAACAATTGGCTGGCGAAATGGGGCGGTTGTTAGCAGTGATGACTTTATAGCACGGGTAGCAAGCTGGCAGACGTTATTAAGCCCCTTATCCGGTCAAAATTTTGCACTGTATTTAGAGGACAGTATTGAGTTTGCTGCGGCTTTGCTTGGTGCCTGGCATGCAGGAAAAACTATTTGGCTCACCGCCGACACACTTGCATCGAGTAACAATGCACTGAAGCTATCCGTGGATGGATTTTTAGGTGAGTTCCCAGCGGATTGCGCGCCGCTTTTACTTAACGCTATGCCTAGCACTACTCCAGACTCTACTGCAGAGACAGCGCTTGACTATGCTGCGCTTGATGCGCAATTTGTCGGCTTGGTAGTCCATACATCAGGCACAACGGGAGCCGCACAGGCCATCCCTAAAAAACTGTCGCAGCTAGCGATTGAAGTCGCCACTCTTGAGCAATTGTTTGATGCCAGACTGGCAGACGCCGAGATAATCTCAACCGTTACGCATCAACATATTTACGGCTTACTCTTTAAAGTATTGTGGCCGCTAGTCAGTGGACGCGCAATTCATGCGCGCACTGTGATGTTCCCTGAAGAGTTGGCACAGCTGATGTCGACGCGCTCATGTGCGTTGATTTCAAGTCCCGCGCACCTGAAGCGTTTACCTATGCATTTGTCTTGGTCCGGTGCCAATAGTCATTTGCATGCGGTGTTTTCTTCCGGTGGCGCATTACCAGCCGATGTTGCACAGTCATCTGCCGCTCTGCTTGGGAAAATGCCGATTGAAATTTATGGCAGTTCAGAAACTGGCGGTATCGCGTGGCGTCAACGGCGGACTGAACAAGATGATGTACAAGATAACTCATGGCAGATGTTGCCTAATGTTGAATGGCGTACTTCGAGTGATGAGTGCTTGTTAGAAGTGCGCTCTCCGCACTTATTAAGCGATGCGTGGCATACGCTTGCTGATCGTGCTCAAGCGCATAAAAATGGTGGATTTATTCTTCAAGGGCGCGCTGACCGGATAGTTAAAATCGAAGAAAAACGTATCTCATTGGATGCGATCGAGCAGAAGTTGGCCACGTCGCCACTGGTTGCAGAAGTAAAAGTAATCGTGTTGAGTGAACAGTTGAATTCGAACCAACGTCAGCACCTTGCGGCGGTAGTCGTTATTTCTGAGCTGGGAAAAAATCTGCTGCTAAGCGCAGGGAAGCTGGCCGTTAACCGTCAGTTAAAAGATCTTCTGGTCGGGATTGTTGAGCCCGTTGCAATACCGCGAAAATGGCGTTATGTGGATAGTTTCCCCATTAATTTGCAAGGAAAAACACCACATGCCATGTTGCAGGCCTTGTTTGAGAATGAGGCTAAAGCCCCTGAGCAGGCGGTGCTTACGCCGCATTATAAAATACGCCATAGCGATGTAAATAGTGTTGAGTTTGATGTTATCTGGCCGCCAAACCTGCTGTATTTTTCAGGTCACTTTCCTGAAGCGCCGGTATTGCCAGGAGTAGTTCAGGTTGACTGGGCCATCAAAATTGGGCGACAAACTTTTGATTTACCTACGCAGTTTCGCGCCATTCATGCGCTTAAATTTCAGCACGTAATCTTGCCGGATAGCCCAGTTAATCTGAAGCTCGATTTCGACCAGCAAAAGGGCTGTTTAAGTTTTTCATATTTCACATCGACCTGGCAACATTCCAGCGGTCGAATTTTATTTGCTGATGCAATTCACGATGACACTCAATAAGCGGCACTATGCTCAATAAAAATTTTTCACCTAAAAACCAAAGCGCATTTTCTGCCCGATTTGAAGCGCAAAAAATTGCTTTTGGCCCGGTAGTTTTTCAGTGCGTCCACTATGCGTGGAAACGCGGCATGTTGCAGGCCTTATCTGATGCTGGGCAAAGTGGGTTGAGTGTGGCGGAATTGTCAGCAACTAAATGCTGGACTGACTATGCGTTAAAGGTCGTGCTGGAAACATGTTTATCCGCCGGTGTGGTTTATCTTCAAGATGGAAACTACGTGCTGGATAAAACTGGTTACTGCATCCTCACCGACAAAATCACCCAGATTAACTTCGATTTTAATCAGGATGTTTGCTATGAAGGTTTGGCAAAATTGGCCGAATCGCTAGATAAAGAACAACCGATTGGACTGAACGTATTAGGCCCGTGGCCAACCATCTATGAAGGTTTGTCCGAGTTGCCTGAACCAGCTAAAGCAAGTTGGTTCGCCTTTGATCACCATTATTCCGATACGTCTTTCCCTACTATTTTGGCCGATATTTTTGCAACTGCGCCTAAGCATGTCATGGATATCGGTGCCAATACTGGCAAATTCAGTTGCGCCGCGCTTGCCTACAATTCGGCAGTTCAATTACATCTGGTCGATTTGCCGATTCAGTTAGCCGTCGCCGAAAAATCGTTGCAAGATGCAGGCGTGCGTGAGCGGGCGCATTTACATCCGACTGATTTGCTCAATGCGGAACAACCGCTTAAATCGGGTATGGACGTTATCTGGATGAGCCAGTTCCTGAGCTGTTTTAGTGAGGCCGTCATTGCTACTATTTTGCAGCGTGCCGTAGCAGCTCTTGGACCAAAAGGGCAGCTCATTATTATGGATACGTTCTGGGATCGTCAGCGCTACGATATCGCTTCTTACTGCTTAATCAATACCTCGCCTTACTTTACCTCGATGGCGAGTGGCAATAGCAAAATATATGAGAGTACTGATTACATACGCTTGGCTGAATTAGCCGGTTTGGAATTATTAACGGTGCGCGATGACATTGGCTACTGCCATTCATTGCTTCGATTTGGAGTGGCAAGTGCTTAAGTTTTGCGTTGTGATCCCGGTCTATGATCACGAGCACGCGATTGGTGCCGTGGTCGCTGCCGTGCTCGCACATAAAGTGCCCTGTATTTTGGTGGATGATGGAAGTTCAGCCGGTTGTGCACAAAAGCTTGATTCGTTGCTTGCAGAAGTAGCGGACCCGTCACAATTAAAGTTATTACGGCTCAACGTTAATTCAGGAAAAGGTGCGGCGGTATTAGCTGGTTTTACCTATGCAGCTTCTGAAGGCTATACCCATGTTTTGCAGGTTGATGCAGACGGACAGCACTGCACGGCAGATATTCCTCAATTTTTGGCCGCAGCGGCTAAGCAGCCGGAAGCGATTATTGCTGGCTGCCCTGTTTTTGACGAATCTGTGCCGAAAATTCGACTTTATGCGCGTTATCTGACGCATATCTGGGTTTGGATAAATACGCTGTCGTTCGATATTAAAGATTCCATGTGCGGCTTTCGTGCGTATCCGGTTGCAGCTGTGATGGAGCTAATTGCCCATCAAAAAATCGGTGCGCGGATGAATTTTGATACTGATATTTTGGTGCGTTTGTATTGGCAAGGGCTAGATGTCGTTAACTTGCCAACCCGTGTTACGTATCCGAGTGACGGAGTTTCGCATTTCCGCGTTTGGTTCGACAATGTGCTGATTACACGAATGCATATCATTTTATTTTTTGGCATGTTGTTGCGTATTCCACGCTTATTAGTTAGAAAGATGAATCGGCGATGAAACCGGGCGAGGATAAAGCTCCAGCGACTCAAACCGCTCATTGGGCAGCGATCAACGAAGTCAGCTTTCTAGCGGGAATTCGGCTGATGTTCTGGATATGTAAAGTATTTGGACGCTGGCCGTTCCGGTTGATTTTGTACCCGGTTTTATTGTGGTACGTATTGGTAAGCTCGTCAGCACGCCGAGCTTCACGCGAGTATTTGAAGCGCGTAAACCAGATTGCGCCGATAGGTACAAGTATTTTTAAAGTGATACAGCACTTTGCAGCTTTTGCTGAAATGATGCTCGATAAAATGTTGTTATGGAGCGGGCTATTTGATACGTCATCGGTGCAGTATTTCGGTGTTGAACAAATGGAACAACTGATAGCGGAAAAACGCGGCGCGATATTGATCTGTTCCCATTTGGGAAATCTGGATTTATGCCGGGTTTTGTCGAGTAAACGCAATAACTTAAAACTGACTGTTTTGGTGCATACCAAGCATGCACAAGTATTTAATAACATGCTGGGATCGATCAACCCAAACAGCCAGCTTAATTTGATGCAGGTATCAGAAATGACACCTGCAACTGCCATGCTTTTGGCGGAGAAGGTAGCGCAGGGCGAATTTATTGTTATTGCCGGTGACAGAGTTCCCGTGGCAGAAAATCCGCGCGTGGCAGTAACTACATTTTTGGGACAGCCAGCCGCTTTTCCGATCGGCCCTTATGTGTTGGCGAGTATTTTGCAATGTCCGATTTATATGTTGTTTTCAATGCGGCGCGAAAGTGGTACCGAAACGCACTCAGAAATTCACTTTGAATTATTGCGTGATGCAGTGCGATTACCACGCAAAGGGCGCGAACAGGCATTGACCGAATTAGTAGCAGCATATGTAGCGCGACTTGAAGCACACTGTTTAAGTGCTCCG
Organism: Solimicrobium silvestre; assembly: GCF_002976435.1. Classification (GTDB taxonomy): domain Bacteria; phylum Pseudomonadota; class Gammaproteobacteria; order Burkholderiales; family Burkholderiaceae_D; genus Solimicrobium; species Solimicrobium silvestre. The sequence goes on along the minus strand of NZ_PUGF01000001.1, from coordinate 404,961 downwards.
CTGCAATGGTTTAATTTTTACGATTATTGGCACTTACCTCAATTGGATATTTCTGATGCAACACGCTGAACCAACAAAAAACCATAGCACGATTAGTTTTGATCAATCACGTTTGCAGATTGAAGATATTGTTTCCATCGCTAATAAAACAGCATCTGCTGCACTGTCACCTGATCCGTTGTTTCGCGCCGCTATAACGCGCGGAGCGGATTTTCTTGATCGCTTGCTGGCAGAAGACGGCACTATTTATGGCGTTACAACGGGCTATGGTGATTCATGTACGGTGGAAATTCCACCTGAATTAATCGCCGAGTTACCGCATCATTTATATACCTACCATGGCTGCGGATTAGGTGAATACTTTACGCCAGCACAAACACGCGCTGTCATGGCCGTGCGATTAGCCTCCTTATGCAAAGGATATTCAGGCGTATCGGTTGGCCTATTAGAGCAAATTACGAGTTTGCTGAAAGAAGATATCTTGCCGTTGATTCCTTCCGAAGGCTCAGTTGGCGCGAGTGGCGACCTCACGCCATTGTCCTATTTGGCAGCAGTTTTGTGCGGTGAGCGCGAAGTGTGGCGCGACGGTCAGCATGTGCCGGCAGCGCAGGCATTAAGCGAAGCAGGCATTACTCCTTTACGCCTGCGTCCAAAAGAAGGTTTGGCCATTATGAACGGCACTGCGGTCATGACGGCACTTGCTTGTCTTGCTTATGACCGTGCTGAATATTTAACTAAGTTGACGACCCGCATTACCGCAATGGCGTCATTCGCGTTGGATGGCAATGCAAAGCATTTTGATGAAACCTTGTTTTCAGTCAAGCCGCACGCCGGTATGCAAAAAGTGGCGAGCTGGTTGCGTCAAGATTTGCAGTGTGAGCAAACAGAACGCAATGGCAAACGCTTGCAAGATCGTTATTCGATCCGCTGCGCTCCACATGTGATCGGTGTGCTGGCTGATGCCTTACCGTTTTTCCGTCAGTCGATTGAAAACGAATTGAATAGCGCCAACGATAATCCGATTATTGATGCCGAAGGCGAGCACGTTTTACATGGCGGTCATTTTTACGGCGGGCATATTGCTTTCGCAATGGATGGTATGAAAAACGCGGTTGCCAATTTAGCGGATCTGTTAGATCGGCAAATGGCGTTATTGGTGGATAGCCGCTATAACCACGATTTGCCCTCCAATTTATCTGGCGCAGTCGGCCCGCGTGCGGCGATTAATCATGGTTTAAAAGCGTTGCAAATCAGTGCCTCGGCCTGGACTGCGGAAGCGCTCAAGCTAACTATGCCAGCGTCGGTGTTCTCCCGGTCAACGGAATGCCATAACCAGGACAAAGTCAGCATGGGCACAATCGCTGCGCGTGATTGTTTGCGAGTCTTGGAATTAACCGAACAGGTAGTTGCTGCGTTGCTGATCACCGTGCGACAAGGTGTTTGGTTGCGTTGTCGTCATACGCCAGCCGTAATGCCTGAAGAATCGTTGCAGCAGATGATGGCGTTGTTAAGTGCCGACATTCCAGAGATTATTGAAGATCGTCGTTTGGAACCGGATTTGCGTTTAATGCTGGAACGGATTCGACATCAAAATTGGACACTCTATGCGTAGGCAAGCTGAATCAAGCCGCTGGTGGGCTGAAACAGAAATTAAAGTGCAATTTTTTGACCTGGATCCGATGCAGATCGTCTGGCATGGTAACTACGTCAAATACCTTGAAATTGTGCGTTGTGAATTGCTGAATAAAATCGGCTACAACTATTCTGAAATGCTGGCCTCCGGTTTTTCCTGGCCGATTATCGATATGCAGTTGCGCTATGTCGGTGCAGCTGTCTTTAATCAACGGTTGAAATTGCGGGCTGAAATTGTAGAGTGGGAAAGCCGCTTAAAAATTAATTACTTGATCAGTGATGCCGCAACGGGAAAGCGTTTAACCCGTGCCAGCACGACCCAAGTGGCAGTCAATATCGCAAGCGGCGAAATGTGTTTTGTGTCGCCGCCAGCGTTACTTACTAAGTTAGGAGTTGATCCATGTTGAAACAACTATGTACACTTTTTTGCTGGGCGGCGCTTGCGTCTAACGCCTCGGTTGCCGCGCCTAGTCCGGTAGTCACCAAGATTCAATCTATGTTGGCAAAACCGTCCGTGCTGTGTGGCCGCTTTGATCAAACCAAGCAATTAAACGGTATGAAAAAACCGTTGGCGTCGAATGGCCGTTTTTGTGTGGTCGCAGGCAAGGGCGTGGTATGGCGTACCTTACAACCGTTTCCGAATACGCTACGTTTAACGCGCGATGAAATCGTGAATTACCAAGGCGACCGGGTTGCGATGCGGCTGGATGCAAAACAAGAACCGACAGTACGCATGATTAATAGCGTGCTGTTTTCATTATTGGCGGGCGATTTAGCGCAGCTCGACACGCTGTTTGAAGTGGATGGAAACGCTGACGCTGCGACTTGGCACGTGGCTTTAAAAGCGCGTGAGCCCGCCTTAGCCAAAGCAATTGGCGCTATTAGCCTGGACGGCGGTGCTTACGTTAAAACCATCAACATCAATGAAGCTAGCGGCGACCATACCACCATCGTATTTTCAGCAATACAGACCGGCGACACGGCAATGCAGCCTGAAGAAGCGGCGTTATTCTGATGAGCCGTCGTAATAGTATTGCGCTGTGTTGGGCGCTAGTCGTTTGTTTGTTATTGGGCCATAACGCTTACCTGTGGTTGGGCAAGCGGATAGTTCCTGATACGGACATTATGGCGTTGCTGCCGGTGCAAAAACGTGATCCTGTTTTGCAGCAATCGTTTACGCACATGGTCGATGCAGCACAACAGCGCGTGATTGTTTTGCTGGGTGCTAAAGATTGGACAGACGCGAAACGGGCAGCTGATGCGTATAGCGCTGTGCTGTCGACCAAAGCAGAATTACTAACTACGACGCAGCTGACAGATCAAACTCAAAATGACTGGCTGGCCAAATTTCAGGAACATAGCCTGATCTTATTAAGCTCAGAACAAGAATCCCAGCTAAAAACGCAATCGCCACAATTTTGGCTTGATTCGGCTTTACGTAATTTATATAGCCCCTTTTCCGGCCCCAAGCTGGGAGCATGGCGCGACGATCCGTTCGGCCTGTTTACTGGCTGGGTGCAGGAACGAGCGCAGGAAACGCCAGTTCGCCCGCGCGACGGCTATTTGTTTGTGGCTAACGCAGAACGACAATATGTTTTGCTGTCGCTCACACTTAAAGACTCCGTATTTGCGATGGGTGTTCAGCAGTCAGTGATGGCTTTACTTAAGCAGGCAAATGAAGCTGCGCATAAGACCGCCCCCGATGCTGAAATCATTACTGCGGGTGTGATATTACATGCCGCTGCTGCCGGTGAGCAGGCGAGTAATGAAGTATTTACAATCGGTCTGGGTTCGATGCTCGGTATTATTTTACTGATGTGGGTTACTTTTCATTCGCTTAAACCTATTTTGCTCATTCTGTTATCCATCGCAATCGGCTGTCTTGGTTCACTGTCAATTTGCTGGATTTTATTTGAGCGGATACATTTATTGACCCTGGTTTTTGGAGCTAGCTTGATTGGCGTTGCTCAGGATTATGGTATTTATTTTCTCTGCAATCGGCTCAGTGCTGACGCTAAACTCAGCTCGGAGGCTTTGCTAAAACGGCTATTGCCGTCACTTTCATTAACCTTATTGGCAGCAGTGATTGGCTATATGGGACTGGCATTTACCCCGTTTCCAGGGCTGCGTTACATGGCGGTATTTTCTGCATTAGGTCTGGTATTTGCATGGCTGACAGTGATTTGCTGGTTCCCACTGCTTATTAGCGGCGGCACCTTAAAAAGTGGTGCATTAGTGCGAGCTTATGGCAATACGCTGACACGCTGGCCGCGCTTGAAGGCGAATAAAATCACGATATTTATCGGGCTGATTTTTGTTTTATTTGCCGCCTTTGGTGTTGCGCGCTTAGGTGTCAATGATGATATTCGTTTGCTGCAAAATCCTCCGCAACACTTAATTGCCGATCAAATTAAATTAAGTAAATTATTGGATGCACCAACGCCCGTGCAGTTTTATTTGGTGCGCGGTGCAACCCAGGAAATTGTTTTGCAACGTGAGGAAGCATTAAAGAAGCAGCTGGATCCATTGATTGTGCAACATAAAATTACGGGTTATCAAGCTCTATCTAATTGGGTGCCATCGGCGCAAACACAAAGCGTTCGCAAGGCCTTATTGGAAGAGAAACTGCTTAATGAAGGCGGCGCATTAACCCAGTTGGCACAACAGCTAGGCGAAGATGCTGACTGGGTTGCTGCTACGCGTACACATTTGCTGAATTCTGGAAAATTGCTCACGCTGGACGAGTTTTTAAAAACGCCAGCCAGTGAGCCTTGGCGGCATTTGTGGTTGGGTAAAGTCACTGACGACTACGCTAGCATCGTTGCCTTGCGGGGGTTGTCGAATGTTAATTTACCGCTGATACAACACGCTGGTGATGGACTGGATGGCGTGCAGTGGGTAGATAAAGTGGCGGAAATTTCTTCTGTGCTAGGTCAATATCGCCACTACATGGGCTGGGTGGTGATGTGCTCATACCTTGTGGTGTTCGGGTTGCTTTTTGTGCGCTATCGTCGTGACACATGGCGGGTAATTGCGCCTGCTGCCATCGCCAGCATCGCGACGCTGGCGATACTTGGATTTTTTAATCAGCACTTGCAGCTGTTCCATGTTTTGCCATTAATGTTATTGCTTGGAATCGGCGTTGATTACGGCATATTCATGCAGGAAAAAGCCAGTGTGCATCATGCTACGGCGTGGCTGGCGATTGGTTTGTCTGCTGCAAATACCTTACTTTCATTTGGTTTGCTGGGGCTGAGTAAAACTCCCGCTTTGCAATCTTTCGGCTTAACGATGCTAATTGGAATTGCATTGGTGTGGCTTATTGTTCCTTTTTTTAGAAAAGAAAATCTTCATGGCGATTGAAAATGAAATTGACAATGAGTCCAAGGAACAAATGGAATCCGTTGAAATACTGATCATCGGCGCAGGGCCAGCTGGCTCAGTGGCTGCGGCGTTGTTGCGTCAACAAGGGCGTGAAGTGCTGGTGTTGGAGCGTGAGCAATTTCCTCGGTTCTCAATCGGTGAAAGCTTACTGCCGCAAAGCATGGAATACCTTGAGCAAGCGGGAATGTTACGTGCCGTTGTGGAAGCTGGTTTCCAGTTTAAAAATGGCGCAGCCTTTGTGCGCAATGGTCAATACACGGATTTTGATTTCCGCGATAAACATACCATCGGCTGGGGTACTACTTATCAAGTGCAACGCGGTACATTCGATCATATTTTAGCCAAAGAAGCCGAACGTTTTGGCGCGCAAATTCGTTATCGTCATGAAGTGACGATGATTGACCTTGTGCAGGAAAAACCGGTAGTCACGGTTAAAGATCCCGACGGAAAGATTACGCAAATTGAAGCAGGTTTTATACTCGATGCCAGCGGTTTTGGGCGTATTTTGCCGCGCCTTTTAAAGTTGGAATCACCGTCCAACTTCCCGGTGCGCGGCGCAATTTTTACGCATATTGAAGATCGCATTTCTGGGGAGTTTGACCGTAATAAAATCAGGGTGACGGTTCATCCCAAGCATTGCGATGTGTGGTTTTGGACGATTCCTTTTGCTGCCGGGCGTTGTTCCTTAGGTGTGGTTGCGGAAACCAGTTTTCTTGATCGTTACCAAGGAACTGAAGTTGAGCGTCTGCAAGCGATTATTTCAGAAGATGAGTCATTGAAAACCTTGCTGGAAAATGCCGTGTGGGATACGCCGGCGCGTCATATCGTCGGCTATTCAGCAAACGTTGCTTCGTTGTCCGGCAAAGGCTATGCCTTGCTTGGCAATGCGGGTGAATTTCTTGATCCGGTGTTTTCATCGGGCGTCACCATTGCATTCAAATCGGCTAGTTTGGCGGCAGCTTTATTGCAGCGCCAATTTGCCGGTGAAGAAGTTGATTGGCAAGCTGAGTATGGAATTCCACTCAAAAAAGGCGTTGATACTTTCCGGGCTTTTGTTGAATCGTGGTACGCAGGCGGTTTTCAGCAGATTATTTTTCATGAAGAACATCAACCTGAAATTCGCCGCATGATTGCATCGATCTTGGCTGGTTATGCCTGGGATTTAACTAACCCTATGGTGAAGGAAACAGCACGTCGCCTGGCTGCTCTGGAGGCATTATGCACATCAGAATGATGCGCGTTTGGGGTTTAAATTGTTGTCTGGTTTTATTGTTGACCGCCTGTGCGAGCCAACCGCCGCTCCCGGCACGTCTGGACTTGAAATTGGCGCCCGCAGAATTAGGCGAATCGATTTCATTGCAGCAGCATTTAATAGTGGAACGCAACGGAAGAATTGATGATCTGGATGCGGCACTGGAAGTTGATGCCACGCAGTTGCAATTAGTTGGAATAGCGTTTGGGCAGCGGGTATTGAGTTTGAACTACGACGGTAAACAAGTCAGCTCATGGCGTCATGTCATGCTGCCAAAACAGGTGCGGGCAGAAGATATTTTGGAAGATATTCAACTCACCTTATGGCCAATTGAATCGATTCGCAAAGCCTTGCCAAGCGGCTGGACTATTGAAGATAACGGGTTGCGACGTACGTTAATGATGGGCGGCGAGGTAGTTTGTATCATCAATTACAGTGCTATGCCGCGCTGGAGTGGTACGGTTAAGTTGGAAAATTTGCGTTATCACTATTCATTGATTATTCAGTCAGTATCTAACAATCCTTGATAACAATAGAAAATAATACGGAACACAGCATGTTGTATCTAAACGAATGTGGAATTGTCTGTGCATTGGGAAATACGCATAGTGCGATTAAACAGCAACTTCTTGATCTTGCCCAAAGTGGCGTGAAACCGACCGAAGCATGGTCGGCCGGCCGCTGCCTGGCACTTGGGCGTGTAGATGCGCAGGTAGACGCTGAGTTGCCGTCTATGGACGCTTGGCCAACTGCGCAGCTCAGTCGTAATAACCAGATGGCGTTAGCCGCTTTGGCGCAAATACGCCCGGCAGTGGATGCGGTCATTGCACGCTTTGGATCGGATCGGATTGGTGTGGTGATCGGCACCAGCACGTCAGGCATTGCCGGTACGGAAAGCGCCTTGCGTCAATTTGTGGTTGACGGCACTTTCCCTGCCGACTTCCATTATGGGCAGCAAGAAATGGGTTCGCCTGCCAGCATGTTGGCAACGGAGTTAGGCGTTACCGGCCCCGCTTATGCACATTCAAGCGCCTGTTCTTCCAGCGCTAAAGCGCTTGCCAGTGCCGCACGCTTAATCAATATGGGTTTGTGTGACGCGGTATTGTGTGGCGGCGTTGATACGCTTTGCGCATTTACCGTGGCTGGGTTTTCTGCTCTTGAATCGGTCAGTGTTGAGCAATGTAATCCACTCAGCGCAAACCGGAATGGGATCAATATTGGTGAAGGCGCGGCGTTGTTTTTGATGACGCGCGAACCCAATTTAGGTGCGACTTCAGTAGCATTGTGTGGTTGGGCCGAGACTTCGGATGGTTATCATATATCCGCGCCTGATCCGGCCGGTGGTGGCGCGCGTTTATCGATGAATCAGGCATTGCAACGCGCAAAGTTACAGCCATCACAGATTGATTATATTAATATGCATGGCACGGCGACGCGTCAAAACGATGCGATGGAAGCCAAGGTGATTCATGAGTTATTTGGCCCTGATGTTGCAGTAAGTTCAACCAAGTCATTTACCGGACACACTTTAGGTGCCGCGGCCGCGATTGAAGCGGCATTGTGCTGGCTGGCGATGCAGGATGATAATGCCGATGGCAAGTTACCGCCGCATTTGTGGGATGGCGTTCAAGACCCGACTTTACCCGTATTAAATGTGGCTGCACCTGGTGCTCGGCTAGGCAGGCCGATAAAATGGGCGCTTAGTAATTCATTCGCGTTTGGCGGATCGAATGCGACGTTAATATTGGGACGAATCTGATGAGCTTTCCCGAAATTCGAAGCTTAATCCCGCACAAAGACCCGATGGTGTTGCTTGACAGGGTGATTGCGGTCGATGCAGAGTCCTTGTGTGCAGAGCTGACCATTACGCCTGAAAGCAGGTTCTTTGATGGGGCGGGAGTCGGTGCCTGGATTGGTATCGAATACATGGCGCAAGCGATTGCCGCATTTGCCGGATATTCCGCACAGCAGCGCGAAGAGGCAGTGAAGGTCGGTTTTTTACTTGGCTCACGCCGTTATGAATGCAGCTGTTCCAGTTTTTTATTGGGCAGCGTATTGCAAGTGCAGGTGCAGCGGGTATTACAAAATGAAAATGGTTTGGGCGCATTTGAATGCACAATTAGTGATGCGAACGACCCGAATGCTGACGCACTGGCAACGGCAACCGTGACGGTTTTTCAGCCTGACAATGCTAGTGATTTTTTACAGAATAGTTCAAATGAAAGTTAGTTATGAATAAGAGTGTGTTGGTCACCGGATCGTCACGAGGTATTGGAAAAGCGATTGCGCTGCGCTTGGCGGCGGATGGCTATGACATTGTTATCCATTGCCGCAGTATGCGCGATGAGGCAGATCAGGTCGCTCAAACGATTGCGGCGATGGGGCGCGCCTGCCGGGTTTTACAGTTTGATATTAGTGACCGTGATACCACCGCCACTACGTTATTAGCCGATGTTGAACAGCACGGCTGTTATTACGGTGTGGTGTGCAATGCCGGTGTGGCGCGTGACAATGCTTTCCCTGCGATGTCGGGAGAAGATTGGGACATCGTTTTGCAGACTAATTTAGACGGTTTTTATAATGTGTTAAACCCGCTTATTATGCCGATGGTACGTCGTAAAAAGCCTGCCCGTATCGTCACTTTGGCGTCGGTTTCCGGCTTAATAGGTAACCGCGGTCAGGTAAACTACAGCGCTGCCAAGGCGGGAATTATCGGTGCTACTAAGGCATTGGCCATTGAGTTGGCTAGCCGTGCTATTACCGTTAACTGTGTAGCGCCGGGCTTGATCGATACCGATATGGTGAGCGGTGTCCCTATGGAAGAAGCGTTAAAAATGATCCCTGCGCGCCGCATTGGTAAGCCGGAAGAAGTCGCCGCTGTGGTGAGTTTTTTAATGAATGACGATGCCGCCTATGTGACTCGCCAGGTTATTTCAGTGAACGGAGGCATGGCATGACGCTTCAGAAAAACCACCGGGTGGTAGTCACCGGCATGGCCGGTATTAGTCCAATCGGTAATGATTGGAAAACGATACGCGAGCGACTTGGTCGTTACCAAAACGCCATCGTCAATATGCCGGAATGGGCCGATTACGAGGGCTTGAATACGCAATTGGGCGCACCGGCAGTACCGTTTGAATTATCTGAAAAATATAATCGTAAAGCTATTCGCAGTATGGGGCGGATAGCATTAATGGCGACTCGCGCCAGCGAATTAGCCTTGCTTGATGCGGGTTTGTTAGATTCGCCGCTGATAAAAAGTGGGCAAATGGGCGTTTCATTCGGCTCATCAGCAGGTACGCCAAGCGCGATTGGCGACTTTGGCCGCATGATGGAAGAGCGCACCACCAAAGGCATCAACGCTACCACCTATATCAAAATGATGGCGCATACCGCGCCGGTAAACATTGGCGTGTTCTTCGGTTTAACCGGGCGAGTAATTACCACTTCAAGTGCCTGCACTTCAGGTAGCCAGGGAATCGGTTATGCCTATGAAGCCATCCGCAGCGGTCGTCAACTTGCCATGATCGCCGGCGGTGCAGAAGAGTTATGCGCAACCGAAGCCGCAGTGTTTGATACCTTATTTGCGACCAGCGTTAAAAATGACGCAGCCAGCACAACACCGCGTCCGTTTGATACTAATCGCGATGGTTTAGTAATAGGCGAGGGTGCAGGTAGTTTAATTTTGGAAGAGTTTGAACATGCGCAGGCACGTGGTGCCACGATCTACGCTGAACTGGTCGGCTTTGCGACTAATAGCGACGGTTGCCATGTAACCCAACCAAATTCTGAAACAATGAAAATTGCCATGCAATTAGCGTTAGCTGATGCAGGATTGCAAGCGTCGGATATTGGCTATGTGAATGCGCATGGAACTGGCACAGAGCAAGGTGATATTGCAGAGTCGCACGCAACAGCCCAGGTGTTCGGTAAACATACGCCGATCAGTTCCTTAAAAAGTTATATGGGCCACACGCTTGGCGCGTGCGGTGCTTTAGAAGCGTGGATCAGTATTGAGATGATGCGTGAAGGCTGGTTTGCGCCTACCGTTAATCTTGAAAATGTTGATCCACGGTGTGCTGAACTGGACTATATTGTCGGCTCTGGTAGAGAATTACAGTGTGACTATGTGATGAGTAATAACTTTGCGTTTGGAGGAATCAATACGTCATTGATTTTTAAAAAAGTGCAAAATTGAATGATTTCAACGAAGTAGATTTTTTAAATAAAGGAAGAAATGATGAAAAAGATTTTGGCAATAATGTTGGTTACTAGTGCAGTAGCAATGTCAGCACAAGCTTCAGACACCAAAGTGATGTTACCGATTGCCGGTGCAATGGCTGCGAATGATGCTCAGGCGCGCCTTGGTGATTCAGTTAAATTTTATTTTGCTGGTCAAACTACACCTGCAATCATTAAAACACTAGGCAGTGATAAGGTCAGTCTGAAAACTAATGCTGTTGGTAAGTCAGATGAAAAATCCTGTAACTGGGTATTTTTATCCGACATGATTTCACTGCAAAAACGTGCTGTTGAACTTGGCGCAAATGCCGTCGTAAACATCACCAACAACTACAACAACGTTGAAAACCCAAGCGCTACTGAGTTTGAATGTCATGTTGGTACTATCATGTCTGGCGTTGCATTTAAGGCTGATTTTGTCAGAATCGGCGACAAATAAAATAGCCGGCATCGCAACGGTATGGCTGATTGATAGCCGTACCGTTACTGATGAGCAGCTAGCTCCTTTGCTCTCTTGGTTGAGTATCTCGGAAATTGAGCGGTACAAACGGTTTATGCGGCCATTGCGCCAACGTCAGTTTTTAATCGGGCGGCTTCTATTGCGTTGTGTTTTAGCTCGGACGCTAAACATCGCCGTCAACAGTATTGTGCTCACTGAGCAAGCTAATAACGCACCGTTATTGCACATACCTAATTTGACCAACACCCCAGAATTTAGCTTGTCGCATACTGGCAACTGGATTGCCTGCGCAGTTAGTTTGTCGACCCAATTAGGGCTTGATATTGAAGAGTTAAATACCAGCCGTGATTTACATGCATTAAGCCAGCAGGCTTTTAGTGCAGATGAAAACGCGTGGCTAGCTTTGCAAGCTGATGACAGCAAAGTAGCTGCATTTTATCAACTTTGGAGTCGCAAGGAAGCGCACTACAAGCTTACGCAAAGCCATGCTTTACCGCACAATGATTACTGTTATACGTTACCGCATCCGGCCATTTCTATTGTGCTGTGCACGGAGTTTGAACTTGGCGAATTACCCAAACTTGAAACGGTTGATTGGGTAAAATTATTGCCATAGCCAATTCCATATTCCGGGTAGTGGCGGCTTGATTGATGTGTCATGCATGGCGCTAGTTAATGCGGCGCGCTCTAGTTCATCGCGATTAGTATAAAAAGGGATGGTCGTGGTCGGCATCTCTAATTCGGCGGCAACCTGCACCAAAATTTCTAAGTACACTTCAACGTGGTTCGATGTGTAGGTATTCACATCATGAAAAGTGACGACTATCGGTGTGCAGCCATCGACGACTGGTAACTTGCCAGCTAGCCATTTTGCGCGTAGCTCACCCAGTTGTTTGAGCATATTGCTGTGTTTATGGAAGCTGAAATTTACTCCCCAAATTTTTCCGTCATTGGCACTTAAATCAGTCAGTAAAACTTGCATGCCGTGGCGTTGATACGCTGCGAATGTGCGTTTGTCGTAATTCCAAAAAGGCGGGCGTACTAATTTTGGCGCAACGCCAGTAATTTCCGTTAAATCGGCAATGCCGTCTTGCAGTGATTGTTCAAATTCTGGCTCACTTAAAAAGCGGTGATTGGAATGATGTGGTGTCGCGGTATGAAATCCTAGCAGATGACCTTCATTCCATTCGCGCTGCATCAGTTTTCTTCCGATTGCAGTGCCGCCACCAGTGACTGCGCGTGTCTGGGTAAAAAAAAGTGCCTTAATGCCAGCTTGAACATGATTGTTCGCCAGCACCTCGAGAACCTGTTCGGTTGAATTGTTATATTTATTGCCGCTTGGGCCGTCGTCAAAACTGAGCAGGAAGCGGATCGGCGCAGGTGTGGCAGGTGCTGCAGACTCGGCAAGTTCAGCAGATGCAGGATTGGCCAGGCATGCGGTACTGAAACAGCAAGTAATCGTTAAAAAAAACAAAAACTTGGTGAAGCACAGTTGATACGGCGGCGGGCACAATAGTTTGCGAAAAGTAAAGGTTCTAAATTGAATTAACACAGAAGGGAAAAAGTACGATTGAAGTAGCCGACATTGTACTGCCTCAGCTGGCTATTTCGCGTTCCGTTCGTGAAATAGCGTAAGTGAGTTATTTTTACAATCAAGGCAACCTCGATATTGAACTCGGGTACTTCATTATTTCGCGGTGACGCTGAATTGACCGATCAGATCATTGACGTTATTCTTTACTGTTTTCATTTTTTCAAGAACACACATGAACCAAGCCTATATTTGCGATGCACTTCGTACCCCGATCGGCCGTTATGGTGGCGCTTTAAAAGAGTTGCGTGCGGATGATCTTGCTGCCATTCCACTGCGTGCGCTAATGGCCCGCCATCCTCAAATGGATTGGGCCGCCGTACAGGATGTGATTTTGGGTTGCGCCAATCAGGCCGGTGAAGATAACCGGAATGTGGCGCGCATGTCGGCTTTGCTGGCTGGCTTTCCGTTGGAAGTCGCTGGCTCAACGATTAATCGCTTATGTGGTTCTGGTATGGATGCGGTGGGCACTTGCGCGCGCGCAATTCGTTCTGGTGACACGGAGTTGATGATCGCCGGAGGCGTTGAATCGATGACGCGTGCGCCGTTTGTCATGAGTAAAGCCGATAGCGCATTTTCACGCAAGGCTGAAATTTTTGATACGACGATGGGCTGGCGTTTCGTCAATCAACTGATGCAGGCGCAATACGGCATCGATTCAATGCCGCAGACCGCAGAAAACGTCGCAGCTGAATATGGCATTAGTCGTGAAGATCAGGATTTATTTGCCGTCGCTAGTCAGAACAAAGCAGCGGCAGCGCAACTAAGTGGTCTATTTGCGCAAGAAATTACCCCAGTCATTATTGATCAGAAAAAAGGCCAGCCGATTGTTGTGCATCAGGATGAACATCCGCGCGCGACTAGCATGGAAGCTCTGGGTAAATTAAAAGGTGTCGTTCATTCTAATGGCAGTGTGACTGCTGGAAATGCGTCGGGCATTAATGATGGCGCATGTGCGTTATTGCTGGCGAGTGAAAACGCTGTAAAACAGCATGGGCTGGTGCCGCGGGCACGCATAGTCGGTATGGCTGTTGCTGGTGTCGCGCCACGGTTGATGGGCATCGGCCCGGTACCAGCAACCCAAAAATTGTTAGCGCAATTGGGAATGACGCTGGATCAGATGGATGTGATTGAATTGAATGAAGCCTTTGCCGCGCAAGGCTTGGCTGTGCTGCGTTTGCTGGGCTTGCAGGACAATGATCCACGGGTAAATCCCAACGGTGGTGCAATCGCGCTGGGACACCCGCTAGGCATGAGCGGGGCACGACTAGTGACAACCGCGATGTATCAGTTGCAGCGCACCGGTGGGCGATATGCGTTGTGTACGATGTGTATCGGCGTTGGTCAGGGTATAGCCATTGTGATCGAACGTGTCTAATTAATGACGTTAACTTAAAAGTTAGCCAAGTACGCGCCCGGTTTGTACCAAGGGCGCGGCTAGTTGGCAATGACCGTGCTGGTCATCAAAAAACATATGCGGTTGAAAAGCGGCTAACACGGCCGATTTTTCTACCCCGCCCATAAAAAAAGTCTCATCAATCAGTACATCCCAGGCACGCAAAGTGCGAATGACCCGTTCATGCGCAGGAGATGCTCGCGCGGTGACTAAGGCGGTGCGGATCGGTGAGCTTTGTCCGTCAGGCGCTTTGAAGTGGGTTTGAATAAACGCCAGTGCTTTTAAGACGGGTGCAAATGGGCCGGCAACTAAGGGGTTGCGTGCATTTTCACGTTCATGCTGCTCGAATGCTTCTACGCCGTGTTCCTGATAAATGCGTTCAGACGCGTCGGAGAAAATCACCGCATCACCGTCAAAAGCAATCCGGATTTGATCTAACTCTTGTGTGATCTTGTCCGGCTTTTGATAAAGCAACGCCGCCGCCACGCCCGAGCTGGCTGCGGCTCTCACGTCTTCTTCATGCTTAGATAAAAACAGGCTGATGTTAAATGCCTTTAAATACGGTGCCAACATGGAGCCGCCGGTTAATGCAGCGCGAGTAATGTCAAGATCATAGTGTTTGATGGAGTTAAAAATGCGCAGCGATGTTTCAGACGAATTGCGCGACATAATCACGACTTCAACCAGACGTTTATCGGGCGTGAGGGCGTTGAGTTTTAATAAGGCGCGTACCAATGCAAAACCTGCTCCGGGTTTTAAAATGGTATTTTCGTGTTCAAGTTGATGCTGCCGATAATTGGCTAAACCTTGTTGCTGAAAAATGTCTTCTTCCGTTTCCAGATCAAATAGTGCACGCGAAGAAACGCCGATAACGAGTAGGTTTTCAAGGGAGACAGGCATGATATTGACCGGTAAGTACGAAGAAGATGATTATCCTAGATCCGCACACTTTATGCTGGAATTCCCAGAATCACGCTGGAGGCCTTGAATATTCCCGTGGCATGGACGCCGACAGTTAGCCCAAGTGTATTGCAGCTTTCATTGGTGATGATGGCTGAAATTGAACCGCCACCAGTCAATTCAATCAGCACGTCGGTGTTGACCGCGCCGGAGATTAAGCGTGCAACGACGCCGCTTAAGCGATTGCGGGCAGAAAATTTTGCACCTTCGCAGTCCGTCATCACAATAATGGACGAGGCCTTCATTAAGGCAAACGCTTCAACGCCGACCTGCAGGCCGAGCTCTTCGGTGCTTTCGTGGGTGATGATGGCGACTATTTTGTGTCCACCGGCAATCTGCAATTCAATCTCGTCATTGACGGAGCCGTGTTTGATGGCGCTTACTTTTCCTAAAAACTGGTTACGCGCACTGGTTTTCATATTCATTCTCCTGATTAGTAATAAATCGTCCGCGATGCCTAGCGATTGCTGGCTGAGCTGATCAATAAACCGCCGATGTTCCAGTTCAATGATTTTAAAGTTTTGCACTAACTGTGTTCCGCGTTGGGTTAGGCGTGTACCGCCACCGCCTTTGCCGCCGCTGACGCGCTCCACCAACGGCTCACCCGCCAGCGTATTCATTTTGTCGATAGCATCCCACGCAGCCTTGTAACTCATTTTGATTTCTTTAGCTGCCTGTGTAATTGAGCCGCATTCGGCAATTTTAGCCAGCAGAGCGACGCGGCTCTGGTCACCAAAATTTTCCCCGCCGACCGTCATCCACACGGAGCTGTCCAGCTTGATGGCGTTATCTTTGGTTTCCATAGTGTGTCTGCAAAAGTTTCAAATAAGGTGCTTAGCATACTGATGAAAATGAAAAAAGGCCATGATGAAAATTCATCATGGCCTCTTCAAACTCAGCTAGCTAAAGCAGAATTAAAATCTTACGCGCAAACCGGTGCCGAAAATGGCGTTACGTGTTGCCAGTGTTGGCGGGCTTTGCTGTACTAAATACTCGCCGCTATAGTGGGCCAGCATTAAGCCGGCGTAGAGGTCGGTGTGTTTGGTAAAGCTGTAGTCAGCCATCATTGATAAGGCTTGTATTGTGTATTGGTCGTTGTGGTTATTTGCTGCGTTATTTATGTTGTAATAACCCGCATCCAAGGTAAATTTATCGGTGAATTGATAACCCTCACCGATCCATGCGGTAGTGACGACGGCACTGCCCCAAGTAGGATCGAAGGCTTTTGCCGTTACCAGACCAGCTATCGACATGCCGTAATAGTTAGTGATTTGGGTGTTCCAGTTATTGGAACTGGAAGGCGTGCTTTGGCTAGTACGTTCGATCCCTGCTCTCACGGTAGATTGTGGCGTTACTTCAAACTTAGCGGTCAGCATGTAGCCGGAAGTGTCTGATACACGTAAGCCGACATCATTGGTAAACAGTTTGAATGACAGTGCCGGGGTATTTTTAGCCTGTGAAGCGGTTGCTTCCAAGCTGAATGAACCACTTTTATAGGACAACATACCTTCTAAGACGGAACCGACATCATCTGCTTCTGAGCTATTGGTGTTAGCGATTTTGTATTGCAAACCAAAGCCGACATCGCCGATTTTGTTTTCATATTTCAGGCTGTTATCTAAACGTGAATTTTCAGTCAGTCCCAAACCGCCGCCGGTTGCGCCTGAAAAACCGATTAATGAATATAAGCCTGAACCGTGCAATGGATCGAATTCAGATGTTTGATCAAAGGAGAACGCGGTGGTTCTGCCAAGCTCAATAGAACCCCAAGTAGCATCGCCCAAACCAACATAAGCCGCGCGAGAAAATAGCTGGCCATTGATTGCAGCTGCACCGCTAATGGTAGATAGCGAATTGGCGTTGTTTAAAACAGTTTGTCCATTGTTGGCGATTTGTCCGCTGCCAAGATTCATGGCGGATTCTAATTTGAAGAAGGTCTTCATACCGCCACCCAAATCTTCATTGCCTTGAATACCCCAGCGTGACATCGATGCGCCACCGGAAACTAGTGCGTTCACACTGCTCTGGTTTTGTGCCGTTACGTTATAAGGATTCAGACTAAACGCGAATTGGTCGTTAGCCGGTAAAGAGTGCTCAATGTGGGCAAAGCCTTCATCTAAAATTCCGTATAACTGCACGGTAGTGTCAGCGTGAGCGAAGGTAGTTGCCATCGACATGACAGCCAGTGCTAGTAATGATTTTTTCATTATTAAATCCATTTAATTAATCAATTCTGATTGCGGAAACAGCAGGTAGGAAACAGAGTAAGTAAATCCATACCTTGAACAATATGCATTGCTGTTTTTCAATAAACCGTAATATACACATTTATATTACGACTCAGAATAGTTTCTAAAAATAAATTAAAAATGTGAGGTGATTCACTTTAAAGTGCCTCGTTTTTAGGCGTTTATGCAACGGTTTTGGTTTGTCGGTGCGTAGTTTGTAAATCACGATTGGCCGTGATTGAAATAAACCGGAATTGGCGAATGTAGTTAAAAGAGGAGCGGATATGTGGGTTAATTTGTAGTAATCGTGACTTTAAAAAACTGAATCTGTCAGATTAAATAACAACTGTTGACTTGCTAATAAGGAATGTTATTAAGTCTTCGTACGACTGAAATGTGTAGGTCAGGAGTCAGATAACGAATTTTGGCGAAGGTTTGGAATCGGCATATATCGATATAAACGCGCCAGTCACCAATTCCCCCAATTTCCTATTTATAACGCTCAAAATGCCCTATCTAGGGCATAGCAATTGCATTCAATACTCTATAAAATCTTTCGTTAATGTAAATAAGTAACTAATTAGTGGCGGTTGGGCTAATGCTGGCACCAGCCTAATTGAGACACGAATTGGCACGTAGCTGACGATCAGATTAAGACCTGAATTTGCACATTTAAAAGGAGTCAATAGTGAAAAAAATCGCAATTTCCATTTTGTTCCCGGCCCTGTTTCTAAGCTTGTCGGGTCCATCCTGGTCCTCTGATGTTACAAGTGAATCTGCGCCTGTCGAGACAGCCGGACACATCACTGGCGTTGGCGGCGTGTTCTTCAAGGCGAAAGATCCGAAGGCCCTTGCGGCGTGGTATCGCGACGTGCTTGGCATGCCGCTGGAAGTCTGGGGTGGTGCGGCGCTGCGCTATGACGCGCCCAAGCATCCGTCGGCGCTGATCTGGAACGCGTTTCCTGCCTCGACGAAATACTTCGCGCCATCGACCAGTCAATTCATGATCAACTACGCAGTCGACGACATGGATGCATTGATTTCCCGGCTGCTTGCGAAAGGCGTCACAGTCCTAAAGCGCACCGATGACGACCCGAATGGCCGCTTCGCGTGGATTCTGGATCCAGAAGACAACAAGATTGAATTGTGGGAGCCGAAACGCACCGCGCCGCCCTGATTGAAACAAAGTTGAATTGCCTCATTAGAATGAACTTAAGAATTACAGTATTCATAGTGACAGACGTTTCACGGCGCAATGTCGATATCTGACTGGCCCTGGAAAATTGTGGAAAGCTGACTTAATTGAGAACAATGAATGCAAATTGAAATAAAGAGGATTTCAACTTTAATGGTAGAAATGGGACATGATTACCGTACTACTTCTGTAAGTACTGGACTAGAGTGCCTTCACTCGGATTGATTTGAAGGATTATGTGTACTAGTCCTGACTCTATGCGACAGATACCGTTAGATTGAATTTTAAAAATTAACTCCGTTGTAAGAACCAATGTTTAATCGATGGACGACCGCAATGAACGGGTTGGAAGCCAGTTGGTGGTTTTGGCTAAAGCTCGGAATCGGCACGTTGCCGCCAAATTGAATTGGCCTGAATTTTTAGTTTTAAAACACTACAGTAGGAGTTAAGTATGAGTACATATTTACCAGCATTAATTTGGCTGCTTTCGGCTTTTGCGTGCATGTTCATTGCCAAGCGCCGCCATGTTAAGCCAACTGCTATCTGGGCAATGGTAGTGACTGTATTGGGTCCTATAGCAATTCCCTTAGTATTTTTTGCAAAGCCTGAGAAATATGCTCGAACCTAACACTCGGTAACGGCACAATCCAGAGAGTCAAATAATCTTCTAAATATGCAAATGGATTCTGGATTGAATATATCGGAGTGAAGCGAAATGAAAATCAGAACAAATTCAGCGGGCGTTACATTTAAACCGATTCCTATGAAGTGTGAAGCACATAAAGGACTGGATTCAGGTGACTAAAGTAAATAGTGAGCAATTGAACATTGGACAATTTAGTGAACAGTCATTTGCTAATTTGGCGAGTGCGATAAATTGGATTGATCTCCACATGGAAGACGAACACTACCTAAAGTGATAGGGCTACCGGCGATTGCTCAAATCGGCACAAAAGGGACGGTCGGGTAGGTGTCAGATCTGGCATCGGTACATAGGTGACAGTTTGCTAGTTCCAAAATTGTATAAAGCGAATATTTTTAGAAAATTTCATTGACTCAGGAGTGCGGAATGGCTGAAGAAATGTTAAACACCTTAACCCTGCAAGGTTCTTGCCACTGTGGCGCTGTGACTCTGACTTTACCATCGATGCCGGAGACAGCAACAAAATGCAATTGCTCACTGTGTCGGCGACTTGGCGTTCTGTGTGCCTACTATCCATTTGGAACCGTACGTATCGAAGGTCACCCGGAGCATACAGTCGACTATGTCTGGGGTGATAAGAGTTTAAGGACAGTTCGATGCAAAATTTGCGGTTGCGCGACGCATTGGGAACCTATCGATGGAGAGTTGGGATCAAGGCATGGCGTGAATCTGAATAATTTTGACCCACGCCTTCAGGAATTGGTGAAGGTTCGTCACTTCGACGGAGCTGATACATGGACGTTTATTGATTGATGAGGATTGTTGGTTGTTGGTCTATTTCTACGCATTGCTGTTAGATTACAATCTGCCAGGTTCTGGTACTTTGGAGACTGTCGCGATTAAACTCAAATAAGTTAAAAATGGAAAACAAAGAAACAATCCCGTTCCACCAAAAGTCTTACGTTTGTATTCATGTATTTGAAAATGTGAGACCGGTATTGTTGGTCAGCCGGGAACATGGCGATTGGTGTTTTTTGTGCGGTGACGATCATCCAGAGGATGCTTCGATCTATCGAGCGGTTGGGATAGGTCATGTGTTGTCGCGACACCCGGATTTAGCTGAGGTTATGGATTTACTGCCTGATGAAGAGGCCGAACGCAGCAAGGTATGTGTATAAGAACTAGTGACGACCCCTCAAATCAAGCGTTAAACATCGTGCAATCGACAAAAGCATGGAGTCCAAGGTTTTCTAACGTGACTAGTGCATCACAGCCAGTTGAAGCAAAAACGACATCTAGTGATGAAGGAGAAATTTTCGGTCTAAATTTAGACGGTAAAACAGTTGCCCAATACGTGAGGGAGTATTATGGCGCGGCCGACAAGGGAGATCCCAAAGCAGCGTTTAAGATATATCAAGCGGAATTGATTTGTGATGGGTTAAAAAGCAACGAACGAGCGCAAAGTACAAAAGGAGAAGGATGGTTGAACGGAGCAGATATGCGAAAGGCTCAAAAGCTTTGTGATGGTTTTAACGGAAATCGCAATGAACTTTTGAAATACATCGCTCAAGCGGCAAAGGGTGGTGTTGCAGATGCTCAGGCTCTTTTCATAAACACCCCGCCTGATTGGGTACTTGACGGACCACTGATTCCCGATACGACGAACCCCCATGTTAAAGAATGGTACGAGCAAGCAATTGGCTATCTAAATCAGGCCGCCACACAAGGCAATCAAATGGCCATGTTAGATCTGGCGCGCATTTACAAAAATGGTGACGGAGTGCAGAAAAATCTACAGATGGCTGCGACTTTTGAGATTGCCTACTTTCAAATTCACAAATTGCCACTTTCAAATCCCCTTGTAGCCAATATTACAAATCAGCTGACACCCGATCAAGTGCGCGAAGCAACATCCGCAGCGCAGGTTTATGTTGCAGCCAGCGATAACGCCAACAATAATCAGTGAGTCGATTCGACGAATTGAAGTTTGAATGGCAGCAATGTAGAAGGTCGACCGTCTCCAATGGGCGGCGGATTCAACCGGTCGATGCAAAACTCAATTTTCTTAAAATTGTGCAGATACTATTGTCTGCATTTGAAGTAAAGCCATTGCCAGAAGTTTTCGTGCAAAGGTTTTTATTTATTGAATTTTTTCAAAAATTTGATTTCATGGAAATGTGAAGCTAATCGCTGGTCAAAAATACAGTTTCAAACTTAATCATAACAATTCGATCCTCAGCTGCAATTGGCTTAACTCTATACGCTTATTTTTTATTGATTGTCGGCATTGAATCAAACGGATCATACCAAAGTTCGCGCCGCGACAACGGCGTTTCGGGAGGGAGTAGTGGATTGGGTATGTTTAATACAGTACGTTTAGCAAATGCAGCTTGTGTAATCTGATCGCTTTTAAATTGAAAAAATAGCTTAACTAAAGAACCGTCACGCAACATCATTTCCATCCCAGTTTCAATTCGTTTTGCAAATTGTTCGCCTTGTGGATTACGTCGTACGAAAAAATAGCGTGGTAAAGGATAATGTAGCACCAAGGTAGGTTCAATAGACATCGTTGGATGATTTTCGTGTTGCATACTATATTCACTAAACGCTTCATCTATGCTCCGTGAAAATACATCAAAGCGCGCATGCGTCAGCATCGAAAATAATCCATCGTAATTTGTTCCTTCAATCACCGTAAAGCCGGCAGAGGTTAGAATCCGGACATCTACCCAATCCTTGCCCTGGCCAAAACGAAATTTGCGTAAATCGTCCAAATTGCGTACAGAAGCGAAGCGTGGAAGATCTGCGCTACGAACTAAAAATACACGATAACTAAGAATGCCACGATCGACCGGAATGCGGATCGGAATGAATTGTTTTTCAAGTTCGATCGACGTTGCTCGAACAAAAATATTGATGGAGCCAGTTGGAATTTGCATTTCATAATCCACGCGCTTTTGTACCATTCCACGTTCACTCGCTTCCTGAATGGTGTAAGGCCCAAATGTTTCGAGGGTTTCGTCCATTGCAGCCCTCAGTACAGCCCAATCATATCGATAACGGGGGTCTGAAATTGATTCGGCGGCTGGATGAATAATGAGCGTCTCTGCACGTACAGTAAAGGCCGCAAGTGCCAGTAACGTCACCATCATGATGGTGAATCTGCTTCGCCCGCGTTGATTAATAATGCATTTATTAAAACCCATTCCATCACCTCGTGCAACTTATAGGTTTGTGAAAACGATGCATATCAAATTTCCCATCAGAACCTGATTTGTGAAGGTTTAGAATACGTTTCTTGGAACCACTGCCAATGATGTTAAGGCTACGCGCAAAATGCCAAGTTTGCGACTTGGTTGCGAATTCTTTAATCCTTAGAACTTCGTTGAAGTCAGCATCACACTTAATAAAATTTACTGCAAAAGTACTGGGCGCAATTTAAAATAATTCGAGGCCGGATGCCTGCAAATAAACAGGTTAATCAGTAGGGGTAAAATCGAATGGTTAAGTCAACAGCGACGTTGTGGGCAGAAGGAGCAAAATCGTTGATGTCGGAAAACAGCGACTTCTTTAACCAGGTAATTTGCGGCATGAAGTCAACGTGTCCGAACGACCCATTATAGAAGCGCCAGATGGCACCGACCTCTACATCGGCCACGGCTTTCACGCTGCCATTGCATACGCCATTGAGTATTGCACAACCAGAATTGAGGAAGTTCGGGTTACCCCATCCATAGTCGGTTCCCGACACACCGGCGCTATGCGAATGCTCGGTACCTGCGTAGGCAATCAAATCAAGTTCACGGCTGGGGTGAGCCAGCACACCAATCCAGCCTTGCATCTCCTTAACAACAGTTGGTTTTCCCGTGGCGTCGAAGGTAACGTCGGCAATCCCATTTCCGGCATAGCCACCAAGACTACCGTAACCGATGCCTCCAGTAATATCTAGTTTCCCAGGCCACAGCTTGATAAAGCTGTCAACTCCTCCTCCAAAGCCATGCGTGGTTCCCGTACCAGTGAGATTCGTGGTTCCGTTCATGTCACGGTAGCTGCGCACTATACCGAAAGTTTCATAAAAAGTGCTCGGATCAGGCTGCCACGTTGCCTTCATTAATACATCCGGCACTGTGCTCAGGCTGAGGTTTTGAGTCGCATTGTTATTGAATTGATTATTGGCCGCTGATGACAGTGTCGTTCCTGTATATACGGGACTGGCACCGGCAATATTACCTGCCCAGGAAACAATCTGACTATCAAGTGAAACAGCCAATGCCGTATTATAAAAAGTTTTGATCAAACGAAATTCCAATGGCCTGGGTGAGTTAACCCCAGCGGGGCCAATGTCATCGAGTTGGCCAACGTTAATAATTGGTAAGGACGGAAGCATCGTCCACGCTTTATCGGCGCTTGGCGAACCGTCACTTCGGACTTGGTTGCCATAAGGTGTTGTCAACGCATAGGTTTGACCTGCGACGAAGTGCCAGCCAGTTGCGGCATTATCAACTTCAACAAAGGCATGGCGCAAACGCGGCGCCCATCCATTGTTGTTCTGGGTGGTATTTGATCCAATCGACTGAAAATCCACTTCAAGGCGCCCGCTGAGTTTGACATCATCAACCTCTGCTGATTTCATATTTAGTGCGAAATATGAATTACGTGCATCCGCTCGTAACTCGTGGACACCATAAGCAATTGACTTCGGGAATGGCGTGCCGAAATTGGTACTGGATGCCGAAGCAAGTTCATTATGATCACGCCAGGTCATCGTGCCCTGTAACCAACCGCTAAATGACAAATTCGTGTGCCCGAGCGGTATTTGCCCATTCGCCAATTTGTCCGTAACGAGTGTTTCCTTTGTCAGTGCCTGTTGTGCAGTTTGCTTGGCAGTTTCGACTCCATCAGCGTTCTTGTGTACCAGCTCTTCGAGCTGCTTCAGTCGTGCTTTGATCTGTTCGATTTCCTGCAATAACTCGGCGTTTGTTCTTGAATCGTCTGCAGCAATGGCTTCTGGTATTGGCGCTAGCATAATTCCCAAGATTAAATAAAGCTTGCTCACCACTTTAAAAAAATGAGCGCTTGTCTGCTTTAACATAATGATCTCATCCACTGCAAAAAATGAACTAATTGGAACTGCGGAGCGGGCTATCAATGTTATTCACGGTAAAACCGAAAGTGATTTTTCTAAATTTATTATTTTTTAGAGTGAAACCCGCGAATTCTCGATATCTATTTATTGCCAATTATCGATCGGATCAATTGCAGTGCAATTATTGAAATTAGCTAATAGATAATTTTAATAATTAACATAGTAGACTTTCATCGTAGATCATGATTTTTAGCTGTACAAGAAAACTTAAAAAGATTAAAGATTGTCCAGCGCTAGTCTTGAACTTACTCCTGAAAAGGAGGCTCTTTGTGACAAACCGCCATTTCAGACTGAAATGGCGAGTGCCTGATGTAAGTTTCATCGTAGTCATTAATTAAAAATTACTATTTTGTAATTTTTAATTTAATGTCTCTTACCTGTGAATGGCCACAATGCGAAGTTCAGGTGCCAATAAGTATGTTTGGGTGTCGAGCGCTTCGTGGCACATAGCTGACTGTCGCAGCAATGATTCAATTTTTATAGCCACGATCAAAGTGCTCAATCTACAAAATAATTAATCGCAATTTGAATGGTTGATTTCGAGAACCCTAACTGACCGGTAAGGGCTGCGGACACTAGATTCAATCACTATCAACGTAACGTTGGCGGTTAACCACTAGCAAGCCGTCCTTGGAATTGCGAATAATATTCGCAATTCCAAACTGATTTTTCGTGAATTTGAATATCGATCAATTCTGCCAGGAAATGTAAAAATTAGTCGAAATCAGCACAGCTAATAGCACATAGCCTAACTGGAATAAATTCAATCTGAAACATCCCAAAATACCCTTATCCCCCTCACTCCACCGACAACTTTGTAGCGATCGATGATTGCTCAGGCTCTTTAGCTGGTTGTACTTGCCCGACCCAAATCAATGTGAATACGACCATGCCAACCGATAGCCAACCGTTGGTTCCGTAACCGGCGATTTGGCCGTTGGCGGTTGTTGCCAATAACATGCCGCCAATCCAGGCACCGCAACCGGTTCCGAGTGATTGAATAGCGCTGTTAATACTGAGGAATGCGCCGCGTTGTGCTGGTTTAGGAATGGTGGTTAATAGTGCTTGCATCGGTATCATGCGCGATGAAGCCAAGACCATAAACACGGCGAAAAACGCGACCAGGACCATAAATGGCAGCGTTGGTAAATGCGTGATAAACAGAATCGGCAACATAGAAAGCACGGCGGTTAAGCGGAACAAGTTATGTTTGCCGAAGCGGTCTGCCATGCGGCCAACGAAGCGCGAGGTGAAGAACGTTGCTGCGCCGCCAGCCATGTAAATCCAGGATAGCTGCTGCGGAGCGACATTGAGGTTGGCAACGATGACCGGTGAGATAAATGGAATGATGAGCATGTGTGAGGTCATCATAATGAACGTCAACATGTAAGCGCGTAGGTGACGTGGTTCGCGGATCAGGTTAATTAAATCAGGCAGGGTGCGTGACAGTGGGGCCGGTTTTTTTGCCAAATGCCCGGTCAGCGTAGGCACTAGCTTGGCACCAATCAGCCAGATAATCAGCGACAAAACTACGAGCAGGTAGAAGGGGGAAGACCAGCCGAATTTAGCGCCCAGTACAATCCCCGCCGGAACACCTGCCACAGCGGCTAGCGAAAATGAAGTCATGATGATACCCGTGGCCGCACCGCGCCGGTTTTGTGGAATAACATCGCCAAGAATCGCCATGATGATGGAAGACAGCACGCCGCCCGTTAAACCTGCGAAGGCGCGTGCGATTAACAGCATGGAAAACGTCGGCGCTGACGCACAGGCCAGATTGGATAGCGCGAACAGTGCGTACACGACGAGTAATAATTTGCGCCGGTCAAACCGATCGATATAGGTTGCTGCAAACAAGCTGGACAATCCCGAGCACCACGCGTAAGCAGACACGGCGGTGGCAAACGCCGCAGGGCCAATGGCGAACTTGTGCATGATCTGCGGTCCGAGCGGCATCATGACCATAAAGTCCATGATGATGGTGAATTGAGTTAAGGCCAGCAACCAGAGGAGACCGCGTTCGCGGCCGGGGGGTAATTGATACATTGTTATTCCCTTTGTTTTTTTTTAAATTATTCGCCTGAAATTTCTCGCGCTGCCTGCACCAGCACGGCGGCGATCCGACGTTGTTCAGTTGCTGGCGCGTCGCTACGTTGGAGCAAGGCACTCTTTAAAGCGCGTCTGGCTTCAACCAATTCCGGTAACCATCCGTTGTTTTCATCGGCAACTTCGGCACCAGCTTCACCTGAATAAGCGCGCCGGATTGAATCCATTTTGCGCGCAATATGGGTGATTCTAGCCAGCATCATATCCACGCGTTCCTGGTTCGCGGCTAAGTATTCTTTGCCCTCATCAGCCAGTGCGTAGCATTTACGATTGCCATCCAGCGTAACGGTGACATGCCCTAGTTCTTCCATATAAGTCAGCGCCGGATAGACCATTCCCGGGCTTGGTGTGTAAAAGCCATTGGAACGCGCTTCCAGCGCTTTGATCAGTTCATAGCCGTGCGCAGGCTTGTCTGCCAGTAGCGCTAGCAGTAGTAATTGCAAGTCTTGTGAACTGAATTTGCGACTGCGGTTGAAGCCGTCGCCCCCACCTTCGCCGCCAAAATCTCCGCCAAAACCATTGCGCCCGCCGCGTCCGCCTTCATGGCGTCCCATGGCATGTTGGGCTAAATGGTCTGAATGGCGGTCATGGCCGTGGTGACTAAAATGATGGCCGTGCTGTTCATGATGATGACGCATAAGTATCTCCAGATATGTTTTAAGATGTATCGTAAGATATATTTAAATTTTCTGCGTGTCAATAAAAATAAATAGAATAATGTTGCAGCTTGTTGAAAATGCAAATGATTGATATCCGTCGCCAATAGTTTGATAGCCGTAATGTGACGGCGCTGTCAGTTCGCTATTAGCTAACCTCATCTGCGAATAAACTTTTATAGACACAGAGAAATGTTACGATCCGGTACTAATGCGCTGTCTACTTCAGTATCAAACACATGGAACTACTATGAAAAATGGAATTTTTGCAATCTGCCTGTTGACATTGGCTCTGGCAGGATGCGGTGGCGGTGGCTCCTCTTCCTCGGGTGGGTCTACAACACCTACTTCACCTATCACTCCGCCGATAGTTCCACCCGTAACGCCGCCTATTACACCTCCGACTATTCCACCAATAACACCACCTGTGACACCGGTCGGTACTCCGTATTATGTCGCGCCGACCGGTTCCGACAGTAATCCGGGTACCTTGGCGCTTCCTTGGAAGACCTTGCAAAAAGCAGTGAGCACTGTCGGCCCGGGTTCGGTGATTAATGCGCGTGCCGGAACCTATACAGAACAGGTGATCTTTACCACTGCCAATTCGGGCAGTGCCAGTGGCGGGTATATCACCTTGCAAAATTATCCTGGCGAAAAGGCGATTATTGACGGTACTAGTATTGTGCTGTCAGCGAATAGCGCCAATATGGCACTGGTGAATTTGACGGACGTAAGTTATGTCCGGGTAATCGGTTTTGAGATTTGCAACTTGACGACCAATTCGGCAGCTATTGTTCCGGCTGGAATCTTCGTTTCGGGTAGCGGTAGCAATATCGAGTTACGCAACAATTACGTACACAATATTGTAACGACGGTGAATAGCGCATCAGGTAATGCGTTTGGGATTGGTATCTACGGTACTGAAGCGCCAGCCTCGATTAATGGCTTGATTCTTGATGGTAATGAGGTTGCATTTCTTAAGACCGGCTCCAGTGAATCCGTGTCGGTGAACGGCAATGTAGAAAATTTTCAGGTAACGAATAACGTGGTGCATGATAACGATAATATCGGGATTGATTTTATCGGCTTCGAAGGCACTTCCCCCAACCCCGCTTATGATCAGGCTCGTAATGGCGAGGTTAGCGGGAACGTGGTTTATAACATTTCGTCGTACGTTAATTCTGCGTATCCAAGCGGATCTTATGGCGCGGACGGTTTGTATGTCGATGGTGGAACCAATATTGTGATGGAGCGTAATATTGTGTATCAAACGGATATCGGCATTGAGGTTGCGAGTGAACATGCCGGGCATCTGGGAAGCTTTGTGACGTTGCGCAGTAACCTGATTTACAAAAACAATCTGACCGGTATTTCATTGGGTGGCACATCTGCAACCGCCAACGGTGGCACGGATTCCTGCGGTATTTTTAATAACACCCTGTATCAAAACGATACCACTGGATCCGGTACTGGTGAAATTGCATTGCAAAACCATTTAACTAATATCCAGTTCGCCAATAACGTGGTCATCAGTAGTACTCAGGGCATTTTTATCAGTGGCGTTTCCAGCGCCCTGCCAGCGATGAACGGTGATTTGTATTTTTCAGGTGGCGCTACGGGAACCTGGCAATGGAAGGGCGCGACTTACAACAGTCTGGCGGCCTTTACGACAGCTAGCGGTAACGAGAAGAATGGCCTTGCCGCTGACCCCGTATTAATTAGCCCGACCGCTGGTAATTTTAAATTAGGTGCCGGCTCACCCGCAATTAATGCTGGTATCGCTTTAACTGCGACGCAAGTTGGCAGCCTGGATTTAGCGGGAAACCCACGTGTGCAAAGCACCGGCATTGATATTGGCGCTTACGAGCACTAGTACTGGGTACCCGGTGATTAAATGCTAGTGAAGGATATGGCGAAATTCACCGCAGTTATATATGATCTCAAAAATGCAAATTTGAAACTGCTTATTGAGTCTATCGCAACAAGGGTACCGTTGTACTGATAGTTTTGCTATGCAGCATTCTTTTATTCTTATTCACTACGCGAGCATGATGAAAAAATTGTTAATAACGGCATTAACCTTGTTGATCGTAACCACATTGCCAGCGCACGCAGAAGAGCGTGAATGGGTATCTTATAAAAAATTGGTGGAAGCCACTTACCTCGACAAGTTCTACCGCGTCGAACAGAGTCAACGTGATCATCTCCGGCTGCTGATTCAGGTCATGCCTGAAAACAAGTTTATTACGCCGTCGACTATCGTGTTGACTGTGGCGCATTCCGGCGGCAAAGAGCGCTTGCCGATCAGTGCTGAAGGCTATATGGATATTGTGCCGAACGCTGAATGGATTAAGGAAGATGCAAAGATTTATACGAGTCTGCCAAAAACGGAAAAATCCGGTATAGCCGCTATATTCGCGTCGAAGACACCGGAAGCCCTCCAGTTGAATTATGCGGAACTGATGGCCAGCGTGCCGCAGTGGAATGCCTTGATCAAAGAACAGGCCGGTGTGCTGCGTTTTATGCTGCCTAAATTCAATGCCATTCTTTTGCACTTCCCTAAAGCAGCGCAACAAACCATTCAAGTGATCGCTAAGGACGGAACCAAAACTTACATGACGGACAGCAAGGGTGAACTCAAATTGAAATTAGACGAAGCGCTGCAGAAGGAAAATCCGAAAGTAATGTTGTCGGAAAAACCGAGCTGGGTTGAAGTAGACGAGATTTGATCGTGATCAGGAAACCCTTTATCCATCGCTATTAACGTTGAGTTTGATGAAAATTCTGGCCATTTCCGGCAGCCTTCGGGCCGCTTCTGTAAACTCTATGCTGCTGCGCGCTGTCGCTCGTTTAGCCCCCGCCGATATTCATGTCGTGCTGTATCAGGGGCTTGGTGATTTGCCGCTGTTTAATCCTGATATTGAGGCGAGTGATCCGGCACCTGTCGCTGACCTGCGCGCACAAATTCTATCTGCCGACGCGCTACTTATTGCCAGTCCTGAATATGCACATGGCATGACAGGTGTGATGAAAAATGCGCTGGACTGGATGGTCGGTAACGAGACGTTTGTTCATAAACCAGTGGCCTTGCTCAATGCAGCACCAAGAGCTGAGTATGCACAGGCAGCGTTAAGAGAAACGGTGAGCGTAATGTCTGCGCGTATCATCGAAGCAGCGTCGATCACCGTGCCTATTGCAGGCTCAAAATTCAGTGAAAATGATATAGTTTTTCATCCCGAAATTTCCAACTCATTGCAAGCCGCACTTGCTGCAATGCGGGCTGCGGTTGATTTGACATGAGATGAGCGCAAGTCAGCATACCCTAGCGTTTCGGAGCCTGGGTATTCTGCGTATCAAAATAATACGTCATGTGTTTGCGCGGACTTAAATAGGCATATACCGCGGGCGCGAGTACTGCTGGCCGCAGGCTGGCGCTAACTTCCAGTTCAGATTCTTT
The DNA here is from genome assembly GCF_002976435.1 of Solimicrobium silvestre. Taxonomy (GTDB): domain Bacteria; phylum Pseudomonadota; class Gammaproteobacteria; order Burkholderiales; family Burkholderiaceae_D; genus Solimicrobium; species Solimicrobium silvestre. The sequence goes on along the minus strand of NZ_PUGF01000001.1, from coordinate 374,613 downwards.
GTTGAGATCCAAAATAATGGCTTCATTTTTTGGCACGCTCGGGTCATAAATCAGCACGCAAGGGCGCAATGGTTTACCGGCGTTCACTGACACCACCATACCAAATGTACCATCCGATAATTTGACCACGGTGCCGGGCGGATAAACGCCCATGCAGCGGATGAAAATGTTCAGTGGAATGGGGTCAAACAATTTGCGTTGATGCGCAAACATATGTACCAGCGCTTCGTAAGGGGTGAGCGAATCCGCCGGGTTGGGGCGATTGCAATGATTGTCGTACGTATTAATGACGCAAACGATGCGTGCCAGCAGGGATATTTTGTCAGCAATTAGATGGCCGGGGTAGCCGCTGCCATCGGCATATTCATGGTGCTGCATAATTATATCGATCGCCCCTTTGGGTAGGCCGATTTTTTCAGCGATGGCCACACCGTAATTACAATGCAGTTGCAGCAGATTTTGCTCTGCTTTAGTCAATTCAAATTTATTGTGAACGATCCGATCCGGAATCTCAACTTTGCCCGTATCGTGAAACAGGCAACCCATGCCGAGTATCTTGATATCTGCTGGCGGTAATGCCATTTCTTTGGCGACCATCATGGCTAAAATTGAGACATTTAGCGAGTGATAATAAGCCTCTTCACCGGCAATTTTGTCATTCATCAAATGGATGGCAATATCTCTTTCTGCCAGCAGCGAGTCCAGCATTTGCTGAATGAGCTGATCCGCATCTTCATAGGCAGCTTCCGGCCGCGAAAATAAATTGCGCGAAATATTCTTAAGAGTATTTGCTGCCTTCAGGTATTCCTTCTCGCATCGGGCTATTGCTTCTCGTTCAGCCATCAGCCTTTCTACCCGTTCCTTCTTGGCTTGTATCATCGCTAATTCTTCGGCGCTGGGTTGTTCAACTACCGGTGCGGCAGCGGGCGCAACAACGGGAGGAGGTGGCAAAGGCCGAGCTTCACAACGCGCTGGTTCGATGCGTATAGTCTTCAAGCCTAATTTACGGATTGAGGCAATTTGTTCAGCGTTTTTTATTCTGAAGCTATTGCGCGCAAAGGAATGCTCCAGCCAGCCGATATCGAGATGCACGTACAGACCAACGCATAATTGGTCTACCGATATTGTCATTGTTTTCACTTCGCTATTCATATGCGCTTTTTTTGCACTCTTGATAGTTCAATATTAGCAGCGTGTGTCAGAAAGAGAAGGTGCGATGCGTAGATATACAAAACTAAGCTATTCCAGAACTGGGAGCTACTGAGCTTTTCAATTGTGTTTATGGATTCTTTTATGGGCTAAAAAGTGTCAATAAAGGTGACCTAAGGGGAGAGAATATATTCCTGTTTTTTTATTAAATAATTTAACGTATTTGATCCCTTCCCCTTCGATAGTATATTTTGCTAACCGTGTATTTTAAAGAGAGTAATTGATTAATTAAATGGCAATATACGGGTATGCTGAAATATAAGTTTAGAATTAAAAATGGGTAATTTCATTCGTCAAATACTCTGTTCTCCAGATGTGCGCTTTAATGATTGTTTTAGTGATTACTTATCGGCTGTAAACCATATTTTTTTAATATTGCTAACCAAACTGGATCACTGTTCATTTTCCGCATTACCAGATCAACATCATTCCTCTCCACTTCCATCCCTTGTTGAAACATGACATGACGTGTGTACTCGGAAAGACTTTGTTTTGAAAACCATAACTTGTCCGACAGGCTTGGATCCTCAACCATCATTAACCTGATGCTGGATTCAGGCATGGTGACCACGTCGAGATGTGAGGCCAGTAACATGTTGATTAGCGACTGAAGCCCGCTACTATTGCGTTCAACTTTGATCTTGCCAGCCGCAATATCTTTTGTCAGTTGTGGGAATGTATGGCCAAGCATGGCTCCGAAATGAACCCCGAACAGCGATGCTGGACCGTTAAACTCAAAGGGATGATTTTTGCGTGAAATGAGTTCTTGCCGATCTTTGAATAAAGGAGCTGTCCATAGATAGGGGCCATTGTCTACGCCGTTGTAAATAAACGATGGGATGAAAAGAACACAGGCTTTGTCTCCACGCCGCATCATCTTATCCACTTGCGTGCGCGGTAAAAACTGCAGGTGAATCTGGTATTTCTCGGACAATGCCATGTTCAAGTAGGCCGCAAAATCAGCGGCTAAACCCGCGTTGCTGACTGGATCGGTCAAATAGGGCGGGGATTCATAAAAACTCAATGCTTCAATCTTTTCTGCCGCAATTGTGTTGCCACAGGAAATCAAAAGTGCCCATATTGCAATGATAATTAGTCGGACTGGTTTTAAATTGTTGTTCATGCAATAGCAATCTGAATGATCATCGTTTGGTTACTTGCTTAAGCTGAATACGTTCACGTCTTGGTTATTAAAAAATAGAGCATTGTTGAACGGTATTCAAGCAGATCGCCAATTGGTTGTCGTGCCGGATGCTAAAAAAACAGTGGGATAGGAAAGTACAGCTGGTTTTTATTGAGTTTGAATCGTGACGTAATCCTTGCGGCTGATTTGTAAATAAATTGACATATATTTGCTTAAGCAAGCATAATTCAAATTAAAATCAATCAATAGGGTGTTGTGATTGCCATGTTTTATTTCATGGAAAATCTGTATGAAGCACCTGATCAAGTCGAATTAGCACTATCTAACCAGGAAATATGATGAGCAATACCGAATCCCCTAGCGCAGCGCTGGATTTCTGCCTGCGCCTGACCCGCGCCACCACCACGATTAACCGCCGTTTAGATAACGCGCTCGGCAATTTACACGGTTTAAGTTTTAGCGACTTTACGTTGCTGCTGAATTTGAGTCGGGCACCGGGTGAACGGATGCGTCGAGTTGATCTGGCTGAACGGCTGGGGCTTACCGTGTCGGGAATTACCCGTGCCTTAATCCCGCTTGAAAAAATTGGCCTGGTTACGCGTCAGTCTGATGAACGCGATGCACGGGTGGGTTATGCGGTGTTATCCAAAACCGGTAAAAAATTGCTGGCGCATGCGTTAATCAGCGCTGAAGCGATTAGCCAGGAAGCGGTGCAAACGGCCAGCCCCGAGCAACTGGATGCTTTTTCCTTGGTGCTGGGGCAGTTGGCCGGGATGAATTTGACCAACAGTTAAGCATGCTTTTATTAGTAAATTTGTCCCATCAGGGACAAATTTACCGTCTTAAAACAACACCCGTACTCCCACCGTTAAATTCCGCCCCATCAATGGTGCTGCATCCTTGATAAACGAGGTGTTGGAATACGCCAGCACATTCGTCAGGTTATTGGCTTTGGCATATAACGTGTAATGCTGCGCGTGAATTTTTCCACTGTAGGCCAATTCCAGATTCAGCATCGAATAACCGGGTGTGGGCGACTCAAAATTAGCAACCTTGTTTTGCTGTGCTACCCGAACCCATTCAAGCTGGCCAGACCACGGGCCACTACTTAGATCTGCCCTTGTACCAAATCGAGCGGATGGGATTCTGGGCAGATTACCATTACCATCTTGCGCCGACTGCAACTGAGCGCGCACAACATCGCCAAATAGGGTGACACCTAAATGCGGTGTGAATTGACGCCGCACCTGTCCTTCCATACCAACAAAACTGGCATCCTGTTGGGTGTACTGCAGCAGTTGCAAATCCTTGTATACATCCAACGTGCGTCCGTAAATATAATTATTGATCCGGTTATAAAACAGCGCTGCCGAAAACGTGGTCGGGCCTTCTGTTTTACGCAAGGTAATATCGATATTTTGCGAAGTCTCCGGTTTCAGATCGGCGTCGCCAAGCTCATATGTATTTGTAGCCAAATGCAGACCGTCAGCATACAGCTCTTCGGCCGTGGGTAAGCGCTGGGCTCGGGTCATTGTCATGCCCAGCGCATAGCCGGGAGTAAACGCCCAGTTCGCACCCAAAGATGCGGATGTGCCGTGATGGCTTCTGGTCATGGCAGGAACTTCCAACTCGGTGCGTTGCCATTCCTGACGTAAAGCGCCTTCAAAGCGCCAGTCATGCCAGCGATATTCTTCCAGCAAATACATGCCGTGTTTGGCGGTGATTGTCGGCGCCACATAAGCTTCTTCACCGACCGCGCTGAAGTCGCGCCGGGAGGTCTGAACCCCCAAAACTCCACGGAAATCGGCAAACGGTTTGTGCTCGATATCCATGCGTAAATCATGCGCCTGATTTTTAAACGTGGTGGCAACCAGATCACCTTCAATTTCCCGATGCTGATAATCGGTGAGCCCGCCACGTAAACTGATTTTGGCAATACCGGCCAATGGCTCCCGGTATTCGCCGCGCAAATCCCAGCGCTTGCTGGTGAGCTTAACAAACGGAGCAGCATGCTCATGTTCGTCCCCATGTTCGTGATCATGGTTGTGATCATGGTCGTGGTCATGGCCATGGCTATAACCATGTTCGTGCGCGCCGCAATGCAACTGCGTGCCATGTACATGACAACCCCCGTAACTATGGCTGTGGCCTGGCAAACCATAGTTGTTATTTTGCTGAGTATAGGCAACACCCAAATAACCCTGTGCTCCAATCCAGGACATACCAACGCTGCCGGTATCTGACTTGTTATAGCTGTCATTGACTTTGCTGCCTTGTGACCAATCGCTGCCGACCCGATAGTCGCCGGAATTGCGCTTAAGCCCTTCCACATGAAAAGCCATATTGCCGCTACCGGCGCTCAATTCAACTGCACCCGCCGTTTCATTGGCGGCGCTGTTGGCGCGCACATTAATCGTGCCTTCTATATTGTTATCTGGAATTTTAGTGGGAATTTTATTATCCAGCACATTCACCGCACCACCTGCCACGCCGCCGCCATATGCCAGTGCCGATGGGCCGCGAATGACTTCAATTTGCTGTGCCAGCAAAGGCTCCAGCGCTACCGCGTGATCAGGGCTAATCGTTGACGCATCCTGCACTTCGGAGCCGTCAGTCAGCACCTTGACCCGCGCACCATCCATGCCGCGGATCACCGGGCGGCTCGCTCCTACACCAAAATGGCTAGCCGTTATACCCAGCTCACTGCTCAAGGTTTCCCCTAGCGTTGCTTCGGAACGCAGCAGCAATTTCCGCCCTTTTAATACGCTGACCGGATTTGCCACATCATTGCGATCCGACGCGATGCCGGTGATGACGATAGTCGTTACGACGTCCGACTCTTCGGCAATCTCTTCCTCCCGTTCTTGTGCCAAATCCTGCATCAATTCCTGAGCCATTACCGGCGCTCCCGCCAAAGCCATCGCTACGGACCAGCTTAAAACGGTTAATCGATTCGGTGTAGCAGCTGGTAAGCGGATTACATCTTTTGAAACATCATTTAAAAAAATCATTTTACGCATCATTATTTCCCATCAAAAAACAGATAACAGAACACCTTCCAGCGAGAATTACCTTGCCAGAAAAATCATAGGAGATGCAATACCGTCACACCGACGGCATCGATTATTAATTTGCAGGATGGAAAACAGGCGGGCCGCAACCAGGCGGCAAAATGAAGGGGGAAATATAAAGAACCGCAATTACACGGGCAATGAGCGGTGCCGGATACAACAATATCGTCACAAGCTGCTGTAGCTTTACTTCCGGGGTGCTGTGACTGACTTTATGCACCACAGCATTGCAGACAGGACAGTCCTGCGTATCCAATACCGTTTGATGATGATGGTTTAGCGCAGCAGAAAGCAGCAAGGCAAACGCGAATGCCGTAACAACAGCCACCAGATTGCGCCAGCTCATCGACTTACGCGATAAGCTGGACTGCAAAATAACATTGGGGCTGAAGCGTGACATGAATAGTGGACAGTATTGAAAGTGGAACAGTACCTGACAGGAATACGCCACTCAAGTTCCAATACAGCGCCAAAAAATGTTGCGAATTATGCTAATTAGCTGCTAACAGATCACCAACGATTAACTGCAGCCCTCAACTCTTCGCGGAAGTTAGGATGTGCAATGGCAATTAATTCCTGAGCACGTTGTTTGGCCGATTTGCCGCGTAATTGCGCCACGCCAAATTCAGTCACGACATAATTCACATCGTTTTTGGAAGTTGAAATATGTGTACCGTTGGCAAGCGTTGGAACGATGCGGGAAATGGTATCGTTTTTAGCGGTGGAGGGCAGCACGATGAATGATTTACCGCCGCGTGAGCGATTCGCTGCGCGCACAAAGTCAGATTGTCCGCCGGTGCCGGAATACGGTACATTGCCTAAACTTTCCGATCCGCACTGGCCTAACAAATCAATTTGCAAGCTGGCATTAATCGTCATTAAGTTGTCGTTTAATCCGGCAATGTTGGGGTCATTGGTGTAGCTCACCGGATGCATTTCCAACATGGGGTTTTGATGCATAAAGCGGTATAGTTTTTGCGAACCCAATGCAAACGTGGCGAGCATTTTTCCGTTGTGGAAATTCTTTTTTCTGTTAGTAACCGCGCCGGATTCAATCAGCGACAAAATACCATCGCCGATCATTTCAGTGTGTATACCTAAATCCTTTTTTTCCGCGAGTTGAATCACCACCGCGTCGGGGATTGCACCATAGCCAATTTGCAGGGTTGCGCCGTCATTAATCATGTCGGCCACGTATTTCCCGATGGCGGCCTGTACTGAGCCAATGACGGGCAAGCCGACTTCTACAATAGGTTCGTGGCTTTCTACCAGCGCGCTAACTTGCGAAATATGTACATGACATTGGCCGTGCGTAAACGGTACGTTGGGATTCACTTCCAGCACAACAGCGCGCGCTTTGGCGACGGCTGCCATGGTGTAGTCGGTACCTAAACTGAGCGCAAAAAAACCGTGTTCATCCATCGGCGACGCCATTGAAAAAACCACGTCGGCAGGCGTTTGTCCGCTCGTGATCAAACCGGGGATTTCGCCGAAATAATTAGGAATAAAATCAATCCAGCCGGCCTGCCCGCCAGCACGTGAAGCCGGGCCGTAAAACAAGGCAACGTGCCGTACATGTTTTGTGGTTTCAGGATCAAGGTAGCCGTACTTACGCACCGCCAAAATTTGCACTACTTTGACGTCATGAAAACGCAGGCGCTGTTCTGATAGCGCGGTTAATAAAGTGGGTGGTTCGCCGACACCAGTAGGAACGATGATGGAATCACCGTCGCGCACATGCGTTAACGCATCGCTGGCATTGACTAGCTTGCTTTGATAAATAGTGGATACGGACGGAGTTTGCATGGTGGAAGTCTCCATTTAATTGTTAGCATAGACTCTGAATAAAATTTATTCATTATGGATGTTGCCATGCTGAGACTGGTTAAGTACAGCACTTTTTATAAGGGAGGGGAAAAACCAGTAGCGCGCATCCAGTGGGGTTTTTTTAGGTAATTGCGGGTTCTCCAATTGAATAATCCGTCGCTTATTCAAATTGGCACTACGGATTGCCGCACCGTTGTATTTCATGAAAATGCGATTAAAAGAACCGTCCGTTATCATGCGTTCCAAACCAAGTGAAATTCTATCGGCGAGCTTTTTATTGTTTTTGTTCACAAAAAAATAATAAGGCCAGGGATAATAAATCATCAGGTTTTTTTCAATTTCCAACTCCGGGAAACTGGCTTTGCGAAGCTCAAATTCGCTGAATATTTCAGTAATCCCGCGTGGAAATAAATAAAATCGATCATGCGCAGTCATCGAAAATAAGGCGTCATAGTTAGCTGTTTCTACCGGAATGACATTGGCCTGATATACGCTCACGTCGCCCCATCCTATTCCTTGCCCAATGCTGAATTTTCTCAGATCAGCCACTGTTTTAATAGTATCGATTGCAGCTTTATTTTTTGAATTAATCAGCGCTATGCGTAAGCCTAGTAATCCTTTGCGCAATGGAACGCGGATAGGAATAAATTGGGTTTCCATTGCTTCGGAGGTTGGGCTCCAGACTACGTTGACCAGTTCATTGTTCTGTAATTCCGTCAACGCTCTCGCCTCATTCATTTTTAGTTTAGATGGTGTGAGCGTGTATTCTCCGTACTCAGGAATGGTTTTTTCTAACGACATGGTCAGTAGCTCGATCAGGTCTCTGTGCCTGCTATCGATGTTGGATACTGACGATGGATAAATTACCTCGGTTTGGCTGCATGCCATTTCACAAATGAAGAAGGCTAGCAGCGGCAACAGGCGCCCTATTTTTAGCATCGGATTAAACATGAGTCAGAAGGACGTTGTCGGTTGTCTGATCAGGTAAGTTTGAATCTTTACTACCAGTAAAATGGGGAGTTGCGCTGGGAAAAAGTAACTGGGTTAAAGCGATTTTTAATTCATTGTCACGTAGCGGCTTATGCAGGACCGGCAGCCCGGTTGCCTTGAGCTGCACTATGCGCGTTGGTGATGTGTCCGCGGTAATGAGCATGGCAGGAATATCGGCATTAAATTCTTCACAAATTATGGCGACAGCATTGGCACCATTTTCTTTACTGCGCAGTCGATAATCACAAATCATTGCGTTCGGTAACTGGGCTTCTTGCATCAGCAATTTAATGGCAGAATTAATTCCTTCAGCGATAATAACGTGGCAACCCCATTGCTCCAGAAGTCCACGGGTCGCTTCTAAAATAGCCGCGTCGTCATCGATGACAAGTACAGTACAGCCATCAAAATTGGTATTGCCATTGAAAGGGCGCGCCGGGGGATGTTCGATGCCGGTATTTTGCGCCAGATTGAATGTCACCGAAAACATGGAGCCCATGCCTTCCGAGGAAGAAAGTTTCAGCGGTGCGGATAATAATTTGCTTAATTGATCGACGATTGATAAGCCAAGACCTAGCCCCGGTTGACCAATGTCTGGAAACCCGGCTTTATAAAATTCGCCAAATATTTTTTCTTGCTGATCGCTGGCGATACCGATACCTGTGTCGTAGACGGCGAGCTCAAGCGTGTTGCCCGGCCTTCTGCGGCAGCCAACCAGAATTTTCCCCGATGCTGTATAGCGAATCGAGTTGCTGACCAGATTGCGCAAAATTCGCTCTACCATTAACGGGTCGCTACGTATCCAGGCCGAGTTCGGAACCACGTCCAGACGCAATCCTTTGGCATTGGCTTCCAGAGTGCATTCATGTCGAATGCGGTTGAGAACCGTCATGATGGGGAAGTCGGAAATCTGCGGTTCAATTAAGCCGGCGTCAAATTTTGCTACATCGAGTAGTGACACAAACATTTCATCTATTGACTCGGTACATCTTAAAACGTTAGCCAAAGGCCGTTGCGCTTGTAGCGGTAAATCCAGGTTTTTTAGTGTACCGAGAAACAAATGCAAGGCATGAATCGGTTGCCGCAGGTCGTGGCTGGCGGCTGCCAAAAAACGTGATTTGGCCCTATTTGCCACCTCGGCAGCTTCCTTTTGCGCACTCAAGCGCGCCAGTAAAACGGTTTGCTGCTCCGCAATTGCGCGTTCTTGGCGAAAGCGATTGATGGCATCAACTAGCGTATCGAGCTCATCCCGACGCCGATTGTTACGATGTAATGAAATGGTGGACGCTGAACCAACTTCTAGTGTATTGGCGGTTTCAATTTCATGCGCTAATGACTTGAGATGGCGCGTTAATAGCTGATGCACAATAATGAACAGGATCGCTGCCAACACACCGACCTTGGTTAATTCGGACGCAATTACTGCCAATACGTTGTTAGCCATCACGGCGCGTAATTCTGCATACGATTCGGTAATACGTAACGAGCCGATTTTTTTTGAATCGTCGGGCGCCATCAAATCGATAGCCCAAATTTTGTCCGCTTGTTCCGCACTCCCTGTATTTTCAAGCCGGGAAAATGTAGCAACGACCTTATCACCATCGAACACTTCCGCCCGAATGATGGAGCCGGATAAAGCCAGCCCTTTCAGCGACGCTTTTAACGCCGCATTATCAAATTCCCACAAGTCATGCGCAATGACCGACGCATTATCGTTGACGTCCTTGTGTGCGTCCATATCGGCTGAGTTAAACATCCGGTTACGTTCGTGCAAGACAGTCAATGCTGACACGAGAGAGAACATGATGAGGGCAACCGAGATGACTGAGAAAAGTATCTTTTGATTGAGGCTGGAATAGCGCAAAAGCGGCATTGAACGTGGATTTCGCAGAGTTGGATTCTCTAGAAATAACATACAAATATGACGTAAATATGAAATAAAAAAGAAAGCCTACCTATACGTCAGTACAGATTTCAGCACGGTTTCAATGCGCTAATATTGCGCCGCATCTAGTTTCTTATGGGCAAATTTAACCATAAGAGCGGGTGAATTATTTAATCAAATTGCAGAAAGTTGACCGTTCCGTATGACTCATTACACGCTGATTGTAGAAGACCATCCGCTTTATCGTGAAGGGTTGGGCGATACCTTGAGCCTGGTGTTGACCGACACGGTGGTGCTGAAAGCGTGCAGCGCTGAGGAGGGTTTGTTAATGACAGATCATCTTCACGATGTTCGTCTGATCTGTATTGATCTGGGTTTGCCGAAGATTCAGGGGATTGATGCGGTATCCATTTTCAGAACCAAGTTCCCCAGAGCGGTGCTGATTGTTATTTCCGGCAATGAGCAAACTGAATTACAGCAACTGGCGATTGAGCGTGGTGCCAACACGTTTATTCCCAAATCTGCTTCGCCGAATGAAATAGCGGTGTTAGTGCATCGCGCCATGGCAGGTGAATGGTTAACCCCCAACTTTGATCTGGCAGTTTCAAGAACGGTTAGCCCTGGTCAGCTAAAGCCCTTTTTGACCATACGTCAAAGTGAAGTGCTGGAGTTACTGGCGATGGGGATGAGTAACAAGCAGATTGCGCGGCAGCTTGAGGTTGCCGAGGTCACCGTGAAATTACATGTCACTGGAATTTTCCGCGCATTTGGTGCCAATTGCCGTTCTCAGGCACTGCTGGTGGCACGTAAATCCGGTCTATTGCCAGATTCATAGAATCTTTAGTCGTAAATTTAAGAAATTAATTTAACAAGGATATTTAAGTGAAACCAATCGATATGCAACGAATTCAGCCGGTAAGTTTTAAGTTGACGCCTCTGGCGAAAAGTATTTTATTATTGTGTAGCGCGCTTTGTGCGAATACGGCTTTAGTGCAACCAGCTTGGGCGGCAGCGGATGAAACTCCACTGGTTGCAGAGGCAAGCCCAGCTGATGCTGGCGACACAAAACCAGTTTCTGCGATTGAAGAGATCACGATTCTAGGTCAGCGTGCAACTGCCTATAACGCGATTAAAGCGCAAAAAGAAGCACCGAATTTGATCAATGTACTGACCTCCGATGAAATCCGTAAATTACCGGATGTAAACGTCGCTGAAGCCGTGGCTCGCCTGCCGGGTATTTCATTAGAAACCGATACCGGCGAAGGACGCTTCATTAATATTCGCGGTCTGGATTCTGATTTAAACAGCACCACATTTGCCGGCCTGCGTTTGCCGCCGTCGAACCCGGCTTCACCGCAAAACGGAGGCCGCGCGGTAGCACTTGATGCGATTCCGAACGGGCTGGTTGGCTCGATCACAGTCACTAAAAGTAACTTACCAGAACAAGATGCTGAAGCACTAGGCGGAACGATTGAAATTACGCCAAAAACGGCACCAGCCGATGGCAAGCCATTTTTTGATGGGCATATCGGTTCTGGCTACGAAGGATTACGCGGTACGGCGATCACGGATGTGTCTGCCACCGTCGGTGGCCGCTTTGGCGGTTCTGGAGAACACACCAACGGCATTTCCAGTTACTCGGACCATCCATTTTCTGCCGTATTTACGGCGGCTTACTATCACGATAAGCGCGGCATTGACGACGTTGAACAGTCTTACATTGACGACGGCGTACATCCATCGAACTCATTAGCAGATATTGATATGCGTCGCTATCAGTACGACCGTCAACGGCACGGTGTTGGCCTGGATTTAGGTGCTCAACCAGACGCAAATAGTACTTATTATATTCGTGCATTTGATGCTGGCTATACAGAAGCCAAGCAAAATAATCACCTGCAAATCACCATGGATGGCAATCCGGTTACCGCACCTGGCGGTGGATTTACCGACGGTGTAAGCGCGAATGGCTTTGATAAATTTTTGACCGATGAAAAAGAGAAAATCGACAATCAGGTTTTCATGGTTGGCGGTCAAAATAAATTTGGTGGCAACGTGCTGGATTATCGCCTGGGTTATACCAAGGGTTCCTATAATCAGTTCTATGACTATAAAGCTGACTTTAATTACACGCCGTCTGCTGGAAGCATTACTTACAATAATACCGGGGCAGGTAATACCTCGCTATTTAATGTCAGCGGTGCCAATTACCTCAATCCGGGTAACTACACGTTGGGCAGTTTTAAAAATCAAACGGAAGATATTACCGACCATGAATGGTCGTTTGCCAGCAATTTAAAAATGCCGGTAAGCTGGGGTTCATTTGATGATGAAAATATTAAATTTGGTCTGGACGCACGGGTAAGAACCCGTAACGCAGAAGAGCAGCCATATAGCTATAAAGGTATCCCAAATCTGCCTTTAACTAGCGTGGCAACGGGCGGCGATACAACTTTTTATAATGGTATATATCAAATCGGGCCGCTGATACCAGCCGGTGAGTTGAATACGCAATTGGCAAGCTATCAAATCATTAAAGCTAGTGACATGTTGAACGCACAACTGGCTTACCAGCACGACACAGAAAATGTTAATTCCTTGTATTGGCAATATCAGATGACAGCGGGCAAGCTTGGCGTTATTGCCGGTGTGCGTGTTGAAAATACCAATGCACAATATGATGCAATTTCTCAAGGTGTGGATGCGGGTGGCAATAACGTTGTGGAGCCGAGCAGCATGGCACGCCACTACACTAATGCTTTCCCAAGTGCCCAAGCACGGTACGAGCTTGATCCGGCCACTTTATTGCGCGCTTCATTTTCATCCACCATTGCACGGCCGGGCTTTAATCAAATTAACCCATCGGTACAGGTAAGCTCGGCGGACAATACCGTTAGCGTAGGTAACCCAAACCTGAAGCCGACCACGGCTAATTCATTTGATTTGTCGTACGAAAAATATCTTCCGCATTCAGGAATTTTTTCGGTCGGACTATTTGATAAAGAAATCAAAAACTACATCGTGGCAACAACCTATAACCAGATGTTCCAAAACAGTGGTTTGTATGCAGGTTTGGCTGGCGAAGCATCGGTAACTTCTTTTACGAATACCAATTCTGGTTATGCACGTGGTTTGGAATTTAACTATCAACAGAAGTTTAAAGAATTGCCTGATTTTTGGAGTGGTTTTGGCGTGAACTTGAATTATACGTTTGTTGATTCTGGTACCGATATCCATCCTGGATTCACATCCATGCTGCCATCAACCTCACGTAACAATGCCAATGCGATGTTGTTCTATGAGCGTGATGGTCTGGATCTGCGTTTAGGCGTTAATTATGTATCAGCTGATTTGTGGGCAATCGGTGGTAACGCAACGACACCGGATACGTTCTCTGATGCGCGTTTACAAGTTGATTTCGGCGGGTCTTATGTCATTAATGAAAAAATATCGCTCTATTTTTCAGCAAAAAATATCAGCAATACGCCGCTTAAGTTTTATGAAGGTTCACCTGATCGCCCTATTCAGCGTGAATTTTATGGGCCAACCTTTTTGGCTGGCTTGAACTTTAGTTATTAAAAATTAAGCGTTGTTGGTGAAATCTATTTTGGCGGAATGGAAAAATTGTTCCGTCAAAATAGAGTGCAATCCAAGCTCAACAGACTTGGATCTACAACTACTTGCCAGGAATGAGTTTTATGAGATTTAAATCCAAATTCAGCAGCGTTGCCTTATTTACTTTATTAGTTACGTTCATTATTCCTAGTTACGCTCAAGAGGCTGAGCTAACACTGGAACGTGCGGTTCTTGTGATGCGTCATGGTGTGCGTCCACCTACCAAATCCGCTAAAGCGATGGCAGCCTGGTCGGATTCTTCCTGGCCGGATGATGCCGCCTGGGGTGCTGCACCAGGTGAATTAACTCCGCATGGTGCAGAGTCGATTCGTAAGCTTGGTGTCGATTTACGTCATTTTTATGCCAGTGCTGGCTTGTTGCCTGAACAAGGCTCCATTTCCGAAAAAACGTTACTCTGGGCTGATGGAGCTGATCAACGCACGCGTGCAACAGCGCATTTTTTAGCTCAAGGTCTAACCACCGATCAAACCAATGCACCTGCTGTTGCATGGTCAGCAAACGCTACTGATCCGCTATTTGATGCATTGAGTGCCGGAGTGTGCAAGCTTGACCCGATTGCGGCGCAAAAAGCTGTGTTGGAAAATGGCCCCATTGATACGCCAAAAACAAATGCTGCCCTAGCGAATTTGCAGAAAGTGATGGCACCGCTGGCATGTAATAAAGGGCCAGGCATGTGTCTGGCTGAACCAAGCAAACTCAGCACCAGTGCAACCGAAGTTAAACTGCTTGGGCCATTAGCTACTGGCGCAACCGTCGCTGAAATACTTTTATTGGAATATGAAAACGGGCTGCCACTATCGCAAGTCGGCTGGGGAAGAGTTAGTCGCGATGATATTGCTAGCTTGCTGTTAATTCATGAGCATGCATCGAACTTAACTCGCCGTACTCCGTATATCGCATTGCGTCGCGCTGATTCCTTAGTACGCTTTATTCTGGCGGCGTTATCTGAAAACAGCGTCAGTTCTACTATTCCAAAGATAGCGGAACAGAACCGGCTTATTGTGTTGGCAGGGCATGATACTAATTTGTCCAATCTTGCTGGCGTGTTTAATTTGAACTGGCATTTACCTGATCAGCCCGATGTCACCGCGCCTGGCACCGCGATTGCGTTTGAACGCTGGCGTGATAATAAAACCGGCCAGGCTCTGTTGCGCATGCGTTTGTTTTATCAGGGTATGGAGCAAGTGCGTGAATTGCAGGGCGAACCGCTGCGGCAAATTCCGTTGATGCCAGCTGCTTGTCAGGCTAAGGGGAAACACTGCGAACTTGCCGATGTAGTGCAGGAAGTGATGAAAACATTGCCTACCGATTGCCAACGTAAATAATGATAGATGCTCAGGTTGATGCAATATCAGCCTGAGCATCTTAATTTCTAAAACGTCAGAACGCCGCGTGCAGCAAAGTCAGCGCCGCTAAAACCTGAGTATCAGTCAGAGCCAGCATCTGGTCGCCCACAGTCCATTCCACATAACTTTGATCTGCCAGCGCGGTTGTTGCTGCCCGGTTAAATAGCCAGATGCCATGTTGCTGTGCTATTTGATTACGGATTTCAATGGCACGTTCGCGGCTTACCGGTAAATACAAATGAAACATATTGCATTGCGGTGTCGCCGGGTTTATTTTCAGTTTCGGAAAATTTTTAATTAATTCAACCAGTTCACGGGTTCTGGAAAAACAGGCAGGCAGATCGGCCAGACGCTGCTCAAACTGCATCGCGGCGGCAACCACATAGGGCGTTCGACGGAACACGCTGCCGCCCTGGCGGTGCATCCACACTTTAGCTTTAGCGACAAATTCCTTGGTACCTAATAACATCGCACCGCCTAAACCGCCGATGCCTTTGTAAAAAGAGACATAGATAGTATCAAAGCCGTGTGTAATTTCTGTAAAAGGCCGCCCATAACCCGCCTGCGCTTCCCACAAACGCGCACCGTCCATGTGCAGATGAATATTTTGTTCGCGGCAGTAATTTTTGATCGCATCTAGCTCATCCCAGCTCGGCAATTGTCCGCCAATTTCGCGCATTGGCAGTTCGTATAACACGCAGCCAATTTTATCTTTGACCGCTTGTAAATCCGCACAATTCCAGGTGCGATACGGGTCACCGCATTGCTGCACTTTAAAATGATCCAGTAATTGATAGTTACTGTTTTCATGTTTCAAGATATGCGCAGTTGGGTGTAAGGCGACGAGCGAACTGCCGCGTTCAGCACAAGCGAGCCGTAATGCCAGTGTCTGCGTCATGGTGCCCGTGATGCAAAATACCCCAGCTTCAAAACCCAGCAATGTAGCGATTTTTTGTTCAAAAGTTTGAACGAATTCGCCTTCGCCGTAAGTGTCGTGTTCAATCTGATGTGTGGCGCAGTAAGCCGACATGGCCGCGAATTCAGCGGCGGGGTCATGCTGCCGATGACCGCCTAACAGTGTGTGGCATTGCTTGCGTAATTGATTGAGTTCAGCTTCGGTCATGGTGTGATCCATTCTATTTTTGATACGGATTAAAGTTTGAATAGTGGGCTAGCTTAGCCATCAAGTATCGGGTTTGTCGAGAATTGAATGCAGCCAGCTACGTAGTAAGGCGATTGCTTCAGTTTTATTGGCGTTGCGCGGCCAAACCGCAAAATAAGCACCGCGTGCTGGCGCATTTATATTGTATGGACTGGTTTCATCAAATAGTCGTACTAAGCGCCCATTTGCAAGGTAACTGCCGACCAAACAGGAGCGCGCTAATGCAATGCCTTGATGCGCGGCAGCTGCCTCCAGTAAGTGAATCGGGTCGTCATACAGCGGGCCGGATTGAGGTTCCCGACCCCGAATTCCGGCTGCTTTAAACCATACTTCCCAACCGCTGTGATGGGCATAGCGCAGTAGCGGCAGCGGCGGCAGTGTGTTCGGGCTGGCCGCCAGGGTAGCGGGAGTAAGGTGCGGGTGTTTGGCTAAAAATTCCGGGCTACAAACCGGAAAGGTGACTTCATCGAGGAGCAATTCATATTCCAGCTCAGAACTGGTTTTGCGCCCGTACCAGACGGCGATATCCGCCTCATCAAAATCAAGCTCATTAAGTTCATGCGTGGTACGCAGACTAATTTCCAGTTGCGGATGCTGGGCGTGGAACTCGTATAGTCTGGGTACCAGCCACACGCCAGCAAACGAAGGCGGGGTAGCTAAACGCAGGGTCTGTGTTTGGCGCTTGGATTCCTGACGGGTCAGGCGTAAGGCGCGGTCCAGGTCTTCCAGAGCCAGTCTTACTTGTTCGGATAACAGCTTTCCAGCACCCGTGAGCACCATTTGCCGACCCTGACGTTGAAATAATTTGCGCCCGGTGCTTTGTTCCAGTGCACGAATCTGGTGGCTGATCGCGCTGTGAGTAATATTCAACTCTTCGCCGGCTCGGGTGAAATTTTCCAGACGCGCAGCTGCTTCAAATGCTCGTAAAGTCTGGGTTGGTGGCAAGCGTTCAAACATGGGCTTTGATTTAATCGGTTAGTTTTACTCAACTATAAGGATAAAACACTTCGTTGGTCTTTGCACCTTCTGGCAGGTATTATCGACGCTTCTTTTCCTCATTGGTGCTTTACTATGAAGACGGCATTACGTGTTTTTATCATATTTTCACTCGGATACTTCGTTTCTTATCTAGTACGCGGGATTAATTTGCCCTTGGCTCCGCTGCTTAGTAGTGAGCTTGGTTTGTCGCCTGCGCAGTTAGGTTTGCTGACTAGTTTGTACTTTTTTGCTTTTGCCGCTTGCCAGTTACCGCTCGGCGTCATGTTGGATCGTTTCGGGCCGCGCCGCGTGTTGATGCCATTATTGGTGCTGGCCGCGTTGGGTGCTTTGGTTTCTGCCTATGCCGAGGGTTTTAGCGGCTTGTTGATGGGACGTTTGTTATTGGGCGTTGGTACTTCTGCTTGCATGATGGCGGGACTGAAAGCGATTATCAGCTGGTTTGATGCCCGACATTTACCGTTAATGAACGGTGCGTTATATGCCATCGGCGGACTTGGTGCTGTCGCCGTAGGTGTGCCGGTTGAATGGGCGTTGAGTGTGACGAGTTGGCGAGTGTTGTTCGTCACGGTGGCAATGCTGATCGGCTTGATCGTTTTAGCCTTGTTTTGGCTGGTGCCGGAGCGCTCTGAAGCACAGGCGGTTAGTCCGATTGGTTCGCAGTGGCGCGGTATTGCAGAGGTATTTCGTAGCCCGGTCTTTGTACGGATTGCGCCCTTGGCTATGGTCAGCCAAGGGGTATTTCTTGGCGTGCAGGGGTTATGGGCCGGGCCTTACTTGCGTGATGTGACGCAATTGTCGCCAGGAGCCGCGGCGAATATGGTGACTATTATGGGTCTTGCAATGGTGGTTGGTGCCGTCGGTTTTGGTTGGTTGGGTCGCCGTTTGCATAGTCATGGCATTGCATTGCAAAGTACGGCAGTTGTCGGAATGCTGGCGTTTATGTTGGCCCAGTTACTGATTGTGCTGGAAGTGCCATTGCCAGTTTGGTTGTTGTGGAGTTTTTACGGTTTTTCGGGTACGGCAGGCGTGTTGTGCTATGCATCGCTGGCTCAAGAGTTCCCCGCGCAGTTGGCTGGCCGTGTCAGTACTTTATTAACCCTGGCCTTATTTATTGGTGCCTTTATTGTTCAATATGGGTTTGGTTTATTGCTGAATATCTGGCCGCACGGTGATGTTTTTAACGCAGCGTTAGCGCATCGGGCTAATTGGATTCTTGCCTTGGGCGTACAAGCATGTGCACTGCTTTGGTTTTATCGTGGTAAAGCTGATCGGCTCATGCTCAATCATGTTAAAGCCTGAAATATTTCGCAATAAATGCTTCGCCATAAAAATTTATGCATAAATAAAGAGCAACTATATTACACTGCAGAAATATAGTAGCTCTAGATAGATTTTGGTGAAGTTCAATTTCAGTGGAATAATAAAAATGAAACAACAAAGTATGAGTAAGTGCGTACCGAATAAAATCACTATTGTTCTTAATTTATTATTTCTGCTCGATGCTATTTGGCAAATTTGGGCATTGGCCACGCATCATACTGATCAAACTTTAATTTCTAAATTTCTGCTTTGTTTTATCCTGGCACTTTTATTGTCGCAACAGCTGGCCAATAAATTGCCATTAAAAATTCTGGCGGCGGTTTTATTCTGTTTGGCAGGAGACATCTTATTGCAGCCGCTGGATCTCAATTACGCTGACATGACTGGTACACGCCCAATTAATTTTGTATTAGGCGTGCTATGTTTTTGTGCGGCCTATGGCAATTTGGCGCGTTACTACCTTGCATTGAATCCGGATTGGCGAGAGGATATCAAAGCGCAACCGTTGCCGTTAGTTGCAAATATTCTGATTACGCTGGCGGTGCTGATCTGGATAACGCTGAACAATCAAGCTCCGGCGTATTTGCTGCTGGTGTTGTGGTTATATAGCCCGATCGTGGTGGGTGCCGCGACTTTGGCCGTGTATACACGCAGCAAACTACAGTTTTTGCCTTATCTGGCATTAGTTCTCGGTAGTAATGTAATTGTTTTTTCAGACACAATTATCGGCCTGACTGCGTTTGTAGGCGTCACTATGCCGTGGTTTAGTAATCCGATCTGGATACTCAGTACTTATATTCTCGGCATTTTTTTAGTCTTTAACGCCATACTTTGCATAGAAAAAACGGCAAATGTGTGAATCGCTGCGGTGAATACATTAAAATACCAGCATGCAACTAGATAATCGTGCCCAAACTCTACTTAAGGCCTTAGTAGAACGTTATATCGCTGACGGACAGCCGGTAGGGTCGCGCGCGCTGTCAAAAATTTCTGGCTTGGATTTATCTCCGGCAACAATACGCAATGTGATGGCAGATTTGGAAGAAATGGGCTTTGTTTCCAGCCCGCATACTTCTGCCGGACGAATCCCAACGCCGCGTGGTTATCGCGTATTTGTCGATACTTTACTGACTGTGCAACACGGCGACATTGCTTCGCTAGAGTCAAAAATGCAGGCTCTGAATGGACACAATCCGCAGCAAAAAATTATCACCAATGCAGCGCAAATGTTATCTTCCCTGTCGCACTTTGCTGGCGTGGTAATGACACCGCGCAGCGAATCGGTATTTCAGCAAATCGAATTTTTACGCTTATCTGAAAAGCGCATTTTATTAGTAATCGTAGCGCCCAATGGCGACGTGCAAAACCGCCTGTTGTTGACGGAAGTGGATTACACACCGGCGCAATTAATTCAGGCTGGAAATTACATCAATCATCATTTCGCAGGATTGGCGCTCACTGAAGTGCGTCAGCGTTTGCAGGGCGAATTGAGTCAGTTGCAGAATGAATTAAGCACGCTGATGAAAGCCGCCGTACAAGCGGGCAGTGATGCGATGGAAGATTCCGGTGATGAAGTCGTTATTTCCGGCGAACGCAATTTATTAAAAGTTAATGAACTCTCGTCCAATATGAGTTCTTTGCGCCAATTATTTGATTTATTTGAACAAAAGACCGGCCTGATAAATTTATTGGATATGTCTTCCAGAGCCAGCGGCGTGCAGATTTTTATCGGCGGCGAATCACAACTCGTGCCGATGGACGATATGAGCGTCGTAACCTCCACTTATCAGGTCAATGGCAAAGTGGTCGGTACGCTGGGCGTGATCGGCCCGACCCGCATGGCGTATGAACGGGTAATTCCAATAGTCGACATTACCGCTAAATTACTATCTAATGCGTTGAGTTATTGAAAAACAATTTAGGTTAACGCATGCAAGCACATACTTTTCTCTGGCACGACTACGAAACATTCGGTGCCAACACCCGGCGTGACCGGCCCGCACAATTTGCAGCGATACGCACCGATGCTGATCTGAATGAGGTTGGCGAACCGATGATGTGGTATTGCCTGCCAGCTCCCGATTTTTTGCCGGAACCGCAAGCCTGCCTGATCACTGGTATTACCCCGCAAATGTGTTTGGAGCGCGGCATTCCCGAGTACCAGTTTGCCCAACAGATTAATCAGCAATTTTCCGAACCCGGCACCATCGGCGTGGGTTATAACACCATCCGTTTTGATGATGAAATCACTCGCTTTATGTTGTGGCGGAATTTGCTGGAGCCGTATGCGCGTGAATGGCAAAACCAGTGTGGTCGTTGGGATATTTTAGACATGTTGCGCACTACCTATGCGTTGCGTCCTGAAGGAATTAATTGGCCGCGCAATGATGAAGGTAAAGTCAGTTTTAAATTAGAACATCTGTGTGCAGCGAACGGTATTGCGCATGAATCAGCGCATGATGCTTTGTCGGACGTGCGCGCGACTATCGCCCTGGCAAAGTTGGTGCGAAAAGTACAGCCCAAGTTGTTTGATTTTTGCTTTTCTTTGCATAAAAAAGATAAAGTCGCAGCGGAAATTGGCTTGCCTGAACAGCGTCCTTTTCTACATGTTACCGGCATGATCCCGGTTGAAAATGGTTGCCTGTGCATCGCTTGGCCGTTGGCGCCGCATCCAACTAATAAGAATGAAGTGATTAGCTGGAATTTGGCGTATGACCCGCGTGAATTGCTGGGCATGAATGCCGAAGCAATTCGCCTGCGGATGTTTTCTAAAGCCGATGCCTTGCCTGAAGGTGTTACGCGCTTGCCGATTAAAGGTATTCATTTAAATAAATCTCCGATCGTCATTGGCAATCTGAAAACCTTGCAGCCTGCCATGGCAGAGCAATGGGGGATTTCTGTGGAACTCGCCATGCAGCACGCTGAATATGCGCTGGCTTTGCCGGACTTAAATGCCGTTTGGCAGCAGGTTTTTAAGCGTGAAAATAACGAGGCCCAGGACGTAGATCAAGATTTATATAATGGTTTTATTGGGAATACAGATCGACGCAGTTTGCAAAGCTTAGTAACTTATTCTGGCGAAAAACTGGCAAGAACTGTGACTGAATTTCAAGATGCGCGTCTGGATGAATTACTGTTCCGGTATCGTGCCCGTAATTTCCCAGAAACATTGTCTGAGCAAGAAGCGGAACGCTGGGATACATTACGCGCTAGCCGTTTTTTTGACGGAAGCGCGAATGCCTTAACGGTGGATGCTTATTTTGCGGAGATAGATCGTTTGTCTGAACAAGCTAGCGAGCAGGATGAAGAAATTCTGGCTAGCCTGTATGATTACGCAGAGCAAATTGTGCCGGTGCAGAATTAAGTCGAATCATTAGTCCGAAGAATAAAGCGTAATAATTACGCTTTATTCGGGCAATTCGGCTTAATGCAATTACCGTAAATCGCCAGGGAATGTTCGGTAATGGTAAAGCCGCGTTCGGTTGCAATCATTTGTTGGCGTTGTTCAATTTCAGCATCGTAAAACTCTTCAACTTTGCCGCAATTAATGCAAACCAGGTGATCGTGATGCGAACCTTCGTTGAGTTCAAACACGGCTTTGCCGGTTTCAAAATGATTACGATGGATGATTTCGGCTTGTTCAAACTGGGTTAGAACCCGATAAACGGTCGCCAGACCGACATCCATATTGTCATTTAAGAGAATTTTATAGACATCTTCAGCTGAAAGATGTCTGACGCTGCTGTTTTGGAAGATTTCCAAAATTTTTAAACGTGGCAGGGTGGCTTTAAGGCCGCTGGATTTGAGATTAGGGGGATTGGTCATTTTTTTTCTTCAATCTTGAATATCTGCTTTATCATATAGTGTTTTCGTCCTGTTGCTCAATGAATTAAGGCTATTTATGCGAATGTTGCAAAATTGTAATACAAAATATTATCTAATGCTGAGCATGTTTGTATTGATATCTGGTTGTGCTAGTCAAAATCCGCCTGTTCAAGATAGCTCAATTGCGGCCAGCCAAACTACTGCGCCCGCTACACCAGCAGCAGCGGCTCCAGTCGCAACTTCGGGCAGTTCAGAATCATCTGACCCAGATCATTTAAGCACCAAAACAGTTGCACCTGTCGGCTTTGAAAAATTCATGGGAATTTTCACACCATATCGCATCACAATTCAACAGGGTAATTTTGTGTCGCAAGAAATGGTGGCGCAAGTAAAAGAAGGTATGACGCGCGAACAAGTACGTTTCTTGCTCGGCACCGCGCTACTGACAGATATGTTCCACGCCGATCGTTGGGATTACATATTTCGTTTGTTAAAACCTTCCGGCGAATTGATTACTTCACGCGTTACCGTGACCTTTAGTAAAAGTCTGGTCTCCAAAATTGAGCGTGGCGAATTGCCGAATGAGCAGGAATACCTGACGCGCATTACCAATGCGGCGATTGTTGATACGATTGAACATACTGATCGTAAAGCTGACAAACCAAAACCTAAAAAAGATGAATAATTTGTTGAAAATAGCCATTGCCGGTGCCTCAGGTCGTATGGGGCATATGCTGATTGAAGCGGTCAATGCCGCTGATGATACTCAATTGGCAGGCGCTTTAGATGTGGCAAGTAGTCCAGCTATCGGACAAGATGCGGCAGCATTTTCTGGAAAGTTATCCGGCGTAGCAATCAGCGCCGATTTGTCGGCAGGCTTGGCCGATGCTGACTACCTGATTGACTTTACCCGTCCTGAAGGCACCTTAAAGTACCTGGAATATTGCGCTGAACACGGCATTAAAATGATCATCGGCACTACCGGTTTTGATGATGCCGGTAAAGCGGCAATTGCTGAGGCGGCTAAAAAAACCGCCATCGTGTTTGCGCCGAATATGAGTGTTGGCGTAACGGTGACAATGAAGCTGTTAGAGCTGGCAGCAAAAAGCTTTGCCGAAGGCTACGACATTGAAATCATCGAAGCGCATCATCGCCATAAAGTCGACGCGCCATCGGGCACCGCTTTAAAAATGGGCGAAGTCATCGCCAGTGCAATCGGACGCGACTTGAATGAAGTTGCCGTGTATGCGCGTGAAGGCGAGACCGGTGAACGTGATCCTTCTTCAATTGGTTTTGCCACCATACGCGGCGGTGATATTGTCGGCGACCATACGGTGCTGTTTGCCGGAATCGGTGAGCGGGTTGAAATTAGCCACAAATCATCCTCGCGCGTTACTTACGCCAATGGCAGTCTGCGCGCCGCACGGTTTTTACAAGACAAGCAACACGGTCTTTTTGATATGAATGATGTGATTGGCTTGCGTTAATTTATCGCCTCTCTATATCAATTCATTAAATACTTATTACCTCTGATTTTTAGATAGCCAAATCCCCATGCAAGAAAAATACAGCCCATCTGATGTAGAGCAGCAAGCTCAAGCCCATTGGCAACATATCGACGCGTACCGCACGCAAGAAAACGACCCACGTTTCCCTAAGGGTAAATACTATGCTTGCTCGATGCTGCCTTACCCTTCCGGTAAATTGCATATGGGCCACGTGCGCAACTACACCATTAACGACATGCTGTCGCGTCAACTGCGGATGAAGGGTTTTAATGTCTTAATGCCGATGGGTTGGGATGCTTTTGGTTTGCCGGCAGAAAATGCCGCTATCGCGTACAACAAATCACCAGCTGAATGGACATACGCCAATATCGCCGACATGAAATCGCAAATGCAACCGCTGGGTTTGGCATTTGACTGGACTCGTGAAGTCGCTACTTGCGATCCTGATTACTATCGCTGGAATCAATGGTTTTTCCTGAAGTTGTTAGACAAAGGCGTTGCCTACAAAAAAACCCAGGTTGTGAATTGGGACCCGATTGATCAAACCGTTTTGGCCAACGAACAAGTTGTCGATGGTCGCGGCTGGCGTTCCGGCGCTTTAGTAGAAAAGCGCGAAATTCCTGGCTACTACTTTGGCATTACACAATACGCAGAAGAACTGTTGTCCAGCATTGATGATTTAGATGGCTGGCCAGAACAGGTTCGCACCATGCAGCGCAACTGGATTGGTAAAAGCGAAGGTGTGCGCTTTGCCTTCCCGCATCAGATTAAAGATGAGGCCGGTGAGCTGATACAAGACGGGAAAATGTATGTGTTTACTACCCGCGCCGACACAATTATGGGCGTCACTTTTTGTGCAGTGGCAGCAGAACATCCGCTGGCAACCTTGGCTGCAAAAAACAATCCAGCATTAGCCGCCTTCATTGAAGTCTGCAAAACCGGTGGCACCACCGAAGCAGAAATGGCGACCAAAGAAAAAGAAGGAATGCCAACCGGTTTGTTTGTGACGCATCCGGTCACTGGCAAACAGGTCGAAGTCTGGGTCGGTAATTATGTGTTGATGACTTATGGCGACGGCGCGGTAATGGGTGTGCCGGCGCACGACGAGCGTGATTTTGCTTTTGCTAAAAAATATAGTATCGCCATTGAACAGGTTATTGCCGCTGATGGTTGCAGCTTTAGCCTGGATGGCTGGCAAGAATGGTATGGCGACAAGCAGCGCGCTGTTACCGTTAATTCCGGTAAATACGACGGCTTGAATCATGCCGCAGCAGTGCAGGCGGTAGCCGCTGATCTGGTAGCGCAAGGTTTGGGCGAAAAGAAAACCACTTGGCGGTTGCGTGACTGGGGCATTAGCCGTCAACGTTATTGGGGTACGCCGATTCCAATTATTCATTGCGATGCATGCGGTGCTGTGCCTGTACCTGAAAAAGATTTACCGGTTATTTTGCCGACCGATTGTATTCCTGATGGCTCAGGTAATCCGTTAAAACATCGTGCCGACTTTTTAAATGTCGCTTGCCCAACCTGTGGTGCAGCAGCCCAGCGTGAAACCGACACCATGGATACCTTCGTGGATTCCAGCTGGTACTACATGCGTTATACCTGCCCTGATGCGACAAGCATGGTGGACAGCCGTAATGATTACTGGATGGCGATGGACCAGTATATCGGCGGGGTAGAGCACGCGGTGATGCATTTGTTGTACGCACGTTTCTGGACCAAAGCGATGCGCGACCTTGGCTTGGTCAAGTTTGACGAGCCATTTAAAAATTTATTCACGCAAGGGATGTTGCTGAATGAATCGTTTTACCGTGAAGATGCAACAGGCAAAAAAACCTGGTACTACCCAAATGAAATTGAAGTGGCGTATGACGAAAAAGGTCGGCCAGTTTCTGCCAGTTTAAAGAGTGATGGCATAGCGGTACAGATGGGCGGCATTGAGAAAATGTCCAAGTCGAAAAATAATGTGGTCGAGCCAAAAGATATCATCAGCCGTTTTGGTGCAGATACGGCACGGTTATTTACCATGTTTGCCGGCCCGCCAGATCAAAGCGCCGCCTGGAGCGATACCGGTGTGGAAGGCGCAGCGCGCTATTTGCGTCGCTTGTGGGCTAATGCGCATAAACATTTGGATACAGTACGCGGTGCGGGCAAGATTGATCCAACTGCAGATTATGCAGAACCAGTAAAGGCTTTGCGTCGTGAAGTACATCTGACATTAAAGCAGATTGATTACGATTACGACAAACTGCAATACAACACGGTCGTTTCTGGTGCGATGAAGTTACTCAATGCGATTGAGGCATTTAAAGCCGAAGGTAATGGACATGCTGCAGTGCTTAAAGAAGCATTCAGCATTTTGTTGCGTTCTCTGTATCCAGTTTGCCCGCATATCTGCCATGCGCTTTGGCAAAACATGGGAATGGATGCGTCTATTGAAATCATCAATGCTCCCTGGCCGCAATTGGATGAAGCCGCTTTGATTCAAAATGAAATTGAATACATGGTGCAGGTCAACGGTAAATTGCGCGGTGCGATTAAAGTGGCGCGGGACGCGGATAAAGCCAGCATTGAAGCGACTGCCTTGAGCCACGAGCACGTACAAAAATTCTTAACTGGTACACCTAAAAAAGTGATCGTTGTGCCAGGCAAGCTTATTAATATTGTGGTGTAACGAATGAGACTAAACATGATGTCCTTTATAAATCGCTGGTGGCTGGTGAGTGCAATGCTGGCTTCGGTCTTGCTGATATCCGCCTGTGGATTCCATTTGCGTGGAGCTAGTGAATTTCCGTTCAAGACAATTTACGTGCAAGGTTCGGAAACGACACCGCTAGGCGTATCGTTGCGACGTAATTTAAAAGGTCAGGAAAACACTGCATTGGTCGATAATGAAAAAGACGCCGATGTGGTTTTGGATATATTGTCTGAGCGGCCAGAGAAAGTTATTTTGTCACTGACCGTACAGGGCTTGGTGCGCGAATACACGCTCAATAGTTATCTGACGTTCCAAGTTCGTAATAGCGATGGCAAACTATTTTTGCCGCCAACCACCATCGTTTTACATCGCGTGATTAGCTATAACGAAAATGTAATTTTATCTAAAGCTGCTGAAGAAGCCATGCTCTACAAAGACATGCAAGGCGATTTAATTCAGCAAGTCGTACGTCGGCTTTCTGTGTTGAAAATGGATTAGTTGTGCAATTGCGTTTAGATGCACTAGATGCACAGCTCGCTAAATCTCTCGCCCCATTATATGTGGTGAGTAGCGACGAGCATCTATTGGCTCAACAGGCCTTGGATAAAATTCGCGCTAAGGCGCGTGCCGAAGGCTTTGCTGAGCGTGAAATTTTAACGGTGGAACGCAGCTTTAAATGGGGCGCGTTATTAGCTGCGAATCAAAGTCAGTCTTTATTCGGTGATAAAAAAATCATTGACCTGCGCATCCCTACCGGCAAGCCGGGTAAAGATGGTGCTGCAGCGTTGACGGATTATGTAACTCAGCTCAAAAATAATCCCAACCCAGACAATATTACGATTATTAGCCTGCCCAAATTAGATTGGGCCAGTCAAAAATCGGCTTGGGTGACGCGCTTGCAAGACGCGGCGGTATATTTGGATATTCCCTTGGTTGAACGTGCTCAATTATCCGGCTGGATTGCACGTGGTTTAAAAGAACAAGGGCAAAGCACCGAACGTGAAGCGCTGGAATTTATTGCTGATCGCGTCGAAGGTAATTTACTTGCAGCGCATCAGGAAATCCAAAAACTGGGTTTGCTCTACCCAGCTGGCACATTGACTACTGTACAAATTCAAGAAGCGGTGCTGAATGTGGCGCGCTACGATGTATTTAAATTAAGCGAAGCTATTTTGCAGGGCGATATTGCACGCTTGGTTCGTATGCTGGATGGTTTAAAAGGCGAGGGCGAAGCCTTGCCCTTGGTGTTATGGGCGTTGGCGGAAGAATGCCGTACCTTGTTGAAATTGAAAATCGGCATGCAAGAAGGTAGGCCGTTATCTGCCATGTTTAAAGAGCAGCGGATTTGGGGTGGGCGCGAGCGATTAATGGAACCGGCCTTGCGGCGATTAAGTTTATCTACTTTGCAAAATGCCTTACAAAATGCGGCGCAAATTGACAAGTTGATTAAAGGTTTACGGGTTAAAAAATTATCGGGCGACGCCTGGGACGCCGTTTTACAATTATCGTTGTCGCTGGCGAGAGCATAAAATACATCATGGATATAGCAAATTACATGCAGCAAATTGGACAGCAAGCTAAAAGCGCAAGTCGCTTGATGGCACGAGCTTCCAGTGCGCAAAAAAATCAGGCGTTGCGCTTAATTGCTGCTGCCATTTTGCGTGAAGCGGTTGCTATACGTGCAGCAAATCACATCGACATGGAAGCTGCGCGCGCCACAGGTTTAGCGCCGGCAATGCTGGATAGGTTAAGCCTGTCAGAGCAGGCAATTAACAACATGGCAGAAGGTTTGCTACAGATAGCGGCATTGCCAGATCCTATTGGTGAAATCACTGATTTGAAATTCCGTCCAAGTGGAATTCAGGTCGGGCAAATGCGAGTGTCTTTAGGCGTGATCGGTATTATTTATGAAGCGCGTCCGAATGTGACGGTAGACGCAGCAGGTTTATGTATTAAGAGTGGTAACGCAACGATTTTGCGCGGCGGTTCAGAAGCGATTCACTGTAATCAAGCCTTGGCAAAACTAGTGCAAGAAGGTTTGCTGGGTGCGGGTTTGCCGGTGCAAGCGGTGCAAGTCATTGAGACTACCGATCGCGCTGCTGTTGGTCAATTAATCACCATGCCAGAATTTGTGGATGTGATTGTGCCGCGCGGTGGCAAAGGCTTGATCGAGCGCTTGATCAAAGAAAGCACCGTGCCGATGATTAAACATCTGGACGGGATTTGTCATGTGTATATCGACGATAAGGCCGATTTAGTTAAAGCTGCAAACATCGCTTTTAACGCAAAATGCCATCGTTACGGCACTTGCAATACGATGGAAACCTTATTGGTGGCGCGTCCGATAGCTGCACAAATTTTGCCAAAATTAGCGACGTTGTACGCCAGAAAACAAGTTGAGTTGCGCTGTGATGCGGAAGCGTTTGCCTTATTGGCAGATTATCCTTACTTAGTTGCAGCGCAAGAAGCGGACTGGAGTACGGAATATTTAGCGCCGATTTTATCGATTAAAATCGTGTCCGATCTGGACGAAGCGATTACACATATTAATCACTATTCATCGCAACATACCGACACGCTAGTTAGCGAAGATTACAGCCGTGCGCTGCGCTTTATGCGCGAGGTTGATTCCGCTTCGGTGATCGTGAATGCCTCGACGCGTTTTGCGGATGGTTTTGAATTTGGTCTGGGCGCGGAAATTGGTATTTCAACCGATAAATTACACGCCCGTGGCCCGGTCGGCTTGCATGGTTTAACGTCGGTCAAATATGTGGTGTTTGGGCATGGAGAAGTGCGCGAATAGTGGCTGAACTTGGCGTGACAATAATGAAAAAATGACGCTAATCGCGGCGCTATTAGAATGTTGGGTTTATCAGTCCAAAACTCAACAAATGCCTGGTTGATATTAGTACTTAGCCCAGCTTTATTAAAGGAAATACTATGTTGTGGATTAAAGCATTACACATCGTTTTTGTGATGTCCTGGTTTGCGGGCTTATTTTATTTGCCACGTATTTTTGTCAACCTGGCAGAAGAAGGCCCCGGCATGGCAACCGAACGTTTGCTTAAAATGGCGCGCAAATTATATCGCTTTACTCTGATGCTGAGCGCGCTGGCCTTGATTTTTGGTTTAGTTTTATACCTTTGGTACGGTATTGGGCGTGGCCCGGGTAATGGCTGGATGCATGCCAAATTAGGCTTGGTCGTGCTGATACTCGGTTATCAACATGCGTGTGGCAGTTTGCTGAAAAAATTTGAACATGGCATCAATAAACGCAGCCATGTTTGGTATCGCTATTTCAATGAAATTCCGGTTGTAATGTTACTCATCGTAGTTTGTTTAGTTGTCGTTAAACCTTTTTAGGAGCGGTAATGCGGGCAAAGGAAAGTCGTGTTTGTGAATATTATTTTTCGCCCGTGTCGCCTTGGGCTTATTTCGGACATCAACGATTGCTAGTGTTAGCACAGCAGCATGGTGTAAAGATTGACATGAAGCCGATCGAAATCGGCTCCGTTTTTGCGGTTTCTGGTGGGGTGCCTCTGGCTAAACGCGCTCCGCAGCGGCAAGCATATCGACTGCAAGAATTGCAACGTTGGAGTGATTTTTTAGCGATGCCAATTCATTTGCAGCCGGCCTTTTTTCCGGTTTCCGGCGATTTGGCGGCGAAGTTGTTAATTGCCACGCAGCTCACCCACGGTACCGAAGCGGCACTTAATTTATGTACGCAAATTATGCGAGCCTTGTGGTCTGAGCAAAAAAATATCGCCGACGAGGCAACGTTAATTGAATTGGCTGAGCAAGTAGAGCTGGATGGGTGTGCTTTATTAAAGTCAGCAGAAACAGCAAGCGTCGCGGCAGAGTATCAACGCCACACCCAGCAGGCGATAGCCGCGAATGTGCATGGCGTTCCTTGGTATGTGTTTGAAGGGCAAGCATATTGGGGGCAAGATCGATTAGAGTTTTTAGAGCGGGCTTTTGCCGGCTAAGTAAGAAGATAGCAAGAGGTGGCACAAACTAGGTTTGTGTCCTACCTTTAATAGTAGCAATCACCACCAACGGATAAAGGGTATCCCATGACACACAGAAATTCCTATTTTTGCCCATGCCCACGCGGCATGGAACAGGCTTTGACGGAAGAATTAGCCGAAATTACCGCTCAATATTGCCCCACTTTACATGTACACAACCAAGTCCCCGGTGGCGTGCATTGTTCCGGCGAATTGACTGATGCATATCAAATTAATCTGCATTCACGGATTGCTTCAAGAGTGCTGTTACGCATGGCACACAAGAGCTATACCAATGAAAACGATATTTATGATCTGACCATGGAGCAACCTTGGGAAGATTGGTTCAGTATTCATCACACCATTCGGGTCGATGTCACGGCGATTAAATCACCATTGCGCAGCCTGGAATTTACTACGTTAAAAATCAAAGACGCGGTCTGCGACCGATTCCGTGATTTGTGTAACGAACGCCCATCGGTAGACACTCAAACGCCGGATATTCGCTTGGTCGGATTTTTAGACGCGCGTAATTTCACGTTGTACATCGACACCTCCGGCGAACCGCTATTCAAACGCGGCTGGCGCATGGAAACCGGTGACGCGCCTTTGCGTGAAAATTTAGCGGCAGGTTTATTGCGCGTGGCTGGCTGGAAACCCGGCATGACCTTGTTTGATCCAATGTGTGGTTCAGGCACCATCTTGGCAGAAGCCGCGCAAATGTTGGCGGGTATTCCACCAGGCTTGCATCGTGAATTTGCTTTTGAAAAATTCGGCAATTTTGATGCCCCAAGCTGGCAAGCAATCAAGGCTAGTATCAAGGTCAATGAAGTAACTGGCCCGGCAACTATTTTCGGTAGTGATATTTCCGGCGATATGGTGGTCATGACGCGCAATAATTTGAATAAAGCCGGAATTCGTTTTGAGGTTCCGCTCAAGCAAATTGAAGCGCAACAAATTCAAGCCCCTCCGTCAGAAGTGGCTGGCATTATGCTGACCAACCCACCGTATGGTGAACGGATAGGCGTGCGCGGCGACAGCACTATAGAGACCGATGAATTAGCCAACGCATTCTTTAGCTCTTTTGGCACTACGTTAAAGCAGCGTTTTGCAGGCTGGCAGGTATTTTTGTTTACTGCCGACCTGACTTTGCCAAAAATGCTACGGCTCAAAGAAGCGCGTAAAACCCCATTCTTTAATGGTGCGCTGGAATGTCGTTTGTTTCGTTTTGACATGGTGGCTGGCTTTAATCGCCGCGAGGCTGCGAAGCCGAAAGAAGTTTGATGTAGTGCGGTCCTTGGTTGGTCAACAAGGACCCTTAACATCGTCATCCTTGCCTGCGCGAGGATGACGCTAGTGGCGGTGATGCAGAGTATGTGTAAGCTTACTTGAAGAGCATTATCCTTCCCACCTTACTGCAGTTGTCCTGCGAAATTCACCCGATTAAGGTATTCTTCTGTCTTCAATAAAAATGTTGGAGACTTCTCTCATGTTGCCGGTAACTGGACTTAGCTTAAACGATCCCACCTTATTCAAAACCCAAATTTTCATTAATGACGAATGGCACACTTCGGATAATGTGTTTGAAGTGCGTAATCCTGCTAACGGAAAATTACTGGCGAATGTAGCCAATGCCAATGTGCAACAAGCACAATCAGCAATTGATGCTGCGGCAGTCGCTTTTCCGGCCTGGGCCGCAAAAACCGGCAAGCAACGTGCGGAAGTATTGCGAAAATGGTTTGATCTGATTTTGCAGCATACCGACGATTTGGCGCATATCTTAACTGCAGAGCAAGGCAAGCCGATCGCTGAAGCGCGTGGCGAAGTTGTGTATGCAGCTAGTTTTGTTGAATGGTTCGCGGAAGAAGCTAAGCGGGTGACTGGTGACGTAATGTCATCCACCTGGACCGATAAACGGATGGTTGTGATCAAACAGCCGATCGGCGTTTGTGCTGCCATTACACCTTGGAATTTCCCGCTCGGCATGATTACCCGTAAAGTTGCTCCGGCAATTGCCGCTGGCTGCAGTATCGTCATTAAACCTGCCGAACAAACACCGTTATCGGCATTGGCTTTAGTTGAATTAGCGCGTCGCGCAGGTTTACCAGCTGGCGTGTTGAGCGTAGTAACTGCCGATAGTCAAAATTCAATAGAAATTGGTAAATTATTGTGCGCAAGTAAAACCGTGCGTCATATCTCGTTTACCGGATCAACCCCGGTCGGCCGGATTCTGATGCAGCAATCTGCTCCAACGGTTAAAAAAATGGCATTGGAATTAGGCGGCCATGCGCCGTTCATCGTTTTTGATGATGCCGACCTTGATGCCGCTGTAGAAGGTGCAGTGCAATCCAAGTACCGCAATGCTGGCCAGACTTGCGTTTGTACTAATCGTTTTTATGTACACAGTTCTTTATACGACGCTTTTGTGTCTAAATTAGCGGCTAAAGTACAGGCAATTCAAGTCGGTGACGGCATGACCGAAGGTGTTTTACAAGGGCCGATGATTGATGGGCAAGCGGTAGAAAAGGTCGCACAACATGTGCAAGACGCAATTAGTAAAGGCGCCAAGCTGGTGATTGGCGGCAAGTCACATGCCTTGGGCGGCTATTTTTATGAGCCAACGCTGTTATCTAATGTTAGTAACGACATGCAAATCATGTCGGAAGAAACGTTCGGCCCGGTGGCTGCTGTGATGAAGTTTGAAACAGAAGCCGAAGTGATTGCTGCTGCCAATAATACCGATTTTGGTTTGGCCTCATATTTCTTTTCACGCGATATCGGACGCATTTGGCGTGTAGCTGAAAAACTGGAATATGGCATGGTGGGTATTAATACCGGTTTGATCTCTAATGAAGTCGCTCCGTTTGGTGGTGTAAAGCAATCCGGTTTAGGTCGTGAAGGTTCCAGCTACGGAATGGATGAGTATTTGGAAATGAAATATTTGTGTATGGGCGGCATTTAGTTTTAGCCGCAGTGAGTTCGACGGACTTGAAACGCACCGCATGTGCGCTTCAAGTCCACGGTTTATGAATGAGTTTATTTGTTTATGTCTTCTAATACAGCATCGTCAGCACGCAAGCAAAGTACCGGCTTAGCTCTTCTGTTAGCTTCCTTAGCCATGTTGGGACCATTTTCGGTCGATACCTATTTACCCGCCTTCCCTGCCATTCAAGCGTCATTGAATGTGAGTGCCATTGAAGTCCAGCAAACACTGACCGCCTACATGTTGTCGTTCGCTTTCATGATGTTATGGCACGGTGCTATTTCCGATGCGCTAGGGCGCAGGAATATTATCCTGGTGTCTTTGTTTATCTTTGCTGTGGCTTCGTTAGGCTGCGCTTCGGCGCATAGTATTCATTATTTATGGGCATTTCGCATCTTGCAGGGCTTGTCGGCAGGCGCTGGGATGGTGGTGGGGCGCGCCATTATTCGCGATATGTATTCAGGGCCTGCAGCACAGCGGTTGTTGTCGTTAGTGACCATGATATTTTCAATTGCCCCAGCCATTGCCCCCATTTTAGGCGGCTGGGTAGTGATGTTGCTGGATTGGCGCTGGATATTTTTATTTTTATGTTTTTATACCGTATTTTTAATCTGGTTTTGTTATAAATATTTACCAGAATCATTGCCGCCTGAAAAACGTCAGGAATTTAGCATTCCTGTATTAACCAATAGTTATAAAGCGGTGTTCTCATCGCCGTCTTTTCACCTGCAATCAGGAACTGTTGCATTTAATTTTGCGGGTTTATTCCTGTATGTTGCTTCCGCACCTGTGTTTTTAACACAACACTTAGGCCTGACTTCTCAACAATTTGGCTGGCAATTCGTGCCGATGGTGGCTGGAATTTTCTTGGGAGCATTAGGCGCGAATCGCCTGGCGGGACGAATTTCGTTATTTCGGCAAGTTCGAATCGGCTATGTATTTCTGGCAGGAGCCGCTTGCTGCAATGTTATTTATCACTTCTTTTTCCCTCCGGCTATACCTTGGTCGGTAACACCGCTATTTTTCTACGCAATTGGAATGTCATTAGTAGCTCCTGGAGTAACGCTGATGACATTGGACTTATTCCCGAACACACGCGGCATTGTTGCGTCATGTCAGTCCTGCGCCGTCACCTTTTTAGGTGCGATTGTTGCTGGGGTGATTGCACCCGTGTTGGAAAATTCTCCAATCTGGTTGGCCCTAGGGCAGCTCGGATTTTCATGTTGTGCCATGCTGTGTTGGCACCTGTCAAAAAAAGCACATAATAAGTTATTGACTTAAAAGTCAATAAAAATATTGTAGCTAATTGTTAATAAACAACACTACGTACTTTCACTAATTGAGGCAATTAAGTGCTAAAGATAAAGTTCGTTCAGCCTAAAGGTGTGCGTTGCAGCAATGGGTGAATAAATAACTATTTCATTAGCAGTACCCTTGAAATAGGAAATTTAGCCTTTATCTTGTTATCAATCTTAAATGTTTTCTATGTATGTAGTGTACGTTTTGTAAATTATTTGCTACTGCAACATAGTCAATAAATGAAAAGATAAAGTTGCTGCTTGAGGTTGACTCACTAGCTTCATGTTGAACTAGTCAGATGCGTCATTAATTTTTTTGGGAATACAAATATGAAAAAATCATTATTAGCTGTTGCTTTGTTAGGCGCTTTCGGTGTTGCTTCAGCACAATCATCAGTTACTGTTTATGGAACTATGGATGCTGGTGTTGGTTATACCAACGGCGCGAACGCTGCAGGTACTCAAACTACACTGGAAAGCGGTCAGCAATCTTACTCACGTATCGGCTTCAAAGGCACTGAAGATCTGGGCGGCGGTTTGAAAGCATTGTTCGTGTTAGAGCAAGGCGTTCAATTAGATACAGGTTCGTCAGGTTACAATACGACAGGAAGTAATACTTCAACTTCAACAACTAGCGGCAATACCGGCACATTCAGCAGCCAGGCATACGTTGGTTTGGGTGGTAATTTCGGTACAGTTAAACTGGGTCGTCAATTCTCGCCTTTGTATGAAACTTATGCTTCTATTGATCCATTCCAAAACGGTTTCTCTGCCAACATCAATAATTTCTTTGGTAATTCAAGCAGCACTACATCCGTTGCGGCTGGAGGCAATGTCGCTAGCTATCAACGCATGAGCAATGCCGTTACTTATAGCACTCCTGATAATTTGTATGGCTTTAAAGGTACTGTAGCTTACGGTTTCGGTGAGCAAGCAGGCGATACTTCTGCGCAAAGCCAAGTTGGCGCATCATTGAGCTACATCAATGGTCCATTGACAGTTGCTTATGCTTATCATCAAGCAAATAACGATACAGTAGTTGGTTCAGTAGCTACACCTGGTGAAACATTCAAAACCAATTTTATTGGTGCTGCTTATGATTTCAATGTAGTTAAAGTACATGCTGCTTTTGATCAAAATCAACAAGCTGATCAAACATTGAAAACTCAAGATTATATGCTTGGCGTAACTGTTCCATTTGGCGCGCATTCAGTTTTTGCTGATTACACGCACAAAGACAACAAACTTGTACAAAATGCAGATGCAGACCAATACGCTATTGGTTATACCTACACTTTGTCTAAGCGTACTAACCTGTACACATCGTACAGCTACGTGAAAAACAAAGAAGATTCATACATCAATACCGACGTTGCTGGTAACTCAGTAAGCACTTTCCAAGTTGGTATGCGTCACTCGTTCTAATTTGATGTGATGTAATAAAGCGCATAAGCAGTAAGCGTGTAAAGCAAAAAGGCAGCTTCGGCTGCCTTTTTAGGGTTATTCGTGTTGTAATTATTAATATATAAAAAATATACTAATTGAGTGGAATGAAATCTATCGAAGTAAACAGTACAGCTTAGTTTTTGAGACATTCTTTTGATGCTCTTGCCAGACTTCTTTGATTGGAATATGAATATGAAAAAATCCGTATTTGCTACTGCCTTATTAGGCACATTTGGACTTGCTTCAGCTCAGTCGACTATGACCATTTATGG
The DNA here is from genome assembly GCF_002976435.1 of Solimicrobium silvestre. GTDB lineage: Bacteria > Pseudomonadota > Gammaproteobacteria > Burkholderiales > Burkholderiaceae_D > Solimicrobium > Solimicrobium silvestre. The sequence continues at coordinate 337,984 of NZ_PUGF01000001.1, read as the reverse complement.
AATTTTGGATGCTGGTATTTCTGCTGATAATAGTAGCGCAGCAGGTTCAGTCGCTAAACTGGAAAGTGGCATGGAATCTGGGTCACGTTTCGGCTTTAAAGGAACTGAAGATCTGGGGAATGGCTTGAAAGCCTTGTTTGTGTTGGAGCAAGGTATTGCACTTGATACCGGAACTTTAACCTCGGGTGGTCACCTGTTTGGGCGGCAGGCGCTGGTTGGTTTGGGCGGTACTTTTGGTACTGTCACCATGGGTCGCCAATATACACCTATATTTAGCGCGTATGGCAGCATAGATCCATTTGGAAATAATTCGGCAGGTGATATCAATACCTTATTTGGTAAAAATTCCAACTTTATATCCAAAGATTATCGTATGGATAATTCAGTCATTTATACCGCACCAGTAAACTTGGGCGGTTTTAATGCGGCTGTTGCTTATGGTTTTGGTGAGCAAGCCGGTGATAGCGCTGCGCAGAGCCAGGTTGGTTTGTCATTGGGTTATGCTAGCGGTCCAATAAAAGCGGTTTATGCTTACCATGCAGAAAATAATGCGAATTCCATAGTCGATACCGACACTTATAAAAGCCACTTTCTTGGCGCAACTTATGATTTTAACCGTGTGAAAGTTCATGCTGCTTTTGATCAAACAACGCAAGGTGCAGATCATAAAACACAAAGCTATTTGCTGGGTGCGACAGTTCCTTTAGGCATACATTCGATCTTTGCGGATGTCACTTACCGCGACAATAAACTGCTTAATGATGCCAATGCAAGCCAAATTGCGATTGGCTACAACCATACTTTGTCCAAGCGCACGAACTTATATACGATTCTCGGCTGCATTATTAATGACGATAATTCAAAAGTGAATACCCAAGTGTTGGGTAAAACAGTGAATAAAGTCCAGGTTGGAATGCGGCATGTATTTTAAATTTATTGTTGAATTTATAGTGCTGGCCGGACTAGCTTGAAACTATCACGCGTTGTTGAATAATAGTCGCCACCAAGTTTTCCAATTGCATCTAATAGTTCAGGTGCAATTTGGTTTTCCTGGAGAATCATCTCATTCACGTAAATATTCACCACATCCAGCAACATCATGGTGCCGCCTGCTGGCATTGCAGAAACTTCAATTACCTCCCTTAGCGTGCATTCAAAGCGCACCTGCGTAGCTTTTACACCGGCAGGTGCAACCATTAAACTAGCCACGGTATCGATACCAACGGCTATAAATTCACTCACGTCGGAAGGGTAGTCGGCACAGCTTGCATTCATGGCTGCTACGCATTCGTTGCTGACAATATTTACCACGCACTCCTTGGTTGCCTTGAGGTTAGTCAGTGTGTCTTTATTTGCCTGATTGGATGGATTGACCTGGGTAACAAGCAGTACTGGTGGATTGCAACTAGCCACAGTGAAAAATGAATAGGGTGCTAAATTTAAAACGCCGTCTACTGACAGCGTGCTGATCCAAGCAATGGGGCGCGGAATGATGCTGCCTACAAGAAGTTGGTAGCAATGTCGTGGTTCAATTTTTTGGGGATCAAAATTCATGCGTATATTTATTGGGAATAAGATGAAACTGTTAATGCAGCATCCGCATTGAACTACCAGTTAAGTTGTTGGGTCACGACTTGCCACCACATTTTAAAGTCGCCCATCAGGCTATACAGAGGGTGTTTAAATGTGGCTGGGCGGTTTTTTTCAAATACATAATGACCAACCCAGGCAAAGCTGTAGCCGAGTACTGGAAGTAGCCAGAGTAACGCCCAGTGTTGCGTGACGATGCTGGTTAAACTAAGCAACAACACACAACTGGTACCAATTACATGCAGGCGGCGCGAGATTACATTGCAGTGCTCGTTTAAATAAAAAGGATAAAAGTCGGCAAAGGAGTTGAAGCGGGTTGCGTTGTTCATTTAAACCTTTCAATCTATAGCAGAAGTTAAAAAAACGACCCGGGCATTTTTGTGACCGGGTCGTTTTTATTTGTCCAGATAAATACTTATTACTGAATTACTGTAATTTGCTTATGGCACAAATTTCCACATATCACTGAGGCGACCGTTGACGCCAGCGGCATCAAATCCAGTGCCACCAAACAGCCAGAAGTTGCCTGCAGAGTCAGTCCAGCCGGAAGCTGCATAACGGCTACCCGGCATATTGCTGGAAGACAGAACGCCTGGCGATCCGTAATAGCCAGTGGCACTGCCGTTATAAGATCCATTTATCCAGACCCATTGACCACCACCAGTACTATTAATCTGGAATTCCCACAAATCATTCAAGATAGTCAGAGTGCCGGATGAGTTAATGCCGTAGCCGCCAAATAACCAGCGATTGCCTGATGTGTCAGTCCAGCCAGTTGCGCCAGAACGACCACCAGGCACGTTGGTCGGTGCAGCTACGTCATTGGTGCCGTACACGCCGATGCTATTGGCTACGTTTGTTGGGTTTGTGCCATTATTGACCCATGTCCAAACGCCAGTACTGGTATTAAAGGACCATAAATCATTGAGTTGACCATTGAGGCTAATAGTAGAGCCATCAATGCCGGTACCACCAAACATCCAGAGAGTTGTAACGCCAGCAGTTGTCTGTGTCCAGGTTGTGGCTGATTGACGCGAACCAGGCTGATTGGTTGCTGCAGGCGTTCCGGCTGTGCCGTAAATTCCAGCTACGTTTAATAAAGTGCTTGAGCCGCCGACCCAAGTCCATTCTTTAGTGCTGGGATTGAATGTCCACAGATCATTTTGAACGCCGCTTGTGTTATTTAAATAACCTTGACCACCGAACATCCAGAATGTAATTGCGCCAGTAGTTGGATTAGTTTCAGTCCAATATGCCGCATTGCTACGCGGGTTAGGTAAGTTAGAGGTAGCTGGTACATTTATTGTGCCGAAGCTAGGAGCGGGAGACGCTGAGCCGCCTCCTGTTGGGGAGCCGCCTTCAGAAGTCCATGTGTTGGTAGTAGGATTAAACATCCACATATCACATAAATAGCCAGTTAAACCATTTGAGTCTGTTCCGTACCCACCAAACATCCAGAAATTGCCTGATGCATCCATCCAAGTGGCAGCAGAATTACGTGAGCCAGGAGCATTAGTCGTTGTGGCGGTACCCGTTGTGGTACCACTCGTACTTCCTGCCATCCATGTCCACTGTAAGGTGGAGGGGCTCAATACCCACATGTCGTTATATATGCTGTTATTAACGCCGGAGCCACCGAAAACCCAAAATTGACCTTTCGTGTCTTGCCAGTTCATGGAACCACTACGTCCAGCTGGTTGATTTAATGCGGATGGCACTCCTTGTGCTCCGGCAGAACCGATGCTATTCGCTACGTTGGTGCCCGCTTCCCAGGTCCAGTTAGTGAGTGATGCTGGGATGGATGAGGATGAAGAAGAACCTTTTCCTTTACAACCGACTAGTAAGAAAACCGCGACAGCAGCGGCAATCAGTACACGATTAACTTTTATTGCAGACATAGTAAATTCTTTTCATGAATAGGACAGGCATTATCTGGGCAGCAATTGGATAAAGTCAATATGAAAATTGTAGTTTTATATAATGCGGATATAGGGGAATTGTTGAAATGGTAGGTGTGAGGTAATGGTTTGAATCCATGTTAAACAATGATAATTCACGCTTAAATTGAAGGAATTGTTGAAAGCAATAGAGGAATGACCTAGCTAGCAAAACCGTTGAAGTCAACAATATGCATTGTTGATGGATCTAATAAGTTTTGATTTATCACCTATTAATTGCATACGTCCTAATAATTCCTTTCTTTTAGTTATTTTTAAATTATGTTTTGTGTAAGGAATAACGCACTTTAAAAGTTTAATATGACTAACTATTGCAAATAATTATTGCTTTGTGCGAACATTGCCAATTGGCTTTCAATAATCAAAATGCCTCATTGAGGCGTTTGAATTTTGAAATACATGGCATATATATTCACGTTCACGCAATTTAATTACTTATTAAAATTTCCTTAATGTCATGAAATGAAATTCAATACAAGGTAAATGATGGTCATGCAAACTTCATTGATATCGCAACACGTTGGGGATGTCTCCCCCGCAAAACGACATGCCTTGTTGCGCCAGACGCCAATAACACTATGGCTAACTGGTTTGAGCGCGTCTGGTAAATCAACACTTGCTTTTGCTTTGGAGCAGGAGTTGATTAATCAGGGGCGTGCATGTTACGTATTAGATGGGGATAATGTCCGGCATGGTTTGAGCCGAAATTTGGGATTTTCTCCGGAAGATCGTGCAGAAAATATTCGCCGGGTTGCCGAAGTGGCTAAATTGATGAATGATGCGGGATTAATTGTTATAACCGCCCTCATATCCCCCTTTCGTTCGGATCGTGCCATTGCACGTGAAATCATCGGTTCTGACTACATGCGTGAAGTTTATGTGAGCACGCCCCTGAATGTATGTGAGTCACGGGACCCTAAAGGGTTATATAGCCAGGCACGAGCGGGTAAGATTACTGGGTTTACTGGAATATCCTCTCCATATGAAACACCTGTACAACCAGATTTAACTATTGATACAACGCAGTATTCGTTAGAAATGGCTATCGCCCAACTGGTGAGTGTCACACTTCATCAGACGCTAAGATCGGTGGGTTAAGCTACAAAGTATTCGATATTGAGCTTGCTGCCATGATGTTTGAATCGAAGCTTGGAGCGCGCATGGCAATGTGGCTGAACTACGTGCCGCTGAATTCCCTCAGGTAGTTAACAAACATCCCTTCCAAGGGATGTTTGTTCCGCAGGCACGATGCATGCACTGCGAAACCCTTGCTATATCATCCCTGCAAAATCACATACACACATACATACGGCAGTTATTTATTGCCAGCCATAGCGCTTCACATAAATCCCTTTCATGAATTGCACCAGCGCGGCGTAAGCAATCAAAATGCCGATCAGCCATGGGAAGTAAGACAGTGGTAATTCCTCCAATTTAATGTAGTCGGCAAAGGGTCCCATCGGCAGGAAAATACCGATTGCCATGATGATGGCGGTCATGATCATGAGCGGCCAGGCGGCTCGGCTTTGGAAGAACGGTACTTTTTGAGTGCGGATCATGTGCACGATCAAAGTCTGGGTCAATAAACCTACTACGAACCAGCCAGACTGGAACAGCGTCTGGTCGGCAACGCTATTGGCGTGGAAGACAAACCACATCAGCACAAAAGTGCTGATGTCAAAGATAGAACTGAGCGGGCCGAAGAACAGCATGAAGCGGCCGATATCGCCGGGATTCCATTTGAGTGGTTTCTTGATCAGTTCTTCATCGACGTTATCGAAGGGAATGGCGATTTGCGAGACATCGTACAGTAGGTTTTGTACCAGCAACTGCAATGGCAGCATCGGTAAAAACGGCAGGAATGCGGAGGCGACCAGCACTGAAAATACATTGCCGAAATTGGAACTGGCGGTCATGCGGATGTACTTGAGCATATTGGAAAACGTCTTGCGACCTTCAAGCACGCCTTCCTCTAAAATCATTAAACTCTTTTCCAGCAAAATAATGTCGGCGGCTTCTTTGGCGATATCGACTGCACTATCAACTGAAATGCCAATGTCCGCGGCACGTAATGCAGGTGCATCGTTGATCCCGTCGCCCATAAAACCGACCACGTGACCGTTCTGGCGCAGCATGCGCACCAGACGTTCTTTGTGCAGCGGCGTGAGTTTGGCAAAAATCGAATTTTCTTCAACCACGGTCGATAATTGCTCGTCACTCATGTCATCCAGCGTAGAGCCAAGCACCATTCCATTTACCGCCAGTCCCACTTCACGGCAGATTTTTGCGGTGACCAGTTCATTGTCGCCAGTGAGTACTTTAACGGTAACGCCATGCTCGGCCAAGGCACGCAAGGCCGGAGCAGTTGATTCTTTAGGTGGATCGAGGAAGGCGATGTAACCGATTAAGGTTAATTCCGCTTCATCCTGAATGGAGTAATTAATTTTATTTGGCGGCACTTCTTTGACTGCTACCGCAACCACCCGCAAGCCTTCTTGATTCAAGTCACGCGTGACATTGAGTACCCGCTGCAGCATGGTGTCATCCAGCGGCACACTGTTTTTTCCATCGAGCACATGGGTGCAAGAAGCCAGAATTTCTTCCACAGCGCCTTTGCAAATAAGTTCATGATGGTCTTCCTGTTCCGACACTACTACCGACATGCGGCGGCGCTGAAAATCAAACGGGACTTCGTCAATTTTTTGATAATCCTGCGCCAGTTTCAATTCGGTTTGCAGTTCTACATGATCGAGCACGGCTCGGTCCAGCAGATTTTTTAAACCAGTCTGATAATAACTGTTCAGGTAGGCGAATTTAAGTACTTCATCAGAGTCGTTGCCGAACACGTCGGTATGCCGTTCCAGAAAAATTTTATCCTGGGTGAGCGTGCCGGTTTTATCGGTACACAGCACATCCATTGCGCCAAAGTTTTGAATCGCATCGAGTCGCTTCACAATCACTTTTTTGCGCGAGAGCAGCACTGCTCCTTTGGCTAATGTCGAGGTAACAATCATCGGCAGCATTTCCGGCGTCAACCCAACTGCCACGGCGAGCGCAAACAGAAAGGCTTCCATCCAGTCGCCTTTGGTAAAGCCGTTCACCAGTAGCACAATCGGTACCATCACCAGCGCAAACCGAATCAACAACCAGCTAACACTATTCACGCCAGCCTGAAACGCGGTTGGAGCGCGGTCGGTAGATGTGACGCGGGTGGCGATCGTGCCAAAGTAGGTTTGATTGCCGGTGCTCAGAACCAATGCCATTGCTGAACCGGACACTACGTTGGTGCCCATGAATAAAATATTGGTCAATTCCAATGGATTGCTACCGTTCACTTCCGTGATGTCAGCGAATTTTTCAATCGGCAGGGATTCGCCGGTCATGGCGGCTTGGCTGACGAATAAATCTTTGGCCGACAGCACCCGGCAATCGGCCGGAATCATATCGCCGGCCGAGAGCAGGATCAAATCGCCTGGTACTAAATGCTGAATCGGCAGTTCAATATTATGTGCAGGGCGGGTATGAATCTGCGCAGAGAAATAGAGCATGGCAATGTCGCTGGCTTCCTTGGATGTATCGCGTCGCACTACGGTGGCGGTATTGCTGACCATTGCCTTAAGATTTTCGGCTGCGCGGTTTGAACGCCCTTCCTGTATGAAACGGATCAGGGTGGACAGTGCGACCATGGTGGCGATCACAATGGTGGCTTTCAGGTCTTCAGTCAGATAGGAAATAATTGCCAGTACCGTTAATAACAGGTTGAACGGGTTTTTGTAACATAGCCAAAGATGATGCCAGCGCGGTAAAGGCTTTTCATGTTCGACTTCATTTGGGCCGCTGTGTTCACGAATGGCTGCCGCCTCGCTATTACTCAAGCCATCGGTGTGTGAATTGAAGCGCTCAATTAATTCACGCTGGTCTTCCCGCGCGGAACGCAGTAGATGCAAGGCCAGATGTTCAGGAACAGTTCGTGACACGGTATTGCCAGAGAGCGAGTCGAGCATTTTTGAACGTTCAAAATGATGTTTGGCGTGTCGTGTTTGCAAGAAGCGGGCAAACAGGTTTTTAAAAAAGTTCATCAATATTCTCCTAATGAATGGCACTCGAATTGCACTCTTTAATGAGGCTGATGGAGGTTGGTGTTGGTATTGCTAGCGTCATGGGTTTGATATCCTGTGTTATAGCGTTGGCCGCTGACCAATCGCCAGTTGCAACTGCACGGTGGCGATAGTCAAATCAGCCTGCGCCTGTAAAAAAGACAGGTAGGCATCGTCAGCAGAACGCTGCGCATCCAGAAGTTCAAGCAGGGAGGCTGCGCCTTTGCGGTAAGACAGGCGTATGCCTTCCAGAACCTGATCGGAATCGAGTAAGACCGATTCCTGATAACGTCGCACGTTTTCACGTTTGGCCTGGAATTGGGCAAAAGCGCTGCTGACCGCAATTTCAGTTTTAAGGTGAGCGGAACGCAGACCCAGCATGGCTTGCGTTACTGTCGATTCAGCCTGCGCCAGTTCACCGCGCTGCATGTGTGAAAAAGGGATTGGAATCGTCACCGTCAGCCCCAGAGTTCTGGAGCGTCCGGCAACATCATTGCTGGCTTCACCTTCGTCATTGAAAATCGGATGCACTGGCGGCGTGTTGGTAATGCCCAGATTTATAACTGGATCAATGTAGCGATTAGCGCGTTCCAGCGTGGCGTTGTCGCGTGCATGATCCAGAGTGGCCTGAGCAATTAACATTTCGTCGCGCGCCGTTAAGGCTTGCCGGATCAATTGGCTTGGCTCGTCAGTCGTTTCAAAACGACTGAATTCACAGCTAAGCGGTGCATCACCGAATTGTGCCGAGAGGTGTTTGCCTAGCGGTATCGATAAGTTGAGAAGTGCTGCCTCGGCATCTGCCCGGGCAGAAATGACTTCCGCTTCAAATTGATCGCGCTCTACTCGTGATTGGGATAATTCCAAACCACTAACGTCACCGGCCTTGCGCCGTATAGCGTTTATTTTTACCACATCGGAAAGCGATTTCAGCGTTGCCTCTTGACGCAGTAATGCCTGTTGGCTGCGGCAAGCTTCGGTAAATGCTTCAGTCGCTTGTAGATACAGTTCATGCTTAAAGCCTTCTACCGTGACTTGTGCCAGCTTGACGTTGCTGCGTGCCGCATTAATGCGCTTGCCACGTTTTCCGGCGGTTTCAATCGTGAAGGCAATGCTGGCCGTGGTTGCGGTGGATGCATTGGGTTTTTGTGGTTTATAGAGTTCGTAAGAATCGATGCCAAAGGTCAGTTCAGGGTCGGGCCGGACGCCTGCAATCGACACACCGGCTTCGGCACTGACTATGTTTTCACGTTCAGCGGCCAGATCGGAATTATGCTGTTCCACCGCATCCAAATAATGCTTGAACAGGATGTCGGTTCCGGTGAACGCGGCAGGCGGCGCGGTTTCTGCGACAGCAGGCGAATTTAGCATCGGCAGCACGGCTAGTGCTGCCCATAACCGGCGGTAGCGTCGTGCGCTGGAGTTAATTTTTTTCATGATGATTCTCTTTCCTTTAAGCGACCGTTAATTCAGCATCGTCGTTGTCATCAACAGCATGTTTCCGTTCCAATGCATTGCGTTCAACTCGTGCTTCTATCAAGTAATACAGCGCCGGTAATAACACGAGCGTCAGCAGAGTTGCCGTCACTAAACCACCGACTACTACGGTCGCTAAGGGGCGTTGCACATCACTGCCTAATCCGGTTGCCAGCATGGCTGGAGTCAGGCCAAAAGCGGCAACGGTGGCTGTCATTAATACCGGGCGGATCCGGCTGCGGGCACCGCTAAGCACCGCTTCCATCAGGCCGCGTTCCTTGTTTTCACGTAGACGATTTATTTGCGAAAGCATTAACACGCCGTTGAGAACAGCTACGCCAAACAGGGCAATGAAGCCAACTGCGCTAGAGACATTCAGCGTCATGCCGCGCAGATGTAGTGCGGCTAAACCACCCAGCATCGCTAGGGGAACCGCTAATAACACTAGAGTCGGTTGGCGCAGGTTGCGGAATTCGCCGAACAGCAACAAGAACATAATGGCTAACGTCATCGGCAGAATTACGGTTAGGCGCGCTTCGGCACGTTCCAAATTTTCAAACTGACCGCCCCATTCGATCTGGAAATGGCGATGATCGTAGTGCACATCGCGTTGCAGTGTCGTTTGGGCTTCTTTTAAGAAGCTCGATAAATCACGGTCACGAGCATTGAGTTTTACCGTCAAATGGCGCTTGGCAGATTCGCGGGTAATCATGCTTTCTCCGGAAGACAAGCTAATCGTTGCCACTTGAGCCAGTGGAATTTTGGCGCCATTGGCTGCAGTCAGCAGTAAGGCGGAAATGGCTTCCGGGCTTTGCCGAGCCGCTTCAGGAAAGCGTACCGCCATGTCGTAACTTTTTTCACCGATGTACATCTGGCCAATTGATGCACCGCCAATCCCAGTCGAGATTAAATCTGCTACGTCCGCCGCGTTAATGCCGTAACGTGCCGCCGCAGCACGATCCAGATCGACGCGCAAATTAGGCAGCGGTGGTTCCTGATCTATCGACACATCGGCTGCGCCCGGCACCTTATTGAGAGCATTGATCGCGTCATTGGCGATACGGCGCATTTCGTCAAAGTCGTCGCCAAATATCTTCACCACCAGATCACTATGTGCGCCGGAAAGTTTGTCTTGTACTCCATCTATCATCGGTTGCATAAAGCCGATGGAATACCCCGGTAACTGTTTGTAGCGGGTTTCCATTTTTGCGATCAGTTCCTGTTTGGATAGGCCAGATTTCCAGGTGTTATACGGATGCAGGCCAACGCTAACTTCAATGTGCGACGGAGTCCAGGGATCGGTACCGTCGTCATTGCGCCCGGTTTGGGTGACGATGTAGGAAACCTCGGGGAATTCCAGCGTAGTGCGACGTAACTGGTTAGCCATTTCAGTAGCTTTATCCAGCGTAATGCCGGGTGGCATAGTTACCTGCAGCCAGAGTGAACCCTCATCCAGATATGGTAAAAAATCACGCCCTATGCTGGCACCTAAACCAACTACGCCGATCAAGGCCAGCCCACAGGTGACAATTACCCAGCGGGTTTTCCCTACCATCTTGTTCAAAAACAGGCTGTAGCGGTCGGTAATTTTTTCCAAAACACGGTTATGAAATATCTTGCGCGGCTTGCGGAACGCTAAATAGGCCAGCCCGGGAATCAAGGTCAGCGTCACAATCAGTGCACCGATCAAGGCCGAACCAACCGCATACGCCATCGGTGAAAATAGTTTGTATTCAATCCGCTCAAACGCAAACAGCGGCAGGTAGGCGGCAATGATGACGCCCATGCCAAAAAAGATTGGACGCGCCACTTGCAAGGTCGCCTGAATTGCATCCTTGGCGGTGACAGGTTTGTCTTTGTTCTGTTCACGTTTGCGTAAAATATTTTCGACTAAAACCACCGCACCGTCGACCAGAATCCCGAAGTCAATCGCGCCTAAGGACAATAGATTGGCGGGGATGTTAAAGCGATGCATGAAGATAAAGGCAATCAGCATTGAGAGTGGAATCGTCAGCGCTACAATGCCAGCGGCTCTGGGGCTGCCTAGGAATAACAGTAAGACGATGCTGACTAAACACAAACCTTCCAGCAGCGTCACGCCCACTGTTTTCATGGTGGCATTGATGAGATCGGTTCTATCCAGATAAGGCACTACCTTGACATCTTTAGGTAGCAGGTTTTCATTCAGATCACGTACTGCTTCATGTACCCCTTCCAGTGCAACAGAAGCATTAAAATCTTTTAGTAGCAAGGTAATGCCGGATACCGAATCGGGAATATCATCCTTACCTAAAATGCCGCGCCGTTCAGGGTTGCTATAGTTAACTGCACCCAGGTGTTTAATTAATACCGGCGTGCCGTCTTTGGCGGTGACTACCACATTGCCCATGTCTTCCAGCGAACTTAATAATCCGACGCCACGGATCACATATGACTGTTCACCACGATCCATGACGCTGCCACCGGCGTTGGCATTGTTGTCGTTAATTGCATCCTTAATTTGCGCTAGTGTGAGGTTGTATTGCACCAGTTTGTCGGGATCGATTTCTAGTGAAAATTGGGTCGTGATCCCACCAAAGTTAGCGACGTCAACTACGCCGTCCACCTTCATTAAACGCGGCATAACAGTCCATTGCTGCAGTTCGGAGAGTTCACGCAGATCACGAGTTTTCGATTCCAGCGTGTAGCGGTAAATTTCACCGATGGGGGAAGTGTAAGCATCCAGACCATGTTTTGCGTCATACGGCAGATCAACGTCATTAATCCGTTCCTGCAAACGTTGTCGCGACCAATAACCTTCGGTACCGTCTTTAAATACGACAGTAATCATGGACAAGGAAAAAGTACTGCGTGAGCGTAAGACATGCATGCCCGGCGTGGACAATAAAGCGCGTTCCAGTGGAATGGTAATTTGCTTTTCTATTTCTTCTGCACCCAGGCCCGGTACTTGGGTCACGATTTGCGTCGTTACGTCGGCAATATCTGGATATGCTTCGATTGGTAATTGCTTCCAGCTAAACCAGCCGTACAGGGCAACAAACACAAAGACTATCCAGGTAATGCCACGGCGCTCAAAGCACGTGGAAACGATTTTTTCAATCATTGAGGAGCACTCCTTCCTTCACGACGATACGCTCGCCGGCCGTGAGTCCAGAGACCACTTCTATATGGCTACCCAATGTCGCACCGGTTTTAATCACCCGTGGCTCATAGGTAAATGGTGCTTTCTCCACAAACACGCGTGTGTACAAACCACTTTGTACTAATGCGGATGGCGGCACCACCAAGGCTTTGTGTTTTTGCCCTGAGAACACGACTTTGGCAAACATGCCTGGTAAGAATTTGGTGTCTTTATTGTCAATGGCAACCCGCACTTTGATGCTGCGGGTATCCGGGTCAAGTACTTCGCCCACATAACGCACGACGCCTTCAAAACTTTGTCCTGTATAGGCATTCAAAATAATTGTCGCTTTTTGCCCAACAAATACGGAAGCGATGTCTTGCTCAGAAACGCTAGCCGACATCCAGACGGTAGATAAATCTGCGACGGTTAAAATCGATTCATTGATGTCATTCCAGAATGCTCCCTGCGAGCCGTTCATTTCAATGACACGACCGGCAATCGGGGAACGTAAATCGTAAGTGCGTTGCGAGCTGTTGCCCGGCTTTGCGCCGAGTTGTGTCAAGTGCGCAGTAGTACGTTCGGCTTCGCTTTTGGCTTGTTCATAATCGCTCTCGCTTTGTTCCAGATCTTTATGCGCAATGATTTCTGCTGCGGCTAATACCTGTTGGCGTTGCAGGCTCTTATACGCTAGCTGCAATTGCGAATGCGCTTTGGCGGCTTCGCTTTGCGCGCCGCTCAGTTCGGCTGAATCCAGTGTGAACAACGTGTCACCGGTTTTTACTGTATCGCCCAACATTTTATTGATCTTGATAATACGGCCAGCTAATGGCGGCGTTATTTTGACGAGCTTGGTTGGATCAGCCTCGACCACGCCGGGGGCAGAAATAGGGCGTTCAAATGGTAATGACTCAACCGCTGCAACAAGTAATGTTTTTCGTAATGGGGATGTCTCAGGAACGCTAACCGCACCGCCTTCATGGATTAAATCTGGTAGCTTAGTTTCTTTAGAATTTGTGGCTTGCACAAGGTCGCAGCCGCTGATGCCTGTGATGATACTTGTTCCAAGTACTGCATATAGGCTGGTTTTAATGATGAAGCCAGACAGCGATGATGGTGTCGATAACGAATTCATTTTCTTCTCTTTAAAGCTGTAAAATTATTAGCTTTTTTTTTGCGCATCAGAGCGACACCACGAACGAATCCCTCAAGCCTTTAGCTCGATGTTTAATGAATAAGTTATTTACAGTGTTAGCGCATTGATGTGGCGAAAAAGCCGGATCAATTCAAACCGAGTGGTTTGAGCACAAGGGTTTGAGCACATGAGTGCGCCAAAGTAGGAAGAGGATTGCTGGGTCGAAGTGCGTTAATTATCTTTGCAAAATCGACGGTGAAATCACACGGATCTGGAAGGGCTGATTAATCTACACAGGAAAGGTCAGCTAACGTAAATCCGCCATGGCTTTGGCGCAAGATAGATTCAGACTCTGGTTCCATATTTCCTCCTTAGTGGTTTAGTTATTTAATTGCTTAATTGGTCAGCATCATTTGCTGTAGTCGCTCAATTTTTTCCCAGCGAATTGACCGAACAACTGGTTCAAATCCAAGGTGTTGTACCAGCTTTACTAATGCAGCCCTGAGTTCTGCGGCGCATTTAATAAACACGGTGACACACACCAAATTGCTATGTTCAAGCTGGCGAGTATTGGCACGCACCAATACCAGTTTGTTTTGTTGGCTTTCAGATCGAATTTGTCGTTCAATCCGGTGGCTTTCGTTGTCATTGCAATGCACGGTTAATTTGTACAATTGCGATGTTCCATTGTTGATTTCAGCAGCAGAAATGCGTGCTGGTGAAAAAGTCATCCATTCAACTCTAGACATAATTAGCTCCTTTCAACTAATAATATTTATTGATAATTTATTCCAATGCGCCGTTTAAAACAGCCCAACGCACAACGGAAACGCTTTTTTCCATACTCACCCGGCTCACAATCTGCTCTAATAAATTGTGATGACCAGGTACGGCCAGTACATCGGCACGTACTTCGATTTTGCCGCCGTTGATGACATCTTCACTATGCAGCGATTGCAAGACTAACGGCGACATACCTTGTATTGTGTGTAGCAATAAATTGCGCACATGGACTTCTTCAGCGGAATCGCAAACAATATTAATCCTATATACCTGCTCAACTTCCAGCCCGGCTGCGGCACTGCGACGATTCATACGCTGAGCGACATCACGCAGAATAAAATTGGCGATCAGGATAAAGAACGTACCTATCGCGGCTTCTACCTCATGTCCCAAGCCTGATAAAACACCAATCGCTGCCGAGCACCACAATGTGGCCGCGGTATTTAATCCGCGTACGTTCAAGCCTTCGCGCATGATGACGCCAGCACCTAAAAAACCAATTCCCGACACCACTTGCGCAGCAATCCGCATACCTTCTGCCGGGAAAGATGAAAGGCCTGCAGTGGATACAAACAGGGTTGCGCCTGCCGCCACCAACGCATTGGTGCGTAAGCCAGCCATGCGCTGACGGAGTTGCCGTTCAGTGCCGATTAATGAACCTAGAAAGAGTGCCAATAGCACCCGTAGTGTGAATTCGTACCAAACCATTATTGCCCCTTAGCTTTGTTGTAAGCGGAGACTCAATGCGACTTGCGTAAATCGTGAGTGTGCAGGCGAAAATAAGCGCGCCTAAGCAGCGTTCAACGATAAAAAAACAGTATTCAATTAATTTTTGTGGTCAAGAGTTTGACCGAGACACCGTACCTGGGAAATCAGGCACAGCAAGATGGAAGTTTGCGGGCGAGATTAAGCAGCGGTGCCGAAAGATAATCGACTACTATCACTAGAACAAGTACTCACTGAGTGCCCCCTTGGAAACTAAAACCGCTATTCTAATGATGCGATTCTGCATTGTCAATAAAATATTTAATTGTTTTTTTGATTAATTTTATTTAATGCTTAATCTAACAGAAAATACGCCGCTCGCTATGTGCAACAATCGCTTAAACATTTTTTTAAATTAAATGCTCATTGCTACTGCGCATTGCAATTCATTGTTACGTTGAGTTAGCTCGCATAACAATGCCTGCACATAGCTAGCGATATTTAGCGAGTGGTTTGTTTTTCTTATGATTCTTAATCCATTCATGCTGCAAAGGCAGTAGCAAATGATTATCTCATCAAAGAAAACAATCATAACCTCGCACCAAGCAATTCATTCCCCTGACAAAATTGCACCAGATAATCAATTAAAACTCGCACTCGCGCTGGAACCTGGCGTTGCGGCCAAACAGCATAGAGTGAACGCGGTGCAACGCGCCAGTCTGCCAGAACCTCAACCAAACGACCCGCTTTTAAGCCCGCATCGCATAACGTCAACGGACAGAACACAATACCCAGCCCAGCTTCAGCGGCGGTTACAGCCAGCGCAATATCATTGACTCGAAATCTGGCTTGCGGCGACCATTGCAGGCGCTGGCCGCTCGTCTGGTGATGAACAATCCAATTTGACAGCGGCTCCGCAACTAATAGTTCGTGCTGCTCTAATTCCTCAGGAGTGCTTGGGTTACCGTGCTTCGCCAGATAGGCCGATGCTGCCACCAATAAGACTTGCGTTGTACCCAATATGTGTTGATTGAGCGATGAGTCAGGCTGTGGGCCAGTGCGTATTGCCAAGGCAGCAGAGTGATCCAGGATATCCTGAGTGTGGTTGCTTAACTGCAATTCGAGTTGGATCTCAGGATACTGCGTCATAAAGTTTATCCACGCGGGTGCCAATATGCCATTGGCTAAATTCACCGGCGCTAAAACTGTAATGCGGCCTGCAACCTGGTTAAACGTGTCGCCGAGCTGTTGTGTTGCTTGCTGTAGTGCTTGCAGCAAAGGGCGGCATTGCTCGTAATACTGCCAACCTTCCTCGCTTACTGTCAGTCTTCGCGCGCTGCGATGCACCAGGCGGTAGCCCAATTCCTGTTCCAATTTTTGTAAGCGGCGCGTTAAATTCGATGCAGGTAAGCCTGCTTTACGCGCCGCCGCGTTCAAGCTGCCGGTTTCTACGATAAGAATAAATAGTGCGAGATCATCTAGCATGATTCTATTTCTGCAATTTAAGATTCAAAAAATGGCCATATCGGATGTATTCGGTATTGTATAGACTTCAGATTCTTACGCAACGGAGGTCTTATGCTGAATAAAACAGGTTCTATAGGCGGCACGGAATGCGCCCTGCAGTTCGGGAAAAAAACTGCTTTGGTTTTAATTGAATATCAAGATGAGTGGCTAGCTCCTGGCGGCAAACTGAATGCGCTAATGCAAGACCGCTCACAATTTACGGACGCGACTCTCACCAGCCAGCGCTTGATCGCGGGAGCCAGAGCACAAGGCCTGCCTATCATTCATGTTGGATTGAAATTCAACGTGGGTTACCCTGAATTAGGCAAGGCACAGTATGGTTTGCGTGAGGCGATTCCACGCGTTGGCACCTTTGTCGGCACGGGCGCTACTTTCACTCCTCCTTTCACACCGCAAACGGGCGAATTCGTTGTCTCGGGGCGAAACGGAGCTAGTGCGTTTGCCAGTTCCAATTTGGACAGCTACTTACGTAATCAGGGCATTGATACCTTATTAATTGCCGGTTTTGCGCTGCATGTCTGTGTTGAATCAACTTTAAGGCAGGCGCACGATCTGGGCTATACCGCGATCGTTGTCTCTGATGCCACCGCCGCTTTTACCCCCGAGCAGCGTGCGCATGTGCTATCTGACGTCGTTCATCACTACGGTACCAGTACCAGTGCCGATGCAGCTCTTTCGCAATTACGGGGCTTAACGCCATAAAATACTTATTGAACTTGACATGGCTGTGCATTCTGATGAGTTGCACAATGCTGATTTAGATATGCGGCTCACCGCCGGTAATTGGCGGTGAGCTGGCTACTTAGTCAGTTGCCGGTTGCGTATCCTCTTCCTGCTCCTTCTTCTTCCGATTCTCAATCCATTCGTATAGCAAAGGCAGCAGCAACAGCGTCAGCAGTGTCGAGCTAAACAAACCACCCACCACCACCGTAGCCAGCGGGCGCTGGGTTTCGGCGCCGACACCGGAAGAGAGCAGCATTGGCACTAAACCGAAGATGGCAATTGAGGCCGTCATCAACACCGGACGCAAGCGCATAACGGTTCCTTGTCGTACAGCTTCACGTACCGATAAGCCGAGCTTTAGCTGATCATTTAAAAACGTAATCAACACAATTCCGTTCAGCATTGCTACTCCAAAAACGGTAATGAATCCAATCGCCGACGGCACTGATAAATATTGTCCGGTCAGCAGCAACCCAAGTATTCCGCCGATGCTGGCAAAGGGGACATTGGCAATAATTAAGGTGGCGTAGCTCAGAGAATTGAATGCGGTGTACAGCAAGACGAAGATCAGCCCGATGGTGAGTGGGATGATTAACATCAGCTTGCTCATGGCGCGCTGCTGGTTTTCAAAAGCGCCGCCCCATTCAATTACATAACCTTCCGGCAGTTTCACCTGCTGTTTAATTTTGGCTTCAGCTTCTTTCACAAAGCCGTCCACATCGCGCCCTTCCACATCCATTTGAATGACGGCGTAACGCTGCAATTGCTCACGACGGATAAACGAATATCCTTCATCGAGCTCAACCGATGCGACCGCGCTCAACGGTACCAGCGCTCCACTTTCGGTGCGAATCGGAATTGCACTAATGGCTGCCGCACTTTGACGGAATTCGGCGGCCAGCCAGACTTGGATGTCAAAGCGTTTGGTGCCTTCAATGACGGTTGATACTGCTTTTCCACCAATTCCGGCCTGGACGATTTCGAGTATTTCATCGGCGTTGATGCCATAACGCGCGGCGGCTTCCCGGTTCACTTGAATCACCAATTGCGGCTTACCTTTATTGGCTTCCAGCGACAGGTCGGCAACGCCCGGTACTTTTTCCAACACTTCTTTCAGTTCGGCCGATACCTTGTCCAGGGTGTTCAAGTCTTCACCGACCAGTTTTAAGGCTAGCGTTGCCCGTACTCCTGAAATTAGCTCTTCAATTCGGCTTTCAATCGGCTGAGTAGCTGCGATCACGGCATTGGGCACGGCCTGTTCAAGTTTTGCCTGCATTTCCTTGGCAAGGTCAGGCACGCTGATTTTCTTGGGCCAGGTAGTTACTGGTTTTAAATTGACCAATAATTCCATTGCATTCACATCGGCCGTTTCTCCTTTTTCA
This sequence comes from Solimicrobium silvestre, assembly GCF_002976435.1. GTDB lineage: Bacteria > Pseudomonadota > Gammaproteobacteria > Burkholderiales > Burkholderiaceae_D > Solimicrobium > Solimicrobium silvestre. The sequence goes on along the minus strand of NZ_PUGF01000001.1, from coordinate 319,490 downwards.
GCCCGTCCTATCATGGCAATTGATGCTTCGGTTTGAGGGAACTGATTGAGAGTAGTTTCCATCACTTCGGAAATGCGGATTGATTCTTCTAGTGAGGTCGATGGAATGCTGGTGATCCGAAATAAAATCGCGCCTTCTTGCAATGTAGGCATAAACTCTTTTCCCAGTAACGGTAGCAGTGCCAAGCTGGCGAACAGGCCGATAACGGCACCGGTAACTACCTTTTTTTTGTTTTCCAGCGACCAGTCCAGAATTGGCAAATACAGTCGCTTGGCGTGGCGAACCAGGAAGGTGTCTTTTTCTTCCTTAGCCTTGAGAATTAATGCCGACAATACCGGTACCAGAGTCATCGTCAGTAGCAGGGAGCCGATCATGGCGAAAGTAATGCTTAGTGCCATCGGCTTGAACATTTTTCCTTCCAGCCCGGTCAAGGAGAACAAGGGAAGAAATACCACGATGATGATTAGAATCGCAAACGCAATTGGATTCATCACTTCGCGCCCGGCAGCTAAAATAAGCTGGGTTTTATTCACCGCTTTTCCAGTCGCCTTGTCGACGCTATGCGACAGCAGGCGGAAGCTGTTTTCCACCATCACCACTGCGCCATCCACCATCATCCCGATACCTACCGCCAGACCTGCCAGCGACATGAGGTTGGCCGACAGTCCGAAGTGCTGCATCAACATGAAGCTGATCAGCATAGCCAAAGGCAATACGACGATGACGACAATCGCGGAACGGATTTCACCCAGAAACAGGAATAGGATAATGGCGACTAAAATCGATCCCTCGATCAAAGCGTTTTCAGCGGTTTTAACAGCCTTGTCAACCAGCACGGTGCGATCATAAACCGGTTTAATGACGACACCATTGGGTAGAGTTTGTTCAGCAAGTTTAATTTTTTCCTTGACGGTTTCCACTACGCTTTTGGCGTTTTCTCCCATCCGCTGCAAGGCGATACCCATGACGACTTCCTTGCCGTCTTTGGTAATGGCACCAGAGCGCAAGGCTGCGCCTTCTTTGACTTCGGCGACATCGCGCACATAGATGGGCGAACCTTCACGGGTAGCTAGCACCACATTGCCGATGTCCTTGGCATTAGCGACTAAGCCCAGTCCCCTGACCAGATATTGTTCCTGACCGATATTTAAATATTGACCGCCAACCTGACGATTATTGGCGGTTAAGGTTTCCATCACGGTTTTCAGACTGATGCCGTATTTGATTAACTGGTTGGGATTAATTAAGACCTGATACTGCTTTTCATCGCCGCCCCAGGAAGTAACGTCATCCACGCCCGCTGCAGTGCGCAGTTTTAAGCGTACGTTCCAGTCTTGCAGCGTACGTAAATCCATGTTGGACATTTTTTGATCTTGCGATTCTATCGTGTACCAAAAAACCTGCCCCAGTCCTGAACTATTCGGCCCCATGGTCGGTTCGCCATAGCCATCTGGAATCTGCGCTTTGGCTTCCAGTAATTTTTCGCCGACCAGTCGTCGGGCAAAATAAATATCCACGTTGTCATGAAAATTGACGCTGACATAGGACAGCCCGAACAGGGAAACAGAGCGTATTGCTTCCACGCCTGCCAAGCCAGCCATGGCCGTTTCCACTGGTGTTGTCAGTAATTTTTCGACATCTTCGGCAGCCAGGCCGGGCGATTCGGTATAAATATTGACTTGAATCGGTGTAACGTCAGGGAAGGCATCTACCGGTAAGTCGCGCCAGGCTTTGCCTCCCAATAAAATAACCAGCATAAAAGCGAGCAGCACCAATACTTTGTAGCGCAGCGATAATTCTATAATTTTGTTTAGCATAATGTCCTCTTAATGTTCCGCACTGATTTGTGATTTCAGTATTTTTGCCTTGAGTGCATAAGTGCCAATCGTGACGATTTTTTCACCGGAATTAATGCCGTTTTTTAGGACCACCTGCGTATGCAGTTTTTCCCCAAGTTCAACCGCACGCGGCTCAAAGCCATGTTCAGTCTGTACAAAAACGGTAGATTGGCCTTGAATTAACACGATGGCCTGTTCTGGTAGGAGTAAAGCCTTTTGTGTGGAACTGGTTTCTATCGCGGCATTGACAAACATATTCAGTTTTAAGCGATCATCCAAATTAATGACTTCAATACGGGCGTTGGCGGTGTGGGTTTCTTTGTCCACCATGTTGCCGATATAGGTGACCTTGCCTTTAAATAATTCACCTGGATATGCGGTGCTGGTAATAGTGGCCGGTGCGCCGACTTTTACCTTGGAAAAGTCTTTTTCAAATAAATTGGTTTCAATCCAGAACTTGGATAAATCAGCGATGGTGAATAATGCTTTATCCGGTTGCGCGAGCTCACCGACGACAGCATTTTTTACAATTACTGTTCCTGAAAACGGAGCGGAAACCATGAATAAAGAAGAATTGGAACGTTGGTTTTGTGGAGCGATACCAATTGTTTGAAGTTTAGTGCTGGTGGCCTGTAATCCCGCTCGTGCTTTTTCCAGATCGGATTGCGCGCGCAAATAATCTTTTTGCGGAATGATTCGATCTGCAACAAGCTGTTTCGCACGGTCGAAACTGCTCTGGGCCAGAGTGAATTCACTCTTAGCCTGTTCATAGGCTGATTGTGCTTCGCCTGCTTCAATACTGTCGATGGACGCCAATGGTTGATTTTGTTTAACCTGATCACCCAAATTAACTAAAGCGGTGCGTACCTTGCCGGCTACGGAAGGTGCGATTTGCGCCACTTTGTTCTGGTTGGGCTGGATGGTTGCTGTGACTAATATCTGTTCATTAATTTGCTGCTCTTGTAGCGTGGCAACTTGAATGCCTGCGGTTTTAATTTCCTCCTCACTGAGTTTTAAGGCGGTATCGTTTTCGGCTTCTGCCGGAACCGCGGTTGTTTTGGTGTTGCTGGCATCTTCAGTACTGCAAGCAGAGAGCACAAGACTGGTAATCAGGAGGAATAGGGGGGCGACATTGCGCCATTGAATAGAGTGCATATTATTTCCATTAAAAGTTGTGAACATTGGCTTAATTTCGGGGATTCGCTGACATGGGGTTCCAGCCTGCAGCCTGTTTTAATGCAATGTCGGTTAGACGTAATTCAGCCTGTGCATTGATCAGATCGCGGCGACCATCGAGCTCCTGTCGATTCACCAGCAACAATTGAAACAGGTCAATTTCCCCTGCCTGCAACGATTTCAGTGACAAGCTCTGGTTGTCATTCAGCGCCGGTAACAGGTTCTGCTGTAACGAACTTAGTCGTGCCACTAGACTTTGCTGCTTCTGCCATAGCGATGTGATGTTGTTGACGGTGTTGCGGTTAGTTGTTTGTCGCTCAATTTGCGCCTGGGTGAGTTCTGTGCTGGCGCGCCCGATGCCGCTGGCATTGCGTCGGAACAATGGTAAAGGGAGAGTGATGGATAGCGTAGTGACCCGTTCTCGTTCTGACACGGCTCCTTCTTTGCCAGTGGAAAGCCCCAATGTCACATCGGGATAACGGGAAGCGCGCTCAAGAGACAAACGGCTTTTGGCCGCCAGCTCTTTTAACTCAAGACTACGCACTAGCGGTTGTGTTGCTGCGCTTGCCAATAGCGCTTCCAACGTGCCGGTTGAAGTTGAACTGCTCAACTCTCCTTGTACCAAGGGAAGTTCATTAAAAGGCAGTTGCAAGACACTGGCCAGCTCAGTGCGTGCCTCTAGCAACTGTTCTTTCAGCGTGTCAATCTGGTTACGTGCCCGTGCCGCCTCGACATTAGCCAGATTGCCATCCAGACGACTGTCTTCACCGGCAGTTATTCTCTTTTGCACGTAAGCTGCCGTGTTTGCTATCAGTTGCTGAGAGGTGTTTTCAGTGGCGATGTGTTCCTGCAATGCCAGCACCTTGACGAAGCGACGTTCTACCTCAGCTCGAACCTCCATGCGCAGGAAATCAAGGGATGCATTAAATGCTTCCTGTTGCTGAAGTGATGCGCTGCGGCGCAGACCTTGCTGACCGGCGATCTCAAAGGTTTGTTCGATGCCTGCCGACCATTCACGTTTTGTTTCGGAGCCGGTTTCAGGCAAGGTGCGGCGCACTGCCGAACTGGTCAGGTTGGGGTTATTCCAGAGCAGGCTGCTGGCATCGGTTACGTCACCTTCAATCGCGTCGCGTTGTGCTAACGCCTGACGCAGTTCCGGATTGGCTTGTTCGGCCAATTGCCATGCATGCGCCAGGGTGATTGTTGGTGACTCTGTTTGAGTGCTTTCGAGCGGTGTCGTGCTTATTTCAGCATGTGCTGAAAAAGGGAAATATAGTAAAGCCGCCACAGTAAGTGGCACATGCAATAGACGCATGGCATTCTCCAAATCAAGGAAAGTTGCGAAAGTTCGCAGGAACGCCGTAGCCTGAAAGTGAGCAGACAATAAGCAAACAATAAGCGGGCTACGGTTCGGTAGATTTAGTTAATGCCGCGCCAGTTAGGTTTGGTGAGACTGTCAGGAATGTGGGATTGGTAAAGCACAGGATCGAGCGCGAGTGGGAATGGATGCGCCGCATCCGTTAGTTGCAACGAATTAGTCAGTGCAAATATTGAGCCAGTATGGTGGCAATAATCGCAGTCGCTATCAGTACCGTCGCTTTGAGGTTGTTGCTCGGTTTGATGTTGATGTGTGTGATGGCCGAAATGTTGTACTGATTTATCTTGTTCATGCAGGCAATAATTCGCTACCGATGCCCAAGACATCTGTAACGGTAATATCGTCAACAGGAAAATAATCAGTATGCGTTTCATTTCAGCTAATGGTGCGGTCGTTGGATCAAGATTAAACACCCTGTACTTACTACAGGGTCAAGCTTAATCATGTAATCATGTTGTGCGGAAATAAAACCAGCTTCCAACAAAGAAGGGGCTAAGTATATACCGTCATTGAACTAAGTTTGAGCACTTCAATGTGCAGATTTCAACATGTCAAGAAGGCAAAAACGTCAAGTCACTTCGTCCATTAATCATTACTGTTAGTTGAGTTACTCGTCGCAACGATACGATCCTGCGCCACCGGTGTGATTCAACATTTAATGGAACGAAAGGATACTTTATGTCTGCACGACAAAATGAAACTTCAAGCTCACAAGAAAAACTGCCTACTCAGGGCAAGTTTAAAAAACAGCTTACGCTCACAGATCTGACATTTATTGGTTTAGGAGCGATTTTTGGTTCTGGTTGGTTGTTTGCCGCAAGTCATGTAGCAACAATTGCTGGGCCAGCGGGAATTTATTCCTGGATTATCGGCGGACTGGCAGTACTGTTGCTGGGAATAGTGTATTGCGAACTAGGTGCGGCACTACCCAAAGCCGGAGGTGTGATCCGCTATCCGGTGTTTTCGCATGGCGAATTGATAGGTTACTTAATGGGCTCCATCACGCTCATCGCTTTTTCCAGTTTGATTGCGATTGAAGTGGTGGCGGCTCGTCAATATGCAGCAGCCTGGTTCCCCTCATTAAATCAAGTGGGCACTAGCAGTCCGTCCCTGTCTGGCTGGGGATTACAATTTGCGCTGCTTTGTTTTTTCTTTTATCTCAATTATTTCAGCGTAAAAACTTTTGCAAAATCAAATAACATCATCAGTATTTTTAAGTTTATGGTTCCCTTGCTGGTGATCGGGGTATTGTTTTCATTTTTCAAGCCTGAAAATTTGACCGTGCAAGGGATCGCGCCATTTGGCGTTACTGGCGTGCAAGCGGCAATCTCTGCCGGTGGAATTATTTTTGCTTATCTGGGACTGACACCGATAGTCTCCGTCGCTGGTGAAGTAGAGAATCCGCAGCGTACCATTCCCATTGCTTTAATTCTCTCTGTAGTGTTATCGACCATCATTTATGTCTTATTGCAACTGGCGTTTATGGGTAGTATTCCTACCGAGTTGCTGGCAGGCGGATGGGGTAATATCGCGCAACATTTTTCGTTGCCTTATCGGGATATTGCGCTGATGTTGGGTGTGGGCTGGTTGGCGTTTTTAGTCGTGAGTGACGCCGTAATTTCACCGAGTGGAACAGGTAATATCTATATGAATGCCACGCCCAGAGTTGTATACGGTTGGGCGCGCAGCGGCACATTATTTAATGTGTTTACCCGTGTTGATGCCGAATCAGGTATTCCTCGCCCAGCGCTTTGGTTGACTTTTATTCTGTCAATTTTCTGGACGCTACCGTTTCCTTCTTGGGAAACCCTGATTAATGTGGTGTCGGCCGCGTTGGTCTTAAGCTATGCGATAGCTCCGGTGACTGCAGCAGGTCTGCGCCGTAACGCTCCACATTTGTATCGCCCGTTCTATGTCCGTGGCTTTGCGGTTATTGCGCCGCTGTCATTTATTATTTCTGCGTTGATTGTTTACTGGTCTGGCTGGAATACGGTGTCATGGCTACTTGGTTTGCAAATCGTTTTATTTGCGGTGTATGTCTTGTGTAAAAAATTTGTTCCGGTTCATAACGTCAGTTTTAAACAGCAGGTTTTCTCCTCGATGTGGCTGATCGGTTTTTATGTGTTGACTATTGTCGCTTCTTATCTTGGCAGCTTCGGCGGCAAACAAATAGTCCCACAACCTTGGGATACGGTGATGGTGGCTGTGATGGCGTTATTGGTGTTTTACTGGGGCGCGTACACCTGTTTGCCGAAAGCTAATCTGCCAGCGGACGATGATGAATAACAGATGGTCTGATTCAATATAAATCCGCTCAACTACTGAATAAGTAGTGAGCGGATTAGGTGTCGACGTAAGTTGAAAAAAGTAAGCTGAAGATTTTTACTGGCTTAGTTTTAATTGCGCAAAAGCCTGTTTAGCAACATCCAACGTAGCTTGAATAATCGCATCATCATGTTGCGCCGAAACGAAACCGGCTTCATAAGCCGACGGTGCGAGATACACGCCGTTGTCTAACATTAAATGGAAGAAGCGATTGAATTTTTCCTTATCGGTTTCCATCATCGCGGCATAAGTTGCCGGTACTTGTTTAGCAAAGTACATACCAAACATACCGCCAATGGAGTCGGCACAAAAAGTAACGCCGGCTTGTTGTGCCGCAGCTGATAATCCTTGCGCTAATTTATTGGTTTGCGCGCTCAGGTTTTCATAAAATCCATCAGCTTGAATTAACTTTAATGTGGTCAGTCCTGCTGCAACCGCAACTGGATTTCCCGACAAAGTGCCCGCCTGATAAACGCCGCCCAAAGGTGCCATGTGCGCCATTAAATCTGCACGACCACCGAAGGCAGCAACTGGCAAACCGCCGCCGATCACTTTGCCCAGTGCGGTTAGATCTGGTTTGATATTGTAAAGTGCCTGAGCGCCACCAAGAGCAACGCGGAAGCCGCACATTACTTCATCAAAAATTAACACCGTGCCGTGTTCAGTACACAGACGGCGCATGGTTTGCAGGAATTCAGGCGTTGCCTTGATCAAATTCATATTGCCAGCAACCGGTTCCACAATCACGCAAGCGATCTGGTCGCCGATGGCTTTAAATGTATCTTCTAATTGCTGAGTGTTGTTGTAGTCAAGTACCAGCGTGTGTTTGGTGAAGTCAGCCGGTACACCAGAGGAACTCGGATTGCCTAACGTGAGTAAGCCGCTGCCTGCTTTAACTAATAAGGCGTCGGCATGACCGTGATAACAACCTTCAAATTTAATAATTTTGTCGCGGCCGGTAGCTCCGCGCGCCAAACGCAATGCGCTCATTGTGGCTTCGGTGCCTGAAGATACCAAACGCACCTGTTCAATAGATGGCACGAGCTTGCAGATTTCCTCTGCCATCAAAACTTCACCTTCGGTTGGCGCACCAAAACTTAAACCTAAGGCTGCGGCAGCTTGTACCGCTTTAACGACTTCTGGATGAGCATGACCAACAATGGCCGGGCCCCATGAGCCGATATAGTCAATATAGCGTTTTTGTTCGGCATCCCAAAAATAAGCACCTTCTGCGCGGGTAATAAAGCGCGGCGTGCCGCCAACCGAGCGGAATGCACGTACTGGCGAATTAACGCCACCTGGCGTAGTGAGTTGGGCACGTTCAAAGAGTTCTGTATTACGCATAGTTATTTTGAAATGAAATAGTAAGTAGAAAAAGAAGTCAGAGCGCTGGTAGGCTCACATTAAGGCTGATCTAAATCTTGTGTTTCGCCCGGTTCACGCGCCCAAAAATAACGATCTGGAACTAACTTACCCATACCAAATCGCTGGGCATGAGCAAGCGCTGCATTGGTAAATTCCTGGGCTTCTAAAACCGCATCTGGAATATCCAGCCCATTTGCCACTAGCGCAGTGATGGCTGCAGATAGGGTAGATCCTGATCCGATGAATGAACCACTGAGGCGGGGCCAGCTGTCGTGCCGGATGATGCCGGTTTCATCAAACAGGCAGTTAGCGACTTCGGTCGGGTTACTGGCGGTTCCGGTTACAAAGACGTATTCACACCCTGATTCAATCAGTCTCTGTACATCTAACGCCAATGTGTCTTCGGTGGAAGGTTCACGCCAAGTTTCAGCTAATCTTGAAATTTCGACAGCGGAAGCGATCAGCAAGGTGGTTTGTGGAATGATTAATTCGTTAGCGGCTAAGTAAATATCCTCACTATCTTGGCCTTGATCGGGAATGGCCGATGAGAAAGGATCAAAGATAAGCGGAACTTCGGGGTAGTCGGAAACAATCTCGGCAATTGCGCTGACATTCTCGACGCTACCAATAGTGCCTAGCTTAAACGCGGCAACCGGTACGTCTTCTAAAATAGTACGTGCCTGTTCGATAAGAATTTCGGCATCGATGGGTTCAATATCGCAAATCTGGGTCGTGTCACCAATCAAAATTGCAGTGATAACAGTTAAACCGTGACAACCCATAGCAGCAAAACTGCCAAGGTCGGCCTGAATACCGATAGCGCCGAGTGGATCGGAGCTACCAAAGCTTAAAACTAGTGGAGATAGTTGGTTTTGCACGTCGGGTAGATTAAGATATGGGACTTTGTATTTTACTAGATAGAAGGACGAAAACTGTGAGTAATAATATTGGAACTGATTTTTCTGAAAATTCAAACCAAAATGATGAATTTAAAACATGGATGTGTTTGATCTGTGGTTGGATGTACGATGAAGCGGCAGGTATTCCTGATGACGGTATTTTGCCGGGAACCCGTTGGAAAGATGTGCCGATGAACTGGACTTGTCCTGAATGTGGCGCGCGTAAAGAAGATTTTGAAATGATTGCCATTTAAGAAAATAATTCGCCACATTGTGAAATAAATGAAACATTTCCTTGTGGAACCTTGTAAATACGTTAGATTTTTTTGTATTTTTGGGTATTCTTGAGGAAATTTATCGTAGATGGCTGTAATATTGAACTATGGCAATTAAGTAGTCTTACCAGAATAATTTCGAGATGATTTATGACTATGCTGGCAGAAACACAGAATTTGAAAATTATGGTGATTGACGATAGTAGTACGATTCGTCGATCGGCTGAAATTTTCTTAGGACAAGTAGGATACCAAGTTATTTTGGCTGAGGATGGGTTTGATGCATTAGCAAAAATTAATGATTACCATCCAGATTTGATTTTTTGCGACATTTTGATGCCGCGCTTAGATGGATATCAAACGTGCGCATTGATTAAAAAAAGCGCAAAATTTCGTAATACGCCAGTCATCATGTTGTCTTCTAAGGATGGTTTGTTTGATCGCGCCCGTGGTTCTATCGTCGGCTCGAATGAATATTTAACCAAACCTTTTACTAAAGACAGTTTGTTAAAAACAGTGCGTAACTATACGGCTAAGGCCGAATAAATCGATATTTATACAGCGCGCCGATGTGACGTATGCATCGGTTGTAACTTAGGCTTCTCAAAGGAATTAACATGGCAATACAAAAAATTTTGGTAGTAGATGATTCTCCTACTGAGCGATATTTTCTCACTGATATTTTGGCAAAAAACGGCTTTTCAGTTTCTACTGCTGAAAATGGCGAAGAAGCTTTGCTAAAAATTAAGGCTGACAAACCGCATTTGATTTTGATGGATGTCGTGATGCCTGGTCAAAATGGTTTTCAGATTACGCGTGCAATTGCACGTGACGCTGAAACTCAAGACGTTCCAGTCATTATTTGCACCAGTAAAAATCAAGAAACGGATCGTATTTGGGGTTTGCGTCAAGGTGCGCGTGATTATTTGGTTAAACCAATTGATCCGCAAGAATTGTTGGCAAAAATCGCAAGCTTATCTTAAGCGTGCAGACGTTTATTTATTGGCTGCGTAAAACGGAACCAACATGAACCAAGTCAATACCGCAAAACTTGATAAGCCGATTGAAGATAAACGCGGTGAACGTCGCGAACGGTTGCGTGAGTTCCAGTCTCAATTGCTGGAGCGCATGCAAGCAGCGCGGGCATCCGACGTAATTAGCTCAAATCAACTGGGTGTAATGATAGGCCAGACCCGGTATCTATTAAATCTGCGTGAAGCCGGTGAAATTGTCTCGATAGGACAAATTTCTCACGTGCCACTCACGCGTGATTGGTATCTGGGTTTGCTAAATATTCGGGGTAACTTGATCGGCGTGGTTGATATTCAGCGCTTTCAAGGTCAGCCTGGTGCTGAAATCAACCCAGATTGCCGCGTCATTGCATTCTCTGCCGGCTTGGCATTTAATGCTGGGCTGTTAGTCACTAAAGTGCTGGGTTTGCGTAATGTGGCTGAGATGACTGTTCAGCAAAACCCTGCAGACGGAGACTCTGCATGGCTGCAGCAAAGCTATCTTGATAGTAATAATCAAACGTGGTTTGAATTAAGTCTCACCAACTTGATACAAGATGGTGATTTTTTACATATTGGTTTATAAATTCCGCATTAATTTATTGGCGCCGCGTCAATAACTTCTTCATCGCGAGAAGTTATTTGGTGTAGTTGTGAATGATTGTTGCACTCTAATAAGATTTACCGACTTGCCTTTTAATTGGAATTAGGAGATTTAGTAATGGCATTACACTTACCGTTGCCTTCCGCAGCAGAAGTCCCCTCCGAGCATGATGAGGACAAGGACAAACTTTCTGAAAATTTGAATCCTGCAACGCTGATTGATTTAGAAGCGACACAAACGGAGTTTGGACTGTCATCGATCAAGCCAAAAAAAGCGGGAAAAGCTGCTAAGGCTGGCAAAAAAGAAGAAGAACAGGACAATAATTTAACCTTTATCGGTGATGTTCTTGAATCAGGACGTGACATTAAATTGCCGCTGATCGGACATTTATCGTTACAACGTCAAGTTCGATTTTTGTTTGTAGTCATGTTGGTTGCGTTAGTGTTTGGTGGTTTGTTTGTTTGGTTAAACAGTAGCCAAAAATCAATCGCATCAATTCAAACTCAAATCGCTGGTGATGCGTTGATGCACTCGCAGCGGATTGGTAAAGCGGCACCAAATGCGATTCAAGGTAATCCTGAAGCGTTTAAACAGCTGGAAGAAAGCCGTTCTGAATTGAATGCTGATTTGAACGTGCTGACTAAGGGCGGTACCTACAAAGGGTATAGTCTTGACAGTGCAAAATCGGCTGATCTGGCGGTCTTGAAAGACAGTGCAAAAATTTGGTCAAATACTGATAAAGCGGCTGAAACCATTTTGAAGTTGAAAAAAGAATTGACCGGTTTCGGTCAAACCTTAGAAAAACTCAATACGATTTCTCCAACATTACTTGAATTAACTGAAGAAATTTCTGCGCAAAAAGTACAAGCCGGCGGTTCAGCACGGGAAATTTCTGCTTCTGGCCAGTTGGTTATGTTGACGCAACGTTTGGCGCGCAGTGCGAGTGAATTCTTGACTGCTGAGGGTGTTAATCCTGAAACGGCGTTTTTGCTGGGTAAAGATACGAATACTTTCCGTGACTTGGTTGACGGCTTTTTAAGCGGTAGCGATGTATTGAAATTAACTGCCACTAAAGACGAAGAAACACGTTCTAAATTAACTGAATTGAAAACGACATTCGTTGATTATCAGCAATCGGTATCAACTCTTTTGGGTAACTTCCAAAACTTCGCTTCAGCTAAACAAGCGGAACAATCAGTGTTTACCGACAATGAAGAGTTGCGTATGCACTTGATTTCGGTACAGAAAAACTATCGTGATCATTTGGATTCAACTAACTTCAGTTCTTACCTGATGTTCCTGGCCTTTGCGCTGGCGTTATTGGCTGCCGCAGGTATTGCGTCTGTATTGTTGCAAGATAGTCGTAATCGTGCAAAAGAAGCGAATGCACGTCGTGTAGAGGCCGATATTCAAATGATGCAAGCGCAAAAACAAGAGAATGAAGCTAAACAGGCAAATGATCAAAACCAGGCTGCGATTTTGCGGTTAATGAATGAATTGCAAGAAGTGGCGGATGGAGATTTAACCGTTCAGGCAACTGTTTCTGAAGACATCACTGGTGCGATTGCCGATTCGGTTAACTACACGGTGGAAGAGTTGCGCGGTCTGGTTGGACGGGTAACTTCTACGGCAGAACAAGTTACTTCCGCGTCAAATCAAGCGGAAGGCGTTTCAGTAGCGTTGTTAAGTGCATCTCAGCAGCAGTCGCGTGAAATTAAAGATGCCGGTGAGGCGATGTTGACGATGGCGGGTGATATTACCGACGTTTCCAAGTCAGCCAGTGAATCAGCCGACGTTGCGCGTTTATCCGTTGTGGCGGCAGAGCAGGGTGCGCAGGCGGTGCAAAATGCGATTAAAGGTATGGATGAAATTCGCGAACAGATCCAGGAAACTTCTAAGCGTATTAAGCGACTCGGTGAATCTTCCCAAGAGATTGGTGAAATTACCGAACTGATTTCTGACATTACCGAACAAACCAACGTGTTGGCGTTGAACGCGGCGATTCAGGCGGCGTCAGCGGGTGAAGCAGGTCGAGGTTTCTCGGTGGTTGCGGAAGAGGTTCAGCGATTAGCGGAACGTTCTGGTGAAGCGACCAAACAGATTGGCGCGCTGGTTAAGACGATTCAAACTGATACGCACGATGCGGTATCAGCGATGGAAAAATCAACTCAGGGTGTGGTTGAGGGAGCTAAGTTGTCAGATGCTGCTGGTACGGCGTTGGCGGAAATTAGACGGATTTCAAATCAGCTTGCGGATTTGATTCAAGGAATTTCAAATTCAACTGAACAACAAGCAACCTCTGCTAACGGTGTAGCACAGAATATTCAACATATTTTGACCATCACCGAGCAAACTCAAAGTGGTACACAACAAACGGCACAATCGATTCGTGAATTGTCGGGATTAGCGCAAGAGTTGAAAAACTCGGTATCTCGATTCCGTGTAGCTGTCTAGAGCTTGTAGACTTAAAAATGAAGAACTGGCGATAACCTGCAAAAAACGCGGTGTATCGCCTTTTCAATCTGTGAGGTTTCATGATCTCTTCCGATGCGACGCAAAACATGCAAAACAAATTTGATACGGGCCCATTGTCGTGGGTGATGGCTGAAACACGTGAAGCATTAATGCACGCTAAACGCGCATTACATGATGCATTAGAGCAGAGCGCAGAATCTCAATCTACCTTACTGAAACACGCCAAAATTTATCTACATCAAGCGCATGGCGCGTTGCAAATGGTGGATGTGGATGGCGTTTCAAAACTGTCGGAAACCATTGAAGTTTTGTTGGATCGCATGGCCGATGGCCAGCTTAGCGTAGAGCCTGGGCATGTTAATCCAATTGAACACGCCTTGGATGCGATACAAGAATACCTGGATGAGCTAGTAGTTAGCGGTGTGCAGCAGCCAGTTCGCTTGTTCCCTTATTACCGTAATTTATTAATGATTAAAGGCGGGGATCGGGTTAATCCGGTTGATTTATTCTTCCCTGATCTGATGGCGCATGCGCCTCTCACATTAATTGCGGATGCGGATCATCCAAAGCCTAAAAAGGCCAGTTACACTAATATTCGTAAACGCTTTGAAGCAGCCTTGTTGCCGTTTTTAAAGCAGGCCGATACCGATTTATTGCAAGCTAGCGCCAAGCAAATGCAGGAATTGATTGCGGAAGTCTGGGCTGCGCAAAATAGTGCTCAGGCACGCTCATTTTGGGCTGTCATGCATGGTTTTGCTGAGTTGGTTGCTGATCAGCGCCTGTTTGGCGAGCAAAATGTAAAACAATTATTTGGTCGGATTAATCTGCAAATTCGCCGTTTGGTTGAAGGTGCTTCAAGCATTCCTGAAAGCCTGTTGCGCGATGCTTTGTTTTTTATTGCTCGCGCTGAAAATTTGCCGCCGAATGCGGCGAATGTGCGTAATGCTTATCAATTGGATGGACAAGTTCCAGCCAATTTTGAAACCCAGCATTTTGGGGGGATTGAACCCGGCGCATTATCGATTAGCAAAGAACGTTTAGCGCAAATTAAAACACTGTGGGCGAAAATCGCTAATGGTGAAGGCGCCTTGTTTGAAAAATTCGAACAAAAAATGAAAGACTTGGCCGATGTTGGGCTCAAGTTAAAATCACCGCCGCTGTCCAAGTTATTGCGTGAACTCACCGGGCTGACCCGCCATGTGATGCAAAACCGTCCGAGCGCCGCTTTTGCCTTGGAAATGGCAACCAGTTTGCTCTTTATTGAAAGTGCTCTGGATCAAATTTCTCATTTGCCCGCCGATTTTTCTGAGCGCGCCGATATTCTAGCCGCACGTTTGCTGTCATTAGTGAGCGGTGAATCGCTGGACGAAAGTGCGCCTTGGCTCGACGAAATGTCGCAAAAAGCACAGCAACGTCAAACTATGACTGCGCTGGTTGGCGAGATGCAGTCGAGTTTGCGTATTGTTGAAAAAACGCTGGATGAGTATTTTAGAGCACCTGAAAATACCGCTGATCTGGTTCAGATTGATCCGATCATGCATCAAATCGCGGGTGCTTTAGCGATACTTGATCAAGATGACGCGAATTTGGCACTAGTCCACACGAAAGATTTAATTCGTCAAATTGCGCAGTCAGAACAACCGGTTGATTCCGCGCTGCATACCAAGATTGCACAAAATATTGGTGCATTAAGCTTTTTAATTGAAGCCTTGCAAACACAGCCTGACACGGCAAAAAACAAATTTAGTTTTGATAGTGAAACGGGCTTTTTCAGATCGCACTTCTTAGATGTGCCGGCCCCAGTGCAAGTAGCGGAAGAAGTTGGTGATGTTGATCTGCACGCTACTAGTGCTACCAGCCCGGAAAATGTGCAGGTGTCGACTGAACATGAATTAGCCGAACAACAAAAACAATCTGCCAATCTAGCTTCTTCATTGCTGGAAGAACCGCATAACGCAGATATTCAGGCGCAACTACTCGCTAGCCTGGAACAAGAACGCTCTGTCGCACGTTTGCTGGATGATCCAAACGCTTCTGAACGTGCAACACATGCGATCGCAGCGCTCGCGCAAACTGATTTTGATGTATCCGAACCACAGATGAGTAACATCATTAGTGCGGTAGGTACTGAGCCAGAAGCTGTCGCCCCGATGTTGCCATCGCACCCACCGATGCCTGTCGGTGATGAGGCGATTGATGCAGAATTATTGGAAGTGTTTTTAATGGAGGCTGAAGAAGTAATGGCCTGCGTTAATGACACCATTCCAATGTCGCGTAATGACCCAAGTAATCAAGAACACTTAATTACTCTACGCCGCTCATTCCACACTTTAAAAGGCAGCAGCCGCATGGTCGGCTTAGGTGCTTTTGGTAATGCTGGATGGAGCGTAGAGCAAGTCATGAATTCCTGGCTGGCGGATGCGCATTCAGGCACTGATGATCTGTATGCTTTGCTAGAAAAAGCGTCGGAAATAATGGGCGCCTGGGTTCGCGACCTGAATGCAATGGGAACATCAGATTGCAATGGAAAAGCATTAATTGAAGCGGCAGATCGATTGAAAAACGGCGGCGCCTTTTCATATCAAGAGGTAGTTGAAGAGCCGATGCCTTCGACTGTGCATGTACCTTATGAAGTTCATCAGGCTGTATCAATTGAGCACCATGTTTTCACTGACGCTGTTGTTGAACCCATGGTGGACTCTTTACCATCGATCACGCCGGAATTGGTGTCAGGTACAGAGGAAATTATTGCTTCTAATGTCATCACAATTCATGGTGAGCAGTTGGCTGAACCCGAACCTGAGTTGAAGTCTGAATTCGACGCTGAAGCTGATGCTGACCTTGGTTTTGAATTTGAACTTCCAACACTGCAAGAAGCGCATCCAATTAATCCATTGGTATTGCCAACGGAACCTGTTGAAGAGTTAGCTGAGCCTGAAGTGCTGTTGTCCGAGTTTGAGTTTGCTATTAACTCGCCGGCATTGCTTGATGAAGCACATGCTGAAACGATGCATGAAGTGGCAGAACCGCTGGTAGCCGAATCGTTAAGCGAACCGTTCGCCGAGCCAGCGAATGACCCTGCGATTGAAACGCCAGCTGAATACTCGATTGACGATTTAATTGAATATTCGCTGGAAGATTCCCTCGCAGCTCCGGTAGAAACGCCGGTTGAAGCTCCGATCGATGCCCCAATTGAAGTCCCGGTAGAAGCGCCAATCACACCATTGCAAGAAGCAAAAATCATTGATTTTCCGACAAACTCGGGATACTTCCCGGCGTTTGAAGACAATGTGAAGAAGATCGGCAATATTGAAATTGGCGTGCCTTTGTACAATATTTATTTGGCTGAAACCGATGAAATCGTGCGCTTTTTATCGCAGGATTTTTCCGAATGGCGGCATGAGCCACATCGTCCGGTTACGACCCATGCAGTGCATGCAGCGCATTCATTAGCAGGTAGTTCTGCGACAGTCGGTTTTGCCTCCTTGCAGCAAGTGGCCCATGCTCTGGAAATGGTCTTGCAACGTTTAGAGCGCCATCCGGTTTTATTGTTGCCAGGCGAATTTGATACCTTAGATCGTTGCGTTGCGTGTGTTAAAGGGATGTTGCATCAATTTGCATTAGCAGAAATGGCCGCATACAAGCCTGAGCAAATTCTGGTCTTGGAGCAGCTACTCGGCATATTGACAGACCGTGCGCAGCCGCATGAAATGGATATGCCTGATTCTAAATTTGACGCTGACTTTGATTTTGATGCTGATTTTGATGCTGATTTTGATGCTGATTTTGAATCTGATGTTGAAGCGGTTGTTGCTACTGCCCCTGTGGATGACTTCGTTGATTTCTTACCAGAAGCCGTAGTTACTGAGCCAGCGGCAGATGCAGAGTCCGCGCTAGTTGAACTGGACGTTTCTGCGCCGCTAACTGAGGAAGAAATTTTAGCGCCGATAGTAATCCCAACGGCGATTATCCCTGAAGCACCGAGCGTGTTAGCCGCGCCGCATCACATTGATGAAACAAAACTGGTGGATGTTACAACGCTGCCAAAAGATGATCTTGATGCAGATTTGTTACCGATCTTCCTTGAAGAAGGAAGCGACTTATTCCCATTAATCGGGGAAACGTTGCGTGCCTGGCAAGCAGCTCCGCACGATGTTGAAATTTCGCAGTCTATGCTGCGTCTGTTGCACACAGTAAAAGGCAGTGCCCGTATGGCTGGCGCGATGGCATTAGGTCAGCATACGCATGATATGGAAAGCCTGATTGAAAACTATATGCAGGCTGGCGTATTGCCACCAGCCGCGTTAGAAAATTTATTGTCGTATCATGACGCGGCCGTTGCCTTGTTTGACCAGTTGCGTAATCCCGGTGCTGCAGTTGCCCCGGTTGTTGCGCCAGCGGCAGCTTTTGATGCAAACCAATCCGCGCTGATTGAAGTGCCCGCGACTAGTGTTGCTAAAGCATCGACGCCAGCTGTGGCCCGCGCCGGAGCTGCACCGGTGGCGAATCTAAACGCCGCCGCAAACGTAGCCTTGGTACGGGTTCGCGCCGATATTTTAGATCGTTTGGTGAATCAGGCCGGTGAAGTTTCTATTTCACGTTCACGCTTAGAAAATGAAGTGACGACCTTACGTTCTTCAATGCTGGAATTGAACGAAAACGTGGGACGTTTGCGCGACCAGTTGCGCGAAGTTGAGATTCAGGCAGAAACGCAAATTTCATCACGGATGGCGATGTCAGGCGAACGTGAATTTGATCCGCTCGAATTTGATCGATTCACACGCTTGCAAGAACTAACCCGGATGATGGCCGAGAGCGTGAATGACGTTTCCACGGTACAGGCTAACATCAGCAAAACGGTGGAAGGCGCTACCGATGATTTGATCTCGCAAGCGCGCTTAACCCGTGAATTACAGCAAGATTTAATGCGGGTGCGGATGGTGCCATTTGCCAGTATCTCTGAACGGCTCTATCGTATTACTCGCCAAGCTTCTAAAGAGCTTGATAAACGCGTCAACTTAGATATCCGCGGGACTTCGGTTGAAATTGATCGTAGCGTGTTGGAAAAAATGGCTGGCCCGTTTGAGCATTTGCTGCGTAACGCTATCGTTCACGGTATCGAATCGCGGGAAAAACGTCAGGCAATGGGTAAGAACGAGATCGGTGAAATTCTGGTTCAAATCCGTCAAGAAGGTAATGAAGTCGTTATTAACTTCAATGATGACGGACAAGGTTTGGATTTGCAGCGTATTCGTGAAAAAGCCCAGCATTCTGGTTTGCTTGCTATCGACGAAGAAGTCACCGATTCAGAAGCCGTCAATTTGATCTTCCAGTCCGGTTTTTCAACCGCACACGAAGTAACTGAATTAGCGGGTCGCGGGATTGGGATGGACGTGGTGCGCTCCGAAGCAACCGCGTTGGGTGGTCGTGTTTCAGTCACTTCCACACCGAATCAAGGTTCTAACTTTACGATTCACTTACCCCTCACTTTAGCGGTCACGCAAGTAGTGCTGCTCAGTTCCGGCGGTAAAACTTACGCGGTGCCTTCGGTTTTGGTAGAGCAAGTGCAGCAGTTGAAAGCGCAAGCATTGGCCGCCGCCTATAACGAAGGCGCGATTATCTGGCAAGAGCAGCGGGTTGCCATGCATTATTTATCAACGGTGTTAGCTGACTACAATGCGTTGCCTGTGGCGCAGCAATATACGCCGATCATCATCATGCGTAGCGGTAATGAACGCGTTGCGTTACACGTAGATCAGGTTATCGGTAACCGAGAAGTGGTGGTTAAAAACATTGGGCAGCAGTTGGCGCGGATGATCGGTATTTCAGGCGCAACGGTGCTCGGTTCGGGCGACATTGTGTTGATTTTGAATCCATTGCCGTTAGCACAAAAAATGGAGCACGACATGCTGCGCGCTCCGCGTTTATTGCAAGAAAATAGCGAGAATCCTAATCTATCTGCAACAAATGAGCAGTTAGGTGCGGTTTCAGAAACACGGCATTCTGCTACCCATCAGCCGGTACAAGGCTTGCGTCGTCATCATGTTGTGATGGTGGTGGATGATTCCTTAACGGTGCGTAAAGTAACTCAGCGTTTGTTACTGCGTGAAGGTTATCAGGTGGTGTTGGCAAAAGACGGTGTTGATGCACTTCAGCAATTACAATCGATTACGCCTGACGTAATGCTGGTTGATATTGAAATGCCGCGTATGGACGGTTTCGATTTAACTCGTAACGTGCGCAATGATGAGCGGTTACGCCATGTTCCTATCATCATGATCACTTCCCGTACGGCAGACAAACATCGCAACTACGCGCAGGAATTAGGCGTTAATGCGTATTTTGGTAAGCCGTACCAAGAAGATGTGTTGTTGAGCGCAATTGCTGGATATTTACCGCAAGAAAATACTGTGCAGTAATTAATCTTCATCTGCTTCCGGTGGCATCGCGCTGCCGGAAGTTATCTTATATTTACCCAGTTAAAATTGAAAATATGCGTAAGGTGGGCACGGGCTCATCGTGTCCACGCGTTACCTTTGATTAATAATAACCTCACACAATCCATTGTTTATTAACGGTTACGCGTGGTGTAGCAGTGGTTTTGAGTGGCGGAATGCCACTCACCTGCGTAACGATCTGTGCATGCAGGCACAGATTCCCTCCCTATAGGGACACAGGGGCACAAAAGCGTGCCCACCCTACGTACGGAGATGAATTTTGCGGGGGGAGCTAATTCTCCATGCAAAAAAATACCCCGATAAATCGGGGTAAATTGGAGCTTAACTTTAGGAGTGTAAGCACCAAGGAGACAACAGGTTTTACAATAACTTCGCAGCACTTAAGTGCGAAGCAGAGTAGTAACTAATTACGCTTTTTTAGCAGCGCGTGGAGCAGCTTTAGCTGTAGCTTGGGAAATTTGATTTACGGCTGTGTTCAAATTTGCTTCCAATGTTTCAACAGCTTGTTTAGTTGATTTATTGAACTGATCATAGCTTGCGTTAGCATTGCCGATGGCTGATTTCAATAAAGCGATTGCATTTTCAGAACCGGCAGGTGCATTTTTGGAAACTTCTTCAACAAAAGCCACTACTTTACGGTTTGTTTCAGCAACATGCGCTTCAGCTGCTTTAGTGAATTCTGCTTGTGCACCAGAAGTGATAGAAGCCAAGTGACGAGCATAAGCCACTGCTTTATCTGCATTTGGTTGAGCGTGAGCAGCAGTCAAGCTAAAAAATTCTTGTGCGTCTTTAGCTGAGATCAATTGTTTGGCAGCAATGTTTGATTCTTCAAACGATGTTTTTGCTACAGTCATATTCAATTCAACTACTTTTTCTACGCTTTCAATCGCTTTGCTAGTGAAAGCAGACAACATAGCGAGTTGTGCATCAAAATTTGCTTTGGTTGCTGCAGAAAATTGTTCAGGTAATGTAAACATAAAGTCCTCTTTAGAGTGATGTGTTAAATTAAGGCAATAAATGGTGTGTTACGTTTTCTGTTTCAATTTAAGTGGTTCAATATTGTGCAGCGCAACAAAACACATTTTAGAGTAAATTTTAGGCATGTCAAGCAAAATTTGTGCATTGCGTCAAATTGTTTTTCATCTGTTGTAAGATGAAAATACATTTGCTTTATGGCATTAATTAATTCGTCAACTTCCTCCATCAACTTCAACAACTGAGCTCATCTTCTACTATTTATGTGACAATATGATGAACTATTAGCTATACATAGCGTCCCAGCCTTAAATTATCTTAAAAACACCACAGAGGAACAGCATGATTGAAACCGAAGAACAAAAGATTGTTGATGAAGTTATTGCGTCGAGAAGGTCAATTCGCGCCTTTTTGCCGACGCCGGTTGCTAGGGATGAGATACAGAAAATAATTGAAATTGCTGCACGTGCACCTTCAGGGAGCAACACGCAACCATGGAAGGTATATGTGTTGATAGGCGAGGTAAAGCAGCAACTTAGTGATGAAATTTTACAGGCGCACAATAATCCTCATAGTGCCTACAAAGAGGAATATCACTATTATCCAGTGCAATGGCTTAGCCCATATTTAGAACGTCGTCGTAAAATCGGTTGGGATTTGTATTCTTTACTTGGTTTAGGTCGGGAAAACAAAGCAGGTATGCACGCACAACATGGTCGCAACTTTATTTTTTTTGATGCGCCGGTCGGGATTATTTTTACGATAGACCGCGTCATGCAACAAGGCTCCTGGCTTGATTACGGCATGTTCTTGCAAAATATTATGTTAGCTGCCAAAGCGCGTGGCTTAGATACTTGTCCGCAAGCTGCATTTACCCAATACCATCAAATTATTCATAAAACACTTAATTTATCAGACCAAGAAATGGTGGTTTGCGGTATGTCTTTGGGTTATGCCGATACAACTAAAATCGAAAATACTTTAGTTACCGAACGCGGTACTTCTATCGTTAAATTTGTGTAAGGCGTTTGTTGCGACTGCATTAACGGGCTTTAATTGAGGGCCCGCTTTGCTTGCAACGCAGTTCATTTATTTTGACTTTTCGTAAGAATCAAAAAATCCACAAAATATTTGTAAAAATACATGCTTCTTTCCTTTAAATAAACTTCCTAAGTCATTAATTTACTTGTAATTTAGCTGCAATTTGTTAAACTTTGATTAGTGCAAAAACTATCGTCAAGAGACACCAAAAATGCTGAAATTTTCTACCGCATTTGCCATTGCTTTACTGTTTTCCAGTACCACAATTGTAGAAGCTAAAACCCAAACAACAGATCAAACTACTGCTGCATCGACTGCAGCAGCTACTCCGTCCACTGGAAAAGCGGCAACAAAAAAAGCTACTGTCACTAAAAAAGCTACTACTACAAAAAAAACGGCAAAAAAAGCCACCAAAGCGAAATCAAAAAAAACCAAGGCTAAATCAAGCAAAGTAGCTGTTGTCCCTGAAAAACAAAGTTTTGGTGATTTAGAAGGCTTACAGCGCACCCAAGATCCGCTCGATCTTAAATCCAGTGCCGCTTTAGTGATTGATCAAGCCAGTTCCCAGGTATTGTTTGAAAAAAATTCCTCGGTCTCTTTGCCTATCGCCTCCATCACAAAACTTATGACTAGCTTAGTTGTGCTGGAGGCTAATCAAGACATGGATGAAGTATTGCTTGTGACCAATGAAGATATTGATACCGAAAAAGGCAGTAGTTCACGTTTAAAAATCGGTTCTAAATTAAAGCGCTCTGATATGTTACACATCGCTTTGATGAGCTCAGAAAATCGCGCTGCTTCCAGTTTGGGGCGTAATTATCCGGGTGGATTGCAGGCTTGCGTTGCTGCGATGAATGCGAAAGCAAAATTGTTGGGTATGACGGAAACTCATTACGTAGATTCAACTGGGCTTTCCAGCCAAAACGTGGCTAGCGCCCAGGATTTGGCCAAATTGGTGAACGAGGCTTACCATCAAACACTCATTCGCCAATATTCCACCGACACTAAATATGCAGTTTCCCCGGGTGGGCGCACACTGGAATACACCAGTTCAAACCGGTTAACTTCCAATGCAGATTGGGAAATAGGCTTGCAAAAGACCGGTTATATTACTGAAGCGGGACGTTGTTTAGTGATGCAGGCCATGATAGAAGGGCGTGCTGTAGTGATGGTATTTTTGGATTCCAAAGGAAAGTATTCACGTTTTGCCGACGCCGGACGAATTCGTAAATGGCTGGAAACAATTAAACCGCCAGTACCAAAAACGGTAGTGCAATAAGGGATTGAATAGGCGGTTGAAAATCAGGAAGCGTGTGCACATTTTGTGCTCACGCTAGTTTTTATCAAATTAGCTCATATCCCAGGGTTGCCGAAATCTGTTTTGCAGTAGCAATTAAAGGATCCAGCCAGTCTTCCATCAAACGATCTGCCGGAGCTGATATGGATAAGCCGGCGATCAACTTGCCGCTATCATCCATAATTCCTGCTGCCATACAGCGAACGCCTAACTCCAACTCTTCATTATCGCGTGCGTAGCCTAGCAATCTGACTTGCAATAATTCGTGTTCCAGCTTGCTTAAATCAGTAATTGAATTGCGATTGTGTCCAGCTAAGCCTGTACGTGTGGCATAAGCACGTATAGCTTTGGGTTCATCGACGGATAAAAATAATTTACCGGTTGACGTTAAATGTAGCGGTGCACGACCACCAATTGCGCGTACAACCTGCATACCGGAACGCTCGGAAAATGCGCGGTCAATATAAACAATCTCATCGCCTTGGCGTACTGATAAATTGACCGTTTGATGAGTTTGGCGATGTAACGAGCGCATTGCTTCAATTGCCGCTTCGCGTACGTTTAAGCGGCTTTTAACTACGTTGCCCAGTTCTAATAAACGCATTCCCAGCCGATACGTGCCTGGCTCCGAACGATCAACAAAACGCGTCAGCACCATATCATTTAAAATGCGGTGCGCAGTTGAAGGGTGCAAGCCAGTTACTTTGGATAATTCTTTTAAACTGACAGGGTCAGGATATTTAGCTAAAGCATTAAGCAAGGACACCATTCTTTCAATGACTTGAATGGAGGTTTTGCTGGGATCGGTAACAGGAGTGCTGGAATTCATTTTTCACGATGTGGTTGGTGCGATGCGGCATTTATTTTATCTCACCATGTGAAAAATAGGGTGGAAATACGCTGTATTCCGTAAAATTTATTACCATGACTAGCTAGGTTGTAACTTCCTTGTCTCTTTTTGCCCTTATTATTTGCCTCATCTATATAAGCCGCAGAAACACGGCAACATGTTGCCGTAATGAATTCAAGCAATAATAGACAGTATTCAGTAATTACTAAAAAACGAAAGTATAAGCATGTCAGAACACGACCCACAGCCGATTAGTGAATTCAAAAGTAAAAGTGGTTTAAAACGGATTTTTTCGGCGTTCTTTTATTCCATTGATGGTTTTAAATCTGCATGGAAACAAGAGCATTCTTTCCGTCAGGAATTAGTGTTGGTCACCATAGGTATTGTTGTTGCGTTGTTCTTACCTATTTCCGCATACCAAAAGTTAATGTTAATTGTGGTGCTGCTTTTTATTCTGATCGTGGAATTAATCAATTCAGCAATAGAAGCCGTGGTGGATCGGGTTTCTTTAGAGCGTCATACCTTATCTAAAAACGCTAAAGATTTTGGTAGTGCAGCGGTTTTCTTAGCCGTGTTTATTGCTGTGGCAACATGGTCAGTGGTTTTGTATGAGCGGTTTAGTTAAATGGTGTAGATAAATGCGGTGAAAAAGTAAGAGCAAGCTACAGCTAAGAAAACAATAAAAAAGCACGGTTCGCCGTGCTTTTTTATTGCGTTTACCCCGAGAACAAATTTTCTAGGCCACTAGTTTTATGTAAATAATCACTGAATTTAATAATATTATTTACAAGTCCATGAACTATGTTTCATTTTAAATGACTAAATACTACTTAATTATTAATTTATCAATTAAACCTGAGCCTAGCTAAATGTAAGCAGCTTTGTCAGAAGGTAGTTTGATTAAGTAAGTCAGTATTCTTTAATCATTGCATTGAAACAGGAGTTACACATGAAGGCATCACAACAAGGCTTCACCTTAATTGAATTAATGATTGTCATCGCTATTATTGGTATTTTGGCGGCGGTAGCGGTTCCGCAATATCAAAACTATATGAATAAGGCTAAGTTTACAGAGGTCATTTCTGCAACCGCACCACATAAATTAGGAGTGGTGTTGTGTATTGCAGATTTAGGAATTAATACAGGTTGTGATTCCGGAAAAAATGGTATTCCAAATGAGATTACTTCAGCAACTACTGGTCACGTGGGTAGTTTGAAAGTAAAAGATGGATTAATAACGGCAACGGCAGCTACAAAGCTCGGGCAAACTGAACCTCCAACTTATATATTGGAGTCCAAAGTAGAGGAAGATGGTGTGGCAGCTTGGGTGGTTAAAGGAACCTGTGCTTCAGCGGTACCAAAACTTTGTTGATTCTTTAGTTTGAAGTAAAAAAAACACGAAATTTTCGTGTTTTTTTAACGTTCATTAAATCGCAAAATTATTTTTAGCGCCCACTAATTTTGCTGGCGGCACGTTTTACAGCCGATATTTGTGCCGTTGGCTTGCGAGCAGGTTGGCTAGGGCGAGCAGTACTCTTCACAGCTACGCTACTTTTGCCGGCAACTTTATTGCTCCCTTCATGCCGATTTACTTTTGCGCTTTTATTGCTTAACGGCGCTCCAGTTGCAAACCTTGGGTCTGCACCATTCTTAGCACTATTCATCACCATCGGTTTCTGGTGACGTTTTACTGCCGCCAATTTAACCGCCAATGGTGAATGTTCGGATGGTACCAAATGCTTATCGCCACTGCCGATTAAATCGCGTCGCCCCATACGTACCAAGGCTTCACGGATGATAGGCCAGTTGTCTTGATCATGATAACGCAGCAGAGCTTTATGCAGACGGCGGATGCGGCCGGTGCGTACTGTTTCCACCACTTCAGAATCTTCAGTTACTTTTTTCAGCGGGTTTTTACGGCTATGGTACATGGCGGTAGCTAGCGCCATCGGCGTTGGCATAAAGGTTTGAACCTGATCGAGCTTGAAGTTATTTTTCTTGAGCCAGAGCGCAAGGTTTAGCATGTCGTCATCGGTCGTGCCAGGATGGGCGGCGATGAAATACGGAATTAAATATTGCTGTTTGCCAGCTTCTTTTGAATACTTTTCAAACATGGCTTTGAATTCATCATACGCGCCCATGCCCGGTTTCATCATCTTGGATAATGGTCCAGCTTCGGAATGTTCCGGTGCGATTTTGAGCAAACCGCCTACGTGATGCGTGACTAATTCTTTGACATATTCTGGCGATTTAACAGCCAAGTCGTAACGCAGACCGGAGCTGATCAAAATCTTTTTGATGCCGGGCAGTGCGCGTGCTTTACGGTACAGCGAAATTAGTTTGCTGTGATCCGTACCTAAGTTGCTGCAAATGCTCGGGTAGACGCAGGACAGGCGGCGGCATGATTCTTCAATGCTTTTTTCTTTGCAGGCCAAGCGATACATATTCGCAGTCGGGCCACCTAAATCAGAAATAACGCCGGTAAAGCCTTTGACTTTATCGCGAATTTCTTCAATTTCTTTTAAGATCGACGGCTCAGAACGGCTTTGAATAATCCGTCCTTCGTGCTCGGTGATCGAGCAGAAAGTGCAACCGCCAAAGCAGCCGCGCATGATGTTGACGGAGAAGCGGATCATGTCCCAGGCAGGAATTTTAGCATTGCCATAACTTGGGTGCGGAGCACGGGCATACGCCATGTCGTATACGCCATCCATCTCATCCATCGCCAGCGGTAACGGCGGCGGGTTCATCCATACATCACGGTTACCATGTCCTTGTACCAAGGCGCGAGCGTTGCCTGGATTGGAGTCCAGATGGAATACGCGTGAAGTATGTGCGTACAGCACTGGGTTATCTTTAACTTCGTCGTAGGATGGCAGACGTAATACGGTTTTTTCACGGATCGCAATGCTATTGGCCAGACGTTCTTCGCGGCTAACTATTTTGATCGGTTTGATTGTTGCCGCTTCGATTTCTGCAGCGCTGGCGGCGTTGCTCGATGTGGTGGCGCAAGTTTCGTTAGACTCAACGCCGGTCATCATATACGGGTCGATATGTTCTTCGATTTTGCCCGGGGTATCGACTTTGACAGAGTTGGTTTCGATCCAGTCTGCGTTTGGCTTCCAGCCGCTTGGGACGATAAAAGCGCTACCGCGCAAGTCGCGGATGGTGCTGACTTTTTCACCGGCTGCCATGCGATGAGTGAGCGATAACAAGGCGCGTTCGGCATTGCCAAACAAGAGAATATCGGCTTTGCAATCCAGCAAAATGGAACGTTTAACAGTGTCTGACCAATAGTCGTAATGCGCAATGCGGCGCAAACTAGCTTCAATACTACCGGCAACGACGGTGACACCCGGATAAGCTTCGCGTACTTTTTGGCCGTATACCATTACCGCGCGGTCTGGGCGTTTACCGGCTTCACCGTGCGGTGTATAGGCGTCATCGGAACGGATTTTGCGGTCCGCTGTGTAGCGGTTGACCATCGAATCCATATTGCCGGCGGTAATGCCGAAGTACAAATTAGGTTTACCCAGCGTGCGGAACGCGTCGACCGAGCGCCAGTCCGGCTGGCTGATAATACCGACCCGGAAGCCGTGCGACTCCAATAAACGTCCGACTAACGCCATCCCAAAACTCGGATGATCGATGTAGGCGTCGCCAGTCACTAAAATCACATCGCAACTATCCCATCCCAGCACCTCCATTTCGGCACGCGACATCGGTAAAAAAGGCGCAGGTTTAGCCGTTTTTTCACGATAGGCAGGATAAGAGAATAGATTTTCAGGTGCGGTCATGACGTGGGGGCGCGAGTAGCAGGTAGAGTGGCAATTCTGCGGCGGGTGCAGATTCTGTAAGGCGGTAGTATACGCTGTTTTTGGATGTTGCGTTGGTTATGGAGTTGCTTAAATTTTAGGCGTTATATTTTATTTTTTTACAACTTAGTATCTTTGGTATTATTTTGCAAATATCTATCTATGTTCTAATATTTATTTTTGGCTTATTACATACTGTCAAAAAATGGTATTTTTATCAATGATAAAGCCATTGGATACCTTGAGAATCATAAAAAATAGGGAGTAAATCTTTTTACTTCATTTAATTCAATTTGATACGTGATTTTTGCTTTTATAGTGGCCATTATTTAGGTGATAAATGCCGTTCTAAGTCCATGCTGGTATGCAATAGCCGAAGCACATCGATGATATTTCGCCATTGATCGTTGTTTATTCGAAATAAAATAAAATGCCGGCCTTTGCGTTTATTTCGGGCAATATGAAGTGTCCATAAATTGTGCCGATGTCGCTACGCTCTTTGGTGCCGATGATTGTGGGGCCAGCATTTAATTTTTTTGGCGCCAATGTGATCGTGTTGACGTAAATATTCGCTTGATCTATGCCAAAGTGATCTCGTGACCAGAGTACTATTTGGCGAATATCCGATTCGGCTGCAGCAGAAAGGCGAACCGCCCAGTGATTATCTGCCACTACGATTTAAGCACTTCAGAAGCCAATTTAGCCAGATGCTGTTCAAGTTCAGAGGGCGAATTAAAAAGGCAAGAAGCACCGGCTTCAATGTCCGCGATGCCAATTCGGGCGGCTTCACGCAGGGCAAGCAGCTTCATGTTATTTTCAACTTCACGCCGCTCGACTAGCCGTAATCCTTCACGCAGCACTTCGCTTGCGTTTTGATAACTACCAGACGTAACTAGTTGTTCAACAAAGCGGGCCTGATGATCGGTGAGTACAATATTTCTTGTTGGCATGAAAACCTCTCAGGCTAAATAGCTTAATTGGCATAGTATGCCATAAGAAATAGTGTATTTATGTACTTACCCCGCATCCACACTCATCATCCGCTCGACATAACGTGCAATCAAATCAATCTCCAGATTGACTTTAGCGCCAACTTGCAAGTGCTTTAAGGTCGTCACTTGCAGAGTATGCGGAATCAGGTTGATCGAAAATTCGCAGCATTCTGCAAGATCTTGCACCCGGTTGACGGTTAATGAAACGCCGTTTACTACGATAGACCCTTTGTAAGCCAGATATTTAGCTAAATTTTTTGGTGCTGCGATAACTAATTCAAACGATTCATTTACCTGTTTGAATGTGGTGACCGTACCCAACCCATCAACATGACCGGACACTAAATGGCCTCCGATCCGGTCGGCCAAAGTTAATGCTTTTTCCAGATTAACCGGGCCGGGCTGATCTAATCCTGATGTTAAATTTAAACTCTCGCGGGAGATATCGATGCAAAATTGCTGCTCTGTTTTGCTGACGACGGTCATGCAAGCGCCATTGATTGCGATTGAATCACCCAAAATAACATCGCTCATGGCTAATGCGCCAGCGTCAATACTCAAGCGCAGACCTGAGTCAGTTTGTGTAGATAAAGGAGTTACGGTGTTAATAGTGCCGACAGCGGCGACGATTCCGGTAAACATGGTGGTAAGCCTTATGAAAAATTAGGACGGGTAAAAGCGGGCAAGGACGCGTAAGTCCTCGCCAATTTGTTGAATCTGGCGAAAACGTAATCGGGTTTGTTGAGTAAGGTCGTCTAATGCTGGTAAGTCAAACAAGCCGCGTGCGTCGCCTAATAAACTGGGTGCTAAATATAGCAGCAATTCATCGACGCAGCCTTCGCGGATTAACGAGCCGTTTAATTTGGAGCCGGCTTCAATGTGCAATTCATTGATCTCTCTTCGACCTAATTCCAGCATCAGTGCTGGTAAATCGACTTTGCCATGCGCATTCGGTAAATATAGTAACTCTGCTCCGGCGGCGATCAGCCGCGCCTGTTGTTCGGGATTTGGTACTGCATACACAATTAATGCGCCACTTGAATCAGCGTAATTTAGTGCTTTGGCGGATGTTGGTGTTTGCAGTTTGCTGTCGACGATGATGCGTAATGGCTGTCGTGTTACCGGAAACGCGCGCACAGTGAGTTGCGGATTATCTTCTAGCAAAGTGCCAATGCCAGTCAAAATGGCGCAGGCGCGCGCGCGCCAATGATGACCGTCGGCGCGTGCTTCAGCGCCGGTAATCCATTGACTTTGATTATTGTGCAACGCTGTTTTTCCATCTAAACTGGCAGCGGCCTTCATGCGCACCCAAGGCTTGCCAGTTTGCATGCGCTTAAAAAAACCGATATTCATTTCGTGCGCGGCGTCTTCTAATACGGGACACTCCACGTCAATGCCCGCTGCTCGAATCCGTTCTAAACCACGGCCAGCAACTTGGGGATTTGGATCAAGAATTGCCGCAACAACGCGTTTTAAGCCTGCATTTACCAATGCATCGGCACAGGGCGGAGTACGGCCAAAATGACTGCACGGTTCTAAAGTAACGTACGCAGTAGCACTGCGCACATCGTACCCGTTAGCTGTAGCGTTACGTAAAGCCTGCACTTCGGCATGCGCCTGACCAGCAGGTTGGGTAAAGCCGGCCCCAATAATTTGCTGGTTTTTTACTATGACACAACCGACTCTGGGATTTGGCGTTGTGGTATTTAAGCCTTTTTCTGCCCATTCCAGAGCGATTTGCATGGCTTGCTGATCCGATAAAATGTCCACGCTGAGATTCTCTGATTCGATGAAGATGAGAGATTTTACCGTAATTAAACTGGTTTAACTTAGGCCTAGCTTAGGTGCAGTTAGATTGTTGGTAACATCAATCCGCTATTTTTCATTTGGCCCAGTTGTGCAAGTGAGCTTTTCCTCCGCTGGATTACACACTCTGGCTCGTCCTAAAAAATCAATCTTAATCCGTCGTACCGACTTATTGACTTTGATTGAAATGGTGCCGGCTTGTGGCTGCTTGCTGCTCACGTTGGTACGGGTGCGGCCTGTGCCGTTGTAAGCAATATATTGTGTGCTGTTATCGAAGAAGCCGGAGCTGATGCTAATGGTGGGATGAAGTGCTTCATGGGTGCTGATGATGGTATTTGCGCTCTTTATTTCCCAACCATTTTTCCAATTACCATTAATTGAGACCAAATCCACTCGACCATTGCGTTTAATTGCTTCTGATCGGGTCAGGTTGATGGCGCTGTGCAGTGAATTGGTGGCGAGTATTAAACGTGTTTGCTGGATAAAGTCATTAAAGCTTGGCGCACCAATGCCGATTACTATTACCGCAATGGTTAGTGTGAACATGACTTCTACTAAAGAAAAACCATTTTGTTTAACAATGGAAATTTTCATACGATTACCAACATAAAGAGTTAGCGTCGGTACTGATGGAGTAGGATTTTTGATTAGCACTGTTGAGCGTCAAATTGCCGCACACCGGATCAGTAAAACTACTCATCACGTTTTCAGTGCCGGGGATGGCGGTCAGTAAAACGCATTCGTTGAGATTCTTTCCCGTACAGGCCTCGGCTTTTAGTTCGTAAAAACTATCGGCGGCTCTTTCGCCGGACCACCATTTAAATGGATTATTAGAGGTTGTAGAGGAAAATGCGCTGTAGGTATTGCGTTGCATATAAAAACGTTCTTGTTGCTGCATGATGGAATACAACGCAGTCTTGGCTTCGGCGCGTCGGGTTTTACGTACCGAATCTTGATAAGACGGATACGCCAACGCGGCAATGATAGCGATAATGGAGATTGTAATTATCAGTTCCATGAGCGTAAATCCGCGCCGAAAGTTGTGATGTTTTTCAGTGAACATAATGTTATTATCCTCTACAACATTAATCGATGATTTGTTAGTGGCAATCAGAATCTGGAGTAACTCCATCTCAATCTTATTGCCTCGATCTGCGCCATTATTTTTTATTTAAAATTGCTTCTTGGAGTTCTTGCCAATTCTGGATTTCTCGCCAGCTCAGTCTTCCTGCTTTCGCTGTAAAATTGCCGGTTTCACTCACTTCAGAAGAACCCTCAACACCGCCTGTACCAAAATTAAGCACGGAATAGTTAGTAGTGTTGTTGCGTCGCCCAAGGGCATCGCGGTCATCGGTCAGGTTATCTGTGAAAATTAAAACGGGGATACTTAGCAATCCTATTTGCGACTTTAATCCAGTGATCCGCTCGGCTTGTGATGCTTTTCCGGTCAATATATCTAAGGTATAAGTGGCACCGAAACCGGGTTCACAAATATTGGCACCGGGGATAAGAGTGTTGAAGAAGAGTTTTCCTGACACCAGCAAGGCTGGGGTAATACTGAGTTCCCCTGTATCCTCGGCTTTCAGGAAATCGACGTACCAACCTTTTTTTGTTCCGCTAGCCGTTCCGTAAGAAAAATCATCGCCAGTAATTGTGTAGCCACTCACTCCATTGATTGATGCAACTGCCAGTGTGCGCTTGGCTAAATCGTTACGTCCTCCTGTGGTGATGTCCTTGTTATCTGTGCTATCGCGCACCGCATAAAAACTATTCGGCGTGAAATTGGCTGGAGTGGTATCAGCATTCTCCACATATTTACCCGTGCCAAATAAAATCAGATAACCGCCACCGGGTGCAAAGGCAATTACAGGTTGAGCGGTAATACTTTGCGGTTTGCCGAAATGGTCTTTCGCGGTAAAAACAGCAGTTGCTTCTTTTTTTGATCCTGCTCCTCCAGTAAAATCAAAGCGCCACAGATTGCCCTTTAAATCGCCGGCATAAGCATAAATTGCTGAGCCATCGCTATGGAGAGCTAAACCTGGTGCGGCTAGCGCATTGGCAATGAATTCATTGGTATTTGGGGCTTTGATTTTGTAGTAATTCACTTTTTCTTGCCAAGCGGTGTTTTTATCTTTGTCTAGCGATAATAAAAATAAATAACCGTCGCCGTAGCCGTCAGTTGTGTTGGCGTTGTAACCGCTCGCAGTCACTAGATAGTTTTTATAATTAAAGCTGCCATTATTATTTTTACTTGTGCGAATTTTGGCGATTAACGGTGCCGAGGTGATGTAGCCAATGTCTGAGTCATCGTCATCGGTAAATTCAAAAAGTTCACCTAAGCCAGCCTTAAAGTCGCCGGGATTAGTTACGTCCAGCGCAAAAACACCTTTGTGTCCGGCACCCATGCCAGCGGCTAATACGGTTTTCCAAGTGCCAGATAGTTGTGCTTCCGAAACGGTAATGTTGCCGTCCATAAATGCAACATGGGCGTAGTTCGGATCAGTCAGTAAAGGCAGTTTTTTTAATAATGGGCTGGGAATGTAGGCGAATAATTCTGTTCCAGTATCAGCGTGAAAAGCATGCAGCATCCCGTCAT
Organism: Solimicrobium silvestre; assembly: GCF_002976435.1. GTDB lineage: Bacteria > Pseudomonadota > Gammaproteobacteria > Burkholderiales > Burkholderiaceae_D > Solimicrobium > Solimicrobium silvestre. Next base: position 286,315 of record NZ_PUGF01000001.1, on the reverse strand, counting down.
TAGCGCCAACATATACGACTCTGCTGCGGCTTTTGTTTTGATCGTAAAATGCCTGGTAACCGGAGCCTATGATGTTTCTGGCCGGAGCTGCAACGTACACAGGGGAGCTATTAATAATATCGCCCAGCACACTGTTACGCACCCTGAATAACGGTTTGTCGAGTTTGGTTGTGGCATGTTCTTTTTCGCGTACTCCGCGCAAATAACTAACCCGCTGCACTCCTAAATTATCAACAGCTGTTGTATCGGGAGTCAGATTAAATAGCGCTTGAACATCTGGAGCCAGATTGTGGAATTCAAACGACACCATCGTCTTGTTCGCGGAATTGATGGTAAAAATAGAGCGGGTTATCTGTGTATTCAGCAGAGTGCCCGCATCCCAGACAGGATCATTTGGAGTAGTAATTACTACACCGCCATCGTCATCTAGTTTAATAGTTAGTTTTCTGAGTTTTCCTGACCATGTTGAAGCATCAAATCCCGATTGATAGGCAAATGGATTATCTGTGATTTTGGGAGAGCTTGGTGTAACGCCGGAAATTGTTCCGATACCGCATAGCGGTATTTTAGCCAGGTCCACTTCGGGCGTTGCTGCGGATGTAAATAAGGGCGTTAGCAATGCGATGCTACTCAGTAAATTTTTAAACTTCACAGTAATTCCTTTGCGTACTCATGCGGCTCAATTTTGCGAAGCCGCAGCTGGCACGCTGTCAGCTTTACGATAAAACGATTGCACCACCACTTGAGTGCTGCTATTGGTACCAAATCCCACAGCGCTAATGCGATAAATATAAGCTGCCTTGACTTCCTGCCCCGGGGCGGTGTCCATCATTAATTCAATTAGATAGCGCGGTAGTTTATTTGGAAAAGGGCCAGCTCCACTCGGCATGGTTTTTCCGGTAAACCGGCCATATTTAACCGATGCGGCTGTTCCGCTGGTATTGGCAATATCAGCGGTTAGCCATGCTGCGGTTTTCCTGTCGCCGTTGTAAGTACACAAGCCTTGATAAATGTTGGAATCACCTTTTCCGCACAGATCGGTAAAACCTTCGCTGGAATCCGGTGAGAAAATCACGCTGCGGGAAGAGTTTTCAATATCCATTTCAGCATCGGTTAAGGCGGCTTCAGCTGCTTGCATAGCTATTTGCCGGTCACGATCGTTGCGTGCTGCTTTTTCACCCATTAACGCGATGTTGGCGAGAGATATGCCTAGCATTAACAGCACCAACAACATCACCAGCGAAACAATTAACGATGCGCCGCGCTGGTGATGGAAGCTGGTAATACTATGTTTGCAATGATGATGAGCGGGGGAAAGCATCAGAGCGCAAATTTTTCTACCGTTGCTCTCGGATGACAACCAAAATTGGCAAGTATCCCTAACCGGGTTTTTGAAGCTTTAAGATAGTTGCCGATACGTGTTTTGTGTTCATGATGCGTGGCAGGTAAAACTTTGATTTTTACCGCAATGATTCCATGGCAAATGAAGTGGGGGGAGTAGGGTTCGTTGAATTTTTCGAGCTGACAGTGGTTGGGCTGCGGCTGTTCTGTAAAAGGAATACCGAGTTTTGAAAATTCGTCAATTAAGCTGGCTTTGTAATCAGTTACCTGATGGCCGCGCCCCATATTTTTGTACACGTTAAATACTGCACGCTGTATTTGCAAACATTCCAGTTTGTACCAAACTTCGTTATCCATTTTTTTCTCCTTAAATAGATTGGTTGAAAAGTATGTGTTCGATGTTGATGGGCACTACTTAGTACTTAATGACTTTGTTAATTAAGCGAATTTCGGAGTTGAATGGTTGTGCTATAAACTGTGCGCAAACGTCCGGGAGAAAGGCTATTTTCGTTAATTTCAGTTCCTTTATCATTACCACTGCCGGTATATTCTTTGCCGAACAGGTAATGCACGATGTTGGATTGATCTGTGCGTGACTGTTCAGTACCGTGTAGCAGTAATGCGACTTTGATTGCTGTAACTTTTTTCCAGTTGGTTTTTTTCTTTAAGTCTTGCGCTGCAATGTTTGAGTCAAGTCCGTCGACTTCTGTAGCACTTAAGAATTTGTTGGCAATGCCATCGCCTGTGATGTCTATGCCATACAGCACCTGAAAAGATTCAATACCTCGAGCAATGGCTGTGGATGAAAATGATTTTTTACCTGAATATTTACAACGTAATTCAGGTTCACCGCCGGCGTCGTTTGCCACGTAATAAATACTCCAGCCACGGCTCGCATCGACTTTGTCGTGTGCGGGAGTTTTTACGCCAAAACCGGCGCAGTTGAGCATGGTGTTGTCTGCGGCAAAGGCGGTACCTGACCCAAAAAAACGCACAGCTAAGACATCGCTAGAGTTGGTATTGGCCGGGCTGCTGACGAGATCTTTTATTCCAGCACTGGTCGCGTGTAAGCTCGTGCCATCTAAACCTGAAATATTGGGACTCATTTCGTCAGTAATCATAAATGGCGCATCTTCTTTATCCCAATTGACATAGCCAGCCTGTTTAACTGAGCGAGCAATATTGCTGAGTGCAACTGTGGCGGTGTCTTGCATGATGGCAGCGTCAGTTTGTATTGAATAGCTGGATTTGCTGGCAAAAACTAAACCAGTCACGGCGAGTATCACAAAAAGTCCCAAGGTGATTGCGATCATTAATTCCACCAGAGTTAGGCCTAGTTGATGGTGGCTATGATGACGTGGCTGGTTAATTGGCATGGGCTAGGGATTAACAGCGATTGCCAAACGCGGTGGTAAATTGGTGGCAGCGGAGGTGGAAGCCCCGTTTTTTTCTGCCCAGCCTAGTTTGATGACAATGCTGACATTATTTCCTGAGCCAGCAGCGCAGTTCCAAGTAAGACTATTTGCGCCGCTACTCCAAGGTGAACTGTCGCGGCAAATCAAGGCGCGTGCGCCGGGTAGGGCGTTGTTAAGTTGATTTAGCCATTCAGAAATATCTGCCGCCGCTAATTGATCTGGCGAGCATTCAGTTTTTCCGTAACACATGCTAGCGGTAGCTGGTGCGCCGTCGCTGGAGTTGAAATCAACTTTAAGAAAAGCATTGTCTGATTGTTGCATTTGCACATGATTGCCGCGCATTTTATCGGCCATTTCGCTCGCTAATTTGACCGCAACACTATTAAAATTAGATTGTTGTGTCGTTTGCATAGAGCTTAATTGCAATTTGATGGCCCCCAGAATTCCGATGGTTAAAACCAACACCGAAATGAGTATCTCGATGATGGTGAAACCGGTGTCTGAGGGGGCACTAAGCGTATTAAGATGGCGGTGAAATGTAGCGGGATTCATTTGCAGTAAACCTCACGGTATAAATAAATTGTTTTTAATAATTTATTTTTTACAATCGCACAGTATAGCTAAATTATTAATATTTGTCTAATAGTTAACATAGCTATCGCTTTTGCTCTTATTTTTGAACCAATTCAGTTTTATACGAACTTTTTTCCACACGGCAAGTCTGAGGCTGGCGTGATTTGAAAGCAGCGATGAAGGGTAAGGTGTGCAAAAACGTAACCTTATCTTTTTCGGTAATTAAATATATAAAAACATTAAAAGACTAGCTATGAGACCAGAACCAGGGCAATTGCCAACTTCACTTCCCTCACCACATCGTATCCAATGGCGTTGGATAGTCGCAGGTGCCGTATTAATTGCCGTCATTGTTGGAATTTGGCTGTTTAGGCACAGCACGGCGGAAACAGAATTACCTAAGCCTGCTGATAAAAAAGAGGCGGTCGTGTTTGAGTTGGCCGATACCGATGTGGCGACGATTGCGGCGCGTGAATTGCATGTCAATTTACCGATTTCCGGCAGCTTGATTCCGCAAAATAATATTACCGTGAAGTCAAAAGTGACGGCTGTAGTGAGCGAAACTACGGTGCAAGAAGGCGATAGTGTGATTGAGGGGCAAGTGTTGGCGCGCTTTGATAATGCCGATTTGTCAGCGCGACTGGAGACGCAAGAAGCGGCGGTGGAAGAGTCCAACACGAAGTTGGTTTTGGCTAAAAAGAACCGTGAATCAAGTTACGCTTTATTCAAACAAAATTACATCTCGCAAAACGCGTTTGATACCTCGGAAAACGCGCTGGAATTGGCGCAAGCTAATTTGAAGTCAACCATTTCACAACGTGAAGTGGCTCGTTTAGCCTTGGCGGATACGGTGGTGCATGCGCCGATGCAGGGCGTTATCAGTAAACGGCTGGTGCAAGCAGGCGAAAAAGTGTCGCCGGATACGCCGTTGTTTTCGCTCGTCAATTTGACTAAATTAAATTTGGAAGCGCAAGTGCCTGCCAGTGAAATTCCACGAGTGAAAATTGGGCAAACAGTAAGTTTTTCTGTAGATGGTTTTGCTGGGCGTGAATTTGTCGGAAATGTAGTGCGTATCAATCCCAATGTTGAAAACGGCACGCGATCCTTTATGGTCTACGTTGAAGTGAATAATCGTGACGGTGCGTTACGCGGTGGGATGTTTGCCAAAGGCCAGCTGAGTTTGCAAAAAACCAGCAAAACTAGCATCGTGCCGCTGATTGCAGTACATCAGCTCAATGGCGTAACTACCGTTTATAAAATTGAACAAAATCGGGTGGTAGCGCAAACCGTAAAATTGGGTTTGCGGAATGACGATGAAGGCTATGCCGAAGTCAAGGATGGCTTAACCGTCGGTGAGCAAGTCATTATTTCCCAGCTGAATATGGTTAAGCCGGGCAGCAAGGTGAGTTTGCCAGAACACAAAGCCAGTTCCGGCAGCAAAGGATAAGCCATGTGGATCACTAAAGTAAGTATTAACCACCCCGTTTTTGCAACGATGGTGATGGTGGGCTTGATGGTGCTGGGTTTATTTTCCTACCAAAAATTGGGTGTGGAAAAAATGCCTAATGTGGAAATTCCCGGCCTATTTATTTCCGTTCAATATCCCGGTACGGCACCTGAAGCAATTGAAACAGATATCACTAAGCCGATTGAGGAAGCCGTGAATACTGTGAACGGTATCAAGCGAATTTTATCTAGCTCCTACGAGGGACGCAGCCAGACGTATATAGAATTTAATTTGAACGTCAATATGGATAGGGCGGTTCAGGATGTGCGCGATAAGGTTGCCTCGGTGCGACCTGGCTTTCCAAAGAATGTGAAAGAGCCGTTTATTTCCCGCTTTGATGGAGATAATGCTCAACCTGTCACGACATTAGGCATTACTTCAAAAAGCCGCAGTTTGCGCGATTTATCGACGTTAACTGAACAAATTATTGTTAAGCGTTTGCAAGGTGTGCCGGGAGTCGGCAAAGTCGATGTGGGCGGCACCGTGGCGCGGCAAATTCTGGTGGAGTTAAATCCCGCGAAAATGACCGCGATGAATGTGGGCGTGGATGAAGTGGTCGCAGCAATTCAAGCCACCAATCAAGATATGCCAGCAGGGCGGATCAGCTTAGATGGTTTTGACAAACTGGTGCGCATAGAAGGCAAGTTAAAAGATCCGCGCTCTTTTGGAAAAATCATTGTAGCGCGTCGTTTTGATAATCCGGTATTGCTGGAACAAGTGGCCGATATTATCGATGGTGCGCGTGAAGAAGCATCTATTTCCCGCATTAATGGTGAACCTGCGATCAATTTAAATATCGTCAAAATTCAAGATGCCAACATCGTCGATGTAGGTAATGCGATTAAAGAAACGGTAGCAGAATTAAAGAAAAATCTTCCTGAAGATGTAGAAATTCAAACCGTATTCGACAGCGCTTCTGAAGTTAAGGGCTCGTTAGACCGGGTTAAGAGCACCATTATGGAAGGTGCGGCTTTAACTATTTTGATCGTATTTTTATTTCTGCATTCATGGCGCAGCACCATCATTACTGGCTTAACTTTACCGATTTCCGTCATCGCTACTTTTATCGCTTTGCATGCGTTTGGTTTTACGCTGAATTTCCTTACTTTAATGGCATTGTCCCTGTGTATCGGCTTGTTAATTGATGATGCAATTGTGGTGCGTGAAAATATCGTCCGGCATTTTGCGATGGGCAAAAGCCACATTCAAGCAGCGCGTGATGGTACCAATGAAATTGGTTTAGCTGTCACAGCAACTACCTTGGCGATTGTCGCGGTCTTCGTGCCTGTGGCGTTTATGGATGGAATTATCGGCCGGTTCTTTTTTCAATTCGGCGTTACCGTCGCAGTGGCGGTGCTGGTGTCTTTATTTGTGAGCTTTACGTTAGATCCGATGTTGTCTTCAATTTGGCAAGATCCAGTAGAAAGCCGCTTTAAATATCTGCCTTGGTTAGAACGTTTAATGCAAAAAATTGAAATAGGAATTGAAGCCTTGCATGTGGTGTACGGGCGTATTTTGGAGTCGGCTTTGCGCTGGCGTAAAACTACGTTAATGTTTGCGTTTGGTTTGTTTATCGGCAGTTTTTTCTTGTTGCCATTTATTGGTACCGACATGATGCCGGACACGGATAATGGCTTTATTCAGCTTAAATTTAAAACGCCGGTTGGTTCAAGTTTGGCCTACAACAACAGCAAGTTATTGCAAGTAGAAGCCGCGCTGCGGGAGTTTAAAGAAATTAAGACGATTAACACCACCGTGGGTAGTGATGGTAATCGTAACGAATCGACCGTCGGTTTGAAACTGGTTGATCTTAAAACGACGCAACGTCCGTCTCAAAAACAAATTGAACAATTGATACGCAGACGCTTGAGTAGCATTCCCGGAGCAGATCTGTCGGTTGGTTTTGATAAGCCGATTTATGTCGCGATTCTTGGTCCGGATCCAGATAAATTAAAAGAAGTGGTTAACCATGTGATGCAAAAAATAGCCGCGATTAAAGGCATTACTGAATTAGAAAACAGTATGACGGCTTCTAATCCTTCGGTGACCGTTAAAGTAAATAATGAATTAGCCAGCGATCTGGGTTTGTCGATTCAGCAAATTGGTACTGCTTTACGCCCATTTATTGAGGGTGATACGACCAATCATTGGTTGGCGCCGGACGGGCAAAATTACGAAATTAACGTGCAGTTACCAAAATCAGGTCGTGAAAAAATTGCCGATTTAGCCGATTTAAGTGTGGCGAGTAACCGGCTGACTGCCGACGGTAAAGTGATGATGATTCCGTTACGCCAAGTGGTGGAATTTATTCCTTCAAATAGTCCTCAAGTCATTAAGCGCCAAAATTTACAACGACGGGTCGGTATTTATGCCAACGTAGATGGTCGTACGACAGGCGACGTCGGAACCGATGTGCAAAAACTGGTGAGTACAATTCAATTGCCACCTGGCTATAGCTTTGATGTGGGTGGACAAACTAAAGATATGCAAGACTCCTTTATGTCCGCGGTTGCTGCGCTCGGCATTGCGGTGATCTTTATTTACCTGGTATTGGCTTCGCAATTCGGCAGTTTTTTGCAGCCGTTAGCGATTATGGTTTCTTTACCTTTGTCATTGATCGGCGTGTTTAGCGCATTGTTAATTACCGGCAGCACCTTAAATATTTTCTCCATTATCGGCTTCATTATGTTGATGGGTTTAGTCACTAAAAACGCTATTTTGCTGGTGGATTTTACCAATCAGGCACAACGTCATGGCGCAACGCAACATGATGCTTTATTAGAAGCCGGGCAAGTGCGATTGCGCCCAATTATGATGACGACACTGGCGATGTTGTTTGGTATGTTGCCGATGGCAATCGGCGTGGGCGAAGGTGGTGAATTACAAGCGCCGATGGGTCGAGCCGTGATCGGTGGAATTATTACCTCCACATTGCTGACCTTAGTGGTTGTGCCGGTGGCATACAGTTATCTGGATAGCTGGGGTAAGCGCGCTTTACGGATTTTTAAGGGCAAAGGACATCATGATGTGGTTGAGGTTAAATCCGTTGTTGTCACTGAGTAAGGTAATCAATAGTTACTGATGTAAATACGAGGGAATTCGTCACGAATTGAGTTTGGTCGTTGTTTAATTTCCGAAGAAACACTCTAAATAGTTATTCCTCCTAGGCAAGCTAAGGGGTGAATGACATAATCCCACCCAAAGGAAAGGAACAGTCGTTTCTTTCCTTTGTTATTTGAGAAGAAGATAAGGCCAATTGAATAGCCTTACGGAAAGAGTAAATCAACATCTATATTGCTGTTGAGTTTCATTGAATTATTTAAAAAAGCAAAAAATAGGAGCTAAAAATGCGTCAAAATAAATTTTCTTTGGTAGTTGCAGCGGCAATCGCCGTCTTAGTGGCAGGTTGCGGTGGTGGCGGGAGTGCGGGTAATCAAGCTCCTAAAGTTCAATTTTCATCACAAGTGAGCTTTGGCGACAGCTTAAGTGATGTCGGTACTTACGCTGTGGGTTTAATTGGCTCGTCAGGCGGCGGCCGTTATACCGTTAATGCGGCACTTGCTAATGGCATGCCGGCACCGACAAACTGGACTGAATTAATGGCGGCTACACTCCATCAATCTGCTCCGTGCCCTGCTGAAACTGGTTTAAATGGTGCCGCAGCTTACGATCTGAGCATACCAGTCGTAATGCATACACCTGGCTGTACTGGTTACGCACAAGGTGGCGCAATGGTTACTTATCCGTATGGTCCTGGTAACGCCAATGTAGGCCCATTTCCAAATGGAAACCCTGTAGATGGTAGCGCGCTTTTGGGACAATTGACTGTGCCTGTTGTGACGCAGATTCAAAATCACCTTACCGCGCATGGCGGTTCTTTCAGCGGAAACGAGGTCGTGTTTCTGTTAGCTGGTGGTAACGATGCAATCGTTAATACTGAATATTATCTGGGCGGTGGGCAAACAGCCGCTGCAGCGGTGCAAGCGATGACACTGGCGGGTACTCAATTAGCGGGTTACATCAATACGATGATCTTGGCAAATGGCGCTAAATACGTCGTTGTTCTGAACATACCTGATCTCTCCACAACACCGTTTGGTAATGAGTCTGAAGCTGCTTTCCCAGGCGCACGTGCGGTAATTAAGAGCATGGTGACGGCATTTAATAGTCAGCTACAAGCGGGATTAACTAGCTCAAATGTGCTGATAGTTGATGTGAATACCGTTTCAACTAGCCAAGTGATGAATCCATCTGCCTACGGTTTGACGGATGTAACTGATACCGCATGTAATTTGGCTCCAGCGGTGAATCCACTTAGCTCTTCCTTAGTCTGTAGCGCAAAAAATGTCATCGCAGGTGACATTAGCCATTACGAATTTGCCGATCAAGTACATCCAACTCCATACGGCAATATCCTTATTGCACGATATGTTTCAAGCCAAATGGCCATTAAAGGTTGGTTATAACTCATAGCTTGGTCAATGTTGACTTAGAGCATATTCAAAGAATTGGAGATGGAATGAAAAAAATCGTTAAATTAATGGGTTGCGCACTATTGCTTTCAGCTAGTGCTGGCGCGATGGCGCAAGAAGCCGGCACTATCATGGTTAAAGCTGGTTATGCGTATTTTGACCCAGTGGTTTCTAGTGGTAATTTGAGCGCACCAAGTTTGCCTGGTACGAAAATGGATGTGGGTACGGCGGGCACTTTGTTGCTCACTGGTACTTATATGTTTACCGACCATATTTCAGCTGAATTTTATGGTGGTATTCCGCTAAAACATGACATCTATGGCGCGGGTTCAATTCAAGGCGTGGGCGTTATTGGAACTGTAAAGCAATTGCCGCCGACGTTATTTGGTCAATACCGTTTCTTTGAAACGAGCTCAAATTTCCGTCCTTACCTTGGTTTGGGCGTAACTTACGTTCACTTTGAAGATGAAACCGGGAATGCCGTGTTAACCGCGATCACTAACCCAGGTGGTTCAGGTACAACATTTAAAGTAAAAGATGCTTGGGGTGTTGTTCCGCAAGCCGGGATTACTTCATGGATTAACAAGCAGTGGTATATCGATATTTCAGTGAATAAATCGTTTGTCAAAACTACGACAACATTGTCAACTGGTCAAACCATTGCTACGGCATTGAACCCGGTTGTGACGCAGGCTTCAATTGGCTATCGTTTCTAAGCTGGTGTGAATAAAGTGATGTTGTAAATGAAAAGGCCGTTCATATGAACGGCTTTTTTTATATGTTATTAAATATTTAATGTGAAACCTGGTTGCGTCCGGCATTTTTAGCGCGATAAAGTGCAGTATCGGCGGCGGCTATAAATGTAAAAATATCTTGCCCTGCAGCTAAAGTGGCAACGCCGAATGAGGCAGTGATGTGCGGCAAAGGTAAGTGCACATCGTTTAACACCGTGGTTTGTGCCAGTTTGGAGCACAAGCGTTCGGCAACTGAAAAACAGGCTTCTTTGGCGGTGTCAGGCAATATAACGAGCAGTTCTTCGCCGCCAAAGCGTACTGCAAAGTCAGTCGGACGCAGCGTGGAATTTAATATTTTAGCGGCACTTTGTATGGCATCGTCACCGATGATATGGCCGTGCGTGTCGTTGAATAGTTTGAAATGATCCAAGTCCGCCATGATGATGGAAAGAGGATTGCACGATGCATGGGAACGTTCAATTAACTGTGGTAACTGGCTGTGCAACCAGGCGCGATTGTGGATGCCGGTTAAACCATCGATCATGGACATTTGACGATAAAATTCACCGACTTTATGGCGACGTCGCAACAGCGCATTGGTAGTGCGAATCCGGAATGAAAGTAGCCGTAACAAATTGCGTGCTACCCCGTTGGATTCATCAATCAATTGCCATAATGTATCTGCTTCAATGACTAATAACTCACTATCGCCGACAGCTATAATTGTGTGCGGTTGATCTTCATCGTCTAATACTGAAAGTTCACCGACACATTCACCTGCCAAAAATTGCACGTTACTGGCGGCTGAACCGCCGGTGTTTTCATGCGATTGCACTTCAAGTGTGCCGTTTAGCACAATGTAGAGGCGATTATCGGTGGTATGCGCGGTAATAACGGCTTGCTCAGCTTTTACCAGCATGATGCAACATGATGCAATTAGTTTATTAATTGCAATAAGATCGCTCTCGCTAATGTCGTGAAATAATTGTAAATTACGAGCCCGGTAGTCGGAATTTGCAAATAGTTTGAGTAGTTCCACAATTACCTCACAACAATCAATGTTTAAAATCGCTGAAACTTGTCGAATTTATTTTAGGAAACTAATACAAGAAAAGATAGAGCTAAGCCCTAGGTTAAAGTCATATTACGATAAGCAGTTAAATGTTCATGCGATGAATACCCTGTGTTTTACATTCCGCTTTACATTCTTAAGCAGTTTTTATTTTTAAAGGCAAAAATGATAGTCCAATTAGTAAAAAGCCGACCGAGGTTAGTCATTGCATTTATGTCAGGCACAATGCTTAGCTTATTGCTTCCAATGCAATGGAATTTATTGTCTCGTGTGTTGCTAGGTTGGAATGCGGCTGTGTGGGCCTACTTATTCTTGATGCTATGGTTAATGGTTCGTGCCACGCCAGCAAAAGTAGCGCAATTAGCCGAACAGGAAGATAAAGCCGATTTGGCGATAGTTGCAATTATGTCGTTCGCAGCAACCGCGAGTTTAGTGGCAATCATTCTGGAATTGGGTTCAATGAAAGAGTTAACGCCAGCCCATAAATTATTGCACTACGGAGTCACTGGCGCGACGGTGTTAGGTTCTTGGTGCTTCATTGCAACGATTTTTACCTTCCATTACGCAAAATTATATTACCGCTCGTCACCGCAACAACGTGCGCTGCGTTTTCCTGATGCAAATCTGCAGCCAAATTACTGGGATTTCTTGTATTTTTCATTCACCATCGCCGTTGCCGCTCAAACCTCCGATGTCACACTGACTTCACGCGCAATCCGTAAAACGGCATTAGCGCAATCGGTGCTGAGTTTTTGGTTCAATATGGCAATATTAGGGTTGTCGATAAATATTGCTGCAGGGTTGGTTGGGTCTTGAAAATTCTTCGGAACTGAATTTTTATTAATCAGAGTCTCCCGTTTTATTATTAAACGGGTATAGTTTTACTTACTAATTAAAATTTAAGAAGTACTGAAATGACGACTGATACTATCGATCATGCAACTCTAGAACGCCTTGTTGAGGCCGGAGTTGTTCACGGGGCCAAAATTATTGGCCAACCTGGCGGCTGGGGCGTGGTTATTCAGTACGGAATGACTGAGCGAGGTTTGGCAGCCAAGCGTGGCGCACTCCGTATCTTCCGTAAATTTGAAACGCTTGTTGCCTACCTCAAGGATATTGGCATTGCCAAATACCAAGTAGATGCTAGCCACTTTGACCCCGTGGCGCAGAAAACTGATCGCAAGCGAGCAGACGCTGCCGAGCGCATGAAGAATGCTCATGAAGCCGCCGCTTACCAAGGCTGGCTTACGCAACAAGTACAAGAAGCGATCGACGACCCACGGCCCAGTGTGCCGCAAAGCGCAGTTGAGGCTGAGTGGGCGATTGAGCGCGCAGCATTGCTCAAACGGGCTGAAAGCATGGGGCGCTGATTTTGCCGTTATGGAAACCTGCTGCTATTGTTGACCATAGGGGAATTATTGCTTATATCGCACAAGATAACCCAAGAGCCGCAATTGAAATGGGTGACATGTTGATTCAGAAAGCCGCACAACTTGACCAGCATCCAACGCTGGGGCGTGTAGGGCGAGTGAAGGGAACGCGAGAATTGGTGGTGCATCCCAATTGCATTTTGATTTACCGAATTGTTGGCAAGATTGCAGAAGTGTTGCGCGTGAAGCATGTGGCCCAACAATGGCCTTGAGGGAAAAATGAAAAACGGCGTTTAAAGACGCCGTTTTTTTGTTTAATCTACATGTAGATTAAAGCCCCATGAAGTCGCCCTTGCCAATTTCTACGCCGTTATGACGCAAAATCGCATAGGTAGTTGTCACGTGGAAGAAAAATTGCGGCAAGCCATAGCTGCACAGATAGGCTAATCCGGTAAATTTTTTCTCTTTCGGTGTGCCTGGACGCAAAATAACTTCACGCGCAGCAGCGCCTTCAAATTGCGCTTGGTTCAACGATTCTATAAATGCCAGTGTTGAGCTGATACGCGCTTGTAAGTCAGCAAAACTTTGTTCGTTATCCTCATGTGTCGGCACTTCGACATTGGCTAGTCGTGCTGAAACACCTTTAGCAAAATCAGCGGCAATTTGCACTTGGCGCACTAAAGGCAGCATGTCTGGGTACAAGCGTGCTTGCAAAAATACTGCAGGATCAATCTTTTTTTCTTTAGAGTGAACTTCAGCCTTGGCTAATACGTGACTCATGCTGGCAAGCATTTGTTTAAAAACAGGAACGGAGGCGTTGTACATAGAAATAGTCATGATTTTCCTTAGTGAATTATTAAAAAAAGGGGCTGCGGTTATTCAATTTAAAGCTATTACGCAATTGCATTAACCAAGATGGCACTAAAATCCCAAAATGCAAGATTTGATGGAGCGAACTTTAAGGCTTTAACAAATAGTTTATTCGCCTAAACTAAGAAAGTCAGCCAAATCGGCGTATGGTTCAGAGGGGAATACTTACAGGTAACACTTTATTAAGTTCATCATGCTTTCAAAGTGACTGGGAATTTGTACTATGACAACGACTGTCAATAATAGCGAATTTGAATTTATACAAGGACTTACCGCAGATCTTTCAGCACCCGTGCTGATATTTCCTACTTCCTTGAAAACCACCATGAATATCCGGCATGCGATCATACAGGACAATATTTCTAATGATAATCTGGCACGTATCATCAGCACTGAACCGGTTTTGTCAGCCCAGGTCCTCAAATTAAGTAATTCAGCGGCATTTAACTCTACCGGCAAAGTGACCACCGAATTACGCAAAGCGACGATGCGACTTGGCTTTGCCAAGGTGCGAAATTTAACGATTGCTGTTGGGATGAAGCAACTTGCCGCGCATCAAGACGTGAATGGTGAGATTTCTGTGTTGATGGAAGGATTATGGAGTCGAAGTTTGCGGGTTGCTGCGTTATCGCACGTAATTGCACAAAATCTGACCAAGGTAAATCCAGATGACGCCATGTTAGCTGGCTTGTTACACGATGTTGGTAAATTTTATATTTTGAATCGGGCTAAACATTATCAATCGCTATTTACCTCACATCAGGCGCTCTGGAATGTGGTGGATGATTGGCATTCTAATATTGGTGCGGCCATTTTAGAAAATTGGGAAGTTTCCGATGATATTCGTAATGCCGTTCAAAATTTTGGTAACCCGAAATATGAACATTTGGGTGCGCTCGATTTAACGGATGTGATCGTTGCTGCTGATATTTTGGATGCACATTTTGATGACAGATCAAAACGGAAATTGAACTGGGATGAACTCCCTACGGTATTACTTCATTTAGAGCTTGATGCTGAAAAAAGCGAACAATTGCGTGAATCTACTAAAATAGAATTAGATCAGCTGCTGGGATCAATTAGTTGATTGCGTGCATAAAATAAGACGATGTTCGCCTACCCACATAAAACAACGCTGCTTAATTAATGCTCTGCTTTAGAAAAAACCACCAACCATCTGCGCAGTAATAAAACCTCAACATGCCCGGCATTCACACCAGCGCGGCATTCAATCACTGGGTTCGTTGGATAAAAACGTTTGCGAAAATCTTTGCAAACGCTGACTTCTCTTGGGCCAAAACGCAGCAAAAATGAACTGTTAATGGTTGAAGATGCGCTGTTAAAACTTGATTGCAACTGATAAGTCGTATTTAAGTAAGCCATGGTTATCTCCCTGAATTGGTTAAGTGCTGTGATTAATATAAATCAGAAACACTGTGCATGCAACCAGTACCTGTAAAAATAAACAGTAGTGTTGCTGGTTGTGCTCATTGATAATTTGTTTACAAAATAGGTTTAGCGCGGGATGTGATAGGCTCGGTGGCGATGGCTGAACCTGTAAAATAATTCAATTTCAACAATGAATAGCTCAAAATAATATTTTTCACATACTCCTGCAATTTAGTGAGCGCACGTTGTGGTGTAACATTCGGTATTCGTTTTTCTTCTGGAGATTTTTTGTATGTTTTTACATGTTGAGCCGTATGCGGGTGACCCGATTTTGTCGCTGAATGAAGCGTTTGGTAAAGATCCGCGTACCAATAAGATTAATCTTTCTATCGGTATTTATTTTGATGATGCCGGCAAAATTCCGATGTTACCTTCAGTGCGTGCTGCAGAACTTAAAGTTGTTGCCGAAGCAGGAGCGCGCCCTTATTTACCGATGGAAGGCGCAGCCAATTTCCGCACAGCGGTGCAACATTTATTGTTCGGAGCAGAGCATGCTGCGTTACAAGCCGGACGCGTAGTGACGATACAAACAGTGGGATCTTCCGGTGGTTTAAAAGTCGGTGCTGATTTCATCAAACGCTATTTTCCAAATACGACGATTTTGGTGAGTGACCCAACTTGGGACAACCATCGCGCCGTATTTGAAGGCTCTAACCTCACAGTAGAAACTTACCCGTATTACGACGCAGACACTGGCGGTTTGCGGTTTGATGCGATGTTGGCGGCATTATCAAAAGCCGAAAAACACAGCGTGGTTTTACTGCATGCGTGCTGCCACAATCCGACCGGAGTTGATTTAAACAACGAACAATGGCAGCAATTACTGCCGGTGCTGCAAGAGCGTGAATTAATTCCTTTCCTTGATTTAGCTTATCAAGGTTACGGTGCAGGCATTCAAGAAGACGCTTATGCGGTGCGCTTATTTGCCGATTCCGGCATCAGCTTTTTTGTAGCGAATTCGTTCTCAAAAAGCATGAGTTTATATGGCGAACGTTGTGGCGCATTAAGTGTGGTTTGCCCAGATGCGGCACAAGCCGTGAACGTGCTGGGGCAACTCAAAGCCAATATCCGCCGTAACTATTCTAACCCGCCTATGCATGGTGGTCAGTTGGTCGCGCGGGTGCTTACTGATCCAGAATTACGTGCGCAATGGGAAGCCGAAGTCTCAGCGATGCGTCTGCGCATCCAAGCTATGCGTCGTCAATTGCATGCGGTACTTAGTGCAAAATTACCGGGGCGTGATTTTAGTTATTTCTTAACTCAGCACGGCATGTTTAGCTACACCGGTTTAAACCCGGCACAATGCGATCGCTTAAAAGAAGAGTTCGGCGTATATATTTTGCGCTCAGGCCGTATGTGCGTGGCTGGTTTAAATACAAGTAATGTGGAAGCTACCGCGAATGCGATGGCGGCTGTGTTGGCTTAATTAATAGCTGGATAAAAAAAAGGGGCTGCATCATACGATGCAGCCCCTTTTTTATTAACCTAGCTTAAATCTTAATGATCAAAACACAGCTTACTTGCTTCAGTAAATGCTTCTTCGGCTGATATACCACTTTCCATCATGCGGGTAATTTCTTCGGAATGTTCACGGATATCCGACGGCAAAGTAGCGCGATTGGTTTTGTAATATTCGTATTTTTGAATCGCAATTTGTTCTTTAGCTTTTGCCAAAGCAGAACCACCGCGTGGGCTGCTGGTTGTTCCTACGCTCGTACTACTTGCGACACGGCGTGTGCGGGTTGCAGTAGTTTTTACAAGTGGGGAGTTGATTCTGACTAAGAGCGCTTTAACCTGTTCCAATGAGTAAATAGTGGCTGAGATTTTGCTCGTAAATTCTTCTTCGTCAGTTTGAATTAACAAATTACCGCTATCAAAGGACATTTTTTTACCAGCCGTGTTGATGACTTGGTAATTAGGGCCATGAATTGTGCCGTTAGTTGAAAATTGTGCGTTATCGCCGTAGGCCTGCATTTTTTCGATAACATTTTTAAGATAAGCTGCAGAGAGGGTTGCTACATCGCCATTCCAGCGTTTATTTCTTTTCGTATTCAAAATGCGTTGCTTCCAAAAAAGTGTAAAAAATAAGCACGAAACACAGTTGTTTAAGTCGTGCTGTCATTCTTCATTCAGCCCTCTATTATCCTCCGTCCCGAATTGATTCGGACAGAGTAGCTTAAATATATTTTTGGGAAGCGCCGTTTTTTTAAGCAAACGATGTTTAGCAGTCAACTAACAAGCGAATACGTTCGTAACCCGCGCGACTAATCGGTATTTGTGTGCCGTTATTCAATACGGCGCTTAGGCTATCTTTATTGATTCGTTCGATTCGATTTAAATTAACTATATTGATTAAGTATGAACGATGTATGCGCACAAATTGTTTGGCATCTAATTGCGCTTCAATATCGCTTAGTGGCTGTGTTTTTAAAATCGATTTACCTTCGCTATGGATCATGATGTAGTCGTCTTGCGCTTCAATATAGTCAATCTTACTTACTGAAATAAAGTGCAGTTGCCCGCGGTCACGAATCACGATACGGTCTAATTGCGATTTGGTGATTAAATTAATCAGGTTGGCTGATTTCTGCCCAATTAATTGCCGCGCCTGATTTAAGGCTGCATCAAAACGCTGTTGCGAAAACGGTTTGAGTAAATAATCGACTGCGTGTAAATCAAATGCTTTCAGCGCGTACTCATCAAATGCGGTCGTAAAAATAACACCCGATTGTCGCCCGGTTACTTCTAGCACTTCTAAGCCTGACATTTTCGGCATTTGGATATCTAGAAAAATTAAATCAGGCGCAAGTTCGCTAATGGCTTGAACTGCTTCCAGGCCATTTTCACATTCACCAATAATCTGCATATCCGTATGTTTGCTCAGATATTCGCGGGTTAAGCGGCGTGCCAATAATTCATCATCAACAATTAAAATATTCATTTTTGTTTAGCTTATTTTGTTTAACTTAATTGGAGCGGAAGGGTTATTTCAACTGAAAAACTGGTGTCGGTTTTATTCCATTGAATGCTCGCCTGGTTACCGTATACATTCATCAAGCGCTGTTTGATATTTTTTAAACCCAAGCCATTGCCAATCGTGCTGGAAGGCGTTTCATCGCATGGATTTTCAATGGAAATATGCAGCCAGTTATCACGTACCAGGCCTGTTAAGCGAATGACACCGCCGTCAGATAAATCGCGTATGCCATGCTTGATCGCGTTTTCAATCAAGGGCTGTAACAGCATAGGAGGAAGCAAGGCGATTTGAGCCTGATCTTCGATATTAAATTCACTTTGCAGTTTGCTGCCAAAACGAATTTTTTCGACTTCTAAAAAACTGTCGCACAGTGCGATTTCCTTGGCAAGTGCAATAGTTGTCTGCTCTGACAGTGCAAGACTCTGACGGAAAAATTGTGCTAAAGCGATCGTCATTGCGCGAGCTGCTACGGTGTCAATACTGGTCAGCGCACTAATCGAATTAAGGCTGTTAAATAAAAAATGCGGATTAATCTGTGCGCGCAGCATGTGTAATTCTGCTTCACGCGCCAAAACACGTGACTTTGCGGCACTCAGTTCGGCATTGCGAATGTTATCGAGCGCAATTAAGCCATCGTGCAATAGCAGTGAAATTAAATAACATCCACAACCAGCTGAAAACAGTAACGAAACACTGTTTGGGGTGAACGTAATTGACCACCAGTCGAGAGACGTCGCGAGATTATTCCAGCCTAAACATAACGTTAGCCAGATGCCGCCGGAAAACAATGAGGCGCCACAAAAAAGTACAACGGTAGGGATTAAGCGCCGCCCAGTCATCGGCAAAGAACGGCAAACATAGTAAGCCGAGCTAGCAACAAAGCCGTAGATAACAACCACCGGCAAAGAAAAAAGTAGGGCGGTGCTCCATGAAGCCAGCCCTGTTAGCGCCAAAAACTTGGCGATCAGCATACCGACCAACAACCATGCAACGAGGTAGCTGATTAATTTACGCAGATCTGAGAGGATTGGATGCATGGATTAGTTGAGTTAATAAGTTAATTTTTAATTTCAACGCCACCCATTACTACCACGCCAGAAATGACCAGACGTTTGGCCGAATTCATCGGTGGTACGCTTTGATCTTCAATGCCACCCAAAATAGGAGTGCCATTTAATACCACCACCCAGTCGTTTGGAACCCTTATTTCAACGCTGCCAAAAACGGAAAAAACATGAATAGTCGCTTCATTTTGTAGCGATGCGCTGCGTAAATCGAGTTCTACACTGCCCATAAAGGTATTTA
Source organism: Solimicrobium silvestre (assembly GCF_002976435.1). GTDB lineage: Bacteria > Pseudomonadota > Gammaproteobacteria > Burkholderiales > Burkholderiaceae_D > Solimicrobium > Solimicrobium silvestre. The sequence goes on along the minus strand of NZ_PUGF01000001.1, from coordinate 267,230 downwards.
TATCGCCACCTTGAAAGTTGGGCGTCGCATTGCTAGATTTGCTGCCGCTCAAGACGGCGACTATTTCTACTGAATCCGAGTTATTGATCTGGGTAGAGTCTGTCAAAAAAGTGCCATTATTTTCCGACTGATTGGCATTTCTATTTACTCCCCTGAAAATAAAAGAAATACCCATGGCAATGATTAAAACTGGCCACCATTCGCGCCAATGGAATGCAATTATCCCTAGATTTTGCAAAGTCAGCAGTACGCCGAGACCAAGGAGCGAGACACCAAAAAAATAGCTTGATCCGTTGCGTGGCTGGCTGATTCTTAAAACGCCAAGAATGATAAATACAACTGGCCAAAATGACAGTATTTGATGTGTATCAAACCAGCCTAAATTATCGATCAGTGACAACACACCGATGATGACAATGAAAACACCCAAGATAAGCCGGCTTTGCGGACTTCTATGTTGGCGTTTGTAGCCGGAATATTTGCTCATGATGCACTTTCGTTATTCACGCTGTTTTTTATAAATAGGGTAGTTGTGATGTAACACAAACCTAAGGCGATAAGAATAATCGGCCAAGTCACCGCAAAAGTCCATCCCCATAGATGTGCCAGGCAGGCAAACAACCAAAAACTGAGCAGTATCTGGAAAAATCCACTAATTTTACGATGCGTATTTTGTGAAAAAAGTAGCTTGTTTAAACCAAACATAGCTAATATAAGCGGCCAATAATTCATCATGGAGTTGTTTTCAATGATGTTAAACCGTTCAAGTAAAAAAAGACTTCCCACTATTATTAAGGCCAGGCCAAAGAATATTTTTTTACTGGCGTGATAAGAAGCGCCTTCTTGGTAGCATTTAAGCTGAGTCAATTGATCGTTATTCATGTTAATTCCTCCTGAAAAGTGAATGTGAGTAGAAGATATCCACTCTCAATAACAAAGTCTTGCGATTTTCGGTGAGTGACGGGGTTAAGTCGGTGATTAGCGAAACCAAAGTAATTAGCTTGATTTAATGATGGTAATGGATGGAAAAACCACCCTATGCGATAATTCAGCACTTCCAATTTCCAGCTTGAGGTAATTTTGATTCAGCGCGGCACTCAAAGACATGACTAGCTGGGTAACGCATTTTCAGCAATGGTGGCGTAGCTCAGATAAAACCACGACACGTCTTCTCGTGGCTGTAGTCATTTCGCTCGCCTTGCATGCAGTGTTATTACTGCTGCAATTTGGTGAGTACGGAGAAGGTCTGCCTGGTTTTGAATTGTCATTGGGGGATAGACGTGCACGTACGCCTGAAATCCATCTTAATTTACAAGATCCGGGTAATCACCCATCCGCTAATTCAACTGCACATATAGAGAACTCACAGCTGGCGGATACGTTGCCACCGGTTGTCACGCCTTTACCAATACCACCATTAGCGTCCACTGCTTTTGATTTAGTGCCGTTGCCAAAGCCAGTTGAAGTTCCTAAAGTTATTGAGCCAATTCCAACTCCGCCCGCTAAAACGAGTGTTAGAGCACCGCGCACAAAACCAAAGCTAATTACGACACTCAATGACGCAACTTTTAAAGTTGCCAGTGCAGAGCAAGCCGTTATTGAGCCGCAGATGGCGGAACAAGAGCTGCCAGCGGAGATTAAACCGCCAATAGAAGAACCGGAGCAAGCTAAACCGATTGAAGCAATGCCGGACGCAGAAAAGCTGGCGACGGAGAAGGCTGCGGCTGAAAAGCAGGAAGCTGAAAAACTAGCGAAACAAAAAGAATTGGAAGAAAAACAGGCTGCCAAACAAGAAGCGCAATTAAAAGAGCAAGCAGAACAAGCAGAGCAAGCGAAACAGCAGCAGGCTGCCGCCGACGCAGCACAAAGACAGGCTAAAGCGCTGGAGCAGGAAGTAGAGCATAAAAAAGAGCAAGAGAATCAGCAAAAGATGCAGAAGCAGCAAGCGGACTTACAGGCAGCTAAAGAGCGGGAGCAGCAAGCTCAGGCTGCAGCGCAGTTGGCAGCGAAACTCAAACAAGATGAATTGGCTAAGCAGCAGGCACAAGCTGAACGTGAAAAAGCAGAACAAGCTATTTTAGCTGCGCGCACTGCACTTGAGGCCGAGCAACGCAAATTGGCAGAAGCCGTTCGTATAGAGCAGCTTAAAAAAGAACAGGCTAAAAAAGAGCAGCTAGAGCGCGAATTAGCTGAGGTAAAGCGTGCTGAGCAAGAACAGAAAATGAAATTGGCTCAGCAAGCGGAACAACTTAAAGCTCAGCAACGCGAAAATGAACTTAAATTGGAAGCGAGTCGAGCTGCTGCGCAGGCTCAAGCAGACGCTAAAGCGCGGGCTGAAGAAAATCAACGTCAACGTAGCAACGATTTAGATGAAGTGTTGGGCACTTCGTCAGGTTCTTCAGCTGGAGCAGGCTCCGGCGCGGCTAAACCGAATTTAGATAAATTGTTATCCGGCCGCTCTTTTGATTTTGATAAAAATGGCGATGCGCTTAAATCGAATGCAGCTGCAAATCTGCCTGCGCTCAAATCTGAGCACACTTCTGGAGTGCGCCGTTCGATATTTGGTAGTAAAAATATTGATGTGGGTTTGAAATTATATATACAAAGCTGGCGTCAAAAGCTGGAAGGTAATGGCCGGTTAAATTACTCGCAATCCTCCAAAAATCATATGCATACCGACCCGATAGTTACGGTCTCGATACGCAGCGACGGCAGTGTAGAAAATATCGTGATATTGCGTTCCAGCGGACGTCCAGATATGGATGAAGCAGTGCGGCGCATTGTGACTGTGAATGCGCCTTACAGTGTGTTCCCCGTTAATTTGGCGAATAAATACGATGTGATTGATATTCGCCAGGTGTGGATATTTGATGATGTGTTGCGCATCACTGACGAGATGCGCTAGCCAGTGGATAGTTTTCTGGGTACGAAAGTGCCATTACTGTTCAATTTACGAGCTCCTGGATTCCCGCCTGCGCGGGAATGATGTAAATGAAGGTATCGCTTTTAACCCCTTGCGGATGTCCACAAGGGACAGCCTATGCAAACCTTAAGCCCCTAGCTTGTATTCGCCACCTTGTTTGAGTGCCCGTTGATAAGCAGGACGCTCTTGAAAACGCTGCGTATAACTGGCCAAATGGGGATAGTGTTCCAACAGGCCGCGCGCTTGCGCAATTTCTGCGACAAAGCTATTTTGAATATCCGCCGCGGTAAATTCGTCGCCCATTAAATATGCCTGACCTTCCAGCGCACTATTCATGTGACTCAAATGATTGTTAATTTCACCGCTGATGCGTGGTTGCAGGGCGGCCGCTGCGTCACCTAAACGACTGGTGTACAGCGCTAATAAAAACGGCAACATCGCGGAACCTTCGGCAAAATGCAACCATTCAAGATAACGGAAATAGGCTGGCGTTGCAGGCTTGGGAGTTAACTTCCCGTTGCCGTAGCTTTGCACTAAATATTCAATAATCGCGGCAGATTCTGCTACTACCAAATCACCGTCCGAGATAACCGGAGATTTACCTAATGGATGCACGGCTTTTAATTCTGGCGGTGCTAAACGGGTGATGGGATCACGTTGATAATGAATAATTTGATATTCTAAACCTAGCTCTTCTAGCAGCCAGAGTATCCGTTGTGAACGTGAATTATTAAGGTGATGTACTGTAATCATGGCTATCCTAAAAAGTATGTGGTTGTGCAAAACTCGGTGCAAAAATTCTAATCGATGAACTTAAACCTGCCAGGCACCATCTCGATATATTACCGCGTCATCTAAACTTACGGTGACTGTGGCGGCGAATACATCAACATGGTATTTCGCTTCAGCCCGGCGTATTTGCGGTTTGGTATATACACCATGTTTAGCACCGAGCGACAGGTGTATTCCGCACATGCGTTCATAAGTGCCAATATCGCTGACGGTACGCTCGGCACTAAACGCCCGATTCATACCGAAACCTAATTCGCGCAGCCAAATTTCACCCTCCGCTTCACGAATCTGTTGCAAGACTAGATCAAATTCGGGCGTGGAGTTTTCTACATCTGTCACGCGGCCTTTATTGATGATTAAGGTAATTGGGTGCTCGGGCTGGTTGACGGTAAAACTCGTGTCGCCAAATACAAAAATTCGCACCCGTCCATGCACTGCTTCCAGGTCTTGCGCTTCAGTAAACACTTCGCCAATCGGGAATTGTCCGCCGATATTGGTCATTTCACTGTAATCACCAATATTTAGTTTAGCCGCTTCAAACGCGCTGCCAAAGATCAATTGCGCTCCTTCGCCGCTATCAACCATGCCGTGTTGAGCCTGGTCTATACGTTGCTTCAGTGCGCGTCCAACGGTGCGGTAATAGTTTGGGTCGTAGGCTAATGATGCAACGTAATAGGGGATTTGCTCGTCATTCATACGCGCCAAATGCGGATGTTCAATCACTTTTAGTTGACGTTTAAATAGTTCAACCCGGATCCGAAAGGCTTCTAAACGAAAATTGGTAGACTGAATTAATACGACTAAATCTGCCGCTACTAATGGCGCAAAAGCCTCCAGAACGAATTCTGGAGTTACGGTATCAAAGTTGATAAAACGTGCATTAGGTAGGCAGCGCTGATAAGCCGCGCAAAGAATCTGGGCTAATTCACAACGCTGGTCAAACACGACGACGGCGGAATGCGTTTTATTATGTTGTAGCGCAATAGATAAAATATCATGGACATGCTGTGCGCTTGAATCTGCCAATGTTTCCAATAATGAAAGTGGCGGCGTGCTTTGATGATGACTAATGTGCATTTCCATAATGATGAGGTGGTGCTAAAGTTGTATTACTTGCATGGATATTGTTTGGATTGCGTCTAAATCTGCGTTACAAAACAGATTCATAAAAAAATTAACGGAACTTTGTCAACTTAATTGGAAGTGACTGCGTTTTTAGTCGTACATCAAACAATATGGCCTAGTTGGAAATTATCGCTAATTGATGATTCCTACTTGGAGAATGGAAAACATGATCTACGAAATCTTAATCCGCGGTAATAATGGTAAGCAAATGTCATCAGATAACTTAATCTGGATTGAAAGTAATTTGCCAACCCGTTCCTTCGAACAATGGTTACTCAGCCGTGATTTGTTGAATCATTCCGGCACAGCGCCTGTGGTACGTTGGAGTATTGTCCAAACTAAACGCCCTGCGCATTTTGTGCTGAGCACCCAAGCTGCCGCGTTAGAACAGCGCATCGCAGACTTAATGAATCCGCCAGTACGGATTAAAAAGGTGGCTCGCGTTATTAATGTGTTACCTAATTTTGTTCTTAACGCGTTTTCGATGGCAGCCTGAGTTTGTCGGTTTGCTAATGAGAGGGGACAATGCCCCTCTCATCATTACGTGTTACTTCCCCCAACTATCTTTTAGTGTTGTCACCCGATTAAATACCGGCTTGCCTGGTGTTGAATCGACGCGGTCAGCCACGAAGTAGCCGTGCCGTTCAAACTGGTACTTGTCATCCGCTTGCGCAGTTTCAATTCCAGCTTCTAAATAAGCATTCACCACTTGCAGCGCATTCGGGTTGAGCAAAGTCATAAAGTCTTTGCCGCCAGCGTCCGGGTTTGCGTCGGTAAATAAACGATCATACAAGCGGACTTCGGTTGCGACGGCGTGAGCAGCGCTGACCCAGTGCAAATTACCTTTGACTTTATAGTTGGCGCTACCTTCGGTGCCGCTTTTACTATCCGGGAAATAGGTGCAATGCACGGCAATCACGTTGCCATCGGCATCTTTATCGCAGCCGGTGCATTCCACTACATAGCCGTAACGCAGTCGTACTTTATTGCCGGGGAACAGGCGGAAGTAGCCTTTGCTTGGCACTTCCATAAAGTCGTCGGCTTCTATCCATAATTCACGGCTGATATTAAATTCACGGTTGCCGCGCTCAGGATGATGCGGGTGAACTGGTGCGGTGCAAGCGATGCTGACGTTTTCCGGGAAATTATCAATAATTAATTTCAATGGGCGTAACACAGCTACCGTGCGTGGTGCTTTAGGGTCTAAGTCTTCGCGCAGACATCCTTCCAACGTGCTGTAATCAATCCAGCCGTCAGAGCGGGTAACGCCGATTCGTTCGCAGAATAATTGAATTGATTCCGGCGTATAACCACGACGGCGAATCCCGACGATAGTCGGCATACGCGGGTCATCCCAGCCGGATACCGTGCCATTTTCAACTAATTGGCGCAACTTACGTTTGCTGGTGACAACATAGGTCAGGTTTAAACGGGCGAATTCAAATTGATGCGGCACCGGTTGTTTAAAGAAACCACCTTCGGCGCAACGCTCAATTACCCAGTCATAAAACGGACGGTGATCCTGGAATTCCAAGGTGCAGATGGAATGAGTAATCTGTTCAATCGCGTCCGATAACGGATGTGTGAAATCGTACATCGGATAAATACACCAGTCATCGCCAGTGCGGTGATGATGCGCATGACGAATCCGGTAAATGGCGGGGTCACGCATATTCATGTTCGGCGAAGCCATCGCATCTTCACTGATTTTGGCGCGCAAAATATGTGCGCCGTCTTCAAACTCACCGGCTTTCATGCGACGCAGTAAATCTAAAGATTCAGCAGCAGGGCGGTTGCGGAATGGTGAATTTTTTCCCGCTTCGCCAAAGTTACCGCGATTGGCCGCCATGTCGGCAGCAGATTGGCTATCAACATAGGCGTAGCCGGTTTGAATCAAATATTCAGCCATCGCATACAGTTGATCAAAATAATCGCTGGCGTAATGCAAGTATTCGGTTTCAATCGCATCCTCGTCCTGCTTCCAGTCAAAACCTAACCAGCGTACGGAATCCATGATGGTATCAACGTATTCTTGGTCTTCTTTTTCTGGATTGGTATCGTCAAAACGTAAATGGCAGCGTCCAGCATAGTCGCGGGCCAGGCCAAAATTTAAGCAAATCGACTTGGCATGGCCAATATGTAAATAACCGTTAGGCTCTGGCGGGAAGCGCGTAATGACTTTCGGCAGACCTGGGCGTGTATGTGTGCCAGCGGCTAAATCAGCCTCAATAATGGCGCGTAAAAAATTAGAACTAGGCGTTGCACTTATTTCATTGCTCATGTTGTAGGCGATCTAGACGTCAAAGATTAAAAAATTATGCGACATTTTACCGTAGCAAGCCGCACCTGTAAGGTTTGTATAGGTGAAAGTGAGGTTGAGGTGCTAATAGATTAACTAATTCCTCCAAAGCATTGCATGACCAGTTCACGCAACCAGCAATTGGCCGGGTCATTCTCGGCATTTTCATGCCAATATAAATACACATCAAAAGGAGGCATTTTGAGGGGTAAAGGCCAAATTTGATTGTCTAAATGCTTGTTAGCCAGTTGCGCATACTTACCGGGCATGGTCAGCAGCAAGTCGGATTCACTCACCACTAAACTCGCGGCAAAATAATGCTGACAGCGCAAGCCGATATGACGTTGGTGGCCTTGGCGCGATAATTCTAAATCTTCCAAGCCAGGCCCAGTCCGGCGCGATGAAACTAGCACATGATTTTGCTTGAGGTAGTTGGCTAAAGTGAGCTTCTTTTTGATGCCAGGATGGTTGTTGCGTGCTACTACAACCATGCTGTCGCGTGAAATCAAGCGTCTGCGGATGGGCGCTGGGAATGGCAATAATACATCTACGGCTAAATCCAGCGAACCCGCCATTAATTCAGACTCTAATTCACTCCGCTCTACTTTCACGCTAGCTAATTCAACTTGCGGCGCACTTGTTTGTAGGGCATTGATGAGTTTGGGTAACGCGGTGCTTTCTAACACATCACGAAAACCCAGCGTAAATTGGCGCGAACTAAGCAAAGGGTCAAAGCGCCGACTATTATTAACGCTGACATCCAGGGTTTGCAGCGCCGTGCGAATTTGTCCGATAAGGCTATGCGCTAATGGGGTTGGCACCATGTTGCTGCCTAAGCGCTGAAATAAAGGGTCGTTAAGTAATTCGCGTAACCGCCCAAGCGCGTGGCTTAGTGCTGGTTGGCTCAGGTTCATGGTTTTGGCGGCGCGGGTAATACTGCCTTCGCTATAGATAGCTTCAAACACCACAAACAGGTTTAAATCGATTCGGCTTATATGCATAAAATGAATTATAGGTGATTCAAACTATTCATTGGATTGATTTTAATTGTATGCCTAAAATGCTCAATCCAGCCTAACCGGAGCATCCCATGAATTTCGCTTTTTCCAGCACTGCACAATCGTATATCAATCGCTTGCAAGACTTTATGGCTGAGCACGTTATACCTGCCGAAGCCGTTTATTTTAGCCAACTTAAACGTGGAGAACGGCCTTGGGTTGTACCGCCGGTCATGGCAGACTTGAAGGCGCGTGCCAAACAGGCAGGATTATGGAATTTATTTTTAGCCGCCGATGAACATAATAAAGTGCATGGTGCAGGCTTAACAGGTTTAATAGGTCTAAGTAACGCCGACTATGCCCCGCTGGCTGAAATTATGGGGCGTTCATTCATTGCGCCTGAAGTCTTTAATTGCAACGCGCCAGACACCGGCAATATGGAAGTGCTGGTTAAATACGGCTCTGCTGAGCAACAGCAGCGTTGGTTGCAGCCGTTATTAAGTGGTGAAATTCGTTCGGCATTTTGTATGACGGAACCTGACGTCGCTTCTTCCGACGCCACCAATATGCAAGCAACGGCAATAGTGGAAGGCGATGAAGTGGTATTGAATGGTGTTAAATGGTGGAGCACCGGTATTGGCCACCCTGATTGCCGTGTTGTGATTTTTATGGGTTTGTCTGACCTGAATCCGAAAGCGCCAAAACACTTACGTCATTCGATGGTGCTGGTACCGATGGATACACCTGGTGTGAAAATTGAACGGATGTTGTCGGTGTTTGGTGATCAGGATGAACCATACGGACATGGTGAAGTGAGTTTTACCAATGTGCGTTTGCCCGTCAGCAGTATTATTGCCGGTGCCGGACGTGGTTTTGAAATTGCCCAAGGGCGTTTAGGCCCGGGGCGGATTCATCATTGCATGCGGGTGATCGGTGCAGCAGAACGTGCCCTGGAATTAATGTGTAAGCGTGCTGTGCGGCGTGTGGCATTTGGTCAGCCATTGGCAGATTTGGGCGGTAATTCAGACATCATCGCCAACGCGCGTATAGCAATTGAACAGGCCCGTTTGCTGACCTTAAAAGCCGCATGGATGATCGATACCGTTGGGGTAAAAGCGGCCATGAGCGAGATTGCACAGATTAAAGTTGTGGCACCGAATGTGGCGCAAATGGTGATAGACCAAGCGATACAAATATTTGGCGCTGCCGGTGTTGGCGCGGATACGCCGCTTGCCGCCATGTACGCCAACGCGCGAATATTGCGCTTGGCTGACGGCCCAGATGAGGTTCATCGCAGCATGATAGCCAAGCTTGAATTGAAGCCGTATCGAAACTCTTTATAACGCATACAAAAAGAAGGCCATATTATGACGCTACTAGATCAAGCCGGTAAAGTACGCAGCGGTGAAGAATTGCCGCTGGAACAAATTACCGCGTTTTTAAACAATGCGGGCATGAACTTGAATGGCATACCAGAGCTAAGCCAATTTCCGGGTGGCGCATCCAACCTGACGTATTTGTTGAAATACGCTGATGCCGAATTGATTTTGCGTCGCCCCCCAATCGGTCATAAAGCGAAATCGGCACATGACATGGTGCGCGAAGCCAAGTTGATGCAAGCGTTGAAGCCAGTCTATAACTATGTACCAAAGGTGCTAGCTATTTGTGAAGACAGCACTATTATGGGATGTGATTTTTATGTCATGGAGCGCATACACGGCATTATTCCACGTCAAAATATGCCGGAAAGTCTAAATTTGACAGTGCAAGATACGCATACTTTATGCCTGAACGTGATCGATAAAATGATCGCGTTACACCAAATCGATTATCAAGCCGCCGGTTTGCAAGGGTTAGGGCGCGGCGCAGGTTATGTGCAGCGTCAAATTAGTGGCTGGAGCGAGCGGGCAGTTCAAGCAAAAACAGACAACTCGGCCGATTTTTCTGAGATAGTTGCCTGGCTAGAGCAACACAAGCCAGCACAAGACGCAGCTACCTGTTTAATCCACAATGATTTTCGGTTTGATAATGTGGTGCTCAATCCGCAAAATCCATTAGAAGTTATCGGCGTGCTGGATTGGGAAATGGCGACACTGGGTGACCCATTAATGGATTTAGGAAATACTCTGGCGTACTGGGCGCAAAGCGATGACGATGCCATCTTTTTATCGATGCGCCGTCAGCCTACCCATTTGCCCGGCATGCTAACGCGTCAGGAGGTGATTGCTTATTACCTGGAGAAAATGGGCCTTGAGGTTGAAAATAGCGACTTTTATGTCATCTTCGGTCTGTTTCGTTTGGCGATCATTATTCAGCAAATATACTATCGTTATCATCATGGGCAAAACAAGAATCCGCAATTTGCCGAGTTTGTAAACATCACTAATTACCTGCAAAAGCGTTGTTTGAAACTGATCGCGAATTACTCAAGGGGATAAGAATGAAAACCGCAATAATGTTGATGGTGGCTTTGGTCGCTTTGGAACATGTCTATTTTTTAGTGCTGGAAATGTTTTTATGGACCAAACCCAAAGGCCGAAAAATTTTTGGTCTGACCGAGCAATTTGCCAAAGACAGTCAAGGTCTGGCTGCTAATCAAGGTTTATATAACGGTTTTTTGGCCGCTGGTTTGTGCTGGAGTTTAGTGCATCCAGATGCGCACTACGCAGATCAGTTACAACTCTTTTTTCTGGGTTGCGTTATCGTCGCAGCAGTTTTTGGTGCAGTAACGGTAAAACGTTCTATTTTATTTATACAAGGAATTCCTGCCATGTTAGCTTTAGCTTTGGTATTGATTGGTGCATAAAAATGGATGCAATTTATTTAGTACGTCATGGCCAGGCCAGTTTTGGTTCTGCAAATTACGATCAACTTTCTGAGTTAGGCGTACGTCAGTCGCTGTTGTTGGGGCAGTGGATGCGGCAATCGCAACAGTCGGTAGAAACATTGGTTTTAGGTGGGATGCAGCGGCATCACCAAAGTGCTGAAGCTTTTGTGGAAGGCTTCGGCTCCCCAGAGCATTTGCATCCGCAACACTGGTTAGTGGAGCCTGGTTTTAATGAATTTGATCATGAACAAATACTGCATCGAAGCCGCCCGGAATTTGCCGATTCACTTCAGTTGATGCAATTTTTAGCCAGTCAGGATCAGCCGCGTAGTGTTTTTGAGCGCATGTTTTCTGACGCGTTGGCGCGCTGGATGAATGGCGAGAACGATGTGGATTATGTAGAAAGTTGGAGTGCTTTCCAAACTCGTGTGAGTTGCTCATTGAAGGCACTAACCACTGAAAAATTAATTACTCAAAACACCATCGTGTTTACTTCAGGCGGGCCAATTAGTGTGGCTTGTCAGCAATTACTGGCGGTACCTGACACGCATTTAATGCAACTCATGGTGGGTATGGTGAATAGCGGCGTCAGTAAATTATTGCACAGCGATGGGCAAATAAATTTAGCCAGTATGAATACCATCGCGCATCTTGAACTACACAATGATCAAAGTTTAATCACTTATCGCTAAATTATTTAGTTACTTAAAGTCAGGAATTCACCATGCAAAATTTAAGCCAAAAAGTCGCTGTTATTACCGGTGCCGCAGAAGGTATCGGCAAAGCTATTGCTCTAGCTTGTGCAGCGGAAGGGATGAAATTAGTATTAGCCGATATTGATGCAGATAAGCTGGCTGCAACCGTGGCCGAAATTTCTGCCCGCGATACAGAGGTAATTGGGCAGGTAACAGATGTATCTAAATCAAGCGCTGTAGATGCATTGGCCGACGCTGCGTTTGCGCGGTTTGGGCAAGTCAATTTGCTGGTGAATAATGCCGGTGTCGCCTTCGCAAAAAACGCCTGGGAAACGACAGAAGAAGATTGGAACTGGTTAATGGGAATTAACCTGTATGGCGTAACGCACGCATTACGCGCCTTTATTCCGCGTATGTTGGCGGGCGGCGCAGACGGGCACATCGTCAATACTGCCTCGATTGCCGGCTTAATTTCTGAGCCGTCGTTAGCTGCTTATAACGTCAGTAAGTTCGGCGTGGTGACCTTATCGGAGGGCTTGCAGCATGACCTGGTGTTACGCAAGGCGAACATAAACGTGTCGGTACTTTGCCCGGGTTGGGTCAATACCCGTATTATTGAATCGGAACGGCACCGCGCATCGGAAGATCGTACCGATGTCGCAAAATTAGATAAAGTCAGCATCAAAACAGGCTTGGCAGTAACCAAGGCAGTGCAAGCTGGTATGAGTGCCGAGCAAGTTGCTAGCGCGACTTTGGATGCGGTTAAACATAACCAGTTTTACATCCTGACTCATCCTTATACCATTCAAGGAATAGAGGTGAGGATGCAAGATATTTTGCAGCAGCGCGCACCAACTTTGCTGCCGCTTTGAGAATGTATTCAGCGTTGGAAATTTAAACTAATTAAATTAGCTCATGATCACCGGACCACCGATTTTTATGGCTCGCTGGTATGCGGGACGCTGTACCATTTTTTCGCGGTAAGCGGACAGATGCGTAAACTGACGGGCATGATTACCGCGTGCCAATCCCGCCTCGACAGCAAAACTCATTTGAAAATCAGCTAGCGTTATTTCATCTCCGGCAAACCATGGGTGGCTGGCGAGGTGATTGTCTATAAAGGTGAGCGCAGTTGTGACGTTGGGATCAACTAGTTTGACCAGCACCTTGGCGCATAACTGGCGTGCAATCGGACGGACAAAAAACGGCATAGGCTGAGTTGGAATAGTCATAAACACCAACTTCATCACCAGCCAGTTCATTAGAGATCCTTCGGCGTAGTGCATCCAAAAGCGGCATTGAAGATGTTCGGGGGTGTTTGGCGCGGGCACGATGTTGGTAAGCTCGCCAGTAGCATCTTCTTTACCCAGATAGCCATATTTATCGGCCAGATATTCCAAAATTGCGCCCGATTCTGCAACCGTTATATCGCCGTCGGTGATCACTGGCGATTTACCCAATGGGTGAATTGCTTTCAGTTCGGGCGGGGCGAGACGGGTCTTTTTGTCGCGTTGATAACGTACGATCTGGTACGGCACTTTTAACTCTTCCAGTAACCAGAGTATGCGTTGCGAACGTGATGTTTCAAGATGATGCAGGGTTAGCATGTGACGGGCACTTTCTAATGATGTTTGAATTATTTTACGAACAGCATTATTACTCCATTTCCAAGTGCTGTCCAAGCTCAACTACGCGATTGGGCGGCAAGCCGAAACGCAGTATTGCATTATGTTCGTTGCGGCTTAAGAGTATAAACAGGCTCTGCGACCAGCGATGCAACCAACCGCGCCATTGCCATTGCCGGCGGCGTGGAAGCACCAGGGTTTGGTGGCCGAGGAAATAGGTGGTTGATAAGGGTTCGAACAATTCATAGTCTGCGAGCTTGGAAGTCAGATCCAACGTATTGGGAACGTTGGGCTCTTCCATAAATCCGAACCGCGCGATTATACTGATAAAACCGAGCGGCAATTCGTCCACGGACAAACTATGTTCCTTCTGCACACGCGGCACTTCCTCGGTGATCAGGGTGAGCAATACGACGCGTTCGTGTAGCACTTGATTGTGCTTTAAATGATGCAGCAGTTCGACAGGCACTACGTCTGCTTCTTCAGTTAAAAATACAGCTACGCCGGCAACCCGGTGCGGTGGCGACATCGCCAGGTTATCAATAAAAGAACCGAGTGGCATAGCACGTTCGCGTCGTTCTTTTGCTAATATTGCGCGTTCCGCATACCACGAAGCCATGATGGAAAAGACGGCAATGCCGAGGGCGAGTGGTAGCCAGCCGCCGTCCAGGAATTTAAGCGTATTTGCCAGGACAAAGGCGACATCGGCAATGAAGAATACGCCAGCCACAGCCGCCACTGACCACCATGACCAATGCCATCTGACGCGGGCTAAGGCAGCAAATAAAATCGTGGTAATTGCCATGGTGGTGGAAACCGCCAGCCCGAAAGCGGCGGCCAGATTGTCGGAAGTTTTGAATAGCAAGACGATGGCGATCGTACCTATCATTAGTAGCCAATTCAAGGTCGGCAGATAGACTTGGCCTATCATTGCGCCGGAAGTGTGGATGACTTCAACGCGTGGGCTGTAGCCTAATTGCGCGGCCTGACGTGTTAATGAAAATACGGCGGAGATCAACGCCTGCGAGGCGACAATCGTAGCCAGTGCCGCCAGTGCCACCATGGGATACAGGCCCCAGGTTGGCACCATCGAATAAAACGGGCGGTCAGCGACGCTAGGGTTACTCAATAACAGCGCACCCTGTCCAAGATAATTCAGGGCCAGCGACGGTAGCGCCAGTCCGTACCATGCGAGCTGAATTGGCCTGCGGCCAAAATGTCCCATATCCGCATATAAGGCTTCACCGCCAGTCAGGCAAAGTACCACGGCACCCAATGCAATAAATCCTTGACCACCATTGCGCTCAAAAAAACGAATGCCATGCATCGGATTGATCGCGCCAAGAATGGCAGGATTTTGCCAAAGTGTATGCAAGCCGAGCGCGGCAATCACTAAAAACCAGATTAATAAAATCGGGCCAAAGATAATCCCGACTTTGCCAGAACCGAATGGTTGAATGGCAAACAGCCCGATCAAAATCACAATCGTGGTTGGTACAACATAGGGTTGGAATGCTGGCGTGGCGATCTGTAAGCCTTCAATGGCGGAGAGCACCGAAATCGCCGGAGTAATAACGCCGTCGCCATACAACATGGCCGTGCCGATCAGCGCTAAAAAAATCCAGCGTTTAGCGCGTCGCCCTGTGTGCTGATGGCAGCTGCGTTCTCCGATTAATAGCGTTAGCAACGCTAAAATCCCACCTTCACCACGATTGTCGGCACGCATTAAGACCAGAACATATTTCAGGCTGACCATGATAATCAGTGCCCACAAGAACAGCGACACGGCACCCATTACGTTTTCTGCGCTCGCCGCTACGCCGCGCTGCGGGTGAAACGTCTCTTGCAAGGCATATAAGGGGCTGGTACCCAGATCGCCAAACACTATACCCAGTGCTGCCAGAGCAAGTGCGGGCATGGATTGAGAGTGTGCTGATTGGGGTGTTGACTGAGATGTTGAACTATTCGACAAAATGTTCTCCTAGGACGACCTAAGGCATTCAGTTTTCTGGGGTGATTTTTGTAAAGCTCGATGAGGCTGTGTGACGTTGATTCAAAATTAGTGCGTAATCGAATCTGTAAATAAGGAATTATGTACTTTGATTTTTCACACGTATACAGATTTTTAGGGCTTACTTATTAGCTTAGTCTTAAGTTTTATTCTAAGCATTATTTCTTACTGTCGCTTATTTAATGAATAGTCAGGCTAGTTATTTAGCTTTTACAAAATTTACTCTGTTCTTGATATTTTTGCGAAAAATGCGTTGTCAGATGAGGTGAATTTGCTAAACTCACACGAGTTTTTAACGTAAATACCAAAAAAATAGGAGATCGTGATGAAATTAAACCCCCTTGTTTTAGCTTGTAGCGTACTTATTACCCAAGTCAGCTGGGCGCAAACTGCAGCACCATCGACAGGAACGCCAACCACCGCCGAAGCTGAACAATTTGTGCATGACGCGGAAGCGAAGCTGGAAGCCGCTGTTATTCGTGCGCAGCGGGCCGAATGGATTTATGAAAACTTCATCACGGACGACACAGAAGCGGCTACGGCACAAGAATCCGAAGCGCTGCTGGCAATTTCCGGCGAATTAGCGTTGCAAGCGCGTCGTTATAACGGCGTGCTAATGAGCGAAGCAAGTAAGCGCAAATTAGCGCAAATGCAGCTGAATTTAATGCTATCTGATCCGGCTGAACGCGCCGCTTATGCGCGCATAGCGGCTTCCATGTCAGGCAGCTATGGCAAAGCTAAATATTGCCCAAAAAAGGATGATCCCAAGAGCTGTTTAGCATTGGGTGAGTTGGAGCACATCATGGCAACGTCACGTGATCCGGCTTTGTTAAAAGAAGTTTGGTTAGGTTGGCACAGCCTGTCGCCTTCCTATAAAGACGACTACGCAAAATATGTCGCCTTGTCGAATAAAGGCGCGGTGAACATGGGCTATGCCGATACTGGCGCGTTGTGGCGTTCCAACTATGAAATGACGCCCAAGCAATTTGAATTTGAAATGGAACGTTTGTGGCAACAAGTAAAGCCGTTGTATGACTCACTTTACACCTACACGCGTCATCAATTACAAAAAACCTACGGCGAAAAAGAGGTGCCATCAACCGGCCCAATTCCCGCGCATTTGTTTGGCAATATGTGGAGCCAGACCTGGGATAATTTATATCCCATTTTAAAACCGGAAGGGCTTTCCTCCTCCTATGATTTAAGTGAAGTGTTAAAAGAGCGCAAAGTCACGCCAACACAAATGGCGGGCTACGCAGAGCGTTTTTACACTTCCCTCGGAATGGAAAAGTTACCGGAAACATTCTGGAAGCGTTCTTTGCTGAGCAAACCTAAAGACCGCGAAGTTGTTTGCCATGCGTCCGCGTGGGATATCGATGCCCGGCAAGATGTGCGCATCAAAATGTGCATTACTCCTACTGCCGAAGACTTCACAACCATTCATCATGAATTAGGGCACGTGTATTACTTCCTGGCGTATCGTGATCAAGATCCAATGTTCCACAACGGCGCAAACGATGGTTTCCATGAAGCGATAGGCGACACGATTGCACTGTCAGTCACGCCCGAGTATTTGAAAAAAATCGGCCTGCGTGAAACTCTGCCAACCAAAGATCAGGAGATAGGTACTTTGCTTAACCGTGCACTTGAAAAAGTGGCGTTTTTACCGTTCGGTTACTTGGTTGATAAATGGCGCTGGGAAGTGTATTCCGGCAAAGTCACGCCAGAAAACTACGACAAAGCTTGGTGGGAATTGCGTGAACAATACCAAGGAATTAGCCGCCCTGCACCGATGGAAGCGAATGGCTTTGATGCCGGAGCAAAATTTCATGTCGCATCGGATACGCCTTACGCACGTTACTTCTTGGCTGATATCTTGCAATTCCAGTTTCATCGTGCCTTGTGTAAAGAAGCCGGTTATGTTGGCCCGTTAAATCGTTGCTCGATTTTTGAAAATAAACAAGCCGGCGAAAAATTCCAGGCGATGTTGAAAATGGGTTCCAGTAAGCCGTGGCCTGAAGCGTTAAAAACGATGACGGGTTCAGACAGGATTGATGCTACGGCGATTCTTGATTATTTCGCGCCGTTAAAAGTATGGCTGGATGAACAGAATGCGTTGTATGAGAAGAGTGCGAAGAAGTAAGTGAATATGTTGTCGTGATTCGGCGTGGTAAGCTGGGTTTTCAACCCAGCTTACACCTATACCTACAGCCAAAGATATTCATAAATGGGATTGAAGATGCAATGATAAATAAAACCATAGAGACTTCCCCGCAGATTTATGCACGAATTGCTGGTGCGCTTTATCTGGCGATTCACAGCCGCATATTGCAGTTTTTCACTAGTAATTCGAACATCGTTACATAACAACTTGTAAGATGTAATATGCTTCGCCATTACCACCTACCTCGCTGTCGACTCTCAGTCAATACGCACCCCTTCCTCTCAAAAGTATAACGCCTAGTTAGTCCATTTTCTCTGAAATACATTATTCATAATTCTATTGACGCATAAATTAATTTTATATAGAGTACTCTGTATTGCAGAGTAAATGTGAGAAAACCCGTGATAACTAAACAACAAGCGCAAGAAGCTTTAATTCAAATTGAACTAACGCAACAACGCAGCGCAGAATTAATAGGCTATTGGCGTTCTGGAATATATGTACAAGTTTGGGGAGTGGTTTGGATTATTGCTTATTTATCCTGTTTTTTTATGCCGGTGAATTCAGGCAGCATTTGGTTAATTTGTGATGCTATAGGGGGGATAGCAACCGTAATATTAAGCATACGTGATCGCAAAAATGAGAAGCAGGACAAACGAATAACTTGGGCAATCGTCATTATTGCCGCGTTTGGAATACTTGTTTCTACCTTGATTTCCAACCGACCAGGCGCTCTTCCCGTATTTTGGACTTTTCTGATCATGGCTTGCTACATGTTAAGTGGGCTCTGGTTTGGTATACGCTGGATTATTTTAGGCGCAACCGTTATTGCTCTATGTATGGTCACCTACCTCAATTTTATGCCGTGGTTTAATTTGATCATGGCAATAGCCGGGGGAGGTGGGTTGTTGTTGGGGGGCACTTGGATAGCCCGTGCTAAATAAGGGACGTTGAATCATGCCGGGACTAGACGAAATTATTCATCAAAGTATGCGCTTACGCATCATGACCTCACTTAATGTACTCAAAAAAGAGGAGTGGATTGAATTCGTTCGTCTCAAATCGCTGGTCGAAGCCAGTGACGGAAATCTTGGCGCGCATCTAGATACTTTGGCGCGTGCAAATTACGTTGAAATTGATAAGCAATTTGTAGGAAAAAAACCGCAAACCCGCATACGCGCTACTACGCAAGGGCGGAATGCGTTTAAGCATCATGTCACCGCATTACGTAACTTATTAGACATGTAATAACCCTAAAACAGGAATGTAGATATGGCTTTAGACATTGGCATTATCGGTTGGGTGCACACCATTGCCTGCATCATTGCATTGATTTCTGGATTCATCTTATTGTGGAAACTAAAAGGTGGCGATGTTCACAAACGGCTTGGTGGTAATTACGTAATTGCGTCGGTAATAGCCAACATCACTGCGCTGGCTATTTACAAAATAGGTGGCTTTACACTATTCCATATATTGGCATTAGCAACATTAATCAGCCTAATCATCGCCTTTGTTTCAGCGCGCTGGAAAATACCAGGTCAATTTTGGCTACGCGTGCATCTTACTGCGATTATTTTTAGTTATTACCAATTGGTTGGTGGATTAATCAACGAGGTATTTTTACGCGTACCTGGTTTAAAAGAAAAAACTGCAGCAATCAGTAATTTTCAAGGATTGGCCTTGGTATTTTTTCTTATGTTGATTGCCTATTTTGGGGGTAAAACATCACGCAGCCTAATCCAGGCAACTTCCGTAAGGCCGCGGGCTAATATTAATCATCCGAAAATTTCCGGACTGTAAAGCGCATTATTTTTTGAAACTCTATAAAACTCAATTCCTCATCTTATTTACTCAATCAGATGAGATTCTGATAGATGAACTTAGTTGGTGAATTTCACTTAACTCAAAAATATTTAGGTTAAAAATGAACTCTATTTTCTTTGGCGGGATATTACTATACTTAAATTTATCATCCGCTTTTGCCCAACAAGTTCAAGAAGATATGGGCAGCGTTTTAAATGAACAAGTCCAGCAAGTCAGCGTCACCGGTTTCAGAGATCCAGACTGGAAATCTTATCGCAAGATGTTGGAAGGGCTTGATGCATTTGAAAGTAACCATCAGCTGGCACCCTCCGCAGCATTACAATTTCTCTTGCTGGCGAAAGTGAAAAGTACTCCTATCGATGGGCTGAAATTGAAGATTGTGGGTTTACCCAACGAAATTGACGTGCCAATTTCGACAAGCCATACTTTTGTGCTACCACGCGATCAATCGGCTGCGGACAATAACGCAGATTTGCAGCTCAACCGAAAAAAAGGACTGTTTCGTTGGCGTCCGGATATTCATAGCCCGGAAGTACCGTCAAATGCACGCCGCCTAGGAGATTTACGGTTGGAATGCGAAGTTCGTTGGGCAATTGATCAATTCGATTTATCTTTCATAAAAATCGCCTACATTGTTCCTCTAGGTGGTGCTTGTCATTCATCGAGAAGCAAAGTTTTTTATGTGGCAACGAAACCAATAATCGGCGCTACTCTGGTATTTGGAGAGCATCGTGAAAAACTTGATATGGACCGGCTAGATTCTGTTGATCACACATTATATTCACCGCCTCTGCACGATAAATCTTGGCCGGACAATACGTTAATCGAATTTGAATTCGCAGAATCCAATCTCACTAGTAATCTGTAAAAAGGCTGGAATGAAATCCAAGCATCATCGATGCACAATTTGGAGTTCGTCCCAGCGCGGAAGGCTTGGTTGTGCGTATAAGCTTCAACCCAGTATCTACGCACTGCAAAATCAGTCATTTAATCCAATTAATTTTCAATAAGATGGCTTTCCATCTCGTCAACCTCTTCGTGCAACCACGCGTCAAATAATTTTGTTTTAAGCGATGGTTCTTCTTCAGCGCGATACAAAACACGATAGCCATATTGTGACGTTAGTCGTTTGAACGGCGCGATTATCAATGCTCCCTTCCTTATATCTTCATAGGCAATTGAATACGGTGCGAGAGCAACACCGTGTGCGGCCACTGCCGCCTGCACAAGCAATCCGGAATGACTGTAGCCATGTGAAAAATCGTAGTGTGCGTCAGGAATTCGGTTTTCTTTGAGCAAACGCAACCAGTTTTCAGGAGTGCCTTCAAACAGCAGTGGAAATTTGAGTAATGAGATCAGTGATTGTGTGGCAGATTTCTTTGTGCTTACCGTTTTCTTCAGCAATGCAGGACTGTACACAACGACTAACTTTTCACGGAGCAGTGGGGCTGCGTCGGCAGTATCCTGAATTTTGCTATAGCGTATAGCCACATCGTAAGATGAGTCGTTTAAATTTACCAAGGCATCATTAGACTCTATGCGGATGTCTAACTCAGGATGGCGTTCAACGAAACGATGCAATCGTGGTGTTAGCCATTTCATTGCAAACGAGTGTGTAGTAGATATGCGTAAGACATGCTCTTCATTTGTAGTTTGCAGCGCTGCCACTTTGGCATTCAACTCGCGTAAATGTTTGGCGACGGCGCTTGCCAATTCCTGGCCTTTCTCGGTAATGACTAACTGACGCGTTTGTCGCGTGAAAAGTGCAAAGCCAAGTGTTTGTTCTAATTGCTTGATTTGCTGACTTATCGCTGCCGGTGTCTTATTCAGTTCACGTGCGGCCAACTTGAAACTGCACCAGCGCGCAGCGCATTCAAAATCAATCAGGCCGGATAAACTACGTAAAGGTTTGCTCATGATGAATTAGATTATCTTTCTTATTTGATTAAAATTTATCGTTTGTCGATTCAAAAATATTCTTTGATAATCGCCTAAATTTCAAAAAGAGGTAATTTATGAGTAAGAATATATTGATTATCGGTGGAACGCGATTTTTCGGCAAGGTGCTGGTTCAGAAGCTTTTGGATGCGGGGAATCAGGTGACAATTGCTACTCGTGGACAAATGAAAGATAGTTTTGATTACAGTGTGCAGCGCATCAAAGTAGATCGTAAAAATGAAGCGTCCATGCTGGAAGCATTTGCGGGAATTAGTGGTTTTGATATTGTGTATGACCAAATGTGTTACACACCACGCGACGCGGCAATCTCGGTGAAAACGTTCGCAGGTAAAGTTGGGCGTTATGTGGTGTCGTCCACCATTGAAGTCTATGACCACTTGTATCGCAAATTTGATCGCCCATACCGAGAAGTCGATCTGGATTTGAATAGCGTGGCAGTAGACATGACGCATCCCTGGGATATCGCTGAACTGGCAGAACAGCATTACGGATTGGGGAAACGGCAGGCTGAGGCTTACTTCTATCAGGAAGGCAGCCTACCCGTGGTTAGCGTACGTATCGCTCATGTATTGGCAGGGCCAGAAGATTTTACTGGGCGGTTAGCGGCATATGTGCAGCGTGTTTATCAAGGCGACCCAGTGCTTTATTCCAATGGGCATGGGAAAAGTTCATTCACCAACCCAGAGGCAATTTGCGATTTTTTGTGCTGGGTAGGCGAGGAAACTTTCCTCGGCCCCATTAACAGCGCCAGTGTTGGTGAGTTTAGCGCGCTGGATATTTACAGGGAAGTAGGGGAATTAATGCACAAGGACATAGTTTCGCAACCCGTGGTGTGCCAAATTAATGCGCCGCAATTGAGCCCCTTTGATTATTCACACCTACACATGATGGACACAAGCAGGGCCCAATCATTGGGCTACAGCTTTAATCATCGAAGGGAATGGTTAGCTGAGCTGATCTCACAGCATATTGCTGCTGAGTCAAAAGCAGCACAAATTTGACAGCGAGAATGAAAATGTTTGGTATAGAAAATTTTTTAGCCTTCTTGCTCGCGGCAACTCTGATCATCATAATTCCAGGGCCAGCGACTTTTTTCGTCATGGGAAAAGCGCATTTGACGTTCGCCCATGCGGTTTTTGCTGCATTAGGTATCATTATCGGTGACGTGGCACTGATTACAGTTTCAGGCCTGGGCTTCTCTTCGCTTATAGCGCGATTTCCGCTCTTATTGATGTCAGTAAAAATTGGCGGAGCACTCTATGTACTTTATCTTGGCTTGGCGTTGTTGAAGTCAGGGTCTAAAAATGAACTTAGGAATAGTTTAACTAAGCCCGCGCAAGGTCAGAGATTTCAGGCTTTTGTGAGAGGCATATTAATCACACTTACAAATCCCAAGCCTATTCTATTTTTTTCGACATTCTTCCCTATGTTTATTATGGCGGGAACAAAATCTGTAGTGAAAAGCTTCTACCTACTTGGTATGTATTTTGAAATTCTCAATTTAAGCTATTTCTGCATTTTGCTATTAATTGTGACGCAATTGCAGCAACTATCGTCATACAATCGCTTTATCGGTGGCGGATTTAAATCTGTCAGCGGCGTGGGATTACTGTGTTGCGGCACTTTTATTCTTGTAACTTCATTTCGGTAATCACATGGGTGCTTAAAACTGCTTAAATTGGGGGCTGGTTTCAGGTGCCGATGAACCGTCGAAATTTGTTTGGATAAGAATTTGATTGGCCTCTGTGTAGAACATTGAACGATGTGCGTTTTGTACTCAAAGTAGCTCGTAACCTGTATAGAGAAATAATCTGCAACCAGTAGGGTGAATTAGCTGAAAGCGTAATGCACCACAATCCGTAAATCATCGATAAAGATATTAAGAAGCATTTGAGTTGATTAACTGTTTGGGGGTATTACGTTTTCAGCTAATACCCCCTATTTTCATAATTAAATTACCGTAGTTTCAAGCCCTTTATTCGCCGCATTAGCTCCACAAGAATGACAAAACTTGGTGAAGGCATTTTTGCGGGTATTACAACTGCGGCAGTGATCAAATAAGCAGATGCCGCAATGCTGGCAAAAATCATTGGCGGGGTTTTTTAAATCGACTTCACGTTCACATCCGGGACAAACCTGTTTAGCCAGTCGCGTCAAGGCAACGTCATAGCTGAGTTCTTCGCGGCGCTGTTGGTTGGGCAGTTGTTCGGCGAGTTTTTGCCGCTCCAAATAGGCGTTCAATGAAATGATGGCTTGCCGACCAACCAAAACGGTAATGATGATGCCGACGCCGTAGCGCACGTAGCCGCCGTAGCTGGGTAAATAAGGGACTAATTCGACAAAAAAAGTGAAGACCGAAAAAAATACAAAGCCCCAGACAAACGGCCAATACGTGCTTTTGCGCTTCTTCTTTAGCAACCAGCCGGCAACTACTAACAGCGGTAACGTCAGCGCTAAACGGTATAAAAAGACCCGTAAATCCTGCTTGCGTTGTTCCGCTTCCAGGGCGACATCGGCGGTTTTTTGCAGCTGGCTTAACTGTGTTTCCGCATTCTGCTGTTCTTGCATGATGCTACGGTTTTTTTCTTGTAGCTGCTGTACTTGCGCCAAAGTGCTGCGCTCGGTATTTTTGAGTTTATCAAGCTGTTGGTTGCGGGCGATTAAGTCGCTATCTTGCGATGCTAATGCAGTAGCGCGGCGTGTGGCTATCCAACTGGTGAATGAGTCACGGGCTGTTTGAGAATCGGCTTTGGCAGACTCGTATTGGCGCTCTGCCTGATCCAGGTTGTCGTCGTTAATCTTGCGTTGGTCGCGGCTAGTTTTGATAGCAAGATCTGCTTGCGCTGCCGCGTTCTTGTCGATGAAATCAGACATGCTGTAATGATGCTCAACTTGCGGCAAATTTTGTACCACATTGCTACCTAAGCCGATTAAAAAACCGGCAAATACGACGGCGACTATCCATAAACCAAAACGAAACCATTTTTCTGACAACCTTAATGACTTGCTCATAGCGTTCCTTTTAATTAGGTAATTTTTCGATACGTTACCCTAATTTTTCAGCTTAAGCGAGGCATTGTCATTGGATGGTAGAGACTAACTCCGGACTCTGCCATTCCAACAGCAGATAAACTCCTTTATCGGCGATCAGCTTAAAGCCTAAGCGTTGGTACAGCAGAAGAGCAGGGTTGAATTTTTCCACATGAATTAGCACTGATTTACCTAGTTGCTGCGCTTCTGTAAAAATTGATTGCAAGATGCCGCTGCCTATACCGCGCCCACGAAACTGCGTGAGCAAGGCAAGATCAATAATCAGGATGGCATCTGGCCGATGCTGTAAATAGACCCGGCCGACTTGTTGTGTGTCGTGCAGAATCAAAAAAAATTCGGCATTGGGATATGCAGAATAGGCGCTGTGCTGGGCTTGGAATTGCATGTCGATGAAGGAAGTTTTTTGCGCATCATTCCAATTGGTCTGTCTTAATTCTTCTTCCCGGGTTGATCCGTATACCTGCTTAAGAAAAGCCATATCGGTATCGTTGATTGGACGTAAAGCGGTGTTGGGGTGAGTTATTTGCATGAGGTAGCCCGCTTATTTTTTAATGTTAAAACAGGCTTGATAGCGATAGCCGTGTTCGGTTTTGGCAACCGGCACCAGAAAAATTGCATGCTCAGGCAGACTGGCATGCGTCAGGGTATACGTCCCTTGTCCCAGTTGATCCGTATGTGGTCCGGTAAAAAATAGCGAAAACTGATGAAAGGAAGAGTTTACCGAGCTTTGATTCTTGACTTCTTCCAGCAGTAATTCGGTTTGCTGCTTGTCTTGAAATTGTATAAAAAACGGTGTGTTCAGATGAGGATGAAAGAGTTCTGCGGCGTAGTTCATAAATGCTGGCCTTTCATTTAAAAACAGTCAGGAAGAGTCCTGACTGTGGTGGTAGTTGTACTTGGTTGTATTTGGCTGTGCTTAGTTGTCATTACGGGCGTTGTGGCCAGGCACCAGCCAGTGAAATACAGAAATTAAGCACTTGATAGGGTTGGCTATTATCATGTGGCAAGCTATTTCCTACCGTGCCTATGGTCGCCGGAGACAGAGTGGTTAAGGCAGGCGGTGGTACGGCTGCGATAAAGGCATTATTGTTGGCATCTAACAGACGGGCTGGCAGGTGATTTGCTGGCTGGTCTGAACTGGCATGCGCTACATCGCCATAAAGGGTGTGGCTGTGGGAAGGCATAGTTGCTGTGGTAATGGTGACTTGTGCGTCGCCTTGCGGGTTGTTTATATCTCCATTGACTTGACCCATGATGGCTCGCCCTTGTAAATTGGGTAAGCCAAAGTTAGTAGATCCATTTCCTCCGTAATTTGCGCCAAGAATTGCAAACAAAGCGGCATTTTGTTGTACTGGTATCAACTGCCCATTACAGAATGCCCATTCATAAGGCGCATAGTTAAAACCGAATGCGCGAATTTCTCCGATAAATTGATCAGCCATTTTTTTTCCTTAAAATTAAGACTGTGAAGGGTACATTCCAGCAGTGGAAATGATGTAGGACAGCGATAGGGTCGGCATCGTATTTTCATGCGGGGTACTACCGCCCGATAAGCTGAATGCCTGGCTGTTAAATGCTCGTTGGTTCGCAGGCACGGAGTTGCCTAAGTCATAAAATACCGATGGCGACGCTATTGTGCCGAGTGCGAGGGTTGGGCCAGGTGTTATCGTCGTAGCTGGATTATTGCTGGCCTGAATCGTATGTAAGTGGGACGGTAGCTGGTTGGAAGTCAGGCTTACCGTAGTGACGCCAAATGTTTGTGCGATGGTGCGGGGCGTTAAATTGGGGCCGCTTCCTTGCCCGACTGGAAGCTTGCCGTTCAGGTTGGGTAACGCAAAAGTTGTATTGCCATTCCCCCCATATGCTGTGCCTATTAAAGCGTAGAGCGTTTGGTATTCTGTGATGTTAAGCAGGCTGCCGTCACAGAACAGCCAGTCTACCGGTGCATAGTTACCCGCAAAAATACGGATTTCGCCTATAAACGAATCTGCCATAATGCTCTCCTTAGTCTCTGGTTGGGTAAATGCCGCTCAGCGCAATGATGTAGTTGATGACTAGTGACGGCTGCATATTTTCATGTGCCGCTCCGCTGCCAGTGTTGCTGCAGATGCTAGCTTGTAGTGGTGTGAGGTTGCTGGCAGCGGTATACAGATTTTTACCCGGGCCCTGGATTGCCGGATTCGTTGGACTGTATAAGTTACTAGTTGCGAGTATGTTTTCCTGGTCGATCCCAACATTGAGTTGATTGGCGGGGGTAGTTGATACGACGAATTGATGGCTGTGTGTGGGAATGGTGTCATTGGTCAGCGTTACAGTTTCTTCTCCAGCCATGGCGCCCATCGGATAGCTTGGACTCTGGTGCACGGCGACGCGACCACGTAGATCCGGTAACGCAAAGCTGCTGCTAGTGCTACTGCCAAATTGCGCTCCTAACAGTGAGTACAATGCCTGATTTTGGTTGATTGCCAACATCGACCCATCACAGAAAGCCCAGCCGCGTGGGGCGAATTGAAAAGCACAAATCTTAATTTCACCTATAAATGGTTCCATAATTCTATTCCTTATGAAAGTCATACTTGGAAAAAGTCATGTTGTGCGAATTGGGTTTCGCAGCAGTAAATAATTGTCGAGCAACTCTACTTGGTCAAGGAGTTTTTGTAATTATTTTGAGTCGAGTGAATTTTGAGCTCTGTTAGATTGTTTTTGAGAAAGAATAGGTTGGGAAGAATAGGTCAGGATCGAGCGATGTCTGACCTATCTCCCCAAAAATACTAATAACAATAGTTCTGTTAAGTATCTTATTTGCAGCTTGCCTGATTTAAGATTCATAAGTTGAAACCAAGCATTTATTTTTAGATGACATTTTTATCGCGCAACTGCGCTAACTGTTGCTCTGAATAACCCAACAATTCCTGCAAAACGTGATTGGTGTGTTGCCCAAGCAATGGCGGAGCGTTGTTGTAGCGGGTTGGTGTGGCCGACATCTTGATTGGGTTCGCCACTAGCCTAACGTTACCTGCCGTTGGGTGCGGTAATTCAATGGCACATTCTCTGGCCTGCACTTGCGGATCATTGAATACTTCATCTAAGCGATTAATCGGGCCGCAAGGAACGCCGGCGGACTCCAATAATTCCAGCCATTCTTCCTTGGATTTTTTCTTGACCATTTCTGCCAATATGGGCACTAATGTGTCGCGAAATTCAACCCGTTGCGGATTACTGATAAAGCGTGGATCGGTGGCTAATTCAGGATAATCACCTACTTGCACAAACTTGCGATACTGACCGTCGTTACCGGCCGCCACAATAATATGGCCGTCAGAGGTGGCAAAAGTTTGGTAGGGCACAATATTCGGATGCGCGTTGCCCCAACGTTTCGGCGCCTGGCCGCTGGCCAAATAATTGCTGCCTACATTCGCCAACATGGCCACTTGCACATCCAATAAAGCCAGGTCGATATATTGCCCTACGCCAGTGCGCTCACGATGCGTTAAGGCGGCTAACACTGCGATAGTGGCGTACATGCCAGTCATTAAATCGGTAATTGCAACGCCAACTTTTTGCGGGCCGCCGCCGGGCAATTCATCGCGCTCGCCAGTAATCGACATTAAGCCGCCCATGCCTTGAATAATAAAATCATAGCCGGCACGTGCTGCATAGGGGCCGGTCTGACCAAAGCCGGTAATTGAGCAGTAAACTAAATCGGGTTTCAGAGCGCTTAGCGATGCGTAATCAAGGCCATATTTTTTAAGTTGATCGACCTTGTAATTTTCAATCACCACATCAGATTGCATCACCAAATGGCGAATAACTTGTTGGCCTTCCGGAGTGGCAATATCAACCGTAATCGAGCGTTTGCCACGGTTGGCGGTGAGATAATAGGCGGCTTCGGTGCTGTTGTTGCCATCTGCATCTTTTGCATAAGGCGGGCCCCAACTGCGCGTATCATCACCAACGTCGGGTCGTTCTACTTTGATGACATCGGCACCTAAATCGGCCAAATTTTGTGTACACCAAGGTCCGGCTAGTACGCGGGTTAAATCAAGTACGCGAATATGTTCTAAAGAAGCTGACTGCGGGGAGTTTGTCATACTAAAATGTCTCGCTTGGTTATATTTTTAAATTTGTTATAGGACTTACGCAAAATTGCTCCGGCAAGGCACGCCGACGCAGACAGTACTTTAGTACGGCAAGGAGAGCGTAACGCCGCTGGAGCGGTTTTGCGTAAGTCCTATATTATTTCATTTTGATGGACGATCACATGTGGCCATATCCAAAAATTATTGCGCATCGCGGAGGCGGTAGCTTAGCACCAGAAAACACTTTAGCGGCGATGCAGTGCGGTTTAAATCGGGGTTTTCATGCAGTTGAATTCGATGTGATGCTAACAAAAGATCTGGTTCCTGTGTTGCTGCATGATGAAAAGCTCGGCCGTACCGTTGCTGGGCAAGGGCAGGTGAGCGAGATGTTAGCGCAAGACCTTTTTCAACTGGAAGCAGGTAGTTGGTTTGCGCCAGAGTTTGCCGGATGCCGTGTTCCGAGTTACACCCAAGTGCTGGAATTTTGCGCTAAAAACGAGATTTGGATGAATGTTGAAATTAAACCTGCCGCTGGGTTTGATACTCTGACTGGAAAAATCACCGGGGAAATAACCCGCGATTTTTATCAGAAAAATACACAATTTAATGCGCCATTGCCGTTGTTTTCATCGTTCTCATTGGACGCCTTAGCTGCCGTTAAATTAGCTGCACCACTTATTCCACGCGCCGTGTTATTTGATCAGATACCAGCAAACTGGCATGAGCATCTGCGCGCATTAGATGCCGTTGCTTTGCATACCAATCAGCAGCATTTAACTGCGACTTTGGCGCATGAAATCAAACAGGCTGGTTATGGCTTAAGTTGTTATACCGTAAATGAAATTGCCCGCGCACATGAACTGTTGAGTTGGGGTGTAGACGCTTTATTTACGGATCGGCTGGATTTGATTGGTGCTGATTTTACGTAATTTCATGCTTATTAATTACTATATTCGTGCATTTCGGGCGATTTTTGCATAGGCGCCGCTACTAAAATTGCGCTTACATCACGTATAATCATCCACCAACTTTGCATTACTTCCCTTTAGACTCGCTTTAATTTACTGAAACCAATCAGAACATGAAATCGTCCGAAATCCGCGAAAAATTCCTCAAATTCTTTGAATCCAAAGGCCACTCCATCGTGCGCT
Source organism: Solimicrobium silvestre (assembly GCF_002976435.1). Lineage (GTDB taxonomy): Bacteria > Pseudomonadota > Gammaproteobacteria > Burkholderiales > Burkholderiaceae_D > Solimicrobium > Solimicrobium silvestre. The sequence continues at coordinate 237,704 of NZ_PUGF01000001.1, read as the reverse complement.
CGTCAAGCCTGATACCTGGCACAGACCCCACGTTATTGTTCACCAATTCGGGCATGGTTCAGTTTAAAGACGTGTTTTTAGGGCAGGACCAACGCAGTTATACACGTGCCACCACGGCGCAACGCTGTGTTCGTGCGGGCGGTAAGCATAATGATTTAGAAAACGTCGGCTATACCGCGCGCCATCACACTTTCTTTGAAATGTTGGGTAATTTTTCGTTCGGCGACTACTTCAAACGCGATGCGATTCACTATGCGTGGGAATTGCTCACGGTAGTTTATGGACTGCCAAAAGATAAGCTGACCATTACTGTTTACCAGACTGACGAAGAAGCGTACGGCATTTGGCTCAATGAAATCGGTGTGCCTGCTGAGCGCATTATCCGGATCGGTGACAACAAAGGCGCACCTTACGCATCCGACAATTTCTGGCAAATGGCCGATACCGGCCCTTGCGGTCCATGCAGCGAAATTTTTTACGATCACGGTCCTGAAATCTGGGGCGGCCCGCCAGGTTCTGAGCAAGAAGACGGTGACCGTTTTATTGAAATCTGGAATCTGGTTTTCATGCAATACAACAAAGACGAGCAGGGTGTTTTGCATCCTCTGCCTAAACCGTGCGTTGATACTGGTATGGGTCTGGAGCGTTTGGCCGCTGTTTTACAACACGTCCATTCCAACTATGAAATTGACGCTTTTCAAGCATTGATTAAAGCGGCTGCGCGTGAAACCGCTTGTAGCGACTTAGATCACAACTCCTTAAAAGTTATCGCTGACCATATCCGCTGCGCTGCATTTTTGATTGTGGACGGCATTATCCCAGGCAATGAAGGACGCGGTTATGTGTTGCGCCGTATTACCCGCCGCGCTTTGCGTCATGGTCATAAATTAGGTCAAACTAAGCCGTTTTTCTACAAATTGGTGGCTGATTTAGTGGGCGAAATGGGCGTGGCCTACCCTGAATTAGCACAAGTGGCAGAGCGTGTTGCCCAAGTATTGCAGCAAGAAGAAGAACGTTTTGGCGAAACGCTGGAACATGGCATGAAAATCTTGGAGGCGGCATTAGCTAAAGACAGCCAACGCCTAGATGGCCGCACCGCGTTTACTTTGTACGACACTTACGGCTTCCCGCTAGATTTAACCGCGGATATCTGCCGTGAACGCAACGTGGAATTAGACCAAGCCGGTTTTGATACGGCGATGGAGCATCAAAAACAAACCGCCCGTGCTGCAGGTAAATTCAAAATGAGTGCCGGTATTGAATATAGCGGTGCAAAAACCAACTTTGTCGGTTACGAAAAATTAGCGCAAGCAAGTAAAGTGATTGCTTTGTACGTTGATGGCAGCCCGGTGCAGCAGATAAGCGCAGGACAATCAGCATTGGTCGTGTTGGATACAACACCGTTTTATGCCGAATCCGGTGGTCAATGCGGTGACCGTGGTGGCTTGTCAGCGCCAGGTATTTCGTTTGAAGTGTCAGACACCACTAAAATCCAGCCAGATGTATTTGGTCATCATGGCGAGTTGGTGACTGGCACATTAGCGGTCGGCCAGTCAGTGGAAGCGCATGTGGCAGAGGCTGTGCGCGCGCAAACCGTGCGTAACCATTCTGCTACCCATTTAATGCACAAAGCCTTGCGTGAAGTGTTGGGTGCGCATGTAGCGCAAAAAGGTTCTTTAGTTGATGCGGATAAAACCCGTTTTGACTTTAGCCATAATGCTGCCATGACCTTCGACGAAATTCGTCAGGTGGAAGAAATTGTTAACTGCGAAATTTTAACGAACAGCGCAGCACAAGCGCAGGTGATGGCATTTGATGATGCCGTCAAACATGGCGCAATGGCTTTATTTGGCGAAAAATACGGCGACGAAGTACGTGTTTTAGATATCGGTAGCTCACGCGAACTATGCGGCGGTACTCATGTTAAGCGCACCGGCGATATCGGCTTCTTTAAAATTGTCTCAGAAGGCGGAATTGCCGCAGGTATTCGTCGCGTTGAAGCGGTAACCGGCGAAGTGGCCGTGCATTTGGTACAAAATTTAACCGCACGTCTTGGTGAAGCCGCTGCGTTATTGAAAACCCAGCCTGATGATTTACTGCATCGCATTGTTTTGGTGCAAGAGCAGGTTAAATCGCTGGAAAAAGAAATGACGCAACTTAAATCCAAGTTGGCGGCAAATCAGGGTAATGAATTGGCTTCGCAAGCCGTTGATATTAAAGGAATTAAGGTATTAGCCGTAGTACTGGAAGGTGCTGATGCCAATACATTGCGCGAAGTGACAGAAAAGCTCAAAAACAGCTTAAAAACTGCTGCGATTGTGTTGGCTTCTGTGCAAGATGGCAAAGTAAGTTTGGTCGCTGGCGTAACTGCGGATACAACCGCTCGTGTAAAAGCGGGTGATTTGGTTAATTTTGTTGCGTTGCAAGTCGGCGGTAAAGGCGGCGGACGTCCAGATATGGCGCAGGCTGGCGGTACTAACCCAGCTGGTTTGGCGCAAGCTTTAGCAGGTGTTGCTGCATGGGTAACTGAACGGGCTTAAGTAAAAAATAAATTTATTGCGGATATTGCTGCAGGTGCTATAAATAAGTTGTAATCCCTGCAGCGTATCCGTTTAATTTTTTTGCTCTGCAATAGTGCTCTACAGTGCGCAGTATTGCTGAAAGCAGTGATGGTAATTCCTGATTTTGCAATAAACGCTTAATTCGGCGTGTTTTCATGCAATTTCCGTGCAATTAGTAGCTAAAAAGCGCTGGTTTGATGTTGTTGTATGTTGCGATGCACCATGTTGGATTTATTTGCGGTAGAATTGGTGCATTGTTCGTTTCATTAATTACCGGATGGAAATTATGCATTTCAATAAAGAACTGGACGCCCGCGGGTTAAATTGTCCACTTCCTATTCTTAAGGCAAAAAAAGCGTTAGCTGAAATGTTGAGCGGCGAGATTTTGCATGTGATTTCCACCGATCCCGGTTCCATTCGTGATTTCCAGGCATTTTCAAAACAAACCGGTAATGAATTAATTGCACATGAGGAACATTTGCAAGAATATGAATACTACATAAAACGCAAATAATTCAATATGCGTTTTCTTTAAAAGCTCGCTACGATTTAGCGGGCTTTTTTATTGCCTGCGACTTTTACGCTAGCGGCGATATTGTTGTAATTAGGAGTTAAATTCTAGATACCGCATGGAATTAAAAGTACGATCGTGCTAAATTACGTCCCTCTAGATAAGATTCACATTGAAGTTGAACATCTCAGTTTATAATCTTCGATTTACTTGAACTTTGCACAGGCAAAATTATGAAAATACTAGTACCAGTCAAGCGCGTTGTTGACTATAACGTCAAGGTGCGTGTCAAATCCGATCAGTCGGGGATGGATATCGCCAACGTTAAAATGTCGATGAATCCTTTTGATGAAATCGCTATTGAAGAAGCGGTTCGTTTAAAAGAAGCCGGTGTTGCGACAGAAATTATCGCCATTTCATGTGGCGTTGCACAATGCCAGGAAACGTTGCGTACAGCGATGGCAATTGGTGCAGATTGCGGTATTTTGGTTGAATCCGATGCAGAGTTGCAGCCGTTGGCCGTAGCCAAATTGTTGAAAGCAATCGCGGATAAAGAACAACCTTCATTGATCATCCTTGGCAAACAAGCGATTGACGATGATTGCAATCAAACCGGACAAATGTTGGCTGCGTTATTAGGCTGGCCGCAAGCCACCTTCGCGTCTAAAGTTGTTGTCGCTGATGGAAAAGTAAGCGTAACGCGTGAAGTAGACGGCGGTTTAGAAACCCTGTCACTGACTTTGCCAGCGATTATCACAACAGATTTACGTCTGAATGAGCCACGTTATGTAACTTTGCCTAACATCATGAAGGCGAAGAAAAAACAATTAGATAACGTCAAACCAGCAGACTTAGGCGTGGACGTTGCTCCTCGCGTTAAAACATTAAAAGTGGTCGAGCCAGCACAACGTTCCGCTGGAATTATCGTACCTGATGTGGCAACTTTAGTCGCCAAACTTAAAAATGAAGCCAAGGTGATATAAATGACAACACTTGTTATTGCTGAACACGATAATGTCAGTTTAAAAGGGAGTACTGCTCATACTGTTACCGCTGCAGTTCAATGCGGTGGTGATGTGCACGTTTTGGTAGCGGGTCATCAGTGCGGCGCAGCAGCGCAGGCAGCAGCGCAATTAGTTGGCGTAAGTAAGGTGTTAGTTGCTGACGCAGCGCATTTTGCGGATGGTTTGGCAGAAAACTGTGCAGCGCAAGTACTGGCGATTGCTAGTAACTACAGCCACATTCTCGCCCCAGCTACTGCCTACGGTAAAAACATTTTGCCACGCGTAGCCGCGATTTTAGACGTAGCGCAAGTTTCTGAAATTACCAAGGTAATTTCTGCCGACACGTTCGAGCGTCCAATTTACGCTGGTAACGCGATCTCAACAGTGCAATCAACTGACGCAGTTAAAGTGATTACCGTGCGTACTACCGGTTTTGATTCTGCAGCAGCGGGTGGTTCGGCTGTAGTTGAAAACATTACTGCGGTGGCTGATTCCGGTCAATCGAGCTTTGTGTCACGCGAAGTAGCTAAGTCGGATCGTCCTGAATTAACAGCTGCAAAAATTATTGTTTCCGGTGGCCGCGGTATGGGTTCGGGCGAAAACTTTAAATTGCTGGAACCGTTGGCTGATAAATTAGGCGCAGCAATGGGCGCATCACGCGCAGCCGTTGATGCTGGTTATGTGCCGAATGACTGGCAAGTTGGTCAGACGGGTAAAATTGTTGCCCCATCTTTGTATATTGCCGTTGGTATTTCCGGCGCGATTCAACATTTGGCCGGGATGAAAGATTCCAAGACTATTGTTGCGATCAATAAAGATCCGGAAGCACCGATTTTCTCAGTAGCTGACTACGGCATCGTAGGTGATTTGTTTGAGATAGTGCCGCAGTTAATCGCTGAATTAGGGTAAGGGGACTTACGCAAAACCGCCCCAGCGGCGTTGCACTTCCTTGCCGTACATTCGTACTGTCTGCGTTAGTGCGCCTTGCTGGAGCAATTTTGCGTAAGCCCTGGCAAAAAAACAGATTTAAAAATTTCGACACATTGCATCGCACTCATGGACAGGCGGCTAGTTTTAAACTGCCTCCTGTCCATTTTTTTGGAGTAATCAAATGAGCTATAACGCGCCCTTAAAAGATATGTTGTTCGTGCTGAACGAACTCGCCGGACTCAAACAAATTAATGCTTTGCCGAATTGCGAAGACGCCACACCAGATACGGTCGAAGCTATTTTGGAAGAAAACGCCAAGTTTGCTGGCGGTGTGATTGCGCCACTAAATTGGATCGGCGACCAAGCACCGAGCTCTTGGAAAGACGGTGTGGTAACAACCACTAAAGGTTTTAAGGAAGCCTTCAAACAATTTGCCGAAGCTGGCTGGCAAGGTGTGCAGCATCCTACTGAATATGGTGGACAGGGTTTGCCGAAGTTAGTCGCAACACCTTGTTTGGAAATGCTGAATTCAGCTTCCATTTCATTTGCCTTATGCCCATTGCTGACCGATGGCGCGATTGAAGCCTTGTTGACTGCCGGTAGCGATGAATTGAAATCGCAGTATCTGGAAAATTTAATTAGCGGCAAATGGACCGGCACCATGAACTTGACCGAGCCACAAGCAGGCTCCGATTTGGCGATGGTCAGAAGCCGTGCCGTGCCGAATGATGATGGTACGTTTGCGGTATTTGGCACTAAAATTTTCATCACTTACGGTGAACACGATATGGCAGAAAATATCGTTCATTTAGTGTTGGCTCGCACACCGAATGCACCGGAAGGCGTTAAGGGGATTTCCTTATTTTTAGTACCGAAATTCATGGTCAATGCAGACGGCTCACTGGGCGCTCGCAATGACGTTCATTGCGTTTCGATTGAACATAAGCTCGGTATTAAAGCCAGCCCAACTGCGGTATTGCAGTTTGGTGACCATGGTGGCGCGATCGGCTATTTGATCGGCGAAGAAAATCGCGGCCTGGAATACATGTTCATTATGATGAATGCAGCGCGTTTTGGCGTCGGTATGCAAGGTATTGGCGTTGCTGAGCGGGCTTATCAGCAAGCGGTTACTTTCGCTAAAGACCGGATTCAGTCACGTGATTTAGCTGGTTCGGCCGGACCGGTTGCCATTATTCATCATCCAGATGTAAAGCGTATGTTAATGACGATGCGCTCGCAAATTGAAGCGGCGCGTGCTCTGGCTTATGTTGCAGCAGCTAAATTGGATACCGCACATCACCATGTTGACGCAGCGGTTCGCAAGCAAAATCAAATCGTGTATGAATACTTGGTGCCTATCGTTAAAGGCTGGTCAACCGAGATGTCGATCGACGTGACTTCTACTGGCGTGCAAGTGCATGGCGGCATGGGCTTTATTGAGGAAACTGGCGCGGCGCAGCATTATCGCGATTCCCGGATTTTGACTATTTATGAAGGCACGACTGCAATCCAGGCGAATGATTTGGTCGGACGTAAAACGGTGCGTGACGCTGGTGCTACTGCCAAGGTGATCTTGGCTGAAGTGCGTGCAACGGCTGAGCAATTAGCTGCGAGCAAGCAAGCTGATTTGCTGGCGATTGAAGTGCAACTGACAGCAGCGGCAGCGGCGATGGACGAAGTGGTTACTTACGTAGCAAACAATATGAAAACCGATATTAAAGCGGTATTTGCTGGTAGCGTGCCGTATTTGAAATTGGCTGGTATTGTTCTTGGCGGCTGGCAAATGGGGCGCGCAGCCTTGGTTGCGGCTGAAAAGTTACAAGAAGGCGTAGCGGATATTTCGTTCTATCAAGCAAAAATTGCTACTGCACGGTTCTTTGCTGAGCATTATTTAGTTCAAGCGCAAGGCATTAAAACCAGCATATTGTTAGGTAGCGTCGGTACGTTGGCCTTATCGGAACAGCAATTCTAAAAACTATACAAAGCCGTTTAACTTTAAAGGAATAAACATGCGCGGAGCAGGTGGAACCAGTGGCGGTATTGGCCAATTTTTTATTGGGCTATTTATGATGTGTGGCGGGTTTTATATGCTGCTCAATGATGTGATAGTGCAATCGAGTTTTGGCATGGGTATGGGGCTTTATGGGTTTGCCGCAATGGGTGGCTATTACAGTATTACCAGCGGCATGATCATGATTCCTTTCATCCTTGGCGTTGGCATGATTTTTTACAATATCAAAAATCTGCTCGGTTGGCTGCTGGCCATCGGTTCGCTTGCGGCGCTCTTGTTTGGTGTGATTAGCTCGATACATTTCAGCCTGCGTTCTATGAGCCTGTTTGATCTGATCGTTATTCTGGTGTTAGCGGTAGGTGGTTTAGGTTTGTTTTTGCGTTCGTTGCAAGAGGCTAAACAAGCGGAGTCTTAATTTTTTCATTGTTGACTTGATATCCCTGAAGTTCTGATCAGGGATATCTTTGTATTGCGGGTTGTTCTGAACTAATCTGGAATAATGTCTTATCTGGAGATAGCTGATGAACAATACCGCATTCAAAGAGTCATGCCTTCAGTTTTTATTGCTGACTACTGTCCTTGGTGCATGCAGCGGTCAAGTGAAAGCACAAAGCAACGTTACCCTGTACGGTCGCGTCGATGCTGAAGTTAACTACCAAAGTAATCAAAATACCGGCCGCATTGACAGCAATGGTGTTGCCATCACAGGCAGCCAGTGGAGTGCTCCCGGAAACGAATGGGGTACCAGCTTTTTTGGCTTTAAGGGAGCCGAAGATCTTGGCGGCGGCATGAAGGCGCTATTTACCTTGGAAAGCGGTTTTGCCACTGGTAATGGCGTCGTCAATGGCGGCAGTGCATTGTGGAGTCGCCGCGCTTTTGTTGGTCTGAGCGGCGATTATGGCACCTTAAAACTTGGGCGGGATTTAACTTTACCGAGTGATATCGTCTGGAGTCTGGATCCCACCGGACAACAGGCAATGGGTACTGCAACTCTGGCAAAGGGCCGTAACTGGCCGCAAACCAGCAATCAAGTCCAATACATTACGCCGGATATGAATGGATTTTCTGCCGTGGGAATGTATGGTTTTGGTGAAGTAGCGGGTTCGACCCAAGACAGTAGTAGCAATGGTATTGAGCTTGGCTACAACAAAGATGGGCTTGAATTGAAGGTGATGTACGACGTTGCGTATGATCCGAGCGGTCAGCTTTCCACCTTGTTTCAATATTCTAAGGAATTAACCGCTGGCGGCACGCTTACGCTGGATAAGTGGAAGCTGTTTGCTGGTTGCCAAACGCAATCGGCACCCGATATGCTTGCTAGCTATGGCAACCCTGATAAGGCAACCCAGTTCTGGCTCGGTGCCAATTATAAAATTACCCCGGCTCTGACATTGATTCCTGCCGCGTTCCACGTCAATTTGAATCAAAGTACCGGGAGCGCTAATTTGATCATGCTGGGCGCCAATTACAGCTTATCGAAACGCACACTGCTGTTTGCCAGCATCGGCAGCTTGCATAATAGTGCACTCACCAGTTTTGCTATTGAGGTTGGCAATAGTGCCGTAGGTGTTAATCAGAGTGCGTTTTATACAGGTATCAGTCAATCGTTTTAACTGTGATTAGCCGTATAAGCCGCCAGTGAGAAATAAGTCGGAAGTGCGTGCGATAACGGCGATTAATGAGCCTGCGCCAATACCTAAAGTGAGTACCAAAATCATAGCAATTGGCCAGCCTGACTCTGATTTTTGAGATGAATTGGCATTAAATTGCGTATCCCACTTTTCATCTGAGGTAGTGCCTATCACCAAGCTGGCCAGGAAGCCGATCAGGACTGACAAAATCAGTGGAGCAGCAGTAAAAAATGACAGTACGTTATAACTAAAAAAATAAATTAATAGTGATATTGGCAAGCTGGCAAAGTGCAGCCAAGCCCATTTGTCGCGCCAACCGGCCAAATAAAAACGATGCATACCAATTCCACCTCCGATCGAAGCAAGCAGCGCCGCGATGGTTTTATTTTTGTGTGAAGTTTGTTGAGTTGTCATAATGACCTACCTGCAAAGAAGCGCTCATTGTACATAAATATTGCCGTGGCTTATGATTCCGTCTGGAGGCATGGTGCGGAATTTAGCTTGAATTCGACGTGCATATGATGGGATAAGTAGTTTTAAGCCGCAAAAACGTACGTTATTAATATGTTTATGATATTTTCACGAGCAAAATTAGCTAATAAAAATTTAGCGTTGAGTGCGAAATTGGCGTCAAAATTCGATTCCCATATTGCCTAAGGTATATACTGTTCGCGTTTGTCTGATATTTCTTGTTATTGAAGGTTGCTTGCTGTCGCAGATATTGTGCGTTATAATCTTCGGTTTTTCCGCCTTCGTACTCTTTAGTACTCTTTTTTTGGAATTATTATGGTCGTTATTCGTTTAGCTCGTGGTGGTGCAAAAAAGCGCCCTTTCTTCAATATCGTAGCAACTGATTCACGCAATCGTCGTGACGGTCGCTTTATTGAGCGTATCGGTTTTTACAATCCAGTAGCTTCTGGTGCTGCTGAGACAGTACGTATTGCTCAAGATCGTTTGACTCATTGGACAGACCACGGCGCGCAATTGTCGCCAGCGGTAGCGCGTTTAGTTGCTTTGGCAGCGAAACAAACTCCAGCAGCTGTTTAATTTGTCTGAAAGTAAGACTTTGACATCGAGTTTGGCTACACCTACACCATTACCTGCTGATTTAATTTCGGTTGGACACATCACCGGTGCTTATGGCGTGCAGGGATGGGTAAGAATTCATCCTTATTCTGCCGAAGCGGATGCTTTATTGCATGCAAAAACGTGGTGGTTAGGCAAGCCCGAGGTGCGTTCAGAAGCACCAGCTAATGTGCATGATGTTGAAAAGTTGGAAGCAAAGCGGCATGGCGACGATGTAGTAGCCCGACTTATGGGCGTTGTTGGTCGTGACGCGGCGGAAGGCTTAAAAGGCACTGTGGTGCAGATTTCTCGCAGTCACTTTCCAGTACTCTCAAACAATGAATTTTACTGGCTCGACCTAATCGGTTTGGCTGTTGAAAATCTGCAAGGCGAGAGTTTGGGCGTGGTTGCTGATCTCATCGACAATGGCGCACATCCGATTCTTCGTGTAGTTCAATCTAATCCAGTTAAGGTTGAGATTAACTCTGCACAGGAAGCTGAAGTTGTTCCTGCGGCGGCACGCGAGTATTTGATACCGTTTGTAGAGCGGTTTGTGCCTAACGTAGATCAACAAAGTAAAAAAATTACGGTCGATTGGGGACTGGATTATTAGTAGCGTTGAGTTACTGGTAAATGTGACAGTTAAAGGCGATCAATATGCAGTTTGATGTTATTACGCTTTTTCCCGAAATGTTTGCAGCGCTTACCCAATCTGGCGTGACCAGACGTGCATTTGAGCAAAAAAAATGTGCGTTAACGCTCTGGAATCCACGTGATTTTACGACCGATAAACATCGCACCGTCGATGACAGGCCGTATGGTGGCGGACCTGGCATGGTGATGATGGTAAAGCCGTTGCAGGCAGCCATTAGCGCTGCTAAATTGCGTCAGACAGAACAAGGTTTTTCTGCACCAAGAGTTATTTATTTGTCGCCGCAAGGACGTCCGCTTACGCATCAGCGGGTAATGCAGTTGGGAGAATATTCTGGCTTAGTATTACTGTGTGGTCGTTATGAAGCGGTAGATCAGCGCTTGCTTGATTCATGCGTTGATGAAGAAATCAGTTTGGGTGACTTCGTGTTATCCGGCGGAGAATTACCCGCCATGGCCTTAATGGATTCTATGATCCGTCAATTGCCCGGCGTGTTGCACGATGAAGATTCGGCTGTACAAGATAGTTTCGTGAATGGTTTGTTAGATTGCCCGCACTACACGCGCCCAGAAATGCACGATGATGTTCCCGTTCCAGAAGTATTAATGAGCGGAAATCATGCAGTTATTGAGCAATGGCGACGCGAGCAGGCTTTAAAAGCAACCTTAATGAAGCGCCCGGATTTAATTAAACAAGCGCGCGCGGCGGGTTTGTTGAGTAAATCGGATGAAAAGTATTTAAGCAGTAAAGCTTAATAAGTAGCAAATAAGTAAGCAGTTAAGTAAAAAGTAGCACCAAGCGTAAGCCCAGGCTTACATGATTAATCCCATCCTCTACCGGGCCAGTAGTATTCAGGCACCAGCAAGATGGTTACAGGAGTTAAAAATGGATCTGATCCAACAACTTGAGCAAGAAGAAATTGCCCGTTTGGGTAAAAACATTCCTGATTTCGCCCCAGGCGATACAGTTATTGTTTATGTAAACGTAGTCGAAGGCACACGTAAACGTGCTCAGGCTTACGAAGGCGTTGTTATTTCACGTCGTCGTCGTGGTTTGAATTCAAATTTTATCGTGCGTAAAATTTCGTCCGGTGAAGGTGTTGAGCGTACATTTCAATTGTACTCACCACTGATCGCTTCGATCGAAGTTAAACGTCGCGGTGATGTACGTCGCGCTAAGTTGTACTACTTGCGTGAACGTTCAGGTAAATCTGCACGTATTAAAGAAAAATTGCCTGCACGTAAAGTTAAGTCTGCTCCAGCAGCAGCTTAATAATTTATGTGTAAGTAGCAAAAAAAGGGCGCCTTCCGGTGCCCTTTTTTCTTGGTTTAATGCAACAATACAGTGAGTAATAGAGTGAACGGTTTAAGGAGTTGGTTTTGAGTATCCCTGTTTTCGATCCGCAATCTGTCCCTGTTGACAGCATTGCCGGAGAATCGGTTCTGGAACAAACGCGTTTAAATTTAGATTGGATAAGAACGCGGTTTGCCGATCCTCCAGAATGGCATCCTGAAATAACCGACGAATTGCGTTTATTTTCAGTAGATAAAACCTACACCAATGCCTCGGTTTTAATTACGCTAGTGCAGCGCGCCGAAGGATTAAATCTGCTATTCACCCGACGCACCGCGCATCTGACGCATCATGCGGGGCAAATTAGTTTTCCTGGTGGCCGAGTCGAGCTCGAAGATAGCAGTCTGATAGAAACAGCGTTGCGCGAAGCCCATGAAGAAATTGGCTTGAGTAGAGACTATGTTGAAATATTAGGGCTATTGCCAGATTACTATACGGGAACTGGTTATCGTGTTACTCCAGTCGTTGCCGCGGTTCAGTTGCCGTTAGAGTTGCAATCGGATGCCAACGAAGTCGCTGAAATTTTTGAAGTGCCGCTGGCTTATTTGATGGATGGAAGTCGGCACCAACTTCGTAGTAGCGTGTTTCCAAAACAAGAAGTACGCCGCAGTTTTTACACCATGCCGTATCAAGATTATTTCATTTGGGGCGCAACGGCGGGCATGTTGCGTAATCTGTTTCACTTCTTGCGGGCGTAGTTGCTTGCGACTATTAGTTGCAACAATTGCCTGTCTAAGTTATCTTGGCGTCTTATTTCCTTCTGCTTCGTCCTAGTTTGACCGAGGCTTTAATTGCTCTGACTTATTCTTTGAACCAATGACTTTCTTATCTATACTTTGCGCCTTGTTGATTGAGCAATTAAAGCCCTTGCGTGCTGATAATCCTATTTACACAGCGATTAAAGCCCTCGCGATGCGCATAGAAGCATGGTGCAATGCCGGAGAGCCGCAAAATGGGCGTCTTGGATGGTGGATTACTGTTGCGATTTTAACGGTGCCAACTGCGCTTATTTACTGGATTTGCCTACACAAATTAAATATTTTCGCGGCACTGCTGTGGAATATCATCATCGTTTATTTAACTTTGGGTTTCCGTCACTACAGCCATTATTTCACTTCGATTCAATTGGCTCTACATTCCGGCGACGAAGAAACTGCTCGTACTTTATTGGCCGAATGGACACATACCGATACCACAGGTTTGGATGTATCTGAAATTGCTCGTTTAGCAGTAGAAAAATCATTAATTACTACTCACCGCAGTGTGTTTGGCGTGTTTTTCTGGTTTTTAATGCCAGTTGGCCCTGCTTGCGCAGTGATGTACCGGGTTGCCGAACACCTTTCGCGCGCCTGGAATGAACCGCAACACATGAAAAATGAAGCATTTGGGCAATACGCGGCACGTATTTTTTACATCATTGATTGGATTCCAGCCCGTTTAACCGCCATCGCCTTTGCCGTAGTCGGCAATTTTGAGGATGCGATTTACGCCTGGCGCAATTTTGCACATCGTTGGAAAAATGAATCGGAAGGTATTATTTTGGCATCAGGCAGTGGCGCGTTAGGCGTGCGGCTTGGTAGTCCGGAAGAAAATGCAGTAGAACTTCCGATCGATGCAGCCATTGTTGATTCGGTCGGAATCGAACCGGAGGTGATGCCTGGCGAGCCGGCTGGCATACGCTCCTTGCAAAGTGCCGTCGGCTTGGTCTGGCGTGCTTTGTTACTATGGATGTTGCTGCTGTTATTGCTCTCAATGGCGGTGTGGCTGGCCTGATAGGTTTGGGTGAGAACACGCGCAGCCGTGTTCTTTGCATAGTCAATTTTGATGCCTATACTGAGAGTTCCTTCAGGAAGCTCGAATGTTCGGTCTTCTATAAGATATAATACTGACTTTCATGCTACCTAGTAGTAAAGGCGATCCTTACAATGGTCGACAGCACATCAAACAACAAACCTCCAAAAAGTGAATTCTTTATCCTTGGTCTCACTAGCGACGGAAAACAATTTCGTCCTAGCGATTGGTCTGAGCGATTAAGCGGCGCTATGTCGTGTTTTCGGCCGGATAGCGGCCGTCAGAGCCATTTGCATTATTCACTCTTTGTACAGCCCATCCTGATCAATGGAATACGTTCTGTGGTCGTCGATCATGCTTTGCGTGAAATCGAACCGTTGGCCTACCATTTCGTGCTGGATTTCGCTAAAGATAATGATTTGCAAATTATTGATGCGTGTCTGATACCAGAAACACCCGCCCAGCCAGCCAAGCCCGTTTAGATTCATCGCCTTAGCTTGCAAGTCAATCGACTTTAGCAGCTAAAAACGGTAGACTGCTCACCTTTTGTTACGATCGTTTATTGTGTCCGACCAAATCCCACCGACTTCACCGATTTCACCAAATACTGCCGGCTCAACGTCCGCCACTGCTTTAGTTAATAAAGAAGTAGCGCGCCGCCGTACTTTTGGCATTATTTCTCACCCAGATGCGGGTAAGACGACGCTCACCGAAAAATTACTGATGTTTTCCGGCGCGATTCAATTGGCGGGTACGGTAAAGGGACGCAAAAGCGGCCGTCATGCGACATCAGACTGGATGGACATCGAAAAGCAACGCGGTATTTCTGTTGCCAGCTCGGTCATGCAGTTTGACTATAAAGGTCACGTCGTCAATTTGCTTGATACGCCGGGTCACCAGGATTTTTCTGAAGATACCTATCGCGTATTGACCGCAGTTGATTCGGCCTTGATGGTGATTGATGCCGCCAAGGGTGTGGAAGAACAAACACTTAAATTGCTCAACGTTTGCCGCATGCGCAACACGCCGATTATTACCTTCGTCAATAAAATGGATCGGGAAACCCGTGATCCGTTGGAATTGTTAGATGAACTGGAGTCGGTCCTCAAAATCCAATGTGCGCCGGTTACCTGGCCGATCGGTATGGGTAAGAATTTCCGTGGCGTGTACCATATTTTACGCGATGAAATCATGCTGTTTACCGCAGGGAATGACCGCGCTGATCAAGAATTTGAAGTATTAAAAGGAATCGATAATCCGCGTTTAGCCGCGATGTTCCCGCTTGAAATTGAACAGCTGAAAATGGAAGTGGAATTGGTGCACGGCGCTTCACATCCTTTTGATTTGAACGCATTTTTAGCGGGCACTCAAACACCGGTATTTTTTGGCTCAGCCATTAATAACTTCGGTGTACGCGAAATTTTAAACGCCTTAATTGAATGGGCGCCAGCGCCACGGTCGCGTGATGCAACCGTGCGTTCGGTAGAGCCAACCGAAGCACCGTTTTCAGGCTTTGTATTTAAGATTCAAGCCAATATGGACCCGGCGCATCGCGACCGCATCGCTTTTCTGCGCGTTTGCTCAGGACATTTTGAACGCGGCATGAAGCTCAAACATTTACGCTTGAACCGGGAAGTCAAAGTATCGTCAGTGGTCACCTTTATGGCGTCCAGTCGCGAGCAGGTTGAAGAAGCGTTTGCCGGTGATATTATCGGCTTGCCTAACCACGGCAACATGCAGATCGGTGATAGTTTCTCAGAAGGCGAATTGTTGCAATTCACTGGCATTCCATATTTCGCGCCTGACTTTTTCCGCTCGGTCCGGATTCGTAACCCACTCAAAATCAAGCAATTGCACAAAGGTTTGCAACAGCTCGGTGAAGAAGGTGCTGTGCAAGTGTTTAAGCCGATTAATAATTCAGATCTGGTGTTGGGCGCAGTTGGGGTATTGCAGTTTGAAGTGGTTGCCAGCAGGTTGTTGAATGAATACGGTGTAGATGCCGTGTTTGAAGGAACCAGCATCAGCAGTGCGCGTTGGGTTAGTTGCGACGATAAAAAGATCATGAATGACTTTCAAAATTCCAGCGCCGGACATAATTTAGCGCATGATGCTGCTGGAAATTTGGCGTATTTGGCGACTTCAGGTGTTAATTTAAAACTGACTCAAGAGCGTTGGCCGCAAGTTGTGTTCCATGCGACTAGGGAACATGCCGCGAAGCTAAACTGAGCCAGCCGAATCAGCTGAGTTTTGTAAATTGATTATATAAAATCCGCTTCGGCGGATTTTTTTATGGTTAAATCGCAATTCGCGCGACCAGCTATCAACTGCTTTAATTAGGAGAATGTGACCATGCAAGCCAAAGACAACGATCAAATTAATCAGCCAGATGATCCGCCAACCAACCCAGCCCGCCGTCGCTTACTGCAAGCCGGTGCTGCCGCTGGAGTGCTGGGCAGCGTACCGTTGGCAGTGAATTCTAAGCCAGTACCAAGTGGCAGTTCATTAAATGCCAAACTCAAGGACAACATTAAAAATGTCGTGGTGATTTTTTTAGAAAATCGCAGTTTCACCAATCTGTTCGCAAACTTTCCGGGCGTCAGCAAGCCCTTGTCGGAAGTGCCCGCGGCTGCATATGCTCAGCTCGACCGCAATGGTCAGGTGCTAACGCAACTGCCTAAAATATGGGGCGGAATTGTGCCGCAGGAGCAAACTTTAGGCGGTAAACAATATCAGATTACTGAAAGCAAAATCACCGGGTTACCTAATGCACCGTTCGCATTAACCGATGGCGATGGCAAGCCCTTACCCGAAGGTCTTATTACCCGTGATTTAGCCCATTTGTTTTATCAAAATCAAATGCAAATTAACGGCGGTAAGAATGATCAGTTTGTCGCATGGGGTAATTCTGGCGCGATGGTGATGGGGCATTATGGCGAGACCCAAAAAAATCTCGGTTTATGGCAAGTCGCTAAAGAATATACCCTGTGCGACAATTTTTTTATGGCTGCATTTGGCGGCTCTTTCCTGAACCATCAATTTTTAATTTCAGGTCGCGCACCGGAGTATTTTAATGCTGCTTCCAGTCCGGCCAAAGATAAAATTGTGGTCACTGAAGATGGGCCAACCGGAACTCGCTTAGCTATAGCTAAAGATAATCCCGCATCGGCCGTGGATGGCCCACCTAAATTTGTTCGGGATGGTTCTATTTCACCCGATGGTTATGCTGTCAACACTATGGCGCCACCGTTTCAACCAAGTTACATTAAACCGGCCGAGAGTGGCGATCAAACGTTGGCTGATGCGCAAAACCCCAGCACTTTGCCACCGCAAACTTTCCGCACAATTGGTGATGTACTATCGCAAAAAGGCGTGAGCTGGGCCTGGTATGGCGGTGCCTGGCAAGCGGCTTTAGATGCTAAGGGTGGCGGACCGCGCCCTAATTTTCAATACCATCATCAACCGTTTAACTATTTTCAGAAATTTGCTCCGGGCAGTAAAGAGCGTGCTGAACATTTGCGTGATGGCGGTGTTGGTGATAGTCCAATTTCAAATAAATTTTTGACCGATGTAGTGGCAGGTAAATTGCCTGCGGTGACTTTTTATAAGCCTCAAGGTAATTTGAATTTACATGCAGGTTATTCGGATGTGGAATCGGGTGATCAACATGTTGTGAACGTGTTGGAGCATTTAAAACACAGTCCGCAATGGAAAAATATGCTAGTGGTGATTACTTTTGATGAAAACGGCGGCTGGTGGGATCATGTTGCTCCGCCTAAGGGTGACCGCTGGGGGCCGGGTTCACGGGTTCCGGCAATTATTGTGTCGCCGTTTGCCAAGAAGGGTAATGTCGACCATAGTTTTTATGATACGACATCCATCATGCGTTTCATCAGTCGCTTGTATGATTTGCCGTTGCTGGAAGGGCTGGCAGTTCGTAATGCCGCGTTTGCGGAACGTGGCGCTTTGCCGCCGGGGGATTTAACTGGTGCGTTGAGTTTTGCTTGATTGTAAGGAGCCCTTGCCGGGAATATCGTTCAATTGTAAAGCGGGTATTTAGGAAATTTCAACACGCGTTGAGGGCACTTTGTGTCACTAAATATCCGCGTAGTGCTGATCTCCCCCCACACTTTTTTCAAGTAATCAAATTTACTTGTAATCCATACCCTCATTATTTTCATTCCTATGCCTGCGCAGGAATGACGCGGTAGGCATACGCATTAGTTTTTTGTAACGGAAAGTTTCAATCCGCCTTATCCATTTGACGACCAATTCAATAATGATATCTAATTCAGAGCTTCAGAAATTAGGCGTCTTACAATTAAGTTTATTGAATGAATGAGTTTAATTGGCCAAAAATTGTCTGTTGCTTTTACGGCTAAATTTTTCTATTTTTTTATCAAAATGCCCTAAATAGGGCATAGATAAATTTTAAATGATCATTTAATCCGATGTAAATTTAAATTTACAGACTACATTATTTAAAAAAATGAAAAATTTCATTAGAGCCAAACTTAAAAATAAGCTTAACAACTCAACACGTCCGTTCACATCGTCAGCTAATGATATTCGTTGAAATATTAAAATACTATGTCAATAATTCTTATATTCAAACTGCTGCTAGTAGTAATGTTGATCGGATTGGTTGTTTTCTCAGGTCGACGATGGGTAATGAAAATAGCAGGGCGATTCGCACCTGATCATTCCGCTGCATTAGCTCTCAAGGATCAGGGTAATGCACACTTATGCAATGGTCAGTTGGAAATCGCTGCTGAAAGTTATCGACAGGCTATTGTGCAAAATCCCAGCTATGCTGAAGCTTATTCCAACCTCGGTTTTGTATTCGGGTTGCAGAGTAGTTTAGATGAGGCGATAGTACATTACCGCAAAGCTATTGAGTTAAAACCTGATTTGTATCCGGCGCATCAAAATCTTGGCGTTGCGCTCTTGAAACTTGGTCAAACTGATGCCGCAGAAAAGAGTTTTCGCAGAGTGATTGCTCTCGCCCCTGAGCATTCAATTGCGTTTAATAACTTAGGCGAGATCGCCGTACAGAGGGGGGATTTCTCTAATGCGGAAACCTTGCTACTCCGCGCACTTGAACTGCAACCTGAATACGCTGAAGCATATAGCACTCTCGGCATCGCTCTCCATATGTTGGGACGACAAAGCGAGGCGGAAGCGCACTACCGAAGGGCACTTGAGCTTAAGCCGGATTTCGATACGGCGTACTGCAATCTTGGTATCGTTCTCATGGAGCTGGGGAAAATGGGTGAGGCTGAAAAATCCTTAAGTACTGCATTAGAACTGACTCCCAGCAGTATCCCTTCACTATTAGCGCTTCTTACATTGGTACCTTACCAGCCGGACGACCCCCGTTTCAATCAGCTGGAAACAATTTATTCCAACCGCGAATTATTGTCGCTGGATGATCAAATTAAACTGAATTTTGCGATGGGCAAGGCCATGGAAAGCATCGCTCAATTCGACAGATCGTTTAGTGCATATGAAGAGGGAAACCAGCTCAGTTATCAGAGGGATTACTTCGATGATAGTGCAGAGGATCGTGCTCTGGAAAAATTAAGCGGCATTTTTACTTCAGACCTATTCAGTAAATGCGCAGCTCTTGAAGAGACTTTACCTATCCCTGAAAAGGATCGTGTGCCGATTTTTATTGTAGGTATGCCGCGATCGGGCTCAACACTTATTGAACAAATTCTTTCCAGCCATCGGGAGGTCTATGGGGCAGGAGAGATTGTTACTTTTGCTGAATTTGCAAAAAAAGCATATTCCTTGCTTGACTCTTTGGACAGTGAAGCAGCGCTTTTGGCTTTGCGTAAATTAGGGCAGGAATACCTTGACCGTGTCTGGAAGCTCGCACCTAATGCATGCTTTATTACTGACAAGATGCTTGAAAATTATCAGCATTTAGGGCTGATTTACTTGATGATCCCAAGTGCAAAAATTATCCATTCTATGCGTAATCCGATGGATACGTGTTTCTCTTGTTATGCCCAACCTTTTTCTATAGGGAATACGTATAGTTTTGATTTGCAAACATTGGGAAGACAGTATTTTCGCTATAGTAAATTGATGAGTCATTGGCACAATGTTTTGCCATCCGGCTGGATACTTGATGTGAGCTATGAAGCTAATGTTGCCAATCTTGAGGGCCAGACGAGACGCATGTTGGATTATCTGGGATTGACCTGGGAAGCCACGTGTCTTAGATTTTATGAAAATAAGCGTATCGTTCGTACCGCTAGTACTCCCCAGGTACGTAAACCCATCTACTCAAATTCAATAGGGCGCTGGAAGCATTTTGCGAAGCACCTTACCCCTTTGTTTGAAATTATCCATCCGACCATGCCGGTAACGATAGAGGATGAAATTCAGGATCAAATTAACGCTTAGGATCCCCTAAGTTTTTTTAACTACTGAGTGAAATCTGTGAACTTTTTTAAGTGCATTGGGTATGTTAGTACTCGTTAATTTTTGTTGAAAAACTATTTGCAGCCAAATTTTTGCGATGGTAAATTCATCGGCACGAAAAAGAGTTTTTCAACCCAATTGTTACGAACCAGACTGTCACTTTTAGAGCTGAATCACTACAATTACAACGCCACTTCTGTAATAATTTTTTCACGCTGCAAGTTCGGTGAAAATTGTTGGATAAAATCGATCGCATAACTACGCAAATAAGTTCCACGTCTGACCGCTAAACGGGTGACGTTGGGGCTGAATAAATGGCTGGCCGGGATGGTTTTTAATCCGTGTGCGTGCAGCGAATCGACGGCCATCGATGCGACAATCCCCACTCCCATCCCCAAGGCGACGTATTGCGCAATAACGTCGGCGTCCATCGCAGTTAGCACGATGTCGGCATGTGCGCCGCTGATGTGGAAAGCTTCGTCAATATGGCCGCGACCGGTAAAGCCGATATCGTAGGTAATTAACGGCCAGGTGGCTAAATCGTGCAGACTCAGGTAGTCGCCGTTGGCAACGCAGGCTAATAAAGGATGGCCTTCAGGAACAACCAGTACATGGCTCCATTCGTAACAGGCAAACGAGGCTAAATCTTTGTATTGGCTTAAGCCTTCGGTCGCAATACCGATATCGGCTTTGCCGGATAACACCAGGTCGGCAATATGTTCCGGCGAGCTTTGCTGTAAGGCGATGCGCACATCAGGAAAAGCCTGCCGAAAAGCTTGTACTACGCGCGGTAAAACATAACGCGCCTGAGTGTGTGTGGTGGCAATGGTTAGCGTGCCTTTGGCGTGATCGGTGTAATCATCAGAAGCACGCCGCAGGTTTTCTGCTTCGACTAACAAACGTTCAATAATGACCAAAATCCCTTTGCCTGGTTCGGTTAAACCCATTAGGCGTTTGCCGTTGCGCTCGAAAATCTCCACGCCCAACTCTTCTTCTACTTCACGAATCTGACGGCTTACTCCGGGTTGAGACGTGAATAAGGCGTTGGCGACTTCGGTTAAGTTAAAGCCGCAACGCGACGCTTCACGGATAGAGCGTAATTGTTGAAAGTTCATACTGTATTTTTAGGTTTTAAGTAAAAATAGCGACGAAGGAAGTGAAGTGCGCCAGCTCGCTTTATTACTTATTTGTTTGTAAGAAGCGGATGATTGCACTTAAAACGCATAAGTAAAACGAATAATTAGCTATTTCTTTACTACTTTTTTGCATAAGGGAAAGTAATAGCGATGTTCACAGTGAGCCGATTGAGTTATGCGGCTTGGCATTTTTTACATTCAATTTTGTCGCGTTGTTTCACCGGCGCGCTGAATAAGGAAGAGCTTGGCTGGTCGAATAAAAATCCCTGCACATAAATTTCCTGTTTTGTTTCATGCGCGAGTTGCTCTATTGCGCGGTATTGTTGATCGTTATCGAGCCGTTTAATGATCACATTGGTGCTGTGTTTTTGTGCTGTTTTGAGTAGTTTTGCTAAGGCTGCTAAGTTGGATCGCTCATGGCAAGCGCTGCTGTCCAGTTTTAATGCCGCAAAATGGCGCTGCTTAATTAATTCTTCCAACTCTAAACCTTGCTCAATGCTGTTGATGTTGACTGCAATGCGGAAACCATTGCTGCGGTAATTATCGGAAACATGATTCAAAATCCAGCGCTGATTTTGCGCGCTGAGAGGTAGTTCCAGCACAATATGCTGATGCGGTAATTCCAGGGTATCGAGTATGCGTCGGAATGCTGCGCCATGATTGTTTTGGATCGCTGCCAGCAAGCGTGAATGTACATTTAAATAGATGTCTTGCCCGAACGCTTGCGGTTGACGATAAAAATTAATGGCATGTAACAAGCGGCATAAGCGATCTAGTTCGATCGATTCATCGTCGCTTGCCGCATGATCAAGTAAGCGCCACAAACTTAAACCTAGTTCGGTTTGCTGGCCCGGCGTATAACTACGCGCTAAACCCTGATACCCAACAATCTGTAAGTCCAACGTGGAACGTAAAGCCTGGAAAGCGCTAGTCAACGAGGAGTTGAAATAACGGCCTTGTGCTTGTCCGGTGTCGTTAATCCAAATATTGGTATTGTTACTTTTGGTCGTATATAAATGTGTGATGTATTTTTGCAAAGCCTGATAAGCCATGAGCCTCTCCTTTTGAGGGTGTACAGGTAGTGCAGGATAAATTGCTGGCGAGCGAGTGGGAACGAATCGTTTTGTATTTGCTTATGCTTTAACTGATTTCAGCCATACTTCTTCGCTTCCCAAGAAGAGTGCTGAAAACGGAGACGAGCGCAGACTCATCGAAATATTTTTGTGATATTGAATGCAAGTTGTTTGACAGCAGCAAGCAAGACGCAGATAATTTGGCGCTTAAATGTCCAGTCCGTTTGATTGTTATTCGACCCTAGAGACTTTATCGTGTCCGGCAACGGACTCAACCCTAAGGAAAACCAGATGATTCGTCTACGCATGATGGTGCTTGCCACCACAATGGCTTTTGCAGCTAGTTCGCCTGTATTGGCCGCCGAAACACTAGCCAGCAACCCGTTCTATAACTCCAGCGCATTGCCGTTCAACGCGCCGCAGTTTGATAAAATTCAAGACACTGATTACCAGCCTGCGATAGAAGAAGGAATGCGGCTGCAACTGCTTGAAATCCAACAAATCGCCAATAACCCGGAAGCCCCGACTTTTGAAAATACCTACGTGGCGATGGAAAAATCCGGCGCGATGTTGACTCGCGTGCTGCAAGTATTTGGTGCTATTACTGGCGCAAATACAGACGATGCTTTGCAAAAAGTGCAAGAAGATGAAGCGCCTAAACTGGCTGCGCATCAAGATGCGATCTATCTTAACGACAAGCTGTTTAAGCGTGTCGAAGCCGTCTACAAACAAGTCGGTAAGCTGAAATTAGATGCTGAATCGAAGCGTCTGGTTGACGTGGTCTACAGAAATTTCGTGCATGCGGGCGCAAAACTCTCCGCAGCCGACAAGACCAAACTTAAAGCGTTGAACGAAGAAGAATCCACACTCAGTACCCAGTTTGGTAACAAGCTGCGCGAAGCGACTAAAAATGCCGCGCTGGTATTGGATGACAAGGCTCAGTTAGCCGGACTGTCTGACGCGGCGATTGCTGCGGCAGCGGCAACAGCTAAAGAGCGTGGTTTGGACGGCAAATATGTACTGTCGTTGCAAAACACCACTCAGCAGCCTGAGTTGCAAGAATTGACTAACCGCGCTACTCGCAAAGCCTTATTTGAGGCTTCCTGGAATCGTGCTGAAAAGGGCGATGCCAATGACACGCGTAAGCTGTTGGTTCGGATAGCGCAGATTCGTGCTGCACAAGCCAAGTTGATCGGCTTTAAAAATTATGCGGCATGGAAGCTGGATGACCAGATGGCTAAAACGCCAGCAACGGCAATCAAGTTCATGGAACAATTAGTGCCAGCCGCGACTGCGCGTGCCAAGCATGAAGCGCAAGACATTCAAGCGCAAATTGATAAAGATCAAGCTGAGTTGAAGCAACCAACCTTCAAGCTGGAACCGTGGGACTGGAATTTCTACGCTGAACAAGTGCGTAAAGCTCGCTTTGATTTAGATGAAAACCAGATCAAGCCGTATTTTGAATTGAACAGTGTTTTGCAAAACGGCGTGTTTTACGCGGCTAACCAGTTGTACGGTTTGACCTTCACAGAACGTCACGACATTCCTGTGTACCAAGCCGATGTGCGCGTGTTTGAAGTGTTTGATAAAGACGGTAAATCGCTGGCCTTGTTCTACTGCGATTACTTCAAGCGCGACAACAAAAACGGCGGCGCCTGGATGGATAATTTTGTCGGTCAATCTAAGTTGTTCGGTACAAAGCCAGTGATTTATAACGTAACTAACTTCACCAAGCCGGTAGCTGGACAACCTGCATTGTTGTCGTTTGATGATGTGATCACCATGTTCCACGAATTTGGTCACGGTCTGCATGGTATTTTCGCTGATGAACAATATCCAACGTTGTCCGGTACTAGTACTGCACGTGATTTTGTTGAATTCCCATCGCAGTTCAATGAACACTGGGCGACTGATCCTAAAGTGTTTGCTAACTACGCAAAAAATTACCAGACTGGCGAATTGATGCCGCAAGCCATGGTTGATAAGTTGAAAAAGGCAGCCAGCTTTAACAAGGGTTACAACATGACCGAGTTGAGTGCTGCCGCGTTGTTGGATTTGAACTGGCACACATTGAATGCGAATGCTCCATTGCAAGATGCCAATAAATTCGAGGCTGCTGCATTGAAGAAAGAAAAGATTGACCTTAGCGAAGTGCCGTCACGTTATCGCACCAGCTATTTCTTGCACATCTGGGGTAACGGCTATGCGGCAGGGTACTACGCCTATCCGTGGACTCAAATGCTGGCAGATGATGGCTTTGAATGGTTCAAAGAAAATGGCGGTTTGACGCGCGCTAATGGTGATCGTTTCCGCGCTATGGTATTGTCTCGCGGCAATACTGAAGAGCTGTCCAAGATGTATCAGGACTGGCGCGGACGTGCTCCGAGCATTGAGCCTATGTTGGAAAACCGTGGTTTGAAATAAGACCCGGAACTAGTCTCAAAAATAGTATTAGAAGCAATAACGAAGAGCCTGCCATCAGTTGCTGATGGCAGGCTTTTTTTTGTCTCAGTCAGTCACATTCTAATAACCCTTTTCATTCTTGTGTATGTAGAAATTTAGGGCGTAACACACTGCGCATAGTGTATTTAACACTAGACGTACTCACTCCTGGATTCCCACCTACGCGAGAATGACGACTCAAAACAAGCGAGATTTAATGGAAATAACAGTAAAAAATGCCTACTATGAAGAATAGGCATTAAGAATAGTTTGGCAGAAAGTTCGGCAACAGTGCCTGTTGCCCGCAGGCTATTTTTGATGAGGGGAGATTCACCATGTTCTCTGAATTAAATTTGATTTTATTGTTCACTGCCTTTGCGGTAACCATTTTTTTGGTCTCGGCAATTTGGATTTTTCGCGAGTATGAACGAGGCGTGGTTTTTACCTTAGGACGCTTCTGGAAAGTGAAAGGGCCGGGGCTAGTTATCATCATTCCCTGGGTTCAGCAGGTGGTGCGGGTTGATTTACGCACAGTGGTACTGGAAGTGCCGACTCAGGATGTGATCTCGCGCGACAACGTTTCGGTTAAAGTCAGCACCGTGGTGTATTTCCGTATTGTCGATCCGCAGAAGGCGATTATTCAGGTGGTGAATTATCTCAATGCGACCAGTCAGCTGGCGCAAACCATGTTGCGTTCAGTGTTGGGCAAGCACAGTCTGGACGATATGTTGGCCGAGCGTGAGAAGTTGAATCATGACATTCGTGAGTCGCTTGATGCGCAGACCGATTCATGGGGAATCAAGGTTGAGAACGTTGAAATTAAACAGGTTGACCTGACCGAGTCGATGATCCGTGCGATTGCCCGACAAGCCGAAGCAGAGCGTGAACGTCGCGCCAAAGTGATTCATGCCGAAGGTGAATTGCAGGCTTCAGAAAAATTATACGCAGCAGCTAAAATCCTTGCGCAAGAGCCTCAGGCGATCCAGCTTCGGTATTTGGAGACCTTGACCGTGATCGGGGCAGACAAGAATACGACTATCGTTTTTCCTTTGCCGATGGAGCTAGCAACTTTCTTGGGTCAACTTAAGCCTAAGGCTTAATCGAAGGCAAAAACAGATATTCATTTCCTTGCATCTGGCAATGAATGTTCATCTTTATCGGAGGATGCGATGAGTTCAAGTATAAATGAGTTGGAAACACGCTTGTCTGGTTTGAAAAAATTAACTGGTCAACTCCAAGCAGATACAAGATTGCTCAGCACTTCACTTGACGAACATTCGGCAAATGACCCTTTAATTGAATCGGCAAAACAATTGAAGGTACCAATGCTAATGCCGTTGACGATTGGCACTCTGTTGGCATCGGCGCTTGGGGAAGTTGAGAGTGTTGAAAATGCGCTGAAATCGATAAGACACAAATAAAACTGTAATAACGGAAGGGATAAGCTGTGTGAATAGTAATGGACAATTTATTTAGACAAGTTAAGTTAAGTCCGAGTAAATAAGCGTAAAAAAACCGCATTAAAGAATGCGGTTTTTTACGTTTTACGGCGCAATTATTACCAGTCGCCACCGCCGCCACTATCGCCACCACCACTATCCCAGGATGAATTATCGGCAATGCCGAAGTCGTTGCCGCCCATATCATTCTGCGGCACATAATCATTACGGTCTGTCGGTTGAGGCTGCGAATTATTGCGATTATCGCCATCGGTAAAATGATGCATCAGTTCTTCACCAGCAACCATACCTGCGCCTAGTGCTGCACCAGTGACTAACCCGCCTACTATTCCCGAACCTATTCCACCGCCGCCCATCATTTGACCGGGCGCACCATAAGGCTGCATCGGCACGCCTGATCCATATCCAGTTGCGCCATTTTGAGAATAGACAACAGGTGGGTTACGGTTACTCATGAATCTCACTGCAAAAATAATGAAGCCGATTAAGCCTAAACCCACCAATATTAGTCCCCACGGCATTCCCGTATTGGCTGGTGCTGCATAGTCATTTACTGCTTGCCTGGGCATGGATGAACGTTGGGGATTGGCGATTAATCTGCGCAGGTTTTCAACGGCTTCAGGTTTGGCAAAGGGTAATCCTGGTGCCAAACGGTCTGCGTTACTGAGTTCGGCCTGTGCGCTGGCAATACGGCCTTGTTTGGCTAATAATTCAGCTTCGACAAAATGTGCTTTGGCGCTGCTTGGATGATCTTGTAATACTTTTTGCATCATCGTTTGCGCTTCGTCCACTCTTCCGGCTTTGGCGGTATCGTAGACTTGTTGCATGGAAGGTTCTTCTGCGGCGAAGCTGGGTGCAGAACATAAAATCGCTAACGATAAAAACGTAGCTTGAAACACGGATTTGGTATTCATTCCGTTACTCCTTTGGGGTTGGTCTTGCAAAAACACCATCATTTTTCGCTGTTGCGCAAATAAAACAATTCTATGCGGTAAATGGGGGTAGTCGGTTTCTATTCAAGTCGTCTGTGCTTAAATAAATGCAGAAAAACGGGTTTGATATCAAATGAATTAGATCGTGAAGAGTGCTGTTTCTTGAGTGATAGTTTTCAAAAAATAAATTAAATCTAAAACGGATAATTTTTTACTAAACGAGGTGGGAATGGAAAAATGGATGAAATAAAGTCAGAGACGCAAAGAATTGCTTTGGGACTTATCGAGCAAACATTACCAAAGGCTGAGTGGACTCATGAGGCGCATTTACGTGCCGGCTTATGGCATGCATTTCATTACGATGATGAAACTGCACTCAATCTTATGCGGAAACGTATCTGTGCTTACAACGTTGCGACGGGCGGTGTTAACACTGAAACAAGTGGCTATCACGAAACAATTACCCGGTTTTATTTGTGCATGATCAGAGCTTGTCTGAATAATATCGAGAATGAAAATTCGATGGACGAGCTCGCTCAAAAAGTGATTTTGAAGCTAGGCGATAAAGAGCTGCCTTTTCGCTATTACACGCGCGAACGTCTTTTTTCTACCGAAGCCAGATTGGCTTGGGTAGCGCCTGATATCGCCGCATTACCTTAAATAAATTTATTCACTGCTCTGAAAAAACTACTAAGCGACCATCGGTTTTAAACTTGTCACCGCCGCCGTTGCGGCCTTCCAGCTCTTTTTGAAATGGTTCAATCCAGCGTAAAACAATTTCACCACTGTGCTGTAAATCAGTGATTAATTTATCGCGCTCACGATCGACTTCGGCCGCAATATGGTGGGTAATTTGTCCGGTCGTGTGCGATAAACCAACGCCGGAGTCAAAGGTGGCAGCACCTATCCACATTGGTCGATCGAGAGCATCAATATCCGGTGTTCGCCAAAAACGCACGTGATGACGTTTGGACGGATTGCCGCCTTCGGCCTGTTCAAAAGCGTAGCTTTGTTTTTGTCCATTCACAAACAAATCGCTGACCGGTGCATCAGGGTAAGGCTTATGCAGCAAACTATCTCTGGCGATGCGTAATGAGCTACGTAAGGTAATCGGATCGGCGGGATACCAACCTGCCCCCAACATTTTTTTGTGTAGTGCATCTTCCGAACCGACAAACGCAACGTTTAATGGGTCGCCCGGAATGCCAGCAGAAGTAAAGGCGCGGGTTCCTATTGAGTCCAATGCCGGATGTCGGCGTTCTACAAAACGCCAGGCCATGGGAACAAATTCATAAGCAACGCTGAAGTAGCTGATGGCTGGCGCCAGCACCAAAACACCTGTGATGACGGCGATGCGGATCAAGCTACGTTTGTGGACGGGTGTTAGCTCATTTGCCATGATGACGTTCGCTTAGCACCTAAATCAGGTCGCGCAAGCAGAGTAGGAAAGTGCCGATTTTAATCCCAAAACAGGCACTTGACTATCCAATACGCTTATTGATCGGTTTGAGCTAGCAGTGCAGAAACCCCGATAAAAGCGGGATAGGGTTCGGTGATGACATAAGTCGGTATTTGGCCCAGGTAATTGGCGAAGCGACCCTTTTGTTCAAAGCGCTGACGGAAATTGGACGTGCTAAAAAACTCCCCTAATCGTGGGACGATGCCGCCGCCGATATAAATGCCGCCTTTTGCTCCTAAGGTAATAGCGAGGTTGCTGGCCATTGTGCCCAGTAATTCGCAAAAAGTGCTGAGCACTTCGCGGCACACGGGGCATTCATTGTTTAAGCCGCGCCGTGTGATTTCTGGCGTGTCGATATCATCCACTGTCAGATTCTGGTTGCTGGCTAAGGCTTGGTAAATTAACTGTATGCCAGCGCCAGACATCAATCGTTCTGAAGAAACGTGTTTATATTTTTGCAGTGCAAATTGCAGAATAGACATTTCGCGTTGATTGGTTGGCGAAAAAGAAGTGTGGCCGCCTTCGCTGTCTAGCGCTACCCAACCGTGTTTGGTCGGTATTAAGCCGGAAACACCTAAGCCGGTACCGGCGCCGAGTAACCCTATGGCTGAATTGTTTTGCGGTTGACCAGTGCCGACTTGGTATTTTTGTGTGTGATCTAAAAAAGGCAATGCCATCGCTAACGCTTTAAAGTCATTCACCACCAGCAGTGTTTGAAAATCAAATTCCTTTTGCACCGCTTGAATTGAAAATGACCAATGATGATTCGTCATTTGCACGACATCGCTATGCACTGGGTTTGCAATGGCAACACCTGCCTTTTTAATCTTTACGCCAGCAGCTACCGGACTCGTTAAATAAGCTCGTATGGCATCCGATAAAGTTGGGTAGTGAGCACATGGCAGCACTAAAATAGCCTCGTGTTTGCCGGGAGCTGTTTCTAGCGCAAAGCGCGCATTGGTGCCGCCGATATCGGCTAGTAAGTTTGGGTAAGATCGCAGGTAAGTCATCGTGACATCGTACTCATTTACAAGCGTTGTTCAGTAGTTGGGTCA
Organism: Solimicrobium silvestre; assembly: GCF_002976435.1. GTDB lineage: Bacteria > Pseudomonadota > Gammaproteobacteria > Burkholderiales > Burkholderiaceae_D > Solimicrobium > Solimicrobium silvestre. Next base: position 208,209 of record NZ_PUGF01000001.1, on the reverse strand, counting down.
AATAACACGGCTTTAGAAAGATCAAAAGCCAGTTTCATTTGTTCCCCGGGCGTCGCAGCGGCGCGTGGATGCGTGCGGCAAGTTGCTCTGGCCTGATTGAACCAGCTAAATACCAAGGTGTCAGGTCCAGTTGGTTCAGTCAGCTCAACGGTGCATTCTACCTCTGTTGGTTGATAACTGTCTGTCGTTTCAGCCCGACGTGCGCTGATTGCGTCGGTGATATGTTCAGGGCGAATTCCTAAAATAATATCGCGTTCAATCTGCCCCATTGGTATCAGTGTTGTTGAAAAACTGGCCGGCAGTGGCAGTAGGGTGGTTTTGCCTTTGTGTTCTAAGGTAAATGAAAGTCCACCATCTTGCTTGAGTAATTTTCCGCGTAGGAAATTCATTGAAGGTGAACCGATAAAGCCTGCTACAAACATATTGGCTGGTTCATCATAAATATCTTGCGGGCTGCCAAATTGTTGTACTACGCCGTCTTTCATTACGGCGATTTTGTCGCCTAAGGTCATTGCTTCAATTTGATCATGCGTTACGTAGACGATAGTGGTGCCGAGCCGTTGATGCATGAGTTTGATTTCAGCTCGCATTTCTACGCGTAATTTTGCATCCAGGTTGGATAGTGGTTCGTCGAATAAAAACAGTGCGGGGTTGCGTGCAATTGCACGCCCCATTGCTACCCGTTGACGTTGGCCGCCTGAGAGTAAGGCTGGTTTTCTGTCTAGTAAATGGGTCATTTGCAGGGTTTCTGCTACGCGGTCAACGATCTTTTTTTGTTCGTCTTTGGGGACTTTGCGGATGCCTAGGCCGAAGGAAATATTTTCACGTACGGTCATGGTTGGATAGAGTGCGTAGGATTGAAATACCATTGCAATATCGCGTGACTTGGGAGGGATATCATTGACGCAGCGGTCGCCGATGTGGATGCTGCCGTCGCTGACTGTCTCTAAACCTGCAATCATGTTTAGTAGGGTGGATTTGCCGCAGCCTGAGCCGCCTACCAGGATTAGGAATTGACCGTCTTCAATTTCTAGATCGATACCTTTTAGGATTTCTGCGCCGTTTGGGTAGACTTTGCGGACGTTTCTTATTGATAAACTTGCCATGATTATTTGCTCCTGAATATTGTATGTGTTTCGTTTTATGAGTTCGGGTGACTCATTGATTACTGGTGTTTTTTTTAGGTCTGTAGGCCGGGGGTAGCCCGGCGGCTAGTTACCTTTTTTGCGTCGCCAAAAAAGGTAACCCAAAAAAGGCGACCACGCTATTTCGGAAACCCCGATTTTTTAAGAAAAAAAGGGAAAAGTTCGAAACTCGCTACGCTCAAACAGCGAACCTTTCTGATCCTTTTTTCCTTAAAAAAACCGGCCGAACTAGAAGTGGGGGTAAGTCAAAAACAACGTCAACTTCAAAAGCAACCCCAACTTCATTAGTATGCGTAGGGTGGGCACGGGTTTGTGCCCACGCGTTTGCATTGGCTAACCCTTTACCGCTCCCGCCGTTAACCCACGCACAAAATACTTACCTGCTAATAAATACAAGCCTAATGTCGGTAATGCGGCGATGATCGCGGCGGCCATGTTGACGTTGTATTCGGTGATGCCGGTTGAGGTGTTGACCAAATTATTTAATGCTACGGTGACCGGTTGTGCGTCGGCGCCGCCGAAAACTACGCCGAATAAAAAGTCATTCCATATCTGGGTGAATTGCCAGATGAAGCAGACCATAAAAATCGGTAATGACAGCGGTAAGATGATGCGGCTGTAGATGGTGAAGAAACCTGCACCGTCTATTCTTGCTGCCTTCACTAATTCCTCTGGCACGGTTACATAATAATTACGGAAAAAAAGAGTAGTAAACGCGATGCCGTAAATGATGTGAACCACGATTAAACCGCCGGTTGTATTGGCGATACCAAGTAAGCCTAATAAGCGTGCCATCGGTAAGATAACTACTTGAAAAGGGATGAAGCAGCCGACCATTAAACCGGTGAAAAAAATCTCGGAATAACGGAAGCGCCAGTGTGCTAATACATAGCCGTTCAGTGAACCAATCAGGGTGGAGATTAATACCGCAGGAACCGCCATTTTCACCGAATTCCAAAAGTAGGGCGCTAAGCCATTGCATTGCACGCCGGTACAAGCAGACCCCCACGCTTTGGCCCATGCCGCGCTGTTTGGGTTTAATGGAAAATCAAGTAAATTGCCGCTGCGGATTTCATCTAATGATTTAACCGAGGTGGTCAACATTACATATAAGGGCACTAAATAATAGAGCGCGCAAAGTATCAGCAACAAATAAATGATGCCGCGCCCCAGGCTGAATTTTGTTGAGTTAGCTTGCACGGCGCGCCTCTTTCGTTTCAAGATAAATAAGTGGAACCAATACCGCCAGCACGGTTGCTAACATCATCATGGCGGACGCTGCGCCTAAACCTAATTGGCCGCGTGTGAACGAAAACTGGTACATGAAAATCGCCGGCACATCGGTAGAGGTGCCAGGGCCACCAGCAGTGAGTGCCATGACCAGATCAAAACTCTTGATGGCAATGTGCGACAGCACCAATAACACGCTGAAAAATACCGGACGTAAGGCAGGGATTACGATGCGCCGGTAAATGGTTGGCAAGCTTGCGCCATCGACCATGGCGGCCTTAATAATGCTGTCGTCCACGCCGCGCAAACCGGCTAAAAATAGCGCCATGACGAAGCCGGATGACTGCCAGACACCGGCGATGACGACCGTATAAATCGCCATGTCGGAATTGACTAGCCAGTCCATCGAAAAATTAGGGAAACCCCAGGCATGTACCATTTTCTCCAGGCCTAAACCGGGATTAAGGATCCACTTCCAGGCGGCTCCGGTGACAATAAAAGATAGGGCCATTGGGTATAAATAAATAGCGCGTAACGCACCTTCAGCGCGAATTTTTTGATCTAAAAAAATCGCTAACAGCAGGCCAACTCCTAAGCAGATGAGAATGAACAAGCCGCCAAAAATTCCCAGATTGGTGGCAGAAACCCACCAGCGGTCTATATCAAATAACGCGGCGTATTGTCCAAAACCCGTGTACGTGTAGTTGGGCATGAGGCGCGATGGCGTTAGCGACAAATACGCCGTAAATCCAATAAAGCCGTAGACGAAGATTAAGGACAATAAGATGGTGGGCGATAAAACTAGGCGCGGCAACCAGATGTCGGCAAATGTTTGAAAGCGGCGTTGGAGTGGAATGGGATGTTTAATATTGCTGGCTTGCTGCGCGGAGCTGGCAATGCCGGGGTAAATCTCTGACATAGTGAATCCTTGGTAAAGCACAGTAGTTGCTTACTGTTTTTGTCTGACGTGGTTCAGTGAATGAACCACGCCACTTTCTATTTACGTTGCAGCTTATTGAGCTTATTGCGTTTTCGCGGCTTTTGCCAAGGCTTGTACAGCAGCTTGCGAGGTCATGGTTGAGTTCATGAATTTGGCAATCACATCTTGAATTGCGCCCGCTTTGGCAGAATCAATTGCCATACCGTGCGCAAAGCTCGGTACTAGCTCGTTGCTTTTGCTAGATGCTTCCATGTCGTTCATGGATTTGATCGCGCAGCTATCAAACTTGGCGCGTGAAACGCCAGCACGTGCCGGGATGGAGCCTTTATTCAGGTTAAATACTTCCTGAAATTCTGGGCTCATGACGGCAGTTGCTAATACGAGCTGTGCTTTTTGTTTGGCCGGATCAGTCATCTTAAACATCGCTAATGAATCGATATTAAAGCTGAAATCTTTTTCCGTTCCCGGTGCTGCTACGCATAAAAAATCTTTGCCCGGTTGTTTACCAGCTGCAGTAAATTCACCTTTGGCCCAGTCGCCCATAAACTGCATACCGGCTTTTCCGTTAATGACCATCGCAGTTGCCAGGTTCCAGTCACGGCCTGCGGAATCTTTATCGATATAAGTTTTGATTTTGGCCAAGGTATCAAACGTCTTGATCATGGTTGGGCCAGTCAGCGTAGCTGGGTCCAATTGAACTAATGCTTTTTTATAGAACTCAGCACCGCCGACGCCAAGAGCGACTGATTCAAACACCGTGGCGTCTTGCCAAGGTTGTCCGCCGTGCGCCACGGCGATAAAACCGGCTTTTTTCATCTTGTCGGCAGCGGCAAAAAATTCATCAAAATTGGTTGGTACTTTTGCGCCGGATTTGCTCAATACGTCAGGGTTAATCCACAACCAGTTAACGCGGTGGACATTGACTGGTGCCGCGACATAATGGCCTTGGTATTTCATGATGTTGGAAACGACTTTAGGCAGGTTGGCATCCCATTTTCCATCAATAGCTGCCGCATCAATATTGGCTAACACGCCTTCATTGCCCCACTCCTGAATGGATGGGCCTTTGATTTGTGCGGCTGTTGGTGCGCTACCTGCAATAACCCGTGCTTTGAGTGCAGTCATGGCGTTTTCACCGCCACCGCCTGCTACCGCAAAATCTTTCCAAGTAATGCCTTTGGCTTCCATCATTTTTTTTAATTCAGCGGCAGATTTTGCCTCACCGCCGGATGTCCAGTAATGCAGCACTTCCACTTCAGTCGCTTGCACTGCTGCGGTGGCTGCAAAGAGCGTTGTCGTCACTAAGACGGCTTGGGCTAATTTAGTCAATTTCATTTTGTCTTCTCCAGTTTTTGTTTTTAAAAATCAAATTTATCCAACGAGTCTATCTAGCTTGTATGACCACTAAGTTACATACGTGGTCATTCAGCTAATAAGGACTTACCACCAAGCTTCTAACTGAACGCCGGCAGAGGTACCGCTGGTGCCGTTGTTATAAACCGGGCCGGAATTGTTGTTGGCATTGACTGCCGCGGTGGCAGCGTTATTCCATTTGCCGTAGGTGACAAAGAAGCGCAATTCAGGACGTGACCAGTAAGCCTCGCCCATAGCAATAGTCGGCGCAAAAGTGACTTTGGTGAGGTCTTCAGAAGGTGTGCCATTGGAGAAGGTGACGTGTTCAACGCCAGCTTCCATTTGCAATTTGAAATGTCGGTTCACTGCGTAGACCGGGCGGGCGCCGATAGTGGTCCAGACTGAAGAACCTAATGCATCTGATGTGTCTTTTTGATACAACGCAATAAATTCAGTACTAAATTGCTTGGTTGGTTGAATCACCAACTCATCAAATACCCGTAACCGGGTTACATCTGATCCTAGTAATGTGCTGCCGGCATTACCCATACGTCCATTACCCTGGCTGCCTGCGCCTGATTCACTTGGTACTACTAATCCTGCGCTGTTAACAGTAGCGCCAGTGCCGGTACCTGCGCCAACACCGTATTGCACCGCAAAGGTATTTCCGCCACCCCAAATTTCTTGTTTATGGAGCGCAGTCAAATTCCAGCCGCTATGATTATTTTCACCGGTTGCGCTAATGATTGTGGCGACAGCGTCGATAGTCCCGCCCGGATTAACTGGCAGACCTTCATATAGGAAGTTTTGTCGTAAGCCGGCTCTGCTTGTGGTTACTGCACCGGTGGCTGCGTCCAGTCCGTTAGTATCATTATCTTTAAACATGGCATAGCTAAATTTTCCTGGCCCTGCCTTGATGCCATCGATACCGCCGCCAGTTCCATTCAAATTGATGAATTGCAAATCAAGGAAATGAATGTCGGGACGATAGTAATAACGCTCACCAACCCACGCCACGCCGCCATTTAAAAAATCAAGGTTTTTGGCTTCAACATAGGCTTTTGCCAAAGAGAGCGTCGCACCGCTAAAGTTTGAATTTGGACTCCAGGCATTGGCCCACAGCGTTCCAGTAAAAATAACGCCATCATCGACCGTGGCTAAATCTTTGGTGTAACCGCCTTCAAAATAAGAATCGCACTCATTACCTAAGCGATATTTCATGGTGTTGCCACCAAGGCCGAAACAGCTTTGTGGACCGCCGGTGGAACTTGCCCCAGCTCCGGCACGTAAATAACCATGAAAGCCATCTTCATCGTGACCGGCATCGGCACTGGCAACGCCGCAGGCGAAAATGAATGGGAGTGCTAAAGCGAGTGCAAAAGGAAGTGCTTTTAATCGTTGATTAATCATTATGTCTCCGTGACTAGTTTATTGGGATGAAGTCTGTTGCTTCTTTTTGGTGCGTCGGTAGGGTCTGCTAACTCGGCGAACAGACATTAACATCGCAAAAATGTGCATCCAACTAGGCAGGGGAGGCGTAACTTTTGTTGCTTAAGTAATTGATTTTAAATGGAATGGCATTTTATTTTATGCCGCGGAAAATTACATAACTTTACATAAGTCGCCATGAAAATTATTATCGGCGTGGTATTTCATAGCTATGCGGATTACAAAATGTCCATTTCAGTGCATGCAATAAAAAGAAAGAAAATATTACGCTTCTTTACAATTCTAGAGGCTTCCTTACGGAGGTATGTCCACACAGCTACACAGTTGGGCTATAGTGTCATCCGAGACAAGGAAGGACTCCCCGGTGCAAACAGATAAAAAAATAATGTTGCCCACGGAATTGAATAAAAAAGCTAGTACGCACTGGATTTGTGCGTTGCTGCTAGTTTCCACATTCATTCTGCTAAGCACGACAAACTCAATAGCGCAAACGCAAACAGTGCAGGTGTTAAGTTGGTGGAAATCCACCAGCGAACACAAGGCAGTGGACGTGTTGGCGACCCGACTCGCCCAAGAAAATATCATTTGGCACGATGCGTTGATACCTAGCGGCGGCATAGGCGCAGGCATCGTCTTGAAAAGCCGTATCTTGGCGGGAACAGCCCCCGACATTGCACAACTCAAAGGCCCGTTGATTGCCGAATGGTTTGATCTGGGTTTGCTGATGGAATTTAAAGCGCTCAATGTCAACGCTAAAGAAAGCATTAGCGGCAGCGGAAAATGGGATAAATCATTTTTCCCGACAGTGACAGAACTAGTGCGTCCAAACGGACATCTGGTGGCGGTGCCGCTCGGTATTCATCGAATTAATACCTTAATTTTCAATCGAAAAGTATTCGATAAATACGGTCTGCGCGTACCGGAAAATTGGGATGATTTCAATATTGTTGCAAATAAATTGCGCAGGGAAGGCATTATCCCTTTAGCGCAAAGTAGCGAGCCGTGGCAGGTGGTGACGTTATTTGAAACGCTGCTGTTGTCTGAATCTTCCCCTGATTTTTATCGGCGCGCCTTGGTTAAAAAAGATCCTTCGGCGTTTACCGATGTCCGTTTTGCGCGTGCATTACTGCGTTTAAGAATGCTGAAGAAAGACATGCCGTCGCCACTTAAAGAAATAACCTGGGTGGATGCCACCAGGTTAGTCGCTAAAGGTGACGCTGCCATGTTAGTGATGGGTGATTTTGCCAAGGCTGAGTTAAACGCATGGGGTCTTGCCACCGATGTGGACATTGGCTGCAATGCCGTGCCAAATACTGCCAACTATCATATCTATAATGTGGATACGCTGGTCATGCTCAGCCACGAATCCATATCAGCGGAAACCGCCGATAAAATTGCTCAAATTGCCGTTTCTCCTACCATGCAAGCTGACTACAATCAGGTGAAAGGGTCAGTTTCCGTTTTGCGCAATGCCGACATAACAAAAATGGATAGTTGCGCACGTAGTTCATGGACTGTGTTTGCACGCGGCAGTGCCGTGCAAGTGCCTAGTCTGGCGCATGATATGGCAACCGATAAAATTTCCAAAGACGCCATCATCGCCGAGATCGTTCATTTTTTTATGGATGACTCTATTCAAGTCGCTGAAACACAACGTCGACTAGGGGCAATCACCCGGTCATTACCAAAAGCTAAAGCAGGAAAAGATGCGCAAAATATTAATCGTTGACGACGACCAAAAAACTCGTACTTTATTAAAAACTTATCTCGAAAAAAATCAATACGAGGTCAGGCTGGCGCATAACGGTGAGTCGTTTCTATCTGAATTTCAACGCTATACGGATGAATTGTCTTTAGTCATTTTAGACGTGATGTTGCCGGACACCGACGGCTTTGCCTTGTGCAAAATCGTCAGGCAACGTTCTAACGTTCCCATCATTATGCTCACCGCTAGCTCAGATGAAACTGACCGCGTAGTGGGTCTGGAATTAGGGGCGGATGATTACATTGGCAAACCATATAGCCCACGTGAACTGTTAGCCAGAATTAAAGCTATTCATCGCCGTACCGGTCTTGAAAACACAGCGCCACCACGCTTTTATCGTTTTCTTGGATTTACGCTGGACTGTGTGGAGCGCACGGTGGTAGACGCGCATGGCGAGCTGGTGGCATTGACGGGTTTGGATTTTCAATTGCTGAAATATTTTGTTGAGCATCCCGGCGATATTTTGGATCGCGGCATCTTGTCTGAAGAAACCCGTGGCCGTGATTCCGGCCCGCTGGATCGCTCTTTAGATGTTCAAATTAGCCGACTCAGGTTGCGTTTGAATGATGATGGAAAACAGCCATTTTTAATCAAAACTGTACGTGGTGCCGGTTATGTCTTTTCTGCGGATGTCATTGCTTCGCAAATATAAGATATGCCTAAAAACGCGATAGTAACTAAGCCGGAAATGAAGTTGCCACGTCGATGGTTGTTGCGCCTATTGCCGACATCCTTGCTAGGCAGGTTAACGATCGTATTGATGATGGGCGTATTGCTGACGCAGTTTGTGGGGAATGCATTTTGGGCGGCGCAAGTGCGGAAAGAATCTGAGATTGAAGTTGCCGCTTCTTCGCAACATCTGGCGCAAAGTGCGGCTAGTAGCATTCGTTATTTTTTGAGTTTGCCGACTAATTATCGGCCGCTGATTATCCAGCAGTTTCGTGAAATGGGCGGTACGCGGTTTTTTGTGAATATTAATAGTGCGCCGATTGATATTCATGATATTGGCCAATATGCATTGGCGGAGTTGGCCAAGAAAAAAATTAAGGCCGAATTGCTAGAAAAAATTCCACAGTTAGCTGGCGCCAATAATCTCAAGCTGGGATTTTCATGGCCTGCAGAATTGGTTGTTTCTGAAGACGGTGCAGGGATAAATGATTTACCCGACAACTGGATTCAGCACATCTTAATCACCAAACCAAATCCAGCACCGATTTTGGTAATTCAGGCAGAACTGGAGCCTGGAAATTGGTTGTACCTGGCAACACTGATGCCTAATCCGTATTTTTTAAACAGTAATAATCCCTTTTCAACTGACCGGGTCGTTCTGTTGGGATTGTCCCTCGCCGCCGTGTTTTTGCTATCTATGTTGGTTGTGCGCTGGATTACTCGACCGCTGGAAGCCTTGTCCGTTGCCGCTACTGCTTTTGGAAACGGTAACGGTGAAGCAATGCCGCATTTGCCGGAAACCGGTAGCCGTGAATTTGTGAATACCGCACGGGCCTTTAGTGTAATGCGTGAACGAATTCAACGCTATATTGAAGATAGAGAGCGCTTGTTTGTATCTATTTCACACGACTTGCGTACGCCCATTATGCGTTTGAAATTACGCGCTGAATTATTGGACGACGATTTGCTGCGTAGTGAATTCAATGAAGATTTGGATGAGCTGGATATGATGGTGAAGGGCGCACTGCAATGCGTGAAAGATAACGATATTTATGAAAATCCGACCGAAGTAAAACTGGATGCGTTATTGAATCGTATGGTGCGTGGTGCGCAATTGGCGGGGCATAAAGTTGAGTTTTCTGAATCTGGAATTTGTGTGGTTGCTAAGCCGTTAGCGTTGAAGCGAGCCATTGGGAATTTGTTGGATAACGCGCTGCATTATGGGAATCATGTTGAGATTTCGGTATTGCAAAATGATGTTCAGGTTGAGATTACTTTGCGGGATCATGGGCCTGGGGTACCGGAGGAAGCTTTGATTTATCTCTTTGATCCTTATGTTCGGCTGGAGCATGGGCAGTTGAAGAATAATAGTGGGATGGGATTGGGGTTGGGGATTGCTCAGGCTATTGTGTTGGCGCATAACGGGACGTTGATTTTGCGGAATCATCCGGAGGGTGGGTTATGTGCGACGATTGTTTTGCCGGTGCAGAGGTGATTTTTAGGGTTGTATGGTTAGGATAAAGTTATCTCATCAAACTTCGTCATCCCCGAATGCTTTAGTCGGGGATCCAGTTCCACTTACTCGTGCAAAGCACGATTGATTAGACATCATTATTTGCCACGTCTTTGGCACAGAACGCCTTCAATGCCAGATTAACGAGCTCCTGGATTCCCGCCTGCGCGGGAATGACGTTAATGGCAATGCGGCTTAGTAACTATTTCAGCGTAATTAAGCCAAGCCCAACTTGGCAGCCAAGCCTATACGCTGCAGTTTCCCTGTTGCGCCTTTTGGGATTTCTTCTAAAAACAAAATCTTGCGCGGCACTTTATAGTCGCTCAGTCTAATTGCTACAAATTCGCGCAATTCTTTTTCGCTTACCTGCTGTCCTTCGCGCAGTACGACTGCAGCTGCTACTTCTTCGCCGAGTTTTTCATGCGGCATGCCGAAGGTGACGACTTGGGCAACGGCTGGGTGATCCATCAGGATTTCGTCTACTTCGCGCGGGGAGATTTTTTCGCCGCCGCGGTTGATGATTTCTTTTAAACGGCCGGTAATGCTTAAGTAATTATCCTGATCTAATACGCCTTGATCGCCAGTGCGGAACCAGCCATTTGTGTAGGCTTCGGCGTTGGCTTTAGGGTTATTTTCATAGCCGGCTGTGACGTTGACGCCGCGGATAACGATTTCGCCAGTCGCGCCGTTTTCTAGCAAATTACCGTCAGTATCCATAATCGCAATTTCAGGGCCGGCGGCAATGCCGACTGAACCCGGTATGCGTTTGGCCGGTGGCAGTGGGTTACTGGCCATTTGGTGCGCGGCTTCGGTCATGCCGTAGGATTCAATTAAAGGCGCATTGAAAACCTGTTCCAGCGCATGGATGACTTGCGGTGGCATGGAGGACGATGAAGATCTAATAAAACGCAGTGGATTGGCTTGAATTATTTCACGGTTACTCTCAGCTCTGGCCACAATAGTCTGATGCATGGTTGGTACAGCGGTGTACCAGCTTGGTTTGGCTTCGTTCATCCAGTTGAAAAAACGCAGTGCATTAAAGCCCGGTGTGCAGAAAATTTGTCCGCCGGCGGCTAGCGGTGCTAGCAAGCCGGCGATTAGGCCGTGAATATGGAACAGGGGCATAATCGCCAGTCCGCAGTCGCTGGCGCTGAGATGTAAATTGTCGCGCACGTTGCAGGCCGATGCACACACATTGGCTTGTGTCAGGGGCACAATTTTAGGGCGTGATGTGGTGCCTGAGGTATGTAAAATTAAGGCGAGATCATTTGAAGTTGGCATGTCAGCGCTGGCCGTATTCATTACCGGTTGCTGCGCCGTTAAGGTAAATGAACCTGCGCCGTGTCCGGATGGATGCAATTCCAAAATCTGGAGATTGAGTTTTTGGGCGATGGCAATAGCTGGCGACTGGCTGCCGTGTTCGACTAAAATCGCTTTGGCATTCAGGTCGGATAAATAAAACTCAAACTCATCAGCGCGATAAGCCGGATTCAATGGTGCTGCGGCAGCATGCGCTGCGATGCAGGTAAATGCTACCGCCATTTCTGGGCCGTTTGGTAATACCAGCGCAACGCGGTCTTGTGCGCCAATACCAATGCTGCGTAAGCTTTGTTCGGTCTGTGCTGAAGTTAGTCGCAATTGTCCATAAGTAAGCGGAGTTACGCCAGGCGCGCTGATGGCGATGGCATCTGACGCACCGATGGCGAGTAATTCTAAAATAGTGGTAGGACGTTGCATGATGGCCTTTAATCTTTAGGTAAATTTTTGAAGCGAATTGGTTTTTTAAAGCGTAGACGTAATCCGCAATTGCCCTTGTTGCTGTTTAAGTGAGGTGGCTAATAAAGAAGCCAGTGCATACACGGTATCAATAGTTGGGGTTGGTGTTGAAGTGATTTTTCCCATTTCAATCACGCTACCAACTAAGGCTTCAAGTTCAATCGGGCGGCCAGCTTCTATGTCTTGCAACATCGAGGTTTTGTGCTTGCCAACAGAGGCCGCTCCTGCGATGCGCTGATCTATTGACACTTTAAAATTCACGCCCAATTTTTCACCGATCATTTGCGCTTCGCTCATCATGCGCGCAGCTAATGCTCTGGTTGGTGCCGATTCGCAGATATCAACCAGCGTAGCGTGGCTTAAGGCGCTGATGGGATTAAAGCAAACATTGCCCCATAATTTAATCCAGATTTCCGAGCGTATATCAGTACTAACCGGTGTTTTAAAACCGGCTTTGCGGAACAGATCCGCCAGCATGCGTATTCGTGGCGTATCGCTTCCGTCAATTTCACCCAAGGTAAATTTATTGCCCTCAATATGGCGAATGACGCCGGGAGCTGGCATATCACAAGCAGGGTACACAATGCAGCCGATGATGCGGTTGATATCTAGATGCTTAGATACGGTACCGTCCGGGTCAACCGCTTCTACTCGGGTGCCGTCAAAAGTTCCGCCGTGTTTTTGGAAATACCACCAAGGCACGCCATTTTGTGCGGTCACAATCACTGTGTCAGGGCCTAATAAAGAAGAGATATCGGCAGCAACGGCGGCGACCTGATGCGCTTTCATCGCCAATATCACAATATCTTGCTGGCCGAAATCAGCGATTTTGTCACTCGCATGGACCTGAACTTTGTTCTCAGTGCCATCCGTATTTTGTAGGGTTAAGCCATTTTCGCGTACGGCCAATAGATTTTTACCGCGTATGAGCACGCTGACTTCGTGGCCTTGTTGAGCAAATTTGACTGCCAAAAAACCGCCAATAGCGCCTGCTCCAATGATACTGATTTTCATTTAATGTCTTTCTTTGTTGCAATGAATCTGAAAGCAGGATCATAGCGCGGGAACTTATCTTTTGTCATGTGTGTTTTTGACGATGGATTGTTCGCATTTACAATTTTCCATGAGCCAATTGTTGCCATAATGCATCGTTTAAGTTATTGTGGCATCCAGTTAAATTCGGCCAACTATCATCCTTGGTTCTCGCTTTATTGAGTAGATTCACGATATAAAAGAAAGTTTTATCATGACAGTACATTCGCTTCACCCCCCCGCCGTAACAAAATTCAACAGCTCTAATCGTTGGTTACAATTAATACTTGGTATCGTTTGTATGGCAATGATTGCTAATTTACAATACGGCTGGACCTTATTCGTAAATCCGCTGGATCAAAAATACCACTGGGGCAAAGCCGCGATTCAAACGGCTTTTTTCATCTTCGTATTAACCGAAACATGGTTGGTGCCGGTAGAAGGTTATTTGGTGGATCGTTTTGGACCGAAGCTGGTCGTTATGGCTGGTGGGTTGCTGGTAGGTTTGGCTTGGGTGATGAATGCATTCGCGGCTTCACTGACTGTGTTGTATATCGCTGCGGCCATTGGTGGTGTTGGTGCAGGAGCTGTGTACGGCACGTGTATTGGTAATGCGCTCAAATGGTTTCCAGATCGTCGTGGTTTGGCTGCCGGATTAACCGCAGCTGGCTTTGGGATGGGATCGGCATTGACGATTATTCCAATTTCCATGCTGATTAAATCCAGCGGATATGAAACGGCATTCTTGTATTTTGGCATTGGGCAGGGATTGATCGTATTCCTGTTTTCGTTCTTTTTGCTGACACCACAAAAAGGCGCTGTGCCGCACGTGGCGAAGGTAGTGCAAAGTAGCGTCAATTTTACTTGGCAAGACATGTTGAAATCACCGGTTTTTTGGTTGATGTATTTGATGTTCGTACTCATGGCGGCGGGCGGTTTGGTCGCTACGGCGCAATTGGGTCCGATTGCTAAAGACTTTAATATTGCCGATATCCCCGTGTCTATTTTGGGCTTGACTTTGCCGGCGCTCACGTTTGCTTTGTCGATAGATCGCGTATTCAATGGCTTTACCCGCCCTTTCTTTGGTTGGGTGTCAGATCATATTGGTCGTGAAAACACTATGTTTATCGCTTTTAGTTTAGAAGCCTTGGGTATTGTGATGTTGTTCCAAATTGGGCATGACCCGTTCTGGTTTGTGGTGTTGAGTGGTTTGGTGTTCTTTGGTTGGGGTGAAATTTATAGCCTGTTTCCATCTACGTGCGTGGATACGTTCGGTTCAAAATTTGCCACCACTAATTCGGGCTTGCTGTATACAGCCAAAGGTACGGCGGCGTTGCTGGTGCCATTTTCCAGCATGTTGGTGGCAGCTACCGGGAGTTGGCATGCCGTGTTTTATGTGGCGGCTGCGATGAATATGACGGCTGCACTGCTGGCTATTCTGGTGTTAAAGCCGATGCGCGCGCGGATGGCTAATTTGCGGCCAGTTGCGACGGAATTCTCATTGAATGAAGCGGTTGTAGTTAATCAGTAAATGCGCAGTAAATGCGCAGTAAATACGTAGTAAACGTGCAGTAAATACGATTAGTCGATGCGATTAACAGATGCACAGAGTGCCGGCGATAATCGACGGCATTTTTTTCTTTTTTTGAATTAATTAGCGAGTGAATCGGCATGTTTTATAAACGAATTTGTTGTGTTGTGTTTCTGATTTTTTTGTCACACACGGTTTCTGCGCAAGAATTATTGTTTGCAGTGAATGAGGGCGTGACTTATCAAGATGATGGCTTGCCAAGCGAACGTTTTAAGCTCCTGATTAAGATGTTATCCAAGGAACTCAAGCGTCCGATCAAGTTGCACACCATTAGTCATTATTCTGATTTTGAACATGAGTTGGCCATTGAACATATTGATTTGGCGTTTATTCACCCGGGCAATGTAGGTTTGATTGCGGCTAAAAGTGGGAATTATTTTGGTCTGGCTACCGCCAAAGATTTTACCGATTACCGGGCGCGTGTTATGGTTAAAGCCGATTCTCCGCTCAAATCAATGGCTGATTTGCGTGGTAAAAAAATCGGTGTGCCATCGCTGGAATCCATTACGACCGTGATGTTTACCGCCAGTTTGCGCGAACTTGGAATAGCTGATCCGGCCAAACAATTTACCCCTACCCGCTATCAAGATGCAGTGCCGTTTATGCTCGATTATGGTTTTGTTGATGCTGGTGTAACCGGCTCAGGTGCGGTAGCAAAAAACTGGATAGCCAAAGGTGGGCGTGTGATAGCTGAAACTAAACCGGTACCGATTAAACAGTTTCTGATGTCACGCAGATTTAGTGCTGAAGAGCGCGAAAAAGTACAAAATTTGCTGCTGAAATTGAATGAAACTGATGACGGTAAGGCGGCGTTAACTGGTTTGCACATTACGGGTTTTGTACCATGGAATACAACAGTAATGGATGAGGCGAGTAAGCGGCTCGGTTTGTAAAAAACGACCTGAATTAGAATGACACGAAATGAACAAAACACCGTTCCTTTCGTGTTTTTTGTTTTTGGAGCCCTTGAAATTTTGAAAGCTCTAAGCTACCCGTTACTTTACTTTGGAATGCAATATGAATCTCTGGTTTCGATTAATCTGGATGCTGCTGACAGTGCGATGGCGTAAACCAGCAACAATTTTTGATACAACAAGCTTGTCAATGCGAGTATTGCCGAATGATCTTGATTTTAATGGGCATGTCAATAACGGGCGTTATTTTACGATCGCGGATATCGGTCGCATGGATTTCGTTTTGCGCACTGGCGCAATGCGGATCGCTATCGAGCAGCGTGCCTTGCCGATAGTCGGCGATGCCATGGCAAAGTTTCGGAAAGATCTGAAGCCGTTTGAACGTTATGAATTACAGACCCGACTACTCGGCTGGGATGAAAAATGGATATTCATGGAACATTGTTTCGTCTGCCGTGGACGGGTAGCAGCGGTCATCGCCATGCGCGGTTTGTTCCGTGCCAAACAGGGATCACTGCCACCGAGTGCATTTTTGGCTGAACTTGGTATCACAACAGCGTCGCCGCCGTTACCGGATTGGGTACGTGCATGGAGCCAGAGTTGCGATAGTTTAGGCGGTGTTCTTCGTGAAGCAGAAGCGACTGCTGATAAAGTGAATTGACCGTTTTTAAACGTCAAATAGAATGATGGGCCTCTAATTTTCTACGCTTGGCTAATCCAGTCTTCGACAGTGAGGACTGCATCGGAAACTAGGGCGAAAGCCTTATCATGTGTTACCAGAGTAGCTTTAGTTGCTACTGCATGAGCAGCAATCATCATGTCGAGTGCCCCAAGAGTTACGCCAGAAGCAGCACAAGAAGCTCGCAAATCACCGTAGATAATTGCACACTCTTCATCCCAGGGTAAGATTTCAACACGAAGTAAAAACTCGCGGATGAGGTTTCCAAACGCTGTAGTATGTCCCTTTCGGGCTAAGCCATACAACAATTCGCCTTGTGTTACGACTGAAACTACGATCTGTTTCATTGGTAACGCAGCCAATCGTTGACGAGCTTCTGGCGGATTACCTTTAATTATATAACTCGCCATATTCGTATCCAGCATATAGCGGCTCAAAATAGATCTCTTTCAACAGCAGGTGGGTCATCACGATCGCTCATGAAATCAGCCGGAATGTCGGTTCGCTTGGCAAGCTCGAAAAAATCCTCCCAAGATGCTGGCTTCGGCGATAGAACAACCTCGCCTGTTTCAGGATTGCGACGAATGAAAACCTCATTTCCTTGGAAACGGAACTCCATTGGCAGTCGAACTGCCTGACTACGCCCTGTGGTAAATAGTTTGGCTGTGGTTGGCATATTAATCCCTTTTGTTGATAGCTATCGAAAGTATATATCATTCAATGGTATGTATCAATGATAGCTATTATATGAGGGTATCTCTGTGGACGTACTGTCGTAGCGGGAAGTGCCGACTTCGTTGAAAGAGCTACGTGCCAATGTACATAGAACAAAAGCGGAACAAAAATAGTGTGTATTGAGGTTGAAAACGGTGAGCACCAGAAAGCGCCCACCGTATTTACATTACTTGCTTGCTACGGCTTTACTCTGCAAGAAAGCATCGGTTGCCTGATTCAACAACGTTTTTTGAGCCAGTTTGGTGTGTGCTGCTTCCATGCCGCGAGCTATCAATGGAGCTACTTCTTCCGGCGCATTGGCTTTAATCCATGTTTCGACCTGGTCGAGTGGAATCGAATTCCAGAATACATCGGGCGTCATACTCGCCATCATGGTTGTGCCTTCTGGTAGATAAGGCGCAATTAATCGCTCATAGTTTTTAGTGAAAATTGACCATGAAAGATCGGGATTATGCTCGCTCAACGTTAATGCCAATTGGAGCCGCATGCCGTCAGCTTGTTTAGGAATTTCATCCGATAGAACAATTTCAGATGCTTTGCTGGCAACGGCTGGATCACGTGCCAACATCATTACCGGGTAATAACGACGCATTTCAGTTTCGTTTTTAGCCGACTTGGCAAGAGCATGTAATTGTTCAAACTCTGCACCGCTGGCATTGAGTGCAACGATAGCCAAAATGAAACCTTGATTATCGACAGGAATTGCAGTTCTGTCTTTGACGAACAAAGCAAAGCGAGCGCGTGCTTCTGCTATCACATCGGCATCTCCCCAAGCACCTAAATCACTCAGAACGGTGCGACGCAGACGCTGAATACCCGGCGTTTCGCCGGCTTTGTTTTCCCATCCTAATTGATTAGCTAACGGTTTGATAATCGAGCGCGCATAGGTTACAAAAGCGTCGTAGCCAGGCGTGCCGCGTTCGGCATGTTCAATATCGCCGAGCGCCTCGGTAATAATCTGCCAGGAGCGCAAGTTTTGATCTGTTCCCATCGCGGAAGCCAGCGCAAAGAAGCCGGACAAGTTTTGTTTTCCAGCTTTAACCAAAGCCCATTGATCATCCAATAAAGCAATCCGGTCGCCATTACTCATGGTGGAAAAATGACGGTTATTGGCCTGCAAAGTGGCAGCATCATAGTTCGTGCGATAGTAGCCGACGGTGTCCGCATTTACCGATAGCGCTTCCTCACATTTGCCAGCAGCTTCGGTTTGACCATCTTTAGTCAATAACACTGATTTTGCTGTGGTGCTGGTACCAGTACGAATTTGCAGTGGGATATTCCAATGTGCAGTTCCAGCGCTATTGCCAGATGCTAAAAACTGTTGCTGGTTTAATGTGATGGAACGGTTACCGTTAGCATCGCAGTTTGATTGAACAGATACTAAAGGGAAGCCTGCTTGTGTAGTCCAGCCGCCGACTATTTCAGCCACGTTTTTACCACTGGCTTTACTTAATGCCTGCCATAAGTCTGCGCTGGTTGTATTGGAAAACGCGTGTGCCTTCATGTATTGACGGATGCCATCGCGGAACACATCAGGGCCAAGATAGGCTTCAATCATGCGCAGTACTGCCTGCCCTTTGTTGTAGGTAATGCTCGGATCAAAGGCGCTGGTCGCTTCCAATTCATTGGTGACGTGTTGCAAAATCGGATGCGAGTGTACGTTGGCGTCCGCGCTCATGGCGTCTTCTTTAGATGCATCTTGCGACTCCCACCAATGCCAGTCTGGATGACGTAAATCTGTTTCTTTAGCGGCGCGCCACGAAGCAAAACTTTCATTCAGCCACAGCTCGTCCCACCAGCCCATCGTGACCAAATCACCAAACCACTGGTGGGCCATTTCATGCGCTTGAATCGAGTAGACCGATTGATGTTGTCCCTTGGAGCTAGATGGCGTTAAAAGTAATGCCTGATCGTTATACGTGATAGCGCCCCAATTTTCCATTCCACCCTGGAAGCCGCCCGGCACAGCAATTGAATCTAGCTTAGGTAACGGAAATTTATAGCCGAAATAGGCATTGTAATCAGCCAAAATCTGCTTCGCGTTGGCGAGTGCTTCTGCACCGTTTTGTTCTTGTCCTTTAGCCGCAACGATATTTAATTTAGTGCCTTCACTTTCACCGCTAAGCATTCCCAAGTTACCGGCTGAAACGTGCACTAGGTAAGTTGGCATTTTTGGCGAGCGTTCAAAACTGGTGGTTGCTAATGTGCCGTTCACTTTACGGCTAGCGACCGGCATATTCGCAATCGCAGTCCAGGCGGCTGGCGCGGTCAGGTTTAACTGATAAGTAGCGCGGAATGCTGGTTCATCCCAGCATGGAAACATGCGGCGTGCATCAGTCGCTTCAAATTTACTTGATAGCATCATGTCCTTGGTGCCATCTGGTGCTGTGTACTCTTGGACGAACAGGCCATGTGGATCGGTTTCAATTTTTCCGGTGAAGGCGAAGGTTAGTTGGTGTTTTCCGACCTTGGCGTTGGTAGGTAATATAACGGTGGTTAATTGTGCCTTGTCATCAGATTCCACACTTTTAACTGGTTTTCCATCAAACAGCACTTTGCTTAATGTTTGATTTAGTGAATTGAACTGAATTTTATTAACAGCTTCGGTGAATTCTAGTGAGACTGTTTCAGTGCCGGTCAATTGATGCTGGGCTGCGTCAGGGGTGATGGAAATGACGTAGTCAGTTGGAATAACATTTTTAGGTAATCTGCCCGGTGTGGTGGTAAATGAATACGGAACCAGTGAGGTCGATGTTTCGGCAAAGGCAGCTTGGTAGGGCAGGGTGGCTGCAACGGCAGAGCAAAGTAGTAGTTTAGTGAAAATAAGCCCTGTTTCTGATGGTTTTTTGATTATTAACATGAAGTTATTCCTAAGGTTGTGCAAGTCGAATTATTAATTTAATTAAGTACTGCCCCCAATGTGGAGCCGAGGTAAAGTTTAGTGAATTTTTAATAAATTTAAGGTGAAATGCGATAAACGGATAATTTGTTGGGATGAAATGCAAAATTGGGATAGTAATTGGGGATTTGGTGGGATTAGATTAAAACGATTGTTATGTACAGCGGTGGTTGGAATTTGTATGTATTGCAGTTGGGGTTGTTGTTGACGTTGCAGTTGAAGTTGTTGTTGGTGTTGCTTTTGACCTACCTCCACTTCTAGTTCGGCCGGTTTTTCAGGGGAAAAAAGGATCAGAAAGGTTCGCTGTTTGAGCCGCAGGCGAGTTTCGAACTTTTCCCTTTTTTCTTCTGAAAAATCGGGGTTTCCGAAATAGCGTGGTCGCCTTTTTTGGGTTACCTTTTTTGGCGAAGCAAAAAAGGTGACTAGTTGCCGGTGTAGCAGGGGTTTTGAGTGGCATGCCACTCACCTGCGGAACGGTCTCCGCATGCAGGCGGAGATTCCCTCCCTATAGGGATACAGGGTCTACCACCGGCCCTAAGCCTTAAATATGTCATTTTGGCTGATGAATATTAGTCTAAGCAATATCATCTTTGAACTTGGAAATACGTCAAAACCGTATGAAGTGCGACTTGATTTTGAATTGCTTTCGGAGTTGATTTTAGGTTTGTAGGTCGGGGGTAGCCCGACAGCTACCTGCCTTTTTTGCGTCGCCAAAAAAGGTAGGCCAAAAAAGGCGACCACGCTATTTCGGAAACCCCGATTTTTCACAGGGAAAATGGGAAAAGTTCGAAACTCGCTACGCTCAAACAGCGAACCTTTCTTATCCATTTCCCCTGTGAAAAACCGGCCGAACTAGAAGTGGGGGTAGGTCAAAGGCAACTTCAAAAGCAACGTCAAAATCACCCGCAACCGCAACCGCAACCGCAACCGCAACCGCAACCGCAACCGCAACCGCAACCGCAACCGCAACCGCAACCGCAACCGCAACCGCACTACTACCTTGCGCCACGAATCAGATCAATTAAAACGTCAAAATAAACCGTGCCCCTTGATTAGCCGCTTTAACATAACGAACAGTACCGCCATTCCCGTGCACCAACTGCCTGACCATCGCTAAACCAATCCCGCTTCCTTTGGTTTTTGTCGTAAAAAACGGCGTAAAAATATGCGGGATCAGGCTTTCAGGAACCCCCGGCCCATTGTCACTAATTTCAATCCGAAGTCGGCTGCCGCGAGTGAGTCTGGCGTTGACGGTTACTGCACGGTTTTTGACGTCTGCCGTTGCTTCGGCGGCGTTGCGCAGCAAGTTAATTAAGGCTTGTTCTAATTGCCCGCTGTCTATCATCAATTCTAATGAAGTTGGTTCAACGGTAAATGTGGCTTTGCCGCCGCCGGCTTGCCATGCAGGGTCAACAAGTGCTGCAAGACGTGAAAATAGCTGCTGTATGCGCACTCGCTCTGGCGCTGCTGTGGGTACATTGGTTAATGAGCGGTAGTTCGACACAAAACCGACCAGGCTATCCGAGCGGCGACTGATGGCATCTAATGCTGTCGATAAATCGTTGCCTATCTCTTGCGCGTCAATCAATTCGGCATGTGTTTTTTCAGCGATTGTCGCGCCAATTTTCTCCCGCATTTCGGCAAGCAAATCATGCGCAGTGCGTGAGAGCGAGGCTACCGGTGTGAGCGAATTCATTATTTCGTGGGTGAGCACATGAACTAGTTGTTGCCATGCGTTGAAGGCGACGGTTTCTAATTCACTTTCTATCGGTAATATTGCAATCAGCCGTTGCGCTGCACCGTGAATGTGGATGTTATTTATGGACACCAGCGCCCGTTCTTGCCCACGCTCTGTGTCAAAGTTAATGATGTTGCGTTGACCGTTGTCGGACGCAGCTAGCTTGGCGTAAAAGCTGGGTAGGTTACTTACTCGTCCGGGTGCAATCAAGCGGCGTGCATAGGTGTTCAGCGGCGTGACAAGCTCATTGCCTGCAGATTGAGAACCACAAAACAAGGCGATCGGTGCGTGCTCCAGATGCGCTTCTAAGGTTAATAAATTTGCCGCAAGAGTTTGTTGATGAAGTGGGATCGCTACGGCTATTTCCTGAGCGGGGCGTTGGCTTTGACGTTCAAGAGTATGTAAAGCACGTCGTAACATTTCAGTGATGAGCAGGGCTAATAATCCGCAGGTAACAATCAGACGTGGCGCATGACTATTTTGTGCAGCGAATGCAGCCAATCCCATCAGGGTGATTACATAGACAGTAATGCGAAATCTGGTTGGGATGCCAAATTTAAATGCCATGTTTTTCTATTTTCCGGTAAAGCGCTGGTCGGCTAATACCGAGTGCTTTAGATGCCTGACTAATATTGCCTTGCGCGCTGGCTAAAGCGGTGTTGATTGCTTCGCGCTCAAGGGATTCAAGTCGTACGCTGTCGACGCTCATTGTTTCGGTGTCGGCTGGTGTGCTTGTGACGGTTGTTGCATTGGTTGACGCAGTTGGTAAGCCGAAATCATGGAAGTCGTATTCTGTATTGTTACCAAGAATAATGGCGCGTTCACAGGCTTGCCGTAATTCACGGACATTTCCCGGCCAGGGATAATTGACTAATCGTGACAAGGTCGTAACGCTGACGGGGCGCGCTGCGCGTTGGTATTGCTGTTGATAATGGTGCAGGTAATGTTCTAACAGCATCGGCACATCTTCGTTCCGCTCTCTTAGCGGTGGTACGCGGATGACGATCGTGTTGAGTCGAAATAATAAGTCAGACCTAAAAACCTGCGGCTGATATAGGCTGACTTCATCTAAATTGGTGGCACTGACTATGCGTACATCAATCGCAATTGGCTGGTCTGCACCCAATGGCGTCACTTCACGCCGTTCAAGCACGGTGAGTAGTTTGGCTTGTGCGCCGAGTGGCATATTTCCTAGTTCATCCAGAAATAAGGTGCCTCCGCGTGCCGCTTGAAAACGACCGGCCCGTTCACCTTGTGCGCCTGTAAAGGAGCCTTTGCGATGTCCAAACAATTCGCTTTCCAAGGTTGACTCAGGTAATGCGCCCATGTCGACCGATAAAAATGTATTGCCGGCACGGGTTGATGCGTCATGAATAGCGCGTGCTACCAGTTCTTTGCCGACACCATTTTCACCAAGGATCATCACGTTGGCGCTAGTGGGGGCGACGCTGGCTAACATGGCGCGCAAGTCATTCATGGCGCGTGAATTTCCTATTAATCCACTTTTAGCAACTTGTGGATGATTGGACGCAAACGTTGTTTGTTTAGATTTTTCATGCGCAAATCGCCGGGTAAGCGCCGCCTGAATAGTGGCAATAAGATGTTCGTTATCCCAGGGCTTGGTGATGAAGTCGGTTGCACCGCGTTTTAATGCTGCCACCGCTAATGGCACGTCGGCATAGGCTGTCATGGTAATCACTGCCGGCGGGTTGGCTTGGTTCTGCAACATATCGAGTAGTGCTAAGCCTTCACTGCCGTCGATACGACCGGGGGTGAAATTTAAATCCAGCAGCACTACATCGGGCTGCACCGATTTTAATAAATGAGTTAGACCAGTCGGGTCAGTGAGCGTATGTATCGAGCCAAAACGTCGACGTAGCAATAACTGCGCCGCGCAAGCAATGTCGGCGTCGTCGTCAATGATTAATATGGTGGCGGTGGGGTTGGTGTAGGGCATCTTGCGTTGCATTCTAGCATCGGCTTTGCGCTTGCGGCAATTGTTCAAAACGATGTTCGGAAACGAACGTTGCAAAGTGTTCGGAATCGGACAGTTTTTGCTGAAAGGCGATCAATTCTTGCAAATATAGGCTGGTTTTGAGCTGGTACGGATATTGCTTTATTAGATCGCATGAACCTGTTCCATCACCATTTCCGCCGCCATTTATGAATCATCCAAAAACCCCGTATGCCGTATCCGGCTCAGCCATGGACACGGTGGTACGTAAAAGCTATCGCAAGCAAATCATTGCATTGAGCGTGGGGGCCGTGTGCGTTGTAGCGTTAGCGATAAGCCTTTGGCGATGGATGCCGCATGGCTTGCAAGTAGAAGCCAGCGAGCTGCGCATGGCGGTTGTAGAGCGTGGTATTTTTTTAGATGAAATGGTCGTTAGGGCGAACGCTACACCACTCAACTCGGTCATTTTGGACGCTGTTGAATCTGGCCGGGTGGAAGAAGTTTTTGTGCGCGACGGCACCGTTGTTACGCAAGGGACACCGCTGTTTCGTTTATCCAATCCGCAACGTCAGATTGAGCTGTTAGCACGGCAATCAGATCAAGCAACTCAAATTTCCAATATTTCAAATTTACGTGCAGCATTAGCGGTCAGTATTACCGACCATGAGCGTCGTTTATCTGATTTGCAATTCAATTTCCAACAAGCAGAAAAGAAAAACATCCGTAATAAGCAACTAGCCGATAAGGGTTTTATTTCTGGCGTGGCCTTGGAAGAATCGGAAGATCAGTTAGAACAACAGCGCCATGTGCTTAGTCAGGAGCAATCACGCAGCAACGAAGAAATGGAAATTAAGCGCGGCGGTATCGCCCAAATGGAGCAAGCCAATGCGCGCTTAGCATCCGGTTTAACTTTGTTAAACGCCACGATAGACGCGCTCACCGTGCGTGCCCCGACGAGTGGCAGGTTGACCGACTTCCATTTACAGGTCGGTGAAGCGGTGGCGCCGAACCAGCATATAGGTCGGATTGATGACCCTGTGCGTTATAAGCTCTCAGCCGCCGTGGATGAATATTATTTAAATCGGGTCACCGCAAATCGACAGGGAAAAGCGCAATTGAATGATCAGGTTTTTCCCGTCGAAGTAAGCCGCGTTTATCCGCAAATTGACAAGGGGCAGTTCAAAATTGATATGGTATTTAAAGCTGAACAACCAGCGCAACTTAATCCGGGGCAAAGTCTGGATACGCAGATTGTCTTGGGTGACCCAAAGCCAGCGCTGTTGTTACCGACAGGTGCGTTTATTAATGATAGCGGCGGGGCTTGGGTGTTTGTTGTGAGTCCGAATGGCACTACAGCAGAACGGCGCATGGTTAAAATTGGCCGCCGTAGTAATAGCCAGATTGAAGTGGTTGCTGGACTGGCTGCAGGTGAAAAAGTGATCGTATCGAGTTACACCGGGTTTGGTCAGGCTACGCGTTTGCAATTGAATAATTGAGAAGTATTTTGTATCGCCGTGGTTGAGTTTGGCGGGTTTTGTAGGGGTGCCCCTTGTGGGTACCCATCGTTGATCAACCACGGGTACCCACAAGGGGCACCCCTACAATAATTACCTAAGTTTTAATACATAGCCATATATTTACTAACAGTGTGCAGTTAAACCATCGAAACAAAACACATTAAAAAGGGAAATCAACATGATCAAGCTTAATAATCTCAGCAAAGTCTATTCCACCGGAGAAGTCCGTACCACTGCGTTAAACGGCATTAATCTTGAAATTGATGCCGGTGAATATGTAGCGATAACTGGCCCGTCTGGCTGCGGTAAATCAACCTTGCTGGGTTTGTTGGGCTTACTCGATATTCCAGATTCTGGTGACTATTGGTTCGATGGTAAAAACGTGGCTAATTGGAGCGAAGCAAAATTAAACCAATTACGGCGCGGACGTATCGGTTTTATCTTTCAGAGTTTTAATCTGATCGAAGAATTAAGCGTATTTGAAAACGTGGAACTCGCCTTGGAATATGGCGACGTTCCAGCTCGCGAACGCCGCGACAGGGTCGCAGCAATTTTAGAAAAATTAGGTATCTCGCACCGTGCCAAACATCGCCCATCACAACTCTCCGGCGGTCAGCAGCAACGGGTAGCCATTGCCCGCGCATTGGTATCCGGCCCCGCCATGCTATTAGCCGATGAGCCGACCGGTAATCTGGATTCCGCGCATGGCGACGAAGTAATGCGCTTACTGCGCAAAATAAATTCAGAAGGCACAACGATTGTGATGGTGACCCACTCGCCCATGCATGCAGCGCAAGCCTCGCGCACTTTGCATATGTTGGATGGAAATATTTTGATTGATGCGCAGATGGCTGCGGCTTAGTTTGTTGAACTGCTTGCTAACATTTTTTTAGGAAAATCTAATGAATTTGCGCGATTTCCGTATCGGCTGGCGTTTGTTGGTTAATGAACCTGATTACTCGTTAGCCGCTGCTATTGAGCGGTATCTGGCAGGCAATGTTGAACATGTTGCTATCGGTTACAGGGCTTTGTTGTTTGCGTTGTTTATGGCGTTCACAATTGCGTTGATCGCGGTCGCTCGCCATGCATGGATTGCTATGCATATCCATCCTATTCATGTGTTGATTAGCTAATGAATTATATAAAGAGATAGCTATGAATCTACGTGACTTTCGCATCGGTTGGCGGTTGCTGATTCAAGAACCGGCTTATTCAGCTGTAGTATTGCTGGGATTAAGTATCGGCTTTGCCACCTGCTTTTTACTTTTTAGCTTTGTACGTTATTCGTGGCAATACAATTCAAAAATTCCCGATGTCGGCAATGTATATGTAGTGAAGGAACGCTACAACATTGATCCAGTAGCGCCTTGGTCCGATCTGGCTCCATTCTTGTTGCGTGAGGCCGCAATGAAGATGCCAGGTATAGTTGATGCAAGCGGCTTTCAAATTGGGCGTGATCTCACCATTCGCACCGGTGATCAATTACACAAACTGTACGGTATCCCGGTATTACCAGGATTTGCGCAATTGCTCGGCTTGCAGGTTATTGAAGGTGATATTAAATCAGCACTTGAACAGCCAGACAGTTTTGTCATCACGCAAGCAGCGGCTGAGCAAACTTTTGGTACTTCGCACGCATTGGGGCGCACTATTCAAACTTCCGGCAAGGTGCTGCGTGTTTCTGCCATCGTGCGCGATCAACCCGCCAATACAACCATTCCGTTCGACGCGTTGATCGGCACAAGTTCGGTATTATTTTCTGATGAACTTCGTAATAACATGCTTAGGGGAGGGAGCATGGGCAAACTGTTGATTCGTGTGCAGCCCGGTGCTTCCTTGTCGGCTATAACCGAAAATTTACAAAAAATTGTGGACGATGCGCCCCAAGTCTGGCACGGCTCACCCGAGATGAAAGCACGTCTGGGAAAGCGCAAAGTAATGGATATTAAGCTATCGCCATTGCGTGATGCGTATTTTGATCGTGAAGTCGCCAATAATCCGATCACGGTGCCAGGTGACCGTGGTGATCCGGCTATCGTCACCGGGCTAGCCGCCATCGCCGTACTGATACTCGCGCTCGCAGCGATCAATTATGTGAATTTGGCTACCGTGCGCGTTTTGCAGCGGCAGCGAGAGATCGGTATGCGTAAAGCGATAGGAGCGACAGCGCAACAAATCATTCTGCAATTTCTGTGCGAATCACTTGTTGTAGCATTGCTGGCGACAGGCCTTGGCTTACTACTGGCATGGTTGTTGTTGCCGGTATTTTCTGATCTGATGCACCGTAAGCTCGAGGACGTATTTTCTGCAGCCAATGTCGTAGCTGCTCTGATGATAGGCGCGCTGGTCGGCACACTTACAGCAGTTTACCCGACATGGATTGCAATTCGAGTTCATCCGTTGCAAGTTCTGGTGGGGCGTTCGGATACTGAATCGATGCGAGGCAGACAATTGCGCCGGATCTTGACTGTGTTGCAAATCACTGTTGCCCTGAGTTTGGCAAGCGTAACTCTTGCCATAGAATGGCAAACCAATTTCGCCATCCACGCGTCACCTGGTTTTGTTCCTGATCAGCTGTTGATTGTGGATCTTCCGGAGCGGATGAAGGACAGTGAGAAACCGCACGCTTTCACCGCTGCGCTGTCCCAGCAGAAAGGTATCGCTGGTATCGCCATCTCAACGGATGCAGTCGGTCGATCCAATGAGCGTTGGGGTATGGATGTCAGGCGAGAAGGCAAAGCCAGTGTTTTTCTGGAGATGAAATCGGTCAGTGCGAATTACTTTGAGCAGTATGGGATTAAACCGGTCGCCGGAAGATTATTTGATGCACGCATCGATAAGGAAGACGATCCAGAACCCATCATTCTGAATACGGTCGCAACGCACGCTCTTGGTTTTACGTCACCTGAAGCTGCACTCGGTCAGATTCTGTTTTATACCGATTTCCACGAAAAAAAATTAACCAAGCGCATCGTTGGAATTGCGCCAGAGCTGCGTTATCTCTCGTTGCATGAACCACCTCGTGCCACCGCTTGGGAACTTTATTTAAACGGCTCAACGCTAAGCGTGCGTTTTACAGGTTCTCTTAATGAAGCTGAACAAACTGTTCAAACACTATGGCCGACATATTTTCCAGACGCGATAATGGAAATGCAACCGGCCAAAGCTATTTTAGCCGCCAATTATGCAGATGAAACCCGGATCGCGAAGTTGTTGGCTATTTCGACTGGTATTGCAATGGCAATCGCCGCATTCGGTATCTATGCGTTATCAGCATACACAGTGCAACGTCGTACCAAAGAAATCGTATTGCGCAAGCTGTATGGTGCGCGCCAGAGAGATATTGCGCAGTTGGTCGTGAAGGAAATTGGACTCTTAACATTCCTGGCTGCGCTGATTGGATTGCCGTTCGCAGCCGTTGCGATTGAACGGTATCTGGCAGGTTATGTTGAACATGCTGCTATCGGCTACTGGACTTTGTTGTTCGCACTAATTACGGCGGTCGCAATTGCATTGATCGCGACCGCTCGCCATGCATGGGTCGCCATACGGATGACACCTGCGTTGATACTCCGCACTTAATCATTGATGGAGAAAATAAAATGAATCTACGTGATTTTCGTATCGGCTGGCGCTTGTTAATTAATGAACCTGCTTACTCGATGGTGGTGATATTCGGTTTAACGTTGGGCTTTGCAGTCTGTTTTTTATTGCTAGGTTTTGTGCGATATTCATTTAGCTACGATAGCCAAGTACCTGACAATGAAAACGTATATGTCCTTCAGCATAAAGTCAATATTATGCCGGTGCCGCAATGGATGGAATTTATGCCAATGCCGGTGCGGAGTGTTGCACTAAATAGTGGCATGGTCAGTTCTGTATCGGCCGCAATTCCAATTTCAGTGACAATTAAAGTCGGCAACCACATGGTTAAGGATGAATTAATGGCGGTAGACCCGTCCTTTCAAACAATGTGGGGTGTTATGCCATTGGAAGGGGATTTACATGCAGCGTTGACACGACCTGATGCTATTGCGTTGACAGTTAGCTTGGCTCAAAAGATATTTGGTGAAATGCATGTTCTAGGGAAAACGTTAGATATAAAGGGAAAGCAATTTCAAGTTGTCGCGTTGTTACCTGAGGCTCAATTAAACACGACATTACCTTATACCGCATTGGTTGGCCTTAATACTCAAGCCATGACGGACGAAGGGCGTTCTGGCATGCTAAGTCAATGGCAGCGTGTGACAGGGAAAGTTTATTTAAAGTTAGCCGCGGGAATAACTCCTGCACAAATGACTGAAATTCTGCAAAATGCTTTCGATCATTCGCCTTGGACTGAATTTCCACCTGAAATGTTAAAGCGATTGGGTCACAATAAGATATTCGATGTTCGATTAGTCAGTCTGCAAAATGCTTATTTTGATATGGATGTTGCTAATAATTTACGTAGTGGGCCGCGTGCCAGTAAACTTGGGGTGTTGGCGTTAGCGGGAGTTGCATTATTGATTTTAATACTGGCGTCAACCAACTTCGTTAATCTGGCAACAGTAAGAACATTACGTCGAAAAAGAGAAATAGCAGTGCGTAAAATATTAGGCGCAAAAGCAGGGCGCGTAGTCAGTCAATTTTTTGCGGAAGCTATTCTGGTTTCATTAACAGCGACTTGTCTCGGCTTGTTGTTGGCGTGGCTCTTGCTGCCACTATTTTCTGATTTGGTAAATCGACATTTAGGTAATTTATTTACGCCAGCTTATTGTTTGATTTCGTTAAGCATTGGTGTATTGATTGGCTTGGTCTCTGGCTTATATCCAACGTGGGTAGCTCTTAAGGTTCATCCGGCACTGGTTTTATCTGGTCGTAGCAATTCAAATTCAATTGGTTCGCTTTTAATACAACGCGGCTTAACTGCCTTGCAATTTTCCATCGCCATGATGTTAAGTGCAATAGCTGTGGCGATCGCATGGCAAACGTCTTTTGCTACTCATCGCGATCCAGGTTTTGATACATCAAATCTGATCACTATCACTATGCCGGATGATGCAGGTCATGAAAATATAGTCTCTTTCCGCGAGCAATTGTTGCATTTACCTGACGTGCAAGGAGTTACCGCAACGGAGAAAGCCGTAGGCGAGCAGGGAATTGGTAGCTCCACTGATTATAAAAGTGCAGATGGCAAGTCAGTTTCGGCGGTAGTTGCCTATGTGGGCGCTAATTTTTTTGACGTGTATGGCTTAAAGCCAGTATTTGGTCGTTTATTTAATTCGGCTATCGAATTCGATGAAAATGCTGGCGTGGTTGTTATTAACAGCGTGGCTGCGCGTGCTTTTGGGTTTGCCACACCGGAGGCTGCAATTGGTCAAATTATTCAAGGCACGTTTGCTGGCATGAAGCCGTTGAAAATAATTGGTATAGCGCCTGATATACGCCATCAAAATTTACGTGAAGTGATTCAACCGCTCGTTTATTTACCTAATAACGAAGACCTTTTAACGTTGACTGTGCGAACTAGCGGCGATGTGTCGCGACTTGAAAGCGCTATAGAAAACATATGGCAGAAAAAATTTCCGCCATATGCTTTGCAAATGCGTCGTGTGAAAAATGTGTTCATTGAAATTTATGCAGAAGATTTAGGTCTCGCCAAAATGATTGGTATTGCTAGTCTGGTCGCCATTGGGCTTGCTTTATTTGGCGTCTATGCATTGTCAGCCAATAACTTACAACGTCGCCACCGTGAAATCATTTTACGAAAATTGTACGGAGCCACTAGTCAAAAAATTGCAAAACTCGTTGCACGTGATTTTATTGGTTTAGTCGCCCTTGGAGCTATCGTGGGGCTACCAATAGCAGGTGTTGTCATTGCACGTTATATGTCCAGTTTTGTAGAACGCGCCCCGTTAGGGATTTGGCCTTTAGTGGCAGCTTTTGGATTGGCGTTGATCATCGCGCTGATCGCCACCTTGCGCCATACCTTAATTGCGATTCGGATGAAGCCTGCACAAGCTTTGAGTAACTAGAGTTAATAAGAAAGAAAAAATGAACCTGCGTGATTTTTGTATCGGCTGGCGCTTGCTCGCTAACGAGCCAGTCTATTCTTTGGTGGTGGTATTTGGATTGGCGTTAGGTTTTGCAGCGTGTTTTTTGCTGCTGGGTTTTGTGCGTTATTCATTTAATTACGATGCGCAAGTACCGGATAAGGAGCGGGTTTATTTTGTCAAGGAAAGTATGACTCTGTTCTCTCCCCCATTTTGGTCAAATTCAGCCAAACTGCCATTAAGTGACGTCATCAAAAAAAGTGGACAAGCGGTGGCGACAAGTTTTGTTTATCCGATTTATTCTGTCGTTCAAGTTGGTAACGTATCGCGAAAAATAAAATTGAGTTCTGTGGAAACAGATTTTCCGCAGATATTTGGCATACAAGCGTTGGAAGGTGACTTGCCATCAGCATTAACTCAGCCGGACGCAATTGCGCTGACCATGAGCACCGCGCAAAAAATATTTGGTGATAATCAGGCGTTGCATAAAACAGTAAAAATTGCAGAAAATCTTTATCGAGTAACGGCGCTCTTACCAGATCCACCTTCCAATACTGCTCAGCCTTATGAAGCATTGGTAGGTAAGAATACATCGGCTTGGCCTGAAGTTGAACGGGCTAAAGCATTGCATGATTGGGATAATACGTCGAGTCAGATTTATATGAAGCTCAGCCCGCACACTTCACCTGAAGTTCTGGAAAAAATGTTGCAGAAGGAGATCGATAAGTTTGGATTTGGGCGTAGCTTTAAGCCAGAAGAGTTGCTTAAGTTACGTGGTGGAAAAGCAATCGAAGTGCGGTTGGTTGCCTTGCCTGATGGTTATTTTGATCAAGATTTAATGTCGGATGACGGAGAGCATGCGAATAAAAAAATTGTGATTGGATTGGCAGCAGTGGCGATTTTAATTTTACTTTTGGCCGCGATTAATTATGTCAATCTTGCCATCGTCCGTACCTTGCGGCGTCAACGCGAAATTGGCTTGCGCAAATTACTGGGAGCAAGCGTTAATCGACTAGTTGGACACTTTCTTGCCGAAGCGATGTTAGTGTCGATGATAGCAACTGCTCTTGGGATGTTGTTGGCGTGGCTATTATTGCCGCTGTTTTCAGAATTGATGGTACGCAAACTAGACACGCTATTTACACTACAAAATTTGGTATTTTCTGCGTTGTTTGGAATCATTGTTGGTTTGTTGACGGGCGCTTATCCTGCATGGATTGCCTTGCGGGTTAGCGTCTCGGAAAGTGTGGCTGGCCGTGGAAATAGTGAAACCAGCAGCGGTTTATGGCTGAGGCGAATACTGACGATCATGCAGTTTTCTGTTGCCATGGGGTTTACGGGTTTAACACTGGCCATTGTTTGGCAAGCGCATTACGCCAGCAAGATTAATTTGGGATTTGATCCTGAAAAATTAGTGGTAATTGATTTGCCGGACAGTTTAATTAATCCGATTGACGTGATGTTTCGGGACAAACTGGCGCATCTTCCTGGTGTTTCTGAGGTCGCTGCATCGGCAGATTATCCCGGCAGTCCTAGAACTAAATGCATGAACAGGTCGCATAATAATGCGGGCGAGCCAGTTGAAATGTCCTGTCAGCCTGTCAGTGTTAATTTCTTTGATGTGTATGGTGTGAAACCACTTGCTGGACGCCTATTTAATTCCCATATCGATCAAGTTGAACATAGCAACGTGGTTGTGGTTAATTGGCTGGCTGCAAAAGCGCTGGGATTTCATTCTCCAGAAGAGGCAATCGGTCAAATTTTCCCTGTTGATGATAACAAAATCATTGGTGTTGTTCCCTATATCCGCCATCAAAACTTGCGCGAAACCGTTCAGCCAAATTACTACCGGCTTTCTAATGCCTTGCGTGTTTTAACCGTTCGTACTAACGGTGATTTTGACGCGTTGGAAAAAGCAGTAACAGCGCTTTGGGTACAGACATTTCCGACTGATACATTGCGCATGCGTAGATTATCGGACGCAATCGCCATCAATTACGCCGATGATTTACGCATGGCCAAATTACTGGCCGCTTCCAGCTTGTTAGCAATTGCGATTGCCGCTTTCGGGATTTACGTTCTATCCGCTTACAGCGTGCAACGCCGTACTCGTGAAATCGTTTTGCGTAAATTATATGGAGCCAACGGCGGAGCGATTGCGCGCTTGTTAGCACGCGAATATGGTGTGTTAGTCGCGATTAGTGCTTTGATAGGCTTACCGATTGCTTTCGTTGCAAGTGCCAAATATCTTGCTGAATTTGTCGAGCACGCGCCGATGGGAGTGTGGCCTTTAGTTGGCGCCTTGTTCGTTGCATGCATGGTCGCCTTCGTGAGTGTTTTGCGCCATGCGCTGTTAGCGATTCGGATGCCGCCTGCAGATGCATTGCATAATTAAACGAGTGCATATTATTAATGATAGAAGGAATATCAAATGAATCTACGTGATTTTCGTATCGGTTGGCGTTTGCTGATTAACGAGCCTGTCTATTCTGTCATGGTTGTCTTTGGACTGACGCTTGGTTTTGCGGCGTGTTTTTTGTTGCTGGGTTTTGTGCGTTATTCGTTTAATTACGATGCACAGGTGCCTGATAGGGAGCATGTCTACTCGGTAAAACAACGGATTAATCTAATTTCTGCGCCGCCAATTTGGACCGATGGAATTCAATTTCCATTCAGTGCCATTGCAAAAAAGAGCGGACTTGTGATAATGACCAGCTTTGTACATCAAATCGATGCGCTGATTGTGGCGGAAAACCACACGGAAATTCGATCGCAAAAAATTGAACTGAGTGCAGTTGAACCGGATTTTCCCCAGCTATTCGGCATTCAGGCATTGGAAGGTGACTTGCAAGCAGCCTTGACTAAGCCTGATGCCATTGCATTGACGCTGAGTACTGCGCAGAAGATATTTGGCGAAACTCAGATATTGCACAAAATAGTAAAAATAGATGAAAAATCGTATCAGGTGGCGGCACTTTTGCCAGACCCGCCGTCCAATACGATGGAACCTTATTTGGCATTAGTGGGCACCAACACGGCGGCATGGCCGGAGGCGGATCGGGCTAGCTATGTGAATAACTGGGACGATGGAGTTGGGAAACTGTATTTGAAACTGCGTGTTGGTGCTACGCCAGCAGCGCTGGAAAACGTTTTACAAGATGCGGTAGATCGTTTTGGACAGCTTTCAAAAATGGGGCCTGATGCATTACGGAAACGAGGCGGCATAAAATTGCAAGACATGCGCATAGTCTCTTTAGCAGACAGTTATTTTGATCAGGATCTGAATAGGCACGGCGCATGGGGGAATAAAAACGTGGTGATTGGCTTAGCTGTCGTCGCGATCTTGATTTTACTGCTGGCGGCGATTAACTACGTCAATCTTGCTATCGTTCGCACCTTGCGGCGGCAGCGTGAGATAGGTTTGCGTAAGGTGCTAGGGGCAAGTGTGCATCACATCATCGGCAATTTTATGGCGGAAGCGTTGCTGGTTTCAGTTGTTGCCACAACGCTTGGGATATTGCTGGCCTGGTTATTGTTGCCGCTTTTTTCGGAATTGATGGCCCGTAAATTGGATGCATTATTCACATCGCAAAATCTCATGCTTTGCGCATTGTTTGGGTTAATCGTCGGCTTGGTGACAGGCATATATCCTGCATGGATCGCGTTGCGCGTGAGAGCTGCTGAAAGCGTTGCCGGACGCGGAAATCTGGAAACCGCCAGTGGCTTGTGGATACGGCGAGTGTTGACGGTAATGCAGTTCTCAGTGGCGATGGGGTTTGCCGGATTAACGCTAGCTATTCTGTGGCAAACCAATTATTCCCGCAAAAGTAATCCCGGGTTTGATCCGACTCAATTAGTGGTGATCCGTATGTCGATCGATTTAAATGATCCAATAGGCGTGGCGTTTCGAGATCAACTGGAACACTTACCCGGCGTTACTGGCGTTGCTGCGTCACTCAACCCGCCTGCCAACAGTTCACATAAAAGCGCGAATAGCGTGAAGAGCAAAACGGGTCAAGAAGTAGTCCTCTCCAGTCAAGATATAAGCCCTAATTTTTTTGATGTAGTTGGCGTCAAGCCGCGCGCTGGGCGTCTGTTCGATCCGCGCTTGGATCAAGCCGCAAATAACCATGTAATTCTTAATTGGCAGGCTGCGCAAGCGTTGGGTTTTGCTTCCCCCGAAGCCGCAATCGGGCAGATGGTTTCCTGGGGCGGAGATATGACCAAGCAAATCATCGGCATCGCGCCTGATATCCGACATCAAAGCAATCGCGAAACCGCGCAAGCTGTGGTGTATTTGCTGTCCTCCCGTATGACGGTACTGACCGTGCGCAGTACTGGCGATTTTGCCAGCTTGGAAAAAGCAGTGGCTACTATTTGGACACATTCATTCCCTACTGATGACATGGTGATGCGCAGGGCACAAGATGTCGTCGCTGAAAATTACGCCGATGATTTACGCCTGGCCAAATTACTAGCCGCTGCCAGCGTGTTAGCAATTGCGATTGCCGCTTTTGGTATTTATGTTTTATCCGCTTACAGCGTGCAACGCCGCACCCGTGAAATCGTTTTACGTAAATTGTACGGGGCAAATGGTGGAGCAATTGCAGGCTTGCTAGCACGTGAATTTGGAATACTAGTCGCGATTAGCGCGCTGATAGGCTTACCGATTGCGGCTGTTGCAAGCGAAAAATATTTGGCGGAATTTGTTGAGCGCGCACCGATGGGAGTTTGGCCTTTGGTTGGCGCATTGGCGCTCGCCTGTGTGGTTGCCTTCTTTGGTATTTTGCGCCATGCATTGCTGGCGATTCGGATGTCGCCAGTAGTGGCTTTGCGAATTTAAGGCATTCAATCTTAATTTATGCCATTATTTTTCAGGCGCGGCTAGCCAGTTTTCTAATTGCAAGGCTGGCACTTTCACGAATTCTTTGATGTTATTTGTAACTAAAATTAACCCTTCGCTACGTGCATGCGCTGCGATATGAAAATCATTGACACCAATTGGCTGACCAATTTTTTCAAGCGCGGCACGAATCGCTCCATAATGTTGTGCAGCTTTTGCTGCATAGGGCAATACCGTCACCCGGCTACAAAAGTCTTCAACAACGTTTAAATTGGCTACTGGCTGGCTACTTTTTTCTACACCATGCAATAGTTCGCCTAAAGTAATTGCCGAAATCGCCATATGATTTGTGTGATTATTAAATACCTGTAAAAGCTCAAGTGGCCGGCGTTTAAGCACATAAATCACTATGTTGGTATCAAGCAGATATTTCAGCATTAGAATGCCTCCCGATCTGCTTGATGCTGCGTGGCACGCTCTTCTAAAAAATCATCGCTGACTGGTGGGGTGTTCAGGAAAAAGCTATTCCAGGACTCGCCGACCGGTGCAATAATGCGCTCATTACCAACGGCTCGGACTTCTACTTTGGTGACTTCTTTCGGTAATCTTAATTCCAAAGGTATGCGAACTGCTTGGGTGCGATTTGAAATAAACACAGTGCTGATTGTCATTTTTCAACTCCAAAAATATGGTATATCGCAGAAGTATATCGCATTGTTTTCACATCAGCACATTTTTCATTTGCCGTAAAAAGCATCCGCTTTCATTAGGCAAACATCCTTTATGCAAATTTAATAACTCCCGCCAGAGTTTTGTCTGTTGCAACAGGTATTTCGTTATCGGAATTGATCGGCTCGCTGAGTTATGTGCTGGATATCATCGGAGGCCAGCCCGAAGATCAATGATGAGATTTTGAAAGATAAGAAAAAAGCACCTTACCAACAAGTGGCAAGGTGCTTTTTCTTACACAACTAAATCTGAATAGTCGATGTTAAGAAGCCATTGATTTACGTCCGCCCAACAGTCCCGACAACTTAATTACCTGTCTAAATATCCAGCGTACAAAGATCAAGGTCAGGAACGCTTCAAACATAGTTAGGAAGAACGCCACCACCACATTCATCCGTTCTGTACGTGCCGCCATTTTTGCAAACATCCGGTCACGAGCGATTTCGATGCTGTCGTAAAAGGTCGGAACTACCAGCAAGGTCAGCATCGTAGAAGTAATGGTGCCGCCGATGATGGCAACAGCCAATGGCCGGTAAAACTCGCCACCTTCACCCATACCGATAGCGACCGGCATCATCCCCGCGATCAGCGCGAAAGTGGTCATTAAAATTGGGCGCAAGCGCATGCGTCCTGCGTACATTAACGACTCTTCACGGTCATGCCCTAATGCCTCATGTTTGCGAGCGCAATCTAATAACAAAATAGCGTTTTTAGCGACCAGACCCATCAGCATAATGACGCCGATAAAACTCATTAAATTAATCGTGCCCTTAGTCAGTAACAGCGCAATGACTACGCCGATTAAACTTAATGGCAACGACAACATGACCGCTAATGGTGCCGTGAATGAACCGAATTGAATCACCAAAATCAAATACATCAAACCGATACCCATGATTAAGGCAATAAACATTTCGCTGAATAATTCTTGCTGACTACGTGCAGCACCGCCCAGTTCAATACCAAAACCAGGTGGGAAATCAATTGCCTTAGCTATGGTTAATGCATCGGATGTGACTTCACCGGCAGAGCGGCCTTCTGCGTTGGCAGATACATTAATCATCCGTTTGCCATCGCTATGTTCAATTTTGGATGGGCCTTTACCCATTTTAATGGTGGCAATCTGATCTAACGGAACCATCGAGTTGCCACCATTGACAGCAATTGGCAAGTGCTCAATATTTTCTGCGTTCAGTCGGTCATCCGCCTGTAAGCGTACCGCCACATCGCGTGACTCACCGGTAGGATCAACCCAGTCACCGACTTCAACACCCGCAAACGCCACGCGTAAAGATTGCGCTGCATCGGCCACAGAAATGCCTAGTGAATTTGCCAGACCGCGATTCAGTTCAATCTGCAATTCGTCTTTAGGTGCTTGCTCAGACAAACCCACATCAACCGCACCGGGAACATGGCGTAACTTCTCCATGAAATCGTTGGTGATTGTTGTTAAGCGTCGTGAATCGGTACCGAAAAATTTAATTTGCACTGGCTTGTTACCGCCATTATTTAAATCATCTTGCACCACATATTCAGCGCCGACTAAGCGCTTCATTAAGCCGCGCAGTTCCACCGCGATCTGGCTGGCTGAGCGTTTGCGTTTGGTGCTTTTGCCGATGTCGACATATATCCGACCACCGGCCGCATTTACATTGCTATTTGTTGCCACGGTTTCTGATATTGTGCGTGCCAGTTCAGCCGCTTTTTCAATTTTTAAACGATTATATTCAATGCTGGAGCTGGATGGGGTACGTACATCAATTGCGATTTGTCCGGCGTCCGTTGCTGGTAAAAAATCGGTGCCGCCCAATGTGGCTTGTAACGCTATCGCCCCGACTAAACTAGCTCCGGCAATCACTGCCATGGAACGGCGGTGATGCAAGGCCCAGGCGATAACACTGCCATAACGATTTGCCTGATGATCAAACCAATGATTAAATTTTGATAGCCATAAACTGATGCCGCGTTTTGGCTTCAAATGCTGACCAACCGGGTCGCCCCAATAAGCAGATAACATCGGATCTAACGTGAATGAAATAAACAGGCTGACTAATACTGAAATAGCCACCGTGAGCGCAAATGGTCTGAACCATTCGCCAGCCTCACCCTGCATGAACGCGACCGGGATAAATACCGAAATGATCGAAAACGTGGTGGAGGCAACCGCCATACCGATTTCGCGCGTACCTTCCGACGCTGCCGTGCGTCGGTCTTTACCCATTTCCATGTGCCGTACAATGTTTTCGCGCACCACAATCGCATCATCAATTAACACTCCAATCGCTAATGACAAGCCGAGCAAGGTCATAAAGTTTAAGGTAAAGCCACAGGCCCAGACGGCAATGAAAGCGGCAATAACGGAGGTAGGTAAACTTAATGCCGTAATCAAGGTAGAGCGCCACGAATTTAAAAATATGTACACCACAAAAATGGTGAGAACAGCGCCGAACATCAGTGAATCAATCACATTATCTAAGCTGCTTTGAGCGTTTTCTCCGCCATCATTGGTCACGACCAGGTCGGTTCCATTCGGCAGGGTTTTATTAATTTCAGCAACCAGGTCCCGAACTTTATTCGCCACAGTAATAGTGCTGGAGCTATTGGCGCGAACCACGGAAATGTTCACATTAGGACGCGCATTACGTACGCTGTAGCTATTCACTTCGGCAAAGCCATCTTCTATGCTCGCTACTTGTGCAAGGCGTACTACCTGGTCGCCATTATGTTTGACCACAATTTGTTCAAATTCAGCCGGGGTTTCAATGCGACCAACCAGACGTATGCTTTGTTCACTTAACGTGCCGCGTACCTTGCCGACCGGCGCATTGGTATTTTGGTTGCGCAAAGCATTGACTACTTCATTCACCGAAACATTGTATTCACGCAGTTTTTCGGCTTTTAATAACACGCTCAGTTCGCGTCGCAAAGCACCGTTGACGGTGACAACCGCAACGCCATCAATCGCCCTGAATTTTTCGGCTAACTGGTCTTCAGCTAGGCGAGAAATTTCAGCATGCGACTGTACGGTGGAGGAAAGCGCAATCTCCATAATCGGGTCTGCTGCGGGGTCTATTCTTTCCAGCACGGGTTCGCGAATTTCTGCCGGAAGTTTGTAGCGTATGCTGCCAATTGCATTGCGGATTTCATCGCCTGCTTCGACCATATTTTTACCGAACTTGAAAAAAATCAGAAAGGTAGCGCTGCCTTCATTGGCAGTGGAGCGCATCTGATCAACACCGGTAATGCTTTGTAGCGATTTTTCAATACGGTTAATCACTTCATGCTCAACCGTATCCGGCGACGCACCTGGGTAGGGGACGCTGACTACGATCAAGGGGAATTGCACGTCGGGATTTTGATTTACCCGTAATTTTTTAAGAGCCAATAATCCCATGCACATTAGCATGATGATGATGACGATCGTCGCAATCGGACGCTTAATACTAAAGTCAGATAAGAACATGGCTTATTTTCCTGTTGAGTCGGAAGTGGCTACGGCTGTGGCTGACGTAGTAGCCGCGGCAGGTTTAGCTGCTGGCTTGTTAGATGCATCTACTTTCTGGCCGTCTTTGAGCGTGGTACTTGGATTGCGCAATAAAATATCGCCATCACTTAAACCGCTTTTCACGACATAGTCACCACGTCGCAGGTCTCGTGCACCCAGAGCGATAATTGTTTTGTGGATGGCGTTATCTTTGACTGTCCAAGCGGTGGTTTTGTCGCCATTGCGTACTATCGACATTTCAGGAATCATCAACGTCGCAATGCTGCCAGCCTCAATTTGTCCTTCGGCATACAGGCCGGACACTTGTGGCTGTGCGCTATCGCTAAAACTGACCAGTACTTCAACCTGACGTGTGACCGGATTGGCTTCAGGATTAACGCGCTTGACGGTGCCGTTAAAATTTTGCCCGTTATAGCCATTGATTCTAAAATTAACCGCTTGGCCTATCTTTACCTGACTAACCGTGTCGGCAGAAACCAGGCCTTCAAAGCGCATGCTGGTTGGGTCGATGACCTTGACTAACTCTTTACCGATTTGCGCAGTATCGCCGTTGGAGACTTTGCGTTCGCTAATAATGCCGTCAAACGGGGCACGAATTTCGGTCCGCTGCAATTGTTGGCGGGCTTGTACCGTGCGCGTGTTGGCGGCGGATAAATCGCTTTGACCGGTGTTGCGGCGAATTTCTGCATCTTCTACCTGTTGGGCAGATGCCATGCCTGAACCACGTAGCGTTTTAAGGCGCTCATATTGGCGCTGCGCCTGTTCCAGTGACTGGGTCGCTGCGCGCTCTGATTCTTGTGCAGAATTTAAACTGTCGCGTATTGATGTGTCATCTAAGCGCACTAACAAATCACCTTTTTTAACCTTCTCGCCGTTTTCTTTTAATACTTGCAACACGACCGAAGAAATTTCGGCACGTAAATCGGCCTTTCTCTCAGGCTGTACTGAGCCGGTAATGGAGGGGCCGGAAGCGAAGGCATTGGTGTGGATAGTCGTCAAATCTTCTGGGGCGATTAATAGAATGTCAGCGACAGTCGCTTTATCCGACTTGGAGGAAGCATTGTTGCATCCACTCAGGCAGGCGAATGCGGCGATAGCTAAAGTGGTCGATACAAACAACGTAGATCTAGAGTAAGGCAACATGGTTTTCTCCAAGCTTTGTGAGGGACTTCCGCAAAACTGCCCCAGCGGCGTTGCACCTCCTTGCCGTACTATTCGTACTGTCGGCGTCGGCGCATCTTGCTGGAACAATTTTGCGGAAGTCCTATTAGTTAATTTAGTTGCCGAGAGTATATATAAATAATATCTCACGGCAATTAAATAATGTAAAAAGTATAAAAATTAAGTGTTGACGCGTTGTCGAATTTTGGGACTATTCGCAGTATAGTTAATTCAAATTTTTCATTGAACGGTATGCGACAAACTGAGGAATTTGTAGGATGAGTTGTTTAATTGAGCGATGAATGGGGAAATTGACCTGCAGCGTAAATGTGCATAAATAGAAACTTGTCGAAACAACTCGTTGCATAAAATCTGCTAATATTTTCAGGTTGACTATCAACACTTCAGAGAGGTATTTAAAATGAATAAATTATTATTGGTTGTAGCCGCTATTTTTATCAGTTGCACAGCATTTGCTGGCGAAGTAACGGTTAAATGGCAAGAGCCTGAAAAATACACGGATATTCAATCAGGCGATCAAGATAAAGGTAAATTTGAAGCTGACCTGTTTAAGAATTTTGATAGCATATTTGCCGAATTAGCTCGAAAATTACCCGACAATACAGTCTGGCAAATCACCGTTACTGACTTGGATTTAGCTGGCGAAGTGAGGCCGAGTATGCGTGGCTCCGGCGTTGAAATGCGAGTGGTTAAGCCAATTTATCGGCCAGCAATTATGTTTGAGTACAAATTATTGGATGCACAAAATAAGGTGCTTAAAGAAGCCAAGGTTGACCTGAAAGATCTCGGTTTTATGTCAAGACCAGCCTCTATCATTGGGCGGGATCGTAAGCTTTATCCGTATGAAGAATATATGATTCGACAATGGTTTGAACAGCAACAAATGCAAAAAATATTACCTGGTAAGTAAGCTGTTAATTTAGCTAGTCGGTGGGTGCTCAACACAGTGCCCACCATTTTTATGTGATGGTCTTGTCATAATTTCCGCCTTAATTTCCCCCAAAAGTTCCTAAACGCGTAACGTTTACCTATAATGCAGGCCTTATTTAGCTTATTAAGCTTAAGTTTCTTCTTTAAAGGCTGGTCGGTATTGTTATGCATCACACGATTTTTGATACTCCCGTTGTAAATACTGTAATGCGTTGGATTTCTGTACTGATGCTGCGTTTGCTTGGATGGCGGGTCGATGGGAAGGCACCGGATGAAGCCAAATATGTACTGATCGCTGCGCCACATACCAGCAATTGGGATTTCCCTTTTACCTTAATGGTGTGCTTTGCGCTGCGTTTGCGGGTCTATTGGATGGGCAAGTCCAGCTTATTTCCACCAGTAATGGGTTCCGTGATGCGCTGGTTGGGTGGGATTCCGGTTGACCGGGAAAAATCCGGTAATTTAGTGCAAGGCACAATTGATGCCTTTAATCGCACCGAACGACTCACCGTGATTGTGCCGCCAGAAGGTACGCGCGATAAAGTCAGCCATTGGAAGACCGGTTTTTATTACATTGCACTCGGTGCCAAGGTGCCGATTTTGCTGGGCTTTATGGATTTTAAAGATAAAGTTGGCGGCGTTGCACACCTGTTTCATCCGAGCGGCGATATCGAACACGATATGCAAGAAATCAAACAATTTTATCGCGGCTTTACCGGTAAAAATCCTCAGCAATTTGACGATGAAACGATACAAATTAAAGCCGGTAGCAAGGACCGTGAATCGTAATACTTTCATCGCAGCTCTATTGCTCAAGCGCATCAAGTGTAAAATGCGGAACTATTTTCCCGATATGTTGAGTGTATTCAAATGAATCAATTTTATGAGGCACCGTTTGGTGCTGGCCATGACCATGTTTTTCTAGGTGAAGGCCATGATAGCAACGGGCGCAAAACCTGGGCGGTGATTGCACTTTGCAGTGTGATGATGATTGCTGAAATTGTTGGCGGTAGCCTGTTCGGTTCGCTGGCATTGGTGGCAGACGGCCTGCACATGTCTACTCATGCTGGGGCAATGCTGATTGCGGCACTAGCGTATTCCTATGCACGCAAGCATGTAAATAACCCGCGCTTTGTATTCGGTACCGGCAAAATGGGCGACCTGGCGGGCTTCACCAGCGCGATTATTCTGGCGATGATTGCGCTGCTGATCGGCTATGAAGCGATTTCCCGTTTTATGTCGCCTGTGGCGATCAGTTTTACCGAAGCGATCCCGATTGCCGTACTCGGTTTGGCTGTCAACATTGTCAGCGCCTGGTTGTTAAGTGGCGGTGATCATGGTCATCATCACGGGCACAGCCATCATGGTCACGATCATCACGATCATCACGATCACCATGAACACGACCACCACGATCATCAACATAATGAAGTCGATGCGCGTGACCATAATATGCGTGCCGCGTATGTGCATGTGATTGCCGATGCGGCAGTGTCGGTGCTGGCGATTATCGGCTTGCTGTTAGCACGTTCATTTGGCTGGCTGTGGATGGATCCATTGGCCGGTATTATCGGCGCGCTGGTAATTTTTAGCTGGTCATATACCTTAATCAAAGACACCGGCGCGATTTTGTTGGACGTGAATACTAATGACGCCATGGGTAATAAAGTAAAAGCGGTGGTGAAAGAAGCGGGCGATCAATTGGTTGATCTGCATATCTGGCGTTTAGGCCCGGGACATTTCGGTGCCGTGGTGTCGGTGCTGACTAATCAGGCAAAACGTGAGCCGGCTTATTACCATGCGCTGTTAAAGCAGCACAAAGGTTTGTCGCATATCACCGTTGAAGTGCAACGTACTATCACTGCTAGCTGATTGTTGCTAATAACAATAACGTCATCCTCGCGCAGGTGGAGATCCAGTGGTGGAGCTGGGAATACAGACAATTCATCGTCTGCCAGTGGAATGGTTCGTGCCTGCACTATTTGTTGGTGCCCCAAGATTCCCGCCTACGCGGGAATGACGTTAATGGCGAGCCTGAATTTATGTGCAAAGGCGTTTTAGTTTTTGTCAAAAATTCATCCAAACTTGAATTTCCACAATGAACTCTTTATACTCGCGCGGCGCTCGACACAATTGAGCGCGCCGGTATTTTTAGCAACAACCCGCTAAAAACAACCTACTTTCTTACTTTATTTTTTAGTTTTCAAGCAACTTTTAACCCCCACAACACAGCGATTTGCCACGCCACTTCTTATCTGAACTGGTTAAATCACCTCGCACGGAGCCAATAACATGACTGCATTTGTATTTAACGAACCCAATTTTGACGATCACGAACAAGTCGTGTTCGTATCTGAGCCTAAATCAGGCTTAAAAGCAATTATCGCCGTACATAACACC
Organism: Solimicrobium silvestre; assembly: GCF_002976435.1. Lineage (GTDB taxonomy): Bacteria > Pseudomonadota > Gammaproteobacteria > Burkholderiales > Burkholderiaceae_D > Solimicrobium > Solimicrobium silvestre. The sequence continues at coordinate 163,686 of NZ_PUGF01000001.1, read as the reverse complement.
AATTTAGGCCCTGCCATGGGTGGCTGCCGGATGTGGAGTTACATGAACGAAGCTGCGGCGATCAACGATGTGCTGCGCCTGTCGCGCGGTATGACATACAAAAATGCAGTCGCAGGCTTGCCAATTGGCGGCGGTAAAAGCGTCATTATCGGTAATCCAAAAACAGACAAAACCCCAGCTTTATTTGAAGCCTTAGGCGAAGCCTTAGAGCGTTTGGGCGGCCGTTATGTTACTGCGGAAGATATTGGAACCAGCCCGGCCGACATGGCTAACGTGTCGAATAAAACTAAATTTGTAGCTGGCTTGGGCGACAGTGGCGATCCTTCTCCATTTACCGCTTTAGGTTGTTTTGTTGGTGCGCAAGCCGCCGTTAAATTCCATTTAAAACGTGACAACATGGAAGGTTTAGTCGTTGCCGTGCAAGGCTTGGGCCATGTTGGTTATGACTATGCACGCCGTTTGCACGCAGCCGGTGCCAAGTTGATTGTTGCTGATATTGATACTGCCGCAGTAGAACGCGCTCGTGCTGAATTTGGCGCGGAAGTGGTATCTGTTGATGCAATCTACGACGTAGCCGCCGACATTTACGCGCCATGCGCTTTGGGTGCAACATTAAACCCATTGACCTTGTCACGCATTAAAGCCAGCATCGTGGCCGGTGCTGCTAACAACCAGTTGGCGACTGCCGATGTGGGCGACATGATGCGTCAAAAAGGTATGTTGTATGTGCCTGATTTCGTGATTAATGCGGGCGGTATCATCAAAGTTTGCTACGAATATTTGAATAAGCCGGAAGCGGATGTGGAAGCGCATGTACGTGAAATCGGCGCAACCTTAACTGAAGTGTTTGAACGCGCAGCGCACGAAGGTTTGTCTACTAGTGTAGTCGCTGACCGTGTGGCTGAAGCACGGTTTAAACGTTAATCTAAGAGTTAATGTAATACTGAAAAACGCCTGAATTCACATCGAATTCGGGCGTTTTTTTTGTTTGGGATTTATAGGCAATAAAGTTTCTATTCTTTGATTTTTAATTTAATGTTATTTAGGAATGGCGGCAGTGTGTAGATAAGGAGCTGTTCAAGATGTTTGAATGACTGGCGCTTCCTGTCTAAAAAAGTCTTTCATAACTATTTCTAATTTTTTATGTTTCAGTTCACTTTATTTTGGAGTATTAAAATATGAAAACAATGAACCCCAAAGTTGATGGTTATTTTAGTAAAGCAAAAACGTGGCAGGAAGAGTTAGAGAAGTTGAGAATGATCGTTCTTGACTGTCCGCTGAACGAGGAATTGAAATGGGGCGTTCCTTGTTACTCTTTTCAGGAAAGTAACGTCGTCTTAATTCATGTATTTAAAGAATACTGCGCAGTGTTATTTTTTAAAGGCGCCTTGTTAAAAGATCCCAATGGCATTCTGATCCAACAAACAGAAAATACGCAGGCGGGACGCCAGATTCGCTTCACCAATGTGCAAGAAATAGTTAAGATGAAAACCATCTTGAAAGCCTATATTCATGAAGCCATTGAAGTGGAAAAAGCCGGTTTGAAAGTGAGTTTTAAAAAGACCGATGAATTCATTCTGACTGAAGAATTTCAACATAAATTAGATCAAATCCCTGCCTTGAAAACTGCTTTTGAAGCATTGACGCCAGGGCGGCAAAGAGCCTACCTTCTTCATTTTTCCGCACCCAAACAATCTAAAACACGGGAGTCAAGGATTGAAAAATCCATGCCGCAAATTCTGAATGGAAAAGGCTTGAATGATCAGTAATTGAACTGATCAGTGCGCGCACAATGAGGTTCGCGAATCCATAATGCGCGGCTTTTGCCAATATCAACGTCCGTTAGGTTGATTCATCAGTGCTGCTAATTATGCGCGGCTGCCCCACCAAGATAGGCCGCCACCACTTTAGGATCTGTCTTCAGACTGGCCGCCGGGCCATGTACTGAGATGCTGCCGTTTTCCAGTACATAGCCATAATCGGCCACGTTCAGTGCCGCTGCTGCGAACTGCTCCACCAGCAACATCGTCACGCCTTCCGATTTAAGTCTGGTGATGATACGAAATACTTCTTCGACCAAGATGGGCGCCAGTCCCATGGAAGGCTCATCGAGCAAGATAACATCGGGGTTGAGCATGACAGCGCGAGCCATGGCGAGCATTTGCTGTTCGCCGCCGGACAGGGTGCCGGCCAGCTGGCTGCGGCGCTCTTTCAGGCGCGGAAACAGTTCAAGCGCCTTCTCCAGATCAAGTTTGATATCGCCTTTCGGGCGTGCTCCCACGTAACGGGGAAAAGCACCCAGTAGTAAATTGTCCGTCACCGTCATTGATGCAAATACGCGCCGTCCTTCAGGCGAATGGGCCAGGCCCGCGCGCGCAATTCGGTGCGCGTCAAAGCCTGTAATGTCCTGATCATTCAGACGCACGCTGCCGCTGCTGGGCTTGAGCATGCCGGAGATGGCGCGCATGGTGGTGGTTTTGCCAGCGCCGTTCGAGCCGATTAGCGTGACCAGCCGGCCCTTGGGAATATCGAGCGAGATACCGTGCAAAACTTCGACCTTGCCGTAGCCGGCATACAAATTGGAAATGGTGAGCATATTTCTTCTTGAGTTTGTCCTGATTAATGTGCGGTCGAAGGGGTCACTGCATCGCTGAGTCCGCCCAGATAAGCTTCAATCACCTTCGGATCACCCTGCACAACGGCAGGCGCTCCTTCTGCAATCTTCTGACCAAAGTCGAGCACGGTGACGACATCGGATAACGTCATGACCACGTCCATATGATGTTCAATCAATATGATGGTAATGCCATACTCGCGGATTTTGCGGATGATCGCGATCAGGTCGCGGATGTCGGGAGCTGTCAGGCCTGCCGCTGGTTCATCGAGCAGTAGCAAGCGCGGGCTCAGCCCCAGCGCGCGTCCGATTTCCAGCAGCCGCTGCTTGCCGTAAGGGAGGTTGCGCGCCTCCTCACTAGCCAGATCAGCCAGACCGACGAACTCGAGAATACTGGCCGCACGCGCACGCGCAGCGCGCTCTTCGCGCCGGTAGCGCGGCGTTTGCAGCATGATGTCGAGGATGTTCGACTTGAAGGTATGGTGTAAACCAACTAGCACGTTTTCAGTCGCCGTCATTTCGCCAAACAGCTCAACGTTTTGAAAGGTGCGCGCTACGCCGCCCAACGCAATCTCGGACGTTGTGCGCCCTGAAATCATCGCACCGGCAAATTCGACCTTGCCTGACGTTGGTCGGTAAATGCCAGTCAAGATATTCATCATGGTGCTCTTGCCTGAGCCATTGGGGCCGATCAGACCATGTACTGAGCCTTGCAATACGTTCAGGCTGACTTGGTTTAACGCCTTGAGCCCGCCAAACGCCATAAGTACTTGGTCAACGCGCAGTAGCGTGTCGCCATTGGTGCCGCCTTGAGCGCGTGCGAATGATGCCGCCGTGGCACTCGCTGTCGCCAACGGTTCTTGCGTGGCTCTTTTGCCGATCAGGCCATGCAGGAATCCCACGATTCCATCTTGCAGGTAATAGACAACAAACAAGGTCATCAACCCGAAAATGGTCAAACGCCAATCGATGATGTTTTCCAGATGGTATGAAAAACCAGCCATGCCGATGGTCGCGACCAGCGGTACGATCACACCGCGCACAGTGCTGCGCTTCTTGATTAGCATGTAAGCACCCCCCGCCACACCGAGCACCGCTGCTGTGACGGCAATCTGACGGAACAGGTCGATGTCAGCCAGCAGACTTGGCAGCATGACGACGATCAGCGCTCCCAGCAGGGCGCCCGAGCGCGTCTTGCGCCCGCCCATGATCACGGCCAGCAAGAACAAGATGGTCAGTTCAAAGTTGTAAGTATTGGGTGAAATATATTCTTCCGAATACGCATACAGGCTGCCGGCCAAGCCAGCGAAACCGGCACTAATCACAAAGGCATAGACCTTATAGCGGTACACCGACACGCCCATGCAATCGGAGGCAATTGGGCTGTCGCGCAATGCTTCAAAAGCGCGCCCAAGATTAGACTTGAGTATGCGGTGAACCACCACTAGCGAAAGCAGCATCAATGCGGCAACCAGATAGTAATAACCAACTTCGCCCAGCTTGACGCCGAAAATGACCGGCTTGGCGATCTTGATACCCATCGGCCCGTTGGTTAAGAAGTCCATTTCATTGATTAAAATTTCGATGATGGTACCAAAGGCCAGCGTCACCATCGCCAGATAAGGGCCCGTTACGCGCAGCGCCGGTAACGCAAGAATGGCACCGAACAGCGCAGCAGCGGCGATACTGGCCGGTATTCCGATCCAAAATGGAGCGGCCAGTTTGAATACCAGTACACCAGTGGCATAAGAACCTATGCCAAACAGACCGGCATGACCGAGCGAAACCTGACCGGTATAACCGACCACGATATCGAGTCCGAACAGCAAAATGGCATAAATGAGAATGGTTTCAGCCAGATGGATGTAATAGGGATTGGGTATCAGTGTCGGGAACAGCGCTAAGGCTGCCACGCCCAGCACACTGAGGGCCAGCATTTTTTTGTTCATTGATTAGACTTTCTTGATGGCAGCTTTGCCGAACAGGCCGGATGGCTTGATCGCCAGTACCAGCAATAGCAACAGCAGACCCGGTACTTCTTTGTAACCGGTAGAAATGTAATAGCCGGTCGTGGTTTCAGCTATACCTAATATCAGGCCGCCCACGATGGCACCGACGCCGGAAGTCAGGCCGCCGATAATAGCCACGGCAAACGCCTTCAGTCCCAGCGACGCGCCCATGGTGGCGCCGGTCAGCGTCAGCGGTGCTACCAGTACACCAGCAAAAGCGGCCGTGGCCGACGACAGTGCATAGGAGAAGGTGATAACCATGCGGGTGTTAATACCCATCAGTGCGGCGGCATCGCGGTCATTGGCAGTTGCCACCACGGCCTTACCGTAGATCGATTTGCGGTTGAAAACCTCCACTGCCGCCATGATCGCCAGCGCGCCGATGACTACAGCGATTTGCATAGGCTGCACATTGGCCCCCAGTACGGTAATAGGTGCCGAGCTCAACGGCGACGGGAAAGTCAGGTCGTCCTTGCCCCAGATATTCTCCGCCACGTTCTTGAAGATGATCGCTAACGCGATAGTCGACATGATCCAGCCAAATTCAGATTTGATTTTAATCGCGGGACGCACCCCGATCCACTCGACCAACATGCCTTGCAGGGCGCCGAATACCATCACCACCGGTATCATCAGCACATAGCTCAGATAAGGGCCGCCATGAATGGTGCCAACCAGACTAAGCCCGACTAGCGCACCGAGCATCAGCGCTTCGCCCTGTCCAAAATTAAGCGTGCCTGACGTGGCAAAGGTCAGCTGGTAACCAAACGCAATGACGGCATAGATCATACCGAGTGCAACGCCGCTCAGTACAAGCTGCAAGAAAATATCCATGATTTAAACCCCAGTGCAATGCAAGCTGACTTAGCAGCTCATCGCCTTACTGTAAAGAAAAGGCCAGACTTAATTCATTCAGTCTGGCCGGTAGCAAGCTCAGCTTAGCTTATTTTGCCAGCACGACTCTGCCATCCCTGACTTCGCCAAACACCGTCAAGTCTGCATTGATCGCTTCGTGATTATCCTTGCTGAAGGGTTTGGAATAAGTGGTGACGACACCGTCGATTTTATCGTTCAGGTTTTCCAGCGCAGCGCGTACTTTAGGCCCGTCGGTCGTGCCCGCCTGTTTCATCGCGGCCACTAGCAGGTAGATCGAATCGTAACCTTGAGCTGCTGACACCGGTGATGGCATACGCCCGTTGGGTGGGTGATACGTTTTGACGTAGGCATCAATGAATGCCTTGCGCTTAGGCGTCGTACCATCTTCGATGAAAGTCTGCGGCATGCGGGTGCCATCGCCGTTTTTGCCGGCATTGTCGATGAAGTTGGCCATTGACAGTGTCCAGCTACCGATCAGCGGCACTTTCCAGCCCAGCTTTTCCATACCGTTGGCAATTTGCGCCAATTCGGGACCAATACCGTAAGTCAGTACCACTTCGGCGCCAGCCTGTTTGGCTTTGAGTAACTGGGCCGTCATGTCGACGTCTTTCAAATTGTATTTTTCAACAGCAACCGCTTTCAAGCCTTTTTTGTCGAGGGCTTTTTCCAGATCTTCACGGCCCAGTTGACCGTAGTTGGTCGAGTCGGCAAGTATCGCGACTTTCTTGAACTTGCGACGATCAACGGCTTCTTGCACGATCATGGCCGACTGTATTGTGTCGCTGGCGGCATTGCGGAAAATATAGTTCTCCGGCTGATCAGGAAACTGTTTGGTGACGATAGAACCGGTCGCCACATTGTCCATGACCGGGATCTTTGCTTCTTGATAGAAGCGCTGCGCAGCCAGCGCCACACCAGTGTTGATAAAGCCGACGGTGGCGACGACTTTTTCCTTGTTAATCATTTCTTGCGCGATTTGCACGCCGCGCTCATTCTTCGCTTCGTCATCACGCTCGACCAATTGCAACTGGCGTCCCAACACTCCGCCTTTGGCATTAATCTCTGCCACAGCAAGCTTGACACCGTCACGCATCGACATGCCCATCGGTGCCGAACCGCCGGTAAACGGACCAGCAACACCAATTTTGATCGGATCGGCAGCCATGCTCGCTGCGGAAAAACCGAGTGCCATGCTGACCACGAGTAGCTTTAACGTCGTATTCATTTTTCTACCTCATCATTACTGTAATTGTTATGGTTTTACATTTAGAGTTTTGCAAGACGCCCGTTCTTACGGGGGCAGTTAGCTGATCCTAAATTATGCTTTTTATCTGATATTAACTATATGTGATTTTTATTGAAGGACACAAAAAATTAACTCTGTCGTTACTCTTATTACAATGGATTTAATTGAAAATTTTGAGTACAAGACATGGTCAGATCTATTTAATAATATTCCGGCTAAAACGAGTGGATTGTATTATTTTTTGAAACATAAAACACTCCTTCGATAAGCAATTATTTCGTTTGCTCCCTTTACCTACTGCTGTTTCGGGCGACTTTTACAAGACTGACCGTCGCATGATTTATATTGATGACCAACAAGAGGCGGCAATATAGATTGAGCAAATTGAGATATCCGGTAGCACCCGATTTTTCCGTATCCAGCAAAGGCCTAAACTTCGCTCAGTGCAATAATTGCTAAATTGCAACAATTTTAGCATGGCCGCGCGAAATATGTGATCTATTTTTGATAATTATTTTCTTGTTAAAAATGGTTTAGATAGCTGACCTTAACGCATCCAGCATTGCCAGCCACATAGTTCTGGTGCGCAGGTGAACGCGAACCAGATGTTTTGACTTTTAAATCTAGATAGCCTTCCTTTATCTGGGAATCAGATGTCGGAATGTCGGCTCGATATTTTTTGAATGCAGGAAGTTGACGATGTCCTCGAGCGTTGCATCCCTCAGAAGCAAATTATCTGAAGTCGCAACATGCGCCGACGGCGGAATTTTCTCTATATTGTCCATTTTGTCCATAGCCGCTGCACCATGCAATTGTTGAAGCGCTTTCAGAGCAGACAGGAATTGGACCTCGCTGATGCTGTGCAATCCCGTCAGAAATGCGAGCTGCCCGGCAATCGGTGGCGCCATCTCCAGCCCCGACTCATCGGCGAAGGAAGCGCCCATGCCAGGATGGATAAACGCGGCCCACTTGCCGGTGCTCTGATGCAAACAAGGTGGCAACTCGACTGGAGCACTAACTGCACCAAGCTCCATGTCCGGGAAGTACGCCTTACTGAGTAGCTCCAGAAATTTTTGCGCCTGCGCCACTGGAACAGGTACCTCGAATGACAGCCAAAGTCCGTAGCCGTTTGCGCCGGAAATACTCACCGCTGGCGCCGGGAAGCCGAACTCAGACTGCAAGGCGTTTGCTACCGTACACAACCGGCTCCAATGCTGCGCGTCATCACTATCACCAACTTTGTCGAAGGTGATGACTACTGCACCGGTCAATCCATCTTCTGTCGCCAGGTTGATGGCAAGTGTTTTGTGACCCAACAAATGTTGCGCCAGCGCTTCCGCCGACAAGCTGCTAGTCGGAAGGTACAGTCTCGTCAATTCTGAAACTAATTCTGAAACCAATCCTGAAACTAAGTTTTGCATCTGCTGCCTCGAATGCAGGCCGGGTCGGCCTGCTGTTTGTAGAATAAACCGACCTGTCCCGACATTTTTAGAGAAGAAAAATAGGCGCTGGATCGAGAAAAATTGTTAAAGTTTATGCGAATTAAGAAGCATTAGTAAGTCATCTGTTTTGCCCGTTTCACCCAGTTTCGGGAAGACCTTTTCGATGCTATGGCGATGCATGTCAGGATCTAGATCCGTCATCGCATCGGCCACAAATACCACGTTGTAACCCAGATCGTATGCACTGCGCGCCGTCGCTTCCACGCCGCTACTGGTCGATATGCCCGTCAGGATGATTTGGGTTACGCCGCGCTGCCGTAAATAAGCATCTAAATCCGTGCCAAGAAACGCACCTATGCGATTCTTGGTAACGAGATGATCGTTGGGTTGCTGCTCCAGTTCGGGAACAAGCACTGTCCAATTGTCTGGAAACACAAATTTTGGAGGCCCGGAATCGGTGCGTCCTGGCGCTCTGCCTGCTACGTTGACTAAAACTACCGGAAGCGCTCGCGCACGAAAAGCACGCGCCAGTTGGGATGAACGTTGAACTATTTCACTGCTGGGATGCGCGGTCGGTAAACCGACTATGCCTTTTTGCAAGTCGATTACGATCAAGGCGCAGGTGTCATCGAGTTTTGTGATGGTCATGGCTATTTCTTTTAGTTGGGAGTGTGCATCGAAATGGGAAGGCGACTTGCCGACACCAGCGCAAGCAAATGCAGGGCGATCACCAGTACAAAGGCAGTCATGAACGAGTGTGGTCCTGAGGCCGGATAGATGGAAGCCGCTAACGACATGACAATGGCTAAGACCGTCGTTGCGACCGGTCCGCCCAATCGCTGGGCGATATTGAGTGCCGTGTTCGCAACAGCCAACTTGTCACGCGAAACGGACGCATACGCCGCCGACACGGACGGAATATTGATCATGCCATGGCCGGCGCCGGCAACGAACAGGCTTACGACCGTCAGCGTGGATGAAAATTCGTACTGAATCATCCACACAAAAGGAAGCATACCCAGCAGAGCCAACAGAGCGCCGCCTGTCGACACTGCACGACAGCCAAATCTTCCTGTCAACCAGCCCATCAACGGAAATGAGCACATCATCCCGAGCCCCATCGCCGCAATCATTGAACCTGCTTTGCTTGGGGACAGAGCGCAGCCCGTGATCAGATAAAGAGGGATAAGAAACTGCCGGGCGTAAAACATGCCGTTGGATAAAAATTGGGTCATGGCTGCCGTCGAAAAAATACGGTTATGAAAGAGTTCAAGATCAATCAGTGCAGCACTTCCTTTGCGCTTCGCATGCCAGATAAACGCCATCGTCAACACGGAACCTAGCAGCAAAATTAACTTGCCATCCGAATCCGATGCATGCTGGAGCCCATACAGCAGGCAAGCAAGTCCCGGAGAAATCAGCAGAAAACCCAGGAGATCGAAAGGACGCTTCTGGATTGAGGTTTCGTCGGACGGAAGCAAAAGACTCGCCAATAGCAGCCCCAATACCCCAATCGGCAAATTGATGTAAAAAAGCCAGGGCCAGGACGTATATTTCAAAATCGCCCCTGCCAAGACCGGGCCAATAATAGGTGCAATCATAATCGGCACAACCAGATAGCCCAGCACACGTGCCATATGCTTGCCGGCCACTCGTGCAATCATCATTTGCGTCATCGGTGCGAGTAAGCCGCCAGCGATACCTTGAATCAATCGGGCACCAATCAGCTCCTCCATGGTTCGCGCTGATCCGCACAACAGCGAAGCTAATGTGAATACCGAAAAGCATCCCAAATAAAGCCGCTTCGCCCCTATGCGATCCACCAGCCAACCACTGAGCGGCAGCATCAACGCCAACGCCAGCAAGTAACCGCCGATGATCCATTGTGCCGTCGCGATCGATGAATGCAGTTCCATGCGGATGGCCGACAACGACACATTGACGACCGTCGAATCCATCTGCGTCATGAAGGGCCCTACGATAACAACTGCGGCCACTTTCCACACTTGCGGGTTGATACCTTCGGACGCATTAAGGCTTGTCGTATTGCTCATCATTTTTCCACCAAGCGTCTGATGATATCGCTTGCCTGATACAGCGTTTCCCGTTCTGTTTCATCAAGTTGGGCGATGGCTTGCGTTAGCCATGTACGCTTCGCATCGCCGGTGCTTTTCCGCAAGGCCAGGCCATTATCAGACAACTCTATAAGCATTTGGCGGCCGTCGGTTGGATGCGCCTTGCGCACGATCAAGTCCATTTCTTCAAGTGCTGCGACGGTGGTTCCCATCGATTGCGGCTTCATTCCTTCCGCGCGCGCCAAATCGGCAATGGTTGCAGGCCCTTCTTTTTCCAGCCGAGCCATAACAACGGACTCGGTCATTGATAGTCCCTGCGTAGCGGCTACTGCGCGCAGACGGCGCACCAACAGCCCAACAGCTTGGGTAAAGTCGATTGCAGCGGTTTCAATGTTTTTTTGCGACATGATTCATGGAGTTTCCGTAAATTGCGAGTTCATATAATATATAAAGGCAGTTTAACTTGCAAGTTAACCTTTCAACTTTGATGCTTGTTTCAGGAAATAGTTGAGATGGAAAGCCTCTTGAAAGCCTATATTCATAAAGCTATTGAAGTGGAAAGAGCAGGTTTGAAAGGGAGTTTTAAAAACCGGCTGGCGGTTTAATGCTGTTCAGATAAGCGAATAAACTGTGTAACGCCATCCTCGCGCAGGCGGGGATGACGTTAGTGAAGGAATAGCTTTTTAACGTGTAGAGCTTAACCGCGAGCCTAATGTGTGTTTTCTTAATAATGCAAATTTCTAAGAAATAAGGCTGTCAATTTCATTAAGCAATTCTGCGCAAATCAGAGCGGCATCTGCAAACTTTAATAGCTCAATACATTCGCCAATTTTTTTATATTCAACAGGAAATATCGCCCCGCATGACCTGTGCAATTGGTCGTATTTTTGTTCAGCGTCGAAATCCGATGATTGCAACTGCACCTGAAGACGCCCAAGCTCTTCGCGCAACGTCAATAAATCGACTTGATCATAAACGCTCGTAGTAACCTCTACATCCACAGCGGCGATCAAATGGCGTTTTGCGTTTTCGAGGGCACTGTCAGCAACAAGCCAAAATGAGTCAAGCTCTTTCAGTGGTCCGGTATTTGACGGATCATTAAGATAATTTTCCTCAGACTCTGCGATGGCAGAAAGTCTATTTGCACCAACTGTCGCGGCAAGCCCCTTAATCGTGTGGAACATCCTTCTAATATCGTCTCGACGTTGATTCTTTTTCAGCGCTTCATAGTGTAATTTTGAATCTGAAACTTCGCGAATAAAGCCCTTGAGTGCGGCTTGGTAAGTCTTACTATTGCCTCCAAGCCGGATCAATGCCGAGTCCGCATTAAAATCTTGCAAGTACAAAGACTCATGCTCTTCAAGTTCTTCATTCGGCAAAATAAGCATCGTGGCGTCATGCTTGATATGTTTGAGAATCACCGATATCAATTGCGACAAGTCGAATGGCTTGCCGACATGGTCAGTCATACCCGCCGCAAAAGCGGCATCGCGATCAGAGGACATGGCGTTGGCGGTAATGGCGATAATTGGTAATGTGGTCTCGCCTAACTCGGTTCGAATGATTTTGGTTGCAGTGTAGCCATCCATATTGGGCATCTGCACGTCCATCAACACCACGTCAAACCGCGGTTCGGCAAACCGTAACGCATCTATCCCAGCCTGGCCGTCATCGACAACGACCACCAGTGCACCATCGTTAGAGAGAAGCTCCCGCGCCACCTGCTGATTGGTCGCATTATCTTCAACAACCAAGATGCGCACGCCAGCCAGGCGTTGTTGCTGAATAGGTTGGCGCAACTCTACCGGGACGACTTGCCCGTTGTTTGCCCGACTATCTGCAACGGCGTCATACAGCATTGACGCGGTTACCGGTTTTACAAGGAAGCCATCGAGAAGTGATGGCATCTGTGTTTTACGTTGTGCAATCAACTCGCGGCTATGCGCCGTGACCATGACAATAATCGTAGCGCTGAGGCCGGAGAGTTTTTCTCTGATGTGCTTACTAGTCTCCCAGCCATCCATACCCGGCATGCGCCAATCGACAAAAATGACATCGTAAGGATTTTTCTTATTTCGCTTCTCAACCATGTCAATTGCGGTTAGCCCACTATCTGCCGTGTCAACTTCCCAACGGAATGAGCGCAACATTTCTGCGAGAATTTGTCGCGCAGACGAATTGTCTTCAACAACCAGACAATGGAGAGTTTTAGTATCAACGACCAATCGTTTTTCGCTTGGTACATCCACTTGTTCAGAACGCTTGCAACACATTGTGAAATGAAAAGTGCTGCCGACATTTACCGTGCTGTTTACTTCTAATGTGCCACCCATTAATCGTACCAGCCGTTGACAGATTGCCAGCCCCAGGCCGGACCCGCCAAAGCGTCTGGCGGTTGATGCTTCAGCTTGCGAAAAACCCTCAAATATTCGCTCGCACTGTTCCGGTGAAATTCCGATCCCGGTATCACGCACGGAAAAATCGATAGTGAGACCTGACTCATCGCTTGTCACTAACTTGACCGACAACACAATTTCGCCATGCTCGGTAAATTTAATCGCGTTTCCGGCCAGGTTAATCAGTATTTGCTGCAAGCGTAGATCGTCACTAATTATCCATTTTGGAATGGTTGGGTCGACTTCGAATAATACCTCTACGTCTTTATTGCCCACATTCGCGGAAAGTATCACGGCGACATCGCGCAGCAATTTATCAATACTGAAGGGATGTGGATCCAATTCCATCTTGCCAGCTTCTACTTTGGAAAAATCCAGAATATCGTTCAAGATACCCAGCAACGCCTTGGCAGCAGATTCAGTTTTGGACACATAGTCGACTTGGCGGCGATCTAATTCGGTCTGCTGCAAAAGTTGTAGCATGCCGAGAATGGCATTCATCGGTGTTCGAATTTCATGACTCATATTGGCAAGGAATTCTGATTTTGCGCGATTTGCAATATCAGCCGAATCCTTTGCCTGCCGCAGGCTCGATTCGAGCAGCAGTTGGTCGGTGATGTCCATATTGATCCCGGTCACCCGCAACGCTTTTCCTGAATCGTCGCGCTCAATATAGGCGGCGGCTTTGAGATAGCGCACTTCGCCGTCCAGATGAACGACGCGAAAAATCGGATCATAGATACCGTGGCCTTCAACAGCGTCGTTTAAACATTTTACGGTTGCTTCAACATCCTCCTGGTGAACACGCGAGCGCCAATGTTCATAGTTCAAACCATTTCTGTTGAGAGATTTTGGTTGATCATAGAGCTCAAACATCAGGTCATTCCATAGCAGGGAATCGTCAGAGAGTTGCCAGCCCCAAATACCCAGTCCGGCAACCTTGGCGGCCATTAACAACTGATCGCGGACTGCTGTTAGTGCTTCCGAGGCTGTGCGTCTTTCCGTAATATCTTGAATAGCGCCAAACAACTTAATTGGATCTCCGTTTTTATTCAATTCAACTTCACCAACGGAACGGGTCCATCGATGTTTTCCCTTTGCCGTGATAATGGGAAGTTCAATATCCCAAGGCTGATGTGTTTTGAGCGCTTTATCCAATATGGACTGAATGACATGCTGTGATTCTTTTGTGTAAAACTGAATTGATTTCTCCACCGTTGGTTCATAACCGTCCGGAACTTCGTGGATAAGCGCAGTTTGTCTGGACCAGTTTATTTTTTTTCCAATCAGATCAACCGACCAGGCGCCAGCGCCTGCAATCTGTCCGGTTCTCTCTAAATCATTAGTGCGAATTTTCAACCTGCTATTCAGTTCTTCTAAATTTAATTGTGCTACTTTTAGCTCGGTAACATCGCTTACCAGAACGATCAGGCCGCGTACTGCGCCGTTGTCGATGTCAGGGATATAGTGTGCCCAGGTGTACAGCAGACTTCCGTCTGGTTTAGTCATCGTCCGCTCAAATAGTTGTACTTGCCCCGCGAAAGCCGCATTAATGTGGTGTTCATTTTTAGCATAGAGCGTTTCGCCTAGCAGCGTACGCAAATGAATTCCTCGCATCTCTTCGCTGGTTTTGCCAAACCATTCGTAATACACTCGATTGGAGAAACGACAGCACAGATCGCGATCCCAATAGGCCACCAAGCCAGGGATATTGTCGGCCAAGGTATTGAGAAAGCGGTATTGCGCCTGCAGGGCATTTTCCGCGATTTGTCGTTCTGTCAGATCAGATACGATACCTAGATAGCCAATAATATTTCCGTTGTCGTCCCTTAGTGCTGTCGCTGAAAGTTGCACCGACAACCGGCTGCCATCTTTGCGCACATAGGTCCACTCATGTTCATTCGGTAAACCGCGAATTGATTTGGCGACGAATACGTTAAAACCTGGTTTAATCTCTTCACCAAGTTCTTCCGAAAAAGCGTTGGCTCGTTCGATAACTTCGGCCATGTCATGAAAAATCTCTGGATTTTTTTTGCCGACTATTTCATCTGCCGTGTACCCCAACATCCGCTCTGCGGATGGGTTAAATACGGTGATCAGGCCGTTAGTATCCGTGGCAATCATGGCGTAGCTAGCGTTATTTAGAATAGCGTGCTGCAAGGCAGAATAGCTGCGGATTTTGGCGGTACGCTCAACTACCTGAATTTCAAGCGTTCGATTGAGTTCCCGGATACTTTCTTCGTCCTTCTTTTTTTGACTTATATCCCGTACCGTTTTGGCTGCGCCGATCACTTTTCCTGACAAAGAGCGTATGGGCGATACCGTGACGGAAACATCTAATAGTGTGCCGTCCTTACGGTGCCGAATGCTGTCAAAATCGGTAATTCGTTCTCCGTTACTCAATTTTCTCAGAATTAATACCTCCTCGCCGCGACGGTCATCAGGCACAATCAAATCGACCAGACGTTTATGGACAGCCTCTTTTGACGAATAACCAAACATTTCTTCGGCACCAGTATTCCAGCTGGTCACAACACCTTCCAGGGTTTTACCGATAATTGCATCATGCGAACTTTCCACAATGGCCGCCATTTCTGATTGCTTCTTGTCAAGATGCCGTTTTTGCCACCAGTAAAAATACATTGCGCCTGACGCGAGCAGACTGGCTCCTAAAATGACAAACAAGGAATTCAATTGCGCATTCATCACCGCTTGCGCTATCGTTTTATCCGGCAAGGTAACTGCCAGTGTGAGAAAACGATTCGGGTCATTTTCATCCAATGGAATTTGGGTTTGTACTACATGTGTGGTACTGCCGTCGGACGTGAGAAACGATTGCGGGCCAGATGGGTGTTGTTGATCACTCGAATCAAAATGAAAATCATTTTGCCAGCGCCACTGATTTCCGTAGTCAAATCCGAACGTGTGTTGTTGATCTGGGTTGACCAGGTAGTCTCCACTGCTATTGGTCAGGTAAATTTTGAAATTAGCAGTAGAGCTGCTTTCCAGTTCAGCAAAATCAGACTGCACATTACGATTCAGAATGACGATACCGAAAATTTCACCATTCTCTGCAAAGACCGGTGTTGCAGCGCGAAGTGTTCGCACGACGGGTTCGTCAATTTTCCCTCGCTCACGATTGAGATCAATGTCGGAAAGGTAACTTTGATTCAGCTTCAACTTCGACGCGGATATAAAGAAATAGCGGTCCCCCTTGGCTTGCAATTGATCCTGAGTCACTACAAAAATTTTGCCTTGTTTGCGTTCGATCCGCACCAGCTCCATACCGTCGTTGGCGACGCCGATGAAGCGAAGCTTCGTTAATTCAGGATTCGCTTTGATAAACTCTAAAAATATGGTTTGCAAACGCTTTTGCCAAAGGCTCAGGGGCGTATTTTCTTGAATATCCACTCCGCCATGACCGATCGAACGGATCATGCCCTGCACGGGAGGAACCTTTGATAGAAATTGTACGTCATGCCGTAATTGGTTGATATGCTCGGTGAGCCTTGCTTTTCTGATCTCAGATGAGGCGAGCATTCGTGACTTCATGGCGTTTATTGTCCGCTCTCGCTCAACTTGCCCGACAATGAAAAGTGTTGTGCTGATCAATGCGATGAAGATCAGCAATGTGCAGATTACAATCGGGCGTCCCAGTTCGCGTAAAGAATTTTTCATATGTTGGAACAAGCTCTATGCTTCGTTAAAAGAAAATGCTACTGATTTTTACGGATAACGGATAAAGTGATTTGAGCGCCAGAAGGTGTATGTAGTCGCAATGAGGTCAACTTCCAACTTCCAACTTTCAACTGTCAGGTCGAGTTATTATTCAACTCTGAATGCGCCCAGGTAGTACAGCGGTTTCGCCCGGTAGACTTCGAGGCATATAAGGCTTTATCTGTCTCTTTAATGAGCTGGTGAACCGAAATTGTTGAAGTTGGTATTGCTGCTGTAACGCCGACACTGATCGTGACAATGCCAAACTCGGAATCTTGATGGATGATGCCGCAATCGCTTATCGCCTTGCATAGCTTTTCTCCATAAATTGCCACCTGATCAATTGAGATGTGCGGTAATACAGCCACAAATTCTTCACCGCCATAGCGTGCAACAAGTTCACCGGAACGCAAGGTCGCATTATTCAAGCTAGAGGCGACTTTTTGAAGGCATCTGTCGCCTTCTTGGTGACCGTAGCGATCATTGAATTTTTTGAAATGATCGATATCAATGAATGCCAATCCCAATGAAAGTTCTTGTCTCCGCAGCCGCTGAAATTCCGATTCAATAACTTCGTTGAAGTACCGGCGATTGTAAAGCCCGGTTAATTCATCACGATTTACCAAACGACTTAGTGCTGCGGCCTGTTGGCTAAGTTTTAATTGTGTGCGGACGCGAGCTCGGACAACTGGCTGATTTAATGGTTTGGTGATGAAATCTACCGCACCCATTTCGAGTGCTTTAATTTCACTTTCCATTGTTGAATCTGACGTGACAAAAATTACTGCAGATTCGCTCGTCGTTGGATTCGCTTTGAGTCGTTGGCAGACTTCATAGCCATTCATGGATGGCATCTCGACATCCAGCAGAATGAGTTGCGGTTGAATTTCTTGCGCGAACTTAAGCCCTGCCTCTCCATTTGTTGCGAATGTGATGTGCCCCAAATCTTTTAACATGTCCGCCAGCATCCGAACTGCCGTAGGGCTATCGTCGATGATCAGTATGGAACATGGTTCTTCAATCGGAGAGTCGGTTGTCATTTAGCTGTTGAAAAATTTATGTATTGCATGAAATGCAATCTGATTAATTAGCAGAAATTAATTTCATCCGGGCATGGCACCACGATTTGGCTTTTAGGCTTTACTTCTTCCGATTTCAATATAGAACATCGGTAGATATTAATTAAAGCTTATTTAAGAAGTTTTTCAGAAGATGGGGAGGATGTGTTTTTGATCATCTACGGCTACGAAGGCCAAACAGCACTGCCGCAGAACGCGGCTGTCTGAATAGTGCCGGTTAAAACTGTCACCAATACGGTAAGAACAACTCTTAACCTGCTGATAACGGACAGTCCGTAGAGATAAATAATATTTCTTAATCGCAAGTTAATTAAAGATTATTCAACCTGACAGTTTTTGTAGTACGAAGCCACCATTAGTGCAGATGATGGCTATTTTATTTTTTGTTATTCCTTAACCGATGTAGTTGAAGGTGTTTCTAAAGACGCCTCAACAATTTTCCCACGCACTTTTTGAACCACCCATTGAATCGCAGAAACCACCGCTTTTGGTTCGTCATGGTGGATATAGTGGCCAGCATCTGCAAAAAGTCTATGTTCACTAACAGACGACCACGCCGCCTCATCATCATGCAGACTTTTCCAAAGTGCCTTCTTTTGCAGCCCTTGTTGTTGCGTGATTCCCAATTCGTCTAATGCCGCAGCGGGATATGCCTTCATTGATGTCAGCACAATTAGCGGCCTAGTTCCTAAATTGCGGAGCGTTCCTGATTCAGCCGTAGTTTGTGTGAACGCTAGCTCCTCTTTGTATATAGCATCAAACGACACTGGCAAATAAGCAGTTTCCATCTGAGTTACAACTGGATCTTTTACATCAACCGGATCTGAAAATCGAAATGCGCCGGTCCAAGTAAGATAATTTAGCCATTTATCTTGTTCAAGTCCGAGCTTAAATGTATTTACTTTCGTAATGAGTTTGCAGCGTTCTTCGTAATCTGGCGGTGTCGGGTCAATCAGCACCAAGCCGGCAACTTGATTACCGTAATATTTGGTGTAAGTAATTGCGTAAGGGCCGCCGAGTGAATGTGCTACCAAAACAAACGGCGCTTTTTCGCCGGCCTTTGTTAAAACTGCATTCAAATCCGCAGCAATTTTTTTACTATTTTGAGCGCCATCGCTTGGATCACTCCACATAATTCCTGCACGGCTATAGCTACATGCACGGGTAGTTTTACTAACTTCTTCCTGTACCGTAGACCAGCTCAATGAGCCTAAATTATCCATCCCAGATTCAAAAACTACTGTCGGCGACCCGGTTCCACGGCAATCTATTTGAATTTTACGGCCACCAATATCAATCAATTTTCCAAGAGGTGGAAATTCATTTTTGTACTTATGTCGATAAAATTGTTCAACCGCTGCGCCGCTAACGACAAGCAACATTAATAAAGCCAATAGGGATAACGATATTCGTTTTAACCATTTTTTCATTTTATTTATCTCCATCTGATTTTATTTAGTTTTAAGAACCAATTTCAATTCTGTTTTGCTACTTTGTAGATAGGGGACGTTGCCCAAAATCCAGATAATTTTCAGTTCGTTTTAAAACCACAACTTAGGTTAATTTCATTGTATTGAGTACGAAATCGCTCGCTTTACCTACGCACCGTCGTCATCGCCAATGGAAAAGACAGTAATTTAAAAGTTAAAAAATAGCAACTTTACTGCCTATAAACTACGTGAAAAAACAACCAATTATCGACGCGAATTAAAAAAACTACCTTCAAATTGATAATCGCATTTACCTCGGCATTTAACGTCATGGGCAACCTTATTGTCGTGCCAATGAACTGCATCCCAAAACGCAAAAAACCACCCGAGGGTGGTTTTTTGCTAATTTAACTTGCTTGCTACAGGAACACAGGCGCACGATGAAATCGTCGTACCCGCAGAATTAAATCACGCAAACAATTTCTGACCAATAAACTCACCTGGTTTTGCACCCGGTGGGCAGGCAAATAAACCGCTGCCGATATGCGTCGTAAATTGATTGAGCATATCGAATTTGGCCATCTTTTCAAACATCTTGGTGAAGCCGGTTCTTGGGTCTCGTTGGTAACACTGGAACAATAAACCGGCATCAAACGTCACAGCCTGATGCCAAGGCGGCCAGCGTTCCGCAATTTGCGCTACGCCGTTGTCGTAGTTGAATGCCCGACGCAGAATTTGCGCGCCATCATTACTTTCCGGAGCGGCTAATCTTGCGTGCGAATTTTCGGCGATTAACAGGTTGCCGTCTTTGTCGGTCGCGTCTAAATCAAGCTTGTCGAATTCATGCTGTTTACCGATCGGTGCGCCGGAATATTTATGGCGTCCAACAGTTTCTTCCTGAAAGCCCAACTTCATACGATCCCAATGTTCTAAGGCGATGCGAATCGGGCGTATTACCATATAACTGCCGTCGCGCATCCATTCAGGGCCTTCGTCGCCAGCCCAGACAAACTGATGCATTTGTGCCGGGTCTTTGGTTGGGACATTGATGGTGCCGTCTTTAAATCCCATTTGATTGCGCGGTGTTTCGCCTGCTTTAAAACCGGCGGTAAAGCCATTTTGCGCCCAGCGTATTTTTGCTATGCCGTACGCCAGACTGACCATGCGACGCAGCGCATATTCAACGACTTGCGCATCATCGGCCGAAGCTTGGATTGAGATGTCGCCGCCGGTGCGTTCAGGAATTAATTGGTCGCCGTTAAAGCGCGGTAAATCAGCTAAAGCAGCGGGGCGATTTTTGGCGATGCCGAAGCGATCTACGCCGTCTTTTTCAAACAGGGTAGGGCCAAAACCGAAGGTAATGGTTAAGCGTGAGTTTGGTAAGCCGATGGTTGCGCCGGAGTCGGCAGGTGCTTGTGCCAAGTCTGGATGCGCATCAATTTTTGCTGGTGCGCTAGCCATTTCTGCAGCGGCTTCTGTCCATGCTTTGAGCAAGGCAATTAACTCGGTACGCTCTGTGGTGAGCATATCAAAAGCCATAAAGTAGGTATTGCGCTGGATAGGCGTAGCAATTCCGCCCTGATGCTTGCCCCAGAACGGTTCGCTTGTTGAAGTTGATGCTGGAGTTGCCGAGGTTGCGGACTCTACCGGCTTGGCAAATGCTTGCGACGCCAACGGCGCCGCAGCTGCTGCAACAACAGCGCGGGTTAAAAAATTGCGCCGCGTTGCGTTATGCTTTTTATCATCTGAATTGTTCACGGTGCACCTAAAACCAGGGTATTCATATCATCCTCCACGTAGTAAATTCCTTTGCCGTCCGGTGTTAATGCCAGTCCGAATAAGTCGCCATTACCAGGTGGCGATTGCGCTTGATTAGAATCCAGCCAATGCGCATAAATTTGTTTGCCAGTAATTGGATTCACTTCAACTGCCTGACCGTTTTTGCCGTTACAGACCAACAAATGTCCGGCGGGTGTCATTACCATAGCGAGCGGCCAGCCGAGCAAACCTTCTTTTGTGATGAGGCGGCCGGTTTTGGCGCTAGTCGTGCGTGTTGATGCGTCTGGAATGGCGGTAATTTCATTGACCAATCCGTTGGTGATATACAGCGTATCGTCTGGGCCTAAAGCTAATCCGGTTGGGCCAAACAAGAAATTATCGCGGTCGGCGCGTTGCGCGAAACCGTCGCCGATGACGGTTTGGCTTTCTAGTACCGGTGGTTTGCCTTCAGGAATAGTCAACTCAAGACGTAATACAGTCGCTTCGTGAGTCGTTACAGGGTAATGCGATACCGGATCAACTACTTCTGGACCTTGCAAGCCAAAACCGGCCATGCTGATAAATAACACTGCGCTGTCGCCGCGATCAACGGTAGCCATATTGCCCCATGGACCGTTAATAGTCGGCCCTGCCCAAGTCGCTACATGTTGGCCGTTGGAGTTAAATACCAGCACGCAACCTGCGCCTTTGGTTTTGGTTGTGCCGTCGGTGCTAGGTGTGCTACCAACTATTACCCAGCCGCTTTTCAGCATCGTCATGGCAGTAGTTAAACCTACACCGCCCGGACAATCTTTTAAATTTTGCGGTACTTGGGCAAACAGCTTGGTTTCTTTAGTACTTGGGCGATAGCGAACGATGGTCGTGCCAGTGCCTTGTAGATTCGAGATATTGTTGAAGTTATCCACCAATACATCGTCTTTTTCAATCACACCAGAAGATACCGGAGCAACCACGACAGCGTAGGGATTGAGGTCGCCGTTGTCGGTCGTGGTGGACGCTAAAGTTTTATGTTTGTGTATCGTTTCTAAAAAACCCTTTGGCTCGTCAGCATGGGCTGTCAACATGACAGAACCCAGAATCAGCACCGCTGGCAGTATGGAAGAAAAATAGTTTTTCATATATTCGTAAGTTTTAATTTAAAAAGCAATATTGGTGCGTAGACCAAGTACTAATTCATTCTTAATGCGTTGGCTTGGATTGTTCGGATTATCAGGGTTAGTTACGCCACCACCTGGATTAACCACATACTGAATATCCGGTTGCAGTTGCAACCAAGGCTTAACCTGGTATTGATAAGTCAGCTCAGCAAATTTTTCACCGCTACGCACCGGCATATTCGTGCTTGAGTAATAGTTTGTATCGCGATCAAGTGCCGATGCCTGCTTACTTACATG
The DNA here is from genome assembly GCF_002976435.1 of Solimicrobium silvestre. Classification (GTDB taxonomy): domain Bacteria; phylum Pseudomonadota; class Gammaproteobacteria; order Burkholderiales; family Burkholderiaceae_D; genus Solimicrobium; species Solimicrobium silvestre. The sequence goes on along the minus strand of NZ_PUGF01000001.1, from coordinate 141,629 downwards.
TGCATAACCGACGCCAAAGCCCAGCGTGTCATCCGTGCGGTAGGCAAATGGACAGTGCAGCACAATACCAGCATTTAAACTGCCGTCAACTAAATTGCGGTCGGTTAGCGGCGTTGCCATAACACGGGCGAACAGCGCAACAGTGCGGTTTAATTCAGTCGCATCGCGCCAAATTAAATGATCAGCCACCGCATAGTAGGAAAAATTGCCGTGATGTTGAGCTGCTACTTGATTACTGTTTGGATTGGATAGCGATAAACCGTTTTGATCAAAGCGCTGATCGTTAAACATTTCGCTGTTATACCAAGCACCTACGCGATAAGTCCAACCGAGCGGTGGCGTTTCATCGGCTTGCACCATGCTGCCTAAAGCCGGGTAAGCAAATTGCAGCTCGACCATCGACAAGGTGCCATTACCAAGCGGAAAATTCACGCCATGTTGATTTTGCTGCTCAGGATCACCCGGTTTGTTACCCACCGGGCTGCCGTTAAACACTCCGGCAAGTATCGTTAAACCATTCACCGGACGAGCGCTAATCCGCGCACCTAACGCCGATAAAGGATACGCTGGTCCGCCGCCCGGCATATCTGCCGATGGCAGCATCGGCCAGCCGAACATGGTATTCACAAACATCAACGCGTTGCTGCTGACGATAAATTCCTGATCCACGCTTTGTTGCCCGATTTTTACATCCAGCCGGTCTTCATCTAAAAACTTTTGGTCATACCACATCTCCCACAACCGGAAGCCGCGATCCGCTTCAATGCCGGAAGCAGTCTGCAGGGTTTGCAAATTGTTTGCACTGACATTCTGACCGTGAATTTGCAAGGCACTGATATTCAACAAACCGCCATACAGGCCAAAAGCGCGCTGGGTATTTAATTGCAATACCGCTTGCGTTAGCCCGTCGTAATTAAATCCTTTTTGCGTGCCGCCGGTCACATTGCCCAATGATTCGCTGGTTTCCTGTACCGATAACGTCATGCCGTATTTACTTAAATCAGTACGCAAGCCCCACATGTCACCCAGCAAATTACTACTTCGATCGATGCCATCCATAAAGCCAAAAAATCCTGATGATTGCGGCGTACTACCGTCACTTGGACCCGCAGCAATTGAAATCGGTGGCGGTGCGGAATACGCTGCTTCAGGAGTGACTAAAACGGCGAGGCTGGCAATGCCGCCAATGCACGCTAATAAACGTGCTAGCGGTGTTTGCTTGAAGCGCGTATTTGCGATTAAGGAATTGCTGCGGTGAGGACGTGTAAACATTGTGGTTAAGTTTCTCAAGATAGCGGTTATTTTGTTGTGCCGTGCTGCTACGCCGCGTTAATTAAAATGCGAATGAGAATGATTATCGTTATTAAGTTGTTTCCAGTCAATCAAATTATTGCTTGGTTGAATGTAAAACAACGGAGGGGTTTTGGTGAAGAAGGGCACTAAATAGAATTGGAAAATTTGAATAGATAGTGATGTATTTTAATTACGGACAGCGGCCAATCAATTCCCGAGTGTTATTGAACAAAGTTTAATGTACTGACTCCTATGATACTAATTTCCGATTGATATGGTTGTCAATTGACAACCTTGTTCGGCTCAATTAAACTCGGCGATGGAGAAAGTATGTCAAGAACCAGGCACGCTAAAAAAGAAGTTGAAGATGCTTTGCGGTACGCAGAAATTCATGGGTGGAGAATTAGCATTGGTGGCAGCCACGCATGGGGAAAAATGGTTTGTCCGTATAACGATAAAGATTGCCGCTGCGGTGAGTTTTGTATTTCCAGTATATGGAGTACACCCAAAAATCCCGGCAATCATGCGCGCCAAATTAAACGTGTCGTAGATAACTGTACCGGCAAGAACACGCGGGATGATTCATTCAAGGAGTAATACATGGACTACGATTTCACTCTCAAATTTAAACTTCCTGATACAAACACCGATGCAGACGCTATTTTAGAAAAACTTGGTGCGGCTGGTTGTGATGACGCTCTGGTAGGCCTTGGTATACCGGGACGGATTGCGTTGGATTTCACCCGTAATGCCAATTCTGCACAGGCGGCTATTCTGAGTGCTCTGGCCGATGTGAAACTAGCCATTCCTGATGCCAAGCTTTTGGAGGTCGGGCCGGACTTTGTGGGCATAACGGATGTTGCCGAAGTAATCGGTGTTTCAAGGCAAAATATACGCAAATTAATGGTAACAAATGCCGCCACCTTTCCGGCAGCGGTGCATGATGGTAGTGCCTCAATATGGCACTTGGCGCTGGTGCTGCAGTGGCTGCAAGCAAGAGGCTCGTACCAGATTGCGCAGAATGTTTTTGACGTGTCGCGGATGGCAATGCAAGTGAATATTGCTAAGGAAGCGCAATTGCTTTCTGCTGATTTGGGTAAAAATTTACGCGAACTGATCGCATAACAGATTAAATCAGGCTATCCACTGCTGCAATCACGTCAGCCACGCCAGGCGGCGCACCTTTATCACCCAAATTAATAATCTTGTCCGACCAATTTCCTTCGGTTTTCCAGCGAGGGGATGCCGAGTAAATTTCAACGGTCGGGCGGCAATAAGCGGCGGCAATGTGGGTTAAGCCTGTATCCACGCCAATTACGATAGCGGCGCGCTGGGCTAAAATTATCGCTTCCATCATGCTTAGTTTGGGTAGCACTTGCGCATTAGGAATATGCGATGCGAGTTGTTCTGCTTCGAGTTGCTCAGTGCGATTTCCCCATGCCAGCAGAATCGGGTAATTACGCGCATTGAGATGTTTGCCCAGCGTGATCCAGTCATGTGCTGGCCATTTTTTTGCGGCTCCTGCCGTGCCATGAAAAAATACCGCATAGTCGTTTTGCGGCAGCCAGTCAGGTTGCAAGTCAGGATTCGGAGCCAACAAACCAAAATCAGGCGCTACATTTTCAATTTTGTCCATGTAGCCCAAGGCATGCGCCGCCACTATCCGGCCTCGTAAAACCGCGTGGGTATGTATGCCTACTGGGACACTTAGTGTATGAAAAATACGCGATGCAGCTTCATAGCCAGAACCTTCCGTGCCATTTGCCAAGCCGACTTTGGCGCCACCTTGCGCCAGGCCCATAATCACGCCGGTTTTCAACAGACCTTGGGTATCTAGAATGACGTCGTAAGTTTCTAACCGTAGCGTTTTTTTGAATGCCGACATTTCAGCGCGTACTGATGCGGACAGCAAGCCTTTGCGCCAGCGTCTTAACGCAAATGGAATAATCTTGTGTACGTTAGGGTTGAGCCTAACTAGCTCTACAAAATTTTCTTCCACCACCCAATCAATTTGAGCGTGTGGAAAATTCCGCAAGATGTCAGCCACAATCGGCATATTGTGTAAGACATCGCCCATTGAAGAAACCCGAATCAGTAAAACTTTCATGTGGTGTGGGTTTTCTTAAAACGGCAATTTTGCATCAGGTTTAACTGCCAAAATAGCGCGTTTAAAGGCAGCCTGTATTAGCGCTAATGCTGCAGCCGTTTCCGCTTCAAAACGCATCACAATTACAGGCGTAGTGTTGGACGAACGCGCCAGGCCAAAGCCGTCGGCATATTCCACGCGTAAGCCATCAATGCTAATAATTTGTTCCGCGTCGGCAAAGTGGGCTTGTACTTGTTCTGCTGCCTGCATTTGAGCGATCAGGGTGAAATTTTCACCTTCGTTTAATGTCAGTTGCAATTCTGGTGTCGAGCTGGATTGTGGCAGGGAGTTTAAGACTGCGGAAGGATCTTCTACGCGGGACAATAATTCCAGCAAACGTGCACCTGCATACAAGCCGTCATCAAAACCATACCAGCGGTCTTTAAAGAAAATATGGCCGCTCATTTCGCCGCCTAACGGCGCGCCGGTTTCGCGCATTTTTGCTTTAACCAGGGAATGTCCGGTTTTCCACATCAATGGGCTACCGCCGCGTGCTTTGAGCCAAGCCGCAATGTGGCGGGTGCATTTAACGTCGTACAAAATTTGTGCGCCGGGGTTGCGGGTTAATACATCTTCCGCGAACAGCATGAGTTGTCGGTCAGGGTAAATAATGCTGCCGTCTTTCGTCACCACGCCTAAACGGTCGCCATCGCCGTCAAAGGCCAGACCAAGTTCTGCATCGCTGTTTTTAACGTGGGCAATTAAATCTTGCAGATTTTCAGGGTGGGCCGGGTCTGGATGATGATTCGGGAAGTTACCATCAACTTCGCAAAATAATTCATCAACCTGACAGTTCAGACCGCGATATAAATCACCGGCAAATGCGCCAGCTACGCCATTGCCACAGTCAACAGCAATCTTCATCGGGCGAGCTAATTTGATGTCGGAAATGATGCGTTCCAGATAGGCGGCGCGGATGTTGTGCTGCTGGTATTGTCCCGCACCGTTAGCAAAATCTTGCGCGACGATGGTGTGGTAAAGCGCTTGAATCGTGTCACCGTAAATTGCTTCGCCAGCCAATACCATTTTGAAGCCATTGTAGTCCGGTGGGTTGTGGCTGCCCGTAACCATAATGCCAGATTGCGCATCTAAAATATGCGTACCAAAATACACCATTGGTGTGGCGACTACGCCCAAGTCGATGACATCCACGCCCGCTGCCTGCAAGCCTTGTGCTAACGCTGCGCTTAATTCTGGTCCAGACAAACGGCCGTCGCGTCCAATTACAACTGTTCGTTCATTTTTAGCTAAAACGGCACTACCGAATGCTTGCCCTAGTTGGTATGCGACATTGGTATCCAGCGTTTTGCCAACAATGCCACGGATGTCGTAGGCTTTAAAAATGGATTTAGAGATGGGCGTGGAAGTTGTCATGTTGTTTATTTGGAATAATGATCAATAAAATAGCCCGTAGTTTAGCTCTGTATGGTTACTTAGGATAGTGCGCAGTGTGTAAATGAGGGGAATTGCGGATGAGAGCTGATGAAGGCTCAGATTTTTTGCGGACTCGTTTTGAGCTTGATTTATTGTTGTTTTGTCGTTTTGTTGAACATATCAGCATTGCTTAATTGCAAGAATAGAACATAAAATCGATTTTTCAGTGCTGTATCCCATCCGAACTAAAAAAGGACGTGAACAATGAAGCTATCAATATCCTACCTGCTGACTGGTGCAATGAGCATCGTGTTATCTCACACTACGTTGGCAGCAGAGCAAGCGCCTGCTCCGCACATTATTGTGCTCAAGGCGGCGCATTTGTTTGATTCCGTTAGCGGCAAATTGGTGGATAACGGTGTGATTGTCATCTCCGGCAATAAAATTCAAACGGTAGGCACTAGCTCAACAAAATTGCCCGATGGCGCGCAAGTGATTGATCTTGGCGACGCCACGTTGTTGCCCGGTTTTATCGATGCGCATGTTCATTTTTCTGGTGAAATGAGCGATAACTGGTATGGGGATTGGTTCAACGGCATGATGCGTTTCCCGGCCGAGCAGGCCTTGTACGGCGCGCACTATGCCAAGATTACTCTGGAGGCGGGTGTCACAACGGTGCGGGATGTTGGGTCTACCGACTACATATCGCTTGGCTTGAGAAACGCGATTAAAGCGGGAATCATACCGGGGCCTCGCATGCTGGTCGCTAACTATGCCATCGGCTCAACGGGCGGTCATGCTGATCAAGACCCGGTTCCTACTCAGCGGATTGCCGCTGCTGGCCCAATACAAGGCGTGTGTAATGGCGCGGATGAATGCCGGGCCGCTGTGCGTTACCAGATTAAATTTGGTGCGGATGTCATCAAATTCATGCCGTCAGGCGGGGTGCTGTCGCTATCTGATCCGGTCGATATTCCAGAATTAACGCAAGAGGAGATGAACGCCATCGTATCTGAAGCACATGCCTGGAAACGTAAAGTGGCTGCTCACTGCCACGGTGACAAGGCGGCAAAAATGGCGATTGCCGCTGGTGTTGATTCGATCGAACATGGGACTTTCCTGGAAGACGATACCTTGCTCGAAATGAAGAAGAAACATGTGTATTTAGTGCCGACTTTGTCTGCTGGTAATTCGATCGGCAACAAATTGGACAAATTCCCACCGGCGATTGCAGAGAAAGCGCGCGTGGCTTCTGCACAAATGCAAACAATGTTTCAACATGCAGTAAAGCTTGGCGTGCCAATTGCAATGGGTACGGATGCAGCGGTCGGGCCACATGGCCAAAATGCTTTGGAATTCGTATTAATGACTAAAAACAGTTTTACTCCAGCGCAGTCATTAATGGCTGGCACTGCAAACGGTGCTGATTTGCTCGGTATCGCTGACCAGACTGGTACGCTACAGGCAGGAAAATATGCCGATATCGTTGCGGTTGCCGGTAATCCGTTATCGGATATTTCAACTACTCAGCATCCGCTCTTCGTCATGAAAGAAGGCGTTATTTACCTTGGTGGGAAATAGGCGCTTAGCTAATTTGATAGATTGTTTTAGGGTGTAACGAGGGCGGCGACCTGTTATAAAAACGGTTGCCGCTATCTGTTTGCAGAACACAATTGAAATTCAATCAGTAGTTCATCCTGCACCGCCAGCAAACCACCTAGGGCCGAATACGGAGTGATACCGAAATCGGTTTGCTTCACCACTAGCGCTCCAGTCACCAGCAATTTTTCAGGCAAGCCTTGAACGGAGAGTGGCACCCACATTTCGCGTAACTGACCATGTAATTCAATTTGGATTTTTGCCGCGAATTTAGGCGCTTCACCAGTAATTTGCAGTGAGTGTATGCGCAGCAAAGGATATTTATCGGCTTGCAAATTGCTGTCACCCAGCATATGGCTGCGCGTGCTGGCGATGGCGTCCTCATCAAGTACCGATGCAAAGGCGGGTCCTAATGCGGCGCGCTGTTCTGGATTATCCAGTTGCAACTGATCAAGGCGAAACTCCAGATCAAATTGAGACTGCGCCAGTCCGCTGGCGGGAGCATAAAAAAAGCCGGTAAATTGCGGTGCTGAGAGAACGTGGTTGTGCCCGAGTTTTCCGGCCAGACCGCCGCGAAATGCATAAATGCGCACCGTTGATGCCGCCGGATTTAAGCGGAATAATGTGCCGCCGGTTTGCGTCAGTTTGGTATAGGTACTGGTAATGTTGGATGAAGCTACAGGTGTTTCAGGTGTGCTGCTGATGTGTTGTGGATTAGCGCAGCTCAGCAGGAAAATTGCGAAGGTGCAGCACAGCAGTACAAGTCCGGGCTTTTTGATGTGCATAAGTAGGATGGCGTAGGGGTGCCCCTTGTGGGTACCCGTGGTTGATCAACGAGGGCACCCACAAGGGATGCCCCTACAAAAGACACAGTCAGCGCCAATTAGCGTAGTCCGCCAACCGATCCTTCTTTAGGATATTCAATCGTGTAATCGACACTGAATTTAGCCGTAGCGTTGGGCTGCACGGTTTTTTTCCAGGCAACTACGCCACGGCGCTGCTCCCATGCGTCATTACTCGGTTTTGGATCAAACAGTGCCTGAACCTTGATTTCGTCCGAGGTGCTGACCGGAGAAGACTCCAAGACCTCAATCTCAATCGCGGTTTTGTGGGTGTTGGTAATGCTGAATACATCGGCCAATTTACGTTCCGATTTTTTATCAAAAATTCCCGTGCTGGCGGAGTTGGTTTTAACGGGATTGACTTCGACTTTGACCAGATCGTCACGGCCATAAGAAAGTGAGAGATTTTCGTTCGCTTGCGGGTTCCAAGCACTCGCGCCGACATAATTACCGTCGCGAATTAATTGCATCGTGCCCTGCGGCCAAACACCTTGTGGTTGTTCCGCCACTGCCATCACAATCGCGGCTCTGTCGAGCCTCGGTGTAATGCGTAACATCTGTTTCACCGCTAATGTTTGCTTGGCTAAGGTGACCGAAACTTCGCGGCCATCGGACTGAAGGTTCACGCGAGTTGGAACTTCAAACTGGGTGCTGAAAGTGGATTGGGTTTCGAATGTGGGCGGTTCGTAGTTCTCTTCCATATCTGCTCTGCTAATACGCGAGCCTGTTACCATTATTTTTTGGGCTGAGTAATTGGCTGGTGCCGGTGATGATACTGGCGGTGGTGCTGGTGCGTAGTAAGACAGTAACCAAGGCTTAGGATCAGGCCCTACCGGTGACAAGCGAGGCTGGTTGGTGGACAGCGTCAGTTTAATATTGCTCCAGTCTTCCCCCGTTTTTTGCGAGATGGTCGCGAGGCGTTCCAGCTCTACTTTAGACGCTACCGAATCGAGGCTGGCGCGGTAGGCCGGCTTCCATCCGGCGTTGTTGATCTGGTAGGACAACTTAACTAAACCGGCTCGATCAGCATTAACGTTAATGCTGACTGTGCGTGCATCATTGTCATTGGTGTGCTGCCTTGCCAGATCACGTTTTAATGCGGCTATTTTTTTCTCAATTTCACGCTTTTGTACGATGATGCGCTGCATTTTTGACAGTGCATCATTGGCGCCACGACCGATAGTGTCGATCAGTCCGGCCAGCGTTTTTGCATCAATCGGGCTGCGTGATTGTTTATCTGCACCGGTGCTGTCGCCGCCTAAACGCTCCAGATAAGTTTTAACGATATCGGCTGATTTTGCATCTGCATCCAGCATAGCGGTTTGATCTTCCAGCGCCTGAATCTGCGCTTCCATATCGGCTTCAGTCTTGCTGCGTGCTTCGGTTCTGGCAATATCTTTGGTAGTGATTTCACCGATGCGTATCCCCGCTGCGGCTTCGGCGTGCAGTGTCTGCGCATCAAAGCGGGCTGGTAATCCCGGAATGACTACTTGTGTATTGCCAGCAGTAACGGCAACCGTGCGCACGATGGTGGCACTGCCGGGAAACAAGATAACGTCAGTAATCGGGGCCGTCATATCGGCCAGAGCGTAATGGCTGGTGCTGGCTAACAGCGAGCAGCTAAGCAACAATTTTATGCGCATGTGAAAACCTTTGTGTTGGCAATGGTTGGGAACTTATGTTGGGAAATGTTGGCTTACAGATAGAATATTGAAGTGGATCATAGTGGATGGTATATCGTCAATCTTTTTGTTCCGAGAAAACATGGTTTGAGATTGGAAAGGAAGGCTAACAATAAAGAGATTTACTGTGTTGGTGTGCGAGTCGCGATGTTGCGGCAAGGAGATGGAAATTAAAATAACGTCAAAAAGCAGGGCGAAATAGCGGGAGGCCGAGTGAAAAAAGAATGCCTTCATGCCGCGAAAAACGAAACTGCGAAACTATTAATCGACATCTTTCCCGTTTTTCGCGAACAAAATTAAACCTTAAGCTTCAGCAACCTTCAACACCAGCTTGCCATTATTTTCACCCGAAAATAATTTCAGGAACGTATCAGGAAATGTCTCCAGACCATCCACAATATCTTCCCGTGATTTCAGTTTTCCGCTAGCTAACCAGCCACCCATTGCGCTGAGTGCTTCCATCGCACGTGGATAATAATCGGCGACCATAATGCCTTGCATACTAGCGCGAGCAACGATGAGCGACAAATAATTGGCCGGGCCTTGAACTGCCGTAGTGTTGTTGTACTGCGAAATCGCACCACAAATCACGATACGCGCATTGCGTGCCAAACGCGTTAACACCGCATCCAAAATTTCACCGCCGACGTTATCAAAATACACGTCTATCCCTTGTGGGCAATGCTGGTGCAGAGCAGCCTTGACGTCTTCCTTCTTATAATCAATGGCTGCATCAAAGCCCAACTCTTCCACCAGATAACGGCATTTTTCTGCGCCACCAGCAATCCCAATTACCCGGCAGCCTTTGATTTTAGCGATCTGACCAACAACTGCACCCACAGCGCCAGCTGCACCGGACACAACAACGGTTTCACCTTCTTTAGGCTTACCAACGTCTAGCAAACCAAAGTAGGCGGTGAGCCCCGGCATTCCCAGAGTACCCAAAAACACCGGCAACGGCGCCATGCGTGGATCAACCTTATTTAAACCCTGACCGTTGGAGTAAGCATATTCTTGCATTCCTAACATTCCGCCGACATGGTCGCCAACGGTGAACTGGGGATTTTTTGAAGCAACCACGCGGCCCACTGCCAAGGCACGCATGACTTCGCCGATTGCTACCGGCGGTATATATGAATTTTTGCTCTCATTCATCCAGCCGCGCATGGCTGGGTCGAGAGAAATATACAAATTCTTAATCACCACTTCGCCGTCAGCCGGATCACGCACCGGTTCTTGCGTATAGCTAAAGTCGCTACGTTTAACGGCGCCAACAGGGCGGCTGGTGAGTTTGAATTGATGATTTTGGTTCATTTGGATACTCCAATAAGTGGTTAGGACAAAACGAAGTATAGGAGCGAAGAGATTGCTTGATAAGTCACCAATCTGGCATTACATTGTTGACTAAATCAGGACAATAGCCTGTTGTAATCTCTTAAAGAAGAAAGCATGCATGATTAACCCACAACATTTGGCGATCTTCGTCAGCATAGTTCAGGCTGGCAGCATAAGCGGTGCGGCTACGCTGCTGGGCTGCGGTAAATCGGTGGTTTCGCGCCAGCTTGCCAAGCTGGAAGACGATCTGGGCGCGCGGCTGATCCAGCGCTCAACCCGGCGTCTGGCCTTAACCGAAATAGGCGAAATGGTGCTGGCCGAAGCCAGAAAAATTGAACACTCCTTAAATAATATAGATTTAATTACTGACCAATTTCAGCAACAGGTGCGCGGCTTGCTGCGCGTTTCTTGCTCTATGGCCGGTCGCCGCCAAGTGGTGCCGCTTATTGCCGAATTTACTCGCTTGTATCCGCAGGTGAAAGTGGCGCTTCAGCTGGAAGACCATCTTGTGGATTTGATTAAGGAGCAGATTGATGTGGCAATCCGTGTATCGCATTTGCCTGATTCCACATTGGTAGCGCGCAAACTAGCTGAGAATCCGCGCATGCTGGTTGCCTCACCAGCCTATTTAGCGCAGTCGGGCACGCCCCAAACTCCCGCGCAACTTACTGAACATGCTTGCCTGGTGTATGCCAACGAAGGTCGCGTCTATGATGAATGGACGTTTTCCGGTCAGCCGGAACCATTTAAGGTAAAAGTGGGCGGCGCGATTCAAATAAACGATGGTGGCGCGCTGGTGACAGCGGCCTGTTGCGGTGCCGGTATTTTGTTGATCCCGCGCAAAATCGTGGCAGAGGAGTTAGCAAATGGTGAATTGGTTGAAGTACTGGAAAATTGGCCGTTACCAGCGGGCGCACCGATTTACGCCGTATATCCGGCACGTGATTGGCTGGCGCTGAAAACGTCAGCCTTCGTCGGCTTTATGCAAGAGCGGATGAGTGCTTGATTGGCAACCGTAAATAGTTATCGGGTCGGGTAGGGTAGAAGGGTAAAATTGGAAGGATTTTCTGAAAACAAGCACGTTAATGCATTTGAACAAAGTTTGTTGCTCATAAATACATGGACGTGGTGTTATCGCTATTGTTGCTGTTTATTTTAAGTTTTGAATTGTGAAAATAGGCGAAAAAACACCGTTTACAGCTCAAAACTCGAAGTTTTTAGGCAATAAATCACCAAAAAAGCCATTTTGCCCTTGAAATGCCAATGGATAACCCCACTTCCGTAACATTATTTTGAATATGATTTATTTTTGGAGGTAAGGAATGCAAGACCAAGTGAAACAAGATACGCAACAAGAAGCTAAGCAAAATGAAACAGTTAATCCAGTGCAAGGCGATGCAGAGCCAGTAATGGTGGCAGTTGATTCCGATTTTGAAGAAAAGTTACTGCAAACTGAAGCTAAATTGGCTGAATTGCAAGATGCTTTCTTACGCGCCAAAGCCGATGGTGAAAATATCCGTCGCCGTGCGCAGGATGACATCAGCAAAGCACATAAATTTGCCGTGGAAAGTTTTGCTGAATCCTTGATCCCGGTCAAAGACAGTTTGGAAATGGCGCTCAAGATTGAAACTGTTTCAGTTGAAGCGTTAAGAGAAGGTACTGAAGTGACCTTGCGTCAATTGGCAAATGCCTTTGAAAAAAATCGTTTGTTAGAAATTAACCCAGTTCCGGGTGAAAAATTGGATCCGGCTAAGCATCAAGCCGTTTCGATGGTTCCTTCTGAGCAAGACGCGAATACAGTAGTTGAAGTATTGCAAAAAGGTTACACCATTGCAGACCGCTTATTGCGTCCGGCGCTGGTGACGGTAGCACAAGCTAAATAGCACAGTATAAAAAGTTCAATAAAGTGTGAAAAAAAGCGAAAAAAGTCTTAAAAACGCTTGAAAACAGCTTTTTTCGCCATATATAGCATTCATTCAAGAATATTGATTTACAAATTACAGAAAATAAAAGGAAATTATCATGGGTAGAATTATCGGTATTGATTTGGGAACAACCAATTCATGTGTGTCCGTTGTTGAAAACGGCATTCCAAAAGTAATCGAAAACGCAGAAGGCGCGCGTACTACGCCGTCTATCATTGCTTATCAAGAAGACGGCGAAATCCTGGTTGGCGCATCAGCCAAACGCCAGGCAGTAACCAATCCAAAAAATACGTTATACGCAGTTAAGCGTTTAATCGGTCGTAAGTACGATGAAAAAGAAGTGCAAAAAGACATCGGCTTAATGCCATACGCTATCGTTAAAGCTGAAAACGGCGATGCATGGGTTAGCGTTCGTGACAAAAAAATGGCACCTCCGCAAATTTCTGCTGAAGTGTTGCGCAAAATGAAAAAAACTGCCGAAGATTACCTCGGTGAAGAAGTAACTGAAGCGGTTATTACTGTTCCAGCTTACTTTAACGATGCACAACGTCAGGCAACTAAAGACGCTGGCCGTATCGCTGGCTTGGAAGTAAAACGTATCATCAATGAACCAACTGCAGCTGCATTGGCATTTGGTTTGGATAAAGCTGAACGCGGTGATCGTAAAATCGCTGTGTACGATTTGGGCGGCGGTACTTTCGACGTGTCCATCATTGAAATCGCTGACGTAGATGGCGAAATGCAATTTGAAGTATTGTCCACTAACGGCGATACATTCCTGGGCGGTGAAGATTTTGATCAACGCATTATTGATTACATCATCGAAGAATTCAAAAAAATTAACGGCCTGGATCTGTCAAAAGACGCCATCGCTCTGCAACGTATTAAAGCATCTGCAGAACGCGCCAAGATTGAATTGTCGAGCACCCAGCAAACAGAAATTAACGAGCCGTATATTGCAATGGCCAATGGCGCACCAGTACATTTGAATTTGAAAATGACTCGCGCTAAGTTGGAATCATTGGTTGAAGAACTGATCAGCAAAACTATCGAACCTTGCCGTATCGCGATTCGTGACGCTGGCGTTAAAACGACTGACATCGACGACATCATTTTGGTCGGCGGTATGACACGTATGCCTAAAGTACAAGAAATCGTTAAAGATTTCTTCGGCAAAGAACCACGTAAAGACGTGAATCCGGATGAAGCAGTTGCAGCCGGTGCTGCAATTCAAGGTTCCGTATTGTCGGGCGACCGTAAAGATCTGTTGTTGTTGGACGTAACGCCATTGTCATTGGGTATTGAAACCCTAGGCGGCGTGATGACCAAAATGATTCAAAAGAACACCACAATTCCAACCAAGTTCAGCCAAGTGTTTTCAACTGCGGATGACAATCAACCTGCGGTAACCATCAAAGTGTTCCAAGGTGAACGTGAGATCGCTGCTGGTAACAAAGGTTTGGGCGAATTCAATCTGGAAGGTATCCCACCATCAGCACGTGGTACACCGCAAATTGAAGTGACTTTTGACATCGATGCAAACGGTATTTTGCACGTAGGCGCGAAAGACAAAGCAACTGGTAAAGAAAACAAAATCACCATTAAGGCAAACTCCGGTTTGACTGAAGAAGAAATTCAAAAAATGGTGAAAGACGCTGAGTTGAATGCGGAAGAAGATAAAAAGGTCAAGGAATTGGCCGAGTCACGTAACCAAGGTGACGCTTTAGTACACTCAACTCGCAAGGCGTTGACTGAACATGGCGATAAATTGGAAGCCGGTGAAAAAGAGAAAATCGATGCATCAATTAAAGAGTTGGAAGATTCGTTGAAGAGCGGTGATAAAGTTTCTATCGACGCAAAAATTGCTGCGTTGTCGACTGCTTCTCAAAAACTCGGCGAAAAAATGTATGCGGATATGCAAGCATCGCAAGCGGCTGGCGCTGCTGGTGATGCCGGTGCCGGCGCAGCGGGTGCATCAGAAGCCAAACATCATGAAGATGATGTGATGGATGCTGAGTTTAAAGAAGTAAAAGATAAGTAATATTAGTTTGGCGAGTGTCACCACTCGCTAAAACTCGCCGAGATAGGAGTGTCGTTGTTGACGACTAACCTGCTCGGCTTTTTCGTATAAAATTCAGGGCTTTACTTGAAACGCTGCTAGTGTTGATAGCGGTGGTAAATTAGTCCGAATTCATTAAGAAGGTGCCAAAAGAGATGGCGAAGCGTGATTTTTATGAAATATTAGGTGTTGCGAAAAATGCCTCCGAAGACGAGATTAAAAAATCGTATCGTAAGATGGCAATGAAACACCATCCGGACCGTAATCCGGATAGTAAGCAATCTGAAGAGAAGTTTAAAGAAGCTAAAGAAGCTTACGAAATGTTGTCTGACCCTAAAAAACGGGAAGCCTATGATCGTTATGGTCATGCAGGTGTTGATCCGAATATGGGCGGCGGCGGTGGAGGCGGCGGTCCTGGTGGCTTTGCGGATGCTTTCGGTGATATTTTCGGCGATATTTTCGGCGGTGGACGTGGCGGCGGTGGTCGTAGCGCTGGCCCACAAGTGTATCGCGGTGCCGATTTACGCTACAACCTGGAAATTAGTTTAGAACAAGCCGCAAACGGGTTTGACACGACTATCCGTGTTCCTTCCTGGGACGAGTGTGATCCGTGTCACGGTACCGGCGCAAAACCGGGTACTTCACCAATTACATGTACCACTTGCGGCGGGCATGGTCAGGTGCGGATGCAGCAGGGCTTGTTTAGCATTCAGCAAACCTGTCCGAAATGCCACGGCATGGGAAAAATTATTCCAGAACCATGCACCAGTTGCTTAGGTGTTGGACGTATTAAACGGAATAAAACTCTTGAAGTTAAAATCCCATCAGGAATTGATGACGGCATGCGTATCCGTTCTTCCGGCAATGGTGAGCCTGGTATGAATGGCGGGCCGCCGGGTGATTTGTATGTGGAAATTCACACTAAACCACATGCAGTATTCCAGCGTGAAGGCGATGATTTGCATTGCGAGATGCCGATTTCGTTTGCAAAAGCGACTTTGGGTGGCGAGATTGAAGTACCAACGTTAAGTGGTAAAGCTAGCTTTACTATTCCAGAAGGAACTCAAACAGGAAAAACCTTCCGTTTGCGTAGCAAAGGCATAAAAGGCGTTCGCTCTGGTTTCCCTGGTGATTTGTTCTGTCATGTTGTGATTGAAACACCCGTTAAATTAACGGATAAACAAAAAGATTTATTACGAGATTTTGAGCTCTTAACCTCTGAAGGTGGCTCAAAACATAGTCCTCAGAGTAAATCTTGGATGGAAAAAGTAAAGAGTTTTTTAAGTAAGTAATAAACAAAATGGCGCGATATATATATATGTATCGCGCCATTTTTAAAAACGATCAATTTGTATTATAAACTTCCTGAAGTTTGAGAGTTTTCAAACAAATTTATCATATAAAAATATTGGATGAGACATGAAATTACCTATAAAAGAATTGTTGTTTTGTTTAGCCTTTGCTCTGGCTAGTACGGCTCAGGCGATCGATATCGCAGGAGCTAAAATTGATGACACCATACAAGCCTCCAACACCAAGCTGAAATTAAACGGTGCTGGAATTCGCTATAAAGTCATTTTTAAAGTGTATGTGGCGGCGTTGTATTTAACTGAAACTCAAAATACGGTTGAAGGTATTATTTCCGTTCCGGGACCTAAGCAAATTAATTTGACCATGCTGCGTGATGTCAGCAGTGACACATTAGGTCAGGCATTTATGGCCGGAGTTCAGAAAAATACTGAAAAAGCGGAAAGAGCAAAATTGACCACGCAATTTATTCAGTTCGGTCAATTATTTTCTACTGTTCCAGAATTGAAAAAAGGCGATATGATCGCTATGGAATGGGTGCCGAATGTGGGGACTAACATGTTCATCAATGGTAGAAAAGTCGGTGAGACATTCCCTGACATGGCATTTTTTAACGCGATTTTACGCATTTGGTTAGGCGAAAATCCTGTTGATAGCGCATTGAAAAAACAACTACTTGGCGGTTCAAGCGAGCACCATTAGTTTTAGTGGCACTCAGTAAAAAAGCCCTTGAAATTCAATTCAAGGGCTTTTTTTATGGGTGAAACTGAATCAGTGCTTAGCCCAAATTAGCTGCAGCAAAATCCCAGTTTACCAAACTCCAGAATGCTTCCAGGTATTTTGGACGTGCATTGCGGTAGTCGATGTAGTAAGCGTGTTCCCATAAATCACAAGTAACTAATGGTTTGTCAGTTGTAGTTAATGGTGTTGCTGCGTTAGATGTGTTGACGATGTCTAATGTACCGTCAGCTTTTTTAACCAGCCAAGTCCAGCTTGAACCAAAATTGCCGATGCATGATTTAGTAAATGCGTCTTTGAACGCATCAAATGAACCCCATTTAGCATCGATTGCAGCAGCCAATGCGCCAGTAGGAACACCGCCGCCGTTTGGTTTTAAACCGTTCCAGTAGAAAGTGTGGTTCCAGATTTGAGCTGAATTGTTAAAAATACCGGCAGACGATTTTTTAACGATTTCTTCCAGCGTGGAATTTTCAAACTCAGTACCTTTGATTAAATTATTCAAATTGGTGACATAAGTTTGATGATGTTTACCGTAATGGTATTCCAGTGTTTCTTTAGAAATATGTGGAGCCAAAGCGTCCATGGCATAAGGCAAGGCTGGGAGTGTGTGTTCCATTTGGTTTCCTTAGTTATTAACGAGTTGAGACAGTCGTAGTCGGTGTTTCAAATCAACCGCCCCGTATTGTAATAGGGTTATGTTTTGTTTGCAGCAGCAACTTAACCCAACTTTGCTCAGCTTAGCTTAAATTCTGCTGAACGCTAGTAATCCCCAAATCAACTTCTCCCTCAGCAAGTTTTACAGTGATATTGCTATTGGCTTGAAATTGTTTAGGTTTGCGGATAATTTTGCCTTGCTTATCCAGAATAATCGCGTAACCACGTTCCAAGGTGCGTTGCGGATTTAGTAATTCCAGTTGCAGATTGAGATTGTGCACACCTTGTTGTCGCAATGTCAGTTGTTGATGGGCGCTATGTTGTAATTGTTGCGTCAATTGTTGCAGCTGATTTTTTTTATTGGCGAGGTTGGGCGCTTGTTTAATGAGTTTTTGTTTCAAACGGTCAAATTGAAAAAAAGATTCTCTTTTTGATGTTTCAAACGCATGCCGGACTTGTCGTTGCATACCTGAAAGCTTTAAACGTTCGCTACGAATGTACGCAATTGGGCTAATTAGCCGACGTGAAAAGTTATCCAGTGTTTGGTTATTTTCATCAAGCTGGCGGCGCAATGCACGACGCAACTTGGCTGTTGAATTTTCTAATTGTTGCATTAAATCAGACCGCGCCGACACCGCTATTTCTGCTGCTGCAGTAGGCGTTGGAGCGCGTAAGTCGGCAACAAAATCGGCGATAGTAAAGTCGGTTTCATGTCCTATCCCGGCAATAACAGGAATCGGGCATTGGGCAATCGCGTAGGCGACTTGTTCATCGTTAAATGACCATAAGTCTTCAATACTGCCGCCGCCACGGGCCACAATTAAAACATCACACTCACGTCTGGCAACGGCCAGTTCAATTGCTTGGGTAATTTTTACCGCGGAGCCACTCCCTTGCACTGGCGTTGGGTAAATAATCACACGCACGTGCGGAGCGCGGCGTTGTAGCGTAATTAAAATATCTCTGAGAGCTGCCGCCTGCGGGCTGGTGACGATGCCGATGCAAGTGGGGAAGGACGGTAGTGCTTGCTTACGATCTGCGTCAAATAAACCGGCATTACTGAGTTTCTGTTTTAGTTGCAGAAACGCTTCATATAAATTACCCATGCCGGCGCGTCGAATTCCTTCTACGCTCAGTTGATAATCACCGCGCGGCGCATACAGCGTAACAGTGGCTCGCACCTCCACTTTTTCGCCTTCGCGTGGAATAAAATCGGCTCCCATAGCCCGACTTTTAAACATCACCGATCTGACTTGCGCATGCGCATCTTTGAGCGTGAAGTACCAGTGCCCCGATGTGGCGCGGGTAAAGTTGGATACTTCACCCGAAATCCAGCACAGCGGAATGCTGCGCTCTAATAAGCGCGCTACGGTTTGATTTAATTCACTAACGGTGACTACTTGAGGAGCAAAAATGGAATCAGTCTGCATGGTGCTTAGTTATGAGTGTTTGCTTAATTATTAAGCAGAGAAGGAAAACGTTTTTAAATCAATGGTTTAGATATTAAATAGTATGCTTGCGCACAATCTTACCCACAATTTATGTGCATTGAAGTTCAAATTTATTATCGGGCTTACGCTAGCGTCCCAGCTGCGTTGTGCTCTCCTTGCCGTACTTAAATGCTTATTGAAACGGATTATACCTTTAGTACTTATAAAAATAGTCTGCTGTAATTCTAAGCGCAAGTAATAATCACATTAAAATCAATCACTTAAGTTTATATGAGTGGCTTACGCACAAAGTTATCAACAGATTGTGTGCAAAACTATTCACCGGAAATAGTGTGTGCTTATTTTTTAAGCAGATCGATAAATTCTAATTTAATCAATGGCTTAGTACTGATAGCAATGGTTTGCGCACAAAGTTATCCACATGCGATGTGCAGAACTTTGCTGAAAATAATTTCCATAAAATATTAATTCTATTTAAATCAATGGCTTAGCTGGTAATCAGCATGCTTGCGCACAAACTTACCCACAATTCGTGTGTTTGGAAGTTCAAATTTATTATTTTAACGAAAGGAATTGTGTATTTGATGCAAATAGAAAAGTGACTGCTGCAATACTAAGCGGGGCCAATAATCATATTAAAATCAATCGCTTAAGTTTATGTGCAGGGCTTACGCACAAAGTTATCAACAGATTGTGTGCAAAACTATTTCTTAAAAAAGCCTGACTGCTCAGTTTGTGAGCAGGGGAGAAAATGCACATCAAATCAATCGCTTAAGCTGGATTGTCATGGCTTGCGCACAAAGTTACCCACATATGGTGTGCAGAACTTTAGCAAAAATATTTTTCATCAACTATTGGATAATAAAATGCTCAAGCTCTATAAATAAGCAGAACGCCTATTACCTTATAAATCATGGTGTTGCATTCAATTACTGGCGATTCGCACAGACTTATCCACATAATCTGTGCAGAACTTATATTGATTCAATAATTAAATGGCATTAAATTTTGATGTGCCATCCAACTTAATTGAAATCAGCGTTGCTGAGGTACTTGCTGAGTAACGCGCAACAAGATACATTGCGGACTTGTGTTTTTAAATAATGATAAAGAACGAATTCACCTTCGTTACTAACAGGGAGTTTGCATTGTTTGCGATATTACAATCGGCCGGCTGGCCAATTTATTTTTTATTGATAGCTTCTATTATTGCCTTGGCATTAATTATTGAGCGCTCTTTGTCATTGCGTTCTCAACGCATTTTGCCGCGTACCTTGTTAGACGAAGTAGTGCGCGTCTACCACAACGGTAAAGTGAGCAAAGATGTCGTCGAAAAATTGGAACAAAACTCACCATTGGGTCGTGTTTTGGCCGCTGGCTTGCGTAATGTAGATGCGCCGCGTGAAGTCATGAAAGAAGCCATTGAAGAAGCCGGACGCGCTGCAGCACACGAATTAGAACGCTTCCTAACAACCTTGGGAACGATTGCTTCCTTAGCGACCTTAATGGGTTTGTTTGGGACTGTAGTTGGGATGATTGAGATTTTCGGTGCGCAAAATGCCACAGGTGCTAATCCGGCTCAACTTGCTCATGGGATTTCAGTCGCCTTGTACAATACCGCGTTTGGTATTTTGATCGCGATGCCGACCTTTTTCTTTTATCGTCACTTCATGGCTCTGGTAGACGGTTTTGTTATTGACATGGAACAGCAAGCGGTTAAGTTTGTTGATATCGTCCACAGCAATCGCAAATAATAAATAACGGAACACTAAAAAATGAACTTCCGTAAAGGTAGCAAACGCCGCGCAGAACCAGAAATCAACCTGATCCCATTTATTGATGTGCTCTTGGTGATTTTGATTTTTCTGATGGTAACCACAACCTACAGCCGCTTTACCGAGTTGCAAATTAATTTGCCAACGGCGGATGCGAATGTAGCGCAACAACGTCCCAATGAAATCCAGATTGGCGTCGATAGTCGTGGCAATTACAAAATTAATCAAAAACCGATCTCCAAAATTGATGTGGCTGATTTGGCTGAAAATCTAAAAAAAGCAGCTAGTGAACTTGCAGTAGGCACTGGTCAGACAGAGCCTATTGTTGTCATTAATGCTGACGGTTCTGCCAGCCATCAATCGGTGATCGATATTTTGGAAGCAGCGCGTTTGGCTGGCTTGTCCAAAATTACTTTTGCTGCGCAAAGTCATGAGAAATAATCGGCCTGGTTTCAACCTTCGCTTTAGCCCACTGTAATGACGGAAAACCGGTTTGCCAGTGCAATCATGCATGCATGGATGCAACGCGGCTGGCTGGCCTATTTGGCCTGGCCAGTGGCGCAGCTGTTTGGCTTATTGCTCAAGTTGCGCGTTCTCATGTACCGCTTGGGCTGGTTGCAGCAACAAAAATTAGCGGTGCCGGTAATTGTGGTCGGCAATATTTTTGTTGGCGGCACCGGTAAAACACCATTTACCCAGTGGTTGTTGCAGCAGCTCAAAGATGCCGGTTATACGCCGGGTGTTATTTCTCGCGGTTATGGCAGCAAGAATGATGCACCTTGTGTAGTGCTGCCAGATTCTTTAGCAAGCCAGGTTGGCGATGAACCTATTTTGTTAGCCCAGCACAGTGCTTGCCCAGTGGTTGTTGGGCGCAATCGTGCTGATGCCGGGAGAGCATTGCTAGCGGCCTTTCCAACGGTAAATGTGATTATTGCTGATGATGGTTTGCAGCATTTGGCTTTAGCGCGTGATATCGAGATTATGTTGTTTGACTCACGCGGGGTAGGGAATGGCTGGTTGTTGCCTGCTGGCCCATTGCGTGAGCCGATCACCAGACGACGTGATATCACCGTAGCGAATCTCAATGAAGGTGAACAGATTAGTGCAACGTTGCCATCCGACACAGTCAGAATGCAATTAAAAGGCACCCGTGCCAGACAATTACTGGATGCAAATCAGACGCGTGATTTGAGCTCGCTGGATGGTAATTTGAACATCATCGCTGCGGCTGGCATTGGTAATCCGGAACGATTTTTTACCATGTTGCGCCAGCAAGGCGTGCGATTTTCATCACTGCCATTGCCAGATCACTTCAGCTATACGCCTAATCCGTTCGCAAATTTAACTGCTGACATGATCCTAATTACTGAAAAGGATGCAGTAAAATGTCGGCAATTGAAGGAAATTGCGAATGACCCGCGTATTTGGGTGGTGGCCGTCGAGGCGCAAATAGAGACGAGTGTCGTTGTAAAAATACTTCAAAAATTAATTTAAAGATAAGTGGAGAAAAACGTGGACTCTCGTTTGCTTGATATTTTGGTGTGCCCTTTGTGCAAAGGTCCATTGGTGTACGACAAGGCCGCGCAAGAATTGATTTGTAAAGGCGATCGCTTGGCCTACCCAGTCCGTGACGATATTCCGGTAATGTGGGTTGATCAGGCGCGTGATTTTAATTCGCCGAAAGCGGATATGCCTAACACGCAAAGCGAATAACCATGACTGTTTTAAATACCACTACCTTCAATGGACGTAATAACTTTTATGTCATTATTCCCGCCCGTTTAGCTTCCACGCGCTTACCGAATAAGCCGTTAGCTGACTTGGCTGGCAAGCCGATGATCGTGCGGGTAGCCGAACGTGCCAAGTTGTCTGGCGCTGAATTAGTAGTGGTGGCGTGTGACGACGTGAGCATTGTTGAAGCTTGCCAACAATACGGTATTACCGCTTATTTAACCCGAACTGACCATCAATCGGGTACTGACCGGATTGCCGAAGTCGCTAAAATGCTGGGTTTGCCGGACGACGCCGTTATTGTCAATGTGCAGGGCGATGAGCCGTTAATTGAACCAGCTTTAATTACCGCAACCGCCGCACAGATTAACAATGGCGTGCAAATGTCGACGGCAGCGCATCCAATTACCAGCGCAGAAGAAGCATTTAATCCGAATGTCGTTAAAGTGGTGTTGGACAAATTAGGCCGCGCCTTATATTTTTCACGCGCCACGATTCCTTGGAATCGCGATGCATTTGCAGCAAGCAAAGAAGTTATGCCGCTAGATTATCGGGTGTTTCGGCACATTGGTTTATATGCTTACACCCAAGCTTTTTTGCAAAAATATTCAACATTAGAAGTAGCGCCGTTAGAGCAATGTGAAGTGTTAGAACAACTGCGCGTGCTGTGGAATGGTTATCCGATTGCGGTGTACGTTACCCCAACTATGCCGCTTGGGGGCGTGGATACGCCGGAAGATTTGCTGCGCGTGCAGCAGCATTATCTACAACACGGCATTAATTAAATAATTTATATAAGATATTTTTGGGCAAGTTTTGTGCAATGATGTGATGCTAAAATTAGAAAAATATCATGAGACAACAGAATTTATCTAAATATACCAAGAATATTCACCAAATTTAAAACTCAGTTAGGAAAGAAAATATGCGTCTTATTTTGTTAGGAGCACCTGGAGCAGGGAAGGGCACGCAAGCCACGTTCATCAAAGAAAAATACAATATTCCACAAATTTCCACTGGCGATATGTTGCGTGCTGCGGTTAAAGCGGGTACTGAGATGGGCTTAGCGGCTAAAAAAGTAATGGATGCAGGCGGTTTGGTATCTGATGACATTATTATCGGTTTGGTTAAAGATCGTTTGAAAGAAGCTGATTGCGCCAACGGTTATTTATTTGACGGTTTTCCGCGCACAACACCGCAAGCCGATGCGATGAAAGATGCCGGCGTAGTGATTGATTATGTGTTGGAAATTGATGTGCCGGATAGCGCCATTGTTGAGCGCATGAGTGGCCGTCGGGTGCACTTGGTATCGGGTCGCACTTACCACGTTAAATTCAATCCGCCTAAGGTGGAAGGCCGTGACGATGTTACCGGCGAAGAGTTAATTCAGCGTGACGACGATAAAGAAGCAACCGTCACTAAACGTTTATCTGTTTACCATGAGCAAACAGAAGTATTGCTTGGCTACTATGGCGAATGGGCACAATCCGGTCGCCCTGGCGCCCCTAAATATCGCAAAATTGCCGGTGTTGGCGCAGTAGAAGCAATTCGAGATCAGGCATTTAAAGCATTGGAAGAATAAAAAAAAGCGGACTTCAATGTCCGCTTTTTTTTGTCCATTTTTTGTTGTGGTTGGATCAGTTATTAGTTAGAAATTGCATGTGTTTGCTGGTTGGGAAATCGTCGTTTTTTTATAACAACAGGACTTATGTAAGTCCGAAATAAAAAGGAGATTTACAATGGTAACAAGCTTGTGGTTTGTGATTGGCTGTGGATTGATTGCAGTTTTATATGGTTTGATCTCACGTTCGTGGATTCTTAAACAAGATGCAGGTAATGCGCGTATGCAGGAAATTGCAGCCGCGATACAACAAGGAGCAGCAGCGTATTTAGCACGCCAATATCGCACCATTGCGATCGTTGGCGTTATTTTGTTTGCAATAATTTTTGCCGTGCCTGGTTTGGGTATGCCAACCGCTATTGGTTTTTTAATCGGTGCGGTTCTATCCGGCGCATGCGGTTTCATTGGTATGAATGTGTCGGTGCGTGCCAACGTGCGTACTGCGCAAGCCGCGACCTTGGGCATTAATCCGGCGCTCGATGTAGCATTTAAAGGCGGTGCAATCACCGGTATGCTGGTAGTGGGTTTAGGCTTGCTGGGTGTCAGCTTATTTTATTGGGCGTTAATTGCCTATGCACCGGCAGGCACAATCCATTCACAACACGACTTGCTCAAGCCGATGATCGGTCTTGCATTTGGTGCTTCGCTGATTTCAATTTTCGCCCGTTTAGGCGGCGGAATTTTTACCAAAGGTGCTGATGTCGGCGCGGATCTGGTAGGGAAAGTGGAAGCCGGAATCCCGGAAGATGATCCACGTAACCCTGCTGTTATTGCCGACAACGTAGGTGACAACGTAGGCGACTGCGCAGGGATGGCCGCCGACTTGTTTGAAACCTATGTAGTGACCTTAATCGCCACCATGTTGCTGGGCGCTTTACTAATGCCCGACATGAGCGCACAAGCGGCACTGTATCCCATGCTGTTAGGCGCAGTGTCGATTCTGGCTTCGATAGTTGGCTGCTCGATGGTAAAGGCCAAGCCCGGTAAAAAAATTATGTCGGCTTTATATACCGGCTTATGGTGGGCGGCCGGTTTATCTTTAATCGGTTTTACCATCGTCACTAAACTTGTTCTGCCCGAAGCACAGTTTATGCCGATGCTGGGCTCAACCGTGGTCGGTATCGTACTGACCGGTTTGATGGTCTACATCACCGAGTACTACACAGGCACCGATTTTTATCCGGTGCGCCACATTGCGCAGGCTTCCACTACCGGACACGGCACTAACATCATCGCGGGTCTCGGCGTGTCCATGAAGTCAACTGCCTATCCGGTATTGGCCGTGTGCGTGGCGATTTTGGTGGCTTACCATTTGGCCGGTTTATACGGCATTGCGATTGCGGCGACGTCGATGTTATCAATGGCAGGGATTATTGTCGCCTTAGATGCGTATGGCCCGATTACCGACAACGCTGGCGGGATTGCGGAAATGTCAGAAATGCCGGAATCAGTGCGTGCAGTGACTGACCCGTTAGATGCCGTTGGTAACACCACCAAAGCCGTTACCAAAGGTTATGCAATCGGTTCTGCCGGTTTGGCTGCCTTAGTGTTATTTGCTGATTACACCCATGCCTTAGAGTCAGTCGGTAAAAGCGTGACCTTTGACTTATCGAATCCGAATGTGATCGTCGGCCTATTTATCGGCGGCCTGATTCCGTATTTATTCGGTGCTTTAGCGATGGAAGCCGTTGGACGTGCCGCAGGCGCGGTGGTGGTGGAAGTGCGGCGTCAGTTTAAAGAAATCAAAGGCATTATGGACGGCACCGGCAAGCCGGAGTACGACAAAGCGGTAGATATGTTGACCAGCTCGGCCATTAAAGAAATGATTATTCCTTCTTTATTGCCAGTTGTTGTGCCGGTGTTGGTCGGTCTGTTACTCGGCCCTGCTGCTTTAGGCGGTTTGTTGATGGGTACAATCGTGACCGGCTTGTTCGTCGCAATTTCCATGACCACCGGCGGCGGTGCTTGGGACAATGCCAAGAAATATATCGAAGATGGTAATCACGGTGGCAAAGGTTCTGAAGCGCACAAAGCGGCAGTGACTGGCGACACAGTGGGCGATCCGTATAAAGATACTGCGGGCCCGGCGATTAATCCCTTGATTAAAATTATCAATATTGTGGCCTTGTTGTTAGTGCCGCTGTTACCTATGCCAGCGCAGGAGCCAGTACCGGTGCAGTTTGTACCTGCGGCAGTCAATAGTAGCGAAATGAAGGTGTTGCCTGCTGGGGTAGTGGATGCAGCGTCAGCAACTCCGGTATCCACCGATACGAGTAAGCCTGCTCCGGTAAATTAAAGGACGGAGTAAGCTAAAGCTGTAAAGCAAAAAACCGGCTTTCGAGCTGGTTTTTTGCTTATTTGGGGCTGATTTATATATGCCAAAGTCAAGTAGGGTGGGCACGTTTTTGTGCCCACGCGTCACCTTAAATCAATCATCGTCCGAAAGAAAATCCATTGTTTATCAATCGTTACTACGCAAACATTTAATTGGCCTTATTAGCATAAGTCCGGTAATTCGTCGTAGGTGGCATTTTACTTAAAAACTCACGCAAAATACGCTGCTCAATGCGCGCCGATTTTCCTAATGGAGCTGGCAATTGCAGGTGCAGCGCAACGTGATTAATATCGTCTAGCGACAACCACACCTGAGCATGTTGCAACGGCGCTTCTAAAGCGTAAATGTGAGTCATTTTGTGCGTGTTATGCGCCAATTTATCGGCGTATTCGCTAATGATTTTATTGCCCACATCCAGCAAAATTTGTTCGGCGAGTTCCCAGTTGTCATCGCGTTCCAGTTTGATATGCACGGACTGCGTCACAAAGTTGCCGAGTCGTGTTTCGTTGTACATGGGCTGGCTAAAGAACATGGAGTTGGGAATGGTGATCGCACGGCCGACCGTGTTTTTATCGGAACATGAGCGGCTTGACTCCACCAAGCTGGTGGAGAATAAATTCATGTCAATAATTTGCCCTTTAATGCCATTAATTTCGACCCAGTCGCCTATCCGGCACACGTCGGTGCTGGTGCGGTAAACCGAACCCAGAATACACAACAGCATTTCACGGGTGGCTAATACAAAAGCGGCGGCAACGGCAACCAACGAAACGGCAAAGCTTTCAATCTCATTGCCCCAAATCATAATAATGCCCAGCATCAAGATGCCGAGCAACACATTACGCGTGGTACCCAACCAGCGCCGTTTAATTTCCGGTTGCAGCGAATCGCGTTGCAAAATAGCTCTGCGCAGCATGGCGCGCACAATAGCAAGAGCCGTGATAAGTACCAAGGTCATGAGGATGTCGCGCAAAAAACTGCGATCAATTTCATGAAAAAAACGAACGATTTCAGACATGTGTATTTCTCATATAAACGGCGAAGAGTGGCTATTATAGTAAAAAATGCACTAATTTTTTATATTGACGCTCTGAAAACTTGTTAGTGGATGTTACTTCTTGAATTAATACCTACATGCTAGTGAAACAGTGCCTTTTCGTTCCTGGCGTTAGCATGTAGAATGGCGGTCTTCCTAAGTCAGTAGACTTCGGCGTGTGACCATAGATCAACGGATAGATCAAGTTCCTCCTAAGAATTAGATGTAGGTTCGATTCCTACTGGTCACACCAATACCTGTTTCGCCTTGTTTTATACCAACTCAAAACCCGCTCTGCTCATCGCTATGCGGGTTTTTTGTTTCATGCATGCATCATGGAAGCACAAAAAAATACCGTCATTTTTGACGGTATTTTTCATGAGTTGCAGTGCATTTTTCACGAATGACGAAATGGCTACACGTAGGCGACTCAAGAGACCCCGCTGGTAACTAACTACAACACCCACTTTGCTGCTGAACCGGTGGACATTTCACTGTGCCATAAGAACAGAAAACGCAGCAATTACCTTTTTTCGGACGCAGTATGGTTTTGCAGTAGGTGCATTCATAGAAAAACTGACAGGCATCGACTGGCATTGTCTCTAACTTAGTTAGATTACATTGTGAGCATGTGATTTTTGATTCAAGAATAATATTCATTGTATGCATTCATTGCTCGATTAATCCGATTTTTTGTCATCTATGTGTATTACGGTTGAAGCGCTAACGAAATCGTGATCAGGTTTTCCTTCTTTTGTAAGGGTTCCATTTTCGTATTCCATTGCCGAAGTTAATGAGAGTGTTGAACCGACTGGCACGACTATTGTTTTCATATTGTCGAATTCTGCACTTGGAAGTATTTCTAAATCTTCAGTCAATAGATCAATTTCTGCAATTTTTTCGCCTGTTATTTCATCCAAAGTGCTGCCTTCCTTTAATTTATCTGGCAATTTGCGAACTATTAAATCAAACGTTCCTTTTTCTTTTTCGAAATCTAACTTCGCTGAAGTCGGATTTTTGGATTTAATGTGGACTACAAGCAAACGGAGTTTTTCTTGGTATGGCAACACCTCAGTGGTTATAGTCAGATTGACCATCCAGTCATTAGCGCCCTTTATATAGTATTGGTAATACGCCCATATACCTGTTGCGACGATTGCAATGCAGGATAATATTTTCAGCACTATGTCTGCAATTTGTTGAGTTCGTTCAATCCTAGTGAGCTTTGGTGTGTCTGAAGTTCCAGCTGCATTGATGTTCCTTTTATTTTTACTTGTCAACATTGGTTTTTTTCTCTTTTTTCCAACGATCAGTTTTCACCTAACCGTTTGGATTCATTAAAGATCACTGAAGTGCTGATTTTAGTAGCTCAAGAACAATATCAGAAAATATACTATAGCAACATATGACATTAAATTTGGTGGTTGAAAATGAATTGAGAAAACGATTTGGTACACCACAGTATAGTTTGCCACACACAATACAATGAGAGCACCGATTGCCGTTGTGTAATATAGGAAATGCCTTATTGCAACAACATAATGGCTTACTTGCACGACTACAAAGTATTCAGCCTTGCTAGACAATCCGGAAAAAGCACATTTGGCCGCGTCCTAATGAGAAACCAGGTTAAATCTCCGTTGTATTACAGCTAAGCATCATCTAAGCTGAATAGGTGATTAATTCAGCCACATAAAATTGATTCGATAGCTGTGCGTCGGCACTTGGCTCAGAGTGCATAACTCTATAAACACCAGCTTCAAGAAATTGATTTTTTGATGGTAATAAACCACCTATAACTACACATCCCCAAAAACTTCACACCAAATGTTGCGTGAAAGAACGATGTTGCTGAAAATCATTTTCCTTTCCCTCGTTTATTTTATGGCCGGATGGCTTGGCCTTCAAATTCCCTATGCCGGTACGCATATCACGCTCGTCTGGCTCCCAACAGGTATCGCCGTCGCCTCTTTACTTCTTTGGGGGCGCTCCGTTTGGCCGGGCATTTTTTTGGGCGCGGTTTTAGTTAATTTTTCGATCGGCTCCACTTGGTTACTAGCCTCTGGCATAGCGGTAGGTAATACGCTGGCTCCGTTATTAACAGTTGCATTGCTCAGGCGCAGTGAATTTCATGCGGTTTTTGATCGTAAGAAGGATGTCGGTACATTTATTTTGGCAGCTTGCTTAGGGATGCTGGTGTCAGCATCAAGCGGAGTTTTGCAACTTAATTTGGGCGGACTACTTCCTGTCCACGCAATGGGTTCTGCCTGGCTTTCATGGTGGATGGGGGATGTTATCGGTGTTTTGTTAGCTGCCCCGGTTCTTCTAACGTTAAATCAACACAACATTAATCGTCTGGCTCAAGAGCGAAAAGAATTGCTGCTTTGGTTTTTCATCGCACTCCCAATAGGTTGGCTAACCTTCATTCATAATTTTCAGGGAATTGGTCAAACATTGCCATTGGCATTTTTAACCTTGCCATTATTCGCTTGGGCTGCCCTGCGTTTTGGAGTGACGGGATCTGGATTGGCTGTATTGGGGTTTTCAATTCTCGCAGCTTGGGGAACCGCAACGCAACATGGTAATTTCTTTTTGCCGGATGCTCACGTAAGCCTGTTCTTACTCTGGTCTTATATGACAAGCGCCGCATTGACTGGCTTGCTGATTACGGCATTGCAGGCGGAACGAATCGTTGTAGAAGATACTTTACTCAAAAATGAAAAGCAATTGAATGAACTCACGCAGTCACGTCAGGCTATCTTGGATGGAACTAATTTTTCTGTTATTTCCACCGATCCGTTTGGCGTTATTCAGATTTTCAATCAAAGTGCAGAACGCATGTTAGGGTATTTGTCTGAAGAAATGGTCGGAAAAAAGAGCCCTACCATTTTTCATGATCATGATGAGATGCTTAAACGTGCTAGTGAATTAACTATAGAGTTAGGCATTTATGTTGAGCCAAACTTTGATGCTTTCGTTGCTAAAGCACGCATTCTTCGTGTGCCAGATGAACACGAATGGACTTATATCCGCAAGGACGGTTTTCGTTTTCCGGTCTTACTTTCAGTTACGGCGTTGGTAAATAAGTTGGATGAGGTCATTGGCTACCTTGGCGTTGGCATTGACCGAAGTGAGTATCATCAACAACGAAATCGCATTCGAGATAGTGATGAGCTTTTTCGCGTTTTGTATGAGTCGTCGAGCGAAGCGCATATGCTGACAACCAGAGACAAAGGGTTTATTGGCGCGAATTCAGCGGCGATAAAACTTTTCGGTTGTCATGATCTGGAACAGTTTCTTAAGTTATCACCGGCCACAACTTCGCCGGAATTTCAACATGACGGAAGACGGTCGGACGAAAAGGCGCAGGAAATGATGAGCCTTTCTTTGGACGGCGGCTCTCATACATTTGAATGGCTACATCAACGCGTAGATGGAACTATTTTCTTTGCAGAAGTACTTTTAACGCGGATCAACATTGGAGGCGAGAACATACTCCATGCAACAGTTCGTGATATTACTTTACGAAAAGCTGCAGACGAAGAGATCAGTAAACTCGCTTTTTACGATGCGTTAACTGGCCTGCCAAATCGGCGACTTCTCATGGACAGACTTAAACAGGCAATGGCGAATAGCAAACGTAGTGGACGCGAAGGTGCGTTGATGTTTATTGATCTTGATCATTTTAAAAATCTTAACGATACCTTAGGTCATGACATTGGAGATGTATTGTTGCAGCAGGTAGCCAAGCGCCTTTCTTTGTGCGTACGTGAAATAGATACCGTCGCAAGATTAGGCGGAGATGAATTCGTGGTGATGTTAAATAACTTAAGCGAAAATTTCAACAAGGCTGCGGAACAGGTAGAAAAAATTGGTGGCAAAATACTTTCTACACTAAATCAGCCTTATCTTTTAAATGGTCACTCACATAGAAATACTTCGAGCATTGGGGTGACATTATTTTCCAATTGCAAAGGCATTATTTCGGAATTATTGAAGCAAGCTGATCTTGCCATGTATCAGGCTAAAGCCTCAGGGCGCAATAATTTTCAGTTTTTTGATTCAAAAATACAAGATGTAGTCAATGCGCATGTCGCGTTAGAAATCGAGCTTCGTCACGGATTGTCTAGCGATGAATTCGTGCTGCATTTTCAACCCCAGGTTGATAGAGAAAATCGAGTGATCGGCGTCGAAGTGCTTATCCGATGGCAGCATGCGACACGTGGATTAATTTTACCTGCTGAATTTATTCCATTAGCTGAAAATATCGGCTTGATTATCCCTTTGGGTCTATGGGCATTGGAAACCGCATGTGCGCAGTTGGCAGTGTGGGAAAAACAGCCTGAAAGATCGCACCTGACCATTGCCGTGAACGTGAGCACAATTCAATTTTGCGCAGTGAACTTTGTTGAGCAAGTCATTGCGGTAATTGACCGTACCGGTGCAGATCCACACAAACTTAAATTGGAAATCACTGAAAGCATATTGTTGGACAACGTTGAGAATATTATTAAAAAAATGCTGACGCTCCAATCCTATGGAATTAGTTTTGCGCTGGATGATTTTGGAACGGGTTACTCGTCACTTTCTTACCTAAAGCGATTGCCAGTGAGTCAATTGAAAATTGACCGCTCATTTGTACGTGATGTACTTACTGACCCCAATGATGCTATTTTTGCTCGCACTATTATTACCTTAGGGCAATGCCTGGGACTGGTTGTGATGGCGGAAGGGGTAGAAACCGAAGAGCAGCGACAGTTTCTTTTTGAACATGATTGCAATGCTTTCCAAGGCTATTTTTTCAGCCGTCCCTTACCGCTAATTGATTTTGAGCAATTCCTGGATCAAAATAACTAGATATCAAGGCCGTATTCGATTGTTACCGGCCACACCATTCTTGCTATTTGCATAGCACTCTGTCATTTTTATTCCACTAAAATCCAATCCCAGAGCCGAGTTATCGGTACAATGCTGCCTTTATACTTGGATGGGGCGCGCCGTTTTGGCCGTCAATGAATGTTATGGCAGTTATTTCACTCTCAAATGCGCAACTCGCTTTTGGTCACGTTGCACTCTTGGATCACACCGAATTTTCGATTGAAACCGGCGAACGCGTTGGTTTAATCGGCCGCAACGGCACCGGTAAATCATCCTTACTCAAAGTCATCGCTGGCACGTCAAAATTAGATGACGGTTTATTAGTCATGCAGCAAAACCTGCGGATTGCCTATGTAGAGCAAGAACCGCTGTTTGACCCGACTAAAACCGTGTTTGACTCGGTTGCCGAAGGTTTGGGCGAACTGCCAGCATTACTCAAAGAATACGAAACCATCAGCGGCCAGTTTGGCGG
Organism: Solimicrobium silvestre; assembly: GCF_002976435.1. Taxonomy (GTDB): domain Bacteria; phylum Pseudomonadota; class Gammaproteobacteria; order Burkholderiales; family Burkholderiaceae_D; genus Solimicrobium; species Solimicrobium silvestre. The sequence goes on along the minus strand of NZ_PUGF01000001.1, from coordinate 109,372 downwards.
CGATAATGATGACGCGTTAATGGAACGCATGCACGACATTCAATTGCAATTGGATGCGGCGGATGCGTGGGGCTTAAGCAGTAAAGTGGAAGCCACGTTAGACCGTTTGAATCTGCAAAAAGACGCGCTGATCGGCAGCCTTTCCGGCGGGATGAAAAAGCGCGTTGCCTTGGCAGTGGCCTTGGTCAGTGCGCCTGACGTATTGCTGCTTGATGAGCCAACCAATCATTTGGATTATTCATCGATTTTATGGTTAGAAGGTTTGCTGCGCGACTTTAAAGGCAGCGTGCTGCTTATTACCCATGACCGTTCTTTCCTCGATAACGTCTGCACCCGCATTATCGAATTAGATCGCGGCCGGATTTTATCCTTCCCGGGTAACTTCACCACGTACCAAACTCGCAAAGCTGAATTGCTGGAAAACGAAGTCGTTGAAAACGCCAAGTTTGATAAATTTTTAGCGCAGGAAGAAATCTGGATCAGAAAAGGCGTGCAAGCACGTCGCACCCGCGATGAAGGCCGCGTGCGCCGTCTGGAAGATTTGCGCAAACAGCGCACCGTCCGCCGTGACCAGCAAGGTCAGGTTAATTTGAATGTTTCTGCTGGTGAGCGTTCAGGGAAAATCGTCGCTGAATTAGAAAATGTCTGCAAAAACTACGGCAGCAAGTGCATTATCAATAATTTTTCCGGCACGATTTTACGTGGCGATAAGGTTGGCTTGATCGGTGCTAACGGCGCTGGTAAAACCACGTTGCTGAAAATGATCCTGGGTGAAGAAACACCGGATTCCGGCACCATCAAACAAGGTAGTAAATTGCAAGTCGCGTATTTTGATCAAATGCGTGCGCAGCTTAATGAAGAAGCCAGCTTGGCAGAAACCATTGCGCCGGGTTCTGACTGGGTAGAAATCAACGGTCAGAAAAAACATGTCATGACTTATTTGAATGACTTTTTATTCGCAGCCGAACGTGCCAGATCACCGGTTAAATCCTTGTCCGGTGGTGAACGTAACCGCTTGTTGTTAGCGCGTTTGTTCGCTAAGCCAGCCAACGCTTTAGTGCTGGATGAACCGACCAATGATCTGGATATTGATACGCTGGAATTGCTGGAAGAATTATTAGAGAACTACACCGGCACCGTGTTTTTGGTTAGCCATGACCGCGCCTTTTTGGACAACGTGGTTACTCAAGTTATCGTCTCTGAAGGTGAAGGCCAGTGGAACGAATATATCGGCGGCTTCAGTGACTGGGAACGTTATGCCAATAGCGTGAAAGAAAACGCTAAAACTGCTTCTAAGTCGGCAGCTAAAGTAGTCACTAAAGCCGAGCCAGCTTCCAAAGCAAAAAAGCTAAGCTATAAAGAACAGCGTGAATTGGAAGACTTGCCCAAGCAAATCGCCAAACTGGAAGCGGAGCAGCAAGTTATTACGGTGCGTCTGCAAGACACCAATTTGTACAAAACCCAGCCGGATGAAGTGAATAAGCTCAACCAGCGTTACGCAGAAATTGATGAGTTATTGCTGGTGAGTTTGGAGCAGTGGGAAGCGATTGAGGCGCGTAGTAAGGAATAATTCGCCTCAGCGAAGATTGTTGGGCTAGTGTAGCGCAAGCTCAACAATCTAGTCGGTACATCCAACGAAATACAGTCATTGATTTCAATTATGAATAACGGTAAAACGAACAAGTCTACTCTTGAAAAATCAATGATGCAAAACCAGACGGCTAACCGCATACACGGGCTTGATACGCTGCGCGCAGCAGCGATTTTACTGGTGTTGATGTACCACTACATGGTGGTCGTCAGCGCCAGTAATCCCTTTGGATTTTTCGGTGAAATCGGCTGGACCGGGGTTGATTTATTCTTTGTGTTAAGCGGTTACCTGATCGGGAATCAGATATTGTCGGCATATGCGCAAAACAGGAAATTCCCCCTCACTACGTTTTACATCAAGCGCCTGTTGCGCACCTTACCTAATTACTACTTCATCTTAGCTATGTACTTTTTGTTTCCCTTGGCGCTGGGCGGAACAACAGCTGCATCGCTATGGCAATTTCTCACATTTACGCAAAACTTGGGTATGCGCCCGGGCGAAACTTTCACTCATTCCTGGTCGCTTTGTATTGAAGAGCAGTTTTACCTGATCTTGCCGATAGTCGTCATTTTTCTCTTTTCAGTCATCACCTCAATTAAACGCTCAATTTGGCTAGCCTGGCTGGTGATAGTCGCTGCCATTGTGGCAGGCATGGTCGTGCGCGGAATGGCGTGGTTTGATTACGGGCACAGTGCAATTACCGGCTTTGATTATTATCAGCATATTTACTATTCGAGCTTCGCCCGGTTTGACGAGCTATTGCCCGGCGTGGCAATAGCCCTGCTTAAAAATTATCATACCGAGACTTATACAAAAATTCTGCGCAAAGGAAACGCATTGCTCGTGGCGGGATTGATGGCGGTGGCAACCATGTTTTATTTGCTGTCACAGTTTCTCTATACAGAAAATGCCGGGTTTAGCTTTTATCTGACCACATTCGGCTATCCGTTATTGGCGACCAGCTTTGCGATATTAACGTTGGCGGCGCTCAGTCCGGCTTCTTTGCTGAATCGAATCCAGATACCGGGTGCTGCCAGCATCGCGTTATGGTCATATGCAATTTATTTGGCGCATAAGCCTATCTTTAAAGTGTTGAAGGCACCGTTGGTCAAGTTGAATATTGATACGGCATCGTTTTGGGGCATCGCGATTATCATGACAGTGAGCATCTTAGGCGGCTGGTTGTTGTATCGACTGATTGAAACCCCTTTTATGAAATTACGTGCTCGACTGTATTCAACTGACAGTGCGAATAAATTAGGAGCTGGGCTAAATTTAAGCGCTCACTAAATTATGATATTGTCTTGAAATTCAAGAAAAACACTATCGATAATTCTTTAAGGGCGCATCCATGTCATCCGATTTCGTCGCATACGTGCATGAGTTATTAGCCCCGCTCGGTAACGTGCGCAGCAAGCGCATGTTCGGTGGTGTGGGCATTTATATTAATGATTTATTTTGCGCGCTCATCGCCGACGACTATCTGTATTTTAAAGGTGACGATGAAAACGAAGCCGAATTCATCGCCGTCGACTGTCCGCCGTTTACCTATGAAAAAGAAGGCCAGTTGTTTTCAATGCGCTACTACCGTGCACCTGACGAAGCGCTGGATAATCCCCATGAGATGAGCCGCTGGGCCAGACTTGGATTAGCCGCTGCGTTACGTAAGGCGGCAAATCCTAAAGCCAAAGCAAAAAAAGCGCAGCCTAAGGTGAGTAAAAAATTGAGCCCTACACAGTTGAGTTAAAAAATGCAGGTTTCGCTTTAATTAAATTCACTCAATGTTTGCTCAGTCGCGCAACCTAATCCTCCCATTTTTTATTTACTACTTTCATGAAAACACCTGTCTCATCCGTCATCAATATTGAGCAAAAACAAAGCGCAACCCCATTATCAGCAGAGCAGCAGTTGTTCAATAATTTAATCAAAAAAATCGATATGCAACGCCAGCAATTGAGTGACTGGCAAGCGACTGTGTCGTCGTATGAACAAAAATATGCCAGTGAGTATGTGCCGTTGTATTCGGCTTACAATCAGCATCGTACCGATCTGGTGCTGTTATTGGATGCGGCGTATTTTGACGCTATTTTTAATCAGACGGATCAGGAAAAATTATCCGGCTTTATCAGTTCCATCGCTGTGGAGTTAATGAATAAGGACAACGGAGCGCCGCAACTGAAGGCGATTTTTAATCGTCATCACCATACCGATATCGCTGTGGTTAACGAGTCGGAAGAATTGGAAGAACTGGATAGCACGCAGGACTACGTTGAGGATGTACCGGATTACAGTGCGGCCAAAAAAATGGCGCGGCAGCGCGCCCAGCAAGCCCGGCTGGAAAAACAAGAGCAAAAGGGCAGCCAGTCGGTGCGCGCCGTGTACCGCAAACTTGCCAGTAGTTTGCATCCCGATAAAGAACAAGACCCGCTGGAGCGTGTACGTAAAACCGGTTTGATGCAGCGTGTGAATATGGCGTATGCCAATGGCGATTTACTGCAGTTACTGGAGTTGCAGTTGGAGTTGGAGCAGATGGATCAGGCTAGATTGAATACGCTTAATGAATTGAATCTGAATCATTACAACCAGGTATTGGCCGGACAATCGGATGATCTGGCGATGGAAATCAGGCAATCTCAATCCGGCTTTAAAGCGCGTTTTCAGTTAGGGGATAAAGCTAATCTGGCGCCTGCTTTTTTGCTAGCAGAATTAACGCGTGAGATCGCGCAAATGAAGAAGCACACTAGCGGCTTTGCGCGTGATCTGCGCGAATTGAAAGACGTTAAAAACATCAAGGCCTGGTTGAAGACGTATCGGGCCTGATATTGAATCTTAGTTATGTCCTCGCTTCAGTCGCTATCATCGCCAACGTCGCTTCAACCGCCGCCTCAATTCCCGCCGCTGCTTCAGCAATGTTTTGCGCCAGCATATAAGCTGGCGTGCTGACTAATTTTCGCTCTGCATCCACCACAAATTCCTGCACCGGACAATCAATGTGCTCGCCGCCCATTGCTTCAATCGCTTGTGCGGTAGCTTGGTCATTGCCGATGGTCAGTTTGGCGTCTTGCCCATAAATTCGAGGAATCATGGTTGGCGAGATACAAATGTAGCAGGCCGGTTTTTTTGCGGCGGCCATCGCTTTGGCGAAGTGTAAAACGTCGGGCTGGATTTGGCAGGCACTGCCTTTAAATGCGAAGTCGGAGAGGTTTTTCGCTGCGCCAAAACCACCTGGGAAAAATACGGCGGCGTAGTCATGGCTATCGGCGTTTTTGATATCGATAATTTCACCACGGGCAATCCTGGCAGATTCCACTAACACATTGCGGTTTTCGCCTTCAGTGACTTGGCCTGTTAAATGGTTAATCACGTGCGCTTGATTGATGTTGGGCGCCATACATTGGTAGGGAACACCTGCGCAGGATAGCGCGAGCATGGTTAATACGCTCTCATGAATTTCTGCGCCATCAAAAACGCCGCAGCCAGATAAAACGATCGCTACTTTCATGTTGTATCCTTTTAAATAATTGAACCGTAAATTAGCGGGTAAATACCAAGCGCAAACCTAAAGCAATAAAAATGCTGCCAGCAACTCTATCTAGCCATAATCCTGCTTTTGGACGTTGATTTAACCATTGTCCAACCGCGCCGGAAAAATAACCGAGCAAGCTAAATAACAGGACTCCTTGAGCCGTAAAAATTAAACCTAGTTGAGCAGTTTGCCAACCGATGTGGCCATTTTTTTGCAATACAAATTGCGGTAAAAATGAGAGGAAAAACAGCACGACTTTGGGATTGATGCTGTTGGCAATTAAACCCTTGGAAAATAATTTCAACAGCGTTTCTTCTGACATTGACGTTGCGCCCAGCTTAGTTGGCGTACTTAAGCCACTGCTGCGCAATGCTTGCACGCCCAAGTAAATAAGATATAAGCCGCCCGCAATTTTTAAGGCGCTAAAGGCGATAGGTGAGGCGGCGATCAGCGCGCTGATGCCAAGTGCTGCTAGCAAGGTATGCGACAAGCAGCCGAGTGCGCATCCCAAGCCAAACGCCATACCTTGTTTGCGTCCGCGTGAAATGCCAACACCTAATACCATTAAATTATCTGGACCCGGTGAAACAGTGATTAAAAGAGCGGCGGCTAAAAAGCCAAAAAATTGTTCAGGAGTGAGTAGCATGAGTTTTAAAAATGGTTAAGTTTATTTGCCTTCATCGTATAAAGGCTTGTTTTTGTCAACAACGTGAACAGTAAAAATTTTAAGATTGGTATCGCCGACGATGGTGAATCCGCCGTGCATGACATCACGCTGATTTAAAAGGGGCGTTCCGGTGGCCAGCATGCGCGGTTTTTTACCCGGTTCTTGTATCATCGCGCCCTGTAAAACATACGCCGATTCTACGCCGTGATGAAAATGTTTATGAACGAAATCGCCGGGTTTAAATTCAACAATCGAGCTGACAATTTCCATATTTGGTGTACCCGAAAAATCAGTGCGATTTAATTCGGTTCGATATGTCGAATCATCTGCGTAGCTAGTGGAAATGAGCGTAAATGAGAAAAGTAATGTGCTACAAATTGAAAAAAATGACCGTAACAAGGATGATTGAATGCAGTTTTTTAAGCAGTTGTTCATATCCGTCTCCTCTTGGTAATTCACTTAATTCGCTTACAAAAAACGCACTTAGTAGCGGGGACAATAAATGCAAATATTAGCATTTAAAGATTCGCCGCTTCAATCTCGCTACTGGCTTAAAGTGCAGCTTTGTTATTTTGAGATACGCCTAAAGTCGGCAAACCGAAAACCCATTGCAAACAAACTAACAAAATAAACGAACATGCAGGCTGACAATACGCCTGTTAAATACAATGCACGTAAATAGTAGTGTTTTTGTAACGCTACCCAGTCAAACTGACTATTGAGATAGAGCGCAACTGCTGCCATTAACAACAGCGCACCGGTTTGCTTGATGAAAAAGAACAGCCATCCTGGTTGCGGTTTGTAAATACCGTGACGTTTGAGCAAAGCAAATAAAAAGCCGGCATTTAAACACGCGCCTAAGCCGACCGATAAAGCCAGCCCGACATGCGCCAGGCTGGGCACAAAAATGGAATTCATTATTTGCGTTGCCACCAACACGCCAATGGCAATTTTCACCGGTGTTTTGATATTTTGTTTGGCATAAAAACCGGGTGCTAAAATTTTAACCAAGATTAAACCGATCAAACCTATGCCATAAGCCACTAAAGCATGGCTGGTCTGGATAACTGCCAGGCCATCAAATTTACCGTAATGAAATAACACGGTAGTGAGTGGTACCGATAAGGTGGCTAGTCCAACGGCGGCTGGCAGTGCCAATAAAAAAGTAAGGCGTAATCCCCAGTCTAATAGAGAAGAATACTCTTCATGGTCGCCTACGCTGTTAGCTTTGGATAAGCTGGGTAGCAACACTGTGCCTAAGGTCACTCCCAATAAAGCGGTTGGAAATTCCATTAAACGATCCGCACAATATAGCCAGGAAACGCTGCCAGTGGCTAATTGCGAGGCTATATTTGAGTTAATCAATATACTGATTTGGGAAGCGGAAACCGCAAAAATAGCCGGACCCATATTTTTTAAAATACGTTTGACAGCAGGGTCTTGGAACGCCGCAATAGGTTTTAACGAAATCTTGGGCAGCATGCCAATTTTAATTAAAGCGGGAATTTGTATCGCAAGCTGCAAAACGCCACCGATGACAACGGCAATGGCGAACGCATAAACAGGTTGCGCTAATTGCGGCGCTAATAAAAAAGCACAGCCAATAGAAGACACATTCAACAAGACGGGTGAGAAAGCGGGGATCTTAAATTCATGCCAAGTATTTAAAATGCCGCCTGCCAGGGCGACCAATGAAATCATTCCAATGTAAGGAAACATAATGCGGGTCATGACGACGGTGACATTAAATTTTTCTGGATTGCTGACAAAACCGCTGGCAAGTGCGTACACAAATAAGGGCGCGGCCACAACGCCGATGAAACTCGTAATGAGTAGACACCAAGTTAGTATGGTTGCTACCGAATTAACTAAGGACTTGGTCGCATCATGCCCTTGTTGATTTTTATATTCCGCCAGAATGGGAACAAAAGCCTGGGAAAATGCCCCTTCGGCGAAGACGCGACGTAATAAATTGGGAATGCGAAAGGCGATATAGTAAGCATCCGAATAGGCGGATGCGCCGATCAGCTTTGCAAACAACATGTCACGGATTAGGCCGGTAATGCGCGAAAGCATCGTCATGCTACTCATGGTAGCGAGGGTTTTAAGCAGGTTCATGGAGCGGCATTATAACGGGATGTGGTATTTATAGTGCTGAAAGCAACTGATTACTGGTAATTTGCGTAGGAAAGTTAAGTCGTTCTTGTAAGTTCAAATAAATTCGATTAGAATAGCGAGCTGTACAGAATTCTCTGCCATCGCAATTTGTGACGGCACATTGACATCGTTTAGGAAATTTCATGGCAAATACCGCACAAGCGCGCAAACGTGCTCGTCAAGCAGTAAAACAAAACGCTCACAACTCTAGTCAACGTTCGACTTTGCGTACTGCTATCAAAGCAGTTCGTAAGGCAATTTTGGCTGGCGACAAAGCTGTTGCAACTTCAATATTTCAGGCTTCAGTGTCTACTATTGATAGCATTGCGGATAAAAAAATTATCCACAAAAACAAAGCTGCTCGTCATAAAAGCCGTTTAGCTGCTGCTTTAAAAGCATTGTCTTAATTGTTTAGGGCTACTTTGTAATAAAGGTAGTCGTAAAACTTAGCAGTGTGACCCTTTAATTAGGGTGAGTGCAAAAAAACCACATGAATTTATTCGTGTGGTTTTTTGTCGTCTAGCGTTACTCATTTGCTGTTAATGAGTTAACGCTCGGTTATGCTGATTTACGGTTTCAATACATCAATTTTGGTGCCGGGCTTAATGTTTTTACGCTTAAACCACTCTGCATTCATTTCTAATGCGTAACGGGCAGGCTTAACCGTGCAATGATTGGTTTCTGTTTGCGGCAGCATTTCTTCGATATTTAAAATAACGCCTTCGTTATCCATAAAAGCTACGGAAAGCGGTAGCAGAGTATTTTTCATCCACATGCAATAACCGGCTGGGCGATCAAATACAAACAACATGCCATTGTTTTGTCCCATTTCCTTGCGATTCATTAAGCCCGTTTCACGTTGTTCTTCCGTTGAGGCAATTTCAGCTTGAATCACAAACATGCCGGCAGTGAGTTGTTTTACTGGCAGACTTTGTTGCGCAAATGCGGGACTCATGGCGAGCGTGAGAAGAAGGGTGCTGGTAGCGCGGAAAATAAATGTTCGCATAGTGTGTAAAGGTAATAAGTGAATATGAAAAAAGCAGGATACCCTGCCTTTTCATCGGAAGCTAGTGCCGAATTGTTATTTTAAAGTAACTTCAAGCCATTCCCCTGGCAAAAGTGGGTGGCTTGCCAGCGAATATGGCCCAATAGCGCTACGCACTAAGCGTAAAGTGGGTAAGCCCACAGCGGCTGTCATGCGCCTGACTTGACGGTTTTTACCTTCTTTTAGTGTTATCGCCAGCCAGTTGGTTGGAATTTCAATTCTTTCCCGAATAGGCGGGGTGCGCGGCCAAAGCCATTCGGGAGGCTGTATATGTTGTACTTGGCACGGTTGGGTGGTGAAATCGCCTAAGTTGAGCGGTTGACTCAAGCGGTGCAACTGTTCTTTGTCTGGAATTCCTTCCACTTGGACTAAATACGTTTTTGCTTCCTTATGGTCAGGATGGCTAATTTTGTGCTGTAGTTGACCGTTATCGGTGAGCAGCATTAATCCTTCGCTGTCTGCATCCAGTCGTCCGGCAGGATAAATGCCGGGGATGGTGATGTAGTTAGCTAGCGTTGGGCGGGTTTCGTGAGCTGAGAATTGGCTCATGACCTGGAATGGTTTATTGAATAGAATGAGTTTCATACCGAGAGTGTCGCAAATTTATGGCATCTAGTAAAATACTAGTGCATAATGTGAAATCACCTGTCTTATGTCTTATATAAGAGCAGGGGCTCATGCAAAACTGCCCCAGCGGCGTTATATCTCCTTGCCGTACTAAAGTACTGTCAGCGTTGATATGCCTTGCTGGACCAATTTTGCATAAGTCCCAAAGAATATAGGAATTAACATTGAGCTGCGCTAAAAATTACAAAACAGTGTAAATCGCAATTCAATGTATACAATAAGATCTGACTTATCTACTACAGGCGCTGACTAGCGCTGCCTTACTTCGGAGAACACAATGTATCAACACATTAAAGTACCTACCGACGGTCAAAAAATCACCGTCAATGCTGATTATTCAATCAACGTTCCGCACAATCCGATCATTCCTTATATCGAAGGCGATGGCACTGGTGTAGATATTAGCCCAGTGATGATCAAGGTAATTGATGCAGCCGTTGCTAAAGCTTACGGTGGTCAACGCAAAATTAGCTGGATGGAAATCTACGCTGGCGAAAAATCAACTCAAGTATATGGCCCGGATGTTTGGTTGCCAGAAGAAACATTACGCGTTTTAAAAGATTACGTTGTATCGATCAAAGGCCCATTGACTACGCCAGTTGGCGGCGGGATCCGTTCATTGAACGTGGCTTTGCGTCAAGAGTTGGATTTGTATGTTTGCTTGCGTCCAGTGCGTTATTTCAAAGGCGTTCCTTCACCAGTGCGTGAGCCAGAAAAAACCGACATGGTGATTTTCCGTGAAAACTCGGAAGACATTTATGCTGGTGTTGAATTCCAAGAAGGTTCAGATCAAGTTAAGAAATTGATCGCATTCCTGGTCAATGAAATGGGCGTTAAAAAGATCCGCTTCCCAGAAACTTCCGGTATCGGTATCAAGCCAGTTTCACGCGAAGGCACTGAGCGTTTGGTACGTAAAGCAATTCAATACGCGATTGATAACGACAAGCCATCCGTGACTATCGTTCACAAAGGCAACATCATGAAATACACCGAAGGTGGTTTCCGTGATTGGGCATATGCATTAGCGCAAAAAGAATTCGGTGCTGAATTGATTGATGGCGGCCCATGGTGCAAATTCAAGAATCCAAAAACTGGTAAAGAAATCATCGTTAAAGATTCTATTGCTGATGCATTCTTGCAACAAATTTTGTTGCGTCCAGCGGAATACAGCGTTATTGCTACATTGAATTTGAATGGCGATTATATTTCCGATGCGTTAGCAGCTCAGGTTGGCGGTATTGGTATCGCTCCAGGCGCTAACTTGTCTGATTCCATCGCGATGTTCGAAGCAACACACGGCACAGCGCCAAAATATGCTGGTAAAGATTATGTGAACCCAGGTTCATTAATTTTATCCGCTGAAATGATGTTGCGTCACATGGGTTGGTTGGAAGCGGCTGATTTGTTGATTAGCTCAATGAGCAAATCGATTGCTCAAAAACGGGTAACTTACGATTTCGCCCGTTTGATGGAAGGCGCTACACAGTTGTCTTGCTCAGGTTTTGGCGATGCCATGATCGAAAACATGTAATCAGTTCTATAGTTTGAAATAAAAAAAGACCGATTTATCGGTCTTTTTTTATTGGTAAATATGATTTCACCAACAAAAAAAGCTCCGCGAGCGGAGCTTGATAAGCAATCCTAAAAATTAATTAGGAGCTTGAATATTTGATGCTTGCTTGCCTTTAGGCCCTTGAGTCACTTCAAATTGTACTTTTTGGCCTTCTTTAAGCGTTTTGAATCCGTTCATTTGGATTGCTGAGAAGTGGGCGAATAAGTCTTCACCGCCGTCATCCGGAGTGATAAAGCCGAAGCCTTTTGAATCATTAAACCATTTAACTGTGCCAGTTGCCATAATACATCTTTCAGAAAATATCAAAAACACGAGCCGCCAGAAATTCAGCAATATGCCAATCCTCCTAAACTTGCCCTCTCATTGTTAGTGAGAAGAAAATATCTCATTAACAATTTCATTTTTGTATCAAAGATTAACAATGTCAAGAATTTTCACGAGAGCATTATGTTTTGTATGGAATTTTTCACGAAAAACTGTTTTAAAACAGCAATTAGCCACATTTTTAGTGGGAATTTACAACACTCGACATATGTTTCGTCAAGGCAATTTAAATGAAATTAATTCACTAAAGCATGAATTCAGCTATTGATCTTCAGCAATTTAGCGCCATCTTTTAGCAACGAAAGCGCATGACGCAAAATTTGAATTACACTGTTTATTTGAAGCTTTGAATTAGTTGGAATCTGTTAAATTTACTTATGGCAAATAAGCACGAAAATAGTACAGTGATAGAGCGGCAGACAGAAAAGTTAAAGCCGCCCTCAATGTATCAAGTGGTTTTATTGAATGACGACTATACCCCAATGGAATTTGTGGTTATCGTGATTCAGGAATACTTTAATAAAGGCCGTGAAACAGCGATGCAAATCATGCTTAAAGTACATCGTGATGGTAAGGGCGTATGCGGAGTTTTTCCTAAAGATATTGCTGCGACGAAAGTTGATTTAGTAATGGCATATGCCAGGCAAGCAGGGCATCCCCTGCAATGTGTGATGGAGGAAGTATGATTGCGCAAGAATTAGAAGTAAGTTTACATATGGCGTTTGTTGAAGCGCGGCAAGCTCGATATGAATTCATTACTGTAGAGCATCTATTGCTCGCTTTATTAGATAATCCTTCCGCAGCTGAAGTTATGCGCGCATGCGCTGTGAATATTGAAGATTTGCGTAAAACTCTGAGCAACTTCGTTAGCGATAACACGCCGACGGTAGCTGGCACGGGTGAGGTAGATACTCAACCTACGCTAGGTTTTCAACGCGTGATTCAACGTGCGATTATGCACGTTCAATCTGCCTCCAATGGTAAGAAAGAAGTCACAGGCGCGAATGTGCTGGTGGCTATTTTTGGTGAAAAAGATTCGCACGCGGTGTACTACCTGCATCAGCAAGGCGTAACGCGTTTAGATGTGGTTAACTTTATTTCGCATGGCGTTAGAAAAGATAATCCAACTGATGCGCAGAAATCACCCGATGGCATAGAAGAATCGCATAGCGAAGCGCAGGCCAAAGAAAGTGCTTTAGATCAATTTACCTTGAATCTGAACATAGCCGCTGCCGAAGGAAAAATTGATCCACTGGTTGGTCGCGACAGCGAAGTAGAGCGGGTTGTGCAAATTTTATGCCGCCGCCGAAAAAATAATCCTTTATTGGTCGGTGAAGCTGGCGTCGGTAAAACCGCCATCGCGGAAGGCTTAGCTTTGCGCATCACCTTGGGCGATGTACCCGATATTTTGCAGAATGCCGTCGTGTATTCGCTCGACATGGGTTCTTTGCTGGCTGGGACAAAATATCGGGGCGACTTTGAATTACGCTTAAAAGCGGTCTTGAAACAGTTAAAAGATGCGCCGAACGGGATTTTGTTTATTGATGAAATCCATACCATTATCGGTGCTGGTTCTGCATCGGGTGGGACGCTGGACGCCTCTAATTTGTTAAAGCCTGCGCTTTCATCGGGCCAATTAAAATGCATAGGTGCAACCACTTACACCGAATATCGTGGTGTGTTTGAAAAGGATCATGCTTTGTCACGTCGCTTCCAAAAAATCGACGTAATTGAGCCGACCATAGAGCAAACTGTGCAGATTTTACGCGGTTTGAAAACACGCTTTGAAGAGCATCACAACGTTAAATACTCGGCTTCTGCGCTGACTTCAGCAGCAGAATTGTCGGCACGGTTTATCAATGACCGCCATTTGCCCGATAAGGCGATTGATGTGATTGACGAGGCTGGCGCTGCGCAACGCGTGTTGCCTAAATCAAAGCAAAAGAAAACCATTGGGCGATTAGAAATTGAAGAAATCATTTCTAAGATTGCGAGAATTCCGCCGCAAACAGTTAACCAGGATGATCGCAGCAAACTGCAAACCATCGAGCGCGATTTGAAAAATGTCGTGTTTGGTCAAGACCCGGCGATTGATGCCTTGTCTTCGGCCATCAAGATGGCGCGCGCTGGTTTAGGCAAACTCGATAAACCAATCGGTTCTTTCCTGTTTTCCGGCCCAACCGGGGTTGGTAAAACCGAAATGGCGAAGCAGTTAGCGTTCACTTTGGGCATTGAGTTAATTCGTTTTGATATGTCCGAATACATGGAGCGCCATGCTGTGAGCCGTTTAATCGGCGCGCCACCGGGTTATGTCGGATTTGACCAGGGCGGTTTGCTGACCGAAGCGATTTCTAAAAAACCGCATACGGTATTGTTGCTTGATGAGATAGAAAAAGCGCATCCCGATGTGTTTAATATTTTGTTGCAGGTGATGGATCACGGCACGCTCACCGACAATAACGGTCGCAAGGCAGACTTCCGCAATGTGATTATTATCATGACTACGAACGCTGGTGCAGAGAGCTTGCAGAAACGTTCCATTGGCTTCACTGACAATAAAGAAGCCGGCGATGAAATGGCCGATATTAAGCGCATGTTTACACCGGAATTCCGTAATCGTTTAGACGCCATTATTAGCTTTGGCGCGCTGGATGAAGCGATTATTTTACGGGTGGTTGATAAGTTCTTGATGCAGCTGGAAGAGCAGTTGCATGAGAAAAAAGTGGATGCTATTTTCACTGATAATTTACGACAATTCCTCGGTAAAAAAGGCTTTGATCCATTGATGGGCGCACGTCCAATGGCGCGCTTGATTCAAGATACGATACGTAAAGCACTGGCCGATGAACTGTTATTTGGTAAGTTAGTCTCAGGCGGAAAAGTGCAGGTTGATCTGGATGAAAATAATCAGATCAAACTGGATTTTTCAGAAGGTGATGCGCGACCATCGGCAACCCAAGAAGCTGTGGAAGCAGAGTAGTTGAATTTGACTCAGAGCCTGTAAATATACAGTGGTACGTATAAATATTATTTTGAGTAGTATATTTAGAACGATGATAAATAAAAAACACCGCCTGTCAGGCGGTGTTTTCATTGGTAAACGAGTAGAGTGGATATAGCTTTGTGCTCACCCTCTATAACTGAAATTTTCTCATAACATCTATTTCTATGACTGAATTAAACAACATTCGAATGCTCACCCGCTATAAGGCATGGGCTAATAAAATAATTTATGAAACCGTTGCGTCCTTGCCTGCCGATGAGGCAACCAAGGAGCGTCCCACCCGTTTTAAAAACATGGTGCACACCCTTAATCATATCTACGTGATCGACCATATTTTTCAGGCACATCTGGAGGGGCGAAAGCATGATTATCAAGCGCGTAATACGCCGACTCATCCACCACTTGAACAACTGTGGCAGTCGGTGCAAGTTTTAGATAACTGGTATGTGGAATTGAGTGATAAGTTAACGGCCGATGCGCTGGGCGAGATGATCAATTTTCATTTTGTCGATGGTGGTGCAGGCAGAATGACGCGAGCGCAAATGATTTTACATGTGGTAAACCATGGAACATATCATCGTGGATTCGTCGGCGACATGCTGTATCAGGTGCCGGTTATTCCCCCGGCGACCGATCTTCCGGTGTTTTTACGTGATGTGCCTCAGAATTAATAGCGCTTGGAAAATTAATTAGCGAGTAGGTGGCGCTCCTTTGTACCAATCTATAGCTAATGCAAACAGTATCAATTATTGGTAATTTTCAGCATGCGATTCGGTGAATTACCTAGGCGCGAACTTGACACGCCGGCCTCGGTTAATTTGAATACATCCAGCGCCTGGGTTAATTTTTCAGCTTCGCTATTCATCGAAGCCGCAGCCGACGCGGCTTCTTCCACCATCGCGGAATTCTGTTGCGTCATTTCGTCCATATGTTCAATCGCGCGGCCGATTTCCTGTATGCCGGTGCTTTGATCCTGGCTGGCGGAAGAAATTTCTTTCATGATGTCGCTAACCCGTTTGACCGAATCAACAATTTCCCCCATGGTTTTCCCTGCCTGATCGACCAATTGTGAGCCTTGAGTTACTTTTTCAACGGAGTCGCTGATCAGCGTTTTAATCTCTTTCGCCGCTGCCGCACTACGTTGTGCCAGGTTGCGAACTTCCGAGGCGACGACGGCAAAGCCGCGCCCTTGTTCACCGGCGCGTGCAGCTTCAACCGCAGCGTTTAGGGCCAGAATATTGGTTTGAAAAGCGATTCCATCAATCACGGTAATGATGTCGACGATTTTTTTCGACGAGCCGTTAATTTCGGACATGGTTCCAATTACCTGGCTGACGACTTGCCCGCCTTTTACGGCAACATCCGAGGCGATGTCGACCAGATGATTGGCCTGTTTAGCACTATCGGCATTTTGTTTGACGGTATCGCTCAATGACGTCATGGAGCTGGAGGTTTCCTGCAAGCTGTTGGCCTGCGATTCGGTGCGTGAAGATAAATCATTGTTACCGGATGCGATTTCTGAACTGGCTAATTTAATCGTTTCTGCTGAAATTTTAATATCTGACACCATCAGCTCGAGTTTGCTTTTCATTTCTTTTAAGGCCACCAACAAACTGCCTGTATCGTTTGCATCGGTTTCAATCGTCATCGATAAATCACCGGCGGCAATGGCGACGGCAATGTCTCTGGTGTATTCAGGTTCGCCGCCCAGTTGTTGCCAAATTCCGCGTACCACCACAAAGGACACGCCGCCCAGAGTCAGAATAACCAGGACGGCAACCAGTATGGTGGTAGTCATCACATTGGTGACGCTATCGCCGCTACGTTCAACGCCGGTTTTAAATTGTTTTTTTGCGGTCTCCAGAGTTTTAACAAGATCAGCTTGCACGACGTTTAATGAGCTCTGCATTTTCCCGATGAGTGGCATCGGGTCACCCTCATCCAGACTCATCATCATTCTGGCAACGCCTAGTGCTGGCGAGTAATAGGCTTCAAATTCTTTAGTCAGGCGAGTCGCAGTATTTTGTTGCCCAACAATCTGACCTAAATTTTTAATATTGTCGCGAATATTTTTGGCACTGAGCTCAATGGCATCCAAGCGTTTTTTATCGCCTTCGCTAACTGCTTCTTGAAGCGCTTTCACTAAGCCATTCACGTCCGTGATTAAGGATTTGGTTTGATCGAGAAGTGGATAATCAATCGTTTCAGTGGTATTGATGGATGAGATAGCAATAGTGGAAAAGTAAATACTCACGGCCAAACCAATACCGAAAATAACCGTGGCAGTGGCAGGTAAAGCCCAAATCCGGCGCTTGATGCTCATGCTCATATATCATCCTCTCAAGGAGATAGCTTATTCACTTTATTGATTTATTGAATACAAAACGTTAGCGCGACTTTAGGCTGAACTCTTTTCAATATAGTCAATGGTCGTTAAATTTGAAGTAATTTGTTTTTTTATCTGCTGAGGAGTTTGCTATTTTCATTAGTTTGAATTTCATTATAGTTGCCGGATGAAAATTGCAAACGAAATGTGCGTTTAGTATAAAAATTAGTTTGAGCTAGTAATTTTTTACCAATTTTTTGCGATGAGGGCTTTGTTTGAAATGAGATGAAATCATAGTTAATTATATGAAATTTTGCTTAAATATAATGTAAATTTATATTGTTAAATATGATATAAATGCAGGGAAAATAATTTCTGGTGCGTTTATGTCAATGACTGAGCAAACACTATTTAGATCAGAAGTATTCACAGCACAAGATGATGCATGGCTGGGCGCGCTGCATTTTGCGCAGCCATTATCTGCATGGTTGATCGCTGGTCTTGCCTTGATGGTGACTGCGGCTCTCATCGCCTTCATCAGTGTTGGCACCATCACTAAAAAAGCGCGTGCTACTGGCATTATTGTTCCCAGCTCTGGCTCACTCACTATTACAGCTCACAATGCGGGCGTGTTGATCCATCGCCATGTTGAGGAAGGGCAGCAAGTACATGCAGGGCAAACCTTGTTTGAATTGTCGACGGAGCGTCAAGGAGCTAGTGGTGAAATTACTGCATTGGTCGCGCAGCAATTAGCAAGCCGCGAATTATCTCTGGCAACTGAACAGCGCCTGCGCATTAACCAAGATGCCGATAAAAAACGCGTGCTGCAAGAACGTTTACAGAATCTGGCAGCAGAAGCGACTCAGTTAGAACATGAATTAATCTTGGCGGATAGGCGACAAAACCTGGCGCAGCAAAGCTTGCATCAGTTTGAAACGCTACAGCAGAGTGGTTATGTTTCATTGGCACAGGCACGGCAAAAACAGGAAGAGTTAATCGACATTGATTCACGCTTGTCCAGCCTCAAGCGCAGCAAAATGCAATTGCAGGCAAATCAAATCAGTTTGAATTCCGAACTAACTCAACTCGCTACTACGCTGGCAAGTGACCTTTCCCAAATTAAGCGCGCACAAGCAAGTTTGCAGCAGGAAATGCTTGAAAATCAAAACCGTAAAACCAGCTTTATCACCGCACCGCAAGCGGGTCTGATTACAACGATTACGTATCAGGCTGGTCAGGCCGTCAGCGGTGGTCAATCACTGGCAACACTGATTCCGGTTGAATCAATTTCAGCCGACTCAATAATATCAAATAAAGAAAGCTCCGTATCGCAGCTGGAAGCGCATCTCTATTTGCCCAGCCGTACCGCCGGTTTTGTCGCTGTTGGTCAAACCGTTCAAATCCGTTACCAAGCCTATCCCTATCAAAAATTTGGCCTGCAAAAAGGCAAGGTCACCGACGTCAGCACCACGCCATTTGCGCCGAATGAGTTACCGATTAATTTAGCCAGCACTATTCTCAGCAATGCCCAGCAAAACATGTGGGGCGTCAATACCAATGAAGCGCTGTACCGGATCAAAGTGCAACTGAACAAGCAAACCATTGCCGCTTACGGGCAGGAACAATTTTTAAAACCGGGCATGACGCTGGAAGCTGATGTGGTGCAAGACAGTCGGAAAATTTGGGAATGGATAGTGGAACCGGTGCTGGCGGTGACGCAACGCTAGTACCAAGAATCGTTGATGGTTGAGTGCGTGTTGATTTGTACTCAGACATCGCGAAAAAACGTACCGGATATGTTGCTCTGGTACGTAGTTGGAAAGTATCCCATTTTGGGGGGATTCATTTAACTTGTTTTAGGAGTTTGGAATGAGAGAGCTATCTTTTGTTGATGTAGAAAAAGTGAATGGTGGCATTGGGCCTGGCGGTGCTGTACTTGGTGCGCTAACTGGAGCGGCTACCGCGAGTGCAGGGCAACACAATGCAGGTGGTATTGTAGCCGGCGCGGTATTGGGTGGTGTTGCTGGATTTTTTGGTGGTATTGCCTTATCTGGACAGGCAGGGCTTGCAGGTGCAGCTATGTTTGGTGGAATGTCGGTAGGCGTTGCTTGGATTGGAAGTCGATTTCAGGCAGGCGGATATCGTCCACTGGCACCGATGCTTCGTTAATTAAGTAAGTTGCCTCTTTGTTTTTCGAAAGTTGAAATACGAAGAGGCCTTAGAATATTTTTTAGTAAGGAAGGAAGTGTCATGTTAGATACTGGACAGCATTTAGCAATTTTGTCTATTTCAGCAGCATTAGGAGCAGTCTACGTAATTCCAACGTTTAGAAAATCAAATTATTTTATATTGATATGTTTCTTTATTTTTTCTTACTTTATGGTCCTGGGATATTTAAATCCAATAATTCAAGATTTATTTGATCGCTTGCGTAGTGGTTTTATTACTGGGGTAATAGTCATTTTATTAGGATTGATCTCAAGTTGGATTAAAAATAAATGGCCGAATTTTTTTTAAATTTATCTGTAAATTTTTAAAGAGAGATTCGAATATTTTATACGGGAAGGAATTTCGAAATGATTTTCAACGCTTTATATAATGTTGTGATGATATTGCCACCGTCAATGGCAATACCCTTCGTAATAAGAAACTATCATCGTTCGCCTTACTATAAATTGGCATTTCCACTGGTGATTATTCAGTGGTGATGTATTACGGCCCGCATGTCCGGTATTTATTTCACCCTGATTGGGGCGGTACGACTGTCGGTATTTTGTTCGCCGCTATTATTGCCTTGGCGATTCGCTACAAATGGAAATGACAGCCTGTTTTATATCCGCCTGTTTCAATTTTCCATGAAGCAGGAATGGTGTTAATTTTGAAGTGCAAAGAAAGGAGTAATAATGTATCTTTTTCTATATTCAACCTTATCAACAATTTTCACTTTATTTGTGCCGATTTTTCTTATTCACCATCACGCTAAATACCGTTACTACAAATGGATGTTTCCTATCATGATGATTTATTTCCCCTTGCTGGAATGCTTAAATCCAAATGAGAAAGAAATGGTTGATCGTTTTTGGGATGGCGCTTTTAAAGCTGCACTAGTTTTACCATTGACCGCTTTTTTTATTTGGAAAAAAAGGAAATGACAGGCTATTTTTCATTCATCTGTTTCGATCATCATCCATGAAACTCATCCTTCAAACCGAAGCCAGCGAATGCGGTCTGGCTTGTCTGGCAATGGTCGCTAATCACTACGGTTATCACAGCGATTTAGCTGATCTGCGTCGTCAATTTTCCGTCAGTTTAAAAGGTGCGACGCTGGCGCAAATTATGCGCCATGCGGCGGGTATGGAATTATCGGCGCGGCCGTTACGTCTGGAATTGGATGAGTTATCTAAACTGACTTTGCCATGTATTTTGCACTGGAATCTAAATCACTTTGTGGTGCTGAAAAAAGTAACTAAAAAAGGCATTGCGATCCTTGATCCGACGGTTGGCGAGCTACGCGTTGGCATGAAAGAAGTATCTCGGCATTTTACCGGCGTGGCATTGGAGTTGGCACCCAGTCCGTCCTTTAAACCAAAAGAAGAAAGCAAAAAAATAGCAGTGCGCGATTTAACCGGTAAGGTAGTTGGTTTACGTCGTGCCTTGCTGCAGGTGTTGGTGCTGGCGTTAGCTCTGGAAATATTCGCAATTTGTGCACCACTATTTAATCAGTTTGTGATTGATGAGGTGATTGTTTCGGGCGACCGTGAATTACTGACGGTGCTGGTGGCCGGGTTTGCGTTGTTGATGGTGACGCAAACTTTGATCGGCCTAGCGCGTAGCTGGTTTTTGATGCGCTGGAGTATGGACATCGGTTTTCAGTGGGCTAGTCGGGTATTTGCCCATTTAACTCAATTGCCAGTAGCATTTTTTGAGAAACGCCATTTGGGTGATGTGGTATCGCGTTTCGGTAGCATCAATTCAATTCAGGAGACCCTGACCAGTCTGTTTGTAGAAAGTGCGCTGGATGGGTTGATGGCGATCTTGGCGTTGGGGATGATGTTGATTTATAGCCCGAAACTAACTTTGCTGGTGGTGATTGCAAGTGCTTTGTACGGTTTGTTGCGCTGGGCATTTTATATGCCGTTTCGGGAAGCGTCGCAAGAGCGCTTAGTGTTGTCGGCGAAAGAGAATACGCATTTTTTAGAAACTTTGCGTGCTATTTCTCCGTTGAAGTTATTTGGCCGTGAAGCTGAGCGTCGGGCACGTTGGCAGAATTTGAAACTGGATGTGATGAATCGCGATATTAAAACGCAAAAACTGTCGATCATTTTTAAAGTGAGTAATACTGCTATTTTCGGGGCGCAGGGTTTAGCACTGTTTTATATTGGCGCCGGATTGGTGATGCAGAATGCACTTACCGTTGGTATGCTGATGGCATTTTCCAGTTATGCCACTACTTTTTCCGGGCGAATTTCAAGCTTGATTGATTTAATGGTGGATTTAAAAATGATTGGTTTACATGCGGAACGACTGGCCGATATTGTGCTGGAACCAGTAGAATCACAAGCAGGCATGGAAACGGACACCAGTCGTTTGCAAGCAAGTATTACTTTACGTGACGTAAAGTTTCGTTATGCCGATGGTGAGCCGTGGGTGCTTAATGGTATAAATTTGACGATACCGGCAGGGCAAAGTGTTGCGCTGGTGGGTGAATCAGGTTGCGGAAAAACGACTCTATGCAAAATCATTGTTGGTTTGCTTAAACCGACAGAAGGTGAAGTACTCATTGATCAGATTCCTATCCAACAGTTGGGCTTGCCAGCGTACCGGAAATTAGTTGGTACTGTGATGCAGGATGATGTGTTGCTGGCGGGTTCTATCCAAGACAATATCAGTTTTTTTGATGCGCAAATTCAAACGGCGCGTGTTCAGGAATGCGCCAGACAAGCGGCTATTCATGATGAGATTGTTGTTATGCCGATGGGATACCAAACATTGGTTGGTGATATGGGCAGCAGCTTATCTGGCGGACAAAAACAGCGTGTATTGCTGGCGCGTGCGTTGTATAAACAGCCGATTATTTTGGCCTTGGATGAAGCCACAAGTCACCTGGATATTGCTAATGAACAGCGAGTGAATCAGGCGCTTTCTCAATTGCAGTTGACTAGGATTATGGTGGCGCATCGTCCAGAGACTATTGCCGCGGCGCAGCGGGTGGTGGAGATTGTAATGGGACAAGTACGGGAAGTGCATACACAAGATATAACGCTGCTGCCGATTAGAGTAGCTACCTACAGTGACGCGGCGTATCAAGCTTCAAATTACCGAGTAACAATTAGCGCAGGATGAAGTTCAAATTCAATTTGACAGACTACCTAGCCTGCATCAATCGTTGATTCAGCATGGTTGAAAAATCCCGGCTGGAATCGACAAAGAGATGAATATAGACGGCCCGATCTGTTATTTGATAGATGATTCGAGTTTGTCCTACCAGTCTTTGCCGGTAATGCGTTAGACCCAGCTCGGCGATTTCATCTGGCATTGCTCCCGCATGTGGCATAGCTCCGATTTGATTCAGCATTTTTTTGAAGTGGGTTTCCGTTTCAAGCCAAGTGTTCTCGCCAAATTTCATCCTGACCAATTTCCTTATTTCCCGGTAGTCAAGTCTGGCAGCACCAAGGACATTTACTGAATAGATCATTGCTGATCTTCCTGTTCCATTTCGGCGAAGAAAGATGCGCTATCTTGAAATTTACCTTGTTCTATCTGCTGGTTGCCTAGCGCCAGAATTTTTAATAAGGCCATCGTTTCTTGCTGCTGTTCGTAGCTGCGTATGTCCATAACCACCATTTTTGCTTCACCATTCTGAGTGATGATGAGCGGGTTTTTGTTGTTATCAAAATCTCGGATAATCTCAGCCGCGTGTGACTTTAGGTAGGAAATCGGCTTGATCTGTTCTGAAAATTTCATCATAACTCCTGCTGGAAATGGCTAACGATAAGACTAAATATAAACCAAATTTGGTTTTATTTCTATGAAATCTCTTTTACTTGTTTATAAAATTACAGAATTAAGCGATTAAAATGTGTGTTTCGCCAGCCGTCTTAATCGTGAATACTCACCCAATGCCCAAGAAACGCAGCTTCGCCCCCATCGTCAACGAACATACTCGCTTATTGGTACTCGGCAGTTTGCCAGGTGAAAAATCGCTGGCGCAAAGTCAGTATTATGGCAATAGCCAAAATCGTTTTTGGATGTTGATGTCGGAGGTAGTCAAGGTGGATCTGGTCGCGCTGGCGTATCCGGAACGACTGGAAGCTTTGCTGGCAAACGGGGTTGGGCTTTGGGATGTCGTGGCCGAGGCGCACCGTGACGGTAGTCTGGATAGCAAAATCCGCGACCAGACCAATAACGATTTGCGTGGTTTGCTAAGTACGCTGCCACAATTAAGCAGTATCGCTTTTAACGGCGGCACCGCTGCGCGACTGGGTTTGAAAGCGTTGCAGGGGCAAGCGGAGTGTTATCGCATTATTCAACTGCCATCCAGCAGTCCGGCATATACGATTCCATATGTTCAGAAGCTGGATGCGTGGCGTTGTTTACAGGACTGTCTTTAATGTCCAAATAATCTGGCCGCATCGATAGCCAAGCCCGAACCGATACTGCCGAATAAATCACCTTCTACACGTCTTGCGGACGGCACCATCGCCGCTATTTTTTCGCGTAATAAATGCACGCCGCTGGAGCCGCCGGTGAAAAATACCGTATCTACCGCGTCGGCTGAAACGCCGGCGTCATTCAACATGCCAGTTACAGTCGTTTCAATTTTACTGATCAGATGGGCTATCGAATCATCAAATTGTTGTCTGTTTAGTGATAAATTTTGCTGAGGCGATAGACGATCCAGTGCTAGTTCAACCGACTCTGCGTCAGACAAGGCAATTTTTGCTTCTTCCACTTTGAGTGCCAGCCAATGTCCGGCGCGTTGCTCAACTAAATTCAGTAAGCGGCCGAGTTTTTCCGGCTCTTTGGCATGCTGCGCTACGTCGGCAAGTTGTGCCTGCACTTTTTTGGTGTAGGCCAGATTGATGGTGTGCCAGGTGGCTAAATTGAAGTAATAGCTGGATGGTACTTCGGTGTTGTTGCGTAATTGCGTGCCTAAGCCAAACAGGGGCATAACGGAAGACAGGCTGAAGTATTTATCAAAATCGGTACCGCCGATATGCACACCGCCGGTGGCTAAAATATCATCGCGTCGATCATTTTTTGCGGCGCGATCTGGTGATAAGCGTACTAAGGAAAAATCTGATGTACCACCGCCGATATCGACGATTAATACCAACTCTTCTTTTTGGATGGTCGCTTCGTAATCAAATGCCGCGGCAATCGGTTCATATTGAAACACCACATTTTTAAATCCAGCGGCGCTGGCGATTTCCGATAAGGTTTTCTCGGCCAAACGATCAGCGTCGGCATTGCCATCCACAAAATAAACCGGGCGACCCATCACGACGTTAGAAAACTGGTGACCAGCAGCGAGTTCTGCGCGTCGCTTTAGCTCCTTGATAAATTGAGCCAGTAACAGTCGGAAGGTGATAATTTTTCCGCCGACTTCGGTTTGTCCATCAATCAGGTTTGAGCCCAGCAGGCTTTTTAGCGAGCGCATCATGCGGCCTTCGTAGCCAGCCAGATATTCGGCCAGCGCTGCACGCCCGAAGCTGACGGAGTCGTCTTCTACATTAAAGAATACGACTGAAGGCAGAGTCAGTTTCCCCTCTTCTAGCGCCAGCAAAGTCGCCTTACCGTGTTGACACCATCCTACCGTCGAGTTCGACGTTCCAAAATCTAATCCGCAAGCGCTAACCATCATAACCTTTCAAAACAGGGGCGCTATTCTATCTCAAATTGGATAATTTTCTGGTTTGTGCAAAACATAAGCAACTTCCTTTGCATTTTTCATCTCACCGCGTTCCCAGCCGCTGGCGGCATAAAACCGGTCTGCGCGGGTATTGGGAGTAGTGCCAAGCTTGATTTGATCGTTACCTAAGCCAAATAAATAATCAGTAGCCAAGTTGAGTAATTGCTTACCTATGCCTAGTCCCTCTTGTTCCGGTAAAACGAATAGGGCCCAGATGCTGCTGTCTTCATGTGCTGCGTAAGAAAAGCCAACGATGTGCCCGGCGTTTTCGCAGACCCAGCCGCGACCTAGTTTGTCCAAGTAATCTAAATACATCTGTGGGGTAATGATGCGGGGGTTAGAAAGTATATTTTCTTTAACTGCCAGGCGGATGTGCGACATGCTGCTGATATCATCGGGTGTGGCGCGGCGGAATGTCAATGTGTTGGTAGGCATAGTTAGGTGATTAAAATGGTGAAAAGTAGGAAAAAATCAATCTAAAGCGCCGCCAGCTTACGCAATTCATCACGATACCTGCGGCTAACCGGAATCTGCTGTCCATCACGCAATTTGGCACGTGCATCGCCACTATCTAATGGCTCGATCTCGGTAATAAAGTTGAGATTGGCGATATAGCTGCGATGCACGCGCACAAAACGTTTCGGGTCGATACGCTGTTCGATCGCCGCCATCGTCGAGCGCAGCGGATAATCATGTCCCCGGACGCGCAGATTGACGTAATTTCCCCACGCCTGTATCCATTCAATTTCCGCAGCCGGTAGTAAAAACTCCTTGCCGAGACTGCGCACCAAAAACCGTTCTGGTCGCTCAAGTGGTTCGACGGACGGCCCTGTATCGGGTTCTTGTAGCAAGCTGGCCTCACCTTGCCAGCGCAATAAAATCAGGCGATAAAAGCTGACGCCAATAATGATTGCGAAATAAGTTTGAAAGTCTTTCAGGTATTCATACGCCAATTCATGCTGCCAGTTTCCGAAGTCATAAGTTTGATGCTGACTGAAATAAGCAAGCTTGCGTATCGCCACCATCGCACTTACATGCACCAGACAGAACGCCAGGCTGGCAATAAAATGCCAACGTAAATTACGTCGCATCAGTCCCCAGCGTAAGGGCAATTTGCGTTCGAAACTAAGCACGGCGGGTATTAATAGTAATAAAACCAGGCAACTGCTCGATTCCCACACGGCTGGTTTCCACCATTCCAGATCTTTACCCTGACGAAGTTGATCAAGCCAGCTGATGCGGCTGAGAGTGAGTGCTTGAACACACCAAAAAATAATCCAGATGCCAGGTTCAACGTAGCGACGCACTTTTTGGTAGCGAGTGAGCAGATCTGTTTGATGGCTGGACATGGAATCCTGTTTGGGTTTAATTGATGTTGGGATCAAAAGTTCGTCATTATAATCCACCGCTTATCCCAGATTGTCTACTAACCGTCACATAAGTAAATATGGGGGAAATATTCAAATTAAACTGGGGGCCATCTTAACCATGTGGAATTCCAAATGAACAGAAGACATTTTTTAAATTGGACCGGAGCTATGTCATTGGCAACCTTGCTGAATGGCGGCTTGATCACTCGCGCAGTGGCGGCAATTAATTCCACCGCAACACTATGGCGGCGCTCCCGGCCAAGCGATGCTTCTTGGCCTGCAAAAGAACTCTGGGCTGAATTAAATCAGAAAGTGCATGGCAATTTGAGTAAGGTAGATGCGCTGTTTGCGTCTTGTGTGTTGGATCAGAATAGTGCAGCTTGTCTGGATGTTAAAAAAAATATCCGTAATCCCTTCTATATCGGTGACCAGGCTGGTGGCACCCAGGTTTCCGGCTGGTTAAATGCCTGGCGGCCCGAACCTAGCGCCTATGCGATCAAGGCGCAAACTAGCGCTGACGTGGTGGCGGGAGTGAATTTTGCGCGTGAAAATAAGCTGCGCTTAGTCGTCAAGGGTGCTGGGCACAGCTACCAAGGCGCATCGAACGCGGCAGATTCTTTACTGATCTGGACGCGGGCAATGAACAAGGTAACGCTGCATGAACACTTTGTTCCAGCTGGCTGCGAAGGAATAATAGCCCCGGTGAGTGCGGTAACTTCTGAAGCAGGTGCTGTTTGGATTGATCTGTATAACGCGGTAACCACCGAGGCTGGGCGTTATGTACAAGGCGGCGGTTGTGCCGATGTCGGCGTGGCCGGGTTAATCCAAAGCGGCGGGTTTGGCAGCTTTTCAAAAGGCTTTGGTAGCGCTTCATCGCATTTATTGGAAGCTGAAATAGTGACTGCCGATGGCGTGCTGCGCGTGTTGAATGCACAAACTAACCCTGAACTATTTTGGGCGATTAAAGGTGGCGGTGGCGGCAGTTGGGGTGTTGTGACCAAAGTCACGCTGCGCACGTTTGAGTTGCCTGAGTATTTTGGCGCAGCATGGGGCAAGATTAAGGCCAATTCGGATACCGCATTCCAGCGCTTGATAACGCACTTTGTTGATTTTTATGCTAGCCAACTTTTTAATCCACATTGGGGTGAGCAGGTCTCCTTCGCGCCGGATAATGTCCTTGCGATTTCAATGATCTGCCAGGGCTTGAATGGGCAGCAGGCAAAGCAAATCTGGCGTGAATTCTACGACTGGGTTCATGCCTCACCGAACGACTTTACGATTATCAGTGAGCTTGGTGCCGGCGAGTCTCATGCGCGTAATTGGTGGAAAGTTGACGGTAATGATTCGATGATTCCCGATAAGCGTGAAGGCGCGCCTAAGCATCATGGCTGGTGGGAGGGTGATCAAGGTCAGGTTGGGGCTTTTTTGCATGGAGCGGATTCGATCTGGCTGCCAGCGGCATTACTTAAATCTGAGCAGCGTAAACAATTCGAGGATGCTTTATTTCAAGGTAGTCGTCATAAAAAAATCGAACTGCATTTCAATAAAGGGCTGGCTGGCGCGTTGCCGGAAAAGATATTCGCCGCGACAAACACGGCAACCAATCCCACTGTTTGCTCGTCCTTTGCGCTGGTTATTATTGCCGGTGGAGAAAGGCCAGCTTATCCCGGTTTAGCCACCTCAAACATTGACGTGGATGCTGCCAGTAAAAGTGCTCATCAAGTCGACTTGGCGGCACAAGCACTGCGCAATATTGTGCCGAATGCCGGTTCCTACGTTTCGGAAAGTAATTACTTTAATCCCGATTGGCAGCAGGCTTTTTGGGGTGAAAATTATTCCAGACTACAAGCCGTCAAGAAAAAGTACGATCCTGACGGGCTATTTTTTGTGCATCACGGCGTGGGCAGCGAAGAATGGAGTTCAGATGGTTTTACGCGCTTGGTGGCGCAAAGTTAAGAATCACTGTTTCTAATTTGTTCTAACAATAATCAGTGTTAAAACTCCACGAAAAAAAGCCGAACACGTGGTTCGGCTTTTTTAGTCTTACTTCATGCCGACGCAGGACTGAGCCGGTATGAAATCATCTTCGTATTAGAAACCTAATGCATTGATGAATGCGTTAGTAAAGCCAAAAACACCTGCTTGACCATAACTATTGCACACAGAGGAAGCATAGCCTGGTGCGCAATCGACATCACGATCCAATGACCAGAAATGAACTCCAGCCAATCCGTTTTGTAACGCGAAGGCAGAAACTGTGGCCGCATTTGCCAACGTAAATACCTCATCGGTCGCGTCATTTCCACCTATCATCGGAGTGAGTTCAATCTGTTTGAACGGCACACCCCAATTAGCGTTCAGGTTTGTTGCTGCCGTATTGGCGGATAAGCCCATATCACACAGGCCGTTTGAGCCTAGCACGCAGTTAGTCGCTGAGGCTGAGCCGTAATCCATCACCATCAAATTAATCAGGTAATTAGTCAAGCCAGCGCTTTTGATTGAGTTCATCACAGTGATGCCCATAGATCCTAAATCTTGCCCGTTCACTGCAGCTAAGGTGGCAATCGTGAATGAAAAACGTAATTTTGGATAACTAATCTGCGCAACTTTGACGCGTTGAATCAGGTTGTTAATATCCGCCTGTGATTGACCCGCTTCAATATCAAAATCAATGCCGATTAAATTGGCACTATTGTAGCGGCTAATAAAAGTAGCGAATCCGGCATCGGTTGAGCAAGTAAAAGAACCTGCGGCTCCTCCTGTGGAAAGAATATATGTTTTTCCTGCAGCGACCATTGCTTGGACGTTAGCAGATGCCAACGCTGAGCCCGCAATGCCACCCCAGGTTTCTGCACCGCATTCACCTGTCGCAAAAGCCAATGTCAGCGTTTGTAATTTGGCAGGGATGACACTCAATACCGGTTGAGCTGCACCTGTAACGGCTGTTGCCATTACATTGGTATTCCAGTTCATATTAATTGTGACGTCTTTATACGGGCTTAGAATCAAACCTGATGGAAGTGGTTTTGTTGGCGGTGTCGGTGGAGTTGGCGGTGTTGGAGGCGTTGGAGGCGTTGGTGGAGTTGGTGGCGTAGTTCCGCCACAGCTACCTAAGACTGTCCACGGCATTCCGCTACCAGCTGCACCACTATTACTGGACGGTGTATTACCTTGCGTCCACCAGTTTGCCTGATAATTCACACCGGAATAACTGACTTGGTTGCCCGAGTTATAGGCGGTAGTTGCCACCCAGGCAGAATCACATGTTCCTGTTGGCGTTGGGGTAGGAGTTGGGTTTGGTGTAGGCGTTGGTGTCGGAGTTGGAGTTGGAGTAGGCGTAGGCGTAGGCGTTGTTCCGCTCACGCACACGCCATTCGATGACCATAAACTCAGCACACTTGGATTCCATCCTGCGCCTGAATAATCTGTTTGGGCTACTAACGCCGTATAGTTTGAACCGCTGTAACTCACGATCGCACCTGCCGCGTAAGTGCTGCCATCAATCCAGGCGGGACTGCAACCTGGTGTAGTCACTTTTATAGTCGCAGCATGACTGGTTGCCTCGTGAGCGGTTGCACTCGTATTTTGGCTGCTCGGTGATGATCCGCCGCCACAGGCTGCAAGAATACCACTGGATAAAACAAGCGCTAATGCGCCTTTATTATTCCATTCCATTTTAGATTCCTTATTAATTTAATTGAGTTATGCAATACGTCTCCTTATTGCCTTTACCATTTAAATTAAGCGAAATAAAGCTGTCAATGCAATTCACCGCATTTCATTTTTATTTCATTAAATCGTGATAATTTTCTCTTATTTCATGAATTTTATTTACAATTGGTATTAATTATTTCAAAAAGTGGTATTTGATGTTTTTCGGTTTATTTATAGGTAATTTGGATAATAAGTGAGATTAATGGCATATTGGTACCATACCACTTTGTAAAAATAGACGTTGGTGAACCCGATTTTTGATGGCAGCTAAAACTAGCAGTTTGATAGAAAACTCTGCGTCAAACAGCTTGGAATATTGATCAGATTGGAGGCGGAAACAGCATCCAAAAATCCCCACCTTAGTGAGGCAATATTCGATGTTTTAGCTGGAGGTATTTGGAGTGATTTATAGGGGCATGATTGACGAAATACAAAGACGCCGTTCAGTACAGAACAGCCCCTTTTTGCTATAGCTCGTTATCTGGGGTTTTCCCGCCAAACTGTAAGCAAACAGCTCCACATTGCAGGAGAAGCCCCCAAGGTAAGCTATTGTTATCGTCGCCCAGCCAGGTAGCGTTACTTGACTAGCTCAGGCCAGACAATAGCATCATCAACGGCATATAGCTGACAGCCACTGGTCATCTTGTTGCATGCGCTCAATGCCTGCGCTAGCGGATCGTCGCCGCGCGAAGTGCCACTCCATGCACCATTCGGGGCAATCACAAAAGCGCGCGGTTTTTTTAATGCGAGCCATTTCACATAGCCCTCCCGCCCTTGTTCATTGACATAGGGTAAAGCGGTTTGATCCATCAGCGTCGCAAAATGCGTGGTAGGTGGAGCAGACGTTGGCCGCACCCAAACCACCTCATTATCAACGGCATAAACGCGACATGATGGAGCGTGCTGTTGACATTGGTTGATGGTTATTTTAATCGGATCAAAGCCACCGTTTTGCATACTGGCTGAACCATTGCTAGCAAGCGCAAAGACGCGTGGTAGCGGTTTAGCCAAAAAACGCTGGTATAACTCCCGACCTTTATCATTCACATACGGTATCGCATTAACATCATCGATGGCTGCAAAATGCGAAGGCGGTGGAAATGCGGTAGGCATGTATTCCGGATATACAAGCTGATTCGGTAAGCCTATTTTTGCTAAAAACGCGTCTAGTTTGGGAACCCAAATTGGAAAAGATTCCGGAAAACTTAACATTAAATGTGAATTTTCCATGAACTTGCCGTAGGCGACCAGTTCGGCATTGCCACCATTCTTGGTATAGCGCTCCAGCATTTTTCGCCAGGTTTCAACTGGGAACAGTTTATCGTTATCACCATAAAACCACAGTGAAGGAACTCTTGAGTGCTCCCCAAAATAACTCACGGCTTGAGACAACTTTAAATCCGTCGCGCAGTTTGATGCAACCAAGCCGCCAGAAAAATTAATCAGGCCTTTGACATTCGGATATTGCAGCGCGCCAAACGCCAGCGTGTTCCAGCCACCAAAACTTTGTCCAGCCATGACGACGCGATTAGCATCAATATTCGGTTGCTTCTCCATATAAGAAACCACCGCTCGGACATCTCGCGCGTTGCGCAGACCCATACTTAAAAAATCACACCAGTTGACCTCCACCTTGCCGCCAGAACCGGCATAGCCGCGCATCATGGGAAGAGCGACGGCATAACCACGCGATAAAAAGTAATCGGCTGCATACGTGGTTCGATTGCGAGGTTGCGACGCAGGCGGCGTATCCCCTGATGCGCCATGATTCAATATCGCGAGCGGAAAAGGTCCGGGCCCATTCGGTGTAAATACGGTGACTTGCAACATGACTGGCCGATCAGGATCACCGGGAATACTCAACACCTGTTCATTCATGGGTGCATTGGGCATTAACAAGGCGTCGGATGACTCTGCAAAAGCGGGTTGCGTATTTAAAAGTATGGAGGTGATGAAGTAGGAGAAGAAGACGAGCCGCATTTTGATTGATTTCATTATTTTTATTAGTTCGGCAACTATAAACGCGGTGGTTTTGTGTGAGTATTTACAAGGCGTCGATGCTGTTTAAATAATCGAATAAACATCATCCCCACCTATGCGGGAATGATGTAATGATTATGTAATTATGTTGATCTTAATCGAGCAGCAATTCCAGTATTTTCATTGAAGAAACGCCTGAATTACGCACTAAAATTAATGCTTTCCAGTGCTACCAAATCCACCTTCACCACGGGTGCTGTCGGCAAACTCTTCAACCACTTCAAAGCCCACCTGCAGCACCGGCACGATGATTAATTGCGCCAGTCTTTCCATCGGTTGCAGCGTGAATTCGCTATTGCCGCGATTCCAGGTTGATACCATTAATTGACCTTGGTAATCCGAATCAATCAAACCAACCAAATTGCCCAACACGATACCGTTTTTATGGCCCATACCGCTGCGCGGCAAGATCATCGCTGCGTAACCCGGGTCGGCTAAATGGATAGCCAAACCTGTCGGAATTAACACGGTCTGACCAGCTTGAATGGTAATCGGTGCGTCAATGCAGGCGCGTAAGTCGAGCCCTGCGCTGCCTGCTGTAGCGTACGCGGGGAGTTGGTCTTGCATGCGTTGGTCGATGATTTTTACGGCGATTTTTTTCATGATTTTAAAGTAGATGAGTTACTAATGGAGTTAAATTCGAGCCGCAATGGCGGTAATTAATTGGCGTGCCAGGCTGGTTTTGTCTGCTAAAGGCAGTGATTTATGGCCATTCACATCAAACAAAACCAATTCGTTTTGATCTTGCCCAAAAGTGTTTTGCGCGATATTGCCAACCAGCAGCGGTACATTTTTTTTCAAACGTTTAATGGTGCCGTATTCAATCAGGTTTTCAGATTCTGCAGCAAATCCCACACAATAAGGCGGTTTAGCTAGTGCGGCAACTTCGGCCAGAATGTCTGGGTTTTGTACAAAACTCAGTTGCGGTAAATCACCGGCATGATTCTTTTTGAGCTTTTGGTCACTGGCATTACTCACCCGCCAATCTGCTACCGCGGCGACTGAAATAAAAATATCCTGTTGTTCAATTTGTGCGAATACCGCGTCGCGCATTTGTTGCGCCGTTTGAATTGAAGTACGAGTGCATCCGTATGGCATTTCTAACGCAGTTGGGCCAGAAATTAAGCTGACTGTTGCACCTGCTTCAAACGCTGCTTGTGCTATTGCATAACCCATTTTTCCAGAAGATAAATTGGTAATGCCGCGCACAGGGTCAATCGGTTCGAAAGTCGGGCCAGCGGTAATCAAAACCCGCTTTCCTGCTAGCGATTTAGGCGTAAACGCAGCCAGTAATTCGGCAATCAGTTGATCCGGTTCCAACATGCGTCCCATACCGACTTCGCCACACGCTTGTTCGCCCGGTGCCGGACCTAAAATCTGTAAACCATCTTCAAGCAATTGCGCGACATTGCGCTGGGTCGCCGGTTTTTGCCACATTTCAACATTCATCGCCGGTGCAATTAACAAGGGCAGAGTGGCCGGACGCGCTACGCACAAGGTCGACAGCAAATCATCGCAATGTCCGTGCGCTAGTTTGGCGATGAAGTCAGTCGAGCAGGGTGCAATCAGTATTGCATCCGATGCGCGGCTTAGT
This sequence comes from Solimicrobium silvestre, assembly GCF_002976435.1. Taxonomy (GTDB): domain Bacteria; phylum Pseudomonadota; class Gammaproteobacteria; order Burkholderiales; family Burkholderiaceae_D; genus Solimicrobium; species Solimicrobium silvestre. The sequence goes on along the minus strand of NZ_PUGF01000001.1, from coordinate 75,902 downwards.
TCAATATGCGCCATATTGTTGGCTATGCGCGCATCCCATTGGTCGCTGTAAACCGGATTGCCCGACAAGGCTTGCATGGTCACGGGCGTGATAAATTGGCAGGCACCTGCCGTCATTACCACTTGCACTGTCGCACCGTGTTTGATTAAGCTACGGCAGAGTTCGGCAGATTTATAACATGCCACACCGCCAGTTAAACCGAGCAAAATGTGTTTGCCTTTAAGTGGGTTGCTAGCTAAGTCAGACATGATTTTCTCCCTTTGTTCTTATTTACCGCATTTATTTATCGCACTTATTTATTCTTCACGCGTCGTAACTCATCCAAAATAAACAAACCGGCGCCAAGACAAATAGCACTATCGGCCAGGTTAAATGCCGGGAAGTGACTATTAGCGTAATAAAAATCTAAAAAATCGATAACGTGGCCGTACATAACCCGGTCAATCACATTACCCAGCGCACCACCTAAAATCAGCGCCAACGCCCAGCAAAATAAGCGTTGTCCATTGTGGTTTTTGAGCAGGTAAATAATATACAACGCTGCGCTGATACCGATCACGGTAAATAAATGCCGCTGCCAGCCTGATTCACTTGCTAGAAAACTGAATGCCGCCCCTTTGTTGTAGACCAACGTCAGGTTGAAGAAATTGGTGACCGCTAAGGATTCGCCGTAGGCAAATAATTTAGCGATGGTGATTTTAGAGAGTTGATCCAACAAAATAACGATGGCAGCAAGGCCCAGCCAAGGCGCGAGACCGTGTGATGGAGTGCTACTTGATTTTGTGCTTGTATTAATGCTTCCTGATGCTCTCTTCTTAGTGGCCATGTTTTTTAATCGTGTTTGAGGGTTGATCGTAGGGTGGGCACTCTGTGCCCACGCGTAACCGTTAATAAGCAACGGATTCCAATTGAAATTATCATTGATCGAAGGTAACGCGTGGGCACAAAACCGTGCCCACGCTACGAATTAACAGTTTAAGCAAAGTGCCGCGCTTCGCCGTGTTCAAATAAATTTTCTACACAACGTTTGCATAAACCGGCATGCGCAGTATTGATACCGACATCAGCCCGATAATGCCAGCAGCGCTCGCATTTTTTCTCAGTTGACGCCTTGACCACAACGCCTTCTTCTTCCGTGCTGCTCACTAACTCCACTTTTGCGCTGGACGTGATGAAGATGAATTTCAAATCGTCACCCAAGCTCTTCAACACGGTGTATTTAGTACCTGCTGCACGTACAGTTAAATCTGCTTGCAGAGATGCTCCAATTTCACCAGTCACACGCACTTCTTCCAGCTGTTTAGTAACATCTAAACGTATCGCGCGTAGCTCATTATATTTAGCCAGCAACGCTTCAGATCCGTCTACTTCCGGCAGCGTATAAAACAGTTGCGTGAAGATGGTTTCATCGCTGTCCGCAAATTCGCTGCTGCTGACAAAGAACTTCCACGCTTCTTCGGCGGTGAAAGATAAGGTCGGAGCCATCAAGCGTAATAACGAATGGGTGATGTGCCATAAAGCGCTTTGCGCAGAACGACGCGCTGCGGAATTAGCACCGCTGGTGTACAGCCGGTCTTTAAGAATATCCAGGTAAAAACCACCCAGATCTTCCGAGCAAAAGCCCTGCAATTTAGCGATTACCGGATGGAATTCAAATTGATCGTAATGGGCTAACACCTCGTTTTGCAAGGCTTGCATATTCGCGACGGCATAGCGATCAATTTCCAGCATGTCTGCTACAGCCACCAGATCTTTAGTCGCATCAAAGTCTGACGTATTCGCCAGCAAGAAGCGCAAGGTGTTGCGAATGCGGCGATAGGATTCAGTCACGCGTTTTAAGATTTCATCCGAGATCGTGATCTCACCGGAATAGTCTGACGAAGCTACCCATAAACGCAAAATATCAGCGCCCAAGGTATTAAAAATAGTTTGCGGCTCAACCCCGTTGCCTAATGACTTAGACATTTTGCGACCTTCGCCATCCACCACAAAACCGTGCGTCAGCAAGGCTTTGTAAGGGGCGCAGCGATTCAGCATGCTCGAAGTGAGCAGGGATGAATGGAACCAGCCGCGATGCTGGTCTGAACCTTCCAGGTATAAATCGGCCGGGAATGCGGTGCCAATTGGGCCTGTGAGTCCGGCAATCAGTGGCGCAGCGTGCTTGTAGACTGGCGTTGGGTGCGAACCGCGCAATACTGTTTGATGCGTGCAACCGGAATCAAACCAGACATCCAGCGTGTCTTTGTTCTTTACGTACATTGCAGCTTCATCGCCCAGCAAATCGGCTGGCTCAATATTCTGCCAAGCTTCGATACCTTCTTTTTCTACGCGCTTGGCAATCAACTCCAGCAATTCAGCGGTGCGTGGATGCAATTGGCCGGTTTCTTTGTGCAGGAAAAACGCCATCGGCACGCCCCATTGGCGTTGACGCGAAAGTGTCCAGTCCGGGCGGTTGGCGATCATCCCTTCCAAACGGGCTTTACCCCAGCTTGGGTAGAATGTGGTGGCTTCCACGCCAGCCAAAGCAGTTTCACGTAATGTGGCGCCGCCATCTTTTGGCGTCACGTCCATACGTGCAAACCACTGCGAAGTGGCGCGGTACACGATAGGGGTTTTATGACGCCAGCAATGCATGTAGCTATGCTCAAACATCACCAGCTTAAATAAAGTGCCGGCTTCTTTGAGTTTGTCGCAGATCGGTTTGGAGGCTTCCCAAATCGTCATGCCGCCAAAAAATGGCAACCACGACGCGTATTTACCATCACCCATTACCGGGCTGATGATGTCGTCGTCCTTGATGCCATGTTCTTTGCAGGAGTTGTAATCTTCTATACCGTAAGCAGGGGCAGAGTGAACAATGCCGGTGCCGGAATCTATCGTGACGTATTCGCCCAAATATACCGGCGAAACACGGTCATAGCCCGGATCCATGGCTGCTAAGGGATGTTTAAATTCGATTAACGATAAAGCCGAGCCTAAGCAAGTTGCTAAAATCTGGCCTTCCAGTCCGTAGTTTTTCAGGGAGCTTTCGACTAATTCCTGCGCCAGAATTAACAGCGTCGGAACACCATCGCGCACGGTTTGTACCAGAGCATAAGTAATCTCCGGGTGCATATTTAAGGCCATGTTGGACGGAATAGTCCACGGCGTTGTAGTCCAGATCACGCAATAGCCGTGTTGCAGCGGCAGTTTAGCCAAACCAAACGCGGCGGCGATTTTGTCATGCTGCAAAAACGGGAAGCCAACGTCGATTGACGGGTCGCGTTTATCCTGATATTCCACTTCCGCTTCAGCCAAAGCCGAGCCGCAGTCAAAACACCAGTTGACTGGTTTCAAACCGCGATACACATAACCTTTGTCGAGAATGGTACCGAGCGCGCGGATTTCATCGGCTTCATTGCCAAACGCCATGGTTTTGTACGGGTTATCCCATTCACCTAAAACGCCTAAACGTTTGAAATCAATTTTTTGTTTTTCGATTTGCACATCAGCATAGGCACGCGCTTTGGTTTGCACTTCAGCGACCGGCAAATGTTTGCCGTGCAGTTTTTCGATCTGGATTTCAATCGGCATGCCGTGGCAATCCCAACCCGGTACATACGGCGCATCAAAACCCGCTAAGGTGCGGGCTTTAACGATCATGTCCTTGAGGATTTTATTCACGGCGTGACCAAGATGAATTTCACCATTGGCGTAGGGTGGCCCGTCATGCAATACAAAACTTGGGCGGCCTTGCGCTGCTTTGCGGATCCGCTGATAGATTTTTTTATCTTGCCATTCTTTAACCCATTGCGGCTCACGCTTGGCTAAGTCGCCGCGCATGGGGAAGGCGGTTTCGGTCATGTTGACCGGATAAGTCGATTTGCTTGGTTTTTCTTTAGACATTGGGTTCTCGCGTGCTTTAATTTAAATAGGGTGAAGATTCAAACGACTTTTTTTATTCTGGTAGTTTGAGCTTCAAATTCGGTCGGTGGCAGAGATGGTGCGCAGCCCGGGCGTACTGAAGTAAGCGCGCGCCTGTGCCGCATCGGCATCAATTGCCGCTGTCATTGTGGCTAAGTCAGGGAATTTCTTTTCGTCACGAATTTTTTGTAAAAATTCGATCTGCACTAACTTGCCGTAACAGGATTGGTCATAGTCAAAAATATGGGTTTCTAATAAAACCCGACCCGCATCTTCTACCGTAGGGCGCACACCGATTGAGGCAACCGCAGGTAAAGGATGGTCAGCCAAGCCATGAACTTGAACGGTAAAAATGCCATGCACTGCCGGATGTTGATGTGCGATGCGCAAGTTGAGAGTAGGGAAACCGATCGTGCGACCCAATTTTTGTCCGTGTACCACCCGTCCGGTAATTGAGTAGGGATGACCGATTAAGGCGTGCGTCTGGGCAAAATCGCCTTGCGCTAATGCGGCGCGTACTGCGGAGGAGGAAACACGTTGCCCGCCGCTGGTAACCGTTGGCAAGGTTTCAACACTAAAGCCTAATTGCTGACCGGCTTCTTTAAGCAGGGCAATATTGCCGGCGCGCTTGGCACCAAAGCAGAAATCTTCGCCGACCATCAGCCATTTAACGTGTAAGCCTTTGACTAATACTTTTTCAATAAATTCTTGCGGCGACTGGCTGGCAAAAGTGGCATTGAAATGCTCAACAATAATGTTGTCCATGCCAGCATTGGCCATTGCATTCATGTTGTCGCGCAAATTGGCGATGCGGCTCGGTGCTTTGCTTGGGTCACCGGCGCGATGGGCAAAAAATTCACGTGGATGTGGTTCGAACGTCATCACTGACGCAGTCAGATTCAAACGGTCTGCGGCCTGGCGCACTTGTGCCAATAAGGCTTGATGGCCAAGATGAACGCCATCAAAGTTACCTATGGTTAATGCACAAGGGTTACTTGGGATGGAGTGAGAGAGTCCGCGAAATACCTTCATTCGAGCTTAAATTAGGGATGCAAAGTGATCGATTATAAAGGTTTTCAGCATGATTCTTGCTAGAGATTCGGTATTACTGGGCTGTTTTTGTGTGGAAATAGCGGAGATGTGAATATTCTTGTGAATTTTCTTCCCTGTTTTTACACTTTTTTCTATTTTTGAGCGCTTTTCTGGTAAAAACCCGATTCTGATAGTGCTGTGTAGTTCTATCAGAACCGGGTTTCAACGGGGCTGCAGTACAGGCGTTTATTTGGAGCTCATAAATTGGCTCAACATTCCTGCAATATTGCCTAAACCACCAATTTGACCGTCATTTTGGCTGAATTTTTCAATAACTCCAGGCAACATTGCGGCTAAATGGCTGGCAACCTCTTCATGCGATAAACCGGCCGTTTCTGCTAATTGTTGCAATACACCGCTTGGTTCTAAAGCCTGTTGAATTTGTTCGCCGGATACTGGCAAGTTTTGTCCCTCGCCTATCCAGGAAGCAACATGTTCTGATAAACCGGCGTTTTGCAAGGTACTCATTAACTCCTGCACTCCGGCAGATGCTCCGCCTTCGTGGTTAGACAGCAGGCCGATGGCGGCTTGCATTACGGCCATTTTTGGATCAGTCGCATTATTGCCACTTAGCATACCTAAAGCTGCATCAAGAAGTCCCATCATGTTTCCTTTGCGGTTAAAAACAATAATTTAATCGAATTGAACAAAATAAAGCAAAACTTACATTCCACCCCAGAAGGCATTGACCGTGGCGATAGCGGTTAAGCCCGCGGTTTCCGTGCGCAAGACTCTGGCACCCATTGATAAAGAAAGCGCGCCTTGGTTAATAGCCAGCAGATGTTCCTGTTCAGTAAAACCGCCTTCGGGGCCAATCATTAAGGTGATGGCCTGCGCCGGATGATGGCGCGCCCAATCGGCTAAGGATTGATCTGAATGCGGGCTTAATATAATACGCCGGTGCAAGTCTTGCTGACTGATCCAGCTTTTAAAATCGGCTAATTGTCCAAGTTGTGCTAAACGGTTGCGGCCGCATTGTTCGCTGGCGGATTCAATAATTGCCTGCCAGTGAGCCCGGCGTTTTTCCACCCGTTCGCCAGATAAGCGCGTCACGCAGCGTTGTGTGGTGAGTGGCTGGATACCGACCGCGCCTAATTCAACCGCTTTTTCAATAATCCAATCCATTTTACTGGCTTCTGGTAAAGCTTGCGCCAAGGTAATTGAGTAAGCAAGTTCGACCTCGTTTTGATTAAAGGTTTTCACTTCTGCTGTGGCACGTTTTTTTTCTATGCTCGTGAGGCTTGCAACATACGAGCCGCCTTTGCCATTAAATAGAACAATCGGGTCACCCGCGTTCAGGCGCAGCACCTGGCAATGGTGTGCAACGGTATCTGGCAGGTTGATTAATGCGCCGATGGCGAGTTCGGAAGGATAAAAAAAGCGTGGCATTGAAGGGGAATCAAAAAAGGGAAGTAACTATGCTAAACCAACTGGTGTGGGGAAGATAGTAAATTATTTTATTGCATAAACGCGGCTATTTACTCCGCTTGCCGTACCCGTTTGATACGTTCTTTGGTGATTGGATGCGTAGACATATACGGTATCGGCTCCATGCCTTTACTTAGCTTGTCCATTTTTTCAAATGCTTGAGCAAAATTCTCAACGGCAATATTATTTTTTTTGAGCAGGGCGACAGCGTAATCATCGGCGTCGCGCTCAACATCACGTGAATATTTCAAATCCAGCAGCAAAGTAGGGACCCCCGCAATAACTGCAGAAACATCGCCAAATAGCAGGGTCGCGCCTGCCGCAATGACCGAGCTTTGAATTAAGCGACGGGTAAAGTGGTGCTCATGCAAATGACCGAGCTCATGGCTTAAGATGCTCATCAACTCGTCGTCATTGTCAAGTAATGTGACGATTTCATCGGTCAGGACAATTTGCCGGGAGGGTAGCGCGAACGCATTCGGGCCGATTTTGCTGCTTCTAAAAACCAATTCAACAGGAGAGCTGCTGTCTTGCGCCAAGCAGAGCTGCTGAAAGCGGGAATTGATTTTTTCTTGTTGTTCTAGGGGAAGTTTTGAAGCACTAAACGTTCTCGCATCTAAAAAACTAAGCGCCTCTTTTCCCATGGTTTGTTCTACGCTGTCAGGCAGGTTATTCGCAATGTATTTAGCGGCGCTGGGCAGTGCATACAGATACGTAAGTAGTAGTAGGACGATGGTAAACAGCGCGGCCGCAATAGTTGCACGCCAGTTTTGCTGCAACCTCACAACCCATGAGTCTTGATAGCCGGAGGCGCTTAACATTGCGTTAAATGCCTCGTGATCAAAGGTTTCCAGATAGGCTCCATCAGGAAAAGTCACGCGGCGTGCGGCATGGGTAGTGCGTTCAGATACCCGCAAATCTTGAATGGTAGCTTCGCGCACAATATCACCCGTAATACGGGCAATATTGTTTTCTACACTAAGGTGAACATGGTGTAAGCGCGACGTTTTTCCATCAAAATAGCGGGCAGAGATCACAAGATTCTAACTAAATAAATTTTACAAAACAGCTTAAAGGGACAGATCAAAATCCAGCATGTCGGCTACGCCATCACCCGTGGCAGAAATTTGTTCTTCCGTCGCGGTAATGAAATTATCGATACTGCCGTTCGGGATTAAAGTCATCGATTCAATCTTGTATTTCATATAGCGGACGTGCGCAAATGGGGCAAATAAACCCAGTGTGCAGATAACGCCGAGTATGTTGGTCAGGATAATAAATGTCATTTTTCCCCATTTTAGATCGGATTTAAATTGATGCTCTCCGAGCTTGGTGCTGTTCCAGATGAGGTTTTGGATCATGGTTAAAAATATCGGGTAGATAATAAATATCCAGGCGTACACCGCAAAGATGAAAAAGAAAATGGAAGACATTAACGCCGGGTTAATTCCTCCGTGCTGAGGCTGTTTGACGAGGGCCATAAAACCGGCACCAAAGAGTGATGTGATGACGACCATCCCCGCAGCGGATAAGACAAAGCCAATTAAATAAGTAAGGTAAAAATCGCCAACTTTGGCATTAAAAGAAAAATGTGTGGAGCCAAAACGGCTTTCGTTATGCTGAAATTTTTTAATCCGTTGATGGGTAAACGGCACTAGCAAATATAGCGTAAATAAACTCAAGATCGGCAAAGCTAAAAAGTATTTATAGGCTTGCTTTGCGCTACCCCGAAAGCCAAATCGCAACCCACGATAACTGGAGTTATATAGCCTAAATTGAAGGCTTTTCCAGAGTAGCCACGGCAAAATGGCTGCCATAACTACCAGCATGATTAAAAAATAGGTCGGTGAAGTTTTTAACGAGAGATTATATAAGGCAAAAATGGCGAAAGCTGCAATCCGGCCTTTTAAGATAGCGATCGCGTTACCGTGATAATCAAAACTACCTTCTGCCAGATGGGTATTCGAGTAAAAATAACGATTGCGCCGCACTTTTGCCCAAGCCGAGTAAATGCCCAGAGTCACAATCGACAGTAGTAAATTGACTATCCAGATGCGGAAGTATTCACTTCCGGTTGCGGTGAATGAAAATTTTTGCGGTGAGTCTTGATGGTGTTCAGTTACCTCTGGGGCCAATACATCATCAGCTAATGTCATTTTCATCTCCAAGTTTTGATGTTGCAGAAGATGACAGTATGGAAAGAAAATGTCAATTAAAAACGTTGCGTTATATTAACTTAAACATGTATCCATCAATTTTGTCGTATTACTCGCAGATTCAACTATGTTGCCAATCTTCACCATTTCTGTAGTGAAACATCAGCTAGCCATATTGAATATTGAAGAGCATAATCTGATGCATTTTAGTAATTAATTATGATGGGAAATTCTTAGGCCGTAGTTAAATATAAAGGAAATTCAAATGACAAATGCTCTTGCTTTAGTTGTTTACATGGCGATCGTTACCTGGCTGACATTGCTTATTGCTAGCATGATGCGGGCACGAGGCTGGACCCTGCCAGGAATCATACTGGCTTTGGGCAACCGGGAAAATATGCCGGAACCTTTGGCGGTTGCCGACCGTGCTGATCGCGCCGCGCGCAATACTCTGGAGAACTTCGTCCTGTTTGCCGCGCTGGTTCTGACCGCCCATGCAATGGGTGTGGTAGATCATCGGATAGAACTCGGTGCTGAGATATTTTTCTGGGCGCGATTAGCTTATATCCCAATTTACATTGCGGGAATCATCTATGTACGGACTGTGGTCTGGACGATCAGCATTATTGGCCTTGGTATGATCACTTCCACGCTGCTATAGAAACCGGCAGTAGAAAGGCCGTGTCGGATTATGGCACTGGTGACTGCGGTGGTAATTGCCGTAGGCGATCTAATTTTGTATAAACCTTTTTAATTTTTCATTTCTGATGCGACTCAAATTAATAGTTCTGGTTATTTTTTTTCCGTTATTTTCGTCATTGGTCGGTGCAAGTCAAACGCATAGCAATGAACCTAAGTCTTCTGCTCAGGCAAATGGTTTTGATCAAAACCCTCTTTTACCGAAGTGGTCACATCCACTTGCTGAAATTCCAGTTACGACGCGAACCGATCCAGTTGTTATCCGGCTGGCAGAGACACAAATTCAGTTAGGAGAATCTTCTGATGTGCTTGTGAATCGCGTTATTCAAGTAAATGATAGAAGTGCATTAGCCAGAATCGGTCAATATGGTATTGATTACTATCCGATTTATCAAAAACTGCACCTGCATCGAATTGCAATTATTCGAGGTGACAAAGTTCTGGATCGCTCTGCTTCGGTAAATATTCGTAATTTGCAAAGAGAATCAAATTTGGAGAGCGGAATGTATGGTGGAGCGACTACCGTACAACTACTCCTTGATGATGTACGCATTGGCGATTCGCTCTGGATAACATATTCACAGGAGGGGGATAATCCTGTGTTTGGAAATTCCTGGGCGAGTAATTTTGGCTGGGATTCAACTGATCCCATCGAGCTTAGGCGAATCACCTTATTGCATCCCGTGAAGCGGCCTTTGTACTGGAAGCAGCTTGGTGATTACCTGAAAACAGAAATAAAACCTGTTGTTGACGAGAAAAATGGAATAGAGCGCCTACGTTTTGAAGAACGAGGGATTGATGCTGTAGAAATGGAGCAATCAATACCAAGCAATTATTCTCCAACACGTTTTCTTGAATTCAGCGAGCATAAAAATTGGCATCAAGTTGCTTTATGGGCAGATGGATTGTTTCCAAAGGGAAAAGCAGGTCCTGAACTTTCAGCACTGATTGGTCAGTTTAAAAAAGAACCAACCGCTACCGAACGGGTTAGTGCTGCTCTTCAATGGGTGCAGAACGAGATCCGTTATTTTAGCGTTTCAATTGGCGAAAATTCACATCGACCTCAACCGCCAGATACGGTTATTAAACGTCGTTATGGCGACTGTAAAGATAAAACCTATTTGCTGGTGACCATTCTTTCACAAATGGGAATAGAGGCGCGCCCAGTTCTTCTTTCTGCACAAAGTCCGGAGTATCCGTTAAAAGTGCAGGCCGCTCCGATATGGTTTGATCATGTCATTGTTCAGCTGAAAATTGATAACCATATCTATTACGTCGACCCGACACGAACAGGAGAAAATTCACCGCTCGATAAACTGCCATCGGCAATGCCAGGCGCAGCCGGGCTGGTAGTTGATTCTTCTACCCAGCAATTAACGATCTTGCCAGTGGATACAGACATAGGGCCGATGTATGAGCACGTTGAAAATATCAACATTACTGATTTTTCCGGTGACGCAGAGCTTGAATTACACAAGTTATATCGTGGAGCCTATGCAGAATGGGCACGCGAGCATTACAAGAGTATTTCAGCATCTGAAGTAAGAAAAGAAATGCTTTCAATTTATGAAAAAAAATATCCCGGAGTATCTCTTACTGATTCCCCCGTTACTCATGACAATCCCCTTAAGAATAGATATGAAATCATTGGCCGCTATAAATTGCCTAATCCAGTCGTACACAAGAATGCGAGATTTACGATCGCCTACGACAGTCAAATATTAAATGGTGCACTACGTATTCCAGATAACATCGGCCGTAATTTCCCACTTTCACTTGGCCGGTCAAAATATGTTGCTCGCTATCAGCTTAATGTCGACTGGCCGGAACGCGTCCGCGCTATAGACACCCCCTCATTTACTGTTGTTGATAACGATTTTTTTCGGTTAGACGAGGACTATACAAATCGAGGAAATCGCTTAAGTTACCTAATGAATTTCGTTGTGAAAACAGATGTCGTGGAAGCAAAGGACGTTCCCGAACTTCATGCCCAAGCTAAATTACTTGAGCCATACGAAAATAGTGGATTCAGCATAAATGAGAGTGCACTTACTGATGTTGATTATAAAACTTTTTCTTTTCGTAACTATGATGCAAAACGGAACACCACAAATTTAATGAGCCGATTTGCAGAACTAAAGGATTCAAAAAAAGCTAAGGAATATACGGACTCTGATAAATGTCTGGTAGTGATTGATGCATTAAGGTTGGTTGATTATCTGACTACTGAGGACGTTAGAAAAACGCTTACTGAAATGGAGTCAAAAATTAGCGGAAAAATTGATGGCAAAGATGAGGTATGCATTTCGCAATATCTTTTTTCACAAGGCCGTTATAAGGAAGGTATTGAGCACTTCGGATTAGCCGGAACTATTGCTGATGACAGTATGTTAGTTCAGCAACTGGCTTGGGCTCGATTTTATGAAGGCGATGCCGAAGCTGCTCTGGTTGAAATGCAGCGGTTTTTGAATGCGCGTTTGAAGAAAAGTAATAATGCAACTAATTACTTTGATTTGGCGAATGAAATTGCCTTATATCAGCGCATTGGGAAACCACTGCCCGAGTCAACAATGCGCTTTGCAGTAGACTTCCCCGAGGGTCCTTGGCCCCGTCCGATACTGGCGATGCAAACGGGAATGATGAGTAACTCGGATCTAATTAAAATTGCTGATGCATTGCCAAAAGATACGCGTGAAATTGCCTTGAGTGAGGCATGGTTTTATATCGGACAAAAACATTTATCAACTAAAGATAATGTCGCAGCGGAAGCTGCATTCAGATGGCTAAATACGGGTGGAATACGTAGTTTGGATATTTATTTTCCGGCAAAGAATGAATATAAACGCCTGCAAATCAGCGACGCAGATTGTACGACTGGGATGAGTGCTTTTGACGTTAATAATTATCCAATGGCTATTGCGGCTTGGCAGCGCGGAGCTGAGGCTGGAAGGGCATGCTCACAACTCGAGATTGGACTTGCAAATTATTATGGAGAAGGTGTTAGCAAGGATTTTGATAAAGCCTTTAAATGGCTTGGTTTATCAGCGCAACAAAATAACCCAAGAGCAATAAGTATGCTGGGTCAAATGTACAAATATGGTGAAGGAGTGGCGCAGGATTCTAAGAAGTCGTTCGAATATTATTCGCTGGCTGCTGGTATGGGCAACCCCTACGCGCAGTTGAATCTTGGTGATTTTTATGATTCGGGAAACATAGTAGAAAGAGATTATTCCAAGTCGTTTAACTTGTATAGCTCGGCAGCTGAGCAAGGTGTCGCAAAAGCACAGCTTAATTTAAGTTATTACTTTCAAAATGGTACAGGTGTTCAACGGGATGCCCATTTGGCTTTTTTCTGGGGTTCGCGGGCGGTTGTTCAAAGCTACATTCCTGCGATACTTAATTTGGGATATATGTATGAAAAAGGTATTGGTATAGCGAAAAATAACGAAATTGCATTGCAATATTATCGCGTTGCCGCAGATAACGGCGATAGAATTGCCCAGCGTAATCTGGGGCTTATGTATGACAACGCGCGTGGTGTTAAAAAGAATAGCCAAGAGGCAGTAGTCTGGTACCGAAAGTCAGCCGAACAAGGTTTTGCATTAGCACAGTTTAATTTGGGATATGCCTATGATGTGGGGCGTGGAGTAAGTATTAATAAGTCTGAAGCCCAAAAATGGTATTTAAAGGCAGCCGAACAAGGGAATACGGACGCACTGTTTAGCTTGGGTTATAACTATCAATTTGGAGATGGTGTTAAGCAGGATTATATAGAGGCGATGAAATGGTTCCGAAAGGGGGTTGATAGTAATAGTGATAAATCAATGAACTCAATTGGCATAATGTATGCAAAAGGGCAGGGGGTGCCGATTGATCTGGTTGAGGCGATAAAATGGCATGAAAAAGCGGCCAAATTAGGAAATTTAGAGGCAATTAATACATTAGGTGTTTATTACAGAGACGGGGTTGGGGTTCAGCAGGACGAAAATAAGGCTATGAAATATTTTATGCGGGCTGCGAATTTGAGTAACCCTGATGCGCAATCAAATTTAGCTCAAGTGTATTTTGAAGGACAAGGAGTCGCGAAAGATAATTTCCAGGCTTATAAATGGTGGGTGATTTCTGCATCAATTGCGGAGGTAAACGATTATTCCTACCGGGCTTCCAGGGAAGGGATTGCCAAAGTTTCGAAATTGCTCACTTCGGAACAAATAGAAGCTGCTGAAAAAGAGGTGATTGAATGGTCGCGATCAAGTCCAAGCAATGATGGCTCTAAGTAGATTAATTAATGTTTATTGTTGGCTAAAAATAGGCCGTAACTGAATGTCAGCGATTTGCAAAATTCCTTGCAGTTTCTGATAAATGCTTACATTCGTCACTAAACGCTGCCTGATTTCAAGCAAACAAATATTCCCACAATGCGACAACCTGCTGCGCTTCCTCTGCAGCAATTTCGCTATCTATTTTTGCCTGATCAATACCCTGCAAACGAATCATGTGCTGCTGTTTACGCCAGTGGCGGTAAATATCGGCCACTGGCCGAGCATGTTCGGGTTGTATTAAACCGAGTTCACCGCAAGTAATGAGCAGTGCAATATTGCCGTAGTTAGCGCAAAGTTGCGGATAGTTATGGGCGTAGCGCAGCACTAGGTATTGCACCATAAATTCAATATCGATCATGCCGCCCGGGCTATGTTTCAAATCAAATTTATCCGGTTGAACAGGGTTTGCTTCACGCATTTTATTGCGCATAGTGAGCACTTCCTGTTTCAAGGTTTCCGGCTCGCGTGCCTGACATAAAATCTGTTGCCTTAAAGCGTCAAATTTTTCCACCAGTTCTACAGGGCCTGTACAGCAACGGGCGCGGGTTAATGCCTGATGCTCCCAAGCCCATGCTGATTGGGTTTGATAGCGCTCGAAAGCCTGAATAGATGAAACCATTAAGCCGCTGGCACCGTCCGGGCGTAGCGCAATATCAATATCAAACAACACCCCGGCCGGCGTGTGGCTAGTCATCCAGGTAATGAATCGTTGCACTAACTTGGCGTATTGCGCAGGTGCTTCTTGGTCTTGGTCGTCGTAGATAAATACTACATCTAAGTCAGATGCATAACCCAATTCTTTGCCACCTAATTTTCCATAAGCGACCACGGAAAATAACGGTGTTTCACGGTGCCGTTGGGTGACTGTGCGCCACACTGCCTTGATTGTGGCGGCAACCATAATGTCGGCCAGTTGTGAGAGTTGGTCAGCTAAGTGTTCAACTGTCAGCATGCCTTCCAAATCTTGTGCCAGCAGCCGGAACAGCTGCGAGTGATGCATTTCACGCAGGGTTTCTAGTTGGCGTTCGGTGTCGTCCGCATGGAGGTTTAATTGCTGATTTAATTCAGCTGCAAAAGCGACCCAGTCAGGCGCTTGGTGCAAGGTGGCGATGTCCAGCAGCTCATCTAATAAAATAGGGTGGCGAATTAAGTAACGTGCCGCCCAATCGCTGGAATGCATCATGCGGATTAAACGCTCTAATGAATGCGGGTATTCAATTAGGAGTGATAAGTAAGCCGTACGCCGAACAATCGCTTCCAATAAATTTAACAAGCGTTGCAGGGTTTCGGCATGTTGATCGGGTAGGGCTGCAATCATGACGACAGCACGATTGAGTAGCATCATGCACTTATTTTTACTGGCTTCAGAGATGGAACGTAGTCGCGGTGCCTGTAAGCTGCGGGTAATTATTTCTGCGCCATCGGCCGGATTTTGGAACGCTAATTTACTTAACAGATGTAGTAATACTTCCTGATTATCGCTGTCCGCTAAACTCATGCTGAAATTAGGCGCTTCAGGGTCTTTGCTCCCTGCTTTTGATTCTGTAGCGCCAAAAATAATATCGAATTGATGCGCAACAAAGGCGCGATGCTTGGCTAGTTCAACTGACAATTCAGCTAAATCGGTATAACCCATCATTTGCGCAATAATTTCACCGTCGGCCGGATTGGCCGGCATGCTGTGCGTTTGTGCGTCGTCCAGATATTGCAGGCGGTGTTCCAGATTGCGTAAAAAGGTATACGAAGCCAATAATTGCGCGACTATTTTGGGATCGATAATGCTTAAATTTGCCAATATAGCCAAGGTTTCCCGGGTAGAACGATTGCGTAACAACGGTTCGCGGCCACCGCGTATCAATTGGAATACCTGGGTTAAAAATTCAATTTCACGGATTCCACCGCGCCCTAGTTTGACGTTGTTGGCGCGATCTGGGTGACGTGTTTCATGGCGAATTACTTCGGCACGAATTTGGCTGTGCATGGCGCGCAGTGCGTCGATGACTGCAAAATCCAGATAGCGGCGATACACAAACGGCTGGACAATTTTTTTCAATGCGGCGATTTGACTGGGAAAACCGGTGATGGCACGCGCTTTAACCCAGGCATAACGTTCCCATTCGCGACCTTGAACCAATAAATATTCTTCCAGCATGCCAAAGCTGGCAACCAGCGGGCCGGATGCGCCGTTCGGGCGCAGTGCCATATCAACCCGGAAGGTAAAGCCGTCTTCACCGATTTCAGATAGGGCTGCGATCAGTTTTTTGCCTAAACGGCTGAAGAATTCATGGTTGGATAAGTTTTTTTGACCTGCCGCAGCTTTCGTTTCGCCATCTTCGGCGTAGGTAAAGATTAAATCGATATCGGACGAGATATTGAGCTCTGCACCACCTAATTTACCCATGCCCAGTACGATCAATTCTTGTATTTCGCCGCTGTCTTCTGCTACGGGAATGCCGTATTGCGCCTGCATTTCGAGCGTTAAGGCAGCCAAAGCAGTTTGCACTGCAAAGTCGGCAAAGCTACTCATGACGGTGACGACTTCGTTTAAGTCGGCTTTGCCGGTTAAATCCTTCTCTATTAGCGTACAAACAACTAAATTCCTCAATCGGCGTAGCGCATGTGGCAAACTTAGGCCGTTTGGATTGTTGGCCTGTCGAGGTAAATTAGTTTCTTTTTGTAAAAAGTGTGCAAAAGTAGCTGGCGTCAAGGATAATTCGGCTAACTCATTTATTTGCTCAGTCCGCGTGGGGCTGTTGTGCGCAGTGTTTGAGTTTGCATCTGCGTTCGCACCAGCTTGTGCCCAGCGAGAGAAAAATCGTGATGTATTTAATCGGTTTAATTGAGCGTATCGGGAAGTAGAATTCATTCTTTGATGTGTTGTGTGATGATAAACTAACATTAAAGCGATTTAGGACTTACGCAAAACTGTTCCAACGGCGTTGCACTTAATGTACTGCCAGTGAACCTTGCCAGAACAATTTTGCGTAAGCCCTACGATTAACCATTTTCATGCCTATTTGGAATTAATTATGCCATCTAAGCAACATTGTTCAATTACCGCTGTCGAGCTGATTGTACGCCGAGTTGGATTTTTTAGACAATGACTTCAGATCAACGTATTACCGAAATAACCCCGCATCCCTATGCCGATCGTTGGCATCTGTTTCAACGCGCCTATACCCGATTAAATCTCATTAGCCACCATATACTAGGCGCTTGCGTTAAGTTATTAGTGCTGCTTTATTTGCTATTTTGCGTGGTGTTTCTGGTGCTGCGCTATGCGCTTCTGCCTAATATAGGCAATTACAAAACAGAGATTGAACATCTGCTCGGCTCTTCGTTGGGGCGTACGGTCAGCATTGCTCAAATTTCTGCTTCATGGCAAGGCTTGCACCCACATTTGCAATTGCAACAAGTCGCCATTCATGATGAGCAGGGCCAGAATGCGTTAATGCTGCCTAGCGTGAATGCGACGATATCGTGGATGTCGGTGTTTGTAGCCGATGTGCGTTTATATAATTTAGAAATTAACCAACCTGAGTTAGAGCTTAAACGCAGCGCGGATGGCAAAATTTATATTGCGGGCTGGTGGTTAGACCCAGCTAAAAAAAGTGATGCCAGAGGATTAAACTGGCTCTTGTCACAGCGTGAAATCGTCATAAATAATGGTATTTTGCATTGGACCGATGAGCAGCGCGGCGCGCCGGTTTTGGCGCTGTCAAATGTAAATTTGGTGATGAAAAATCATTGGCAGCATCATCAATTCTCTTTTACCGCTAACCCACCGGCTAATTTGTCTGGCCCGCTGGATATACGGGCCGATTTTACTCACCATGCATTCAGCGAAAATATTTCTGATTATTTGCAATGGAAAGGTCAGGTTTATGCCGACTTTTCAAAAACCGATTTGGCAGCGTGGAAGAGTTATTTCGATTATCCCTTTGACCTTCAACAAGGGGTTGGCGCGGTACGTGCCTGGTTTACGTTTGACCGGGCTAAAATCGTTGATTTTACGGCGGATTTAAAACTCACCGATGTAAAAACCTGGTTGCGGAAAGACTTACAGACGCTGGACTTACTCAGTGTTTCCGGCCGTATTTCAGTGCAAGAATTATCTGCTCCTAAAAGTTTAAGCTCGGTCGGCACTTCCTTAATGTCTCCTTTTGCTGCCTCCGTTTCCGAATACATTCGTGATAATGGGCATCAAATTGCATTGACTAACTTTAGTTTTGAAACCCGTTCCGGCTTTCGTTTACCACCGACGACTTTCATTGAAAAATATATTCCCGCAAATAAAAGCAGCGCAGAACAACTTCAATTTTCAGCAAAATTTTTAGATTTGAAGGTGTTGGCAAATCTCATTGAACATTTTCCCATGCCGAAGGAATATGCAGCGATGCTGCAAAACTTCGAACCTGCCGGGCAGTTGTCCAATTTTTCAGTGAAACTTCAAGGTAAATTCCCAGCGCTGGAGCATTACCAAATCAGCGGTGAGTTTGCCAATTTAGCGATGAAGCCACAAGCGGCAAGACAGGCGCTGAACGACTCCTTAGCTTTTCCGGCAATTCCCGGTTTTACCAATTTAACCGGGCAGATTGATGCGGATGAAAAGAAGGGTTCAATTCAACTGGTGTCGACCAATTTGCAATTGCAATTGCCTGACTATTTTTCTGAACCTGAAATGCTGTTTGATCGCTTTGATATGCAGGCCAATTGGTTATTTCAAAAGGATAATCAGTTGCAGTTAAGTCTGGCAAAGCTGGATTTTACGCAGCAGGCGATGCAGGCGCATTTTTCTGGTACGCATATTATTCCCATCAATCCTAATAAAACCAAGCCGTTGGGCGTGCTGGATTTAACTGGGTCGATTTCACATTTTGATGTTCAAAAAATAAATAACTATTTGCCGCTAGCGACTCAGCCCGATTTGCATAAATGGCTGACGACGGGTTTATTGCAAGGCACTGTTGATGATGTCAGTGTTCGGATTCGTGGTGATTTGTCTGAATTTCCGTTTGTTAAAAAAGGACTTTTAGATCAAAATATTTTTAATGTTTCCGGCAAAATTGTCGATGGAAAAATCAATTATTTACCGGGCGTGCTTGGTAAAGACGGCACGCATCCGTTCTGGCCTATCTTAAGCAAAATTCAGGGAAAAATTGTCTTTGACCGGGAAAGCATGGAGATTAATGCCGAGTCAGGTGAAACCGATGAGATTCCCGTTTCTAAAGTAAAGGCTCGCATTGCCAACTTAATCGGCTCAAATCCGGTGCTGGAAATTGATGGTAATGCGGTTGGCCCAGTGCAAAATATGTTGCATTATTTAAGTGTTAGCCCGGTGCTGGAATGGATAGGTAATTTTACCCAAGACACCAAAGCGACGGGCAACGCAAAGTTAAAACTCAGGTTGGATTTGCCGCTAATGCACATCATGGACGCTAAAGTGGCCGGTGATGTTCAGCTTATGGCGAATGACATTGGTTTGCTGCGTGATATGCCACTGCTGAGTCAGGTGACTGGTCGCATAGATTTTAATGAGCGTGGATTAAGCTTAAATTCACTCAAAGGCGGTTTTTTAGGCGGCGCGGTAACGGTGGTGGGCGGCACGCAAAAAGATGGCGTTATTCGTGTCAAAGCTGAAGGTGTAGTCGCCGCAGACGGCGTGCGTAAAGCGTATCCGCAACCTCAGCTAAAGCATTTGCTGACCCGCATTGATGGCAATGCGCCCTACACGGCGATTATTCAAGTGAAGAACAAGCAGACTGAAATCTGGGTGGATTCAACTTTGCAAGGCATGGCTCTACATCTCCCTGTGCCAGTGAATAAGACGGCAGCAGATAATCTTCCTTTGCATTTTGAATTAATCGCGACACCGCTTGGCGCAAACAGTGGTGCGGTTTTACAAGACGAAATTAAACTCTCATTGGGCGGCATGGTTAATGCGCATTATGTGCGCCAGCAAGCGTCTGAAACCAGCCCTTGGAAAGTGATCAGCGGTGGTGTCGGTGTGAATGTTCCGGCGCCTACGCCAGATACTGGCTTATCTGCGCATCTGGAATTAGCAAGTTTGAATGTGGATGAATTGCAGGCTTTAATGCCGGATAAAGCGACTGGTTCGACGGCAAATAAAAGTGCCGATAGCGCATTGCCAGAATTTGATTTGTCCCCTTATTTAGAGCCGAACGTGCTGGCAGCACAAGCGGTAGAACTGACTTTGCTGGGTAAAAAATTAGATCATGTGATATTAGGCGCGTCGCGTGTGAATGGTATTTGGCAGGCGAATATTGATTCAAAACAGATTTCAGGCTACGTCACTTGGGATAACGCAGATCATGGCTTAGGCCATGTTACGGCGCGGTTAGGTTCGCTCATTATTCCTGAAGCTGCCGCCAATGATGTGGTTGATTTATTACAGAATAAAAATGTGCATACTGATATTCCGGGCCTTGATGTCATTGCTGAAAATGTAGAACTGTTCGGTAAAAAATTAGGACGCCTGGAATTGCAGGCTAAAAATGTCAGCAATCCCAATGACGTTAATGCCAACGAATGGCAAATTGATAAATTGAGTTTAATCAGCCCGGATGCAGAATTAAGCGCGCAAGGAAAATGGACCAATAGCGATCATAATCATCAGATAAAAAGCCAGACCGATCTCAACTACGAACTTACCTTGACGAACGCCGGTAAGTTGTTAGACCGGTTGGGCTATGCGCATGTGATTTCTGGCGGTAAGGGCAAGTTGACGGGTGAAGTAAGCTGGTCTGGTTCACCTTATTCGATGGATATACCTAGTCTTTCTGGAAAAATTAAATTAGATTTACAAGCAGGGCAGTTTTTAAAAGTAGAACCGGGTGCCGCTAAATTATTGGCAGTGTTGAATCTGCAAGCGTTGCCACGACGTTTATTGCTTGATTTCCGTGACGTGTTTTCAGATGGTTTTGCTTTTGACGGTATCACCGGCGATGCAGATATTGAAAAAGGCGTCGCTAAAACGGATAATTTTAAAATGCGCAGTGTTTCAGCGACCGTGTTATTAAGCGGTACAGCCAATATTGCGGGCGAAACCCAAGATTTGCATGTGGTGGTGGTGCCGGAAGTAAACGCTGGGGCAGCTTCCGTGGTGTATGGTTTAGCGGTGAATCCGGTCATTGGTTTAGGTACCTTCTTAGCGCAATTATTTTTACGCGAACCGTTGATGAAAGCATTTACGTTTGAATATCAAATTACCGGGCCGTGGAAAGAACCGAGTGTGGTGAAGTTGAAATAGTACGGTTTGATGCGTTCCCAAACTGAAACGAGAGCATAAAATGATGAAAATTGCCGCTATTCAAATGACCTCCGGCCCGCTTTTACATGACAACATCAACACAGCTACGCGCTTAATTGATGAAGCCGTTGCGGCGGGCGCCAAATTGGTGTTGTTGCCCGAATATTGGCCTGTCATGGGCATGCATGAGCAAGATAAAACCCGCTTGGCGCAGAGTCCAGATGCCGCTTTAATGACGGAATTTATGGCGGAACAAGCGCGCAGCCACGGCATTTACCTAATTGGCGGGACGATTCCTTGCCCCTCACCCGAAGTCGATAAAGTCTATAACAGCAGCCTGGTCTTTGATCCGCAAGGTCATCAAGTTGCCCGCTACGATAAAATTCATTTATTTGGCTTCACAAAAGGCGCAGAATCCTATCAAGAGTCATTGAGTATTCTGGCGGGTACGAAACCCGTTAGCGTTGAGGCTAAAGTTGGTGCCGATACATATAAAATTGGTTTGTCGATCTGTTATGATCTGCGCTTTCCAGAGCTGTACCGCGCGTTTGGCGCGTGTGATTTAATCGTTGTACCGGCAGCGTTTACGTACACTACCGGCTCAGTTCATTGGGAAGTATTGCTACGCGCCCGTGCCATTGAAAATCAATGCTATGTGCTCGCATCCGGTCAAGTTGGGCGTCATCCCAACGGTCGCCATACTTGGGGGCACAGCATGTTGATCGATCCTTGGGGTAAGATTGTGTCTGTTCTACCTGATTCTGAAGGCGTTGTTGCAGGCGAACTTGATACACAGCTTATTCAGGAAGTACGGCGTAATTTGCCGGCTTTGCAACATCGGATGTTGGCATAACTAAGCCTGATAATCCTGATAACCCTGACAACCTTGGCAATCCCCCGAATTTTTTTGGTGCTCGTTTTGTAATTATCGATTTACACGAGTATCCAGCCTGACATATAAGTATCTTTCTAACCAAAGCACGTAACAGATTATGGATATTATGAATTCTTCAAATAATTTAAGCTTAGCCCGCAGCATTTTACTGACTCCATTCGGGCTGGATGACGTCGCTTTGACTAGCACTTTAGCGAGTATGTTTTCTCATAAAGTCGACTACGCTGATTTGTATTTTCAATTTACCAAAAGCGAAAGTTGGAGTCTGGAAGAAGGCATTGTTAAAACCGGCAGTTTTAATATTGATCAAGGTGTCGGCGTGCGTGCTGTTTCTGGCGACAAAACGGCATTCTCCTATTCCGATGAAATTTCACTGGAAGCCTTAAAGGAAGCCGTTGCCGCAACCCGTACGATTGCGCGTTATGGACAGGGCAAAGTAAAAGTTGCCACCTCCATGCATGGTCACGTCGGCCATTCACTGTATTTTCCACATGATCCGTTAAGTTCATTAGACTCGACTGCCAAAGTACAGTTGTTAGAGAAAATTGAAAAAATGGCGCGCGCCAAAGATCCACGTGTTAAGCAAGTCATGGCAGGATTAGCCGGTGAGTATGACGTGGTACTAGTCGCACGTAGCGACGGTGTTATTGCCGGTGATGTGCGCCCTTTGGTGCGACTTTCTCTTACCGTAATAGCAGAACAAAATGGTCGTCGTGAAATGGGTTCCGCAGGTGGCGGTGGCCGTTATGACTACGCTTATTTTAGCGATGAAATGCTTGAAAAATATGTGGATGAAGCAGTTGCCGGTGCTCTGATTAACTTAGAAGCACGTCCAGCTCCGGCAGGTCCGATGACGGTGGTGTTAGGACCTGGATGGCCCGGTGTGTTATTGCATGAAGCAATTGGTCATGGTTTGGAAGGCGACTTTAACCGCAAAGGTTCCAGTGCTTTTTCAGGCCGCCTGGGCGAGCGTGTTGCTGCTGCTGGCGTTACTGTAGTTGATGACGGCACCTTGCGCGACCGTCGCGGTTCATTGAATATGGATGATGAAGGTAACCCGACGCAATGCACTACTTTAATTGAAAACGGTATTTTAAAAGGCTACATCCAGGACACCATGAACGCGCGCTTAATGAAAATGCCGGTTACCGGCAATGCGCGTCGTGAATCATTTGCACACTTGCCGATGCCACGCATGACCAACACTTATATGCTGGCTGGTGACAAAGATCCGGCTGAGATTTTAGCTTCGGTTAAAAACGGTTTATATGCAGTGAATTTTGGCGGTGGGCAAGTCGACATTACCAACGGCAAATTCGTCTTTTCTGCCAGCGAAGCCTACATGATCGAAGACGGTAAAGTGACTTATCCAGTTAAAGGCGCAACACTGATCGGTAACGGTCCAGATGTACTGCATCGGGTGAGCATGATCGGTAACGATTTGCGTCTGGATTCCGGTGTGGGTGTGTGCGGCAAAGAAGGGCAGAGCGTACCGGTTGGTGTTGGTCAGCCGACTTTGCGCTTGGATGGAATAACGGTGGGTGGTACGGCTTAACTGATTTTAACTGTAATAAGAAATGCTGAAAAAACGGTGTAATTTACACCGTTTTTTTATGAAAATAAGGAGATTTTATATACCTCCATATTTTTACGATACCGGCGGGCTATTAGCAATTGTTTGCTGGATATTTCTGTTTTGTACCAGCACTGTAACGCTATGGCAGATATGGCGAAACAGTACGTTGTTTAAACGGGAATTGCGCGGTTGAATTAGTGTGATGGGTTTGGCCTGCTGAATGGTTTCTAATCTGTGGTAATTCGTATTTTCATTGCGGCGTAGCGCTAACTTATTGGTTGCGCTACGTCGTAAACCCACGAAAATATGTGCTCATCTTTGTGGCTTTCAAAAAATTACTTAGTGCAGGGTAAGCACTTTGAATTGTTGATTACCATTATCGCTGCTAGCAATAACAGGTGACGGCACGGGGATATATACTTCACCGCTTGCTTCGCCATTTTGATCTAAATCTATCCTCATTTTCAACTGTCTATCCAAAGATATAAACGAGTTCGATGCGGTGGCAATGATGCGAAGTCTGGCTTGGTTATTCAATTGAGCAAACATCTCACTACTTCTGCTATACAAAGATAGTGTCATACCATTTGAAAGTTCATATGTACCTACAAAGTTATAAAACTCGTCGGGTAACATAGTATATTTTTGTGCACGTAACATCCCCTCTTTATCAGCGGTCATGGTAATAGTTTCTACGTTGGAAGTTTGCGCTAGAGAGGACAGCGATAGCGCGCTTAAGAATGAAAATACAAATAGCTTATTCATGATTTTCCTTTGATTTTCTCCCTACAATAACAAGAATTTCCATCTGCTTTTTTGAAGAGCAATATACTACCCTTGTGAGTATCACAGAAACATCAACTGCTCAGGAATTGGAGCTTGAAAGAAATAGTTCGTGTGCGATTTAACAGCATGCGCACAGGGTTCAATTTAAAGATTTATTCGTTGTTTGAATAATTGAAAATTTATATGAAGTAAAAAAATTAAAAGAAAAAATCTTGTGAGATTTCAGCTCGAATTTAATTGCGTTATAGAATTAATCATTCAATTCAACAGCTTGCAATTAAATTCGATTCAATTTTTTTATTTCTTTAAATAGTAGTTTGAAACACTGTCTTGCACAGTGATTGATGCGATTTTTTTCGTTAATAAAATACTAAAAAAATTTATTTAAACTTTCAAAATATAAAATGCAATTCCACATTATGGTTGTAAGCGACTGCGCAACCAAACACCATCGGCATTTTTCTCATACGCAATCCGGTCATGCAAGCGCGAGCTGCGGCCTTGCCAAAATTCCAGGTAATCCGGTACCAGGCGGTAGCCACCCCAATGCTCTGGGCGTGGTACTTGATCGCCATATTGGGCGGTAATTTTTTCTACCCGCTCATCAAGCAAAGCACGGTTGGCTATAACTTGACTTTGTTCTGAAGCCAGGGCACCGAGACGGCTGGCGAGTGGCCGGCTGTTGAAATAGGTGTCATTTTCCAGAGCGGTTACTTTTTCAACCCGCCCTTCAATGCGTACCTGGCGTTCTAGTTCTGACCAAAAAAACAGTAGCGCGGCATGGGGATTTGTCGCGAGCTCTTCTCCTTTGCGGCTGGTGTAATGGGTGTACCAGGTAATGCCGCGCTGATCCAATTCCTTGATTAAAACGATACGTGACGATGGGCGGCCTTGTTGATTCACCGTGGCTAAACTCATCGCATTGGGTTCGGCCACTTTTGCGTCTAAAGCTTCTTGAAACCAGATGGAGAATTGCTTGATCGGGTCGGCATCCACTTGCTCTTCAGATAGGCTGGCGCGTTGATAATCGGTGCGTATATTGGCTAATGTCATGATTTTGTCCTGATTGAATTTAAATCGTTAGTCGGCGTGCTTGCATCGCATTGCCTAATTGCTGCATTTGTTCGCTACTAAAAAGTCGCATTGCCATTGGCGCGATGTGCTGTTCTTCTTTGTCCATATGGGCTAAATAAAGTGTGCTCCATTGCTTGATTAGTTCTTCATTTAGTTGGGCGATAACGCCCTGTTGTATTACGTTTAACTGTGGCAGTAGTTCCTGCCAGATTGCATCCATTTGTTGATGTTCTTTTAAAATTTCAGGCAGTAATTGCTGTAATAAATTGGCATCATCGCCTTGTGCGCAGCCGGTTAACATCGGGATTAAATCGTGTTCTTCGTCCAGATGATGATTAGGTGCGCCTTGCGTAAAATAACGTATTACCGCAAATGCGGCTTGTTGTGCCTCAATATCTGCGCCGTTTTTTTGTAAATGTGCGGGTAATTTGGATAGTGTTGATAATTGTTTACGAATTCGGGTGTGGCAATGCTTCAAAACGGCTAAAGGCTGATCAAATCCCGGTGCGCTGTCAAATAAAGGTGTCATGGTTTTTTTTAAGAGTGGATGCTTGTCCGTTAAAATAGCGCACCTAATACACTTTACAAAGCACTAAATATGGAAGAAATGGATTTTGAGCGTCGTTTTGGCGGTATTGCTCGTTTATATGGCGCAGACGGATTGGCTAAGTTTAAAGCGGCGCATGTGTGCGTGGTGGGCGTTGGCGGTGTTGGGTCCTGGGTGGTGGAAGCGTTGGCGCGAAGTGCCATTGGCAAAATCACGTTAATTGATTTAGATAACGTGGCCGAATCGAATATTAACCGTCAAATTCAAGCCTTAACTAGTACCTTGGGGCAGGCCAAAGTGACTGCGTTGGCGGAACGGATTGCGCAAATCAATCCATCCTGCCAAGTGATTCAGGTGGAAGATTTTATTACCCCGGAAAATTTACCGGAAATGATTAAAGCGCCTCAGTTTGATTATGTCGTGGACGCCATTGATAGCGTAAAAGCAAAAACCGCGTTGCTGGCGTTTTGTCGGGCGGAAGCGATTCCTGTTGTGACGATAGGCGGAGCAGGTGGTCAAATTGATCCAAGCCGGATTGAGATACGTGACTTGTGCCGTACCGAGCAAGAGCCGCTGCTTTCTTTAGTCAGAAAACGTTTGCGGCAAAATTACGGCTTCCCACGCGGCACCAAGAATAAATTTGGAATTGATGCCGTGTTTTCGATGGAGCCGTTAAAATTTCCTGACGCTAGCTGCGCAGTGGATGATGTGGTTGACGCTGCTGCCACAGAAGATGGAATCACCGGTTTGAACTGTGCAGGTTTTGGCTCTGCAATGGTGGTGACCGCATCGTTTGGAATGCAGGCCACCGCTTTTGTGTTGCGTAAATTGGCGGGACTTTAACTATTTAATTACACTGTATATTCCACCAAGAAGGCCATTAGTTACGTTGTCGATGGCTCTGGATAGCCTACTGCGCATGCGCTCATTATTTCCTGAGCTTATCGAGCGAAAATGCGCCTCCACCGTATTGAGCGAACAGCAGCAGGCCGCCGATGATCGCGAGATTGTCCATGAATACAATCATGCTTTCTTGATCGTTTGGATGGAAATGAACAATGCTGCCGGCCAGTAATGCAAAGCCGGCCAATAGAAACGCGGCCAGGCGTGTCTGGAGCCCAAGCAATAAAGCCAAACCGCCACCGAATTCAACGACTATAACGAGCGGTAACAATGCGCCCGGTATGCCGAGAGATTGCATAAAACCTTGCGTGCCGGCATATTCGTTGATTTTTCCGAATCCTGACACCACAAATATCAAGGACATCAGGATGCGTGCTGCAAGATTGAAATACGGGTTCAGTTTGTGAAACAGGGTATTCATTGATTTCTCTCCAAAGCGTGGGGTGATGATCTGGCTGCATGAGTAGTGTGGGCAAGGCTAAATATGGCGAGTTCTATGTTTGTCATTGGCAAGTTGGCTATTATCGAATTGCGACTTTGATTGACCCTGATGCTGAAAAAATGTGTAAATCAATCGCCTCAGCTAACGCTTTGTGCCCGGCATCGTTAGGGTGCAGATGGTCGCCACTATCGTATGCTGGCCGAATTTTTTCAGGATGATCGGGGTCGCGCAGCACCTGATCAAAATCGGCTACCGCATCGAATGCATGCGCGCTACGTATCCATGTATTTACTTCCTGACGCTTTGCTTCTCCCGCGCTGGAATAATAGGGATGCTTGCCCGATCCAAAATGAACGCCAGAAAAAGGCGTCACCGTTGTACCGATTATTTTGATATTTTTTTCGTGCGCACGAGTAATTAACGTTTGCATGCCTTCGATAATTTGTTGGGACGATACTTTGGCCTTGGCTGTTCCCAGCAAACTTGCGGCGCCAATGTCGTTGAGGCCCATATCGAGAATAATCCAACGCA
Source organism: Solimicrobium silvestre (assembly GCF_002976435.1). Classification (GTDB taxonomy): domain Bacteria; phylum Pseudomonadota; class Gammaproteobacteria; order Burkholderiales; family Burkholderiaceae_D; genus Solimicrobium; species Solimicrobium silvestre. The sequence continues at coordinate 48,278 of NZ_PUGF01000001.1, read as the reverse complement.
CGCCGGGCATACTTAACGCATCGGGATCAAAACGATTCAGCGCACTTTGCCCCCTGAATGGATCTGCGGCGTCCTGCAGTATACGATTGCCAGCGATACCAGTATTGGCTACGGCAACCGATTTCAGCGCAGGATCTTTTTGCAGACGGGATGCCAGTACATCCGACCATCTGTTTCCGGCATCCATAGTTGATCCTACGCCGTCGGCAATTGAATCCCCAATCGCGACGATAACGCCCGCCGTGTCAGTGCCTGTAACCTCGACATTCGTTAGAAAATAATGGCTCTCATCCGTTTTGGCGGAAGCTAAACTGATCGCTGCCGTCATATCGCTGCCGCGTTTGATATAGGCAGTTTCCATGCCGACACCGTGGATCGTCGAGGGGCCGTTATTAGCCGGCAGATACAGGCTGATCGCCAATTCTTGCAGTGCCGTTACGGGCATGCTTATCGGATCACTTAATGCCGATTCGCCTTTTGCGATTTTTAGCGTGGATACTCCTTGGAAGGTCAATGGGTGATCACTACCAGCCTGAATTGCTGAACCGGTCGCATGCAAGGCGAGATGTGCCGATTCGATCGTGATTGGCCCGGTGCCAAATAAATTAGACAGGCGTATCCGTACATTCGATCCGCCAATACTGGTATGAACGACCTGGCGGATGGTCGCGCCGCGCAACGCTGGCCCTGCCTGGTCCGCTACAGCTGACCAAGTAACGACCCAGTGGTTGTCGGTGCTCGACCAGCAAAGTGTTATGGCCCCTATCAAACCGAACATCAGGCCAAACATCATAACAACGGCGCGGTGTATAAACGTAGAGCGATTCATGAGACAGTCCTTTTTAAAATAATTTATTTAAAAACAATCTGAAGCAGCGCCGCCCAAACTGGCGACGGATCTGTGGCCAAATAAAGTGCAAATACCTGCCCGGCAATGACACATGGCAGTGCGTAACGGAAGACGACATGTACTTTTCGCGACACGACAACATCGCGCAAAGCACCAAGCAGTATCAACAGATCAACACCTCCGTATGCCCAGGGTATGCCAGGGACCTCCGGAAACCGCGCTATCGCGGCACCCATCAAACAGCAGGTAGCGATCAACATAAGGCGCTTGTGGTATTCCGGTTTTTTTCGCCAATAGATGGCAAGCCAGAACGCGATCGTAAAAAGGATCATATCGTTCAGCGAAATGGCGAAAAATAGATGGCTGGTCGCTTCCTGCTGGCTGGTTATCGCCGTCGAGACACCGAGTACGGGAATAACACCGCCAAGGAATATGCCGAACCATCCCAAACGACGGTGGAGTGCGACGTTATTAGATCGAGCCAGTCCGGTTTGCACGATGAGTAGCACTACCCACGATGCAAATACGCTGGCATGTACATAGAAAATAGCTGGTGGCGGATTGATGGGATGAATCAGGCTGCCATCAACGGTATGACTAAAACCGTAGATGACGATTGCAGCAAGCAGCAGCGCCATGCGGAAATAGAAGAATTGATCAAACACGCGCCGCGTAATCATCATCATTTGTTCCTTCTTTTTAAGTTCAACATGACAGTGCCAAGTTCACGTAATGCGCGCATTCAGTGATGGCCGAAGTCTAAAGTAATAAAGATTTGGGAACAACGCAAGACGGCGCATAGTGGGTATGCGCGGATGGCATACCTGCGAGTTAGTAGTGAATTAGTGAGTAAGTCAGCGCGGAGGCTGAATTAAATCGTCGCTAATTGCATTGAATTTAGTCACGCCATACATGGAATGATTCAATACTTCGACTACCTGATTGCGAAACCATTGATGAGCCGGATCGTGATGGTTACGTGCATGCCAGAGCAGCCAGTAACGGTATGGAGCCACGTCAAACGGCAAAGGTTGCCAGACGATAGCGGAATTGCGCGCCAGTGCGATGGCGATATGTACAGGAATAGTCAGCAATAGGTCGTTGTCGATAAGCAGTTTTAAAGCCGCGGCGTAGAAAGGAACGTTCAATCGAATATCGCGTTTCAAGCCTTGTCTTCCCAGCGCCTGATCGACCAGACTATTTTTGTCACTGCCACCCGCGATGCTAATGTGAGGACTATCCACATAGTCCTGAAGACTGAGCTTGCTGTTTTTTGCGAGGGGATGGTTAGTACGCATGACACAGACAGCTTTATCTTCCCCCAGTGAGCGTCCATACAAATTATCGGGAATCATGTCCGCAATGGTGGGGACCAGATCAACCCCTTCGTCGGCAAGAAGGCGGTAGTGCCCGGGTTCCCACATGCGCAATACGATACGAAGCTGCGGTGCCTGCGATGCTAGATTGCGCACGAGCTCCGGCAACATATGATCCGCAATATAGTCTGATCCGCAAATCGAAAACTGGCGTGCGCACTGCGCGGGATCAAAGTGCGGGGTGTCCAGCAGCGTTTCCATATTCGCTAATATGTTTTTAAGCGGCCCGCGTAGCGCTTCGGCTTTCTGGGTTAGCAAAAAACGTTGCCCTTCCCGTATCAACAAAGGATCGCCGGTTTGTTCGCGCAGTTGAACCAGCTGCCGGCTTAATGTTGATTGCGTCAGTCCTAGCACTTTGGCTGCAGTGGTCAGATTACGTGTTTCAATTAACACGTCTAGCGAGCGGAGCAGGTTTAAATTGAAAGCAGAAAGTAGCACGGTTTTTTTGTTAGGGCATCCATGTAATTTTAATATCACTTCAGTGATGTCTCGTTTTGTCGGCGGATTCAACCGATCAATGCAGCACTATAGAATGTACAAGCATCAGCAATGTACAGGCAAGAGGAGTGTTGCATTCATAGCGTCCTTATTTACTATGGCAAGCAGTACTACCTTGATCTGTAAATGAGCTACCTTCGATTGGCAAAAACTGCCATTCATACCCTTGCTTTTTTAAGAGTAGTTTTAAGACGCCATTGGTATTTGTATTTACTATTTCACTGTTCGATTTTTTCCAGAAAACCGGTGCGAGCTTTGCGCCGCCAGTGCCAACTATAAATTCCCTGATGCCGGTTTGGATATCTTCATCACCTTGGCTATTTTGCAAGGCGAAGCGTTCATAATGATGATCATGTCCGGATAAAATCACATCGGCTTTAGCTGCCATTAACATCTCCCATACCGGTTTCATGTGCTTGTTATTGCCATGTAAGCCAGAGCTATAAACGGGATGATGCCAATACGCCAAAGTACAAGCAGAGCGATTTTTTTTGAGGTCTTGCGCCAACCAGTCTAGTTGCGTTTGTAAATCTTCTTTATTTAAATTGCTGTTTAAAGAAATGATATGCCAGGCGCCTTTATTTACGCTGTAATACGACTGCCGCTGTGACCCTGCGGCTTCGCCAAAATACTGGTAATACCCAATTCCATTGGGGCTGTAATATTCGTGGTTACCAGGGCTGGGATAAGTGCGATCTTTAAATTTCCCCCAGCTAGGCTGGTAACAGGTTTCAAATTCAGCTTGCACTCCAACCGGGTAAGTATGGTCGCCCATGGTGAGTACAATCGCCTGTGGATCATCTGCAATGCCTGCGTTGATTAATGTGGCAGTGGCGATTGAACGCGCCGTAGATTTTTTGGTGCGACAGTCAGCAATGTCGCCAGCCGCATAAACGGTAATAGTTGCGTCGCGTGATTCCGTTGATGGCGTTGTGGGAGCGGTGTTGGCGTGAGCGATTAAAGTGCTTGCTAATAAAGCGAGGGGAAGAAGTGATTTATACATACGAGTTCCAAGGTAATGGGCAAGCAAGATCATGGCATTAATAAATGATGGACTATTATAAGTGCTAAATTATTACTGACTTGCGTTTGAATCTAGGATAATAGGTTCTTCCGAAGACCGGCTAAGAATTTACCATGTCAAATAACCGCTATAGAAAAATAAGCAAAAGAAGCCAAATAAGCAAGATAAAACCGCTGCTAGTCATGGCGTTGTTCAGTTTGTTTAATGTTGTTACTGCTCCTGCTTCGGCCTATGAAACGGGGCAAGCTGTGGCTCCAGATACGATGGCAGAACGCGTAAAAGCCTGCGTTATTTGCCATACTCCGCAAGACAAAGTAGGTAGTGATGCCTACTATCCGCGCATTGCTGGCAAACCTGCCGGTTATTTATATCATCAGTTACAAAACTTCCGCGATGGGCGTCGTAACTACACGGCCATGACGAATTTATTAGATCCGCTGTCAGACGACTACATAAAAAAAATCGCCCAATATTTTTCCGAACAACATCCCGCTTATGCGCCGCTTGCTTCTACCGCCGTGACACCGGCGTTATTCGAGCGCGGCCAAGTATTGATTCATCAAGGCGATCCGGCTAAAAATATACCTGCGTGCGTTGCTTGCCACGGCACGGCGTTACTGGGTGTTGCACCTTTCATTCCGGGTTTATTAGGTTTGCCACGCGATTATATTAATGCCCAATTTGGCGCCATGCGGAATGGTACTCGGCGCAATGCTGCGCCTGACTGTATGGCTGAGATTGCACAGCATTTGTCGAGCGAGGATATTAATTCGGTCGCGACATGGTTATCTGCACAAAAAATTAGTAGCGGTGACCAACCGGCGACTTCGTTACCGAACCTGATGCCGTTAAAATGCGGCAGCGTATCAAGTGTAAAAAGTGTTGATATTGTTAATAGCGAGGTGGCGAAATGAAACGACTAATCGCTGCATTTATAGTGACCTTGCTGGCTTTTTTTGTGATCAGCGCGTATGTCATTGGCGGGCGCGATACCGCTCACATTTATCCGTCGGTCAATGTTGCAGAAAGCGCTGCACAGCAAATTCAGCGTGGCAGTTATTTGCTTAAAGCAGGAAATTGCATGGCTTGCCATACTGCACGCGGCGCAGCAGAATTTTCCGGCGGACGCATGTTGCCGACCACGTTTGGCCAATTCTATACACCCAACATTACCTCTGATGTAAAAACCGGTATAGGCGCATGGAGCCCGGACGAATTTTGGCGCGCATTACATGACGGTAAAGGCCGTGATGGACGTTTGTTGTATCCCGCATTTCCTTACACGGAATATACCAAGGTAAGTCGTGCTGATTCGGATGCGATGTTTGCCGCGTTGCAGAGCTTACCTGCTGTGTCGCAAGTCAATCGGGAGCATGAATTAGCTTTCCCATTTAATCAACGTAGCTTGTTATTGTTTTGGCGCGCTTTGTATTTTACTCCGCAGGTTTATCAGGCTGATCCACAGCAAAGCGCCGAATGGAATCGGGGTGCATATCTGGTGCAGGGTTTGGGGCATTGCGCAACCTGCCACACCGCGCGTAATTCATTGGGTGGAAGTGTCGGTGCTGCGTTAGCTGGTGCTGAAATTCCAGAGTTGAATTGGTACGCAACATCGTTAATCTCTAATGCCGAATCGGGTCATGTGGATATTCCTGTCGATCGCTTAGTACAACGTATGCAGAGTGGTGTTTCAGAAGATGGCCGCGTCTATGGTTTGATGACGGAAGTCGTGAAAGAAAGCTTGCAGTATTTGGAGGCAAGCGATATTCAAGCGATGGCAGTGTATTTGAAATCGCAACAGAAAAAAGATCAACGCATTGAATCGGAAAAAGTAACTGAGCGCGAGTTGGCTGTGACGATGGCGCGAGGTGAAAAAATTTATAAAGAGAATTGCGTGGAATGTCATCAAGCCAACGGTAAGGGCGCAGCACCTGCTTACCCCGCATTGGCGGGTAGTCGTTTAGTGAACTTGGCATCCACCACAAATATCACCCGCATCATTTTAAACGGTGGCTTTTCACCTTCTACCCAACATAATCCAGAACCGTTCGGCATGCCGCCATTTGCACAGATTTTAAGTAGCCAAGAGATTGCCGATGTGGCGAATTTTGTGCGCAATAGCTGGGGCAATCAGGGGAGTTTACTGATCAGTTCCGAGGTAGATCGGTATCGGGGGCAGGCTAGTCACTAGCGCTGTGCGGCGAATGGATGAGGGGATAGTCCTGCCGATAAGTTATAAAGGACATTATAATGGCCATTAATTGGTATATTTGTATATAATGGCTTATATGATATCCATTAAATTTAACCCGCCGGGACGTATTCTTCAACAGATTGGTGAAAGAGCCAAAGCGATGCGGCTCGTTCAAAATCTATCAAGGGAATCCGTTTGCACCCGATCCGGAGTTCCTTTAAGTACCTTAAAACGATTTGAAACTACCGGGCAGATAGGCACCGCACAATTAATCGCAATTGCGATTGCCCTAGATGCAGTTGAAGATATCGGCAATCTGTTCGTCGCAAAACCAATCAAGTCTATCGATCAGCTGGCACAATCCAAGCGGCAGAGAGGTACTAAATGAATGACCTGCCTCATGTTAAGCAATTAGTTGTGAAATATAACGGATTGACAGTCGGTCGGTTGCACGAAGGCCCAAGTCGCGGGGAAATTACATTTCAATACGATGCAAGCTGGTTGTCGACAGGATTTGACCTTGCTCCCAACAGCCTTGCATTCACCGCTTTGCCACAAACCGCAGCGCATCCGCTGTTTCATGGATTGCACGGCGCATTCGCGGCTAGTTTGCCCGACGGATGGGGCTTGCTCCTGATGGATCGTGAATTTAAACGTCAGCATGGCTGGAGCCCGAACGAGATATTGCCACTGGATCGTTTGGCCTATATTGGAACCAGGGCAATGGGCGCATTGGAATATCATCCTGCCATTGAACTGGCAATTACTAATCAAGTTAATTTGGCAGCCATACTTAAGTCAGTTGATGAGGTAGTCAGTGGTACGCAAACGGATGTACTAACCCAACTGCGTATTCAAGGCGGCTCGCCCGGCGGAGCTCGTCCTAAAGTGACTGTGGCACGTTCAAAAAATAACACTGAAATACTGTCTGGATTTAACACTATTCCAGAAGGGTACGAACACTGGATGATTAAGTTTAGGGGCGCTGACGATCCCGTCGACATGGGGCGCATTGAAATGGCTTATGCCGATATGGCCGTAGCGGCTGGCATAGAAATGCCGGAGACAGAATTAATTAGGGTACCAAAAATCAACGTTAAGCCGGGCATTGATGCCGACGATTATTTTTTCGCGGTGCGCCGTTTTGACCGCATCGGTAATCGGAAATTGCATGTCATTGCGCTGGATGCCATCTTGTATGCAGATTACCGAATTCCGTCCTTAGATTATGAAATCGTTTTAGGTGTCACCCAAGGATTTACACAAAATGCAGTAGAAGTTGAAAGGGCATTCAGACTTGCTTGCTTTAACACTTTGGCACACAACCAGGACGATCATGGAAAAAATTTTGCCATGCTGCATACGGACAGTGGTTGGCGGCTGGCCCCGGGTTACGACTTAACTTTTAGCACGGGGATGGGGGCTGAACATACGACGGCTGTATCGGGTAGTGGCAAGCCAGATAGGAAAAGTCTGTTGAGGTTGGCCGCTGCGTTTGCGATCAAAACAAAGCGTGCGAATGAAATTATTGAGCAAGTGTTTGAAGCTGTAAAAAGATGGCATCAGTACTCTGCCAAATACGGTGTTTCTTTAGAATCGGCTGAACGTATTGAAGAAGCGTTGGCTGGAGTAAGAAAAATATTCAGCTCTTGAATTTAGCTCTTAAGCATAGCCGTTGTAAGCGGCGAAAAATTGGAGCGCAGAAGGAAAATGCAATTTTCGGTATAATCGCCAAGCCGAATAATTCGGTAGGTAGTACGTCTTCAGGGCGGGGCGAAATTCCCCACCGGCGGTAAATTCAGCATAGCTTTTTATGACTGAACAAGCCCGCGAGCGCTTGTATTGATGCTTATTCCTCAGCTTGGAATTGGTTGTGCAAGGTCAGCAGATCTGGTGTGATTCCAGGGCCGACGGTCATAGTCCGGATGAGAGAAGATGCGCCACATAAGTACCCACTGGCTTTGCCAATGTGGGCGCTTGCGTTTGGCTATTGAGATCCCATTACTCCCCCTGAAACGTCTTTTGCACATTCTTTTTTTGCCGGAGCGTTTCATCTATGCATAGCACTATTCAAGCAACAAACTCAATTACCTCGCTTACCACACCATTCACACAGCGTTTAGAACGCGCTTTATCCGATTTGCGACTCGGTCGTCCGGTTTTACTCATGGACGATTTTGATCGTGAAAATGAAGCCGATTTAATTTTTGCCGCAGAAAAAATCAATACGGCGGGTATGGCCAGACTAATCCGCGATGGCAGCGGCATCGTCTGCCTGTGTCTGACTGATGAAAAACTACAGCAATTGCAATTGCCCCCAATGGTCAGTAGCAACAATAGTCGATACGGCACCGCATTTACCGTCAGTATCGAAGCTAGTGTCGGCGTCACCACCGGCGTTTCTGCCGCAGACCGAGTCACTACGATTTTTGCTGCGATTGCCTCTGACGCACAACCGGAACATTTGGCACGACCAGGCCACGTTTTTCCACTCAGAGCAGCATCGGGCGGCGTGTTGGAACGGCGTGGGCATACCGAAGGTTCAGTTGATCTGGCGCAAATGGCCGGGTTGATGCCGGCTGCCGTATTGTGTGAACTAATGAATCCGGATGGCAGTATGGCTAAAGGGGATCAGATCAAAGACTATGCCGTTATTCACGATTTGGTGATGTTGTCGATTGATGAGTTAGCCAAGTATCGTCAACAGCAGCTCGGTTAATTGGGTTAAGCCGCCTGCACAGCATAGTTGTCAGGCAGCTCTTGAGTGCTTTATTTTTCAGAGTTTTTCTTGATAAATACATCAGCATAAGCGTGTAAAATTTCATTTCCCAATACCGCTTAAAGCGTTCATCATTACTGCAGGTTATGAGACACCAGCGTGTTTCATTCGCTAATCTGGTTACCTACGATCCAATGGGAAACATGATGCCAACTACCGAATCCCCCAATCAACAGCATTCTGAGCTTGATTTGTATAGCGTAGAAAAACTGATCGACGTTTTTGTGGAAGATCAACTTAATGCTGTGTATGCAGTACAGGCTTCCAGCGCGCAGATTGCGCAAGCCGTTGCCGCCAGTGTGCCGCGCATGGAGCTGGGCGGGCGGTTAATTTATGTCGGTGCAGGTACTTCCGGGCGATTGGGTGTGCTTGATAGTGTGGAGTTGCAGCCTACTTTTTCATGGCCGATTGAGCGTGCCGTTGGGCTCTTGGCGGGTGGACATTCCGCCATGTTTGTGGCCGTGGAAGGCGCAGAAGATGATGCACTGCAAGGCGCACTCGATATTGAAGCGAATGCTGTTTCCGAGCTTGATGTGGTCTTGCTGCTGGCCGCTTCCGGCAGTACGCCGTATGTGATGGGCGCTTTGCACGCAGCGAAAGAAAAAGGTGCGCTCACCGTCGGCATTGTCAACAACATCAACACACCGCTGGCGCTGTTGGCCGAAATTGGCATAGTTCTTGAAACGGGCAGTGAATTAATTTCAGGAAGTACCCGGCTCAAAGCGGGTACCGCTCAAAAAATAGCGCTCAACAGTTTTTCTAGCGCGCTGATGATCCGCTTAAACAAAACTTACGGTAACTTGATGGTGGATTTAAAGCCAAATAACGCCAAGCTGCACCTGCGTGCCATTCACCTGACCATGCTTGCTTGTGATTGTGATGCAAGCACCGCCAACAACATGCTACATGAGTGCGATTTTGAAATTAAAGTGGCTATTGTGGCTCTTCAAAAAAATGAATCGATAAGCGCAGCCAAAAAACGATTGGCGGAGGCGAATGGTAATGTGCGGCTGGCGCTGAAGCTGTGAGTTTGTTTTCCTAGCGCACCACATCCAAATAACGCCAATTAGTAAATTCCACTGGATGCCGTTGATAATTTTTAAGCCAAGGTTGAATAACGTCGGCCGACAACGGATGAATCCGAATTACCCACGGTGAGTAGGCATGAATCAGTTGCGCCATGTCGTGATATATGCGCAGGCGTTCTGGTGAGTCAGCCAGTGCGCTGGATTGTAAATACAACTGGTTGTAGGCTGGCAGATTAAAGTGCGCGTAGTTGGCAGCTGTACTGTTGGGGCCGTATAGCAGCTGGTAAAAATTATCGCCATCCGGAAAATCAGCGATCCAATTGGCTTCGGTCATCTGTACTTTGCCTTGCCGTGCGGCACGTAAAATTTCAGCCTGCTTATCGGTTTTAAAGCTGATCCGAATTCCGATTGCATCCAGGTTTTTACGCCAGACCTCATCACGCAAACGTCCGGTAATAGAGGCCAGTGAATGCATTATTAAATGTAGTGGCTGACCGTTGGGCAGTTTGCGATAGCCTTCTGCATCACGCTGTTGATAGCCAAATTTATCTAGCAAGGCATTTGCCAGCGGAACATCAAACGCAACCGGGCTACGATAGCTGGCGTCATAGCCGAGCACATTCGGAGGTAAGGGAGTTTGGGCCGGAATTGCCAAACCTTGCTCCAGCAAGCGAATATCTTCCTCACTGTTGTAGCTCATAGCAATGGCGCGGCGTAAGGCGATTTTTTCCAGACTATAGCCGCCGATAACGGGGTCTTCCATATTCATCCACATGTAATAGGTTTGCAGTGGTGAAAAGAGCGATAACTGGATTCCCTGCTTGATGAGTTCTGGTTTTAGTTTACCGTCGATCAGCATCATGCCGGATAAGGGCGGCGGAATTTGCTCAAGATAATCGACTTCGCCACGCATAAATCCCAGCACCCGTGACTGATGTTCTTCCATGATGATGACTTCCACCCGGTCTACGCGCGGCAGTTTTTTACCCAGCAGGTTGCGGGCTATTTCCGAGTCAAGCGCCGAGGTGGAAAACTGGCCGTGATATGCCGGATTTGCCAGCAGTTCAATCTTAAAACTACGTTGCCATTGCCCCATTTTGAATGGCCCGGTACCGATCGGATGATTGCCGGCTTGTCCGGGATACGCTTCCACCACTTCTCGCGCTACGGCAGCGGTGGCGGGCATGGCGAGTTGGAATAAAAAATGCGGATCGGGCTTTTTTAAACGTAGTTGCAACGTGTAGCGATCCAGCGCCACGATGCCTTGCTTGTCGTCGAATTTATTTTCGACTAAATAACGCCACGGTGATTTGATAGTTGGGTCCAGCAAGCGCTGTAAGCTATATACATAATCCTGAGCGGTTAATTCACGTGCCTGGCCTTTAAATGCCGCATCGGGTGTGAACAATATGCCCGGTTTAATTTTCATCACATAGCGTGTGCCATGGTCGCTAATTTCCGGCATGGCGATTAACGTATTGGGCTGCAGTTTGACTGGACGGGCTAAATAATCGTAACGCAGCATGGCGTCAAAAATATTTTCATTAATGGAGATCGATTGCAAATCAGACGCCTGCGCCGGATCTAGCGCCGCTTCGGAACTGACCAATAATACGCGCAGGGTTTTAACTGGAGCTTGTGCGTAACTGCTAGACAAAAATAATGCGCTGAGTAAGCTGAAACTCAGCGCATAGCTTAAAAATAAACGGTGTTTCATAGTGTGTTCATACTGAGCGGCTGCTCGCTTTCGCTAAATAAAACCATTCTTCTCCGGCTTCTGCTTGCGCGCTAGGAAATAAAATATATCCATCAAAAGCGGCTAAAACAGGAGTGCCGTTATGGCTGCTTCCAATAATATCCCCTTTTTTAAGTGCATCAAAACTGCACCAGGGACGGCTAAAACTGTCATCGGGATGGCACTTGTCTACGACCTCAACCATGCGAATCGCCTCTATTTTCGGCGCTGGCTGCGGCGCTTCACCTGTGAGGACTTCCATATGACGTAAGGTATTTAAAATGGCCTGATATGCGACTTCCGGTGCGGAAGCATCGCTATGCTGGCCGCATTCCAGAGTCAGGGCATAGCCTCCCATCGAACGCATATACTCGGTCGTGCCTATACCAAATTGCGGGTCATGATTGGGAGCAGCTGCTGTTGTGGCTGTCGCCGCTGCTTTGCGACGGGCAACGCCGTCTGCATACGTGCTTAGCCAGCCATCGACCATACGTCGTACGCCGAGACGGATGGCTAAGGCATGTTCTTTTTCGGCGTACTGAAAAGGTTCAAGCGCTCCGCTATTATTTTCTGGCCCAATCAGCACAAACGGCTGGCCAGCACTTCTAAACGAATGTAAATCCAGTAAAACATCGTGCTGTGCCAGCAAAGGGCAAAGCCAATTGACGACATAGTCTTCAAATTGAGCCGGCTCCGAGGTGGGAATGAGCTTGCGATTCAAATTACGTTCGCCATTACGTTCACCGCGTTGATACGCTAATGGATTGGCGATAGGCACGAAGGTGACCATGCCGGCTTTAATCTGTAGTTGTCCGGTTTCGATTTCATGCATGACCCGCAAAATGGCTTGCGTCCCGCAAGTTTCATTGCCATGTACTGCACCGGTAATGATGATGGCAGGGCCGGATTTTGGCGCGGTGTAGGTGCTACTTTTAAAGTAATGCGAATGGTGTGTTGGCACGTTAGTTTTATCCAATAAATTCGACATAAGCGCCTTAAAAATTGCAGTTTGACTTAAGTTGCATTGATCGGTTCCTATTATTTTGTGTTTTTATTAATCATTATGATGGAACGTATTTCAAGACAATATATCTTAAATTACTGTTTTCATCCGCTGACAATGTGGCCGCTGTATTGCAATTGTTCGGCTTTCTTTAATACCAATTGAAAGTGATCTATGGAAAAAACTCTACGCGCGCTACTCATAATCTCATTGTTTATTCTCTGCGTTGGCTGTGCCACTACGGCATCCGTCATCGACAAACCTGTTGGCAGTGCCTCTGCGGCACCAGTCATCGACAAAACTTATCGTGCTGTGTCGCAAGATAGTCGGGTACGATTTTTAATCATCCATTACACAGCGATTGATTTGCCGACCTCTATTGATGTACTGACTAATCGCGATGTGAGTGCCCATTATTTAGTAACGGATGAAGCTGAGCCGCGTATTCTTTCTTTGGTCGAAGAAAACGCCCGAGCCTACCATGCCGGTCTTAGTACCTGGAAAAACTTCTCTAATTTAAATTCAGCTTCTATCGGTATTGAAATCGTCAATCCGGGTTGGGTGGATACTCCTGATGAGCGGGTTTATGCCGCTTTTCCAGAACAGCAGATCGATACGTTAATACCGTTAATTCAGGATATTGTTAAACGACATGATATTGCGCCGGGAAATATTCTTGGTCATAACGATATTGCACCGCAACGTAAACAAGACCCTGGGCCGTTATTTCCTTGGGTGCGTTTGGCTGATCTTGGTCTAATTAATTGGCCAGATGCACAGCAAGTCAGTTTTAAAAAAATAGACTATGACGCACAATTACCCGATTTAATCTGGTTCCAAAACAAGTTGATTGAACACGGTTTCCAGCTGACACCTTCCGGACAGTTGGATCAAGCAACTCGTAATGTAGTGAGTACGTTTCAAATGAAATATCGTCCCGCTAATTACGATGGAGTTCCCGATGCTGAAACAGCCGCACTGTTAGATGTGATTACATCAAAGAAAAATTTCTGATATTGAAAATAAGCTGAATAAAACTCTTTGCACAGTGCAGCTTTTTTGTCTGAGTTTTCCATCCGTTTTTTGCCGGGCTGTGCAAAATGCCGGATAAGTTGGTTTTTCTTTGTCTTATCCGCCGGTAAGTGCGGCGGATTATCAATATAAGTACCGGTATTAGTGCTTTTCGTAAATTCCTCGTTATACATAAGAAGCCGCCTAACATTTTTTGAAGGGCGGCTTTTTGTTGTTTGTTATGCCAAAACATCGTGCGGACATAGTCTGAATGTGTTGTAGTTAATTTAATGTTCAGGCTTGAATTGCATGATTTATTAAAATTTTTTAGCCAAAATTAGCAAGTGGGTGAATAATCGTTATTTCATCAGCCATTTATGCTTAATTGTAAAAATAATATGGCGATATCACTGCATTAAACGATTCGATTGAACGAAACGATGTACAGCAGGAACGTAACACGACTGGGTAATTTATAATGCACAACCTAACAGGAGAAACGCATGATTACGCTCAATATTAATGGAAAAGATACGCAGTTAGATCTAGATCCATCCACACCAATATTGTGGGCTCTGCGCGATACCTTAAATATGACCGGCACCAAATTCGGCTGTGGCGCGGCATTATGCGGCGCGTGCACGGTGCATTTGGATGGTGATGCGATCCGCTCTTGCATTACCCCGATCTCTTCCGTAGTTGGTAAAAAAATCACCACCATAGAAGCGATGGAAACCGACAAAATCGGCAAGGCCGTGCAAGATGCGTGGGTTAAACACGACGTGCCGCAATGCGGTTATTGCCAAAGCGGTCAAGTCATGAGTGCTACCGCCTTATTATCTTCGAATAAAAAACCCACAGATGCCGATATTGACAACGCCATGAGCGGCAATATTTGTCGTTGCGGAACCTATCAACGGATTCGCGCCGCGATTAAAGACGCCTCTGCCACGTTGGCTTAGCCCTACCACTTAGTGCAACTCTCATCGGAGGAATACTATGCGTATCGAATGGATGAATGCTCAGCTCACTGAAGTTGATAATAATGCCGCTGCAGATGTTGGGATTACTCGCCGCAGTTTTTTAAAGGCCGCCAGCGTAGTCGGCGGTGGTCTAATCTTGGGATTTTTTGTACCGGGCGCAAATAAATTTGCACTGGCTGCGAATGAAAAAAAAGCCATCACTCCGAATGCGTTTTTACGCATCGCTCCAGACAATACAATTACTGTCGCCATCAATCGGCTGGAATTTGGGCAAGGCGTAACGACCAGTTTGACGATGTTAATCGCTGAAGAGTTAGACGCAGACTGGTCACACATGCGAGCTGAATTAGCGCCGGCTGGCGATGTTTTTAAAGACCCCATATTCGGTATGCAAATGACTGGTGGATCTTCTTCCGTCAAAAATTCTTACACCCAATACCGTGAAATTGGTGCTGCTGCGCGCGCCATGTTAATTGCGGCAGCTGCAAAACAATGGCAAGTGACGGTCGCTGAATGTAGCGCAAAAAATAGTATGGTGACAGGGCCGCTAGGCTACAAAGCCAGTTTCGGCTCCTTGGCCGAAGCGGCGATGCAGCAAGCGGTACCTGAAAAAGTAGCGCTCAAAGACCCTAAATATTTTCAACTAATCGGTAAGCCTACGCTGCGTATCGACAGCTTTGCCAAATCCACAGGCACTCAAAAATTCGGCATCGATTTTAGTTTGCCCAATATGAAAGTAGCAGTAGTCGCCAGAGCACCTGTTTTTGGCGGCACCGTGGCTAGTTTAGATGCGAGTAATGCCTTGGCAATTAAAGGTGTGCAGCACGTAGTTAAAGTGGCGACTGACCGTGGCGGTTCTGGTGTCGCGGTGATAGCAGACGGTTATTGGCCAGCCAAACAGGGGCGTGATGCGCTGCTGGTTAAATGGAATAGCGGCAACGTCGCTAAAGTCGATACAGCGCAACAATTTGCAGCATTTAAAGCGTTGGCTAAAACACCTGGCACTGTTGCTAAAAAAGCCGACATATCTGCGTTGGCTGGTGCGGCTAAAAAAATCAGCGCCGAATACGAATTTCCCTACCTCGCTCATGCTCCAATGGAGCCCTTAAATTGTGTGGTTGATTTAAGTGATGCGGCTTGCACGGTATGGGCAGGTAGTCAATTTCAAACTTTTGATCAGGCGGCGGTGGCACGAACTGCCGGTTTGAAACCAGAGCAAGTCACCTTTAACACCATGATGGCAGGCGGCGGTTTTGGCCGACGCGGAGTGCCGACTTCTGACTATATTGTGGAAGCAGTGCAGGTTGCCAAAGCTTACCGCGCACAGGGAAAGACTGGGCCAATCAAAGTTATCTGGAGCCGTGAAGATGACATTAAAGGCGGTTACTATCGCCCGTCACATCTGCATCTGGCGGAAATTGGTTTTGATAAGCAAGGCAATATGTTGGCGTGGGATCACACAGTCGTCGGACAATCGATACTAATCGGTACACCATTAGAAAAAATGGCGGTGAAAGACGGCGTTGATGAAACCATGATTGAGGGGCTAGGCGGGCCTTATAACGTACCGATGAAAATCTCCGTTCATAATGCAGAAGCGAATGTGCCGGTACTTTGGTACCGCTCTGTTGGCTCTACGCATACCGCATTTGTCATGGAAACTCTGCTGGATGAGGCTGCACATTTAGCTGGTAGCGATCCGGTTGCTTACCGTAAAAAACTGCTAGGTGCAGATCACCCACGACATATTGCTGCGTTAGATTTAGCCGTTCAAACTTCTGGCTACGGCAAAACCAAGCTAGCCAAAGGACATGCCTTTGGCGTAGCAATGCATGAATCGTTTAATTCAGTAGTGGCCTATGTTGTGGAAGCATCGGTTACTAAAGGCGTTCCTAAATTGCACAAAGTGTGGGCCGGTGTGCATTGCAACCAAGCAGTGAATCCACTCACGATCGAAGCGCAGGTGCAAGGTGCAGCGTTAATGGCGTTAGGCACCACGCTGCCGGGCTCCGCTATCACCTTTAAAGATGGTGTAGTTGAACAGCAAAATTTTAATGATTATACGGTCGCCAGAATGAACGATATGCCCGTAGTTAGCGTAGCAGTCGTGCCTTCGTTTGATCCGCCGACCGGCATGGGCGAACCTGGCTTCCCACCGTTAGCGCCAGCCTTTGCCAATGCCATCGCAAAGTTAACTGGCAAGCGTTTGCGTAAGTTGCCGTTTGATTTAGAAAAAGCGTAATTCCAGCATGCAGCCATTTTTATCGTTAGCTTGTAGTGATGCGCCTATCCGAATTGCATTGCTGCATATCGACCCTGAAAATGGTAGCGGTGCTGGTGGTTTGAGTTTAGCTGGCTTAGTCACTCCGCTACGCCTGGTCGAGCAGCAATTAGGTGCGGCGCGGATTATTGTGACGCTGCACCGCTTGTCTAATTCCTTATCGAACATAGACGATTCTGAGCTAAAAAAAATCAATAAAAACGTGCATCTGGTTTTATTGATAGCGGATGAATTGAAGTCCGCGCCCAGCCATGATGAAATCCGTAAGCTGGCTCAACTCTGTCAGCAAGCGCGCTTTTGGGGCGCGGTTGGTGCTGCAGTTCTTTGGTTTGCCAATGTCGGAAAAATGGAACGGATTCGATCTGCGCTACCGTGGGCGTTATACGCCGAAGCCAATGAAGTTGCGGAACACGCCATCTTAATGCCGAATTTATTTGAGCTCGACGGCCATTGTTTAACCTGCTGTGGTGGCGCTGCCAGCATAGACTTTGCACTTACCTTAATTCATGCCATGTTCGGCGCTGATGTCCAAGCCCACGTAATGGAAGCGCTGTGTGTAGAACGGGTACGCAATGGCGATGAACGGCAGCGCATCGCATTGCAAACGCGCTTTGGCGTATTGCAACCGCAACTGAGCGAAGCCGTGACGCTGATGGAAAATAATATTGAAGAAACTTTGAGCACCGACGATATTGCTCAATTAGTCGGGCTTTCACGCCGCCAGCTAGAGCGTCAATTCAAGCAATATCTCGGCACTATGCCTTCACGTTATTACCTGGAATTGCGCCTTAAAAAAGCGCGGCAATTATTGTTGGATTCGAATAGTTCTATTGTGCAGATAGGTTTGATGTGCGGATTTTCATCGGGTGCGCATTTTTCTACTGCGTTTGGTACTCAGTTTGGGATTACTCCACGTGAAGAGCGCCAGAGGAAACTGAGCGCAGGGTGAGGTTTTCCTTGTAATTTCGTACCAATATTGGTACGATTTGGCGAGTGGAACCACAAACCTTAATAGTGCATTTTTATAAATCAGACGCGGGAACTGAGCCAGTACGAGAATGGTTGCGTACCTTGCCGCACGCCGAACGTAAGATCATTGGCGAGGATATAAAAACCGTGCAAATCGGTTGGCCTTTAGGTATGCCATTGGTACGCAAGATGGGCGCGGCATTGTGGGAGGTCAGAATAACATTGCCAGGTAAAATTGCACGGCTGTTATTTACTGTTGTGGATAAACGGATGGTGTTGTTACACGGATTTATCAAAAAATCGAAAACAACGCCTAAAGATGATTTGCAAACCGCAATGAATCGACTGAAAAATAGCAAGGGGAGTTAATAATGAATAATAAATATATTGGTAGTAATTTTGATGATTTTCTTGCGGAAGATGGAATACTCGATGAGACCACGGCTGTCGCAGTAAAGCGCGTTCTTGCCTGGCAGATTTCACAGGAAATGAAGCGTCAAAAACTCACTAAAACGTCAATGGCAGAGAAAATGCACACTAGCCGCGCCGCACTTAATCGTTTGCTGGATGAAAAAGATACCAGCCTGACTTTGACGACACTCTCCAGTGCCGCCTCCGCTCTCGGGAAAAAACTCAGGCTGGAGCTTGTTTCGGTTTAATTTGAATGCGCTGATTTAGTATCAGCTAAAAGCCAATGCCGCATTCGTCATACAATTTATGATAGCGCGTACCTGATGCTGGCAATAGTGTTAAAAAATTGTTTTATCCATTAATTGTTGCATCGATCGGGCAATGCTCTATCTGGGCTTTGCCCAAACCCGACTATTCAGTACTTAAATTTAACTCACCTGCATTCCTATTTTCAGCAACGCCGGTAGCCGAACCTGAAGCCATCCCAGCGACCGACTTCTTCCATTGCCAACGCAACATGCCTAAATTCATCATCGCCTGACAAGCCACTGTCGCCACCGACAAATACCACAATTGATGCAACGTAAAATCAGGTTGTTGAGACAACCAATACGCGGGTATGGCAAACAAAAATAAGCGTGTGCCCGTACTCAGCAGCGAAGGCCAGGTATTACCAAGAGCCTGGAAGAAACCGGAGCAAACAAAGATCAATCCTGTCGCCACAAAATTCCAGGAAATAATATGCAAGAATTCCGCCGCCACCAAGGCTGATTGCGGATCTCTGGCAAAGGTGCCCACCAACCAGCTTGGCTGGAATTTACAAACCAGCGTCAACAACACCATCACACCAACCTCTAAATACATCGCCTGACGCATCGTTTCCCGCACCCGATCCATGGCTTTTGCTCCCATGTTTTGTCCGGCAATAGCAGGTACGGCAAAGGCGATGGCCATGCCTGGTAAAAAGATCGCCTGCATCAAACGCGAACCCACCCCAAAACCGGCCATTGCCGCAGGGCCGAAATGACTGATGATGCTGTAAATGACCGCCATAAACACGAAAAAGCAGGCGAATTCGGCTCCTGCCGGGAAACCAATATTCAAAATACGTCGCCACACTCCCCATTGTGGGTGCATCTGGTTGCGCTGAAAACGCACAAAGTGTTCTTGTTTTGCAAAATAAACGGCCCCCATGATGACACCAACCGCAATCGCAATGGAGCTAGCCAAGCCAGCACCTAATACACCGAGCGGATAGCCCGTGCCCCAGCCAGCAATTAATATCGGAGCCAGCACGATATTAATCAACACGGAAATGATCTGCACCAACATTACGGGCTTGACTATTCCGCCGGCACGCAGCGCCGAACCAAGGGCGTTCAATATAAATTGCAGCGCAAGACCCGGCGCATACCAGCGTAAATAATTCACCCCCATTTCCGTCGTTTGCGGGTCAGCACCCAGGGCGTGGAAATAGTAGGGAGTTAGTGCCAGGCCGGTAAATAGAATAACGACGGCACACAGCCCGGACATCAGCAAGCTTTGATTAAAAATCAAATTGGAATCTACCTTGTCATGCGCACCGATGGCGCGCGCCATGAGCGCTACCGTGCCAACGCCCAGCATTTGCGTCAAGGCCATTACGATATACATAATGGTGCCCGCTGCACTCACGCCTGCCAGTGCCGCATCGCCCAAGCGCCCGACAAAATACAGGTCGACCATGAAATACAGGGTTTGAACAAACATGCCGATTCCGATCGGAATTGACATGGTGATTAAGTGGCGTCGGATCGAGCCTTGGGTCAGATCTTTTATCATTTGATTTGCGGTTGAAATGGTTAATTGTTAGACAGGTTTAATCTCGCCAATTGATCCAGTGCGGCAGATAAAGCGTCAAGTTGTTCCTGGTTGGTGGTTTGGATCACTTCCTGACTGATCGCTTCGGTGCTAACTAAAGCGTGAGCCAGTAATTCTTTACCCGTTTTAGATAAAACTGCATAACCAGCCCGCGAATCTTGTGCAATAACGTGGCGCGTGACCAAGCCAATTTTTTCCATCGGGATTAAGGTGCGAGTAATGCCTGAAGCGCTGAGCCCAAGAGACTCCGCCAAATCATCGCGACGCATGTGTTCGCCAACTGCCCGGCTTAAAGTCAGCAGTAGCATGAAGTCGCTAAAACTCAAACCGTGTAAATTGCCGGGAGCATTATCAATGCGACAAATGATGGTGGCCGTGGCGCGTGTCAGTTGCAGACAGAAATCAAGCGAAGCGGAGGGTTCGGTGTTGGCGTTCATGGGGTCTCTTGGTTTAATAAAGCTAGATCAATGTTGTCGGGGCTTGGTCCTAAATTCTAACTAACGTGTTTTCAGTGCCTTGCGGGCCGTGAATACGATGCTCATTTGCGTTCATTGAATGATTATAGTTGATTTAAGTTTGAATAATACTTGAGTACACAAGTATATGTCAAATTATTTTATGACTGAAAACTAGCATGTCAGTAGTAAGAGGGAATGAATGGTCGCCGAAGAAATTTATGAGTAACTATTTGTGCGCTGCTTGCACCAATGTGTGCTCGCCAACGGGTTCAAGTTTTTGCCGCAAGCTGCATTGGTAATAATTGATTTTCCAAATTTTGTTGATTTGCTTGGTTGTCGGTACCGTCGTTTACTCAGGCAAATATTTTCGAGGCTCTGTAACAAAAACAACAGATGACTTGAGTGTGTTCAATCATCCTCAATGTATGGTAATCGCGACTCAAAATATGAAAAATTTAATGAAGATTGATAAAAAAGTGGCGTTTCTGGCCTAGATGAGATTTAATGCTATAAGTCAATATTTTGATGTTTATTTGGTCAGACATTTGGGCGAAATTTTTTGCTGTAAAGCTTCATTACCTACCTGTTTCCCGTTTAACTTTACCAAGATTGAAAAACACATGCAGATCTTTAATTTAAAATTGATATTTTTCACAGCCGTGCTGGCCGTTACCATGAACTCATCCTATGCGCAATCAGTCAATGCGCCGGTTTATGCCGTCGGGGAGAAATGGGAGTTCATGAAAAAGGATTTATGGACAGGTAAGGTAATCCAGCGTTATACAGTGAAAAATATCGGAATTGCTGGCGACTACTTACGTCGTTCATTTGAAACTACCAATATTTCCGCGAACGGCGACATTACGAAACCACAGTTTACGGAAAGCACTGTGCGTGCTGACATGAACGAAAACATCATGTTTCACGGAGAAAAATCTATCAAGGTTTGGTATAAATGGCCGCTGGAGATAGGCAAGAAATGGTCGCTCCAGTCCAAATCCGAGATAGCGCCGACAGCCGCTAATGCGGTTGCGCAAACCATGGTTTCTACCTGGAATGCCGAAGTAGTCCAATGGGAAAACGTTGACATGCCATCCGGTAAGGTCAAAGCCCTTAAAATTGTTTACAAATTAGCCTGGACCTTGGACAGCCCGACCGGCGGTGGTGATGGCGTGTATACCGTCTGGTATAGCCCGGAACAGAAAAATGTCGTGCAATCCATCTACGAAACCTTCACTGCTGATGGTTCACCGCAGTTAAGAACGATTACCCAGCTGGTGCTCACCGATGGCATCGTCAAGACCTCCACTCCTGCAGCATCAAACTGAGCAAGTAGCGCCGAAGGTTGGGCTAGGGTTTTATCAGCCCAACCTTCTTTGCTGATCCAACATTTCGATGCGATCAATAAATTAGTCTTTCATGATTTTGCCGCTGAGTGTCGAGCTGGTATCTTCGCGTTAGCTGTCCTTGCAATAGCGAAAGCAATGCTCGTTTTTGTCTAGGTTAGCGCGTCCAAAAATGGCATAAATCGGCCTTAGCTATTGAAGCTATAAATTGGAGAAATTGCTGAAATGGATAAAGCGGTTTTTGATGAAAGCGGCATTCATATTGTTGCCGCTTTCCTCGATCAGGATGAATGTTCATTATTAAATTCAGCCATTTCAAATTTGAATACTGAATCTGTTGGAACTAGAAATTTGCTCAATTACTCGTGGTGCTAAGATTTAGTTGGAAAAATTCGCAAACACCACTTAATTTATTCAATGTTGCCGAAAAATGCAGTTGCGGTATAGTGTTTTTTCTTTGAAAAATCAACGGATCAGAATTGGTTAGTACCAATTCACCAAGATTTGAGTATCCCGGTTGCTGCGAAGATCAATCACCCAGAGTTAATTGGTTGGGCAGAAAAGGAAGGTTCAATTTTTGTTCAACCACCAGATACTGTTCTAAATGAATTCGTCGCTGTGAGAGTTCATATTGATGAATGTGGGGAAAATGATGGCCCACTTCGTGTAGTCGTTGGTTCTCATAAATATGGTCGAATAAAAAATGAAGGCGCATTAGCGCTGCGTGATCAAATCGGTGAAACGCTATGTGCCGTTTCCAAAGGTGGTGCGCTATTAATAAAGCCATTAGTTTTACATGCATCGTCCAAATCAACTGGACACAGTAAACGGAGAGTATTGCATTTTGTATTTGCACCGCCCGAATTGCCGTTTGGATTAAAGTGAAAAATGCAAATGTAAGATTAATTTGTGAATGTTTTGACTGCCGCAGTCCGGCACAAGCGGACAACAACGTGTTCGCATAAATCAGCCTTCTTTTGTATATCTGACCTGTATCGGCAATTGAAAAAATAAGGCACGCTGCAAACATACACCGAACACACATTTGCATGAACTATAAAAAATTCGCAACCATAAATAAAAATAATCACATAACTACAGGGACTTAAGAATGGGATTGGAAAATTTGACTGGCAAATTGATGAAATCGCTGATTACACCGTTTGTTCCATCAAAAATTGGCAGTATCGTCCTTGATGCACCTAAGAAGGCTATATCAGACTCAATCGCAGCAAAGATAAAATTGGAAGCGACTATGCGCGCTTACCAGATTCTTGCTGGAGCTCATCGATCCCTAATAAACACAATCCTATGGCAAAACGCATTACTGCTTTTTTCGATATTGCCAGTTTATTTCCTTCATTCAGCAATCCCGTTTTATATAGCGTATGCCTGCGTCGCTACCTATACCACCATAACTTTTGCGCAATCCTGGCCGCAATTGATGAATTGCTTGAAGACCCGAAGCCTATTAATACCGATTAAATCTGCTGTGCTCCAAGCAATCAAAGCCGAGCTTTGCCAGTTGCAGTTTGTTGAGCGGAAGGTTGTCGAATATCTGGGCCCCGATCTTGAGGAACTATCCAGTGACATTGCTCGCCAGTTATTGCCTGATATAAGATCTGCGCTAATCAATATGGGCCTAACGCTGATTATGGCATTTGTCGCATTTCGGCTAACTGCGATTCCGATGCTGGAGCACCGAGCGCTTTAGAGTGGCGGTAGCAGGCTATTCAGATATCGTTGAAAAAAGAGTTAAGAAATCAACTGATCGTTGCATAATTTGGAATGACCTTTAAATGAAAAATTTTGAACCGGTACTAATCATCGTTGACATGCAAAAAGGGATGCAGAGCTATAAGCCTGATCATCGAAACAATCCGCAAGCGGAATCCAATATTGCAAAGCTACTTGCTGCATGGCGTCAAACTGGTGGATTGGTTATTCACGTGCGGCATATGTCTCGCACGGTTGGTTCTGTTTTTTGGCCTGGACAAATTGGTGCGGAGTTTCAGGATGAACTTCAACCATTAAATGGCGAACATGTTGTAGAAAAAAATGTGCCCGATGCATTTATTAATTCAGGCTTGGAACGCTGGCTGCGTGTTCGTAATATTAATGATGTCGTGATCGTCGGCGTTAGCACTAATAATTCGGTGGAAGCTACTGCACGAAGCGCAGGAAATCTCGGGTTTAAAGCGATAGTCGTCGCAGACGGCACTTATGCCTACGATCAAGTCGACTATGCTGGAACGTTACGCGATGCTGACGTTGTACATGCGATGGCTCTTTCCAATCTGGATGGGGAATATGCAATGATCATGACTACAAATGAATTATTAAAAGCGCGGTAAGAGAGGCAGTGGGTTCATGTCGTACATGAACTCAAGAGTAAAGTCTGCGCAATATTCAGGACCAAGCTCAGACATTTTTGCAAACTAATATCGAATGCATTACTAACCAATTCCTTCGAAAGAGCCTATGAATTCTCAGCATTATCTACAGCGCCCAAATCACTTTATTTCACGTATCGCCTGCCTGTTAATCGCCAGTGCCTGTTACATGGTGAGCGCATCTGTCAGCGCTGATACTGTTGCCAATGCAAGCTTAAAGACACCGCCAGGTTCTGCCGAAGAATGGGCTGTTGCGGCAAAAATAGATTTGAATGCCGCTTATGAGGAAACCCTGAATAATCATCCGGGTGTTTATGATCCGCATAATCCAGATTTTATAAATAAACTCGAACTTGCCAAAAAAAATGGGTTAGCCATTGCGTCGCAAGTACACGATGCTGCTGGCTATGCGGCAGCAATCAGCGCATTCAATACGGGGTTACATGACGGTCATGCCGGCGCATTTTCCACGCTAGATGACAAACAAATGCCAGTGCCGCGGTGGCCGGGTTTCTTTTCTGTCTGGCGTGGTGATGGCTTGTATATTTACGCTTCGGAGCACGCTGATCTCCACGTTGGCGCAAAAATAGTGAGCTGCGACGGCGTGCAGATCAAGGACGTGATATTGAACAACGTCTTTGCATTTGAAGGTAGAAGCGATGAAGTGGGACATTGGTGGGTGCGGGCTGGTAAAGTATTTGTTGATCGTGGCAATCCGTTTGTGACTTTGCCACAGCAGTGTCAATTCTCTTTTGATGGGCAACTCTTTAAGCGCGATATTAAGTGGGAAGCGACCGATTCAAATTTTGAACAATGGCGCAAGCGTGCTTATAACGGTGATGAATTACCCGTGGGTTTGACTGAGCCCAGAGCTAAGTTGTTCTGGGTTGCGATGCCGACTTTTGATCCTAATGAAGCTGAGCGTATTGCTTATTTAAAGTTAAGCGCAGAGGTGCTCGAAAAACGAGAGCACATGCTGAATGCCGATGCGATCGTTATTGATTTACGGCATAACCAGGGCGGCTCGTCCATGTGGAGCAAGCATTTTGCCGAAGCCTTGTGGGGCGAAGCGCGCGTTAATCGCAAAATGGATGCTTACTCGCGAGACTACCAAGTTTGGTGGCGAGCCTCGCAAGACAATACGGACTACATGCTTGGCTTGGTTGATCAGTTCAAACAGCAAGAAATACTGGATTCCGCGGCATGGGCCAGTGAAAACGGTAATGCCATGAAAGCGGCCTTATTGAGAGGTGACAAGTATTATATTGCGCGCGATGAGGCAGGTAAAAATATAGTCACCGACCCGAATGTTGACCTGCCGACAGACCCAGTCCCGTTGAGCAAACCTGTTTATGTGATCGTACCGGGCCAATGTGCGAGCGCATGTCTTGATGCATTGGATGTGTTTACTCGCTTCGCTGGCACCAAGCTAATCGGCGCACCAAGTTCGGCTGATTCTACCTATATGGAAGTACGCGTTAAAACATTGCCATCGGGTTTTGCTGATGTACTGATCCCTAATAAAATGTATGTAAATCGACCGCGTGTGTCAGGGCAAGGGTATTTGCCGGAGATTACAGTCGATGATCTTGAATGGTCAACTGCCAATTTGTTGAAGGTGGTTGAAAAGGATTTGGCGCTGAAGTATCGCGATTCAACAGGAGGATAACTGCGTTTTGCTAACTCGGAATTGCGTCAGAAAAGCTGAGTGCCGCACGATATGTGACGTGGAAAATCGTTGATAGATTCACATTCACGTTTTATATACTGAGAAAATTTCAAGGAATATAAATCGTAATGGATGTTGTTTGTGTCGATCAGTTAAAACGGAAGCCAATAACTGCCACTTAAAAAATTAGGACACATAAGTTTTGGCACATTCAAAGACCACATCTATACTCCGCAAGTTTTTTTTCGGCTCCGTCGCGAGTACGAGTGAGCCTTTAAAAATAGAATCTGTAGAGATCAATCGACCAGAAGGCAAGCGTCACTATCTAAAAGCATTACCAAGTCGTGCCTCTTCAAATAAACGCCCTCTGGTCATTCTATTGCATGGGGCAGGTGCTTCAGCCGCGCAAATTCTTGGTTTGAAGTTTCCGCCATCACCATTATCAATGTGGTTAGAGATCGCTGAACGAGAGCAATTGGTCATCGTCGCGCCTGATGGACGCAAAAACAATAAATTAATATGCTGGAACGATAGC
The DNA here is from genome assembly GCF_002976435.1 of Solimicrobium silvestre. Classification (GTDB taxonomy): domain Bacteria; phylum Pseudomonadota; class Gammaproteobacteria; order Burkholderiales; family Burkholderiaceae_D; genus Solimicrobium; species Solimicrobium silvestre. The sequence goes on along the minus strand of NZ_PUGF01000001.1, from coordinate 21,875 downwards.
TGTTCTGAAATAGCTGGTAATCCCAAAACCGACGACACTGGCTTTATCAATGCCATCATTGACAAGGTAATTGTTGAAGATACGCGAATGATCTGGGGTGGAGAAGCGCATGCGTTACAGGTTGAATTGATACGAATTGAAAATGGAGGCCATTCAGAACCAAGCGTAATGAAACGTTATCCAAGATGGCTTACCTTTTTAGTCGGCGCTCAAAACGCAGATATTGAGGCTGCTGAAGAAGCATGGGAATTCTTTAAGGACAAACGATCTGAACTATTAATTAATCAGATTGCTGGAAATTTCCACACAATCGATTGACCGTTTTTGAGAAGCTCGACTGGCTGCTGGCGGCGACTCTTTAAGGAAAGTGCCGAACTAATGTTATATATTTTATAATTATAGTTGAGTTTAAAGTTGCCATTTGTAAATTTTTAATTTATTGTCTTTAACTTTTGTATGACTGCAATGCGGCGGTTAGGATTCGTTCAAGTTCATCGGATGCGAGACTCACGTTGCGGTTATACGAACAAATCCCTAGTTGCTCAACCAAATAGCAATAAACTTATGAAAATAAATACATTAGCGACCAGTGCCTTAACTGTGCTGTTAGCAATAACAAGCATCAACGCTCTGGCGGCTGAAAATAAATCATCGAATACGGGAGTCGATGTAGCTAAGGCACCTGGGGAAAATTTTGACCTGTCCGGTTATAAGCTGCAATTACCCGTCGCAAACGGCCATAGTGTTGTGGAAGTCGCCCCCGCAATGCTACGGGACTACGAATCGAATTATTTTTACACGGATAAATCCAGCGGAGCGATGGTATTTTCTTGTCCAAGCAACGGTGCCACCACAAGAGGTTCGCACTATCCGCGCACTGAATTGCGCAGTCTCAGCGAATGGAATTTCACAGATAGTCACAGCTTAACGGCAACATTGGCTGTTACTCAACAGCCAGACAACCGGGACCTCATTGTTGGCCAGATCCACGGTGATGGAAAAGGTTCGGAAGCGCTTAAATTGCGCTGGCACAATGGCGATATTGTTGCGGGAGTAAAGACCAGTTTAAATACAACGGAAATCAGATCTACGATTGCAAAAGGAATCGCTCTGGGCGAACAATTCACCTACAGTATTGTGCAACAAGATCATGCAGTAACGGTTACAGTTAATGGAGCCAGTCAATCTTTTACATATGATGCCAGCTGGGACAATGAGACCGTCTACTTCAAGGCCGGAAATTATCTGCAGGATAATTCGACGTCTGGTGCAAACGGAGTTGTGTTTTTCTATAAGCTAAATTAGCTTGTCGAAGCATCTTAAATGACTGTTTTAGAATTTTGAATTTGCTGTCATAAATCGATGACTGATACTTCCTCAGATTTGTAATAGATGGTTGTATCGTTTTCATTTTTTTCGTGCCAATAAAACTCTCTCAATCGTATTTGCAAATATGACCAGCGACCAAAAAACAGGGAGAAAAATGAATCCCTGTTTTTTGATTGAAAACACCAATTAATTAAGGCGACAAAGTTACTGAAGCGGTTCCAGATTTTCCGCCGAACGTAGCTGTAATGACAGCATTTCCAGCACTGACCCAATTAACTACTCCCTGCGATACTGTTGCAACATTGTTTGCAGAAGAACTCCAAGTGATCGGCTGAACAACTTGCTCCTGTATGACTTGAGAGGTGCCGTCAGAGTAAGTGGCCGTTGCTGTAAGCGTTTGACTGGATGAAGGGGAAACACTAAACGATGACGGCGAAATAGCAACGGAAGTTAAGGTTGCAGAAGAAACCGTAAATGTAATACTGGCTGTAAATCCAGAAAATGATACAGAAACTACTGCTGTTCCCGAAGCCACTGGAGTTAGCACGCCTGTTGAAGTAATGGTTGCTACAGTATTAATTGAAGTGCTATTTACGGGTAATGACAATACCATCGAACTACCGTCGGTATACAAAACGAGCGGAGTAAGTTGTATGACAGAACCTAAATACAAAGTTGTTGGAATAGAGGCCTGTGGCAAGTAACTACTAGTGCCATAATTTTCCACAATAGAAATAGACGAAGGCGTTGCAGTCGTCACACTTATAGCCAAACTGCCAGTTATTCCATTGACTGAAGCTGAAATAGTTGTGCTTCCAGATTGCGTTGACGTGACCAATCCTGTTGAATTAACTGTTGCGACCGTATTTGCTGAGGAGCTCCAGATTGCAGATGGTAATTCCTGAGTAGACCCATCTGAGTAATGTCCTGTAGCTAAAAACTGCTCCGTAAAAGTTAATGGAATATTTGTTGAAGATGCTGTAACTACGATTGATTGCAAACTTGCTGCCGTAATCGTTAGATTTGCACTTCCGGTCACTCCGTTCGATGAAGCAGTGATTTCAGTATTTCCTGGCTGCAAGCTTGTTGCAAGACCGGTTGAACTGATCGTAGCATTTGCAATTGAAGATGAACTCCAGGTTGGCGATTGAATAGCTTGAGATGTTCCATCTGAGTATTTGCCAGTTGCAATATATTGCCGAGTTGAGCCTATAGCCATGCTCGACGAAGTGGGCGTTACGTTGATGCTTTGTAATGTTGGCGGTGGAGTTGCTGTTGCAGTTGATTGAGTTGGATTTGACGAATTACTGGAACTTCCTCCTCCGCCTCCCCCGCATGCGGTCATCATAAATATGAAAAACAAAATTAGACAACGCTTTAAATCAAAAAATATTAATTTACTATCAATGTAATTTGTCATATTTATTCCCGGTTTAATAGGTTGCTAAGTATTCAATTACCCGTGATCCAACTTGATATGTACGTCCATCACAATTTCTTTAATAACACTCAAATGCTTCTTTTGGTAATGGCTAACTTTATTAGCGATTAATGTTTTTCCCTCGTTAAAGATGAACCTGAGGCTTGGGCATTTTGATTAATATCTTTATAAGAATCTAATTTATCAAGTTCACCGTAATCTACGGTATTTCCTTTTATCCTTGAATAATATTTAAGAATAATTAAATTTCAAGATAAGTTCGGTTCGGTAGCGCATAAAAAATGTTAACCATTCAGTGTGATCCGTAGCGAAGCTACTAACGCAATCAGTTGCTGAACTCATTCAGCTACGCGTCTGCGTTTCACCCGCCGGTAGCACAGCTGTGCGTGTCGGGCATGAAAGTGCATCCCAGTTCAGTCGGGAATACAGCCGTTTGTTTGGGGAGCCGCACCGCGACATCATGCGCATGAAAGAGGTTTAGGCGAATGGTATTAGCTAGCACCGATGTCCCAGTGTAGATCCGTATTTATCAATGCCCGTTCTGGATTTATATTCGAACTCGCTGATGACGGCGATTGAATTGTCGTCAGTAGGATAAAAAAGCAACAGTCAAGCGGTTATTAATTATGCAAGTTAGTGCCTGAACATGGGGTGCACTGCTCATATCGGACTTAAGTTTTGGGTTAAATGCCCTATTTAGGGCATAGACAACGCTGGAATGACGTTATATGCTGTAAAAAATGCAAATTTGTAACTTTTTGTATCTACATCAGTGCATATCGTGCACCGGCCTGCATTGAATCAGAAAAATAATCACAACGATTTTTATCGAGGAGATTTGCATGCAAAAATTAACTGGTTTGGTTTTGGTAAGCACTTTTATTCTTACGGCATGTGGTGGCAGCGATAGTAATAGTAGCAGCACAGCAGGCGGCGTTGGCATCAGTGATGCACGCGGTACGTTGCAGCAAAATCCACCTCCGCTCACCGTATCAATGAGTACCTCAGCAATTACTGCAAATCCCTCTTGGCAGCAAAACGTGACTATTTTTGGCAGCGCCCCAATTTGTGGCGTTGATATCCATTACCTCAAGTTCGGAACTGTAGGCGGAGCGGGGGAGGCCACGAATGCTACCGGTGCTCTCATGCTACCTACCGGTTCTAATCCTGCATGTAGCGGGCCGCGTCCGATTGTGGTTTATGCTCACGGTACGGCATTTACCAAAGCTTACAACCTTGCCAGCAGTGATCCGAATAATGAAGCCAATGGTGAAACGCTCATGATCGCGGTTGATTTTGCCGCGCAGGGTTTCATTGTCGTCGCGACGAATTATGCTGGCTACGATACCTCGCAATTGCCCTACCATCCTTACCTGAACGCCGATCAACAATCTAAGGACGTCATTGACTCGCTCACTGCGGCACGCGCAGCGTTACCTAGTCTGGGCGGTGCTACTGATTCGGGCAAACTATTCATTACCGGTTATTCGCAAGGCGGCTTTGTGGCTATGGCAACGCATAAAGCCATGCAAGCCGCAGGCCAGACAGTGACTGCAGCGGCGCCGAGCTCAGGCCCTTATGCGATGGGGGCTTTCGGTGATACGGTGTTTTTAGGTAGGCCGTCGCTACTGATCAATGTGTTAGCAACAATGATCGTCACCAGCTACCAACATGCCTATGGCAATATCTACGCTAACCTCACCGATATTTACAACCCAACTTACGCAGCCAATTTGGCAAACATATTGCCATCCAGTGAGGGGCTTAACGTGCTCTCAACAGGGTTAATTGCGCCCTCTATATTCAGTAACATCGCACCGACGGCACCAGTCGGCGCTTCGGCTTCGTTGCAGGCAGTATTGAATGCCGACACCATTCCACCCACCAGCCCAGCGTTGCTCGCATCAACCTATGCGGCTGGATTTGGCCCCAATTTTTTAGTCACCAACAATTACCGTATCAACTACATCATGGATGCGCTTGCTAATCCTGACGGCTCGGTGCCGACACTCACCACCGGCTTGCCTGCAGTGAGCCCGGCCAATACGATACGTCAGGGATTTAAGATCAATGACTTCCGTAACTGGACGGCCAACCGCCCAGTGCTGCTGTGTGGCGGCAATGCCGATCCGATGGTGTATTTCAATGCAAATACTCAAAATATGCAGCAGTACTGGACAGCACCGTCGCCCGCTGCAATGGCTTCAGGTTTGTTCACTGTGTTGGATGTTGACTCAGCAATTACCGGGGCTAACGACCCTTATGCCTCTGCAAAGACTGTGTTTACGGACCTTCGGGCGTACTTTGTTGAACAAGCGATTGCGTCGGGAGCCACGGACGGCGGCGCTAGCGCTGTGCTACAAAATTATCATCCGGTTCTGGTTTCGTCAGCTTGTATGCTGGCCGCCAGTAACTTCTTTCAGCAAGTGCTGGCTAGTGGGCAGTGACGATGCTTTTGCTGATTCACGTGCCAGTTTTACGCTATTTTTCAGCAGGTTTTTGATGGTAATGAAGCGATTCGATGGCGGGTATTGGAATGCCGGCATCGGGTTGCTGGTTATCAGCGTGCCGATGCTATTTTGCTGTGATCAAGCGCCCGGAAGGGTGGTCAGCCTGGTCAATTTATTTTTTACTCGAATCCACACTAGCTACCGGCTTTTCATTACCGTAATTTTTCACCAGATAATCAACGATGGCGGGCATTTCTTCGTCGGGAATTGGCGCTGCAAACGGCTTCTTCATTTTCTTCACCGTCGCCACCCAATAACTGCGTGGCGAACTCGGTGGCTGGCTCAAAACATACTGTGCTGAATGACAGGTCATGCAATTATTTTGCACTAGTTGATAACCCGGCATGTCGCTGGGACGATACGCGGCCGTTTCTGCCGGTAGCTCAATATCAAGCGCAAAACTACTGCCGGCTGTCAGGCCGATGATCGCAAACAATAAAGTAACTGGTTTCATACGCTTCTCCTAAACTGCATTAACGCGGGTTGTTTCCACCACATTACGCATATAACCGGCCGGGTTCCACAAGGCCGTCATCGGCTGGCTTTGTCCGATACGATTCACTGCGCGTACTTTTAATTCATGCTGGCCGATTTGTTTTGGCGTAAATTGCACCGTCCATTCACGGAAGGAATAACGTCCCAAATCGGTACCGAGTTTGGTCGTTTGCCACGACGCGCCACCGTCGCTGGAAAACGCCACTTCAGTAATCCCGTAACCACTGTCAAAGGCCATGCCGCGCACTACGATTGGCTGGCCGACGGACACTTGTGCACCGTTAGTTAAACTGGTGATGAAAGAACGTACATTCAATCGGGAAATCGGTACCGTTTTAGTCGGTGCTGTGCCGGGCGTTACGCAGGCGCAAGGATTATCGGGAATTCGATATGCCGGATTCATCCAGAAACCTTCAAACGGTTTATCGAGTACTTCAATTTCGGACAAATGCTTGACCCAATATGTGCCGTAATAGCCGGGCACAATCAGGCGTAACGGGTAACCATTCAGCATCGGTAAATCTTCGCCGTTCATGGCCCAGGCCAGCATCACTTCGCCGTCCAGCGCGTGGTCAATATTGAGCGCTTTGAGGAAGTCGGGACTGTCTGGGAATAATGGTGCATCAAGTCCGTTAAAACTCACTTGTACAGCACCGGCTTGCACACCGGCTTTTTCTAATAATTTTTTAAGCGGAATGCCCGTCCATACGGCATTGCCCATGGCGCCATTGGCGAGTTGCCCGCCGTTGGCGCGCGGCTCAAAAAAACCGCGGCTATTACCTGAACATTGATTCACTGCCGTCAGACTGACCGGATCGGCCAATTGTTTGAGCTCAGTGAGCGATAACTCCAACGGCGCTGCGACCTTGCCGCCAACTTTTAGGCGGTAGGTTGTTGGGTCGATCGAAGTCGGAATCCCGCTCCAGTGATAGCGCACAAAGAAGGCATCGTTCGGTGTGATGACGCTGTCGTTAAACACCTCAAACGGTGTTTCTAATTGCGGTGGACGGCTGGTGAGTAAAATTAAAGGCCGCTTTTGCGGGAAAGCGACCAGCTCACGCGTGCCGTTTTCAAACGGCAGTTGCACGGTTGGATTAGACGCTAAAGCCGGCCATGCCGAACCGGCTAACATTGCGCCGATACCGGATGCAGAGGCTCTGCGTAAAAATTGCCGACGCGCGCTAGCGTCGATAGCATTATTGTTGACCAAGTTTTTATTCATGATTTTTCTCACGGGTTTTCTACAACGTCTGCTTAATTAAGTGATGGTTTTAAGATCCTGTCTTAGTCGGCAATGACTTTTCCTGCCATTCCGGCATACCGCCCCGGAACCAGTAAATCTGGGTAAAGCCAAGCTGCAAGGCGATTTTAGATGCTTTATATGATTTCCAGCATTCGGTGCCATTGCATAAAAATATCACGGCTTTTTCTTTTGGCAGTGCAGCAATTGCAGAGTAATCATCGAGTTTTGGATCAAAATCGCGCTCTTTCAAACTGTGCTCCACATAAGCGGCATTGATCGCACCGGCAATATGCGCTAATTGGTATTCCTTGGCGCTGCGGGTATCCACCACCGTCACGCCCTTAGCCACCAGTTTGCTGACTTCGTCGGCAGTCACGGTTTGTACTCCGGACAGGCTGGCAGGCGTCAAAATTCCAAGCGACGCGATATAGCGGTATTGAGTTACGTCCTCATTGGTGGTAGCGCGAAATTTACCGACACCATTAGTCGACGAACTGGCCCATTTCAAAATGATTTTACGTACCGCCTCGGACGTATCGCTTTTAACGACTAACGCCATACCAGCCGGAATCCGGCGACTGGTTTTGATAATGACACCTTGGCCAGGATTAGCCAGTATCCAGCTTTGCGCTTCCTCGCGTGAAGCGATGGTCATGTCGGTTAAATTGGCAGCTAAAGCAAATAAACCGGCGCCGCTAGTTTTACCGTAAGTGACCTGTTTGATTGATTTAATGTCGATATTATTTTCAATCAGCATGCCCTTGGCGACATAGGTGCGGGTCGAATCTTGCTGGGTCAGGTAGAGGCGTTTGCCGGCGATGTCGTCCAATTTTTTAATGTCAGGGCGCGCTATTAATACAAAATCCGCATCTGCTTCATTACGCGCTAACACTTGGTAGTGATGGCTGATCGCCGAAGCAATAATATGCGGCGGGCCAATGATGATGTCATTTTCTTGCGTGCGGGTAGAGCGTAAAACATCGGTCAGATTGGAAGACTGGTTCGAAAAAACTTTGCTGCCGAGCGCCGAATTAAGCTCAGGAATTGAGCTGATAACCCGGTCGACATTGTTTTTACCTACCTCGTCGGCTGGATCGACTCCGATCAATATCTTTAATTCAGCCTGAGCCAAGAGCGGAAGTAGTAACAACAACGCACAACATAACTTTATATTACGAGCGATTTTCATAAACCTTAATCCCGAGCAATTTCACAAAGCGCCGATTATATTACCATTTGGAACATTTCCGTAATGCAACTATGGCTTGTTACATCTACTTTCATTTTTGCCGAATTTACCGATTGGTTTATGTAAATTCATGTCGCAGTTTTAAAAGAAAATGGCTGTTCCAGTGCGTACAATACGGACATCCAAGACAACCTGAGGCTGATCATGACTGCAACAACCACCAATACACCACCGAATACACCTGTTACCCGCAGCACATTTGATGACGTTATCGTGCCAACTTACGCACCGTCAACCTTAGTGCCGGTACGCGCCAAAGGCTTGGATTTGTGGGATCAGGAAGGGCGCCAATATCTGGATTTTACTGCCGGTATTGCTGTTACCAGTTTAGGACATTGCCATCCGGATGTCGTGCATACTTTGCAGCAACAAGCGGAAAAACTGTGGCATGTCGGTAATGGTTATACCAATGAGCCGGTGCTGGAATTGGCACGTTCTTTAGTTGCTGCCACGTTTGCCGACCGGGCATTTTTCTGTAATTCTGGCGCAGAAGCCAATGAGGCGGCGTTGAAGCTGGCGCGTAAATATGCAGCTAAAAACGGCCATACTCATAAAACTCGTATCATTTCTTGCGAAAATTCTTTCCACGGGCGTACTTTATTTACCGTGTCCGTTGGCGGACAACCGAAATACACCGAAGGTTTTGGCCCATTGCCGGCCGATTTAACCCACATTGCGTTCAATGACATTACCGCTGCACGTGAAGCGATGGGGAATGACGTCTGTGCCGTAATGGTCGAGCCGGTGCAAGGCGAGGGCGGCGTCATGCCAGCCACTACCGAATATTTGCAAGCCTTGCGTGAGTTGTGCGACCAGCATGGCGCATTGCTGATTTTTGATGAAGTGCAATGCGGCATGGGACGTACCGGCCAATTGTTTGCTTACATGGGTTATGGCGTAACACCGGATATTTTAACCAGTGCCAAAGCACTCGGAAATGGTTATCCGGTTGGCGCTATGCTCACGACCAATACGGTGGCGGCGGCATTTGCTGTCGGTACTCACGGCACAACTTACGGTGGTAATCCTTTAGCTGCTTCTGTTGCATTGACGGTGCTGCGTACGATTAATGTGCCGAGCTTTTTGTTGCGGGTAAAACATGCGTCCAAAACCTTGATTTTAGCGTTGCAGGGTTTGGTACAAGAATTTCCGCACATGTTGGCGGAAGTGCGCGGCAGCGGTTTGCTGTTGGGTGTGCAATTAACGGCTACCTACGCAGGCCGCGCTAAAGAAATGACCAAGGCAGCGGAAGAGCAAGGCTTAATGTTGCTGATCGCAGGCCCTGATGTGTTACGTTTTGCACCAGCGTTAATTGTGACGGATGAACAAATTCAAGAAGCGGCAACTCGTTTACGCCGTGCTTTGGCGACCTTGGTTTAACTATTACCAAAAGTTTCATTCACACTAAAAAGGTCGCTATGTTTATTGTCAGACCCGTTGCAACCAGCGATATCCCAGCGTTAATTGAGCTGGCGGCAGGCCTGACTCAAGGTGTTCACACCATGGCGAAAACTCCGGCAGCAATCGAACGTGCGGTAGAACAATCGTTACGTTCTTTTGCCAGTCAAACGGATATCGCTGGCGAAGAATGTTATCTGTTTGTGCTGGAGGATTTAGAAAATACCTCCAGCCATAGCTTAATCGGTAGCGCAGCCATTTCTGCTACCGCAGGTTCCAAAGGTACTTTTTTCTCGTTCCGTAACGACGTTATCCAGCAAGTTTCCCGTGATTTAGATATCAGTCATAGCGTTCACGCACTCACTCTTTGTGCTGACCTCACCAGCTATTCACAGCTCTCCAGCTTCTTTGTGCGTCGAGGTAATCATATCCACCCGGAAGCCGCTTTATTGTCACGCGCAAGGTTGATGTTTGCTGCCTGTGCGCCGGAACGGTTCAGCGATAACTTTTTTGTTTCACTGGCCGGTTACACCGACCAAAAAGGCTGTGCGCCATTTTGGGAAGCCTTGGGAAAAAAATTCTTCCAGATGGATTTTTTGGAAGCGGAACGTTTGGTCGATGGTGCGCGTAACCGTAATTTAATCGTGGAATTAATGCCGCATTATCCGGTGTATGTGCCCTTGTTGACCGGTGATGCACAAGCAGCGATGGGGCAAGTGCATCCAGAAAGCGAAGTACCGTTCGACTTGTTGACTAAGGAAGGTTTTGCAGCAGATGACTTCATTGATATCTTCGACGGTGGGCCAATTCTGGAAGCCAATAAACATGCATTGAGCTCATTTGCCCACGGATTGAAGCTACAGGTGGAAACTGTGAGCGATGACTCTGCGCCAATTAGCACAAATGCAAACCGCAGTTACCTGGTAGCCACTGCCAGAGAAACCGATTTCCGCGCAACGATGATGCAATCAACCGCACTGGAAAATACGCAGACCGTGCGCCTGTCCAGCGAAGTGATGCAAGCTCTTAACGTCATCGACGGCGATCACGTATTATGCGTGCCGTGGTGACAAAAAATCAGGAAATTAAGGATAAAAGATGATAGTAGTACGCGCAATTAAAAAAGATGACCTGGACGGCTTAATGTATTTAGCCACTCAGGTTGGCGATGGCATGACCACACTAAAGCCAGATACGGAGATGCTCAGCAACCGTATTGCCGTTGCTTGCGCTTCCTTTGCCGAACAAATTCCCCCAGAGCAGCGTGACTATTTATTTGTTTTAGAAGACACCGACAACGGCAAAATTATTGGCGTTAGTGCCATTAAAAGCGCGGTTGGTTTAGATGAGCCTTTTTATAATTACCGCATCGGCACACTGGTGCATTCTAGTAAAGAGTTGAACGTGTATTCGCGTATGGATACGCTGTATTTATCCAACGATTTAACCGGTTGCGCTGAACTCTGCTCGCTGTTTTTACATCCTGACTATCGTAACAATAACAACGGCCGGTTGCTGTCAAAATGCCGGTTTTTGTTTATTGCCCAATTCCCGCATTTATTCAGTGAAAAACTCATCGCCGAATTACGTGGCTTTCAATATCCCGACGGCAGTTCGCCATTTTGGGATAATCTGGGCCGCCATTTTTTCAAAATGGATTTTAATCGCGCCGATGATATTAGTAGCTTAGGTAAAAAATCCTTCATCGCAGAACTCATGCCGCGCCATCCTTTGTATGTCGCTTATCTACCTAAAGTAGCGCAAGACGTTATTGGGCAAGTGCATGTGGATACCGCACCAGCCCGCCGCTTATTGGAGCAGGAAGGTTTGTATTACGAAGGCTTTGTGGATATTTTTGACGCGGGGCCAGTGTTGCAGGCGCGGGTTAATGAATTGCGTTCCGTGCGTTTGAGTGAATTGTTGGAAGTAGTTGATTGCTCGGCTGCTTTGCTTTCTGATCCGGCTGCAGCTGAACCGATGCTGGTAGCGAATACCAGCATTCAGGATTACCGCATTATTGTAAGTGATCTGCTGCCGCATCATGGGCAATTGCAACTGACTTTGGAACAGCAGCAAGTCTTGGGTTGCTCTGTTAAATCGCAGGTGCGGGCGATGCCTTTGAATGCAAAAAATGAGGCAAAAAACGAGGTTAGAAAAATAGGCGAAAATTATAATGAACCATAAAACTAATAGTAGTAATTATATAAACGGCGCATGGTTGGCAGGCAGCGGCGAATCGTTTAGCGTCATTAACCCTGCCGACGGCCAGACTGTTTGGCAAGGTAACGCGGCAGACGAAAACGACGTGCAGCAAGCTTGCAGCGCAGCTCGCGCAAGCTTCTCGGCTTGGGCGCAAACTAGTTTAGATGAGCGGATCGCCATCTGTGCCAAGTTCCGCGATCTGTTAAAGCAGCACACGGAAGAGTTGGCGCTGTTAATCGCACAAGAAGTCGGCAAGCCGATGTGGGAAGCGCGTACTGAGGTCGCCACCATGGCGAATAAGATTGATATTTCTGTTCAGTCTTATCAAGCCAGAACCGGTGTCGTGAGTAGTAAAGTGGCGGATGGCGATGCGGTATTACGCCATCGCCCGCATGGTGTTTTTGCGGTGTTCGGCCCATATAATTTCCCGGGACATTTACCGAATGGTCATATCGTTCCTGCGCTGATTGCCGGGAATACCTTAGTGTTTAAGCCGAGCGAATACGCTCCGCAAACAGCGATTAAAACCGTGCAGTTGTGGGCGCAAGCAGGTTTGCCGAACGGCGTATTAAACCTGGTCAATGGCGGAAAAAATACCGGTATTGCACTGTCTAAAAATACCGATATTGATGGCGTGTTATTCACCGGCAGTTACCAAACCGGCGTAATTCTGCACAAACAGTTTGCCGGTCAGCCGGGCAAAATGCTGGCGCTGGAAATGGGCGGCAATAATGCCTTGGTAATGTGGGATGTCAAAGATATCGACGCGGCTGTGCACCACACCATTTTCTCCGCCTTTGTAAGCGCGGGACAGCGTTGCACATGTGCACGCCGTTTAGTTATCCCAAATACGGCGCAAGGCCAAGCATTTTTAGATCGTCTTGTGCAAGTTGCAGCAGCAATCCGGGTTGGTAAAAGCGACGCCGAACCTGCACCTTTCATGGGGCCGGTCGTGTCCAGCGTTATTGCGCAACGCTTATTGGATGGTCAGGCCGAATTAATCGCCAAAGGCGGAAAATCATTATTGGCAATGCGGCATTTGCAAGCAGATACCGGCTTTTTATCGGCGGGTATTGTTGACGTGACAGATGCCAAAAATATCCCTGATGAAGAATGGTTTGGCCCGTTGCTGCAAGTAATACGGGTAGCTGATTTTGCGTCCGCGATTAAAGTCGCAAACGCTACTAACTACGGTTTGGCAGCAGGCTTGTTAAGTGATGATGCAAACTTGTGGCAGCAATTCCAGACGCACATCCGCGCTGGCGTGGTGAACTGGAACCGCCCAACTACCGGTGCTGCGAGTACTGCGCCGTTCGGTGGCGTCGGTAACTCTGGCAATCATCGTCCAAGTGCGTATTACGCGGCAGATTATTGCGCTTATCCGGTGGCGTCAATTGAGACCAATTTATTAGAAATGCCTAAGCAACTTTCACCTGGCCTGGTATTTTAAGGAAACAGCATTATGCAAAAAACGCGCGAGTATAATTTTGACGGTTTAGTTGGCCCAACGCATAACTACGCCGGGTTATCGTTCGGTAATGTGGCATCCTCCAGTAACATTAAAAGTGCCTCCAACCCGAAAGAAGCGGCATTGCAAGGTTTGGCAAAGATGCACGCTTTGGCACAACGCGGCTTTGCGCAAGCCCTGTTACCACCGCAAGATCGACCAAATTTTAAATTGCTGCGCCAGCTAGGCTTTACCGGCACCAACGCGCAAATGATTGAAGCTGCTGCGCGCACATCACCAGTGTTGTTAGCGTGCGCTTATTCTGCTTCGTCGATGTGGACAGCAAACGCCGCAACCGTCAGCCCGTCAGCAGATACCGCTGACGGCCGGACGCATTTTACGGTGGCAAATTTAAATAATAAATTGCATCGTTCGATTGAACATAGCCAAACTGAGCGCGCTTTACGCGCTATTTTTCATGATGAAAAACATTTTGCAGTGCATCAGGCATTACCTGCGACACCGGCATTCGGTGACGAAGGCGCGGCTAACCATACGCGCTTGTGCGCAGAACACGGCGCTGCTGGTGTTGAATTATTTGTGTACGGACGCAGTGAATTTGATGCCAGCATTGTCGGCCCTAAAAAATTTCCGGCACGCCAAACACTGGAAGCTAGTCAGGCCGTAGCGCGTTTGCATGGCTTGCAAGATGCACGTACGGTTTTTGTACAGCAAAATCCACACACAATCGACCAAGGCGTTTTTCACAATGACGTAATTGCGGTTGGTAGCGGAAATGTACTTTTTTATCATCAAGAAGCGTTTGTGGATGAAGCTGCCAGCATTGAAAAATGTCGCATCGCCATGCAGCAAGTTGGCGCAGAATTAAACCCGATTCGGGTTGCAACTGCTCAGGTAGTCGTTGCCGACGCAGTTTCTTCATACCTGTTTAATAGCCAGTTGCTCGCTAAACCTAACGGCAAAATGGCCTTGCTAGTTCCACAGGAATGCAGCGAAAATGCTGCTGTTGCCGCGTATTTAAAAGACTTGGTCAGCAGTACCGGCGCAATAGATGAGTTATTAAGTTTTGAATTGCGTCAAAGTATGCGCAACGGCGGCGGCCCCGCTTGTTTGCGCTTGCGTGTCGCACTGACTGAACAGCAAGCTAACGCCATGCATCAAGGCGTGATTTTTACTGAAGCTTTATATAAGCGTTTAGTAACCTGGGTTGAGAGTCATTACCGTGACACACTTTTCCCGGATGATATGGCTGATCCTGCACTTGCAATTGAAGTGCAAACCGCCTTAAATGAGTTGAGTGGAATTCTGAATTTACCAAATTTGTACGAATACTAAAACACAGAGGATGTAATGAGACAAGCACAAGAATTACGTAAACAAACTTTAACGTTAGTGCAAGCCAACAACGCACAAAACAACCCTTCCGTTAGCGCCTTGCTGGAGACCTGGTTGTCTTCACTGGAAGAAGATGATTTAGCCGGAATTTTGCCCGCCAGTTTGGCGTCAATGCTGTGGGAAGGTTTTACCAGTGCAGCAAGCTGGACTCCCGCACAAGGCTGCCAGATTAATGCCATGGCGTACCAAGATGGTCGCGGTGGCCGCGCAACGGCGTTGCTGATATTGAATCCCGATATGCCGTATCTGGTTGATTCTATCGTAATGGCCTTACGCAGCCAGCGCGTCGTTTCGCGTGCGGTACTGAACTCAGTGCTGGCAGTGCAGCGTGATGCAGCTGGAAAAGTTCTGCAAGTGGAAAAAGCCAAAGCGACTAAAGACAGCAAGGCCGGTCTGGAATCTATCGTCGTTTGTTTGTTGACGGAACAAATAAAAGAACCTGAAATTACTTCGTTGCTGGGTCACTTGAAGATGTCAGTCGGCGACGCCGCCGATGTGCGCCATGACGCACCGGCACTCTCAGCCAAGATGCTGCAATTGGCCGACGAGGTTGAAGCTTGCGCCAATGACGGCAAAGAAGCTGGCGCATTTTTACGCTGGGCCGATAACATTGGCTTTGAGACGTTTGGCTATGTTTCTTATCAGGTTCAACCTGAAACACGCGAATTAGTCCGCGACGTTTCTAGCGCACTAGGCGTGCTTAAAAACCGGTCGCATCCTATTTACGGCAATTGCTTAAAAAGTATTCCCGGTGATTTCGACACGTTGTTCGGCCGTGAACATACCTTATCGGTGGTGAAGGCCGATGTACAAGCAACCTTGTACCGCGACCAGCAATTAGATTTTATCGGCGTGCGTAATATCAACGCGCAAGGTGTTTTGTTAGGCGAGCATTGTTTGGTTGGTTTGTTCTCTCGCGCTGCAACGGCAACCGCGTTGGCTGATTTACCGTTTGCGCGGGTACGAATTGCTAAAGTATTGCAAATGGCTGGCGTGCGTCCGGAAGGTTTCCGCGCCGAGAAATTTTTAGAAATTTTAGAATCTTTACCGCGTGTTGAAGTGTTGGAAGCGCAACCAGAATGGCTGGCTGAAGTATCCAGCGCAGCGGTGGCTTTGTTTAAACAACCGCGCGCGAAAGTATTTGCCCGTCGTGACGTGTATGGACGCCATTTAAATGTGCTGGTGTATATGCCGCGTGAATTATATAGCGCCAATTTGGCTGAAACACTGGCAGATACATTGCAAGAAGTGGTTGGCGCTTCCTCAGTGCGAGTAGAAACTTTGCTGGCGGATGGCCCATTAGCGCGTCTGTATTTAATCGCCAAAGCAGCCAGACCAGATCTGGATCTGGAAAATGATATTCAATTGCCGCTGTTAGGCGTTTTGGAAGGTTGGCATACTACTTTTAATAATTTAGTAGATTCCGTAGAAGAAGCTAGCTTGCGAGTCGGCCTGCGTAAATTGTGCAGCGAATTACCTGCCGACTATATCGCAGTTACTTCCCCAGTCACGGCGTATCACGACTTATCCGGCATTATGCATAACGCAGGGTCGGACCGGATTAAAGTCCGCGTTGAAACCACACAACCAGTCAGCATTCGTTTGCAGTCCTTGCGCACAGTGCCGGCATTGTCGAACATGCTGCCAGCCATGCATAACGCGGGTGTAGTGATTGAGCGTGAACAAACCTACCAAATTGCGGAAGATGCAGATTCAAACTCCGGCAATATTTACGTCACCTGCCTGTCCCTGGATGAAGCCAGTGCCGAAAAATTAATGCAACCCGGCGTGGCGAAAGTAGCGCAGGAATTGTTTGAATCGTTGTTGAATAATGAAGCCGAAGACGGACGCATGAATGCCTTGGTAATTGAAGCCGGTATGCGTTCAATGGAAGTACAAGTGATTCGCGCTTACGCCAGCTACTGGCGACAAGCGGGTTGCCGCTTCAGTATTCGCTACATGGCCGATTGTTTGAAAAAGCAAGCACATTATGTGCGTCAATTAACTGATGCCTTTTTGCTGCGTTTTGATCCTACGCTGGATCAACAGCAGCGTGAAGCTGGTACCGCTGCTTTGCATGCCATCATCGAAAAATTAACTGATATTAATCACGCCGATTCGGAAGATATTTTGCGTACCTTGGCCGAGCTGATGCTGGCGACTTTGCGTACCTCGTACTTCCAGAGCAAGCAACTGAACGATATTATTTTATTCAAGTTTGATACCACTAAATTAAGCTGGTTGCCGCAGCCACGTCCATTCCGTGAAATTTTTGTCTTCTCACGTCGCTTTGAAGGCGTGCATTTACGCGGTGGCCCGGTTGCACGCGGCGGTTTGCGCTGGTCGGACCGGATGGAAGACTATCGTACCGAAGTGCTTGGTTTGGTGAAAGCGCAAATGGTTAAAAATGCCGTGATTGTGCCAGCCGGTGCTAAAGGCGGTTTCGTTTGCAAGATGGTTCCTAAAGACACGAATGGCATAAGCAGCAGAGAAATGGTGGCGCGTGAAGGTGAGGCGGTGTATCGCCTGTTCATCGCCGGTTTGCTGGACTTGACCGACAACCGTCAGCAAGGAAAAATGATCCATCCGGAACAAACCGTTTGCTACGACGATGCTGATCCGTACTTGGTGGTGGCAGCCGACAAAGGCACGGCCACGTTCTCCGACATTGCCAACGGTATTGCGGTAGAGCGCGGCTTCTGGCTCGGTGATGCGTTTGCATCAGGCGGTTCAAACGGTTACGACCATAAAAAACTCGGCATTACTGCCAAGGGCGCATGGGAAGCGGTTAAACGTCATTTCTATGAACTCGGGCATGACCTGAACACCACACCAATTACCATGACTGGCGTAGGCGATATGTCGGGTGACGTATTCGGTAACGGCCTGTTGTTGTCGCGTCAGATTAAACTGGTTGCCGCATTTGATCATCGTCATATTTTCATCGATCCAACACCGGATGTAAAAGCCTCGTTTGAAGAACGTCAGCGCATGTTTGCACTGCCACGTTCATCGTGGGAAGACTATAACAAGATGCTGATTTCGGCAGGCGGCGGCGTATATCCGCGTGATGCACGTAGCATTACCTTGTCGCTGCAAGCGCAACAAGCTTTGCATACCGAGGCTAAAACGGTCACGCCGGAGCAACTGCTACATATTATTTTAATGGCCAACGTTGACCTGTTTTATAACGGCGGTATCGGTACCTACATTAAAGCGTCGACAGAAAGCCATGCGCAAGTTAAAGACCGTGCCAATGATGCGATCCGGGTTGACGGTAACGTTATGCGTTGCAAGGTCGTTGCAGAAGGCGGTAACCTCGGCGCTACCCAAGCCGGGCGGATTGAATTCGCGTTAAAAGGCGGCCGTATCTTTACTGATGCGATTGATAATTCGGCAGGTGTAGATTGTTCCGATCATGAAGTTAACGTCAAAATCTGGCTGGATAGTGAAGTCAATGCCGGCATGATCGATGAAGCCGAACGTAACAGCATGTTGAACAAAATCACCTTGGATATCGAAGACCTGGTGTTGCGTGACAATACCCAGCAAACGCGTTTATTGGTGCGTGAAGAACAAGCCCAGCACATTGAAAAAATGCAGGATGCGTATGCCAACTTAGTCCGTCATCTGGAAGCGGAAGGCGTGTTGTCGCGCGAGTTGGAACAACTGCCTACTGAACTGGAATTAGCGCGTCGTAAAGAAGCCGGTATCGGTTTAACTGCACCGGAATTGGCAGTGGTGGTAGCCAACGTTAAAAATCGCTACAAAGGTATTTTGTCCGGCTTGCCATTAACCGGTAATAGCTGGGCAAAAAGTATGCTGACACCATATTTTCCGGCAGCGTTGGTCGCGACCAGAAACGGTTTGGACCATCCATTAGCTAATCCAATTTTAGGTACGGTATTGGCTAATGAAGCGGTGAATCGTTGCGGTCCGATCATGCTGGTTGAATTGGCTGAAAAATACCAAGTAGCTGAATCCGAGGTGATTCTAGCTTGGTCGCAAGCGTGGGCTGCGTTGAATTTAGCACCGTTATTCGACACGTTGGACGCTCATGCCTTGCTGGAGCCGCGTGACGTTTCCAAAGCGCTGGACGAACGTTGCCGCTTGCTGCAAAGATCGTTAATCGAAGGCGTGTTATCGGTGCCGAAAAATGCTGCTTCCGGTAATTTGGCGGAATTGACTGCGCTGTTTAGCCAGCAAAATTCTGTTGCGCCGTTGCTGAGTAAATTTGTGACGGAAGCCAAACCATTCCCACGTGCTTGCCAAACAGTCGAAGCCTTAATTGACATGGCCGATTTCTTATTTTCAGCACTCGGCACACCGCGTACTGAAGGTTTGGATTTGGCGGTATTTTTACAAATTGGCCTGCAGTTGCGCCAACAGTCGGGTATTGCGCAATTAGAGCCGATGTTGATGCAATCGAACGTAACGCCGTTACGCACCCATGCCTTGAATGCGCTCCGACGTGCTCAACAACGCTTATTAGAATTAGTGTTGCTGAAAATGCCGAAGATTCAAGACCGTCTTGAAACCGAGCAGTTAATTTGCCACATCAACGCGGTATTAACGCAAGTGGGTATCCAAGTGAAAACTGTTCAAAATGAACAGCCAAGCTTAGAAACCGCGGTACTGGAAGTGTGGGCTTTGTCCGAAGCGGCAACGGCAACCAGCATGGATTGCGTTTAAGCGGATGCAAAGCGACTTTTGCACCAACTTCGCCAGAGGTGATTTTTCAGCTCTGGCGAGCTCTTTTGAGCTGGCAGGTTTTAACGTACAACAACCGCTGGCTGGTGTTGTGCAGATTTGTGAGGATGGAGAAACTGCTTCGGCCCGCATGCGTTTATTAATTTCAGTTGGCGTACATGGTGACGAAACCGCGCCAATTGAAATGATGGCGCTGCTGTTGGAAGAACTTGCTAAAACACCGCAGCAGTTAGCGGTGGATTTAATGGTCATGGTGGGCAATATCGACGCCATCGCCCAAGCCAAACGGTTTATTGATGTGGATTTAAATCGTTTATTCACACCGCAGCGCACCCAGTTTAATAATGCCCAAGAAGCACAGCGCGCCGACCAGTTAATGCACGCAGCAACGCAGTTTTTTGACGGTCATCAAAACAAATGGCACTTGGATTTACACACCGCAATTCGCGCTTCGTTTTATCCGACGTTCGCGATTGTGCCGGGTAAACATAATCCGGCTTTTGTAAGTTGGTTAGGTAGTGCAGGCATAGCTGCAGCGGTGTTAAACCCGCAAGCTTCAGTCACCTTTAGTTCGTACACGTGCAAACATTTAGGCGCAGTTAGCTGTACAGCCGAGCTCGGGCGGATAGGGGAGATGGGTAAAAACGATTTAAGCCAATTTGTAGCAACCCAGGCAGCGCTTGCTGCCTTGCTGCGGTCGGGCCTATCTGCGACAGAAAATACGGACACAGCGCCACTCGTTTTCCGCGTTGCGCAAGAGCTGATTAAGCGTAGCGAAGCGTTTCAATTAACCTTTGATGGCAACACCCAAAACTTCACTGAATTTGCACCGAATGCGTTGATCGCAACCGATGGTGAGTTGACCTATGTTGTTGGTGCCGAGCCTGAGTATGTGCTGTTTCCTAATCCGTCGGTGCGAGTTGGCTTACGTGCCGGGTTGATGGTGGTACGGGCTGTAGAATAGTGGTTTTTTGTAGTTGGGCGGGCACGGTTCTGTTGTGCTCAACCCACTACTAAAATTCCCATAACTTGCGTCTGATTGTCTATTCGCGTCAAAAATATCGATTTGTTTGGTAAAAAAACTCCCAATCGCATTTCTAATAAATTACCAGTGACTTACATGCAAGTAGTTGTTGCATCGACCGATTGAATCCGCCGAAGGTAAAGAGTTAATTATTGTGTTTTAGTAAATGCACTCTGATGGCACTTACGGACTATTGAGCAGATGTGCAATTTTGAAATTTAAAGACAGTTTTCCGCATAATTTTTACAGGCCCGAGTGCGTCAAATTCTATTGGCGACAGTAGATAGTTATTTGAAATTCAATGTCATACAAATAACTAATATTTTTTATGTTCAATTTCTTAATGTGCTAATATTTCTACGTGGAAACTTTAGGTTTTTTCATTTAACTTTGTACATAAACTGTTTATTTACCTGGGACAATACTAATATGGTGCAAATCAAAAAGTGTAGCGCTTTGTCGTTTCTCGCATTCAGCCAAATTATGACTCTACTGCTGTGCGTAGCGTGTAGCAAAGATCCGTCTCCTGACACAGATTCTGCCTCTGCCAATGCACCCGAAGCCGGAGCACCGACCACTCCGCGGACAACAGGTCTTGTCAAGAATCCGATTAAACTTTCTGATACCGCAGATGCTGTTAAATGGATGGATATGGCATCCACTAAATCACCAGCTCAGATAGCCAAAGAAGAAAAGCTCGCAAAAGACGCCGCGGACGCAAAACTGGCTGCCGAAACCAAGAAAGTACATGATGACAAACTTGCGGCAGATGCAAAATTGGCGGCAGATGCAAAAATTGCGGCCGACGCCAAACTAGCTGCAGATGCAAAGGCACTTGCTGCCGCCAAGGCATTGGAAAAACAAAAAATAGCAGCGGCTGTTCAGAGTCCCCCTGCGGCTCCGCCTAAAGCTGCACCTGTTGTAGCGCAAGAGCCAATTCTCAATGTCATTACTGGGGAACAGCCCAAATTTCCAAGCCGTGCTGTGCGTGATGGCGTCACAAAAGGCATAGTCACCGCGCAATTGCATGTTGAAACGGATGGCAGAGTATCCAAAGTGGAAATCGTCAATGCCACCCCGAAAAAATATTTTGACAAGGCAGTCATTTCGGCGGCACTTCAATGGAAATATGCGCCCATATCGAAACCATTGACGACAACGATGGAATTTGAATTCAAGATGGCTGGTGATGGCTCATAAATGGGTGTACGACTGAATGAACTGCCCCCAAAAAGTTAGACATCAATTCTAATTTTTTTGGCAGTTCACTGTGCTATTACTCCCTAATGAAATGGACTCCACCCTCCTGAAAACGGCATCATAATGTGCCTAGCGAGCCAGGTGGGCTGGCAAGCGACAATCAAGAGAAGGAGTCCGAAATGGATACTACCGTAAAAATGATTGGTTTGGA